>NZ_CM183446.1:0-1167500 GCF_059511785.1 Agrobacterium sp. LEGMi-208b
TAATCATTCTCCAGTCAATCCAGTAATTTCAACATAAAAATCATATATTTACGCGTTATCGTCCCGCAATCCGCAAATTGCAAGTCGTAAAAGCAGGATTCTGGCCATGGATTTTCCATCCGCCACAAATGTTCATATATAATTCAATAAAGCATATGTTTTATATGTTTATGCGTATGCATCTATATAAATATATGTTTATGGAATCCTCCCAGGTCGAAGGGGTGCTCCCGTCTTCATCTCGGCTTCCAAATTCAAATTCTTCTTCTGGTTGTGTAAATATTGCTTCTTGCGCCGACGATTCACAATCTTCTCCACCTCTCGCCTCATCAGGGCTGTATCTGCACGAGCTGCAAGGACGTACATCTCATAGAGACCCATTGAAGAACACACCTTTCCTATCACGCGACGCAGTTGCGACCGTGTTATGAGCTTCATTTCATTTGCCCATCAACCGTTCAGCTCGATGGGCATTGCAACGGGGCACTGAAAATTGCCGCCTATGGAAATAAAAGACACTTATCAGCGCCCCGCATCAGTATTTTGGTTTACGCCTAGCAAAGCCACCCGCCAACCAATGAAATTCAGAGAAATAGAAGAGCCACCACAAACCCATTATCTCTCCCCCTATCATTGCCAGAGGATTTTCATTATCAGGCACGAAGTATGAGAATGACGTCCCCTCTCACAACCGCGCTGGTTCAGCGAGAAAACCAAGATGTTCCTGGCTTCATCACGAAACAGGAGCAGTATAAGTCATGCAATCAAAGCGGGGATAATCGAACAACAAAAAAATCGGACAAGGAAAAAGAGACGGGGCCAACGTATTGAAAATACATATTTTTTCACACGAAAAATGTGCGGCTAAAAATAGCAATCATGAAAAAAGAAAAAATTACTTAAACATCATTCGCAATCATAAGTACGCCTCTTATAAAAGAAGATACTCACAAAGCTCATTGGAAGGGTTTATGAACGATACTCAACCGGAGAAGTAAGTCTTGAATATCGCAGTTGACATCACGGTATATTGGCTCGACCGATAATTCTCAAACGGGAAAGACTCCAAACCGGACAGACGATCATGCAGATTCTGAAATGTCATTTCCACCCCAGCATCCAAAACCTGTCTCAAGGCTCCGATGAGACCGTTAACGACTGTCGGTGTAAGAAGGCGATCGTGTACAGTTCGAGAGGTGGTCCACCTGTCCGCAGGCAAACGCGATTTCGCAGCTGCAAAAAATAGCGCAATCTCGCTCGAGCAATAGTGGACGTATCGCTTGCGCGCATCATCATCCTCTAAGCTAACAAAGGTATCTTTTTCAGAATCCATCCAACGCGCAAAAAGAGGTCCAGGAGCGCTAGGTCTGACAAGTGGCCGAAGACCGTAGCTGACCACAGAAGTTGTGCGCAGACCGCCACCATCAAAAAAGCTTTGGGAAAATTTGCCAGCTAGAACGCCTTGGCCATCGTTCAATTTATCCAAAACATCTCTGGCGATAGAATCCGCGAGGAAAGGTCTGATAAGTTGATTGATAGCCTGTTTGAGTTCGGACTTTGCATTTGACTGCGTCGAATTAATTTCCAGAAACAGCCCGGCCTCAAAACGGGTCTTTTCTGGATCCTTGACGTTGTCTGGATATATGATGCCGGTTACCAAGAGATTTTGTTGTGAACGCAAGGCACCGATAACGTTCTCGTTAGCTCCACCTTCATAGTAAGAAAAAACACGATGCTGACCGTCGATAACCCCTACCGAATTGAATTCGCTAGGAATGGATATTACAGCCGGCTGTGTAGAGTGAATATTTGTCGTATCGATCGTATTATCGTTAGAATCGAGGATTTTTGTACCGGCTGGAAGAGTAACGATGATGTTGTTCACAAACACCCGCTTCTGATCAACAAGATACTTTCGAATGGAGTCCAACTTACTCCGCAAGATCATCCGCTGATACAGGCCGCTACGATCCCTCCACCCATCCCTGCGAAGCACATAGGCCCGCGATAATAAGGCTGATGGTTGAATGTAGAAGGAAACGACTTTATATCCTTTCGGAAATTTAGAGTGATGCTCAGGGAGAACTGATCCGTTGAACGGGTCTCGCGATGAGGAATTCGTATTGAGCGCCCTATCGGCAAAAAACTTATATTCGATATCGAGAAAAGCCAATAGTTCATGCTGAGCGGACCGGCGCACTGTCTTCGTTAAAAGTTTAAAGTAACGTACTATGCTGTAGTCCATAAATAGAGCGTGGTTAATCTGATCCTTTAACTGCGATTGGACGGAATTTAAAGAGCAATACAGTAATACCACCCGAATTTGATTATCACTATACTTAGCGCCTAAAGACCCATTCAAATTAAGTGGCGCGCCTCGCGCAAACTGAATGAACTCCGCATCGTTTTTCTTGATGCGGTCGTACATTAGGTACTTTTTCTTAGCATGCTCAGAAACGTCGTTTGCAGTAGTGTACTCGGCGAAGACAACAACGTTCTCCAAAACAAAGACATCGTCAAAATCTGAAGTTACCCCACCGTAAGTAAACTCTTTATCAGACGCACCCTCAGCACGATGAAACCCGGCTGCGGAGAATATCTCTCGGACATCTCGCCGATGACGCATCTGCAAGTTTCGCTTAGCACGTTCCTCAGGACTCAAAACCTTCTTCTTGGATTTAGCGACCTTACCTTTAGCCCTCGCCATTTTCGCCTCCAGCAGCCCCCGTTTCAGACCCCACTTGGTCTTGTCGCCATTCGATGGGAACCTGAGCAACGCTTTCCGTAGACCGGGGACGGCGAACGGGTTTGCCCAATGGTCTTAATGGTAGATCGCCCGTCGCATATTTAGTGATGCGTTCCTCGGCAATCGCGAGATAGGGTAAATAACGGTCAATGCCGATTGCGTGTCGGCCATGTTTAATTGCAGCAATAGCGGTTGCACCGGTTCCAATAAAGGGATCTAGTACAGTGTCTCCAGCTTTGCTGAGTGCCAGAACACAACGCTCCGCAAGTTCCACTGGAAACTGACAGGGATGCTCAGTATGCTCGGGGTGCCTCGCCTTGACGTTGGGCACATCCCAAACCGGGTTATTCTGAAAATCTTCAACAGCCGAAAACTCCCAGTAATCTGAAGGGTTCTTTCCCAAGGGATTGCCGCTAGGTTTCCCGGCTTTTTCCCCTTTCGAAGCGCTATGGCGCTTGCCGGGGTAAAGCTGGGGAATGCGGACGGGATCTAAATTAAATGTATAGGTGTCTGTTCTACTGAACCATAAAACAGTCTCGTAACGACCGGAGAAGCGTTTGTCAGCATTGTAACCGAAGTTGTAACGCCAAATAATACGATTGCGTAGACGAAATCCCAAATTGCGAAAAATTTCAATGAAGGGCACATCGAGCGGGTATAACTCCCCACCAGTTATGTAGGTGCCGACTTGCCAACAAACAGAAGCATTCTCAGTGAGGGCGGGCAGCATGGTCTCAATGACTTGCCTTTGCCAGGCTAGGTATTCGTCGTAAGAGCGCTCATCCTCTCGTTCATAGGGCTTTCCTATATTGTATGGCGGTGAGGAGATGACCAAGGCACAGGTAGCAGGCTCGATACGCCGAAGTTGCTCGAGAACATCACCGCCCATAAATCGCGCACCACCAAGCTCGTTGTCAGAGATGACGCTATCTTCCTTTGCAAAGGCCATTTCTTCGTGCGGCAGTTTATCGACTTTACAGAGCATTCAATGTTCCGGAATTATGCAGCTTACGGCTCGATATGTTTCATCGCGGGTAAAGTTACAAACCCCACATGCTATTGCAAGTTAGCCTGCAAATCACCTTACGCCCCAAACCGCTCCTAATAACTCCTCGGTAACTCAGAAATGATTCGCGAGCAAGCCAATTAAACCCTAGGCTGCATCTAGTGAACGAGTTAATGCCGTTTTGGAATTTGGCCGCATTGCGAAAGTCACAACAGCTTACAAACTGAAAAACCTTAGAACTGCAAGCCAACAGGGAGCTCCGTCTTGCAGGATACTCATCATGCCAAGATCGCCATTATCAAGCTTCTGAATGGAAGGAAGGCACTCGGCAGTTACCCTTATTGTTTGTCACCGCCGGGTCGGGAATCGACCATGTTATTTGAACAAGGACAATAGCGCAGCAAGGGATCAAATCGCTGTAGCATGGCGGGACCTGCAAGACGATCTCGCAGGCGCAGAGCGGCCTTGAAGAGTAATTGCCGCTCCGGACACGAGGCCAGTACGAGACCTCTACACAGGGAACTGGCGGCTCAGCGCGTCTATAGCGCCTTGGCAAAGCGCTCCAGTTTGCCCAGCGTTTGTTGACCCAGTTCCACGGCACCGAAACCCTTCGCTTGCTGGAACTCGGCTTCCGTGCTGAACACCATGCCCAGCACAACTTTCGTCGCGCCATCCTGATCTCCGAAGGAGGCCCAGGCGTCGGCATGTTTCGGCCCGTTTTCGCCCCATAGCAGCGTATAGGCGAGCCGCTCTTCAGGCCGGACCTCGACATAACGATGATGGTTCGGGAAGACTGTGCCGTCAGGGCCGATCATGTCGAAGACCCATTCGCCGCCGGTCCGCAGATCAATCCTCTTCGTGCGGCAGGAAAACCCTTCAGGGCCCCACCATTGCGGCAGCGTCTTCTCGTTCATCCAGGCTTTCCAGACGATGTTTCGCGGCACCTTATCGTTCGTTCCAGCACCATGGTGCGCCCGGCCACGCTGGCCAGATTATTGAGACCCGCACCGAAACCTTCTTGATAACCATCGCGCATATCCTTGGCCAGAGAGGAAAGTTGCACCGTCACGGTCAAGCGGCTCCGCTCTTCCGCAGACTGAAAATCGGCAGTTACCAGCGCTGCCGACTTCGTCACACCGCCGGATGAGACCACCTCGTAATTCACGCTGCGGCGGGTTGGCTGCAGCTCCAGCCAGCCGCACTCACAGCGAATATCCGGCTGGCCGGCGACCTTGCAGAGCGACACTTCGCGGCCGCCCAGCCTGCTGTCCGCCTCCAGGAACTCCACGGTGACCGAGGGTGAGGGAGAAGCCCACACCGCCCGGGCGGCGGGTGACAGCCAGACCTGCCAGAGCGCCGATAGCGGAACGGCAATTTCCCGTTCGAAGCTGAGCGTTGCAAAACGGTCTTGTGGCTGATGCGGTTCAGCGTGTGCGTTTTGTTGACCCGGTTTCGTTGTCATTCGGAATCCTCCTTCATGGCCTGCATTGCAAATGCCTCCAACCGGTCAAGCCGGCTCTCCCACACGGCCCGCTGCTCATCGAGCCATGTCCTTACCGGCTCCAGCGCTTCAGGCACGATGGCGCAGGTGCGCACCCGCCCATCCTTGGACGTGATGATCAGCCCCGCCTCCTCCAGCACGGAAAGGTGCCGCATAACCGTGGGCAGACGCAGCCCCGTGGGAGCGGACAGTTCCATGACCGGTGCCGGCCCGCCGCCGAGGCGCGCCAGAATCGCCCGTCGCGTCGGATCGGCCAGAGCCTGGAAGATCAGTGACAATTCACGATGATGCTTAGTCATGTTGCTAACTATCATGCTTCATCGTGACTGAGCAAGGGAAAACTTAGCATATCAACTAAGTTTTATCGGCGGAAATGATCTCCGGGGATGAGGGGCCTGAGTGTCGACCAGACGTTTCGTTCGGGTGGCGAACCCTCCCTTCAGCGCATGGCTTGTGGCAAGGCACTTGCTGGCCAGATGATCGGCGAGGCTGCAGCGAAATATTCCGCTACATTCTATCATCCAGACCGGATGACCTCATGAAGACAACGAAGTATTCATGATCCTGAGGCAACCAAATCCATAGCCCGCGGCGGAGGTCGCGACACGAAGAACGGTCATAAGGCAGCGAATTCGTCGCCGAGGGCGTCGTGATCTCCGCCTTCTTCATAGAACGGATCCCGAGCGCGATAGGCGTTGATGACATAATTCTCAAGCTTCGGGAAATTGTCGCGCGGAAATTTGCAGGGATAATGCGACGCCTCAAGGTTTTCGAGCGACCTGCTCGCCAGCTTATCCCAGCCTTCAAGCTTGTTCTTACCCTCGAAACGCAGTGATCGCAGTTTGGTAAGTTCCGACAAGCGTGACACGTCACCGGTAATTCTGCTGGAAACAAGTTGCAGGACTTCAAGATCCTTAAAGCGCAGAATGTCGTCAATATCTTTGATAGTCGATGAGATCAGAAAGAGTTTTCTAATCGGTGACTTTTCGAAAAGTGCAAGCGATCCGCTGAACCCGTGAAGCGCGAGATTTTTCAAATCCGGCCATCCGTTTCCGAGATTCTCGACCTTGTTAGTCTTCCAGTCGAGATTGAGCCAGGTCTCGAGCTTCGGAAAAAGCTCAGGCAGTCTCGCCCGGAAAGAAATGCCGTGCGTTGTAATTTTCCTGATGTTCGGGAATTTTTTGAAGACGTCGAGGTCGAAATCCTCGGAGAAGGCGCCAGACCCGACTATTCCGATCTCAATGATATCATCCTTCTTGCGGATGCCGCTGAAATCGGGAGAGAAATAGTCCTGCAGCTCGTTCTCGGCGACATCTTCAACCTCGATCGAAAATCCGGTGCAGCCATGTTCGTCGATGAGGCGCGAATACGCAGTGAAGGCGGCCTTGTTGAAATAGGCTATCTTCTGAAATGCTGGGGATCGCGTCTCCTCGATGAAGACGTATGGCCCTGTCATCAGGTTTTCCATCGTTCTTTCATCTATTTCCAAAACGATCTCGGACACTTAACTTCTCCATTATCCATCGGCAGCACAGAACGCCTGATTGTTGTTTCGATACTCAGCATCGACCGAACGCGGTTCTTATTCTCGTTGCAGTCAACGTTGCAGCCGCTCTTTGGGCCGGTGTAGCACGGTTAAACACCGATTGCCCGTCAAGTTTCACATTGGCCCAGTTGCTGTCGGCCACCGCATTAAATCCGGATTGGGACAAGAGCCGGTTCTCGACCAACGCGCCATAGTCTCTTGGGTTCATACCCGCCGCCGCCGCATCTGCATCGGTATTGGTATAAAGACGGCGCGGGCATCGGTTACGACCTTGCTCTCTCGTGCTCGACCCGGTTCGATAACGCATTGATTCCGCCATGCGCGTCGGCTCACCCTTGCCCACATAACACCGCTTGCCTGGCTTCATCTGGAAGACATATACCCCATAAAGGCCGAGTGGATCCGCCCACCATGTCGGAATCTCGACATAACCATGGGTGCGCAGCCCCCCGAGAAGCCCTATGGGATCGGGGCTCAAATATTGGCCTGTCGACGGGTCATATGTCCTGAAGCGGTTGTAACAAAGGCCAGACTCGGCGTCTTCCCATTGGCCCAGAAACCGGATGGGGCATAGATCAGCATCAACCACCGCCGCGTGTGCGTTTATCCCGGGTTGGTCGTCGCCCACCGGCGCAGCATCAGCAACGCTGACAAGCGAGGCCTGAATCGATCTGAAACCCTGCGATGCGAAACCGCCAGAAACAGCGCCACGATTGTCGTTGGCCGCCGTCCACACGCCCCGCATTCCACCCCACAGCCTGTAGGAGGAGGACCAGACGATTTCGCCTGATGGCCTCACCAGCTCTCTCGGCGCACCAAGATGGTCGGTCACGACATGGAGAATACGTTGCTCGCCGGAAGAATCGATGTCGACCCTCAGCATTGGCACAAAGCTGTTGGGCTCAAAATGCCACCAAACGAAAGACTGCCTGTCTTCCGGATCATCCGCTATCCGATATTCCGCCGCTGGGACGTCGCCATCCCAAAGGAACCGGTGCACTGAAAGAGTGGCATCGCTATCCCTGCCCTGTCGCCTTCCTGCCCGAACCTGCCGCTTTTCGATCCGGCGTCCGAACGGATCGTAGGAGTACCGCCAAGCCGACCCATCCGGGCATTCCACCCCGACCAGCTGATCGAAACCATCCCAAAGGTAATGGAAGCTCTGCCGACGAAACCCGTTGCGATCCACGTGTCGGTAGCAGACACGACCGGCAGCATCATACTCGTAGCTTATCTGCTCGCCGTGCGGGCCAAAGGCCTCCAGCACCTCACCGCCCGCGGCATGTGACCATTGCCGAAGCGGGCGACCGAGCGGGTGGTCGGGAAGGGCCGTTTCCGACGCGGCAATATCCTGGGTCGGCGCGTAGTCGAAACGCTCCACCTCGCGGCTGTCGCCCCCGATCCCGGCAATGGCATCGGCCGGAACAGTCGCAAGAACAGGCGCCCCAGGACTAGGCCCTCCGTGCCACGCAGCGGTGACCTGTCCGTTGCCATCCATTTCATAACAACTGGCGCCCCAAAGTGGATCGGCCACCATGGTCGGTGCTGCGGAGCGGTCCCATTCGAACTGCCGCGACCAGATTTCGGGCAGCAGAGCCGACTGCTGCCCGGTGGCCCGCACGCGGCTTGACACCGTCTGGCGGACGAGCTGGCCTACGGGGTCATGGACAAATTCGGTAACGAAGCCATCCGGCGCCGTGCGGCGGACGGGCTGCCCCAATCGGTCCCGTGTGACATTCAAAACAGGAAGTTCACCGAGAGATACGCCGGTCAGGGCGCCGAGCGGGTCGTAATCATAGGTGACCACCTGATCGCCTATACGGCGTTTCACCCGATTGCCACAACAATCATACTCGCTTTCGATGCGGATCCCGTTTGTCGTTTCCGAAACCGGCTGGCCGGCTGCATCATATTCCAGTGAAACCGTGACATGGGCATTGCTTGCGAAATTCAATCTTCCAACATCGTCATAAGCAAATGTTTCGCGCTGCAGCGCTTCGGTTTCCCCCGGCAAAAAGGCAGAGCGGCTGACAATGCTTCCCGACGGGTCCCGCCCATAGGCGACGAGCCTGCCATCCGGCTGCTTCGCCTCGACCACTCTGTCCGCTCTGTCGAGCACGTAATCGGTTGTTCGCCCGCTAAAATCGGTTTCCTGGACGATACGTCCGCCAGCGTCGCGAACGAAGGTCCATTCCCGTCCAGCCTCGTTGACCACCTTCATCAGATTGAGTTCGTCGTCGTAGTGAAATCCGATGCGCCCACCCATGGGGGTGATCGACAGGACAAGATTGCCAAGTCCGTCATATTCGTAGCGGCTTCTGCGCCCCTCTCCATCCACGGTTTCCAGAAGGCGCCCGTGCTCTGAGGTATAGCTGCTGAACACAGCGCCATCCGGTCGGATAATACGCGTCGGGCGAAAGAAATTATGCCCTGACTGGTCCTCGTATTCGTAGGTGGTCGACGCGCCGTTTGCTTCAGTCATCCGGATGACGCGACCGAAGTTGTCCCGTTCGAAGCGCGTGCGCGCATTGCGGAAGTCCAGCGTTTCGGTGAGCCAGTTGTGGCCATCATAGGCGTTCTGCGCAATCAGTCCGTCATGCCGAATGACGCCGGTTGGCAGCCCAGCCGCATTGTTGCGGATTTCCGAGATATGCCCGGTTGGGCTTTTGACAAGGCTCAGTGCGCCAAAATCGTCGTAGTGGAAGTCCCATGCTTTTCCAGCATTGTCTATGACGAGTTCCATATCGCCTTCGGACGTCCAGCCATAATAGGTCGAGCGACCGACGGGATCGCGAATGCTTTTCACATTTCCGGCCGCGTCATAGGCGTAGCGGGTCTCGTTGCCCTCTCCGTCGATCTCGGCTGCAATCCGTCCTTCCTCGTCCGTTACAAAGCGTTTTTCATGGCCGAGCGCGTTCACTTCGCGGATGATGGCGCCATTTTCGTCATAGTGAAACTGGATGGCGCGGCTCCTGTCCGAGCCGGGCAAGTAGGTCGTGACCCTGTTTACCTCGTCATATTGGAAAGTCGCAGATACGCCCTGGTTGCTCTCCGTTCGCGTGCGCCTTCCCTTTTCGTCATGCTCGAACTTCGCGTGATAATGGCCGTTGCGGATGACTTCGGAAAGCATGCCGCGGTCGTCATAGGCAAATTCATGACGTTCGCCATAGGGGCATTCCGCCAGCACCATCCGCTGCTTATCATCATAGCGATAGCGCATGACCGTCTTGCGGCTGCCATCAACACCTTCAAGTTCAGCCAGCGTGCGCAAGCTGCCGGTGTAGGAAAACAGTATTTTCAGGCCTTCGGGAGTCGTGATCGACACAAGGTTGTCGACGGCATCCCGCGCGAACTGGAGCGTATTTCCGTGCCGGTCCTTGATTTGCGCGATACGCCAGATACCGTCCCTGCCTTTGGCAAAATGGGTTTCCAGCGCATCTTCTTTGAGGATCAGTACGCGGCCTTGGCCCTGCATCAGACTGGTATTGCGGACCGTATCACCCTCCTCCCACCCATCGGGAATAGGCGTCGGCGCCTTGAAATTGACAGCGAAACCGTCTTCGTCGAGCAGGGTGAAACCCTTGGCCTCGTTCCTGCTTATGGTCGCATCGATATCGCTCAGTCGGCCGGGTCCGAGCGGGCCGCTGGCCTCGACATCGCCGTACCAGGTGCTGGTGATCGCAAGTTTAAGCAAACCGGGAATGGCGAAATCGGGATCGTAATGGACCGGAATTCCCGTCGGCATAAAAGCCGGATTGCCGGCGAGCCGGCACTCTTTGCGTTCACGTCGTTTGCGCCTGCGTCCCCTCACGCGTTCCTGTGCGCGAGTACGATTGCCTCCCAATCGGCCACGCGGCCTTCGCCAACGCCCGAAAAGTTTTCTCCCTCGCCTGCCCAGCCATCCGCCGGGACCGCCAAGCAAGTCCTGCGGGCCTACTTCTATTATATCCCACCCGGAGGCCCGTGCGAGGAAGTCATCGGACTGGCCGCGCGCCATATGAAGGCGCTGCGGTCCCGTCATGTTATCAAGAGACCCTTGCATGCTGCCATTGGTCTCTATGAAATCCTCAAAGGATTCCGCGTAGGAGTGATTTTCCAGCGCGTTGAGTTCCGTCGCCGCTATATAGGCGTCGGCCTGCAGGTTGGTCCCGTATTCGATCTGCTCCTCGTTTGGACGATTGCTACCCACCTCACGGTTCAGGGCGCTCAGCTCCTCATCGATCTCGCGCAGCTCCTGCTTGCGGTCATCGATCATCTGCTGGCGAAGCGCCTCGGCATCCTGTTGAGGTGCGCCCGATCCTACGACCACACGCCCATCGGCATTGGCGGGCGTCTGGGCGACATGCGGCTGTCCGCCATCGCGCTGATGGACCTCTTCATCACCCGCCATGTGAGGCCTCCTGCATCGCCAGGTAGGCCGCGCCCCAGGAGACATCCGCCAGATTTGAATAGGCGGAAAACTCCCAGCCCACCGTCTTCCGCGGGCGCGAGACAATCACGAAACTATCGCGCGCCGCCTCTGGCAGCTGCCGCCATTCGGGCGAGCCAAGCGCGACGCCCTCGTGGATGTCGAGATGGTATTCCTCGGTCATAAAGGCGTGGAAAACGGCGCCATCGAACCGCAAGCTAAGGCTCGCGGGCAGAACTTCCTGTGACCGAAGTCGTAGACCGGTGAAAACCCCAGACAGCGCCTCGCTGGAAAGCACTGCTTCGTCGTGTAGTAGAACCTCACCGCCATCGTTTAAGACGACCCACTGGCAACCGTTGCAAACGAGCTCCACCTCGCCACCATCGGCCGCGAACAACAGATGAAAAATGCTGCCGTAAATATATTTTGACTGAACGACAGGCTTGCCGATCAGATTTTGCAGGCCATCCTGAAATGTCATTTCCCAAACTCTTCTATAATAATTTGCTTGATTTCCTGATAGCCCAGACCCTGCCCGCCGATGATACGATGAAGTTGCTGGCGCTCGTCCTTGCTAAGGCTGTATATTTTCACCAGCGAATTGATCTGCTTGTTCTGCGCCTGATTGTTGCCCGGCGTGCCACCACTGCCGGCCAGGAGGATCGGCACCTTTTCTTCACCGATGGTACGATGGGGTTCGGTGCCTCCCGGTCCCGGCCTGTTGATCCAGGCCGGATCGGAATCGCGTACAACTGCCCAGCCTTCAGAAAAGACCGTTTTCGAACCCTTTTTGGCCAGCGCATGAGACTTGTAGCCGCTGACCTTGACGCCCTTTCCGACGCCAGGCTCATGCCCTGTCACGACCAGTGCGCGAGAATTCAACTGAAAATCCTGCTTGCCGTTATTACGAACCGTCCGGGACGTGCGCACGGAAGACCCCAGTGCCACCATGGACATGTAGGGTACCGGCACCATGGAGGAGCCGATGGGCGTCTTGCAGACATCAGGGCCGGTGCAATGCATGATGTTCGCGCCGTCGCGACGCGCGGAAATCGGAATTGCCATCAGGCGGCCTCCTCTTCATCCTGGTCGGGATCGAGAAGCACAGGGTCGCATGCAACCTCATCGGGGTTCACCAGAACGGGGTTGATCCGGCGCAGCTCCTGCGAGCTACAGCGCAGAAGGGCAAGCCCCTCCGTCGCGGCCATATCGTAGGGTGTACGCCAGATACAATAGATCCGCGGATCGTTCCGGTCCCGCTCGCTGATCTCCAGAAAAACGGTATCGAGAACCATCTTGAGCGGCAAAACGCTCTCGTCATCGCGCAGCGACATCGCGACCAGCTGCTCGTCAGGCAAGCGGATGCTGAAGTCGGGACGGTCGGGAAAGAGGTTCTGCAATTTTATGCGAACCGAGCCTTCCAGATAACGGGCTCCCTGGCTGCCGGCAGGCGCGGAATTGTGGAAACGGTAATCGTAGTCCGCCGCCCAATTGGGCCAGACATGCTCGATCCAGTGCTCGTCATAGGTTCCGCCCAAGGGACGCCGCGGCAGCCATGCGGGCGGAACGGGACCGAGGCCTTCAACCGCATAGTGTTCATAGGGATCCGACAGGATTGCGCCCCGGCTCAAGATTTGCGGCGCATGGACCGGCCGAGTGTGATCGGTGAACTCCCGATCAATCAGACCGCGCCCGATCGGGTTGTACTCGAAGGCTTCCAGTATGGGATTGCCGTCATCGTCGAGACCCTTATCGATCATGCCTCCGAAAGCATGCTCGTACCGGATCGGCAAACTCTCGATCGGGCTCGGGGAAGACAATGCCCAGCCTCGGAAAAACGGTTTGAATTTCCGCCAGTCCGGCTTTTGCTCGTCACTCAATGCCTTCAGCCAGATCGGGGTCCACTCTCGCGGCCCGGTGACCATCAATTCATGATGGACGAAAACGCCCAGATCGTCGGATATTTTGATGGAAACAGGCCATTCGGTTGCCGGCTTTCCATCTGGAGCGTAGGCGGTTGCGTCAACGATGACCTCGCTATGCGGCTTGTAGGGCACGAAGTCAGACGGGTAGCGCACCGAAGAGACATTGAGGTCATCGTGGTACGTGTCAGTAAAGACGAACGGCTCCTGCTCGCTTGAGAACCGGCACTCGCCATCGGCGCCGATATCAAGGGCAGTTTTTGCCATGAACACACCGAATTCCTTACCCGCCGCATTGCGGTTGGAGAACCGCAGGTTCGCAAATGGCGTGTAGTTGATGATCTTGACCATTTTCCCACGAACCCGATCAGTTGAGATCTATGACTTTGCCGATCTGCTGAAACGAACCTTCAGCCTCGAAATGAAACGTCACACCCTTAATGATGATCGTGCCGTCCTTCTTCATCGTCATGGACGACTTGCCGACTTCGATGACATATTCCTCTCCCACAGTGAGTTTCTTCGCCTTGCCGACATTTTCCATCGACGTCTGGCCGACATTTGTGACCTTGCTGACCCCGACCTGCTCGGTTTTTGCGATGCCAACAGATGTGGACTGAAACGAACCGATGATCGTGTTCATGATGCCCGGCAGCGGAAAGAGGCCCGACGCATCGGAACCGACGCCCGAACCGGAACCGGCAAGCGCCGTGCCCGCATCCGCACGGGGACTTGGACCGGAGACGACACCCTCACGTGAGGAAAGACCGCCCGCACCGAGGAAGCCGAGTGCGGATGAAGCCAGCGTGGTGGCAAAAGCCGCGACACCGGGGCCACCACCGCCGGCGATCTGGGCGGCCTGCGAAAGCAGCCCTGCCGTCTGTCCGGATAGAGCCTGCACGCCTGCCATGGCCATCATCGCCATCGGTCCCGTGCCGCCAACGACGGTGTTTACCGAGCCGCCGATCTCGTGTTTCTGGTTACCGGAGACCTCAACGGCGCGGTTGCCGCCAACCGAGGCGACCTCGTGCCGGTCAATGCGCTTAGTTCGGTCGTTCAAGACCCGGGTGGTCTGGTCCTTCTGGGCGTGGAAGAACTGGTTCTCCTTGCCGGCCTCGTCCTCGAAGGTGATTTCGTTGAAACCGTCACCCTTGTGACTGTTGGAGCGCAGCACCATGCGCGTCTTGTTGGCGGGCAGGTCGTAAGGCACGGAATTGGCCGGATTGTTGACCACGCCGATGACGAGCGGTTTGTCCGGGTCGCCATCGATAAAGGCGACCATCACCTCCATGCCGATGCGCGGAATGACCTGCGCACCCCATGTGCCGCCGCCCCATGCCTGGCTGACCCGCACCCAGCACGTATCCGTGCCATCCTTCTTCGCCTTGCGGTCCCATGGGAACCACAGCTTGATGCGGCCATATTGATCCGGATGGATTTCCTCACCTTCAGGGCCGGCGACGATCGCCACCTGCGTACCCTCGATGCGTGGGCGTTTTGTTGACCGGTGCGGCGTCAGCGGCACGCGGGCCGGGATCGCCTCGAAAATGTTGCGGTATTCCGGCTCGTTGCCGTTTGTCTCATAGGAGAGATCCACGATGCTGTGGCTTGCCCTGATGACCACATGCTCTTCATAGGCGTGATCGGGATGGGCGACCTCGTAGGGCGTGAAGCGGCGGCCGGCTTCCAGAATGCGCGAGGTGGACGAGCCGAACACCCGGTCGTGATCGGCCTCTATCGCCTGGGTCCGGAGCTTCTGCGCCCGCTCGGCCTCTTCCACGGTGCTGATGCGGGCCGGATATTCGTAAAGCTCGCGCTTGGTCGCATCCGGCATCTGCACCAGCGACGGCGTCATCGTACCCGGCACCATGCCCGGCGTCTCGAAGTTCCAGTCCGCACCCGCCCGCTGGCCCGAAACATAGGAAAAACGCCGCGCCCAGTCATTGATGTGGTTACGGTCCGACGAACCCTGCGCCAGACGTATCGTGCCTTCCCCCTGCGCGGCCGGAGACGGCCCGAGCCAACCGCTGGCGCTGTCGGCCACATGCAGCTTGTGGGAACCATCATCGTGGCTGAACCAGTAGAACAGGCCGTCCTCTTCGAAACGGCGGGTGAGATAATCCAGATCGGTCTCGTTCCACTGCACGCTGTAATGCTGGGCAGGCGGTGGCGAGATGATGCCCGATGTATCGGGGGCCGGAATGCCATGTTCGGAAAACAGCGTCTCGACGATCTCGATCGCCGTCTTGTCCATCCAGATACGGCAATCGGAGCGACGCGACAGCAGCCACATCTGCGGGCGGATCGTCAGCGCATAGGAGCGCATGCCGCGGGTGATTGGCGGGCCTTCATGCAGCTCCGTCACCAGACCATTGAACGGCCGGCGAACGCCGCCACCGTCACCATCTCCCTGGCTTATCTCGATGGAGATGTCGACCAGCCGTCCAATCAGCTCTTCCGGCTTGACCGCTTCCTTCTTGGCCCGCACCGTCAAGCGAATGTCGAAGAGCTGCGACGCGCCCTCCTCAACCGTCAGACGTTCCGGCAACAATTGGTCCTCGCCCAAGGGCGAAGACACCTTCAACACGCGGCTCGCCTGAACGAAATCGGAAAACGAAGGCTGGTCATTCATGGCAAACCTCGATTAGCAGAGCCCAAAAAATCAATCAGCTGTCAAAATTTCGACCGAATGCAATCAAACATTGTGGCGAAACCAAGGTTTCAACATGAATTATGCAACCTGAATATGCCAAAATACCATCGATGAAATCTGACAGGCTTGGACCTGGACGCCGGTTCCGCACGGTCGAGGCGGCGAAGGCGGCGGTGATGCGTATTCTCAAAGTTGCCGGCTCGCCGCCTGCCGATCGCGCGCTTCACCATTTCGATTTGACGGTGCTCGACAGGCATCACGAAGAGTTTCATATATCTTCCGTCAGCGCGGCGGCGGCTGCCGGTTTTATCTGGTCGAAGGCGGACAATACTGTCGCGCCTGTGTGCTGAAGGCACCTGCCGAGCGGGATGACGAACCTCGTGTCACCATGCACCAGCACCTCGGCGGCGCCTGATCGGTTATTTCATTAAATTTTTCTGAAACCGGAGTCCCAAATCCAACCCGTCAATCGTCTACATCATGAGTTGAATGTGTAGCCATTCCTCGTTGTGAACTTGCGGCGCCTTGAACGCTGTACGATTGGGGGTTTTTATGACTATGACTGAATCCGTCGCGCGCGGGGCTGGGGCGAGCCTCAAGGCGGTATTTCTGGCCGGGACAGCACTCGCGATGTTGAGCCCGATGCTGCCGGCAACGGTGCGGGATGCGGCGGCACAGGCATCGCAGCGGCCGATCTCGGTGCGGCCCGGCCCGCTGACGCCGGCGCTGAACAACCTCGCGGCCCAGACCGGCCTTCAAATCCTGTTCGATGCATCGCTCGCCGAGGGGAAGACGACCCGGGGTGTGAACGGCACGCTGACACCGGAACAGGCGCTGAGGGGCGTGCTTGCCGGCACCGGCGTGGATGCCCGCTTTGCAGGAAGCAACCGGGTGTCGCTGCAGAACGGCGCGGATGCTTCCGGCGCATCCGCCGACGGCACAACGCAGCTCGAGGCGATCACCATCTACGGTGCTCGCAATGCCTCGACCCTGGGCGGCACGACCAGCAGCGTCGCCATCGTGAATGCCGAAACCCTAGCCGAAAGCCAGATTCGCACGACGCAGGAAACCTTTCGCCGCATGGCGAACGTGCAGGACAGCGCCACGGTCAATGCCGGTTTTGTCATTCGCGGCATGAGTTCCGAAGGTCTTGTCCCATCCGGCGGACCGGCCGGCTCCGTCTATGTCGACGGCATCGTCCAGACGCGCTACAACGCCCGATTTGGTGCACGCAACCTCTGGGACGTCGAGCAGGTCGAGGTCTATCGCGGCCCGCAATCGACGCTTTCCGGCCGTGCGGCCATGACCGGCGCCATCTATATCAAGTCGAAGGATCCGACTTTCGACAGGCAAGTCGAACTGTCCGGCACCGTCGGCAGTGACGACCTTGCTGGCACCGCCTTCATGGTGAACACGCCCGTCGTCGAGGACCAGATAGCGTTGCGCATCTCCGGCGCTTTCGAGCGTTCGCACGCCCAGCCCAATTATTCCAATTTCAGTATTTTTGACAATTTTGACGACCTGACGACCGACATTAGCGGCGTGCTTCGCGCCAAGGTGCTGATAACGCCTTCGGAAATGCCGGACACCCGTGCATTGCTCACTTATTCCTACTCGAAGGACCGGCCCAACGACGCGCTTGTCGGCCTTGACAGCCTCCGCGGCGACTTCAACGATTCCCCGGTTACCTATACGGAATACCGCTGGACGGAAGCCCACAATGTCGGCCTCGAGGTCACGCATGACTTCTCGAATACGCTGCGTTTCACCTCTCAGACCGGCTATCAATATGGCATCAACAACCGGCGTTCCATCGACTACGGCACGCCGGGAACCATCTTTGGAAGCACTGGCGAAGACGACAACTCCATCTTCACGCAGGAGTTCCGCCTCAACTACGAGGGTGATCGCTGGAAATGGGTTGCCGGCCTCTACGGCAGCCACGAGGTCTGGGATGGCGCGACAGATTTCATCGTCGATTACCCCGGCTTCGGACCGGTGCAACTTAGCGACACGCAGAACCGCAAGACGTCGAACTTCGCCATCTTTGGTGAAGCGACCTATGAATTTGCACCCACATGGTTCGCAACGGTCGGAGGCCGCCTCGACTATCTCAAAGACAGAGACGACCAGCGAAACTATTTCGGCATGATCGATCCGGCTGCGGTCTTGGCGGGCGACCCGTCATCGTTGAACGAGTTGAATTTCGTACCCAAGCTCGCCATTTCCAAGGAGCTCAGCGATACGCAGACGATCGCCTTGACCTATACGCAGGGATTCCGCTCGGGCGGTTCCTATATCGACCGTCTGGACCCGACGAATTTCAAGGTCGCCACTTACGATCCGGAGTTTTCCCAGAACGTGGAATTGTCCTACAAGGGTACGCTTCTCGACGACCGACTGACACTCAATGCGAACGTGTTTTACACGAAATACGACGACCAGCAGATAGAAATCCGGCCGAATGCGGCCATCCCCGGCTATCGCATCACCTCGAATGCAGCGACGTCGAGAGCCTGGGGATTCGAGATCGAGCCAACCTTCCAGGTTACCGATCAATTCACCGCCTTCACGTCCATCGGTTATCTCAATACGAAGTTCCTGGAATTCAACCATGCTTCCATCGGCGACCAGTCAGGAAAGGCTTTTCCTGAAGCGCCGGAACTGAGCTGGGCTTTCGGTGGCCGTTACGAGTTCGACAACGGCGTCTTCGTCGGCGCCGACGCCAAATACACGACAAGCTACAATTCCCGCTTCGGCACGAAGGGCATGTATAATATCGACCCGCGCTTCATCGTGAATGCGCAGGCCGGCTTCAAGAAAGACAATTGGGAAGTGACCGCATTCGTGGAAAATCTCACGGACGAGAAATATTTCACGATCGTGGATCGCGATGCGGCAAAGCCCTTCGGCCAGCTGGGCGAGGGTCGCGCCTATGGCTTGAATGTCCGCGTGAAGTTCTGACGAACCCGACTGTGCGGCGTCCTGCCGCACAGTCTTTTCCACCCTAACGACGAAATGATATCTCCCTTGCGCTTTTGTCTCCTTCTTCTCGTTTTCCTCCTGCCCGCCTCGTTGTCGCAGGCCGCCTGCGCAGGAAAGGCGATAACCGAAGGGGTCTACAATCCCCCCTTCTGTATTCCGGCGGCAGCAAAACGGATCGTGACGCTCGATCCGCTGATCACGCTTGGATTGCTTATCGAACTCAAGGCGCCGGTCGTGGCGACGCCCTATATGGCGATCACCGAAAAAGAAGTCCTCGACGTGGTGAAGGCGCAGAAGATGGTCGATCTCGGCAACCCGAGGGAGCCGAGCCTGGAGCGGGTGGCGGCGCTGAAACCCGATCTCATCATCGGATCGGCGGAAGCGCATTCGGGGATTTACGAGCAGGCCGCACAGATCGCGCCCACCGTTCTCTTCAAGCATATGGACTGGAAGGCATATCTTCAGCGTCTTTCCGAGGTGACCGGCAAGGAAGGCGTGGCAAACGACGCACTCAGCGCTTACGAAAACCGCGTCGCCGGTATCCGCGCACGGATGAAGGACAAGAACCTCACGGTCTCGACCGTCCGTTTCGCGCCCGACCGCTTCGTCGTCTTCGTGGATGGTCCCGACGCCTACGCCCCCTTCGCCGTGCTGCGCGAGGCGGGGGTGACGCGCTCCGCCTACGAGACCGTTACCGACGGCACAATCGTCAAGCGGCCGGACTGGGAGGAACTCGCCAATCTCGATGGCGACGTGCTGCTTTATGTGTCCGCCAGCGGTTTCGAGAGCGGCCCGGACGATGCGCTCGAAAAGCAGGTGACCGGCAATCCGCTCTGGCAATTGCTGCCGGCCGTCCAGGCCGGACGCGCCCATCGGGTCGACCGTGGCCACTGGCAGAGTTTCCACGGCATCGGTTCGGCCAATCGCATTCTCGATGACGTCGAGCGTTATGTATTGTCAGAACGATGACCGACCGAAGGGCCGCCCGGCCCGCCACTGCCTGTAGCATGCGGCTGCTCGCGCTTGGAGCGCTTCTCTGTCTCGTCGCCATGGCGGCGATGAACGCTGTCGCACTCGGCACCTCCGCCATCTCGTTCTCCACCATAACGGCCGCGATCTTTCAGTTCGACGGCTCGCGCGACCATCTTCTCGTCACGTCCATCCGCCTGCCCCGCGTGTTGGCCGCGCTGCTTTCCGGCAGTGCGCTCGCCGTTTCCGGCGCGATCATGCAAGCGGTCACCAACAATCCGCTCGCTTCCCCCGGCCTGCTCGGCATCAATGCCGGCGCGTCATTCGCCGTCGTTTCGGTGATGACCCTGTTCGGCGCAGGCATCGGCGACATCTATGTCTGGTTCGCCTTTCTCGGCGCCGGCATCGCCGCCATCATCGTCTATGCGCTTGGTTCGTTCGGGGCCGTCGCCCACTCCCCGCTCGGGATCGTGCTGGCGGGCGCCATCGTCGCGACATTCCTGACGTCGCTGACCACCGCGATCCTCATCTTCGACCAGAGCACGCTCGATGCCGTTCGCCTGTGGACCGCAGGCTCGGTGACGGGCAGAACCATGGGGCAGGCAAAAACCGTCGCGCCCTACATCCTCACCGGTCTGGTCGCGGCCCTGCTTCTGGGACGCCATCTCACGACGCTCAGCCTCGGCACGGATGCCTCGCGCTCGCTCGGGCAGAACCCGGTCCTGTGGCGCGGCGCGTCGGTCGTCATCGTCATTCTGCTGGCAGGCGGTGCCGTGGCGCTTGCCGGGCCGATAGGCTTCGTCGGTCTTGTCGTTCCGCACATGGTGCGGATGTTGGTGGGTGTGGACTATCGCTGGGTTATCCCTTTCTCGGCGCTCGGCGGCGCGCTGCTGGTTGTCGTTTCCGATACGGCTGGGCGGCTGGTCTTCGGAAGCCAGAGCTTCCCCGTCGGCGTCACGATCGCGCTGATCGGCGCGCCGTTCTTTCTCTATCTGGCGCGAACGCGGCTGCGAGGCGAGGCATGATCCGGCTTCTCATCGGCCTCACGATCTTGCTCGTCCTGCTTGTGATGGCAAGCCTCGCCTTCGGCGATGTCCCCTTGACCTGGCGGGAGCTCTACAATGTCATCATCGGTACGGGCGATGGCGCGCCACAGAGCGCGATGATCGTCTTCGACCTGCGTTTGCCGCGCGCGCTTCTCGCCCTTCTCGTCGGCGTGGCGCTCGCGACGGCAGGCACGATCACGCTCGCGATCATGCGCAATCCCCTGGCGGAGCCCGGCGTTCTTGGAATAAACAGCGGCGCGGCGGCGGCGGCGATGGCCGTCATCGTTCTGATGCAGAACCCGCCGATCTCGCTTTTGCAGGCAGCGAGTTTCCTGGGGGCCGCCATCATGGCTCTCGCCGTATACGCCCTTGCCTGGCGGGGCGGTACATCCTCGCTGCGCATCATCCTCATCGGCATCGGCCTATCCGCGCTCGCAACCGCCGGAACGACCTTTCTCTCCGCATTCGGCGACATCGGGGATGTGCAACGGGCAATGGTCTGGCTTGCCGGCAGTGTCTATGACGCCAACATGGTCAAGGTTGAGCGTCTCGCCGCCTCGATCATCGTTCCCGTCGCGCTTGCCTTTCTCGCCGCCCGGGAACTCGATGTGATCCGCTTCGGCGATCATTCGGCCAGGAGCCTCGGCCAGCCGGTCGATCGCATACGCGGCCTGATGATCATGCTCGTCACATTGCTGTCCGGCGCTGCCGTGGCCGTGTCGGGCCTCATCGGCTTCGTCGGCCTTGTCGCGCCGCACATCGCCCGGCGGCTGACGGGGGCATCGCATGCGCGGATATTACCTGTCGCCGCGCTTGTCGGCGCCTGCCTCGTCGTCGCCGCCGACCTGATCGGCCGCGTCATCCTGCCGCCCGTGCAGCTTCCGGCGGGCATCGTCACGAGCCTCATCGGCGCACCTTTCTTTGCTTATCTTCTCTGGGGACGCCGCCATGGCCAAGGATAAGGAATTCCCTGCCAAGATTGCCGGGTTGGGTGTCGACATCGCCTACGCCCGGCACCGCATCATTGAGCGGCTCGACCTTGCCATTCCGGAACGACGTTTCACGGCGCTGATCGGCCCGAACGGCAGCGGTAAATCCACGCTGCTTCGCAGTTTCGCGGGGCTGCTGAAACCCTCCGGCGGCAGCATTCTTCTCGACGGCCGCGACCTGAACGACCTTTCGACCCGGGATGTCGCCCGTAAGGTGGGGGTCCTGCTTCAGGGCCCGGTCGCACCGGAAGGATTGACCGTCCGCGATCTCGTGCGGCAGGGCCGATATCCGCATCGCTCGCTCTTCAGCCGCTGGTCGACGCAGGATCAGGACGCCTGCGACGAGGCGATGGTGCTCACAGGTACGACAGATCTGTCCGACCGGGCGCTGGACAGTCTTTCCGGTGGTCAGCGACAGCGCGCCTGGATCGCAATGACGCTGGCGCAGCAGGGCGAAGCGATCCTGCTCGACGAACCCACGACCTATCTCGATCTTGAACACCAGATCGAGTTGATGAACCTCATCACCACGCTCGTCGCGCGGCACGGAAAGACGGTCGTCGCCGTCCTGCACGACATCAACCAGGCGGCGCGCTACGCCCAGCATATCGTCATTCTCCATCACGGCAGGATCACGGCCGCCGGAACGCCCGATGCGGTCATCTCGTCTGAAACCATCGCCGATGTCTTCAAGGTGAAGACCATCGTAATCCGCGATCCCGTTGCAGGAACGCCACTCTGCATTGCGCTGTGAGGCTCAGGCGGCCGTTACCGAAATATCACACCCTTCGTTCTTTTGAACCTTCGGCCTCTATCGCCGGCAACCCACCGCGGAATGGAGGACATGAAATCGGGTAACGAAATCAGGTATAAAGATGAGCTTTTAACTCCTGATTTATCTGGTGGCCGCGCAACCAGTTTTCATTTTTTCTAACCTATTGCACTTGCAAGGGTTTTATAGATTCGCTAGCCATTCGGGTCATCGAGGTTCAGCCGTGTTTACGCTGAACCTGACTGTTGGTTCGGGAACTGTTTGCCAATGTCGAGTTCTTCGCCCTCACCCGTTGCCTGGGACAGTGTTGACAGCAACGACCTGCTGAACCGGGCGATGGAAGCGCACTATGCCGACATGACGAGCGCTGTGCGCAGACGCGGCCATCCCTCCGCCACGGCCCGGGACGTGGTGCACGATCTCTATCTGAAACTTGCCGCGAAGCCTGAAGTGCTGCAGCAAAAACGCTCGATCAAGTCCTTTCTCTGCCGCGCCGCGATCAATCTCGGCATCGACCGCCAGCGCCGGGAGAAGAAGGAAGCACGGCTCTTTTCCGGCTCGGAGCGCGAGGCACTTTCGGTGGCGAGCAGCGGGACTGCGCCGGATCAATTTCTGGAAATCGAGGCGCGGCTTGCTGCCCTGCGCGAGGCAATCGCCGAACTGCCGGAACGGCGTCGCCTCGTTTTCATCCTGCACCGTCTGCATCATCTGACACCGGACCAGATCTGCGTCAAGCTCAACATCTCCAGGAACATGGTAGACCGGCACCTGCGCCGCGCCCTCGCCCACTGCCTTGATCGTCTTCTCTAGAACGACAAGAGATACTCGCGTTCCATGCGGAAAACCGCTACGGATTTTTGCTGGAATTGGTCTAAAAGGTCCTCAATCGGCGAGGTCGAACGTCTAAGGGTCGAGGGACAAATCTGGAGATGCCTATGCCGGCCCAAGGAGCGGCGAACGCTCAGAAAAAACGTAACCGCGAAGCGGCCGACTGGATTCTGCGCAACAGCGACCCCAACCAGACGAAGGCCGACAGGACGCGCTTTCAGGAGTGGCTTGACCGCGACCCGGAAAATTGTCGGACCTACAGGGCCGCCGAACGCCTGTTGGGTGATGCCACCAGGGCGATACAGTCGGATTCTGCGCTCGCCAACATCAAGGTGAGGTCCCGCAGCGGAGGAAAACCGATCATAGCAACGCTCTTGGTTGTAGCGCTCGCGACAGGGGCCTTCTTCGCCCTCGATGGCCCCATGCGCCTGGAAGCGGACATGATCGCCGGAACGAACGAGATGCCCGTTATCACGCTGGAAGACGGCTCCGAGGTTCAGCTGAATTCCTCTTCAACAATCGCGGTGGACTTTACCGACAGCCGCCGCACCATCCGTCTTCTCCAGGGCCAGGCCTTCTTCAAGGTCGCTCATGCGGCAGAACGACCCTTCGCGGTTGTCGCAGGAACGGCAAAGGTGACTGCGCTCGGCACAGCATTCGATGTCCGCTACGGCAATGACGACACTGAAGTGACCGTCACGGAAAACGCGGTCCAGATCGAAATCGACGGAAACCGCGCCGGCTCTGTCCGCGTCGGTCAAGGCGAGCAGGCGATCTATGACTACGCAAAAAAGGAAGTGGCCATCGCACCGGTCGACAGTCTTGTCGCACTTGCCTGGAAGCGCGGCCAGATCGTTCTCGACAACGCACCGCTTTCCTACGTCGTCGAGGAAATGAACCGGCATTTCTACGGTCGGATCGTCGTTGCCGGTTCGGCACTGGCCGGTCGCCGCGTCAGCGGTACGATGAAGATTGCCGACACCGACGACGCGCTTGCATTCATCACGCAGGCTCTGCACGTGAAAGCGACACGCCTCGGCCCCCTTATCGTCATTCGCCAGTAGAGATATCAGCGAAGATACGCAGATCAATCCTTGGCAAGGCTTATGGTATGGCGGGCAAACCCGGAATCTGCGATGGGTGCAGACAGGGATAGTGTCCGCAGCCGGAAGCAGGCGGCGATTCGACGGGGAAAACATGCCGATCTATGAACTGGCCGCCGTGGGCGCCGCAACCTGCTGGGCGATGACCGGACTTCTCGCCGCGGGTCCGGCGGGCCGGCTTGGGGCGCTGGCCTTCAACAGGACACGGCAGCTTTTTGTCGCCGCCCTGCTGGGGGTCTATGTGTTCGCCTCGGGCAGCTGGCGGGAGCTTCAGCCGGAGGCGCTTTCATCGCTTCTCCTGTCCGGCTTCATCGGTATTTTCGTCGGCGACACGCTTCTCTTTACCTGCCTCAACCGGCTGGGGCCGCGTCGCTCGGGAATCCTCTTTGCGCTGAATGCCCCGATCGCCGCGGTGCTGGGATGGGCGGTGCTTGGCGAGCAGCTTCCCGCGAACGCCATCGCCGGCATAGGCCTGACGCTCGGCGGCGTGTTGCTGGCCATCGTCTTCGGCAAGCGAAAGGCGCAGCTGCACGAATGGGAAAGCGTGAAGGGGCCGCTTTGGCTGGGCGTGCTTTTCGGCCTTCTGGCCGCGCTCAGCCAGGCGGTCGGCTCGCTGATTGCAAGGCCCGTCATGGCAACCGGGGTCGATCCCCTTGCCGCTTCCATGCTGCGCGTCGGCATGGCCGCCATTTGCCTCACGGCGTTGACGATGCTGCCCATCGAGGCCGTCAAGCCGAGAAGCAGGCTGACCGGAAGCCTGTTCCTTCAGACGGCGCTCACCGGCATCATCGCGCTTGCTTTCGGCATGACGCTGCTTCTCTTTGCCCTTTCCGGCGGAAAGGTCGGCATTGTCTCGACGCTGTCGGCAACGACGCCTGTCATCATCCTGCCGCTGCTGTGGCTGAGGACCCGGGAGCAACCGGCGACCGGCGCATGGGCGGGCGCAGCACTTGTCGTGGCCGGCATGGCGCTGATGTTCTGGCGGTAGCATCGGCCATCTCACCCGGAGATGAACACTTGCTAAGCAACTTTTGCGTGCTTAAAAGGCGCGCAACATCATCAGTTCGAAGAGAGGATCAGCTTCGTGGAACAGGAAAATACCGGGACCGGCAAGGGTCGGCGCAGGGCGCTTTGGGCGGCGGTTGCAATCATTGCCATTGCTGCCGCAGGCGTCATCGGCGGCAAGACCTTCTACGAAGCAAAGGTGAAGGAACTCGTTGCCCGCAGCGGCGCGACTGCCGGTTCCGTGGAGGTCGATTTTCTCGGGAAAATTCATGTTCGCGATCTGACGCTGCCGCTTGAAGACGGCAAGAACATCAAGATCGCGGCGATCGACGGACGTCCGAAACTTCCGTTTCTGGACGGCGCGATCGACATGAACACCATCGACATCGATGTGCCGACCGGAAAGATTTCGATGGCGCAGGCCCGCATCGAGAACGCCGCTTTCGACAAGCCGGGACAGGTGGGCGAAAACGGCGGCTCCCTCGCCCGCCGCATCGAGCGCTTCGCGGCGGCACGCATCTCAACGCCGGAGGTGACGTTCACCCAGTCGGTCGCGACCAGCGAGCAGAAGACCGTTTACAAGAACCTCGCGCTCTCCGAGATCGCCGGCGGCCGCATTGCCCGATATTCGATCGACAATGGCAGCTACGACATCAAGATGCAGCTTCCCGACAGCGACGGCGCGATGAAGGACAAGCATATGGTCGTGTCGACCGGCGCTATCGCCGGCCAGGACATCGACGTCGCTTATCTCGCCCGGCTCTATACGGAAAAGGCCGGTCCGGAAGACAAGGAAGCGAAACCGCTCTATGGCCCGCTCTCCGTCAAGGCTGTTTCCTTCTCCGAGGGAGACGGCCATTTCAGCTACGATGAAATCCGCAGCGATGGTTTTACCGCCCGCATGCCGTCCGAGCCGCTGCTTGACACCCTCAAGGCGCTGACGACGACCCAAGATCCGGACACGCTTTCACCGCAGGAACGCCAGGCGCTTTTCACGAAGGCCGTGTCCATTCTCGACATGATCGGCAAGAGCAACATGCAGCTCATCGGCTTCAAGGCCGACGCGCCGGACGAAAAAGAGGGAGCTGCCGGCAAAAGGGTCAAGGCCGCCATTGACCGCATCGACATGCAGATGGACAGCCGCAAGCTCGACTTCGGCATGAATGGCATGTCGATCGGCGACGGCGATGGCAGGATCGAAGTCGCGGAAGCAAGCCTCAAGGGCTTTGACTGGAGTTCGACGATCAAGGGAATTTCCGAGATCATCGCGCTCGACGAGACGCAGATCGAGACCTTCCAGTTCAATCGCCTGATACCGGAACTTGGCCGGGTGCGCCTCGGCGGCATAAATGTCGATATGGCCGCGCCGGAAAAGCCGGAGGAAGAAACGGCCGGAACGCCGGAACGTATCAAATTCTCACTCAAGAATTTCGAGATGGGGCTGACCAAGCCCTTCAACGGCATTCCGACCGATATCGAGATCAGGCAGGACGAGCTCACGCTTCCGATCCCGGCGGACTCGACGGAGGAAGTTTTCGTCGAAGCCCGCAAGCTGGGTCTCGAAACGCTCGCCTTCTCGTATGGCCTTGCGGCCGGCTGGGACGAACCGAACAGCAATCTGGTGATCCGTGACATCTCGCTCAGCAGCAAGGATTTTGGCAGCGTCAATTTTGCCGGTCTGGTAAGTGGCTTTACTGAAGAGTTCTTCTCTTTTGACGTCAATCGCGCGCAGGCCGCGCTCTTCGGGCTCGCCGGCCGCGAGGTGAAGCTCACGATCAAGGACGAAGGTTTGATGGCCAAGGCGATCAAGCTCTATGCCCTGCAGAACGATATGACAGAGGATCAGGTGCGCGCCACGCTGACATTGGTGGCCAGCGTGATGTTGCAGCAGGTAACGGCTGAACAGCCGAAACTGCAAAGCGCGGTGGAAGCGCTGGTCCACTTTATCAGCACGCCCGGCACCCTGACGGTCACGGTCAAATCCACGGGCGTTAACGGCCTTGGCATTTTTGATCTGGTTGCGGCCTCCGAGGATCCGATGGGCCTTCTCGACAAGGTCGATATTCAGGCGACGGCCGAATAAATCGCCCAGTCCGCGTCAAACGTCTCAAGCCCGGTTTTCCGGGCTTGAGACGGCCGGGAAAGATATCCTCATCACCATGGTCCGCCCGCCCTGACCGTGACAAAACGGGAAACCCAAGGGAACTGCCGCTCCCTGCAGGGATTACGACAGGAACGGCTGACGATATCGCCCTCCTGTTTCAGCCGGCCTTTACCGGCTGGCAAAAACAGCGGGCAGCACCATGAGGAGCATCACATGAAAACCGAGCAACTCACTTTCGCTCCCAGCGGGCAGGTTCCCAATAATCAATCCTTTGCCGTCGTGATTTATAGAGAGGTCGGGCCGAATTTCGGCTCCCCTGATTTCGAGGCGCTGTTTTCCCGCAACGGATGGAGCGGCATCTGGCGCAATGGCGTGTTCGCCTACCACCATTATCACAGCGGAGCGCATGAGGTTCTGGGCGTGGGACGCGGTGAAGCGACGTTGCAGATTGGCGGACCGGAGGGGCAAGTCCTGGACGTCAGACAGGGCGATTGTCTGATTCTGCCCGCCGGTACGGGCCATATGAAGCTCAACTCATCTCCGGATTTCCAGGTGGTCGGCGCTTATCCGAAAGGACAGAAGGCCGATATTCAGACATCCGCGCCGGACGGCGAGATGCTTGCGAGGATAAAATCCCTGCCGAGACCGGATAGCGACCCCGTGCACGGGGCTTCAGGCGGCATCGTCGATCTGTGGCGCTGACGGCTGGACTGTCCAAGCCGGCAATCCCTGAAGGACGGCGGCAGGATGGACCATATTCATCCATCCCCCCACCCGTTTGCCGGACCGCGCCTGCGCGCCGCCCGACGTTTGTGCCGGCGCTCCCGCCTTATCTGCCCTGTGCCGGCTTGCCGAGACCAAGCAGGTGATAAAAGGCGATGGCGCCGATTGTCGCCGTGCCGATGCCATCCAGCGTGAAGCCGGCCACATTGAGCTTGAAGTTGCCGGCGCCCAGGACAAGGGCGATACCCACGGTGATGAGGTTGCGGGGCTCGGAGAAATCGACCTTGTTTTCCACCCATATGCGCCCGGCGGTCGCCGCGATGAGGCCGAAGACGACGACGGACAGGCCGCCGATGACAGGTCCGGGTATCGTCTGTATCAGCGCGCCGAATTTCGGCGAAAAGCCGAGAAGGATGGCGACCAATGCCGCAACGACGAAAACGAGCGTCGAGAAAATGCGGGTTATCGCCATGACGCCCATGTTTTCGGCATAGGTCGTCATGCCCGTTCCGCCAAAGGCACCGGAGAAGATGGTGGCGATGCCGTCGCCGATGAAGGCGCGGCCGAGATAGGGATCGAGGTTCTTGCCGGTCATCGCGCCGATCGCCTTGATATGCCCGAGGTTTTCCGCCACCAGAATGACGACGACCGGAGCGATCAGCGCGATTGCCGACGCGGAAAAGACAGGGGTGGTGAAAGTCGGCAATCCGAACCAGGCCGCGGCCGCGACACCTGAAAAATCGACGGGCTTGCCGAGACCGAGGCCGTTCGCCACCACCAGATAGGCAAGATAGGCAATCGCCCCGCCGATGAGGATCGGCAGGCGCCGCGCCATTCCGGGCGCATAGACGGCAATCGCACCGACGGAAGTGACCGTCAGTATGGCAATCCAGCGTGACAGCTGGTCACCGTCGGGATTGCCGGGACCGGAGCCGGAGGCGCTGGCTATGGCGATGGGTGCAAGCACAAGACCGATTGCGGCAACGATGGCACCCGTCAGAACCGGCGGCATCAGCCGTTCGATCCAATTGTGGCCCGCAACCATGACGATGACGCCGATCAGCGCATAAAGCACACCCGCCGCGATGATGCCGCCAAGCGCGAGCGCGATATTGGGGCTGGCCGCGCCGGCTGCCGCCCCGGTGGCCACCAGAACGGGGCCGATGAAGGCGAAGGACGAGCCAAGATAGCTCGGCACGCGCCCGCCAACGGCAATGAAGAAGATCAGCGTCGAGATACCCGAAAACAGGATCGACACATTCGGATCGAAGCCCATGATCAGCGGTGCGAGAACCGTGGAGCCGAACATGGCCACGACATGCTGCAAACCGAGCACCGCGGTCTGCCCGGCGGGCAACCGCTCGTCCGGCATGATGCGCCCTTCGGTTTTCAGCCGCCAGCGAGGAAAATAACCACCCGTTTCGCTCATCGTCGTCCCCCACGAACCGGCGGGCGCGAGGCAGACGGTTTTTCCCGTCGCAGATCGCAGCCGCATAAAAAGATTTGCCATTTCATGATATGCGCCCGTCGCCCGAGATCGAATCGGTGGCCAGCGTATCTTTTCTGCGGTAGCGCGATTGCTCGCCGCTGTCATCGGGCATGAATTGTTTCCCACTACGTTGGTTTTCAGCCAGAGTGGCGGCAAGCGCAGGTCCGCAGCGCTCCCGTCCGTCGAGGCGACGTGTTCGCGCCGATGCAGGCGGTGCGGTAACAATAAGTTCCCGCACCGAAATTCCGTCTGCTATCGCGCCTGTTCAAGCGCCGACAGAATCTCGAAAGCCGCCGAAACACGATCCTCATTGGGATAGTTTTTATTGGCCAGGATGACGATGCCGAGTTTCCGTTCGGGTATGAAGGCGACATAGGCGCCAAAACCATTGGTGGAACCGGTCTTGTTGATGAAGACATCCTGTCCGGGTTTCTCAGGCGGTGAGATTTCCCTGACCGGCACTGTCTTCAGGAGCGCGCCGGAATTCAACTCGACCAGCGTCTTCAGGGCGGCGGGATAGGCATATTGCTCCCAGACCAGATCCTGTGTCATCGCGCCAACGCCGAAATAGCCGGTATGGGTGTTTGCGATCGCCTGCCGGATTTTGCCGTCCAGCTTTTCGAGGCCCATATTCGCGTTAACGAAGCGGACCATGTCGGCCACCGTCGATCTGACGCCATAGGCCTCGGAAGCAAGAATGCCCGGCGTCACGCGGGCGGGCTCGTCATTTCGTTTGTAGCCCTGCGCATAGTCAGCCATTTTCGCCTTGGGCACGATAGTGAACGTGTTCTTCAGGCCGAGCGCGGGGAAGAGTTTGTCCTGCATGGCGCTGTCATAACTTTGCCCCATCGCCTTTGCGGTGATGTAGCCAAGCATGCCGATGCTGGGATTGGCGTAGGTTCTGTGCGTCCCCGCCTGGTAAGAGGGCTTCCAGCTCTTGAGATAGGCGAGAAGCTGCTTTTCCGTCTTGATCTTATCCGGCACCTGCAGCGGAAAGCCGCCCGCAGTGTGGGTGCCGAGATGCATCAGCGCGATGTCACCGAAGGACTTGCCCTTCATGGAGGGAAGATAATCCGCGACCTTGCCGGAGAGCGAAAGCTGGCCATTCATTTCGGCATAGGTGCTGAGGGTGACGGTAAATGTCTTGGAGATGGAACCGAGTTCGAACAGCGTTTGCGCCGTCACCGGCTCACCCGTGGTCTTGGACATGACGCCATAGGTGAAGATGTGGCTATCACCATCAACGGTGAGACCAACGGCAAGGCCCGGTATGCCGTTCTTTTCCATGGCCGGCTTGATCGCGGCATCCGTTATCGCTTTCAGCCTGCCCTCATCGGCGGCAAAGGCCTGCGTGAACAGGCTCGTCGAGAGCAAGGCAGCCAGTGCGATATGTCTGCGATTAAGATTCATCTTTCGCGTTCTCCAAAACCTTGAGTGGATTTTCGGCGTGTTCGCCATCCCCAGCGAAAGACGTTTAACCGCCCTACATTGCACGAACAAATCATGATATCTCGGATGAGATACAAGAAAATCTAGGTCTTGCATGGTTCGGCAGTTTCTTCCCCTGAACGGTCTGAGAGCCTTTGAGGCATCGGCCCGGCACCTCAGCTTCACCCGCGCGGCAATCGAGCTCTGCGTCACGCAGGCGGCGGTGAGCCAGCAGGTGAAAGGGCTGGAAAAGCGGCTTGGCGTCCCGCTTTTCCAGCGGCTTCCCCGTGGTCTGAAGATCACCGCGGAGGGCGAAGCGCTTCTGCCGACGGTGACCAGCTCCTTCGACCAGATGGCGACGACGCTTGACCGGATCGAGGCAGGACAGGTGCGGGAATTGCTGTTTCTCGGCGTCGTCGGCACTTTCGCGGTCGGCTGGCTGCTGCCGCGGCTACAGGCGTTTCAAAAGCAGCATCCCTTTATCGACGTGCGCGTTTCCACCAACAATAATCGCGTGGACATGGCGGCTGAAGGGCTGGATTTCGCCATTCGTTTCGGCCAGGGCTCATGGCATGGCACGGATGCCTTCCGGTTGTTCGAGGCGCCTCTCTCACCGCTCTGCACGCCGAAACTGGCGGAGACGCTGAAAACGCCCGCCGATCTGATGGAAGCGACGCTGCTGCGCAGCTACAGGGCCGATGAATGGAGCAACTGGTTTGCGGCGGCCGGCGTCACACCTGCGGCACAGGTGAATGCCGGCATCGTTTTCGACACGTCTCTCGGCATGATGGAAGCCGCGCTGCAGGGGCTGGGGGTGGCGCTGGCGCCGCCATCGATGTTTTCGCGGCATCTCGCCTCCGGCGCCATCATTCAGCCTTTTGCCGTCACCATCTCGTTTGGCAGCTATTGGCTGACCCGGCTGCAATCGAAACCACCCACACCCGCCATGCAGGCCTTTTCCGACTGGATGTTCGACAGCATCGGCACTGCGCGGTGAGGCCTATGCCAGCGCGAGCAGAACGCCGCCGGCCGCGCAGAGCAGCACCACGACCCATGGCGGTGTTTTCCAGATCGTCAACAGGATGAAGCCGGTGAGCGCCAGGGTGAAATCCTTTGGCGTGAAGATGGCGCTTGTCCAAACCGGATCATAAAGCGCCGCGCCGAGAATGCCGACAACGGCGGCATTGGCGCCGCGCATGGCGGCCTGGGCCAGAAGGTGCCTGCGGAACCCTTCCCAGAAGGGCAGCGCGCCGACGAGCAGCAGCATGCCCGGCAGGAAGATGGCGACAAGGGCGATGGCCGCGCCGGCAATGCCGTTTGGCTGCGGACCCACGACCGCGCCGAGATAGGCGGCGAAGGTGAAGAGCGGTCCGGGCACGGCCTGGGTGGCGCCATAACCGGCGATGAAGGCATCTTCCGTGACCCAGCCCGTGGCGACGACTTCCGACTGCAGCAGCGGCAGCACCACATGGCCGCCACCGAAGACCAGTGCGCCGGCGCGATAAAAGGCATCGAACAAAGAGAGGCCCTGTGACGCCGCCACGGCTGCAAGCAGCGGCAGGAGGCCGAGCAGCAGGGCGAAGGTGACAAGCGCGATATATCCGGCGCTTCTCGGTACCCGGAAGGCGAGATGGGTGGCCTGCCGCGCGGCCTCGGCACGACAGAAGACAAGCCCGGCGAGTGCGCCCACGGCAAGCGCCAGGATTTGCCCGAAGGCGCCGGCGACAAAGACGACGCAGACGATACCGGAGAGCGCGATACTGGCGCGCTCACGATCCGGCGCGAGGTTTTTCGCCATGCCCCAGACCGCCTGCGCCACGACGGCAACGGCGACGATTTTCAGCCCATGCAGGAGGCCGGTGCCGACCGGCCCTTCGATGGAGGCGGCGATCGTGGCGAAGAAAAGCAGGAGAATGGCGGATGGCAGGGTAAACGCCGTCCAGGCCGCCAGCGCCCCGAGCGGGCCTGCCCGCAGCAAACCCAGCGCAAACCCCACCTTGCTGGAGGCCGGGCCGGGCAGAAACTGGCAGAGCGCCACGAGATCGGCATAACCGGCCTCATCGATCCATTTGCGCCTTACGACCAGCTCATCGCGAAAATAACCGAGATGGGCGATGGGGCCGCCGAAGGAGGTGACGCCGAGTTTCAGGAAGGCCGCAAAAACCTCGCCGGGCGTGCCATGTTTCTGGCTGTGCACTTCGGTCTCAATGGTTCGCGTCGACGATTTCACGAAAGAACTCCCTGCGTGCAACGGCCATTCGTAAACACATATCGGCTTCAAAACGGTTCCGGTATCAGACACCATTATGACAGGGATATGAAGGGGCTGGCCGCACCCGACGCCGGAAAGTTGCGGCTCGCCCGGGCTCGAAATGCCGAACATCCAGCGCGATCTGGCCTATCGGCTGGCATTCCTCAGCTGGTGGGCGGGGATCGTGAAAACCTCACGCTTTCAGTCTCCCGCCAACCCCGAGAGCGTGTCCGGCCGGAATGCCTCCAGCAATCCGTGATAGGGCTTGGCAAGCGGCGTGGCATAAGCGCCGCGCTTTGCGGTCGACAGGCCCATGGAGACCAGCGATTCCGCCTGCTTGACGGCGGCTGCGACGCCATCGACAACCGCCACGCCGAATTCATCGCGCAGTTCGGCGGCAAGGTCCGCCATGCCGGCGCAGCCGAGCACGATCGCCTCCGCCCGGTCCTCTTTCAGGGCGAGCGCGATCTCTTCGCGCAGCCTTTCGCGGGCATTCGAGCCGGGATCTTCCAGCGACAGGACCGGAATATCGGCGGCGCGCACATTGCAGCGGGCGGACATGCCATAACGATGGACAAGATGTTCCAGCGGCAGCCGCGAGCGTTCCATCGTCGTGACGATGGTGAATTTCTGCGCGATGAAGGCGGTGGCAGAGACCGCCGCCTCGCAGATGCCGATAACGGGAATATCGGCCAGAGCACGGGCCGCATCGAGGCCGGTATCGTCGAAACAGGCGATGACCGCCGCGTCGGCTCCCAGCGCCGGGGCCTTTGCAAGCTCCAGCAACAGGCCGGGCACGGCGAAAACCTCGTCGTAATAACCTTCGATGGAGACAGGCCCCATGGAAGAGGTGACGGCCATTATCTCCGTATCGGGGCCGGCTATCCGCGTCGCGGCGTCGGCGATGGTCGCGGTCATGGATTGCGTGGTGTTGGGATTGATGACGAGAATGCGCATTGTACGTTTCTTTATCCGCGTAAATGGCGGCGATTGAGCGTGACGATCAGGCCGAGCGTGGCCGCGATCACCAGGAAGGAAAACAGGGTTGTAACAGCACCGAGCGCATAAAGCACCGGCGTCGTGACATTGGTGGTCATGCCGTAGATTTCCAGCGGCAGCGTGTTGTAGGTGCCCGACGTCATCAATGTGCGGGCGAACTCGTCATAAGAAAGCGTGAAGCCGAAGAGACCGACGCCGATCAGGCTCGGCGCGATCATCGGCAGCACCACATGGGCGAAGGTCTGCCAGGAGGATGCCCCGAGATCGCGGGCCGCCTCTTCATAGGACGGCGAAAAACGGTTGAAGACGGCAAGCATGATCAGCACGCCGAAAGGCAGCGTCCAGGTGAGGTGTGCGCCGAAAGCTGATGTATACCATGAAGGTTCAAGCCCAAGCTGCTGGAAAAGAACACCAATACCGAGTGATATGATGATCGACGGAACCACCAGGCTTGCGACAGAGAGGTAAAACAACGGCGTCGCACCGATGAATTTGCGCCGGAAGGCCAAGCCCGCCAGCAGCGAGACGAGCACGGTGACGGCCATGACCATCAGGCCAAGACCGAAGGAGCGGCGGAAGGAACCGCCGAAATCGCCGACGGCCTGCTGCTCGAAGAGATTGCCGAACCAGTGCAGCGAAACACCGTTCAGCGGGAAGGTCAAGCCGCCATTCGGCCCCTGAAAGGCAAGGATGAGGATGGCCGACAACGGACCGTAGAGGAACAGCACGAAGAGGGCGAAAAAGAAGGCGAGGATATAGAATTCGCGGCCGCGTTTTTCCTGATGCATAAGATCAAAGCTCCTTGCGGATATCGACGATGCGCAGGATGCCCGCGACCATCAGAAGAACGAGGATGAGCAGGATGACGGCATTGGCGGCAGCGGCCGGATATTGCAGCAGCGACATCTGGTTCTTCATCATCAGCGCCACCGACGCGCTCTGGCCGCCGGACATGACCTGAACCGTGGAGAAATCGGCCATGACCAGCGTCACGACGAAAATGCTGCCGATGGCCATGCCGGGTTTGGCGAGCGGGATGATGACGTTGCTGAGCGTCTGCCAGCCCGTGGCACCGGCGTCCCGCGCCGCCTCGATCAGCGATTTGTCGATGCGCATCAGCGTGTTGAAGATCGGCGTGACCATGAACAGCGTATAGAGATGCACCATGGCCAGAACCACGGCGAAATCGGAATAAAGCAGCCATTCGATCGGCTCGGGAATGATGCCGGTGCCGACCAGCGCACCGTTGATCAGGCCATTTCGCCCGAGGACGGGAATCCATGAGATCATGCGAATGATGTTCGACGTCAGGAAGGGCACGGTGCAGACAAGAAAAAGCACCATCTGCATCGTCGTGGTGCGGATGTGGAAGGCAAGGAAATAAGCCACCCAGAAACCGCAGAACAGCGTGATGGCCCAGACCATGGCGGCATATTTCAAGGTGTTGAGATAGGTCTGCCAGGTGACCCAGGAGCCTAACGTCTCGCTGTAGTTAAACGTCACGAAATCCGGATACATCTGGGCGAAATCGTAGTCCCAGAAGCTGACGACGGCGATCATCAGGATCGGCAGAGCCAAGAAAAAGCCGAGGATCAGCAAAAGCGGCGCGGCCTGCACATAGGAGACGAGCTTTTGCGGCAGCGCGAAGCTGCGGGGCGGCCTGTCCTTTTTGTCGCTGACGCCGATGAGTCTGACCGTCACCATGGTGGAGCCTTTCGCTGGATTTGCAGAGGTACCGGCGGCTTTCGCACCGGGTAGTGTGTCAGGCAAAGTTCTCTTCAAACGCGACGTCATCCTCGGGCTTGTCCCGAGGATCCAACCACGTTTGGTGTGGTGGGTCGTTAGATCCTCGGGTCAAGCCCGAGGATGACGGAGAGTTTGGAGGCTCTGTTGCTGTCAAGATCGGCGGCCAACGCCACCGATCTTGTCTGTCTCAGGTACTAAGCCGCGATGAATTCGTTCCAGCGGCGGACCATGTAGCGGTCTTCGTCCATGACGGAGTTCCAGCACGCCACTTTGCCCATGCGTTCCTCGAAGGAGCCGCCGTCGCGCACCGCGCCGGCCTTTTCCATGACCTTGCCGTCGGGCGCGATGATGTCGCCCTCAGCCGGCTTGCCTTCGACCCAGTAACCCCACTCGTCGGCGGTCATGTGCTCCTTGGCCGTTTCCATGGCGGCAGAATAATAGCCCTGACGGTTGAGGTAAGCGCCGACCCAGCCGGAGGTATACCAGTTGATATATTCATAGGCCGCATCGAGCTTGGCGCCGGACAGGTGCTTCGCAAGGCCGAGACCGCCGCCCCAGGAGCGGTAGCCTTCCTTCAGCGGCTGGTATTTGCAGGCAATGCCCTTGGAACGAACAGCCGCGACGGCGGGCGACCACATGGACTGGATGATGACTTCGCCGGATGCCATGAGGTTGACGCTTTCATCGAAGCTCTTCCAGAAGGCACGGAACTGGCCGTCCTTCTTGGCCTTGATGAGGAAATCGATGGTCTTGTCGATCTCCTCCTTGGTCATGTTGCCCTTGTCGGCATATTTGATGTTGCCCATGGCTTCCATGATCATCGCCGCATCCATGATGCCGATGGAGGGGATGTTGAGGATCGAGGTCTTGCCCTTGAACTTGGGGTCCATGATATCGGCCCAGCTGGTGATATCGCGGCCGACGAGATCGGGGCGGATGCCGAGCGTATCGGCATTGTAGATGGTCGGAACCATGGTGAAATAATCGGTCTCACCCTTGGCGAAAGTCTTGTCGCCGGGCTTTTCGACGAAACCGACCGTGTGCGGGGCGGTACCCTGCGCCACCACACTGTCCGGCTTCAGCTTGCCGTTTTTGAACAGCGGCACGATCTTGTCGTAATATTTGAGCTTCTTGATTTCCATCGGCTGGATGACGCCGGCCGGATAGACCTTCTTCAGGATCCAGTATTCGATATCGGCGATGTCGTAGGAATTCGGCTGGGTGACCGCGCGCTGGGCGGCGGCATCGGAATCCGTCGCCGTCATCTCCAGCGTTATGCCGAGATCGGCCTTGCACTTTTCGGCAATGGCATTGAGGTTCGAGACGCCGGTGCCGAACTGGCGGATGGTGATGGGGTTCTGCGCCCAGATGGTCGGAAAGCCGGTGATGAGGCCGGAGCCGATTGCCGCACCCGTGGCGGCAGCGCCCGCCTTCAGGAGGCCGCGGCGGGACAGGCCCTTCTTGCTGTTGGTGGTATCGGTCATTTCAAAGTTCTCCTCTGGTTATTTTTGGGGTCACTTCTCTACCCGGCCGAGCACGATGGCATCGGCCGCATTCCATGAAAGCGGTATGGCGTCGCCGGCCTTGACCGGATTTTCGAAGAAGGCGGCATCGCTGAGGATGACGTTGAAATCCTCGATACCCGCGCCAGTCACGGCGATCTTCACGCTCGCGCCGCGATATTCGACATTCGAGACGATGCCGGTGAAACCGAGACCCGGCTGCTCCGCCTCGCCGACACGGACGCGGTCGGTACGCACGGCGATATCGACCGCGCCGTCCTCCGGGGACATGCCGCTTGCGGTGAACCTGCCGCCTCCCGCCACTTCCAGCGTCACGAGATCGCCGGCCTTTTCCCGGTAACGGCCGGAAATGACATTGTGGTCGCCCATGAATCTGGCAACGAAAGCGGTCGCCGGGCGCTCGAACACCTCACGCGGGGTGGCTGACTGTTCAATGCGGCCGTCATTCATGACGACGATGATATCGGCCAGCGCCATCGCCTCTTCCTGGCTATGGGTGACGTGCACGAAGGTGATGCCGAGCGAGGTCTGCAGCTTCTTCAGCTCGGCGCGCATGCGGATCTTGAGGAACGGGTCCAGCGCCGAAAGCGGCTCATCCAGCAGCAGCGCCTCGGGATCGGTGATGAGTGCGCGCGCCAGCGCCACGCGCTGCTGCTGCCCGCCGGAAAGCTGGGCCGGACGTCTGGTGGCATAGGGTTCGAGCTGCATCAGCCGCAGCATTTCGAGCGCCTTCGCCCGGCGGGTTTCCTTGTCCGCCCCCTTCATCTTGAGGCTGAAGGCGACATTGTCGACGAGATCGAGATGCGGAAACAGCGCGTAGGACTGGAACATCATCGCCGTGCCGCGCCGGGCGGGCGGCAGATCGGTCACAACCGTATTGCCGAGCCTGATATCACCGCTGGAGATGCTCTCGTGGCCAGCGATCATCCTGAGCGTCGAAGTCTTGCCGCAGCCCGACGGGCCGAGCAGGCAGCAATAGCTCCCGGCCGGGATCTTGAGGCTTATCGCATGCACGGCGGTGGTATTGCCGTAAATCTTGGATACGGAAGCGATGTCGATTGCTGCGGCTTTGCTCATAAACACTCTCCTGCGACGTCTTAGTCATGCAGGAGCCGTGCCAATTGGCTTAGCCTTTGATGTAAAATGATATTTTTTTGCGCTCCGGAAACCCTTGCGCGGACATGCCCAATTTTACATCGATTGTTTTCGATTCATTGTAGAAATTGTATGCAATCTGAAAATCCGGGGCCGGGCGCGTTTTAACCGGCCTTGAACCGGTCAAAGGCCGTGAGATATTTGACCATCGGATCGGCATCCCAACGGTAAATTTCGGTCCGCAGGAAATGCAGTTCCTCTTCGAGCTTCTCCTCCGGCAGTTCCACCCACCAGGATTTCGGCCGTCCGTCGGAACCATCCGACCAGCGGTAAGCCCGCTTTTTCAGATGATCCTTCATATCGAACGGGCTGTTTTCCGCATAGATGCGCACCCTTGACCGCTGGCTCGCCTCGCGGAGTTCGGCAAAGGGCGTACCCTCATGGCCGGGGCGTGTCTGTTCCAGCACCTCCAGCAGCGCGAAACAATCATCGACAGCGCGATGGCCGTCGTGGAAATAGCCGGATTGCCCGATCAGGTAGCCAAGCTTGTTGCCTTCGAAACCCCGCGCCCGCCAGTCTATTTCCGAAACGGAACAGGCCCAGGCCTTGTCATGGAAGATGGGTGAGAAGGCCTCGCAAAAGGGACGGTCGAAGCCGGCATTATGGGCGATGATCAGATCGGCCCCGGCGATCAGAGGGGTCAGCCGGGCCATCTCTATCGCCTGCCCCGCAACCATCTCATCGGTTATCCCTGTCAGACGGGTGATTTCTTCCGGAATGGCGATGGCCGGCTGCCGCAACCCGCCATAGATGCCGGTCACATCGCCGATCACACCCTGATCGTCGAATGTGAAGGTGATGACGCCGATTTCGATGATCTCGTCGGTGCGATGATTGAGCCCCGTCGTTTCCGTATCGAGGATCACACCCCGGCGGGAAAATTCCGGTCTCGGCCGGTCAACCACCGCGCGCGGCTGCAGCCTGCGCAGAACGCGATAATTGCCGGTCGATTCCAGATGGCCGGCGAGCGCCTCGTCATCCATGCCGATCTTGGGCGTGGCCTCGCGGCCAGCCGATTTTCGCCCTCTTTCAGCCTGCGGAAGCCGCGCTGCCGCGGAAGCGAAAAAATCCAACTGGGAGGTCATTATGCGCCTGTCCGCCTTGCCCGGAAATCGAGATTCAGTACTGTAACATATGCGCAGAGGCTCACGGGAACAACAGCGCTCACTCTCATCCACAGAAACGGCATATCTCACGGGGTACAGTTGAGGGTTGCGGCTTCAATTTACGATGGTAAAAAAAGCGCACCGTTCCGTGTTCCAGGAGAGAAGAAGAATGCCGCTTCCATCGCCTTCCAACCCGAAAACGCTCGCTGACCAGAGCCGGCTGAAGCTGTTTCCGCTGCAAAGCGGGCCGCATTTTTCCGATGCAGGCCTCACCAACGGCGCGAGCGGCATTGTCTTTACGGGCTATACGCGCGATGCCAGCGTGGACAATGAGGCCTTCTCCTGCTGCGGCAGCTATACCCTGCGCAATTCCGTCCATGCCGCCATTGCCGGCACGACCAGCGACAATTGCACCGTCTTCGCCCTGAAGAGCATCATCAACCAGCGCCCGTGCCTCGCGGTCGGGAAGTTCGACCCGGATGGCAAGCCATTGGCATTGTCGAAGTCGGAATTCGAAGAGGTCACCAGACCGCTGTTCCAGTTCGCGGACAAGGTTTCGCCGATCCTCGGCAGCGAACCGGCGCCCGGCATTCAGATCCGCAGCGGCGACGCCTCCTATAATTATCAGGTGGATGCGCGCAGCGGCCGCTTCCGCTTCACCTATAAGGACGCCATGAACGGCGGACGTTTCGGACCTTCGGCCGACGGCAATTTTTCCCTCGAACATGACGGCCATCGCCTCGCCAGAATAAGTGCCGGCGGCAGCTATAGCAGTTCGGACAATTCGATTGCCGCCTCGGCCTATCGCGACATCGATTCCCGCGGTTTCGAGACGACGGTGCGCAGCGGCCATGCTTCCGCCATGTTCGGAAGAACCTACACGGAAAATGCCATTACCCGCAAAATGGGCGTCGGTTACGGCAACACCTCATTCCGGCGCGAGGATACGCCGGGTGGAACGATCAAGGAAAGCCTTGGGCACAAGGTGGACAAGGTCACGCTTGAAGTATCCCGCACGCGCGACCGGGCGAAGGGCACCGAATATATGCTGACCATCAAGATGGAGCTTTAAGGCGTTCCGCAGTCCGGGCGGTCGCAGCGACGTTTCTCAGGAAGCCGGGCGATTGAGCAGGTTTTCGCAATTGGCCGGATTGCCGATGATCTCGCTCGTCCTGATGGTGGAGGCGGCGTCCGCGGTGATCTTGACGATGCAGTCGCGGCGATGTTCCTTGATCTTCATGCCCTCGGTTTCCGAAACCCGCGCCTGCCCGTCGACGGTCTTGACTTCGCGCCTGTTGCTGAGGCCGGCATAGGTCTCCACATCGACTTTCAGCCAGTAGGATTCGGTTTCGCCGTTTTCGATGATGACCTTGTTCGGGCGGCCAAGCCGGGCGATTGCGGCCTCGCGCGGTTGCCCCACGAAACCTGCGACCGTGCGGGAAATCTCCGTCTCTCCGGTGCCGGTACACGCCGCGACAACGACCAGCACAGCCGCCAGACATCCGGTTTCAAGCCATCTCATTTCCAGATCATTCCCTAAAAACGCCGCCGGCTCCGGTCATCGGCCACCGCCCGGGACAATCTAGGCACGATCCTTTTGCACCGAAAGATGGCACGGCCCAAAAGCCGATCAACTTGTCATGATCGGCCTCGCCGCGGAAGATCACGCCAACATGCGCGACCGCTACCTGTTGCGAAACACCGTGCAGGGAACGCCGGCCCGCCGGATATTGCCACAAAGCGTATTGGCTTCAGCTCTCGTTTCGCGGCCGATGCGGGCGGCATAACGCGGGCGCGAACCGAAATTTCCACCCCGCTGCCGCACGATCAGAGCCCGCTCGGCATTGAGCGGCTCCGACAATTGGCCGATCGCGCGGGTGAAAAGCCGGTTGGCCACCGCCGGATTATAATGCGCGGCAAGCTGCACGCCCCAGGGCGCCCAGTCTGCAGACGAGAGAAGGACGGGATCGTTCATGGTGCGGGTATCGGCCAGGCGTATGCAGGCATCGAGAAAGGAACGGCTGTCATCCAGGGCCGGAGCCGCCTTTTCCGGCGGATTGTCCTTCCAGTTTTCAACCGGATAACCGGTGATCGCAAACACATAGTCCCGGGTTTCGGTCGGCAGGCGGCCGTTGGCGATGAAGTTGCGCAGGCCCGCCTCGCCCGCATTGTAAGCCGCCGCGGCAAGGCCGAAATTGCCGAACTGCGCGTTCAATTCGGAGAGATAACGCGAAGACGCCTCAAGGGCGGCGATGATGTTGAAACTGTCCTCGAGACCGCGCAGCCGCGCCGTTCCCGGCATGAACTGGGCAATGCCCTCCGCTCCCTTCGGGCTGACCGCATTGGGCCGGAAGAGGCTTTCCCGCCAGATCAGCCGGGCGAAATAATCCGGCGGAACGGCATGGCGGGCGGCGAGAACCTCGATGGCATGGCAAAGATCGTTATTGTAGCTGCCGGCATTGATGCACAGGTCCGGCGCGACATCATGGGTATAGGCGCAGGCGGTTTTTTCCCTGGCGGGCTCTTCGGCTTGCGCCGCCCCAAAGGCTGCGATCAGCAGACACAGGGCAAGAGCCACGCGGCTTGTCGATATCCCTGCCAAGCGAAAGTCCCCGAAAACTCCAAACACCGATTACCGGCCAATCGGGAGGATATGCCCAGCTTTCCGGCTTGTCATCAGGTATCGAACCCCGAATGGACTGGCGCCATCGGATGCGGCGAGGACGGCGGGCAGCCCCTTTTCAAGTCAGTAACGGAGGGTCAACAGTCTCTCGACGTCATCCTCGGCCCTGTGCCGAGGATCTAATCACGTCGAATAAAATCAATCGGTTGCAGATCCTCGGGACAGGCCCGAGGATGACGTCGGTGTGACTGCTCGACTTGTCTTCCCATCTGACGACACTATTCTTCTTTGGTGTCCGGTTCGGCACTCAGGGCGACTGCAGCGTTTAGAAGTCCTGCCACTCCTCATGCCTGACGGCAACCGCCGCGGAACCGCGCGTCGTAAGCGGGCGGGATGCGCTGCGATGCGAGGTCACCGGCGCGGATTGCTGCTCGAAGCCGCCGCGCGCGGAGGCGGAAGATCGCGGCGCATCCTCGAACCTGAATTGGCCGAGAAGCTCGAACAGGGCCGCCGCTTCCCGCGCAAGGCTGTGGCTTGCGGCGGTCTGCTCCTCCACCATGGCCGCATTCTGCTGCGTGCCCTGATCGACGGTGTTGACCGCCTGATTGATTTCCGCAAGCGCCGTGGATTGCTCGCGCGCGGCATCGACAATCGCCACGACATTGGTGTTGATATCCCGCACCTGCTCGGCGATTTCCTGCAGGGCCGAGCCAGCCCGGGTGACGAGGCCGACGCCGTTTTCCACCTGCGCGCCGGAAGCGTTGATCAGGCTCTTGATTTCCTTCGCGGCGGTTGCTGAACGCTGCGCGAGTTCGCGAACCTCCTGAGCAACCACGGCAAAACCCTTGCCCGCCTCGCCCGCGCGGGCGGCTTCCACGCCGGCATTCAGCGCCAGAAGATTGGTCTGGAAGGCGATTTCATCGATCACCCCGATGATGTTGGAAATTTCGCGCGATGATTTTTCGATCTGGTCCATGGCGCCGATCGCATCGCGCACCACCTGGCCCGAATGTTCCGCATGGTCACGGGCGCGGGCGACGATCTTGCCGGCCTCTTCGGCGCGGCGGCTTGAATCGTTGACGGCGGTGGTGATTTCTTCGAGCGCGGCGGCCGTTTCCTCGATGGAGGCGGCCTGCTGCTCCGTGCGCTTGGCGAGATCATCGGCGGCGGATCGGATCTCGTTGGAACCGGACGAAATGGCGCCGGCATTTTCAGACACCAGCGTCATGGCCCTTTTGAGCTTCTCCGAAGCCGCGTTGAAATCCGTGCGCAATCTCTCAAGCGAGGGAATGAAAGGTTTGTCGATGCTCTGCGCCAGATCACCCTCGGCCAGATCGGTAAGGCATTGCGCCAGCTTTTCGACGTTTTCGACGCGGCCGGTCACGTCGGTGGCGAATTTGACGACCTTGAATACCTTGCCGTTGAGATCGAAGATCGGGTTATAGGACGCCTGAATGAAGACCTTGCGGCCACCCTTGCCAAGCCGCATGAACTCGTCCGCCACGAGATCGCCGCCGGCCAGCCTTGCCCAGAACTGCTTATATTGCGGCGACTGCGTATAGGCCGGTTCGCAGAACATGGAATGATGCCTGCCCTGCACTTCCGAAAGCGAATATCCCAGCGCCGCCAGAAAATTCTCGTTGGCGGTCAGAACCTCGCCATCCGGGGAGAATTCAATGATCGCCTGCGCCCGTGACAGGGCGTCGATCTTGCCCGCATCTTCCGCCGCCTTCAGCTTGCGATCGGTGATATCGGTGGCGATCTTGACCACTTTCACCGGCTTGCCGCGACGAAACACCGGATTGTAGGACGCCTCGATCCACACTTCCCGGCCGCCCTTGCCGATGCGCTTATATTGCCGCTGATCGAACTGGCCGGACGAAAGCTTGGACCAGAAGGCCTTGTAATCCTGCGAGGACACGACCGCGGGCTCAACGAACATGCTGTGGTGCCTGCCGACGATCTCCGAAAGCTCGTAACCGAGCGCCCGACAGAAATTCTCGTTGGCGGTGAGAATCTTTCCCGAAAGATCGAATTCTATGATGGCCTGGGATTTGGAAAGCGCGGCGAGAACCGCAAAGGCATTGGCACCACGATCAAGAATACTCACGCGCGTTTCTCCGGTGAAAGGGATGATTCCTATTCAAAATCATTCGTGAATATTATCATTACAGTATTAAATAATATTTAAGGATAAAGTTGATGTTCGTCATCTGAAGTTGCAGATACCGTGGCAGTGTGTTGCCTGCCGGTTTTCCCTCGCCGCCGTTTTTTTGGGAACGTTCAGGCCCTTGGTCGCATTCTATACCGAATGGGGGAATGGCAATGGCCGGCGCGTTTACGTGCCGGCGCGACGACGAGTTCAATTTGGGAGGAAAACGCAAATGGAAAAGAACACGATCTGTATCTGGTACGACAAGGATGCCGAGGCCGCGGCCCGATTTTATGCCGAAACCTTTCCCGATAGCGCAGTGACCGGCGTTCACCACGCGCCAAGCGACTATCCTTCCGGCAAGAAGGGAGACGTGCTGACGGTGCAGTTCACCGTCGCAGGCGTTCCCTGCATCGGCCTCAATGGCGGACCGGTCTTCAAACAGAGCGAGGCTTTCTCGTTCCAGATATCGACCGAAGACCAGGAGGAAACCGACCGCTACTGGAACGCCATCGTCGGCAATGGCGGTGAAGAAAGCGCCTGCGGCTGGTGCAAGGACAGATGGGGCGTTTCCTGGCAGATCACGCCGCGCGTGCTGATGGAGGCCATGGCCGCCGGTGGCGCTGAGGCCAAGCGCGCCTTCGATGCGATGATGGACATGAAGAAAATCGACGTCGCCGCCATCGAGGCCGCACGTCGCGGTTGACTGGCAAAAGCTGTTCAGCAACAAGTAGCGACGTGGGACAAGAACAGTAAGAATTTGATAAATAATCTCAAATTCCGATTTTTCGCATTTGTCGCACTTTTTCCGCCGCGCAGAATGGGCTGCGCGGCCAGTCATCATAAAACGTTCAACAAACTGTAAGCCATCCGTCAAAGACGGCTGTTAGCAGAGCCCGTGGCTTCGTGCCGGGGACATGAGGTCCTTGCCGAGCAGGCCATCATTCCATCAACGGGGCTCAACTCATGAAATCTTCCGCTCTGACTTCCTTCGTGGCGGGCGTCGCCATCGCCGCCGCCTTTGGCGCCACGGCCGCCCAGGCAGAAAAGACCAAGTTCGAATTCTGGTACGGTCTTTCCGGCGATCTCGGCGACCGCGTCCAGGAAACCTGCAAGAAGTTCAACGATTCCCAGGCCGACTTCGAGATCGTCTGCACCTCGCAGAACGATTACGAATCCACCCTGCAGAACACCATTGCCGCCTATCGCGCCAAGAAGCAGCCCGCCATCACCCAGATTTATGACGCCGGCACGCTGGACATGATGCTGTCCAAGGCTTTCGTTCCCGCCAAGAAGCTGATGGCCGACAATGGCTACAAGATCGACTGGAACAATTATTTCCCCGGCATCGCCAATTATTACGCGACCGCCGCCGGCGAATTGAACTCCTTCCCCTACAATTCCTCCACCGCCGTCTTCTATTACAATGTCGACGCTTTCGAAAAAGCCGGCATCACCTTCAAGCCCGACACCTGGGAACAGGTCGAAGAGGCCGCCAAGAAGCTGAAGACCGCCGGCTTCGAATGCCCGCTCGCCTTCAACTTCGACACCTGGATGCTGATGGAGCAGTTCTCCGCCATCCATAACCAGCCGATCGCCACCAAGGCCAACGGCTATCAGGGTCTCGACGCGGAACTTTCGATCAACAAGACCAAATTTGTCGACCACGTCAAATTCTTCAAGAAGATGCAGGACGAGAAGCTGTTCGTCGTCAAGACCAAGCAGCTCGGCATGGACATCCTGCCGTCCTTCACCTCGCAGACCTGCCAGATGTTCATGTCCTCGATCGCCAGCCATGGCACCGTCGGCAAGGGCATGCCTGAGGGCGTGAAGTGGGACGTCGCGATGCTGCCGATCTGGAAGGGCACCGAACGTCACAACTCGCTGGTGGGCGGCGCTTCGCTGTGGGTTCTCGCCGGTCGTCCGGACGCCGAATATAAGGGTGCAGCCGCATTCCTCAACTTCATCGCCCAGCCTGACATGGTTGAATGGTGGTCGACCGTCACCGGCTACATCCCGGTCACCAAGACCGGCTTCGACGCCATGAAGGCCAATGGTTTTTACGACAAGGCTCCCTATAAGGGCCGCGAAAAGGCCATCGAAAGCCTGACCTTCACGCCGCCTTCCGAATACACCCGCGGTATCCGCCTCGGCGGTTTCACGCAGATCCGCAAGGAAGTCGCCACCTCGCTCGAAGCCATCTTCATGCAGAACGCCGATATCCAGGCCGAACTCGACAAGGCCGTCGAGCGCTCCAACACCGGTCTGCGCCGCTTCGAAAAGACCTATGAAGGCGCCAAGCTGAACTAAGCGCGCTTTCATTGCTGTCATAAGGCCTGTCCGGACAGTCTCCGGGCAGGCCCGCCGAAATCTCGAACCCCGCCGGACTCCAATGGAAAAACGTACCGTCTTCAAAAGCACGTGGCTGCCTGTGCTCTTCGCCCTGCCGCAGTTCCTGCTGATCCTTCTGTTCTTCTATTGGCCGGTTGCGGCGGTGCTGAACTGGGCATTCACCCTGGAGCCGCCTTTTGGCGGCCCGGCGGAATTTGTCGGTCTCTCCAATTTCGTGGAAACCTTCGGCGATCCGCTTTATTGGCAATCGATCCTCACCAGCCTGATCTTTGCTGTCGCCGGGCCGTTTTTTGCCATCCTCATCGGCCTTGTGCTCGCCCTTGCGGTCGATCGCCAGCTTCCCGGCTCCGGCTTTTTCCGCGTGCTTTATATCCTCCCCTATGCCATTGCCGGCCCCGCCGCCGGCATGGCCTTCCGCTTCATCCTGTCGCCGGAACGCGGCCTCGCCGCCTCGCTGAATTCCTGGTGGCCCGACATCTGGAACCCGGCCAAATACGGCGAACACGCGCTCATCCTCGTCATCGTCATCTTCATCTGGAAATGGGCGGGTTATACCTTCATCTTCCTGTTCGCCGGCCTGCAATCCGTGCCGCGTTCGCTGACGGAGGCCGCCGCCATGGACGGCTCCGGCCCCATTCGCCGCGCCATCGACATCCAGGTGCCGCTGCTTGCGCCCACCCTGTTCTTCCTGACCGTCATCATGATGACCGAGGGTTTCGTCGGCGCTGATACGTTCGGCATCGTCGCCTCCACCACCGAAGGCGGCCCCAACCACGCCACCGAAGTGATGGTCTACCGCATCGTCAGCGAAGCCTTCGAGGGGCTGAACTATTCCGGCGCCTCGGCCCAGAGCCTCGTCCTCATCGGCCTCATCATGGTCTTCACCTTCATCCAGTTCCGCTTTGTCGAGCGGCAAGTCCACTACAAGTGAGGCGGCCATGATCCAGCGCACTCCCTATGCCGACGCCCTGACCTACGCGATCATGGTGGCCGGCTTCTTCCTGCTCATCGGCCCCTTCATCGTCGTCATTTCCGGCGCCAGCCAGAGCGTCCAGCAGGTCAACAGCGTCCCCTTCAACTTCATGCCGCAGGGCGAATTCTTCGCCAATGCCGAGGCTGCCTGGCAACGCGCCAATCTCGGCAGCGCCCTCCTCAACAGCCTGATCATGGCGACGCTGGTAACGATCGGCAAGGTGGCCCTTTCGGCCTTTACCGCCTTTGCCATCGTATTCTTCCGCTCGCCGCTCAGGCATCTGTTCTTCTGGACGGTATTCATCACCCTGATGCTGCCGCTCGAGGTTCGCGTGGTCCCGACCTATTCGGTGGCCGCCGACCTGTTCCAGCCGTTCCGCTCCATTCTCGGCCTGTTCGGCATCGAGGTCACGCTCGAATGGAACCTCCTGAACTCCTATGCCGGCCTCACTTTGCCGCTGATCGCCACGGCCACCGGCACGTTTCTCTACCGGCAGTTCTTCATGACGATCCCGGACGAGCTGGCGGAGGCCGCCCGCATGGACGGTTCGGGCGCAGCGCGTTTCTTTGTGGACATGTTGCTGCCGCTGTCACGCACCAACATGCTGGCGCTCACCACCATCATGTTCGTTTATGCCTGGAACCAGTATCTCTGGCCGCTGCTGATGGTCACCGATCCGTCCTACAAGACGGTGATGATGTCGCTGAGGGCGCTTCTGCCCGCCGATGATGGCACGCCGGACTGGAACGTCACGCTGGCCGGTTCCCTCATCATCATCCTGCCGCCGCTTCTCGTCGTGGCCTTCCTGCAACGCTGGTTCGTCCGCGGTCTCGTCTCGTCCGACAAGTGACAGCGCGGCTCTCAACAACAAGGTTTTTATCATGGCTCAGATCGATATTCGTCAGGTCCGCAAATCCTATGGCAAGACGCCGACCCTGCACGGCGTGGACCTCTCTTTCGACTCCGGCGAATTCGTCGTCATCCTCGGCCCATCAGGCTGCGGCAAATCCACGCTTTTACGCATGATCGCCGGCCTGGAGGACATCACCTCGGGCGAGATCGCCATTGGCGGGCGCGTGGTCAATGCGCTGGAACCGCGTGAGCGCGGCTGCGCCATGGTGTTCCAGAATTATGCGCTTTATCCGCATATGTCGGTGGCCGGCAATATCGGCTATGCGCTGAAGGTCGCCGGTGTTCCCAAGGCCGAGCGCCAGCGCCGCGTCGAGGAAACCGCAAAGATCGTCGGCCTTTCCGACTATCTGGAGCGCAAGCCCGCGGCCCTTTCCGGCGGCCAGCGCCAGCGCGTCGCCATGGCCCGCGCCATCATCCGCGAACCTGCCGTGTTTCTTTTCGATGAGCCGCTCTCCAACCTCGACGCCAAGCTGCGCGTGACCATGCGCGCCGAAATCCGCAAGCTGCACCAGCGCCTCTCCGCCACCTCCATCTTCGTCACCCATGATCAGGTTGAAGCCATGACGCTGGCCGACCGGCTGGTGGTGATGAACAAGGGTAATGTCGAGCAGGTCGGCCATCCGCTGGATATCTATCACCGTCCCGCCAGCACCTTCGTCGCGTCCTTCATCGGCTCGCCCGCCATGAACCTGTTCAGCACAAGGGTTGAGGTGGAATCCGCTGCCGTGATGCTCGCCGGCACGCCGGTCAAACTTTTCCCCGAAACCGCGCTGGAACTGCGCGGCCGCGACGTGACGGTCGGCATCCGCCCGGAACAATGCGTCGTCAGCACGGATGGCGCCGGCGTGCCGGCGATCGTGGATTTCGTCGAAGAACTGGGCTCGGGCCGCATCGTGCATGCCGATATCGCTGGCGAGACCTTCTCCGCCGCCATCGGTGAGGATCTCTCGGTCAAACCCGGCCAGCGCATCCATCTGGACCTCCCCACCGCCCACCTCCATTTCTTCGACCCGGCCACCGGCAAGCGGATCGAAACGGAGGGCGCCGTCGAAACCACCCGTATCGGCAACGAGAAACTGCTGGCGGTTTAGCGGCCGTGCAAGACGTCTCCGGTGCGGCCACCAATATGGTGCGTCTGCACCGGAACCGGGAACACTATACCCCCGGTGTCAGGCAGCCGATCCGATCGCAGAAATGAGATTAGGAAATTCAGTCAATATTCTGAATTTGCGATATTTTATCATAGACAACCGCTTGCGGAATATCCGCCACCAGCCGCTTTGCTGTGGCCACCAGCTGTTCCACTTCGAAGATGACCGGCCGGCCGGCAGCCGTGACCAGCCCCCACTGGAACGGGATGTGGAACGAGAGCGGTATGACGCGGACACCCTCCACCGGCAGACCCCAGAGCGTGATCGATTCGACGATTGCGACACCGAGACCCATGCGCGCCAGCGAAAGGGAAACATAGGTCGCATTGCTGTCGATCACGGAGGAAAGGTCGACACCGAGGCCGGAAAGCACGTCATTGATCCGCATGCGCAGGCGGAAGGGGTTTGCCGAAGCGATAAGCCGGTTTCCGGCAAGATCTTCGGCGGAGATGACCGCCTTCCGGGCGAGCGGATGATCCTCCGCCACCACGGCCACGCAGGGCACTTCCCCCAGCCAGTGAATGTCGACACCGGGATTGTCGAGCGGAAGGCTGACGGCGCCGAGATCGGCCGTGCCCGCCATCACCGCCTGCACGACATTTTCCGAAGAAATGCTCTGGAGATGCACGTGATCGGGAAACCGGTCGGCCGGCAGGGCCGCGAGCGCCCGTGGCAGGAGACTTGCGGCAATCGCCGGAATGGAGGCGACCTCGATAGCCGTGCGGCGCGCGGCCTGAATGCGCCTTGCGCTTTCGCTGATGGTTCTGAGGCCGCCAAGAAACAGTTCCGCCTGCGCGAAAAAGGCCACCCCCTTTTCGGTGGGCGTGATGCGGGGGCCATTGCGGTGCAGCAGCGCGAAGCCGATTTCGCCCTCCAGATCCTGAATGAGGCGCGTCACGACGGGTTGCGACTTGCCCAGCGCCTTGGCGGCGCCGGTGATGCTGCCGATCGAAACCACGGCCACGAAAGCCTCGAGCTGCCGCGTATCGAGATAGTCAGACGCCATTTTCCACTCCGCCCCAAGACCTGTGTTCAAGACCTGTGTTTCTGCCTCATCGTCACCAAGCGCTATACCGGCCCGCGATCTTCATGGCCAGCCGGCAGCCAAAGCGCCTCGCGCCCGTCGAAAGGATCGGGAGTAGCGCCAAACCCAGCTGGGCCTGCCCGCAGAACCATTGGTTTTTCGGCATGATATAGCGGCCACTCACCATTGGGGGCACGAGGCCGTTCGTCTTTTATGAAGGAGGCCCACAGATCGTGGATCGCTCTTGCAAAGCCCGCATCCGCCACCCGCTGACGCTCGGGCAGTTCGCGGCCATTCGAACCATCGTGGTACCAGACCGCGCCGACTTCCGCCCCGTGCGGCGCGCCCAGTTCATCGGCCTCCAGCGAGCCGTAGAGATATTTATAGACCGGGTTGCGGCGGGCCTGCAGCCTTGCAAAACGGATCGCCGGAAGCTGGAATACGAGATCGCCGGCAACCGCGCGCCAGATGCCGCGCGGGCTGTGGCTCGGCAGAGCCCTGCGATAACGCTCGACAATAAGGGAGCCGGTGAGGCCACGCGGCAGAACCCGCTTATGCAGCAATTCCGCGCAGAGCGCGAAATCCATCTCCGGCTGCGCCGTCGCGTGGGTCACATATTCTCCCGTCGTGCAGCCGATCATCATCGGCACGGCGGCGGTGCGGCCTTCGCGCGCGGCAGTTTCGGGATGTTCCGGCAGGCTTACCCCATCGATGACGGGAACGAAGGGCACGCCGAGCATCGAGGCTGCGCCGTCACGGGCAAAATCATGCTGCTCATAGGACTGGTTGCAGAGATCGCGCTGGATTTCGAGCAGCCGGTGCATGGGCAGGGCCGCCAGCGAAGTCTCATCGGCATTGGCGGCGGCCACGAACCGGCGCGTCAGCTTCGCGGCATCTTCCATCGAAGCGACACCCGTGCTTGCGCCGCTTTGTGGCATCGCCCGGTGGAAAAGCCCCTGCGCGCCCGGCATGGCCATCAGCGCCGCGACGGCAAAGCCACCCGCCGAACGCCCGGCCAGCGTCACCCGGTCCGGATCGCCCCCGAAGGCGGCAATATTGTCGCGCACCCATTCGAGTGCGGCGACAAGATCGAGCAGACCGCGATTGTCGGGCCTGCCTTCAAGATGGAGGAAACCCAGCGCGCCAAGCCGGTAATTGACCGTGACCTCAACGATGCCGCTTGCCGCAAAAGCGCCGCTCTGCAGCACCGGCTCATTGGCCGAACCGACCGCATAACCGCCGCCATGGATCCAGAACAGCACCGGCGCCCTGCCCGCCGGATCGGGCGTGCGGATATTGACGGTGAGGAAATCCTCGCCGAAGGCCAGTTTCGAGGTCGCGGCCGTGCCCACAGGGCCATAGGTCGGAATTTGCGGACAGACGGGGCCAAGCCGGCCGGCGTCCCTTATGCCCTGCCATGGCAGGACGGGCTGCGGGGCTTCAAACCGGCGCTGCAGCGTGACAGGCGCGGCATAGGGCACACCGAGAAAGGCCTGAATTCCGTTTTCCGTGATCCCCTGCAGCACGCCGGCCGCGATTTTCACCATCGTCATGTCACAGCACCTTGCGCAGCCCGATCAGCCGCTCGACCGCCACCACGACGATGACCGAAATCAGGATGAGGATGACGGACAGGGCGGCAATCTGCGGATCGGTGGAATATTCCAGATAATGATAGATTTCCGTCGGCAGCGTCGAGGATTTGACCGAGACGATGAAGAGCGAGATCGTCGCCTCATCGAAAGAAATCAGGAAGGCGATGACCGCACCGGCGATGAGGCCGGGCCGCACCAGCGGCAGGGTGATGCGCCACAGCACCATGGCCGGCGATGCGCCATGAACGCGCGCCGCCTCCTCGATACGGCGATCCACCGCCATCAGGCTCATGGTGATGGTGCGCACCGTATAGGGCGTGGTGATGCCGAGATGGGCAAGGAAAATGCCGGTATAGCTGTCGAGCAGGCCAAGCGGCCCGAGCACCAGCATCACGCCGACGGCGAGCACGATATGCGGTACGAGGAAGGGGGCGAGGATGAGGAAATTGATCGCGCCCTTGCCGCGGAATTCGTGCCGCGACAGCGCCAGCGACAAAAGCAGCCCGGCAAGGATCGAGACGAAACCGACGAGCAGGCCGATGCCGAGGCTGCGCCAGAATGCGCCGATGAATTTGGCATTGGCGAAAACCTTGGCATAGGAGCCGAAGGACAGGCTTTCCGGCGGAAAGGCCAGATATTGCCGTGTATCGAAAGAAATGATCAGGACGACGATGATCGGCGCCAGAAGAAACAGATAGAGCAGCGTCAGCAGAAGCGCGTGGGCGAAGCGTCCGAATTTTGCGTCCATGGCCGGCCTCACGTCTCAAGCGCGCGCATGGCGCGCTGGTAAATCACGATCACGCTGCCGAACAGCACGAGCAGCAGCACCGAAAGCGCCGCCGCCAGCGGCCAGTTCAGCGTCACCGTCGCTTCATTGTAAACCTCCGTGCCGATGACGAAGACGCGGCCGCCGCCCATCAGGCGCGGCGTGACGAAGGAGGAAATCGCCAGGACGAAAACGAGAAGCGCTGCGGTGAGAACGCCGGGCAGCGAAAGCGGCAGCACGATGCGGGTGAAGACGCGCAGGCGGTTAGCACCCAGCATGGCGGCGGCCTCCTCCAGCTGCGTGTTCAGCCGGCCAAAACCGCTCAGCATCGCCAGGATCGCATAGGGCATCAGGATTTCGATCAGCGCGACAGTGGCGCCGAAATAATTATTGGTCAGCCGGATGACGCCGTCCGTAAGCCCGGAGGATTGCAGCACCGTATTGATGACGCCCCGGTCCCCCAGAATGACCATCCAGCCATAGGTGCGCACCACCGAGGAGGTGAGAAGCGGCGCAACGGCAAGTGCCGTCAGCACCCCGCGCCAGCGGCTTTGGGTGCGGGCGAGAAAAAGCGCGATGGGATAGGAAAGGACGACCGCGAAAATGGCGACATTCACGCCGAGATAAAGCGTGTTCCAGGCGATCTTCCAGTAAAACGGATCGAACAGCACGGTCCTGTAGGATTCGAGCGTCCAGTCGCCGCCGCGAAGGGCGGCCATGGACGAGGATGCGAATGAGGCGCGCACCAGCCAGATGAGCGGCAACAGAAACGTCGTCAGCAGAGCTACGAGGCCCGGCAGAAGCAGGAGAAGCAAAACGCCGCGATGCGACGTGCCGCCACCGGAAGCATGGCTTGCCGCCGCCATCAGGCCGCCTCCCCGATCAGCGTCACATCCTCCGGCGCAACCGACAATGTCACGCGCTCCCCCTTTGCCGGCAGAGCGGCGGCATGGGTGGGCAGATCGGCCTGAAGGCGATGATCGCCGGCGCGCACGCCGAGCGTCAGCATCTGACCGCGATAGGTGACATGCTCGACGATGCCGGAAAAAGCATTGATGCCATCGCCAAGGAGAAAGCGATGCGGGCGAACTAGAAACCGCGCTTTTTGGCCAACCGGGACAGCGCCCGAGAAATGCAGGAAACCGAGACCGGGAATCTCGGCGCGTCCCGGCGCAACCACGGTGCCCGCAAGAAACGAGCCGGCGCCAATGAAGGAGGCGACAAAATCCGTTTTTGGCCTATCGAAAATCTCGCGCGGCGTGCCGATCTGCTCCAGCCGGCCTTCGGACATGACGGCGAGCCGGTCGGCCATGGACAGGGCTTCGTCCTGATCATGGGTGACGAAAATGCTGGTGACGCCGGTTCGGTTCTGGATATCGCGGATTTCATCGCGCATCTCGTCGCGCAGCTTGGCATCGAGATTGGAAAGCGGCTCATCGAACAGCAGCAGAGCGGGTTCGATGACGAGAGAGCGGGCAATCGCCGCCCGTTGCTGCTGGCCGCCGGAAAGCTGGGAGACACGCCTTTCGCCGAAGCCGGAAAGCTTGACCAGATCGAGCGCCTTTTCCACCCGCTCCTTGCGCTCCGACTTGGCGATGCCGCGCATTTCCAGCCCGAAGGCGATGTTTTCGGCAACATTCATATGCGGAAACAGGGCATAGGCCTGAAACACCATGCCCATATTGCGCCTGTGGACCGGGGTTGCGGAAATATCGCGACCGTCCAGCCGGATTTCACCCGAGGTTACGGGAATGAGGCCGGCGATCATGCGCAGGATCGTCGTCTTGCCGCAGCCTGAAGGCCCCAGCAGCGCCAGCATTTCCCCGCGCGGTAAGGAAAGGCTGACGTGATCCACGGAGGGCTTGAGGGCGCCCGGATAGGTCTTCACGAGATTGTCGATCTCGACATGATGATCGGCCATGACGTCCTCTGCTTCCTGTCTCAATTCGCCGCGATGACCTCACGGTTGATCCGCTGTATCCACGCCGAATATTTGTCCGCCACGAAGTTCCAGTCGAGTGAAGACTGCGCGGCCTGGGCTTCCTTGCTGCCATAGATGCGGGCGGCCACCGGCTCGCTGAGCGCAACCTTGCCGTTGACCGGACCGTAGAAGCTCTTTTCAGCGAAGGTCGCCTGCGCCTCGGCGCTCAGCGCATAATTGACGAAGAGTTCGGCAGCCTCCTTATTGGCGGAACCCTCGACCAGACCGATCGTGTTCGTCTGGCCGATGGAGCCTTCCTTCGGCAGGGCAATGCCGATCTTGCCGCCCTGCGTGTCGTGCAGATATTGCGCGCGGCCGTTCCAGCAGATGGAAAGATCGACTTCGCCGCTCTGCACCACCGCATAACAATCCGGCGCAGGTTCGAAGGTCGAGACGCTCGGCGCAATCTCCTTCAGGAAATCGATGGCCGGATCGATGGAGGTCTTGTAGTCGCCGCCCTTAAGCTTGGTGAGGATCGGCAGGAGGATGACGCCGCGCGTATCGGAAAGCTTGGCGGCGATCTTTCCCTTGTATTTCGGGTCTGCGAGATCGGCCCAGCTCGTCGGCGGCTCCTTCACCGCGTCGGTATTGTAGAGAATGGCGAGATTGTCCTGCGAGAAGGCGACGGCGCGATCGCCATCGATACGCGCCCATTCCGGCTGTTCGGCAAGGTTCGGCACCCTGGCGGCGTCGAGCTTCGTGAACAGCTCTTCCTTGTTCGCCTTGATCGCCACCGAAACGTCGATCAGGGCGACGTCGACCTTCGGCTCGGCGCGCTGAAGGGTGAGAAGCGCCAGCGTTTCGGCCGAATTCTTGCTCTGCTGATAATTCACCTCGATGCCGGGATGTTTGGCCTTGAAGGCGTCGATGATGAATTTCTGATAGTTATCCGCAAAGACGCCGGAGAAACCGACGATGTTGACGGTGCCCTTCGTCGCATCCTGCGCGAAGACGGTTCCCGAGAGCGATGCGATCCCGGCGGCAACGATGCCAACGACGAGAGCGGCCTTGCGGCGCTGATGAGCATTTTTCATTTCAATTGCCTCCGTTTGTTTTTGATATTGTCAGTTTGCCGGCCGCCAGGCGGCATCCAGCACACGCAGCCAGTTCTGGCCGAGAAGTTTGAGGACGAGCGTTTCGCTCCAGCCGCGCGCCAGCATGCGGGCGGTGATGTTGGGCACCTCGCCAATGCGCTCGATGCCCTTCGGCTTGGAAATCTTGACGGTCGCGAATTCCGTCAGCGTGCGGGCCGTGCCCTTGTCGCGGTTGGCCCAGAGCTGCCAGGGGCCGGGGCGCGGCCGATCCTGCGAAAAATCCGTGCCGATGCCGACATGATCTTCGCCGACGAGATCGATGACATATGCCATGGCATCGAGATAATCCTCCACCGTCGCATCGTTTCCGGCGGCAAGGCCCGGCGCAAAAAGGCTGATGCCGATGATGCCGCCCTTTTCCGCGCAGGCCTTGAAGAGTTCATCCGGCTTGTTGCGCTTCACGTCGCGCAGCGCCCGCGGCAGCACATGCGAGATGCAGGCCGGCGCTTGCGAGCGGGCGATGACATCCGCCGTGGTTCTGTCGCCAACATGGCTCAAATCGCAGAGCACGCCGACGCGGTTCATCTCCGCCAGCACCTCGCGGCCGAAGCCGGTCAGGCCGCTGTCGTTTTCTTCAAGGTAACCGGCACCGGAATAATTCTGGGTATTGTAGGTCAATTGCATGATGCCGACGCCGAGATCCTTGAAAATCTCGACGTAATCCAGCTTGTCCTCGAGCGGCGAGGTGTTCTGCCAGCCGATGATGATGCCGGTCCTGTTTTCGGCCTTGGCCGCATGAATATCGGCAACCGTGCGCACCGGGCGGATGAGGTCGTCATTTTCCCGCAGGAAACGCCTCCATTCGCTGACATAACCGATGCCCTCGCGGAAGTTTTCCCAGATCACGCTGGAGACATTGACGGCGGTAAGGCCGCCGGCGCGCATGTCCTCGAATATGGGCCTGCTCCACTGGCAGGTTTGCAGACCGTCGATGACGATGGCCTGATTATGGAGTTTTGCGGCATCGGTCATGCGGATGTCCTCACTGCGGATGATGAAATTTGATGTTTCAGGGCAGCGAGCGCGCGGCTCACGAATTCCAGACGATCCTGCCCCCAGAAGAGTTCGCCATTCACCACATAAGTGGGCGTTCCAAAAATCCCGAGGCGTTCGGCTTCGGCGAGATTTCCCTGCCATTCCGCCACGATGTCTTGGCACTGCGGATCGCGCACGAGGGCCGCGCCTTCCGAGCCGAGAACCGCCTGCGCGATGGCGCGGAGCGTCTCGAGATCGGCAATGTCACGCTCTTCGCTCCACAAGGCGCGCTGGATGGCGAAGGACAGGCTGATCGCATCGAGCCCGGCCTTCTGCGCAGCGATGATGAGCTGGGCAGCGCGTTCGATGGTGGCACAGGGATAAAATTTCGGCGCAAGGTTGAGCGGCATGTCGAGATATCGACGCCACCGGTCCAGCTCCACGGCATGATAGCTCTGCCGGGCATCCGGGCGGCTGCGCAGCGGAATTCCGCCATTGGCCTCGATGATGCGGATGGGCCGCAGCACGATTGCGGCGCCATGTGTGCGGGCGACTTCGACGGCCCGTGGTGCGCCGAAATAGGCCCATGGCGAAGAAATGCCGTAAAATATCTCCAGTTTCAGCGCCGCTTCAGCCATTGGCATGCTCCTTGATCCTGTCCTGCGCGTCCGCATCGCGCCATTCCTCGCCGGTGATTTCAGCGGCGTCGTGGTTCATGAAAGTATCGAAATGACGGGCGCGATCTTCAACGAAGAGAGACCGCGCGATGCCCTGCGCCAGCCGCTCCGCCCCCGGGCTTATGGCCGGAATGCCGCTGGTGATTTTCCCGTGGGAGGGAACGGCCGGATAGGCGAAGCAATGGATGCGGGAAATCGCCTCCGCCTCGGCGGCCGGAATATCCGGTTTGGGCAGAAACTCGAAGGCCGGCCCGAGATAGGGATAGGACCCCAGCGCGTCATTCTCCTGCCCGGCCGGCGGCTGATAGGCATCGCGCCAGAGCAGGACACGGTCGTTCAGGGCCACAAATTCCGGCCGCCGGGCGAAATCGACATCGAAGCCGGTGGCGAAAATGATGAGATCGGCGAAATAACGCCCCTTCGGGGTCTCGATCTCCACCGCATCGCCCGCTTCCTTCAGGGTGAGAACGGGACTGCCCAGGTGGAAGAAGGCATTGTCATGACGCGAGACCCGGAGAACGCTATGGCGCGGCGGCGGGATTTGTGTGCGCTCCGCCTCGACCATGAAGGCCCAGCGGTCGGCATCGGGCAGGCCGATATAACCGTGGGTCATGCCGAGGCTGGCGATACCGCCGAATTTTTCGACCCGCGGAATATCGGGCCTGCGAATGAAAAGATCGACACGGGCGGCCCCCGCTTCCAGCGCTGCGGCCGCATTGTCCATGGCCGAAGCACCGGCACCGACCACCGCGACGCGCTTGCCACGCCATGCGCTCACATCGAATACGTCGCCGCTATGGCGCACGAAGCGGGCGGGAACCGTTTTCGCCACATCCGGCAGGCGCGGCGCGCCGAGGCCATCGAGCCCGGTTGCCAAAATTACCCGGCGCGCCAGAACCTTGGCTGGACCTTCCGGACCCAGAAAATCGAGAGCGAGCAGGCCATCCTCGCGCAAAACGAGACCGGCAAGTTCGGTTTCGTTGCTCACCGGCAGTGCCAGCACAGTGCGATACCAGACCATGTAGGCCATCCAGGCTTCACGCGGTATCAGCCCCATCTCCTCATAGGCACGCGCGCCGAACTGCGCCTCGAACCATGCACGGAATGTGAGGGAGGGCACGCCGAGCGCCGGTCCGGCCAGTTCCTTGCGGGTGCGCAATGTCTCCATGCGCGCACTGGTCACCCACGGGCCTTCCCGCCCGCTGGGCGCCCTGTCGAAAGCCCTGACATTGTCGATCCCGGCAAATGAAAGAGCGGCAAGCGCGGTCAGCCCGCAAAGCCCGGCACCGATGACGGCGACGTCAAGCACTTCAGAACCGTTGAGAGAGGTGCGCGGCACCCACGGCTTTGCCGGTCGCTCAAGCAGGGCGAGTTCCCGCGCAAGCCTCGCCTCCAGCGCCGGCAAGCCGCCCGCATTCACAGACACTGCGTCGGTTTTGCGATCTTCCATCATGTTATTTCTGAATTAATGAGCGTTAAAAATTCTATTTAAGCATTATAAGAAACACAGAAGCGGAGATCCGGAAAGCAAAATTCTTCTAATCATTCACGGTTTTCGGCAAATTTTGGCGCGGGAGGCCGGAATTGAAGTTCGACCCTCGGTTTCCCGCTCAACAGGGTGGAAACAAAGCTGCACAGGTGACGGGACATCGCCAAATGCAGGATTTCGGCAAAAATCTTTCGGTTCGGAAATCATAATCGGAATAGTCTTTGCCGCGTCGATGCCCCGGCGGGGATATCGTCGCCACCAGCATAGGCATGCCTGCGGCTGCAGCCATCGGCAACTCGCCGCGCAACCCAAAACATCAACGAAAGTGAAGCCCAATGGCAAATGATCGCAAACTGCATCTCGGCGCCTTCATGCGGCCCGTCAGTCTCCACACGGGTGCTTGGCGTTATCCGGGCGCCTTTCCGGATGCGAATTTCAATTTCGCCCATCTGGCGCGCTTCGCACAACAGCTGGAAGCCGCGAAGTTCGATGCCTTCTTCATGGCCGATCATCTGGCGGTGCTGAACATGCCCACGGAAGCGCTGCGCCGCAGCCACACCGTCACCTCCTTCGAGCCCTTCACCCTGCTTTCGGCGCTCGCCGCCGTCACCTCCCGCATCGGGCTGGTCGCCACCGCCTCCACCACATTCGATGAGCCGTATCATGTGGCCCGGCGTTTCGCCTCGCTCGATCACCTCAGTAACGGCCGCGCCGGCTGGAACATCGTCACCACGTCAAATCCGGACGCCGCCCGGAATTTCGGCCGCGAGGAACAGCCTGATCATGCCGAGCGTTATGGCCGCGCGCGGGAATTTTACGATGTCGTCACCGGCCTCTGGGATTCCTTTTCCGACGACGCCTTTATCCGGGATGTCGATAGCGGGCTGTTCTTCGATCCCGAAAAGATGCATGTGCTGGACCACAAGGGACCCGAATTTTCCGTGCGTGGACCGCTCAACATCGCGCGTCCGGTGCAGGGTTGGCCCGTCATCGTGCAGGCCGGAGCTTCCGAGCCGGGACGCCAGCTTGCCGCCGAGACGGCAGAGGTGGTTTTTGCGGCAACACCCACGCTTGCGGCGGGAAAGGCCTTTTATAAGGACGTCAAGGACAGGACCGTCGCCGCTGGCCGTTCACGCGACGGAATTGTCATCCTGCCGGGCGCTTTCGTTCTTGTCGGCGACAGCGTGGAAGAGGCCAAGGCCAAACGCGCCAGGCTCGACAGCCTCGTCCATTACGACAGCGCAATCGCCTCGCTTTCCATTGCACTCGGCCACGATGTTTCAGGCTTCGATCCCGATGGTCCCCTGCCTGATATTCCGGAAACGAACGCCAGCAAATCCAGCCGTGAAAGGGTGATCGAACTTGCCCGAAGCGAGGGCCTGACGGTGCGCCAGCTTGCCCAGCGGCTGGGCGGTTATGCGGGTCTTGCCTTCGTCGGCACACCAAAGACCATCGCCGACGAGATGGAACAATGGCTCCATGAGGAGGGCTCGGACGGTTTCAACGTCACCTTCCCTTTCCTGCCCGCCGGTCTGGACGACTTCACGACGCAGGTGGTGCCGGAACTGCAAAGGCGCGGGCTGTTCCGCAAGGATTATGAGGGGCCGACATTGCGCGACCATCTTGGCCTGCAACGACCGGCCAATCGATTTTTCAGCTGAATAAAGCGCCGTCGCGCCGATCGCGCTTGCGGTAGGGAGATTTTCCACGCCGGTTGCAAAGTTTGGCATGAGGTTCCAGAAGGGCGGATTGACCTTAAAAACACCCGCCCATACCCTTTAAATACACAAAATACATAAATTAGGTGAATTAATATGAAGGCTGAACATTCCCGCCGCCAGATCCTCAAATTCGGCATTGCCGGCGCTCTTGCGGCACCGCTCGCCACGGGCAAGGCGCTGGCCCAGAATTCACAGGAATTTCCTGCCGAGCTGAAGCTGGACTGGGGATTTTACTCCTCCCATACGCTGCTGATAAAGAACAAGGGCTGGCTTGAGGAGGCTTTCAAGGATGTCGGCACCAAGATCACCTGGGTGCAATCCCGCGGCAGCAACAATTCGCTCGAATTCCTGAAGGTCGGTTCGACGGACTTTGCCGGTTCCGCCGCCCTTTCCGCCTTTCTCGCCCGCGCCAACGGCGTGCCGCTGAAGGTGATCTATGTGGCGAGCTGGGGTGGCTCCTCCATCATCCAGGTACGCCCGGATTCGCCCATCAAGACCGTCGCCGATCTCAAGGGCAAGACCATTGCGGTCACCAAGGGCACCGCGCCCTATTTCACCCTCGTCCGCGCGCTTGACCAGAACAAGCTGTCCATCGACGACCTCAAGGTCGTGAACCTGCAGCATCCGGAAGGGTTCAACGCGCTTCAGCAGGGTCAGGTGGATGCCTGGGTCGGCATCGATCCGCACACATCCCAGGCCGAGCTTGCCGGCGACCGGGCGATTTTCGACGAGCGCAGCTGGCGCGACGGCAGCGTCTTCAGCGTCTCCGAGGCGTTTCTGGCGAAGCACCCGAAAGCGGTCGACAGGCTTCTCGGCGTCTGGGTGCAGACGCAGAAGTGGATTCGTGAAAACAACGGCGAATTCATCGATTTCGTCACGCAGGTCACCGGCAACGATCCCAAGATCACCAAGCTCACGATCGAGAAGCGCGACTGGAAGGATCCCGTTCCCGGAGAGGAATTGCTAAACTCGATCCGCATCGTCACGCCGCTTTTGGGCGACGATGTTCTGCGCCCCGGCGTCAATGTCGACAATGTCCTTTCTTCGCTGATCGATCCGGCACCGGCGAAAAAGGCACTCGGCGCATGAATTCCCATCCGCGCGAATTCCAGCGCGTGAAACAGACTGCTGGACAATTCCCTTCCCGATTGCCCTTTTTGCAGAGGGTGGGGAATTTCCTTGGCCGTTTCGACCTGCGCGGCGCAATCGTGCCCGTCGGCTCGCTGCTTCTGCTCGAACTTTTCGTTCGCCTCGGCTGGGTCAGCCCCTATGTGCTGCCGCCGCCTTCCGAACTTTACGATACGTTCCTGCGGCTTGCGGAAGGCCCCTTGTGGACGAATGTTGCGGCCAGTACCGCGCGCGTCTTCGTCGGCTTCGTCATCGGATCCCTGCTCGCCGTCATCGTCGGTTCGCTCGTCGGTCTGGTGATTGCCGCCGAACGTTATCTCGAGCCGACGTTTCAGGCGCTGCGGGCGGTCCCGAGCCTTGCATGGGTGCCGCTGCTGATGATCTGGTTCGGCATTGGCGAAACCTCGAAAATCGTGCTGATCGCCAAAAGCGCGTTTTTTCCCGTCTACCTCAACCTTTTTTCCGGCATCAGGAATGTCGACCGCAAGCTGGTGGAGGTGGGCGAGATGTATCGCCAGCCGCTGCCCGTGCTGGTCTGGCGGATTTTCATTCCCGCCTCTCTGCCGCATCTTTTCACGGGCCTGCGCTACGGGCTGTCGCTCGCCTGGCTGAGCGTCGTTGCGGCCGAACTTCTGGCCGCCTCGGAAGGTATCGGCTACATGCTGTCCGACGGGCGGGAGCTTTCCCGGCCTGATCTCGTCATGATCGCCATCATCTGCCTTGCGGTGCTGGGCAAGATTTCCGACAGCCTCTTCAAGATCGTCGAAGACCGTTGCCTGCGCTGGCGCGACACCTATCCGCTCCAGCAGGGAGGACGCCTGCGATGAGTTTGCTCAATGTCGATGTGCGCGAGAAGGCTTTCGGTGACACGGTGGTCCTTCAGGATATCCAGCTCACGCTGGGCGATGGCGAAGCGGCGGTTCTTCTCGGCCCCAGCGGCTGCGGCAAGAGCACATTGCTGCGCATCGCCGCCGGCCTCGACCGGCGTTTTTCTGGTGCGGTCAGGGTTCAGCAGGACGATGAGCAGGCATCGGGCTCACCGCCCATCGCCTTTGTCTTTCAGGAACCACGCCTGATGCCCTGGCTGACGGTTGCCGAAAACATCGGTTATGCGGCCGGCAGGAAATATGATGTCGGTCGCGTGGAAAGGCTGATCGACGATGTGGGTTTGAGCGGCCACGGCGGGGCGCTGCCGAAGGCCCTTTCGGGCGGCATGGCGCAACGTGTGGCGATCGCAAGGGCGCTCTATACCGAGCCGCGCATCCTGCTGCTCGATGAACCCTTCAGCGCGGTCGACGCTTTCACGCGGATGAAGTTGCAGGATCTGGTGCTGAAGCTCGTCGAACAGCGCGGCATCTCCTTCCTGCTCGTCACCCACGATATCGACGAAGCGCTCTATCTCGGCGACCGGATTTACATGATGGGCGCCCATGACGGCCGTATCCAGCAGCGGATAGAGGTGGACGTGCCACGCCCGCGTGACCGGAGGGCGCCACAGCTCGCCAGCCTCAAAAACGAGGTGCTGACCGCCCTGCACAATGCCCATGTCATCTGAGGAACATCTCAGCCCTTCACACCCGACGATATCATGATGGCCTCCGTCACGCGCCGCTGGAAGATGACATAGGCGATGATGACCGGCAGGGCCGCCAGCATGGCGACGGCCATCAGCCGCGCATAGGCAACCCCGAAAGCGTCGTTGACCTGGGTGATGCCCACCGGGATCGTCATCATGTTTTCGGAGGTGACCACGAGGAAGGGCCAGAAGAAGGCGTTCCATACCGTAATGAAGGTCACGATCGCCATGGCAGTGGTGATGCCCCAGTTGAGCGGCAGATAGACCCGGAACAGGATCGTATATTCGCCGCCGCCATCCAGCACCACCGCCTCGCGCATCTCCTTCGGCACGCTGTCGAAAAACTGCTTGTAGACGATGATGACGATAGGCGTGATCAGCTGCGGCAGGATGATGCCCGCCCAGGTGTTGATGAGGTTGAGGTTCTTCATCAGGATGAACTGGGTGACAACAAGCGTCTGCGCCGGCACCATGAAGCTTGCCAGCACGATGCCATAAAGCAGCCGCCTGCCTGGGAAACGTATCTGTGACAGCGCATAGGCGCAGAGCATGGAAATGAACAGCACCGAGATCGTGACGATGACGGCCGTGCCGATGGAGTTCACATACCAGGTCATCAGCCGGGTATTGAATATCGCATTGAAATAAGCGCCGAGGCGGAACTCGTCCGGCAAAAGCGACATGTTGCCGGCAACGTTCTCATCGGCGCGAAGCGAGGTGACGAAGCTCCAGTAGAGCGGAAAAATCCAGACGAGGGCCGCCGAAAAAGTCAGCAGCGTCAGAACGAGGTTTTCGAGTTTTCTCATCGGGCTCATGAATTCCTCCGGATGCGCAGCAGCTGGAACTGGAAAACGGAAACGATGACGATCAGCAGAAAGAGCACCGTCGCCACCGCCGAGGCATAGCCGCCATTGTTCATCTGGAAGGCCTCGCGATAGACCTTGAGGAGCAGCACGAAGCTGGAATTGAACGGCCCGCCGCCGCTTAAAAGGTAGATCTGGTCGAATATCTTCAGTTGCAGGATCAGTTGCAGCGTCAGGACCAGCGCAGTGACCGGCCACAGAAGCGGCCAGGTGACACGGCGGAAGCGCTGCCAGGTCGTCGCGCCATCCAGAGCCGCAGCCTCATAAAGCTCGGCCGGTATATTCCGCAATCCGGCGATAAAGAGCAGCACATTAAAGCCGTTCGTCCACCAGATGGTGACGACGGCAACCATCGGCATGACCCAATAGGGGTTCTTGAAAACGGCGACGGGCTTGCCCGCCAGCAGCGATATGACCGGCTGGAGAATGCCGAACTGCAGATCGAGCATCCACGCCCAGATTTCGGTGACGACCGAAACCGGCAGCACATAGGGCAGGAAAAACAGGCTCATGGCAATCGTCTGCTTCACGCCCGAGAGGCGGCTGACAGCCAGCGCTATCATCAGGGCGATGACGGTTGTCGGTATGACGGTCAGAAGCACGAAATAGCCGTTGTTCTTGAGCGAGGTGACGAACAGGCGGTCGCCCAGCAGTTTCACGTAATTCTCCAGGCCGACCCAGTTTCCCTCACCGATCAGCGGCGCATCGGTGAAGCTGATGCGCACCATCTCAATCAGCGGATAAAGAAAGAAGGTGGCGAAGACCAGAACGAACGGCGTCACCATCGACAGCGCGATCAGCGATTTCTTGCGCCGGTTTTCAATCATAGCCATGGAATGTCTCCGGGAGCTTGCGCATTGCACCCTGCCCTCCGGGCTCAAACCGGAGGGCAGGCTGCCGATTACCTGAGCTTGCCCTGCAGCTCATCCTTGATCTGCTCCACGGCATCCGTGCTGCTCATGAAGCCTTGGATGGCCGGAGCGATGACGTTGAGCGCCGCGTCATAGGCGGGTGAAGCGACCCCGGTAATGGTGGTCTTCGGATCGAACACCGCCGCTTCCGCCAGCGAGGCATAGGTGGCATTCGGCTGCATCGCCTTGTATTCGCTGCTTTCGGTGATGGACTTGTAAGCTGGAATATGCCCGGCATCGGCCCAGCTGATAGCGTGTTTTTCCATCCAGCCGATCACTTTCATGACCGCGGCGCGTTTTTCGCCGGACACCGTCTTGTCACCTTCGTTCGGAATGGCGAAAGCATGGGAATCCGCCCAGGTGGCGCGCTTGCCCATCAGGGGCGGTACTTCCACCGCACTCCATTTGAAGCCGAGCTTGCCGTTCTTTTCCAGATCCTTGTAGGTCGGAACTTCCCAGACGCCATTCAGCTGGAACGCGGACTTGCCGGCGGAAAACAGCGCCACCGAGGCTTCATATTCCGCCTGTTCGGGGGCCCAGCCGTTCTCCCGCCATCTGGACAGGGTCTCGATGGCCTTTGCCGCCTTTTCCGCATTGTCGCCGGCGAGAACCTCTTTTTCGGTGACGAGTTCGCCGCCCTGTTGCGACAGCAGCGTATAAAACACGCGCCACACCCCGCCTTCGCCACCGGATTGATAGGTGATCGGCGTCTCAACGCCATTGTCCTTCGCCCAGGCCAGCGCCTTCTCGAAATCCTCGATCGTCGTAATGCCGGTCAGCTTGCCCTCGGCATCGAGATAGGGCGAGCCTTTGAGAAGATCGGCATTGTAATAAAGGACAAGCGCATGGATATCGAACGGCACGGCATAGAGTTTGCCGTTCTGGGTGGCCGCTTCCACGGGCGCGCTGAAAAAGTCTCCGGTCTTCAGCTCCGCATCCCCGAGATCCTTTTCGGTGATTTCGCTCAGCACTTTTTCTTCAAGGCCAAGCGGCGCGCGTGACAGGTGATAGGTCATGATATCAGGCCCCTCGCCCACTGCGGAGGCCGTGCGCACCTTGGTATAGAAGGGCACGCCCATTCGAGCGTCGTTCCCTTGACCTGGATGTCCGGGTGTTCCTTGTTGAAGGCATCGATCAACGCCTTCATGCGGACACCGTCACCACCCGACAGAAAGTCCCACCAGATGATATCCTGCTTCGCGAAAGCCGGCAGGGCGCTGAGACCCAGAGCCGCACCAACAAGCAATGTCTTGATCAGTCGCATCGTTCACTCCTCCCGTTTGATCGAACATCCCGTTCAGGGATGGTTTGCTGTTTCGAAAGACGCCTCCTCGCGCCTATCGCAACCGTTTGCCGTCATCGTCGAAAACAAGGACATGGTTGGGCGAGGCGGTAAGCGATACCGACCGGCCATCCAGCCTTTCCCGCGAGCCCTGCCGCTGCACGATGATTTCCTTCCCGGCCCCGGTGCGGGTGTAAAGGTAGGAAAGATCGCCCAGCTCTTCCGCGACCTCGACGACAACAGGCAGGGCGCCCTCTTCCGTAATCGTCAGATGCTCCGGCCGAATTCCGATCTCGACCCGTTGGCTGAGGGAAACGGACTGGGCAAGCCGGGCCTTGAGATGCCCCGCCCCGCCCTCTGGCGCGAGCGTCACGATGCCATCCCCCTGAGAGACGATATCGGCCCGCAGGAAGTTCATCGCAGGTGATCCGATAAAACCGGCCACGAAGCGGTTGTCCGGATCGTCGTAAAGGGTGAGCGGCGCACCCGCCTGCTGCACGATGCCGCCCTTCAGCACGAAAATCCTGTCCGCAAGCGTCATGGCCTCCACCTGATCATGCGTGACGTAGATCATCGTCGCGCCCAGCTTGCGGTGGAGCCGCGTCAGTTCCAGCCGCATCTGCACGCGCAGTTCGGCGTCCAGGTTGGACAGGGGCTCATCGAACAGGAATACCTTCGGCTGCCGCACGATGGCGCGGCCGATGGCCACGCGCTGCCTCTGGCCGCCGGAAAGCTGCGATGGCCGTTTGTGCAGATGCTCCTCGAGCTGGAGGATACGGGCAGCCTCGCCCACCCTCTCCGTCACCTCCGCCTTCGGCCGGCGGGCAAGACGCAGGCTGAAGGCCATGTTCTCGAACACCGTCAGATGCGGATAGAGCGCATAGTTCTGGAACACCATCGCAACGCCGCGATCCGCCGGTTCGACCGCGGTGACATCACGCTCATCGATGGCGATGCGCCCGCCGCTGGTTTCCTCAAGACCGGCGATCATGCGCAACAGCGTGGATTTTCCGCAGCCGGAAGGCCCCACGAAGACCGCGAAGCTGCCGGCTGGAATTTCCATCGAAACATCCCGGATCGCCGCGAAGGATCCGAAGGATTTGGCGACATTGTTGAGACGGACACCCATGGCCGCCTCACTGAACCTTCAGCCGCAGCACATGATAGGACAGCGGCGGCACCGAGCCCTTCAGCGCCCCGTCCTCGACGGCGACGCCGCTGCCCGGCACGGGCACGACGCGGTCCGGCTGATCCGGGCCGTTGCCGAGGCGCAGATCATATCCCGCCATGGCAAGATGCAGGCTGAGCGTGGCGGATGAATAGCCGGTGAGGCTGACATCGATCTCGGCCGCTTCGGTGAGATGGCGGTTGAGCACGAACAGCGTCACCACGCCTTCCGCCTCGTCATAAACACCGGCAACATCGAGATATTTGACGTCATCGGCCGCGTTGCAATCGTAAGTCGGGCAATCGACGGCGACGTTCAGCGCGACGCCACGGCCATAAAGCGAGGCGAACTGATAGGGATAATAGATCGTCTGCCGCCATGCCGGCCCGTTCTTCTCCGCCCGGATGGGGGCGATGACATTGACGAGCTGGGCGATGCAGGCAATGCGAACCCGGTCCGAACGGCGGATGAATTCGTTGAGCAGGCCGGCGACAAACAGCGCATCTTCGAAGTTGTATGTCTCTTCCAGAAGTGCCGGCGCTTCCGGCCAGTCCCAGCTCTTGATGCGTTTGCCGTCTTCTTCGCGGATGTGATACCAGACGTTCCATTCGTCGAAGCAGATGGAAACCTCGTTCTTGGCGCGCTTCTTGGCCTTCACATAATCGATGACCCCGGCAATCGTCTGGATATAGCGCCCGGTTTCCTCGATCTTGCCGAAATAATTCAGCGTGTCGCGGCTGTTATTGCCGAAATATTTGTGCAGCGAGATGTGGTCGACATTCTCATAGCACTCCTCCAGCACCTCGCGCTCCCATTCGGGATAGGTCGGCATGCCGTCATTGGAACTGCCGCAGACAATCGCTTCAATCGTCGGATCGAAACCCTTGAAAGCCTTGGCGGTTTCATTGGCCAGCCGGCCATATTCCACCGCCGTCTTGTGACCGATCTGCCAGGGGCCGTCCATCTCGTTGCCGAGGCACCACATTTTCACGCCGTGGGGTTTTTCCGTGCCGTGGCTGCGGCGCAGATCGCTGAGCGTGGTGCCGCCCGGAAAATTCACGTATTCGAGGAAATTGCGAGCATCATCCAGACCACGGGAACCGAGATTGACGGCGAGCATCATCTCGATGCCGGCCATCTGCGCCCAGTCGGCGAATTCGTTGATGCCGATCTGGTTGGTTTCCTTGGAGCGCCATGCGAGGTCGAGACGGATAGGGCGCTGGTCGCGCGGGCCGATGCCGTCTTCCCAGCGATAGGCGGAAACGAAGTTGCCGCCGGGGTAGCGAATGGCGGGAATTTTCAGATCCTGCACGAATTTCAGAACGTCCCTGCGAAAGCCGTTTTCATCCGCCTGCGGATGGCCGGGCTCGTAGATGCCGCCATAGATGGCACGCCCCATATGTTCGATGAAGGCGGAATAAAGACGATCGTCGATACGCCCAATCCGGAAGTCCCGGTGGACTGAAACCCGCGCTTTCATAAGGCTCTCCTCCCCTGCGCATTTATATCTCAAAATATGATATAAACCATATTTGATAATATAGTTGCCGAGGGAATCCGCGCCTGTCAACCGCGAAAATCATACTTTTGAAAATTGGCTGGATCAGCCCGCGGTGCGCAGGCGCAGGACGATGTCCTGATCGTAATTCCCGAAGCCGCGGCCAAAGATATTCAGCCCGCCGGGATGTTTCGCATCGGCCTTGACCTCGATGCGCAAGCGGATGGAACGGTGGCTGGTCAGATCGATATCGGCCAGCGTCACATCCGAAATCCGGGTTCCGTCGACATAGGTTCCCTGCGCCGTGATGCGCCAGGTCTTGAGCATGCCATATTGGGAACCGGAGAGCTTCCACCAGTCCGGCGTAAACGCGCCGCGCTTGTCGCCGAAGTCGCCGGGCGAGGTCCAGACCCCGATTTCCCTGCCGTTGACGGATAGCGTAATATCGGATGGCCAGTTGCTGTGCGTTCCCGGCACTTCGGAACTGACCTCCATCGAAAACTCGATTTCCTCGACTTCCCGCCCTTGAATCTTGGCATTATTGGGAAATTGATATTCCACGAAGCCTGAGGTCAACCACAGCAGCGCCGCCTTCATGCGGTCCGGATCCATGAATGTATCGGGCACATCGAGAAGGCCGATGATGCCCTCCGGCGAGCAGATGCCGCAGGGCGCGGTGACCGAACTTTGGGTGTAAAGACCGAGCGGCATGGCGACCGCGATGTAATTCGATGCGACCGGCGCCTCGGGTTTCCGGAACGAAACAATGAGTTCGTCGCAGGTGGCGAAGCAGATTTTCTGGTTGCCCTTGCGCGCCTTGCGCGTTTCGGTTCGCAGCAGCCCCGCTTCCTCGAGAACGGCCACGCCGGCGGAAACGGTGGACTGGGGCAGCTCCAGTCTCTGCGCGATTTCGTTGACGTTGAGGCCGCTCGCCTCATGCAGCAGCTTCAATATCTGCACGCGGATCAGCGATGCCGCCGCTTTCAGGACATCGAATTCTTTTTCAGCATCAACGAGCAGGAAATTGGGCGCCATATTCTAATCTTCAGATTTATCGATCCAGATCAGAATTTCTGGCTTAAATGCCATGCACTTGTCCAGTGCTGTTTGTCATGCGGACGCTTTTGAAAGGCGTGAAGCGCCATTCACCCCAGGCGCTTCGTGAAAAAAGAGCACCGCCACACGGTCTCGATACCGTATGGCGGTGCCCGTTTCGTCGTCAGCCGCGCTTGCGCAGGGTCCGCGTGCCGGTGTCGACGAGGTTTTGCGCCGCTTCATCCACGCTGGCGCGGCCGAAGGCGAGCGAATCGGCAATGGGGCGCATCACGCCACGGTCGAACTCATTGGCGCCGATCGGCGCGGGTTCCGGATAGGAATCGAGCTTGCCCGACAGGCTTTCGATATAATCCACCGTCTTGCGCTCGGTCTCGTTGAGGCTCGGCAACAGGGCCTCACGCACGACCTTGGCCGGCGGCACGCCACGCTCGACCCCGAGCACCTTGCCGGCTTCGAGATCGTTGACGAAGAAATTGATGAATTTCGCCGCCGCTTCCGCATTGGTCGAGGTGGAGGAAATGGACCAGATGAGCCCCGGCCGGTAATAATGCCCGGTCGGCTTGCCCGGCCCCTCACCCGGCAGCATGCCGATGGACAGCGTCTGTTTATTGAGCTTCTGATAACCGACAAGCTGGTTGGAATAGGCAAAGCCGATGGCCGAATTGCCGAGCGTCAGGGCATTGGATTCGATGGTATTGTCGTCACGCGTCTGGATATCGGCGGAAACGCAGAGCTTGTTCTCGCGCAGGTCCTCCCAATAGGCGAACCATTCCTTCGCATCTTCCTTGTTGAAGCCAATGGTGCCGTCCTGAAACAGCAGCTTGCCGCGCTGGCGCAGCCAGACATCGAAAACATAATGATAACGCGCGCCATAGGGAACCGCCCAGTAGTTCCGTTTTGCCGGACCGTTCTTCTTGAAATCGCGCGCCAGTTCCGAGAGCGCCTTCCAGGTGATCTGCTCCTGCGGCACGGAAACGCCGGCTTCCTTCAGCGTATCGGCATCGTACATCATGCAGAAGGAATTCAACCCGAGGCCGACGCCGTAAAGCTTGCCGTCGATGCGGCAAAGATCGACCTCGCTTTTGCCGAAGGTGGAAAGATCGAGCGACTTGCCGACGAACTGGTCCAGCTCCATGCAGGCGCCACGGCCGGAATAATCGGCAATGGTGGAAGGTTCGAGCTGGAAGATGTCGGCAACGTTGCGCCCCGCCATCGATGTCGCAAGCTTGGTCCAGTAATCGGAACCGGCGATCATTTCGCCGCTGATCTCCGTCTGCGGGTTAGCCTTCTGGTACAGGGCGATCACATCGTTGGTGCGCTTGCTGCGGTCAGCCGATCCCCACCATACGCAGCGAAGCCGGGTCTCAGCCGCGGCCGCGCGAAAACCGCCCGCTGACATACCGAGACCGGCCAGCGCCGCCGTCACCAAAAATCCACGTCTATCGATAGTTTGCATCTGCTCCTCCCGCGTTTTGCAAATTTTTCACTGCCTACTTAAATTCTTGCAAATTTTCTTAGTTTGCAATATTTGCATCATATTAGATTTTTTTGCAAGCGCAGGAGACGATATGAACGACACGCCCGACATCAGCCGCCCGCGCCAGTCGGATATCGCCCAGCGCGCCGGCGTTTCCATCAGCACCGTCTCGCGCGTTCTCGCAGGGGAAAAAGGTATCAGCGCGTCGATCCAGACCAAGGTTCTGGGGGTGGCGGCGGAGCTCGGTTATCCGTTGCGGCCGGTCACGACCCAGACCGGCGGCGTGCCGCTGGAGGGCAAGAAAATCCTCGCCCTCATGTCCGCCGAAAGGGCGACCGGCGATATCGGCGCTTTCTACCACGATATTTTCGACATGCTGCGCAGCCTTGCCCAGACGGATGGTTTCGAACTCGACATCCGGCTTTTGCACCAGAAACAGGTCGATGACGCACTCACCCAGCGGGTCTGCGAGGTGGACGGCCTTCTCGCCATCGGCCTCGACCCCGAGGACGAAATCATCCACCGCATCACGCAGGGTGTGCTGCAACCGGTTCTGGTCAACAGCGCCGATCCCTCGATGATGCTGGATTGTGTCTCCCCTTCCAATTTTTACGGCGGCGCTCTGGCGGCGCGGCGGCTGCTGGAACTCGGTCACCGCAAGGTCGCCTATATCGGCCCGCATCATCGCCACACCATAAGGGAACGTATGCGCGGCTTCCGCCATACCATCCTTGACGAAGAGGGAACGACCTATGAGGAGTTTCTGCTTTCGACGGCGGATAGCGGTTTTGGGCAGGCGGGCGATGCGGTTCGCCAGCTATTGGCCAAAAACCCTGAACTGACAGGCATTTTCTGCATGAATGACGCGATTGCGCTCGGGGCGCTGGGGGCAGCGCAGGAGCTTGGTCTCGCCGTGCCGGACGATCTTTCCATCATCGGCTTCGACGACCTGCCCTTTGCCGAACTCTCCACCCCCCGTCTCAGCACCATCCGGGTCGACCGCCGCGAAATCGCCCGCGAGGCGGTGGAGCTGATGCGCCGCCGGCTGACGGAACCTTCCGCCAATGCCCGTCAGGTGCAGCTTGGCGTGCAGCTGGTGGAAGGACAGACGGCCGGCAAGGCGAAAAAGACGGGAAAGGCGACACGCGATGCATGACACCATGACCAGATCCAATATGGCCAGATTCAATCCGCTGCATGGCAATCCGCTCAAAAGCCGCGAAGATGTCCGGCGGGCGCTGGATGAAAGTTTTGCGCCGCTTCTTGCCCATTTTTCGCCGGGTGGCGCAAGAGTGACGCTGAGCGGCACCGCCGCGCATTTCGACCGGGCGGCGGCCGATCTGGAAGGTTTTGCCCGGCCGCTCTGGGGCATCGCACCGCTTGCGCTGAGCGGCGATCATTTCGACCACTGGCCGCTTCTGGCACGGGGAATAGCCAACGGCACCGATCCTTCCCATCCCGAATATTGGGGCGATGTGCGCCAGAAAGACCAGCGGCTGGTGGAGCTTGCCGCGCTTGGTTTTGCGCTGCGGCTTGCGCCGCAGCACCTGTGGGAACCGCTGTCCGACGCGCAGAAAGACAATGTGCGCCGTTATCTGCTGACCGCGCGCGAGCGCAATTACGCCGATAATAACTGGAAGTTTTTCCGGGTGATGGTCGACATGGCGCTGGATCATCTCGGCATCGACTTCGACCGCAGCCTGACAGAAACATTCCAGAAGGAACTGGACGAATTCTATATCGCCGACGGCTGGTATCGCGACGGTAATTATCGCCGCATCGACCACTACATCGCCTTCGCCATGCATTTTTACGGCCTGATCTACGCGAAACTCAGCAAGCCTGACGATGCCTACGCCGCACGTTATCGCGAACGCGCCCGCCTCTTTGCCGGCGATTTCGCAAGCTGGTTCGATGAGGATGGCGGCACGCTCGCCTTCGGCCGCTCCATGACCTACCGCTTCGCCTGCGGCGGCTTCTGGGCCGGCCTTGCCTTTGCCGATGAGGAGGCGTTGCCCTGGGGCGGGATCAAGGGGCTTTATCTGCAGCATCTGCGCTGGTGGGCGAAAAAGCCGATTGCCGACCGCGATAGCGTGCTTTCCATCGGTTATGCCTATCCGCAGCTGACCATGTCGGAAAGCTATAATTCGGCGGGCTCGCCTTACTGGGCCTTCAAGGCCTTCCTGCCGCTCGCCCTGCCGGAAAGCCACCCCTTCTGGCAGGCGGAAGAAAAGCTGCCTAAAGTCTCCAACACACCGCACCCGCTCGTTCATCCCGGCATGGTGATGATGCGGACCAGCGGCAATGTCACGGCGCTTTCCAGTGGGCAGGAAAACCTATCCATGCGCGGCGGGCCGGAGAAATATGCCAAATTCGCCTATTCCTCCCGTTACGGTTTCGGCGTGGAAGTGGACGAACGTGGTTTCAGGACCAACGGTTTCGACAATATGCTGGCCTTCTCCGAAGACGGCCTGCATTACCGCGTGCGCGAGACCAACCAAACGGCTCTGCTGGCAGGGGAAAACCTGCGGGCGACATGGAAGCCGTTTCCGGATGTCGACGTTGAAACGACGCTGGTTGCGGCTGGCGGCTGGCATATCAGGCTGCACCGGATCGCCTCCGCCCGCCCCCTTTCGGTCAACGAAGGCGGCTTCGCCATCAACCGCAACGATGGCGACCGCGATGCCGTGCGCGAAGAGACCGGCCGGGCGACCGTCGATTGCGGCACGGACATCTCCGCCATTGTCGATCTCGGTTCGAGCGTGACCCGCCATGGCGTGGCGCTGAAGGCGCTGCCCAACACCAATCTCATCAACGCCAAGACCACGGTGCCGCAATTGCGGGGCGAGATTCCGGCGGGCGAAACCCTGCTTGTCTGTGCGGTCTTTGTCGGGGTGACCGGGTCTGAAAGTGAAAAGGCGCTGGTGACGGTTCCAGCCCTTCCGGATATGGAGGCGCTCGACCGCCTGTTTGCGGAACGGGGCGTTCCGGTCAGCAGCATGGTGGCAACGGGAGAGCCGCAATGACGAGCCCGCTTCCGCGTCTCAGCCTTGCCATGGACCCGGAGCGAACCCAGCATGTGCTGACACCGCAGGCGCTCGACAGGCTGTCGCAGAGCGTCGATATCATCGACACGGGGCGGATCTGCGATTTCCACGCCGCTTCGGTGAAGGAGCAGCTGGCGCGGACGGATATTCTTCTGACCGGCTGGGGCTGTCCGGATATCGGCGCGCGGGAACTGGCGCTGATGCCACATCTCAGGCTGATCTCCCATGCCGCCGGCACGGTCAAATATTTCCTGTCGCAGGCGGTGTTCGATCGTGGCGTTACCGTCTGCAGCGCGGCGGAGGCGAATGCGCAGCCGGTCGCCGAATTTTCGCTGGCGATGATCCTGCTCGCCGGCAAGCGCACCTTCGGTTTCCGGCGTCTTTATCTGGAGCATCGCGACCGCACCCCTGTCGAGCGATTGCAGGCGCAGGCCATTGGCAATCTCGGCCTGACGGTCGGTATCGTCGGCGCATCGCGCATCGGGCGTCGCGTCATCAATCTGTTGCAGCCTTTCGATCTCAACCTCATCCTTTTCGATCCGCTTCTAAGCGCCGCGGAGGCGGAAAAGCTCGGCGTGCAGCTTGTGTCGCTCGAGGAGCTGATGGCGGTGAGCGATGTCATTTCCCTGCATGCGCCTTCCCTGCCGCAGACACGCCATATGATCGGCGCGGCAGCGCTTGCCCGCATGAAGGACGGTGCGACCCTGATCAATACGGCGCGCGGCGCGCTGGTGGATGAAGACGCGCTTCTGGCCGAACTGAAAACCGGGCGCATCGAAGCCGTCATCGACGTGACCGACCCGGAAGTGCCGCCGCCGGCTTCCCCCTTCTACAGCCTGCCGAATGTGTTCCTCACACCGCATATCGCCGGCGCCACCGGCCTTGAACGCGCAAGGCTCGGCGACATGGCGATTGCCGAGATCGAACACTTCTGCCGCGCGGCACCCTTGCAACAGCAGGTGCGGCCGGAACATCTGGAATTGATCGCATGAGAATGTTTGAGCCGGGCCTCTGCTCCGTCACCTTTCGTTCCCTGTCGGTGCAAGCCGTCATCGACCTTGCCGCCGTAAATGGCATTAAGTCCATCGAATGGGGTGCGGATATCCATGTGCCGCCCGGCGACCTTGCCAATGCAAGGGATGTGGCGGCGCGGACCGCGGAAGCCGGCCTCTCCGTCTCGTCCTACGGCTCCTATATCTTTGCGCCGGATTTTACGCCGGAAGATGTGGCTGCCGTGCTCGAAACCGCAAAGGCCCTCGGCGCCGGCCATATCCGCATCTGGCCGGGCAGCCGCAAACGCCCATCGGCCGATTACTCCTCCGGCGAACGACGCGCGGCGACGGAGGCCCTGGCGACAATCGCCCGCCGGGCGGACAGCTATGGCATGACAATCGGCCTCGAATATCATCCCAACTCACTGACGGACACCCTGCCCTCGGCCCTGCAACTCATGCAGGACTTGCCGATGCCCAACCTCTTCTTTTACTGGCAACCCTCCCCCGGCCTGCCGCTGGACGACGCACTGGCGGAAATATCCGCACTCGGCTCCCGCATCTGCCATCTGCATGTCTTTGCCTGGCTCGCCGATGCCAGCCGCCTGCCGCTTGCCGAGCGCGCGGATTATTGGCGGGCGTGCATCGCTGCATTGCCGGAAAGCGGCTGGAAAAAACCGGCTTTCGCGATGCTCGAATTCGTAAAGGGTGACGATGTCGGGCAGTTTGCCGAGGACGCGGCGGTTCTCAGAGACATTCTTTACAGAACATAGAACCCGCCTTCTACCTGCCCGCTGGCTGAAAATAAGCTCCATCCCCTCTCTTCACATAGTGAAATTTATGCACTATGTTTTATTGGTGGCGTGGGGCTGCATGGGCAAACTCATTCAGATCGGGAACATCATCATACGCGTCTATGCGAACGATCATTTGCCGCCGCACTTTCACATCATAACACCGGATGCCGATGCCCTTGTCGACATCGAAACTCTGGAAATCCTGCGCGGCAAGTTATCCCGCAGGGCTGAAGCCGAAGCTTTGGCATGGGCAAGAACCAATGGGAACCTGATTGTCGATGAATGGAATCGGACAAACCCGCGTTTTCCCATCATAGCAAAGGGAAAGAAGTCATGACACCACGTGTCAAAACCATCCTGCCCAATCCGCCCTGCACGCTCACCATCGACTGGGCCGACGGAAGCCAATCGACCGCCGATCTGACTGGATGGATAGCGACCGGAGGAGAATTGCTCAATCCGCTCCGTTCGGCAGATATCTGGAAGACCGCGACAGTCGCCGATTATGGCGCGACTGTGGAATGGGACGGAGACGACCTGGCGATCGATGCCTATCACCTTTACCAGATCGCAGAGGACCAGCGGGACTTCGATGTGGAGGATCTGCGCAAATGGCAGGAGGAAATCGGCCTTTCCAATAATGAGGCGGCGGATTTTCTCGGCGTCACTTTGCGGACGTGGAACAACTATCGTGCAGGCACGCCTGTAAGCCACGCGGTCAAGATGCTGCTGCGGGCCACCCAGCGCGACCCGCTTCTGATGCATGCGCATTTCCGGCCACGCCGTCCCGGACGCCCGAAACACGCGGCGTAAGACGGCTGCCGGCAGCGCTATATCCGCCGCCCATCCGCCCCGAACAGATGCGTCTTCGAAAGGTCAAAGGCAAAGGGAATGGTCTCGCCGATACGGATATGGCGCTGGCCATCCAGCAGCACGGTGGCGGGCTGACCGTCAGGGGTCGCGGTGTAGACCACCGTTGAGCCGCCGAGATGTTCGACGAGCTGGATCGAGGCTTCACCGAGCGAAGCGGATTGCGCCTGCGGGTTCACATGTTCGGGACGCACGCCGAAGGTGAGCGGTTCGCCCTGTTGCGCGGCGACCGGTTTTTCCAGCACGATGCGCTGGCCGGCGACCTCGATGGTGCGGTTGGAACTGTCGCCCGAAGCCACTTTCGCGGAGAGGAAATTCATCTTCGGCGAGCCGATGAAACCGGCGACGAACTGGTTGGCGGGATTGTTATAGAGATCGAGCGGGCGGCCGACCTGCATGATGCGGCCGTCACGCAGGACCACGATCTTGTCGGCCATGGTCATGGCTTCCACCTGGTCATGCGTCACATAGATCATGGTGCTGCCGAGCGTCTGGTGCAGCTTGGCGATTTCGACGCGCATCTGCACGCGCAGTTCCGCATCGAGGTTGGAAAGTGGCTCGTCGAACAGGAAGATTTTAGGCTCGCGCACGATGGCGCGGCCGATTGCGACGCGCTGGCGCTGGCCGCCCGAGAGCGCCTTCGGCTTGCGCTGCAAGAGCGGGCCGATCTGCAGGATATCGGCGGCCTTCTGCACCCGTGCCTGAATTTCCGGCTTCTTGTAACCCGCCGTTTCGAGACCGAAGGCGAGGTTCTTGTAGACGCTCATATGCGGATAAAGCGCATAGGACTGGAAGACCATGGCAATGCCGCGCTTGGAGGCCGCCGTTTCGTTGACCCTTTCGCCATCGATACGCAGATCGCCTTCGGAGATTTCCTCAAGCCCGGCGATCATGCGCAGAAGCGTGGATTTGCCACAGCCCGAAGGGCCGACGAAGACGGTGAATTCGCCCGGCTCGATCTTGAGATCGATGCCATGGATGACCGGAAAAGCGCCGAACCGCTTGACGATTTTTTCGAGCGTAATGCTGCTTGCCATGCTGTTTCTCCCGACTGCCGCGCCGCATGTTGGGCGGCGGCGACAGTGTTGATTGTCTTAAAATGCGTTCCCGATCCGGGTTCCGTTCAGCGTTTCATTCCCGTCGTGGCGATGCCTTCGATGAGCAGCCGCTGGAAGAACAGGAAGAACAGGAAGACCGGCACCAGCGACAGGTTGGACATGGCGAAAAGCGAGGTCCAGTCCGAACTGCCGGTGGAATCCACGAAGGAGCGGAGGCCGAGCTGCACGGTGTAGGTGTTTATGTCGTTCAGATAGATCAGCGGCCCGAAGAAGTCGTCCCAGGTCCAGATGAAGGAAAAGATGGCGGCCGTCGCCAGCACCGGCAGCGACAAGGGCAGCATGATCTTCCAGTAGATGCGGAAGGGTGAACAACCATCCATGACGGCCGCCTCGTCCAGCTCGCGCGGGATGCCGCGGAAGAACTGCACCATCAAGAAGATGAAGAAGGCATCCGTCGCGAGGTACTTCGGCACGATCAACGGCAGCGAGGTGTTCACCCAGCCCATTTCCAGAAACAGGATATATTGCGGGATGAGCACGACGTGATAGGGCAACATCAAGGTGCCGAGCATCAGCGCGAACCAGAAATTGCGCCCGCCAAAGCGAAGCCTTGCAAAGGCGAAGGCGGCAAGCGAGCAGCCGACCACGTTTCCTATGGTGGCCAGCACCGAGATGAAGAAGGAATTCCAGAAGAACTGCCCGAAACTCACCTGCAGTCCCGTCCAGCCGCGAATATAGCCGCCTAAATCGACCGCCGAGGGAATGAGCGAGGAGGAGCCGAACAGCTCGTCCTGCGGCCGGAAAGAGCCTGAAATCATCCACAGGATCGGATAGAGCATCGCGAAGGAGGCGATGATCAGCGCCGTGTGGAGCATCACCGATTTCAGCGGCGTGCGTTGCGGGCCTTGTCCGGGCCGGGGAGCGGTAACAGCGTCAGTCATCGTAATGCACCCAGTATTTCGCGCTGAGGAACGAGAAGGCCGTGAACAGCGAGATGATGATCACCAAAATCCAGGCAAGCGCCGAGGCATAGCCCATGCGGAAGAAACCAAAGGCTTCCTGATAGAGGTAGAGCGTGTAGAACAGCGTCGAGTTGATCGGCCCGCCGGTGCCTTCGGAAATGATGAAGGCGGGCGTGAAGGCCTTGAAGGCGTCGATCGTCTGGATCACCGCGTTGAAGAAGATCACCGGCGTCAGGAGCGGCAGGGTAATGCGGAAGAACTGCCGCACCTTGCTTGCACCGTCGATTTCGGCGGCTTCATACATATCCTGCGGGATTTGTCTGAGACCCGCGAGAAAGATGATCATCGGCGAGCCGAACTGCCAGACCGACAGGATGACCAGCGTGTAGATCGAATAATCCGGATTGGAAATCCAGCTCGGCCCTTCGTAACCGAAGGCCTGCCACAGGATCATGTTGACGAGACCATCGGAGGCGAAAAGCTGGCGCCAGAGCACGGCAATCGCGACACTCGAACCCAGCAGCGACGGCAGGTAGAAGATCGCCCGATAGAGCGTCAGACCCTTGATGCCGCGGTTGAAGGCGAGCGCGACGAGCAGCGCGAAGATCAGCTTCAGCGGCACCGACAGCAGCACATAGGTAAAGGTGACCTGCATGGCTGCGGCGAATTTCGGATCGGCGGTGGCGATGCGCACGTAATTGGCCGCCCCCACCCAGTCCGGCGACTGCAACAGGTCGTAATTGGTGAAGGACAGATAAAGCGACGCGAGCGCGGGACCGAGGGTGAGGCCGAAAAAGCCTATCAGCCAGGGCAGGAGAAACAGATAGGCGTGAATATTGCGGTCGAACATCCGCTTCACGCTGCCCCGCTTCGGGAGAGCCGCGCCACGGCTCTCCCCCACAAGAGTTTCAGATCGAAAGGCCATAAACCATCACTTCCGTTTGATAACGGTTTCGGATTCCTTGACGAGGCGGTCACCGCCCTCTTCCGGCGTGATCTTGCCGAAGCCAACTTCTTCCGCCGTGCGTTTCAAAACGAAGGCGAATTCGCCCGCGCCCGGAGGCGGCGCCGGCGGCAGATCGCCGACGCCGGGGGTAATCTCGGCGATATAGTCCACCATGGTCTTGCTGACCTCGTCGAGCTTGCTGCTCAACTGGCTGCGCATGGATTCCGATGCCGGAACGCCGCGTTCGACGCCGAGAATATCGATGCCCTGCGGGTCGGCGACCAGGAAGTTGATGAAACCGACCGCCTGCTCGATGCCGGTGCTGCCATTGGCGACGCTGATGAGCATGGAGGGCTTCAGATAATGGCCGGAAGGGCCATCCTTCGTGCTCTTCGGATAGGAGCTTATGGCAAGTTTCGCCTTGTTGAGCTTCTGATAACCGACGAACTGGTTGGAATGGGCGAATGCGGTGGCCGCCTTGCCCGTCGTCAAAGGGTTGGTTTCGATATTGAGCTGGTCCAGCGCCTGCACATCGGCCGGCACGCAGGCGCCGCTCTTGCGAAGGTCCGCCCAGAGCGTGAACCATTTGGTCGCATCGGTCGGATCGAAGCCGATCGCGCCATCCTGCGTATAAAGCGACTTGCCGTTCTGACGCAGCCAGTTTTCAAAGCTCGGCTCCACGCCGCTGGCATCGGCCGTGGCGTAATAACCGGGTTTCGGCTTGTTCTTGCTGAGCTTGGCGGCGTTTTCGGCAAACTCCTCCCAGGTCTGGCCGATCGCCGGCGGTGTCGCGCCGGATTTTTCCCAGGCCGCCTTGTCGAAGAAGACCGCGCTGGAATTGACCCCGAGATTGATACCGTAAAGCTTGCCATCGACCCGGCCGGAATCGATGTTCATCTTGCCGAAATCCTCGATCTTCAGGCCCTTGCCGATATAGTCGTCGAGCGGCGCCAAGGCGCCGCGACGGCCATATTCGAAGATGTAACGATAATCCATCTGGATCAGGTCAGGCGCGTTACGGCCTGCCACCTGCGTGGCAAGGCGCGGCCAGTAATCACTCCAGCCGGCAAATTCGCCCGCGATATCGAGATCGGGCTTGACCTGTTTGTAAGCCGCAATCGCCTTGTTGGTGCGATCGGCGCGTTCCTGCGACCCCCACCACAACATGCGAAGGCGCGCGGCCTGCGCCTGCGCCGACCCTCCTCCCAATGTTGCAAGCGACAGGGCCGCAAGCCCTGCTGAAAGCACAGTTCTCCTGTGAAGCATCATGGGCATTGGCAACTCCTCCCTATTGACTGCCAATTGATGATGAACGTAAACGACACTTGCCGTTTTATAACTAATTGGTTACATGGGAACACTGATCGCAAACATTGTCAAGCGGGTGCTGAAATGGAAGAAACGGCAAAGAACCAGCCACTCGATACGGCCGCGGAGGAAACACCGTCGCCCAAGCGCAAACGCGCGACGACACAGGTGAGAAACCCTGAAAGAACCCGGGCCGCGATCCTTGAAGCCGCCCGCCGCGAGGTGGCGGCGAAGGGGCTGGCCGGCGCTCGAATCGATGTCGTGGCGCGCCGCGCCGGCACCAACAAGCGGATGATCTATCATTATTTCGGCGACAAGGATGCGCTTTACCTCGCCGTTCTGGAGGACACCTATCGCCATATCCGCCATACTGAACGGCGGCTCGACCTCACCCGCAAGGCGCCATCGGAGGGCTTGCGGGAACTTGCGCTTTTCACCTGGCATTATTTCCTCGACCACCCCGAATTCCTGAGCATCCTTGCCACCGAAAACCTCAACAAAGCCCGTTATCTCAGGCAATCCCCCACGATTGCGGCCATGCATTCGAATTTCATTTCGGAGCTTGAGGAGGTGCTGCGGCGCGGTCGCGATACCGGCGAATTCCGCGACGGTCTCGACCCGATCGACGTCTATCTGACGATCGCTTCACTCGGCGCTTTTTATCTCTCGAACCGGTTCACGCTGTCGACGATCTTCCAGCGCGACCTGACGGCCCCCTCGGAACTGGAACGATGGGGCCAGCATATCGTCGACACGCTGCTTGCTGCAGTGCGGCCAGCCTGAGACAACAAGGCCGGATTCTCCTTTAACAACAGCAACGACGCATTTTCGCATCTGCGAAGTGCGTCGTTTTCTTTTGCGGCGCGGCGAAGACGGCCGGCTGCAGCGGCTTATCGGACTTGAATTTTTCCTGCCAAAAACACCTTGACAGATCGCATCCTTCACGACCACAAATAACCAAATGGTTACAAATTGCCATGTTTGACGGAAGCGGCTTTCGGGAAAAGGCCGCCTTGGGAGGAAATTCATGAAACGTATCGGCGTCATCATGCACGGCATCACCGGCCGCATGGGTTACAACCAGCATCTCGTTCGCTCCGTTCTCGCTATTCGCGATCAGGGCGGCGTGCTTTTGAAGAACGGCGAAAGGGTCATGCTTGACCCCATTCTGGTCGGCCGCAACCGCGCAAAGATCGAGGAAATCGCGAAAAAGCATAATGTCGCCCGCTGGACGACTGATATCGATGCGGCGCTTGCAAACCCTGACGATACGCTGTTCTTCGATGCCGGCACGACGCAGATGCGCGGCAGCCTCCTGGAAAAAGCCATCAAGGCCGGCAAGAACGTTTATTGCGAAAAGCCGATTTCCGACACGATGGAAGAGGCGCTGGCGATTGCCCAGCTCGCCGAAAGCGCCGGCATCAAGCATGGCGTGGTGCAGGACAAGCTGTTCCTGCCCGGCCTGCGCAAGCTCGCCATGCTGCGCGACAGCGGATTTTTCGGCAAAATCCTCTCGGTGCGCGGCGAGTTCGGGTACTGGGTGTTCGAGGGCGACTGGCAGCCGGCGCAGCGCCCGTCATGGAACTACCGCCTGAAGGATGGCGGCGGCATCATTCTCGATATGCTGTGCCACTGGCGGTATGTGCTCGACAATCTGTTCGGGCCGGTGAAGTCGGTGAGCTGCCTTGGCGCCACCCATATTCCGGAACGTTTCGATGAGCAGGGCAAGGCCTATAAGGCGGATGCGGACGACGCGGCCTATGCCACCTTCGAGCTGGAAGGCGGCGCCATTGCCCATATCAACTCCTCATGGGCGGTGCGCGTGCGCCGCGACGATCTCGTCACCTTCCAGGTGGACGGCACCCATGGTTCGGCGGTGGCGGGCCTGACCAAATGCTTCACCCAGCACCGCACCAACACGCCGAAGCCGGTGTGGAACCCCGACCAGCCGCAAACCATCGATTTCTACAAGACCTGGCAGGAGGTGCCGGACAATGTCGTCTATGATAACGGCTTCAAGGCGCAGTGGGAAATGTTCGTGCGCCACCTCGTCGATAACGATCCGTGGCCCTATGGTCTTATGGAAGGCGTGAAGGGCGTGCAGCTTGCCGAGCTTGGACTGAAATCCTGGAAGGAACGCCGCTGGCTCGACGTTCCCGCCCTTTCCTGAGGAGGCTGAGGTGAGCGAACTCAAGCTTCCGAAGGATGACCGCAGCATCGAGGTTTACCGGCTGTCCGGCACGCCGGTCGCCGTTGAAAAACGCAGTGCTGCGGATTTCAACCGCGTCGCTTTCGCGGCCGCCCATGTGGTGGCCGATCCGTTTGCCGATAATGACCCGTGGCTAACGCCCGCCATCGACTGGGACGCGACCCTGCGCTTCCGTCACCGGCTGTGGGACCTTGGCCTCGGTGTCGCCGAGGCGATGGATACGGCGCAGCGCGGCATGGGGCTCGCTTGGCCGCAGGCGCAGGAACTGATCTCCCGTTCGCTGAAGGAAGCAGCCAGCCGCAAGGATGCGCTGATTGCCTGCGGCGTCGGCACCGACCATCTTGATAGCGGCGGTTACGACCTGAACCAGATTGTCGACTCTTATCTCGAACAGCTTGATTTTGTTCAGGGAGAAGGTGGCCGCGTTATCCTGATGGCAAGCCGCGCACTGGCCGCCGCCGCCCGCTCGCCGGATGATTACCTCAAGGCCTATGCCAGGGTGCTTTCCCGCGCCGAACAGAAGGTGGTGATCCACTGGCTGGGGGAAATGTTCGATCCCGCACTTGAGGGTTATTGGGGCGCTAGTGACCACATGGCTGCCATGGAAACCTGCCTTGCCATGATCGAGGAGAATGCGGAAAAGATCGACGGCATCAAGATTTCGCTTCTCTCCAAGGAAAAGGAAATCGTCATGCGCCGTCGCCTGCCGGCAGGCGTGCGCATGTATACCGGAGACGACTTCAACTATGCCGAACTGATCGCCGGCGACGAACAGGGCCATTCGGACGCGCTGCTCGGCATATTCGATGCGATTGCGCCGGCGGCCTCCAAGGCGCTCGCCAGCCTGAAGCGCGGCGCGGACAATGAGTTCTTCGATATTCTGGAGCCGACGGTGGCGCTGTCGCGCCACATCTTCAAGGCCCCGACCCGCTTCTACAAGACCGGCGTGGTGTTCCTCGCCTATCTCAACGGGTTGCAGGATCATTTCACCATGGTCGGCGGGCAGGAAAGCACCCGCTCCACGCAGCATTTCACTGAACTTTTCCGGCTGGCGGACAAGGCCAATGTGCTGGCCGAACCGGATCTCGCGACGCACCGCATGAAAGCGTTTCTGACTGTGCGGGGCATCAGCTGAAGCAGAACGAGGGGAGATACCAAGATGAGCCTTGAAGGCCTTTCCATCAATTTCGCCACTGTGCGTCAGGGCGGAGACTTCGGCACAATCGTCGATGCCTGCCTCGCGCATGGCATCACCGCCATTTCGCCCTGGCGCGAACAGGTGCATGGTATCGGGCTAACGGAAGCCGCGCGCATCGTCGAGCAGAATGGTCTGCGCCTTAGCGGCCATTGCCGCGGCGGCTTTTTCCCTGCCCCCAATGCGGAAGGCCGCCGGCTCGCCATCGAGGACAATAAACGCGCCGTCGATGAGGCCGCCGCCATGAAGGCCGATTGCCTCGTGCTGGTCGTGGGTGGCCTGCCCGCCGGCTCGCGTGATCTGAAGGGGGCGCGGCAGATGGTGGAGGACGGCATGGCCGAACTTCTTCCCCATGCAAGGGCTGCCAGCGTGCCGCTTGCCATAGAGCCGCTGCATCCCTTTTATGCCGCTGATCGCGCCTGCTTCAACACGCTGAAACAATCGCTCGATCTCTGCGACCGGCTGGGAGCCGGCACCGGCGTCGCCATCGACGTCTACCATGTCTGGTGGGACCCGGAGCTGGAGGAGCAGGTGGCGCGCGCTGGCAGGAACGGGCAGATCCTCGCCCACCATATCTGCGACTGGCTGGTGCCGACCACCGATCCGCTCAATGATCGCGGCATGATGGGTGACGGCGTGATTGACCTGAAGGCATTTCGCGCCATGATCGAGGCCGCCGGCTTCCACGGCCCGCAGGAAGTGGAAATCTTTTCGCATCGCTGGCAGGCGCGGCCAATGGACGAGGTCCTCACCACCGTGGTCGAGCGTTTCAAGACTGTTTGTTGATTATCCGGGAGAGAGACAATGCCTGAAAAGGTGAAACGCAAACGCTATGCGCTGGTCGGCACCGGCAATCGCGGCACCACCATGTGGGGCCGCGAACTTCTGGCCGGCTGGAGCGACTATGTCGAGCTTGTCGGCATTTGCGACCTGAACCTGATGCGCGCCGAACGCGCCCGCGCCATGATGGGATCGAACGCACCGCTCTACGACGATTTCGACCGGATGATGGAGGAGCAGCGCCCCGAGCTGGTGATCGTCTGCACACCTGACGACACCCATGACGACATCATCATCCGCGCGCTCGAAGGCGGGGCCGATGTCATCAGCGAAAAACCCATGACCACCACCCCGGAAAAGATCGACCGCATCCGCGCGGCGGAGGCCAGAAGCGGCCGCCGGGTCGATGTTTCCTTCAATTATCGTTTCTCCCCCACCGCCGCCCGTATCAAGGAACTGATCGACGAAGGCGCCATCGGCACCGTCACCTCGGTCGATTTCCACTGGTATCTCGATAACCAGCACGGCGCGGATTATTTCCGCCGCTGGCACGCCTTTACCGAACATTCCGGCAGCCTCTTCGTGCACAAGGCGACCCACCATTTCGATCTTCTCAACTGGTATCTCGATTCCGATCCCGTCGAAGTGAAGGGCTTCGGGCAATTGCTGCATTATGGCAAAAACGGCCCCTTCCGCGGAACGCGCTGTCGCACCTGTCCGCACAAGGGTGAGTGCGATTACTTCATGGATCTCGGCGCCGATCCGTTTCTCGACGCGCTCTACGAGGACCCTTCGAGCATTGATGGCTATATGCGCGATGCCTGTGTCTTCCGCGAGGATATCGACATTCCCGACACGATGAGCGCCTCGATCCGTTATGCCAGCGGCGTGCAGGTCTCCTATTCGCTCAACACCTATATGCCGATAGAGGGCCATCACATCGCCTTCAACGGCCATAAGGGCCGCATCGAGATGCGCCAGTATGAAAAGCAGCCCTGGACGGAACCGCCGGCCGATGAAATCCTGCTGGTGAAAAGCTTCGGCGGCGGTGTCGAGCACATATGGGTGCCCCACGAACCGGGCGGCCATTATGGCGGCGACAACCGCATGCGCGACATGATCTTCAAGCCGGGCTCCAACGACCGGCTGCGGCAGCGGGCCGGTTCGCGCGCCGGCGCCATGTCCGTTCTGACAGGCGTGGCGGCGCTGAAAAGCGCCCGTGAAGGCGGCGCGGCGGCGGTGAAATCGCTGCCGGTATAGCCACGACCGTCTGCGGCCCCATTGGCAGGTGGGCCGCAGACGGCAATTGCCAAAAAAGAACGGACGATATTCCGCAGATTACGCGCTTCTTCCATGCCGGTAAAATGATCGCCGGGGGAAGAAAGAGTGAGTCATGTCCAGTTTTGAATCCTTCGTTCCGCTCATCATTATCGGCGTCAGCCTCGTCGTGTTCTTCAAATGGGTGGGACGAGATATGAACCGGGAAGAGAAAAAGCCGCGTTCCCGCCGCTGACCGCGGAAAAGCGCGCCCTTGCGGCGTAAAGACGGAACCCGCGCCTTTTCCCGAGCGTTTTTCCTCCAAAAGGAGGACGCGACATGACGAAGAAAACGAAGCCGAAAACGGTCGACAAAGGACCTTCCAGTCCGAACGACATTCCTCCCGCCGGCCCCCACGCCAAACCCTCCCTCACCGACTATGACAAGACGCCGGGCGCAGGCAGCCTGCCGGATGAAGGGGCGAAAGACGTGTCTCCCGGCGGCGGTTGATGCGCGTTGGAGCGAAGGCGCTCCAAGCCGGGCGGACGATGCGGCCATCGGCAAATAGTGATATGAACCAGACACTTAGCCGATGGGCGGTCGCTCGCCTGCGCTTTTTCCTTCGCGGCCCATTGCAAAATCAAAAATTGAGCCTATATTTTCTTCATCGACCATTGCTTGTGACGTCGTTCTGGAACATCGTGTTCCCCGTCGGATTTCCTCTCAAATAATCGATCTAATCCCGCAAGGTATCGCGGGGACCACAACGATTCTACGAAAGGAAATCGTTATGAACACTGGTACTGTAAAGTGGTTCAACGCCACCAAGGGCTTCGGCTTCATTCAGCCTGACAATGGCGGCGCGGACGTTTTCGTTCACATTTCCGCTGTTGAGCGCGCTGGCATGCGTTCTCTGAACGATGGCCAGAAGATCAGCTACGAGATCGTCCAGGACCGTCGGTCCGGCAAAAGCTCGGCTGATAATCTTCAGGCAGCTTGATATTCATCATTTGACCCCGCAGACCACGGATGTACTGGCTGCAGGTTAGAATGATCGTGAGAGGTCGGGTCAAAGCCCGGCCTTTTGTTTTTTGGGCCAAGGCGCCTCCGCGAAGAAGCCGAAGCCATGCGGCGCCGCCGCAAGAGCGCAAGCAGGAAAATGCCGCGCGAAAGGCTGCTGCCTGCCCCCCCCGAAAAAGTTACCCCCCGCCAGCCGTTCGATACCGCTCTTCCACAAAGGAGAATGCCATGGCCGCGACAAAAGAAGCTTTTTTCAAACCCGGCAAACTATCCGCACAAGACAAGGCATCATTGACGGATAATGCCGCAAAGCAGATCATAAACGCCGAGGCCGACCAGCGCGCCCGCAAAACGGAACGCCTTCGCCAGCTTCGGGAAGCGCAGGAAGCGACTGTTATCGCCGCCGCGCCGGTTCCCGCGAAAAAACGATCCGGCAAGAACTGACTGGCCGGATTTCCAGCATCGCCCGATCGAACGGGTCTTGAACGGATTGTTTCACACCCGCTCGAGGCCGCTTGAATTCAACAGGAGGAGGACACCATGGCCAAGGGTCAATTGCGCAGCAACAAGGAAATCCGCAAACCAAAGAAGGACAAGACGAAGATACCTGCCGCGCCGCCAGCCGGTTCGCAGGTCAAACTCGCAAACGCCACGACAGCGGATGGCAAAAAGAAATAGGCGCCGTGCGGATTGGCAAGTCACGACGAATTAAAGCATCGCCATGGATGCCGGACTTGTTTTGGCCACATTGCCCATTTAAATAGCTCCCATGGCAACTGCTGGTGAGCGCGAATGAAATCGACGTTCGCAGTTGTTTTAGTCGCTTCAGACTTTTGACCACGGATGTACTGGCACTGGTGTTGAGAGCGATATGAGGAAGGTCGGTGCAATATTGCCCCGGCCTTTTTTGTTGCCTGCGGCAGCCGCCGCTACATCTTCCGCCGTCGTTAGCGGAATTAACTTGCCTATTCCCCCTAAACGGCGCAGGCTTCTTTATCGGTAATTAAAGGGCGTTGCCGCCGTCAGGCCTGTTGCACCACCAGCCCTGTCCCGCCCGTCGCCCGGCGGGAACGATCCGGAATCTCACGCGACATGCATGACGGCAAGGGCCGGAAACGGCTTCCCTGACGTTGCCCGCGTTTCAAGGCGTTGAAGCGTCCTCGCACCACCTCTGGGCAACCACCTGGATGGAAGCGCGACGCTCCGGCTTTTGTGAACCCCACAAGAAAGGAGGACGTCATGTCTTCCGCATATGAAAATTGCATCATCACATCGCAGGACCTGAAAATGCTCCAGTCAGTGCTGGAAGGTCTTGGTTATGATAGCCACACCATGGATGACGAAGTCATTCTCTATAACAATGCCGCCCGCAAGGTGATCCAGCTCTTTCAGGATGGCTTGACCGACCCCGCCGATATTTCGGAGGAAATGCTGTTCCTGTTCGGCGTTCACAAACATGAACGCGTAAAACCGTGGAAACCGCTGCCGCGTTACGCCATTCAGGGCCTTCCGCCTCTTTACCGGTGATGAACGCCGCCTTTTCGTGGCGGCCTTCAAAATCACCGATGAAAATAACGGCTTGGCAAAAGCCGTATATCAGGCAACACTGAAATTGAGCGTCCCGCGCGCGATCAGGCGCGTTCTGGGAAGCTTGGGTATGGAATATACATCCGGTGCGGTGCGGGACCATGACCGGCCTGCGCCAGGCTTCGGTTGTTTCCCATGCCGGTAAGTTTTGCGTCTGCGTGGAGGTGAGTATGACGTATGACTGGAGCGGCCGCAAAATGCGCCGCATGCGAGCGGCGAAACTGACGATCATCAGCCTCGTCGCAGCTTTTGTGCTGACTGCCCCGATTTTCGCCCATTATTGAGGTTTGCGGCCGCAAGCCAGGGTCATACAGGCTGGCGGATTTCGCTCCGCCTTCTCAACCGGTTCTTCAGCCATTTCTGAACGGGCTGGTCGTAATAGACCGTCAGCCACCATGACAGGCACGTCGTGCCGATGAGAAACGCAATGCCGGCCGGCAAAGCGAGATTTTCCTGGTGCACCGCGGGGATCAGAAACTCCGTCCAGGCCAGAAGCGGAATATGCAGCACATAGACCGCATAGGACGCCGTGCCGAGAAACACCGACACCATTCCCACCCCGCGCCCCGGAACCGTCTTGCTGGCGACGAACAGCAGGAGCGGCCAGACGATGAGAACAACCGCAAGATCGAAGAACGGCCGAAGCTCGCGCGACATCGGCACGGCCAGAATGAAATAGACCAGTAAAAGGCAAAGCGCCGCCTGAAAAGGTTTCAACTGCGGTACGCGATCGCGAAAACGGTAAATCAGCACGCCGGCAAAAAACGAGAAGAACACCCGTCCCATGCCGGCATACATTTCATGCCAGCGAAAACCGGCATGCAAACGGCCAAACTCGGCGGCAGCCACCATCAGCACAAGCGCGCTGATGCCGAGCACCGCGGCAATCTGTTTTGTCGTGGCCCGCACACCAAAGCGGGCGTAAAACACATTCACCACCAACTCGTTGAAAAGCGACCAGGCAGGGCTGACGAGAAACAGCGCGCCGTTCAGGGTGAGCGTGAAAGGCGCCGGCAGAAAGAGCAGCCCCGTTACCAAGGCGAAAGCAAGCTCGCCGGGATCGATGCGACGGTGCAGATCGTCGATCGGCGTCGGCAGGCCCAGAACGTAGAGGCAGATGAAATAGGCCGCCATCAGGGCAAGCGCCAACGCATAAAGAGGGTAGAGACGTGCGAAGCGCGCCTTCATGAAAAAGCCCGGCGTCATCGCCCCTTCCGCCAGTTTCCGGCTATAGGCATGCGCGAGCACGAAACCGCTGAGCGCAAAGAACAGATCCACGGCGAGATAGCTCGAAGCCGTGCTTTTCCCGAACAGATCCTCGGCATGGCGGTGAACGATGAAAAGCGCAGCCACGCCCCTTATGCCGTCGAGCAATATGAAGCGTTCCGGGGGCGACTGGACCATGGCATGGGGCTCGGTGTGGCTGGCGGATTTGAGGTTCACAAGCAACGAGCTTTACCGCGCCGGGGTTCATCGCTGCCAGTCACAAACTGTTTAACGTGGCGGACGTCCCATATTATTATGGAATACGAACGGTTGATCGACACCCTTTCGCGGCTGCGAAAGGCATGCTACGTCCGGATGTCATCGATGTTTCGCCCGTTTGACTCTGCGGCCTGTCCTTTCGAAATTCAGCTTGATTTCGCTTGGATATCTTCGGCGCAAATTCAGATGGTGCGGCGTTCGGCGGCAGGCAACTTTCGCGGAGTCTCACCATGTCCACCATTGCAGAACGTATCAGAAAAATCATCGTGGACCAGCTTGGCGCAGACCCCGCCACGATCGTGGACGACGCCAGTTTTGCTGACGATCTCGGTGCGGATTCGCTCGAGACCGTGCAGATCGTCATGGAAATCGAAGAGGAATTCGGGGTGGAAATTCCGGATTCGGCCGCAAGCACGATCCTGACCGTTGGCGACGCCATCCGCTTCGTCGAAAAAAACAAGGCGTGACCGGCGGGAATTACCCCGCAGACAGCGCCGCGACAGGATCGAGTTTCGATGCGTTGCGCGCCGGCAGATAACCGAAGACAACACCGATCAGCGTCGAGCAGACGAAGGCGGCGATGATCGACGCCGTGGAATAGACCATGGCGAAATTGCTGCTGAAGGCAGAGAAAAGCGCGCCGAAGCCGAGGCTGCCGAGCACGCCCAGCGTGCCGCCGATGATGCAGACGAGCACCGCCTCGATGAGGAACTGTCGCAGAATATCGGTGCGCCGCGCGCCCACCGCCATGCGCACGCCGATTTCCGACACGCGTTCAGACACCGAGACAAGCATGATATTCATCACCCCGATGCCGCCGACCAGCAGCGAAATCACCGCAATGGCCGCAATGAGAAGGGTCATCGTCTGCGTGGTGCTGGTGATGGTCTGGCGGATATCGTCGGTATTGAGAATGTAGAAATCCCGTGTGCCGTGCCGCTGGGTCAGAAGTGTCGTGACCGCCTGCTCGGCGATCGAGGCATCGGTATCGTCGCTCACCTGAACCGTGATGCTGCGCAGCGACAGGCTGCCGAGAAAACGCGACTGGACGGCGGTATAGGGCAGATAAAGCGACAGGTTCTGGCTTGAGCCGAAACCGCCCTGCTGCGCCTGCGTGATGCCGACGATCCGGGCCGGCACCTTGCCGATGAGAATGACCTGGCCGACAGGGCTGCCATCGAAATCCGCAAACAGCGATTTGCGGGTGTTCTCGTCGATCACCACGTCCTGCGCCTTCTGCGCGACACTTCCGCCATCGAAAAAGCGGCCCTGCGACAACTTCGTGCCCTTGGCGACGAAATACTGCTCGCTGACGCCGTTCACCAGCGCATTCGCCTCCTTCGCGCCGAAACGCACCGTGCTGGACGTCGAGACCGTCGGCGTCACCGCCGCGACGTAGGATTGCTTGGCAAGCGCTTCGGCATCGGAAACGACGAGCGTGGTGATCTTGCCCGACCTTATGTCGCCGAAATCCTTGCCCGCGAAGATTTCCAGCGTGTTGGTGCCAAGGCTCGATATGTTCTCCAGCACCCGCTGCTGCGACCCTTGGCCCAGCGCCACGACGCTGATGACCGAGGCGATGCCGATGATGATGCCGAGCATGGTGAGAAAGGTGCGCAGCTTGTGCGCCCGCATGGACAGAAGCGCCATGCGCAACGCCTCCCGCAGTGAGGAAACGAGGCCAGCGAGACCGGAAGACCGGCCGGAAACGGCAGCGGATCTGGCATCGTCCTGCGGTACGGGCGTCGCATCCGCCTTGCGGTCGGAAATGATCGTGCCGTCGCTGATTTCGATGATCCGCCCGGCGCGTCTGGCAATCGACATGTCATGGGTGACGATGATGACGGTGCGGCCTTCGGCATGCAGCTCACCGAGGATGCGCAGCACCTCGTCGCCGCTGGCGCTGTCGAGCGCGCCGGTCGGTTCGTCGGCAAGAATGATCTCGGCATCGTTCATCAGGGCGCGGGCGATGGAAACGCGCTGCTGCTGGCCGCCGGAAAGCTGGCCAGGGCGATGATCGAGGCGTTCCGCCATGCCGAGGCGGCCGAGCAACCTTGCGGCATTGTGCCTGCGGTCGCCCTGCGTCTTGCCGGCATAGATCGCCGGAATTTCGACATTGCCGAGCGCCGTCAGCTCGGCCAGCAGATGGTATCGCTGGAAGATGAAGCCGAGATTTTCACGCCTGAGCGCCGAAAGCGCGTCGGCATCGAGATTGCCCGTTTCCCGCCCCCTGATGCTGTAGCTTCCCGATGTCGGGCGATCGAGGCAGCCAAGAATATTCATCAGCGTCGATTTACCCGATCCGGACGCGCCGACGATCGCCACCATCTCACCGGCCTCGATGGTGAGGTCGATGTTCTTCAGCACACTGATCGTGCCTTCGCCGGAGGGATAATCCCGCCGCACGGATTTAAGCGAAATCAGAGGTTCAACCATGGTTCAAAGCCCCATCGGCGGGCCGCCCGGCCCCGGCATCGCGTTTGTGGTGGTGTCGGTGGAACGCTCGCCGGTCACCACCCGCTCGTTTTCGGCAAGGCCGGAACGCACTTCCGCCGTGACCTTGTTGTTCAGCCCGATTTCGACCTTGCGCTCGGAAACCCTGCCATCGGCGCCGGCCACGCGCACGGCATAGCTGCCATCGCTGCCCATGCTGCCAAGTGCAGCCGAGGGAACGGTCAGCACGTCCTTCGCTTCGCCGAGAACGATATGAACCTCCGCCGTCATATAGGTGCGCAGCTTGCCGTCCGGGTTCGGCACTTCGAACACCCCATTATAATAGATCGCCTCGGATGACGACGTGCTGGAAGAGGATGAGCTGGACGATGAAGAAGTCGAGGAACTGAAGCTGGAATCGCTGCGCACCGATTCCGGCGCCGGCTCTATCGAGGCGAGCGTCGCGTCGTAACGCTGCTGCGGCTCACCCAGCACCGTGAAATAAACCGGCAGGTCCGGCTTGACCCGCGTTACATCCGCCTCGGAGATTTCCGTGCGCACCGTCATGCGGTCGAGCTGGCCGAGGATGACGATGGTGGGCGCGGATTGTGTGGCGTTGACGGTCTGCCCTTCCTGGCTGACGATCGAAAGAACCGTTCCTTCGATGGGCGCGGTGATCTTGGTATAGCCGAGATTGGCCTCTGCCGTTTCCACCGCGACCTGCGCTTCCTCGATCTGGGCGTCGATGGCTTGGATCTGCGCCTCGGTGACGGCGAGCGCTGCGGTGGCGCTTTCGAAATCGGCGCGGGAGGCGGCGTTCTTCGATACCATCTCCTGCTGGCGGACAAGGCTCTGGCGGTTGAGAACAAGCGTCGCCTGTTTTTCCACCCGCTGCGCCTTCATATTTGCAAGCGCTGCCTGCGCCGTGCGCAGGCTGTTCGTCTGGGTCACGGAATCGATTTCGGCGATCAGATCGCCCGCCTTGACCGTATCGCCAAGCGCCACCTTGACGGCGGTAATGCGGCCGGAGGCCTGCGCACCGACGGCGACAAGGCGAACGGGCTTCAGCGTTCCCGTTGCCAGCACCGTCTGCTCGATATCGCCGCGCGTCACCGGCGCGGTGATGTAGTCGGGTGTGGCCGCCCGCGTATATTGCGAGGACAGCCAGTAACCGCCCACAGCGAGAGCAACAACCGCCAGCAATGCGCCTGCCTTGCGTGCCGTTTTCATCTTGATGTCCTGTCCAGCCGGTTCATTCGAAGGAAGAAACCGGCGTCATGTCGTGTTTCACGAGGATGAAACCCTTGTCCGCCTCGATCCATTCATAGGCAGAGGCGGATTTTCGTACCGCGGCCTTGCGGCAGGTGCTGCGAAGACGTCTGGAATCCGTCTTTTCGCGCTGCTCCTTCGTGCAGGCGGACTGGCGCCGCTGTTCTTCCTGCCGGGATTTCGCCGCCGGCTGTTGCGCGGGCTTGTCTTTTGCCACGGCCATCGACCAGGCAAAGCTCACACCAAAAGCCGTTGCCAGCACCAGATAGAAATATCTCATCATCATCTTCCTGCTTGAAAATCACGCGGGGGATCGCAGGCGTGCGATCCCCCGGCTCCAGCCGTTGCCGGCTGATTTCCTCCTTTACTGGGGGGCAGATTAAAGGAGGAAACTTCGAAAACTTGCCTCAGCCCCGTTCCGCCTCGGGAACCGGCGGCCTCATATCGCCATGCGGCGAAGCAAAGCCACCGCGCTCCGCAGGACCATGACGCGGGCCGGGAGGCGGAGGCGGCATCAGGGCACGCTCAAGCTCGGCAAGCTTCAGCACCTGCTGCGGCGAAAGCTTCGGCTTCAGTGTCGCAACGGCGTCCTGAAGGGCTTTGGCCTTTTCCGCCTTCTGCGCGATGATGCCGGCCAGTTCCTCGCCCGCAAGACGTGGCTCGGGCTTGGCCTTGCTGTCACCCGACGCCGGCGGCGGATTGCGCTCCGGACCGGGAGAAACGAGATCGATCAGCGCCGTGGTATAGGCACGCCAGGGACCGAGCTGTTCCGGCGTGACGCCGAGATAGATTTCGGCCGCCGAAAGCTTCGTCGCCAGCCCCAGAACATCCGGGCCGGGCATCCTGCGCATATGCGGCGGCAGCGGCCTTTCATCCGGGCCACGATCCGGGCCGAGATTGGGATCGGCGAGCGGCGGCGCGGCCTGTTCGGCCGCCTGGGGTGCGGGCGCATTTTCCTGCGCCGCCAGCGTGGCGGCGGAAACGCCCATGATTGCTGTCGCGATGACGGCGGTGGCCAGTAGCGAGTGTCTCATCTTACCTTCCTTCCGTTTTCCAACATGAAAGGACGATAGGGGCATCGCGTTTCCGGCTTTGGTCCGAATGTTTCCGGGCTGCTTCCGCAAACCGCCTATTTGTAACCGAATGTTGCCAGACCGGCCCCGGAAAGCTTTCGTTGCAAAAATCCGCCGTTTCTTTTCAGCGCTTATGTATAGTGGCATCAAAAGGTTGGACGATATGACGACAGTTTCGGTGACACATATATTGATCGTTGATGACGATCCGGAAATACGCACATTGCTCGCGAAATATCTCGGCTCGCAGGGGTTCCGCGTGTCGATGGCCGCCGACAGGCGTGAGTTCGAGGAGAAGATCGCCAGCTCCGATCCCGATCTCATCGTGCTCGACGTGATGCTGCCCGATGGCTCCGGCCTCGATATCTGCCGCGATCTGCAGGGCCGCCGGCCGCGCACGCCGGTCATTCTCCTGACGGCGCTGAAGGAAGATGTCGACCGCATCGTCGGGTTGGAAATCGGTGCCGACGACTATCTCGGCAAACCCTTCAATCCGCGTGAGCTGACAGCGCGCATCAAGGCCGTGCTGCGCCGCGCCACACCGCAGGAAGCGCCGCGTGTCTCATCCGCCGCCTATGGTTTCGCGGATTTCACCGCCGATCCCGAACAACGCTCCGTCATCCGCGCCAGCGGTGAAAAGATAGATTTGACGGGAGCGGAATTCGATCTGCTGAAAGTGTTCCTCGACAGGCCCGGCCGGCTTCTTTCCCGCGATCAGCTTCTCGATCTCACGCAGGGCAAGGATCGCGGTCCGTTCGACCGCTCCATCGACGTGCTGATGAGCCGGTTGCGCAAGAAGCTGGATGCCGATACTCAAACGCCGATCTTCAAGACCGTGCGCAATGGCGGTTACCAGATGACGGTTCAGGTCAAAACCCTGCCGGTGCCGCGATGAGCTCGCTTAGAAACCGCATCACGGCGCTGATGATCGTCTCCATCATCGCGGTCATCGCGCTTGCGACGGTTGTGGCCGACCGGACATTGCAGCCGCCGCCGCCCGATGCCACCATCGAGCCGCTGGCCCGCAGCCTCGCCTTTGCCGTGACCATGGCCGAGCGTGACCCCTCCCTGCAGCAGCCCGGCTATTTCCGGATCGAGCAGAAACCGCCGGAAGGCGATCTCGACGGCATGCTTTCGGAATTTCTGGAAAAGGCGCTTGCCCGCGTCGGAGAGCCGCGCACCGCGATGGTCATCCGCTCCCCGGGAAATCTTGCCCCCGTGGCGGCTATCGCGCTGGAAAAAACCGGCTGGCTGGTCGCGGAAATTCCGCATATGGGTCCGCCGCCGGGCGGCTGGAAGATTTTCGGCATGTGGATCGGGCTGATCATTCTCGGCAGCGCGGCCGTTTCGATCTTTGCCGCCAGCAAGATCACCCGCCCGCTCGACATGCTGGAAAATGCCGCCGCGAGCATCGGGCCTGACGGATCGCTGCCGCACCTGCCGGAAACGGGTCCCGGCGAAATCCGCGCCACGGCGCGGGCGCTGAACGAACTCGCCACCCGCCTGAAGGCGGCGATGGAAAGCCGCATGCGCCTCGTCGCCGCCGCCGGCCACGATCTCAGAACCCCGATGACCCGCATGCGGCTGAGGGCGGAATTCATCGAAAACGACGAGGAACGGGCCAAATGGCTGGCGGACCTCGAAGAACTGGACGCCATCGCCGACAGCGCCATTCTTCTGGTGCGGGAAGAGGTCAGCCAGGACAGCGTCAAGACGATCGATATCGGCACGCTTCTCGGCGAAATCGTCAGTGATGTCTCCGATCTCGGTCATGCGGGCGCCATCGACTTCATCGAGCCGGACGCGGCCATGACCATCAAGGCTGCCCCGCTGGCGCTCAAGAGAGCCTTGCGCAACCTCATCCTGAACGCCGTCACCCATGGCAAGAAAGCGCATATCGACCTGACCGGAGACGAGAGCGAAATCGTCGTGACGATCAGGGATGAAGGCCCCGGCATTCCGCAGGAACTGATCGGACGGGTTTTCGAACCTTTCTTCCGGGTGGACCTCGCGCGGCGCAAGTCAATCCCCGGCGTGGGGCTGGGTCTTGCCATCGCCAGGGAAATCATCGAACGCTTCGGCGGCACGATCACCATTGCCAACCACAAAAAACAGGGCCTGATCCAGACCGTGATCTTCGCAAGGGCGGCGTGATATCACGCCGCTGAAACAGCCTGCCCCTGCTGCTTGGCCAGAAGCAGGTTTTCGGCATAGGCCATCATCAGCGGCCCGACGCCCTTGGCATCGTCGGATACCACCGGCTCGGTCAGATAATAGTCCGGCGTTCCATCGCGATAATTGCCCTCAAAGCCGCCAAGGCCCGCGACACGCACAATGCCGGTGAGGCGCGTCACGCCCGCTTCATCGGTTTTCAGTCGCGTTTCCAGAAGTGCCTCAAGCGCGCGGCGACCCGCCGAGAGGGTGGCATCAGCCTCATCGCCCTGCACGAGCTTCAGCCGCGCCGCATGCAGCAAGGCATAGGCAAACATGGCGGAAGCGGATGTTTCCTCGTAATTGCCCGCAAGGCCCGGATTGTCGAGAACCTGCATCCAGAGGCCAATCGCAGTCTGTCGTGCGATAATGCCCGTCAGAAGCAGCCGTGTCTTCTTGCGAAGCGCCACCGTCGCACCATCCTCCGGCAGAATGGCCAGCGCGTCCACCAGCGCCATGGCGAGCCAGCCCACCGCCCGCGCCCATATGGCGGGAGATTTGCCGCTCTGAAGATCGGCCCAGCGCTGGCTGCGGCTATCGTCGTATCCATGGACATAGAGCCCGCCGCTATCCTCTGTTGCCGCGAGCGCCGCCGAAAACTGCCTTAGCGCATCGTCGATCAGTTCTGCCCGGCCCGTCGCCTGCGCATATTCTATCTGGAAAGGAAGTCCCATATAAAGCCCATCCAGCCAGACCTGATGCGGATAACGCTTCTTGTGCCAGTAATTCCCGGCTGCAATGCGCGGATGGCTGCGCAGCTGCCCCGCCAGATGCTCCGCCGCAGCGAGGTAACGCGGATCGCCCGTTTCCGCCGCAAGGGGAAAGAGGATACGGCCGGCAAGGATATGGTCGATATTATATTCCTGCGGATCGTAACCGGCGAGCGTGCCGTCTGGCGATATCTGGGCATCGGCCAGACGGTGCAGATGGTCGTTCCAGCGCGCCTCGCCGGTGGCCTCGAACAGCTGCTGCAGGCCGCGATAGACACATCCATCCTCATAACACCAGCTTCCGCCCTTGTAATGTTTATAGCGACTGGAGAATTGATCAAAATATTCAGTGGCTTTCATCGGTTTTCTCAATCGAAATCTGACACAATGGAAACGGAAGCGTCGCTCAGCAGGGCGGGATTATCGCAGACTATATGCGCCTGCTCGAAAACAATCGCCTCATGGCGCATGGAACGCACCCGGTCGGCCATGATCGGCGGCGTCGCGATGGCCGAAGGATCGCGCGAGACGATGGTGAGATTGCGGATGGCGATGTTACGGATGGGCGCTTCGGGAAGGCCGAGAAAAGCGCCGGCCGCATGGGAGAGATTGCGGATTTCGACGTCCTCCACGGTAATGCCGTCGATAAAGGGCGTGCCGCCATCGACCGGCGCCGGGTGTCGCGATTGCACCCATTCGTCATGCCCATCGGCATCGCAATGATAGTGGGCATTGGCGGAAAGCGCGGTCTGCACGCCATCCAGCAGCACCCGGCGCATGGCGATATTACTGACCGTACCGCCCCGCCCGCGCCGTGTCTTGAGACGCAGGCCGCGATCCGTGCCGACCATGTCGCAATCCTCAACCGCCACATCATGCACGCCGCCGGACATTTCCGAACCGATCACCAGCCCGCCATGGCCACGCTGCATCAGGCAATGGCGCACCTGAACGCCGCGGGTTTCCGCAAGATGATCGTCCTCGCCATCAACTCCGCGCTTTCCCGCCTTCACCGCGATGCAATCGTCGCCGACGGAAAAGCGAACGCCCGATATCGTGACGTTGCGGCAGCTTTCGGGGTTGAAACCATCGGTGTTCGGGCTGTCATGCGGCGCGGCAATGCTGAGACCGGCGGCGATCAAATCTTCACAGCCCTGCGGATGGATCGTCCAGGAGGCGGCGTTTTGGATCGAGAAACCGAGAAGCCGGGTTTTGCGGCAGGAAACGAGATGCAGGCCACGCGGCCGGCGCGCGCCATCGCGGGTTTCTTTCGGCCAGCTCCACCAGTCGCCCCTGTCGCCCGAACCATCGAGAACGCCCCTGCCCTCGATGACCAGATTATCCGTCCCGATGGCATGAACGGGCGCGGCAAAACAGGCATCCGGCAAGCCTTCCCAGCTGCCGAGCATGCGGCCTGCATCATCGCGGGCAGGCAGAATCGGCCAGCCTTTGCGGGTGGAAGGGGCGCGCAGCACGGCTCCTTCGGCAAGGTGGAAGGTCATGTTGCTTTTCAGGCGAACGGGAAAGGCCGTCCAGAGACCGGCCCCGAGACGCAACGTGCCGCCCTGCGGCACCGCGGCCACGGCCCTTTCCAGCGCCTGCGCATTGGCGCGCGCGCGTGTCTCATCATCGAGCGCAACATCCGGCATCAGGGAGAATGCCGCAGCCTCGACAAGCCCGGCACAGGGGGCGGTTTCGAACTCCAGCCGTCCGAACCCTTCCGCTTCGAAGACATAGCGGGTATCCGGGGAGAGATCATGCAGCAGCGTCACCACGGTCGCGGTTTCGCAGCTCCTTTCATCGCCATCCGCCGACGTCAGATGCCATTCCGTTTTGGACGGAAGGAAATAGCGAGCGCCGGGCACGGCAAGGCAAAGCGCTGCCGTTCGCGCCGAAGACGCGATGATGATGGGTTCGTTCATGCTCTTTTCTCGTCTTTCGTGCCTATCCGGCCAACCTTGGCGGACATGCCTCACATCTTCCGGTAGTCGGTCAGCGAGCCCGCCGCCATGGAGGCGGCGGCGGGCCATTGTCGTCAATCGAACTTGGCAAGAACATCGTTGGTCGTATCGATGATCTGCCCGGCCGCCTCTTCCGCCGTCAGCTGGCCATAGGCATATTCCTCAAGCGTATCGATGAAGCCCGAGCGGATTTCCGGATGTTCGTTGAAGGGTGACACCACCGGCCCCGATGTCGCCATGACGATGGCGTTGGCGGCGCGCACCTCCGGCTCACCCTTGTCGCCCAGACGTGCAGCCGCGGCCTTCGAGGCGGGCAGGCCGCGCGAGGTACCGAGCGCATCGATGCCCTCAGGTTCGTTCAGCAGGCAGTTCAGGATTTGCGCGGCCGCTTCCGGGTTCTTCGAGTTTTTCGAGATCGAAAACACCATGGAAGGTTTGCGATAGACGCCCTCTGTCACGGCATCGGCACGCTTCAGCATCGGCACGGGTTTCAAAACCTGCCCTTCCTTGAGCGGATCGGCATATTTCGAATAGGTCGAATCCCATTCATAGGAACCGGCAATCCGACCTTCCGACCAGGACGGCTTCTCATAGAGATTGACGTTACCGTCGGCCGCTTCCTCTTTCTGGGAGCGGATGGAGCCGGTTTCGACCAGCTTGCCGACGAAAGAGATCCCCTCGGCCAGCTCCTCCGGCGTCCAGGCCACGCGGTTGGTCTTGGGATCGACCAGATCCTTGCCGGTCTTCTGCACAACAGCCAGTGTCACCAGAAGCTGGGCAGTCTCCTTCACGGCATTGAATGTGTAATAGTCCTTGCCGAGCTTTTCCTTGATAGTCTTGGTTGCCGCGAAAAACTCATCCCAGGTATTCGGAATTTCGACGCCGGCCTTTTCGAAGGTGGTGGCGTTGAAGAAAAAGACGCGGCCGGTGGTGGAAACGGAAAGCCCCTGCAGCACGCCGTTCATCGAACCGGCGTCCAGATCGCTCTCGGCCCATTGCGAAAGATCGAGCGGCTTCAGCTGGCGCAGATCGGCGAACCCTTCGCCGTTCTTGGAGAAGAGCGGCAGCCAAGGCCAGTTGACCTGAACGATATCGGCTTCGGTCTTGCCGGCCATCTGCGTGGTGAGTTTTTCCAGATAGCCATCGAAGCCGGTAAATTCGCCCTTCACCGTGTGGCCGTATTTCTCGCCGCAGGCGGCAATCGCCTTCTGGGTGGCGACATGGCGGCTTTCGCCGCCCCACCATGACATGCGCAGTTCCGCAGCACCTGCCGCCGGGGCGGTTGCCATCGCCACATAAGCGACACCGGCGAGCATCGCCATCATTCTTGTCATCGTCTTCATTGTTCTTCTCCTCCTCGAAAAATCAGGCACGCCCGTCCCCTCCTCACAGCGAAACGTTGCGGCCATCGGCCTTGTCGAAAATATGCAGCTTCTCCGGATCCGGTTTCAGCCGCAGGATGCCGTCGCGCCCGAGCGCCTCGAATTCCGCCGCGCCGACGACGCTCACCAGCTTCTGGCCGCCGAGATCGGCGTGCAGATAGACCTCGTGGCCCATGAACTCCGCATTGGTGAGTTTCGCCTGCAGCGCCGGGCCATCGGTCGCCTCCGCCAGTGAAAGATGCTGCGGGCGGATGCCGATGACGGCATCTGCGGGTCTGGCCGAAAGCCGTTGTTCCAGATGCGCGCCGATCGGCAGGCGCTGGCCGGCGATGACGAACTCAGCGCCGTCGATTGCCACGTCCACCAGGTTCATTTCCGGTGTGCCGATGAAACCGGCCACGAAGAGATTGGCGGGATGGTTGTAAAGCTCCTTGGGCGTCGCGACCTGCATGATGCGGCCCGCCTGCATGACGCAGATGCGGTCACCCATGGTCATGGCCTCCGTCTGGTCATGGGTGACATAAATGACGGTCGAGGACAGGCCTTCCGCCTTCAGCTGACGGTGCAGATCGGTAATGCGCACCCGCATGGAGGCGCGCAGCTTGGCGTCGAGATTGGACAGCGGCTCATCGAACAGGAACACACCCGGCTTCTTGATGAGCGCGCGGCCAAGCGCCACACGCTGTGCCTGTCCGCCGGAAAGCTGCTTCGGCAGCCGGTCGAGCAGCGGCTCGATTTCGAGAATGCGCGCGACATTATCGATTGCCTTTTCGATCTCGGGCTTGGCGACACCGGCGATCTTCAGGCCGAAAGCGAGATTGCCGCGCACCTTCATATGCGGATAAAGCGCGTAATTCTGGAACACCATGGCGATGGAGCGCTTGCCGGGCGGCAGGTCATTGACGCGCTGGTCGCCGATCAGGATTTCACCGCCGGTGATTTCCTCCAGCCCCGCCACCATGCGCAGCGTCGTGGACTTGGCGCAGCCGGAAGGACCGACGAACACCATGAACTCACCATCCTCAACGTCGAGATTGATGCCGTGCACGGCCTTGAAGCTGCCGCCATAGACTTTTTCGAGATTTTTAAGTTGAACGCTTGCCATTTTCAGCCCTTGACCCCGCCAGACGAGATCCCTTCAATGAAATACCGTTGCGCCGTAAAGAACACGATCAGCGCGGGCGCGATCGTCAGCACCGACATCGCCAGGATGCGGTTCCATTCAAAGGCTTCGGTGGTGTCGATGGAGAGTTTGAGCGCCAGGCTCACCGGATATTTGTCGACCGAGGACAGATAGATCAGCGGCCCGAGGAAATCGTTCATCGTCCACATGAACTGGAACAGGCAGACCGAGATCAGCGCCGGCGCCAGCATCGGCACGACGATGTAAATCAGCGTCTGCAGGCTGTTGGCACCATCCACCCGCGCGGCCTCTTCCATGTCCGATGGCAGCGAGCGCAGGAACTGCACCAGCATGAAGACGAAGAAGGCATCGCCGGCGAATGCCGAGGGCACCCAGAGCGGCAGGAAACTATCCAGCCAGCCGAGATCACGGAACAGGATATATTGCGGAATGCGGGTAACGACATTCGGCAAAAGTAGAATGGCGATGACCGAACCGAACAGGATTTTCTTCAGCGGAAAATCGAAGCGGGCAAAGGCATAGGCCGCCATGGTGCAGGAAATCGCCGTGCCGATGACCTTTGGCAGGATGATCAGGAAGGAATTCCAGAAGAACCGGCCGAACGTATAGGGCGTCGAGGTTTGCCAGCCGCGGATATAGCCGTCCAGTGTCGGGTTTTCGGGGATGAAACCGGCACCGGAGAAGATTTCCGAATTGGTCTTGAAGCTAGCGCCCACCAGCCAGATCAGCGGATAGAGCATGACGAGGCCGACCGCGAAGAGAAGCACGTAACGGACTGAAGTGGAAAGCAGCCTGAGCCTTGCCCGGCGGGCCGCCTGCATGTCGTTTAGGGTTGCGATATCGGTCATGGCATCAGTTCCGCTTGTCGCCGGCGTAATAGACCCACTTCTTCGACGACCAGAAGGCCACCAGGGTCAGCACGGTGATGATGGTGAAGAGCACCCAGGCAATCGCGGAGGCATAGCCCATGTTGAACTTCTTGAAGGCCTCGTCGTAGATGTAGAGAGGCAAGAGGTAAGTGGACTTCAGCGGCCCACCCTGAGTGATGATGTAGGGGCCGTTGAACTCCTGAAACGCCTGCACCATCTGCATGATGAGGTTGAAAAAGATCACCGGTGTCAGCAGGGGAAGCGTGATGAAAAAGAAGGTTCTCACCTTGCCCGCGCCATCGATCGCCGCCGCCTCGTAAAGCGATTTGTCGATGGATTGCAGCGCGGCGAGAAAGATCACCATGGCCGAACCGAACTGCCAGCAGCGCAGCAGCGTGATGGTGAAAAGCGCATTGCCCGGATCGCCGAACCAGTCGACGGGCGACAGGCCGATTGCCGCCAGCGCCATGTTGGCGAGCCCTTCGCTCGCGAAGATGTAACGCCACAGCACCGCAATCGCGATCGAGCCTCCAAGGATGGACGGCACGTAAAATGCGGTGCGGAAGAAGTTGATGAATTGCAGCTTGTAATTGAGTATCGCCGCAATGAAGAGCGCAAAGGCAAGCTTCAGCGGCACCGTCAGAAACACATAGAACAGGGTGACGTTCAGCGATTTCATGAAGGTGCGGTCGCGGGTGAAGAGCCGCTCGTAATTCGCAAGCCCCGCCCAGCTGGGATCGCTCATCAGGTCATAACGGGTGAAGCTGAGATAGAGTGAGCCGAGGAACGGGATGGCCGTGAAGACCAGCAGTCCGATGATGTAAGGCGTCAGATATCCCAGCCCGAGGAAGCGCTGAGATTTCATGATGCTCCTCCCCGCGTCCCGGCGGAACGCGAGTGACAGAATTCAATTTCGTACAAGTGATTCTCCCGGAACGGCCGGCGACGGGCGCATGAAAGCGCATTGTCTCGTCGCGACCGATCTCCTCCCTCATTGATACGGCGCGTAAAAGCGATTTATGCGATGACAAAACCAAATTTCCGCGCCAAGGTGAATTAACAAAGACGAGGAAAAAGATGGACGAAATCGAAGGTGGCATTCTGTCATCCGTTCCACCTGCGGCGCTCAACCTCAACCTGACACGCGCGACGATCAAGATGGAGCATTCGCGCACCTGGCAGATCGACAAATCCAACCCTGTGGATGATCTCGTCATCTGCCTTGAAGGGCGCGGGCATTATCTCGTCGATGGCGAAGCACGGGTGCTGGAACCCGGTGATGCGATGCTGATTTTGAGAGGGCAACGCTTCGTCGGCTGGAACGAGCAGGCCGTGACCTATCGCGGCGTGGCGCAGCATTTCACGCTGGATATTTACGGCCGCCACAACCTTATCGCGCAGATGGACCTGAAGCCCAAACTGCGGCTAAGCCGCTGGCCGCTTTTGGAACCGCTGGTGCGCCACTACCGGCAGAGCGCCCCGCCCTCCTCCGTGACACTCGGCCAGCACCATCTCTTCATGGTGCTTCTGATCGCTTTCATCGACGATGCATTCCTTGGATGGGTGGATCGCCCGAGCTTCCAGCTTGAGGGGGCGGAAGCGCTCGACCTTGCGGTGATGAAGGCGATCACCATGATTTCGGCCAATCCGCTGGACCCCGACATTGCCGGCCGGGCGACCGATGCGGCACCCTATAATCGCGATTATTTTCTCCGGGAATTTCAAAAGAGAGTTGGACGAACGCCGCGGAAATATCAGGAGTTCAAGCGCATGGAACGCGCCATGCATTTTCTTGAGGCGGGGCTTTCGGTCTCGGCAGCGGCCGCCGAGGTGGGTTATGGCGACCCCTATTATTTCTCGCGCATGTTCAAACGCACGCTGGGTTTGAGTCCGCGCGACCATATGAACCGGATACGCCGCAGCCGCCACGGCAATCTGATGGCGTTTGACGAGCATGAACAGCAAAGGCTGCTCGCCTCCGAAACGGAAAAGGCCCCGGCATAGCGGGGCCTCGATACAACCTGCCATCGCGGCTTGGACTATGTCGCCGCAAATGGCTTGAGCTTGAACAGGGCCTCGGGATTTTGCACCAGTGCACGATGACGGGCCTCCTCATCCGGCAGCCAGCCAAGAACCAGTTCCGCAAGACGGGCATCATCGGGATAGGCCGCAGTCTCGCGAATGGAATTATGCGGCCAGTTGGTGCCCCAGACGATGCGCTCCGGCGCATGCTCGGCGATCACCCGCGAAAAGCCGGCGACATCCGCATAGGGCCAGCTTTCCTGCGAACTTTCGTAGACGCCCGCAAATTTGAACCAGAGATTGCCACGATCGATGAGCTTCAGAAGCGCCGCCATCTCCGGGCCATCGTTTCTGATGCCCTTGAAGAACTTGCCATGGTGATCGAACACCCAGCGTGAGCGGATTTTCTGAAGGCGCGACAGGTGGTCAAGCAGCGTATTGCCATCGAATTGCACCGCCACCATCCAGTCCGCCGCATGCGCCCTCTCATCCACGGCTTCAAGCTCGGAAAGATTTACGGCGCCACCCGGCAGATCCATGATACGCGCGCCGACCGTGCCGGCGGCGGTGAGTCTCTCCATGTCCTTTTCGGTCGTGCTCGCATCGATGATGACAACCGCGCGGGCCGCCTCGCCCATTTCGGCGACGCAGGCGAGCGTGTTGCCGTTATCGCGCTGATGGGCGTTGCCCTGCGTGATGATAACCCGGTCGATGCCGAGCCATTGCATGAGGCTTCGGTAATCCGCCGGCCCCGGCAGAGCGCCAGGCGGCAGGCCCGGTCCGCCCGGAAGGGCGGGATAGTGGCGCAGATAGAGATGCATCTGCGTATCGACGGCTCCCTTTGGGAAAGCGGGCCGAGGCGCCGTGCCGCTCAGTTTTCTGACAAGTTCGCTCACGGGTCTGGCATCCTGAATTCAAGCAATGCATCGCGGTTGATCTCGATACCGAGACCGGGACCATCGGGAATGGCGACAATACCGTTTACCGCCTCGATAGGTTCACGCAGGACGGCCTGACGGAACGGATTATGGGTGCGGTCGAATTCCATGATCGGTTCGATGGGGTTGACCCGCACCGGATCTGGCGTCATCGCCGCCATGAATTGCAGAGCGGCGGCAATCTGCACGCCAGTCCCCCAGACATGCGGCACGATGCGCACGCCGTGCAGCGTGGCAAGCGTCGCAATCTTCTGCGTTTCGGAAAAACCGCCGCAGCCGCAGAGATCGGGCTGGAGAATATCCACGGCACCGGCGGACAGCGCCTGCCACATGCCGTAGCGTCCGTGCCATGTCTCGCCGCCCGCAACCGGGATCGGCTGACCGGCCCGCACCCGGGCATAGGCATCGAGCTGTTCGGGAACCACCGGCTCCTCGAACCAGTCGATCCCATATTCGGCGGCGCGCTTGCCAAGCGTGATCGCTTCGGTGACGGTGTAGCCATGATTGGCGTCGATCATCAGCCGCATATCCGGTCCGATCGCATCCCGCACGGCGGCGATGACGCGGATATCTTCCTCGATGCCGAAACCGATCTTGATCTTGCAGGCATGAAAGCCTTCGGCCCGACGCTCCGCCATCTCCGAGGCATTGTCGGAGACGCGGTCAACGCCATCGCGCTTGAAGCTGCCGGTGGCATAGGCCCGCACGCTTTCGCGCCAGCGCCCGCCAAGCAGCGTCGAGATGGAAGCGCCGTAGTGCTTGCCCTTGATATCCCAGAGCGCGATATCGATGCCTGATAGGGCCGTGAGGCTGAGGCCGCGCTGGCCCTGATCGCGCAGGGCGTTATAAAGCACGGCCCAGATCTTTTCGGTCTGGCGCGGGTCCTGGCCGATGAGCCAGCCGGAATAGGCCTGAACCACGGCAGCGTTGGGTCTCGCCGGGCCGAGGCATTCGCCCCAGCCGACGGTTCCGTCGTCGCATTCGATCTCAACCAGAATATGGGCTCGCCGGTCGAAGCGCATGGAGGCGCTTTCGAATGGCGTGTCCAGCCGGTGTTCGAGCAGATGCGTGCGCACCGCGGTGATTTTCATGGCTCCCTCCCGCTTGTCTCGATCAGGCCCCTTGATCAGGCCTTGCGCTTGTGCGTGCCGATCAGGGCATCGAGCATGCCGATTTCCTCATTGGTGAGGTCCTTCAGCGGCGCGCGCACCGGACCGGCGTTGAAGCCCTGCAGGCGCACGCCGGCCTTGACGGCGGAGACGGCATAACCCTTGGCGCGGTTGCGGATCGCCATGAACGGATAGAAGAACTCCGTCAGGATACGCTCGCAGGTGGCGCGCTCGCCGGCACGCAGCGCCGCATAGAACTCGTTGGCAAGGCCCGGAACGAAGTTGAAGACCGCCGAGGAATAGGTGGTGAAACCGGCGCCGAGATAGGCTTCGGCAAACAGTTCCGCGGTCGGCATGCCGCCGAGATACATCAGGCGATCACCCATCTTGGCGGTGATCTGACGCACGAGGCCGATATCGCCGGTACCGTCCTTGAAACCGACGAGGTTCGGGCATTCGTCGCAAAGGCGCGCCAGCGTATCGGCCTGCAGCACGGAATTGTCGCGGTTATAAACCATGACGCCGATGCCGACCGACTGACATACCTTCTTGATATGGGCGTAAAGCCCTTCCTGCGGCGCATCGATGAGATAATGCGGCAGCAGCAGGATGCCATCGGCACCGACCTTTTCGACCGAGCGGGCGATATCGACGGCGATCTCGGTGCCGTAACCGCAGCCGGAAACGATGGCGGTTTCGCCGGCCACTTCCTTGGCGGCGGAAACGATGGTGGGGATTTCATCCGGCTTCAGCGAGAAGAACTCGCCCGTGCCGCCGGCGGCAAACAGCACCGGCGCTTTATAACCGGCGAGCCATTCGACATGCGCCCTGTAGCTATCGGCCGCAAAACGACCTTCGGCATCGAAATGGGTGACCGGGAAAGACAAAAGACCGGAGCCAAGCGCCGTCTTGATTTGTTCAGGGTTCATCATCGAAATTCCTCTGCAAGTTCACTGACTGAAAGCCACCTAAGCCGCTTGCCACATCTTTGTCAACAACTCATCATACATCTTGTATGATGAATTTCGAAAATCTGTTACAGATTAACGTGCCAGCCAGCCGCCATCGACATTGAGAATGGCGCCATGCACATAATCCGCCGCCGGCGACGCCAGAAATACCGCCGCGCCAGCAATATCCTGCGAGTGCCCCCAGCGGCCTGCCGGAATACGCTCGAGGATGGCCTTGTTACGGGCTGCATCCGCGCGCAACGCTTCGGTATTGTTGGTTTCGATGTAACCGGGCGCAATGGCATTCACATTGATGCCCTTGGCCGCCCACTCATTGGCCAGAAGCTTGGTGAGACCGGCGACACCGTGTTTCGCCGCCGTATAGGACGGTACGCGGATGCCTCCCTGAAACGACAGAAGCGAGGCGATATTGACCACCTTGCCGGAGCGGCCTTTCGCCAGCAGCTCTTTCGCAAAGGCCTGCGTGGTGAAAAACAGCGCCTTGAGATTGACGTCCATCACCTCATCCCAGTCGAGTTCGGAGAACTCGACGGAATCGGCGCGGCGGATGATGCCGGCATTGTTGACGAGAATATCGAAACCGGCGTCGGTGAAGCTGTCCTTCGCCGCCAGCGGATCGGCAAAATCGAGGAGCAGCGCACTCGCCTTGCCGCCATCCCTGGCGATGATATCAAGCGTTTCATCCGGCGCGCGGCGGGCGGCGCAGACCACCTCTGCGCCAGCGGCGGCGAGACCCACCGCAATCGCCTGTCCAAGGCCGGTATTTGCGCCCGTCACAAGCGCCTTGCGCCCTTCAAGCGAAAAGGGGTTTCTCATTTCAGATCCCCCGGCTGAATGAAGTCCATGTCGGTATAATCGACATTGTCACCCGCCATCGCCCAGATGAAGGTGTAAGAGCCGATGCCGGCGCCGGAATGGATGGACCAGGGCGGCGAAATGGCCCCTTCTTCATTGGAAATGAACAGATGGCGGGTCTCCTGCGGCTCACCCATCAGATGCAGCACGCGCGACTTTTCATCCATGCCGAAATAGAGATAGGCCTCCATGCGGCGGTCATGAATATGCGAGGGTATAGTGTTCCAGACGGAGCCGTCCTCCAGCATCGTATAACCCAGCACCAGCTGGCAGCTTTCCATGACCAGCGGATGGATGAACTGGTTGATGGTGCGCTTGTTGGAGGTTTCAGTCGCGCCGAGCTTGACTTCCTTGCTGTTGGCGAGCGTGACGAGCTTGGCGGGCAGGCTGCGATGTGCCGGGCACGAGGTGATATAGAACCGGCCGGCACCATCGAAGGTCACCGCACCGCTGCCCGCGCCGAGATAAAGCACATCACCGCGATTGAGCGTATAGGTTTCACCGCCGGCGTTGACGGTGCCGGTCTCGCCGACATTGACGATGCCCATTTCACGTCGGTCGAGGAAGGACGGCGTCTTGGTTTCTTCCACCTTGTCCAGCGTCAGCGGCGCGCCGTTTGGCACCGCGCCACCCATTACGAAACGGTCGTAATGGGTATAGATCAGCCTGATTTCACCGGAACGGAACATGTCGTTGGCGAGGAAATGCCGGCGGAGCCCTTCGGTATCCAGCGTTTTTGCATATTCCGGGTTCACGGCCTGCCTTGTTTCGACGGTCAGCATCAAACTCATCCTTCATGATTGTTGCGCGTGGCACATAATATATGTTATCCGCTTTTTGTACGATCTGTATGACAAGGTCAAGAGGCGGCACCATATCTCGACCATTTCGGAGACGTGCAAACGCTGAGGGAGAATGGCAATGAAACGGCTTCTTGTTACCGGTGCGGCGGGCCAGCTTGGCCGCGTCATGCGTCAACGCCTTGCGCCAATGGCGGAGATATTGCGTCTTGCCGATCTCGCCCCGCTCGATCCGGCAGGGCCGAACGAGGAATGCGTGCAATGCGACCTTGCGGATGCAAATGCCGTTGATGCCATGGTCGCCGGTTGCGACGGCATCGTTCATCTGGGCGGCATAGCGGTGGAGAAGCCCTTCGAGCAGATTCTTCAGGGCAATATCATCGGGCTTTACAATCTTTACGAGGCCGCCCGCGCCCATGGCCAGCCGCGCGTCGTCTTTGCCAGTTCCAACCATACGATCGGTTATTATCCCCAGACCGAGCGGCTCGGCCCCGATGTTCCCGTCCGGCCGGACGGTCTTTATGGCGTTTCCAAATGTTTCGGTGAAAATCTTGCCCGCATGTATTTCGAGAAATTCGGACAGGAGACGGCGCTGGTGCGCATCGGCTCCTGCACGCCGGAACCCAGCAATTATCGCATGCTGTCCACCTGGTTCTCACACGATGATTTCGTGTCGCTGATCAAGGCGGTGTTCCGCGCACCGGTGCTCGGCTGCCCCGTCGTCTGGGGCGCATCGGCCAATGATGCCGGCTGGTGGGACAATTCCCATCTCGGTTATCTCGGCTGGAAGCCGAAGGACAATGCCGAAACATTCCGGCAGCATATATCGGAGACAATGCCGAAGCCGGCGCCGGAAGATGCGTTGGTGCGGTTTCAGGGCGGCGCTTTCGTCGACAACCCGATCTTCAGGGAGACTTGAGATGTCGCACGGACGTATCCCGCGCCAGAGGCGGGATTGCATGCCGGGCCGCGAATGACGTATCGAGGAACGGTGCACGCAACCGACATTTTTTAGAACGGCGACCAAGATGACAAAAGCGACGACCTCCGAACCGGCAGCTCCACAGGGCAGAACACTTGTGGTGAAGGTTGCCGAGGAGCTCCGCAGCCAGATCTCCAAGGGCCGTTACAAGACGGGTGACCGCCTGCCCTCCGAAGCGCAGATGACGCAGGAATTCGGCGTCAGCCGCACCGTGGTGCGCGAGGCGATTGCCTCGCTGCGCTCCGACGGTCTCGTCGAACCGCGCCAGGGTGCCGGCGTCTTCGTGCTGGAGCCAGCGCCGGCCGAACGGCGTCCTTTCCACAATGTCGATCTCGCCCGCGTCTCGTCGCTGATCGAAATGCTGGAACTGCGCACCGCCGTGGAAGGTGACGCCGCGGGTCTTGCCGCCATTCGCCGCTCGCCGGCACAGGAGGAAAAGATCATCGAAGCATTCGATGCCTTCCGTGCCAGCGCCGCCAAGGGCATTCCGACATCGGAGGCGGATTTCGCCTTCCATCTCGCCGTTGCCGAGGCGACCAACAATCCCCGCTTCAGCGAATTTCTGCAGGTGCTGGGCCCCACCGTCATTCCGCGCCGGGCCGTTGCCGAAAACGGTTCGGAGACCGTGCTTTCCCCGGCCGATCTCGCTCGGTTGGTCGGCGAGCACGAAGCGATCCTGATCGCGATACAGGATGGCAACGAAGAGGCGGCGAGAAGCGCCATGCGCAACCACCTGAAAAGCAGCCAGACGCGTTACCGCGCCATGCTGCGTGCACCACGCTGAGACTGCCCGGCCGAACCGCATTGCAAGACTGAGGAGAAACCCATGCAGCAGCTTCCGACATTCCCCACCGTTTCGCCCGATGATGGCGTGGAAAGGACCGTGCTTTCCGAAGCGCCGGAGCTTATGGTGGTGTCCTTCCGCTTCAAGACCGGTGCGGAAGGCAAGCTGCACAGCCACCCGCACGTACAATCCACCTATGTCGCCAGTGGCAGTTTCCGCTTCTACCGCGACGGCGAGGCCTACGACCTTCAGAAAGGCGACAGCCTTGTCGTGCCCGGCCATATCGAGCATGGCTGCCTGTGTCTGGAAGAGGGCGAGCTGATCGACTGCTTCACCCCACGCCGCGACGATTTCCTCTGAGCAGGCGCTCAGTCGACAGATAAATCCCTCAGAGTGCGTGGCAAATTGTTCATGCACTCTGCGCCTGATGCCGTGACGAGGAACTGGTCCTCGATCATCAACGCGCCCAGCCCTTCGCCATAGAAGGGCGCTTCGAGCGCGACCACCATGCCGGGAAGAATGATTTCCGGATTTTCATGGGAAAAGAACGGCCATTCCTCGATGCCGACGCCACCGCCGACGGAATGGCCGAAATGGCCGCGATAATATTCGCTGAAACCATCCCTGCGCATCGAGGCCAGCATGGCGGCATGTACCGCGCCGAAGCTGTTGCCGGGACGAAGCGCTTCCAGCCCCGCCGCGAAGGCAGCTTCCAGCGCCTTGAAGATGGTCGCCGCCAATGGCGAGACCGGTCCCCATGAGAAGGTTCTCGCACCATCGGAGGAATAACCGTCGACCAGCGTGCCGACGTCGGCCTTGATCAATGCGCCCGGCGTCACCACGGCCGCCATATCCGATAAGGCTGGCCCGACGGATATGTAGTCCCAATGTCCGCTCAGTGAAAAACCGGATGTCGCGGCATGGGCCTGCGCGCCGGCCTTCCAGGCGGCGGAAAGCCCGCCTAGCGCCGCCCCCGGCCTGACGGCTGCCGCCATCGCGACCAGCCCGGCTTCAGCCGCCGCTGCCGCGTGCCGCAGAAGCTCGATCTCGCGTTCGGATTTCACCGCGCGCAGGCGGCGCAACACGGCCGAACCATCAATCCAGTTCACATCGGGAAGCGCCTGACGCAGCGCCAGAAAATCGGCGGCCGGCATGAATTCGAGATCCGCGCCGATGCGCGCCGCAGACAGCCCGCGTTCCCGCAGCAGATCAGCCAACAGGCCGAAACAGGCGCCACGATCGAATGTCTCCGGCCGCGGCCCACCGGAAGCGTTGCGGCGATAGGCATCGTCCACCTGCGCGATGGTTTCCACACCCGAAAGATCGACCATATCGATCCAGATGCGATGGCAGCGCAGATCGATATCCGGTGCCGCCTTTTTAACGAGCGGGGCGGCATGATCGCTGACGACGGCCGCGAGCCGCGCACCGGCATCGGCCGGCACCAGCGCAATCGCCGAACCCGCCCTGCCCCACATGGTTGCCACGCCGGCATGAGCGCCGACCGCATATCGGAAGGCTTCAGGCTGGAACAACACCAGCGCGTCGATATCCGCCTCCCGCATCAGCTGCTGCGCACGGCTTCGGTCGATATCGCTCATGGGAACTCCGGTGGAGGGTTTGCCTGCCGTATTTTGCGGCGTGTTTTATGAAACTACGCTTTAGCAGTCACCGGGAGAGGAATGAAGGGTGGAAGATGATATCTCGACTGGGAAGATCGCTCATTGAAACGAGCGTGCGCCGTCTGTTTCTTCTCCCCGCCGGGGAGAAGGTGGCGCGCAGCGCCGGATGAGGGGGCGACGGCAGAGATATTCGGAGAGCTTGCCCCCTCATCTACCCCTTCGGGGCATCTTCTCCCCGGCGGGGAGAAGAAATATGCCGCAACGCCTTGCCGTATCCAAAAGAGGCGGCGGATAAATCAGCCGCTCTCCTGATCGGCCTTACGCCTCAAGCCACTTCACCTGCTCCGGCGTCAGCGCAATATCCAGCGCCGAAAGACTGTCTTCCAGCTCGGCGATGGTGCGCGGACCGATCAGCGGGATGACCGGGAAAGGCTGGGCGATGACATAAGCGAGCGCGATATGGATCGGGTGCCGCCCAAGTTTCTGCGCAAGCTCGATTGCCCGGTCACGGCGGACGAAATTGCGGTCGGAATACCAGACGCGGACGATTTCCTCATCGTCCCGCTTGTCCCGCCCTGCCCTGTCGGTGAAGAAACCGCGCCCCTGGCTGGACCAGGCGAAATTGGGAATCTGGCGGGCTTTCAGCCATTCCTTCCACTCGTCATCCGATGCCGCCACGCATCCGGCCCAGATGGGATCGAGCATTTCGGCGAGCGAGAAATTGTTGGAAAGCGCACCCGGAGCCTGTTTGCCATTCTTCCCGGCATAGGCGGCAGCCTCGTCCATGCGCTCGCGCGTCCAGTTCGAACCGCCGAAGATGCCGCGTATGCGACCGCGCCGGACTTCGGCATCCATGGCATCGACGAATTCGCCGACCGGAACGTCCGGATTATCGCGATGCATGAAATAGGCATCGACATAATCCGTCTTCAGCCGTTCAAGCGACTGATCGAGTTGCTTCGCGATCATATCCGGATAGCAGAGCGGCGAATGCGCACCCTTGCCGATCAGCACGATCTCCTCACGCGGCACGTTGCGGCTGGTATGCCAGTCGCCGAAAATCGCCTCGGTCCTGCCTGCGCCATAGACATAGGCCGTATCGAACAGATTGCCGCCCGCCTCGTAAAAGGCATCGAGCGTCAGGGATGCGGAGGCAAAGTTGGGGAAGAATTCGAAACCGAGCGCGACCACGGAAGCAGGCTTGGCAATACCCGGTATCTGCCGCTTGGGAACCGCATTGCCGGCGACGACCTTGCCGCCGGTAATGTTGGCAATACGCGAGTTTGCTTTTTCAATGCTGTATTCGAGCCCGACGGAAGCCCGCCATTGGTCCATGACACGCAGATTGCCGAGGCTGTCGGCCCAGGCCATGCCGGGTGCATCGAATTCATGTTTGCCCTGGCGGATCGCCTCGCCAGCCGCATCGACCTCGAAGGAATAAAGCCAGCGATCCTCCGGCAATTCGATGGTTTCGACCTTGTCGCCCCTGATGATGTCGATCCGGCCGGTGCCGCCCTTGTGGCCGGCGGCGAACCAGAAATCCTTGACCTCGATACGGCCTTCCGAGCCGATGATGCGCAGCACATTGTCCTGCGCCGCCATGATCGAGCACGAGACTTCGGCAACGATGCCGTTTGAGAATTTCAGCACCGCCGAGGCCCATTCATCGACGCCCGACTGACCGAGATGGGCTGCACCCGCCACTTTTTCCGGTTCGGCGAAGGGTTTTCCGTCTACCGCACCGGCAATCATGCGCACCATGGAGACCGGATAACCGCCGACATCGAGAATGCCGCCGCCCGCCGTCTCATTGGCGAAGAGCCGGTGATCGGCCCGGAAAGAGCCCATATTAAAACCGAAGCTGGAACGGATGATGCGGATATCGCCGACCGCGCGGGCTTTCACCAGTTCCAACAATTTCGCCGTCTGCGGGTGCAGGCGATACATATAGGCCTCGCCGGCAAAAACGCCGGCCTTTTTTGCCTCGTGGAAAATGGCATCGGCATCATAGGCGGACAGAGCGATGGGTTTTTCCACCAGCACGTTCTTGCCGGCCCGGATCGCCTTGATCGCCCATTCGGCATGGCCGGTATGGGGCGTGGCGATATAGACGGCGTCGATAGCGGGATCGGCAAGCAGCGCGTCGTACCCATGGATGATGCGCGCGCCGGCAAAAGCTTCTGCAAGGCCGGGCTTGTCCGGATTGCGGGTGGCGATGGCCTCTAACCTGCCGGTGCGGGAATGGGCAATACCGTCAGCAAAGGTTCTGGCGATGGTGCCCGGGCCGATGATGCCCCAGCGGATCGGTTGTACGGTCGTCATGAAATCCTCGTCTTTCATATCAGTCTAGGGTGCTTGGGAAAGGGTTCAGCGCAGGCGTTCGCCCTTGCTGTCGAAAAGGAAAGCCCGGCGGGCGGAAAGGCCGACCGTCAGCCGGTCGCGATTGCCGACATCGCGCGATTCCGGCCGCTCGATGATCAGCTGCTCGCCGCCTTCGGTTCGGGCATAGACATAGCTGGTATTGCCGAGATGTTCGGCGACATCGACATGAACGGTGAGATCGGCATCGCCCGCGCCCGCATCGGCGAAATGTTCGGGCCGGATGCCGAGCGAAACCCTGGCACCGTCGTTCAAACGGGCCGCGACCGGCAGGCTCAGCCGCACCACAGGATCGCTGTCGAGCGAGAGTGTCACGCTCTCCGCGCCGCTGCCGGTGATGGTGGCGTCGAGAAAGTTCATCTTCGGCGAGCCGACGAAACCGGCAACGAAGCGGTTGGCGGGATCGTCATAGAGATCGAGCGGCGCGCCGACCTGTTCGATATTGCCCGCCCGCAGCACGACGATCTTGTCGGCGAGCGTCATCGCCTCGGTCTGGTCATGCGTCACATAGATCATCGTGGTGCCGAGCTGCTTGTGCAGGCGCGAGATTTCCACGCGCATCTGTACCCGCAATTCCGCATCGAGATTGGATAGCGGCTCGTCGAACAGGAAGACCTGTGGTTCGCGCACGATGGCGCGGCCGATGGCGACACGCTGGCGCTGGCCGCCGGACAGCTGCTTCGGCCGGCGCTGCATCAACTCGTTGATCTGCAGAATTTCGGCGGCGCGGTTGACCCGCTTTTGCGTATCGGCCTTGGGGTTGCCGTTCATTCTAAGGCCGAAGGATAGGTTTTCGGCCACCGTCATATGCGGATAAAGCGCATAGGACTGGAACACCATGGCAATGCCGCGATCTGCCGGATCGGCGTCGCTGACCGTTCTGCCGCCGATCACGATATCGCCACCGGAAATATCTTCCAGCCCGGCGATCATTCTGAGAAGCGTGGATTTGCCGCAGCCGGAGGGGCCGACGAAAACGACGAACTCCCCGTCCTTTACCTCCAGATTTGCGCCATGGATCACTTCCAGCGCGCCGTAACGCTTGACCACGTTGTTGAGCGAAAGTTCCGCCATGCGGCCCCCTTACTTGACTGCCCCGGCGGAAATGCCGGCGATGAAGTGACGCTGCAAAGCCACGAAAACCACGAGAATGGGTGCGGTGAGCAGCACCGCGCCGGCCATGATGCCGCCCCATGACACTTTGGTGAGCCCGATGAGGGTGCCAAGCGCCACGGGTGCGGTCATCATTCCTGGGCGGGAATTGATGAGAAGCGGCCAGAGGTAATTGTTCCACGAGGCCAGGAAGAGAATGATCGACAGCGCCGCCATGGTGGGTCGCGCCAATGGCAGGGCGATACGCAGGAAAATCTGCCATTCCTTGACGCCCTCCACCCGTGCCGCGTCGAAAAGCTCCGTCGGCATCATCGAGAAGGATTGCCGCATGAACAGCACGCCAAGCGAGTTGAACAGCGGCGGCACGATCAGCGCCACCCAGGTGTTGGCGAGCTTGAATTCCCGCGCCACCATGATGAATTGCGGAATGACAACGACGGCAAAAGGCAAAGTGATGGTGCCGAGAATGATGGCGATCACCACCCCGCGTCCGGCAAAGCGGTAACGCGCCAGCGCCCAGCCAGCCATCGACGTCAGGAACACCGAAAGCACGGTGTAAATGACGGCGACGGTGATCGAGATGAACATGGCCCTGAGGAAATTGGTGTCCGCCTGCAGATTGTTGAAATTCTCGACGAAATTGGTGGATGGCACCAGAACAATGTCCGGGCTGAAAATGCCGTAATCCGGCATGGTCGAGAACACGAACATCATCCACAGCGGAAACAGCCAGATGATGGCAAGCGGCGTCAGCGCCGCATGCAATGCGATCTTCTGCCAGAAAAGCGATCTCGATTTCGATCTCATTTCGGCTCCCTCCCGACCCAGAGATTGAGGAGCGAAATGGCGATGGCGAGCGCCGCCATGGTGTAGGCAATGGCCGACGCATAACCGAAATTGAGCGAGGTGAAGCCCTGGCGATAAAGGAACAGCCCCAGCGTCTCCGTGCCGCCGCCCGGCCCGCCCCTGTTGGTGATGAGGAAGGGTTCGGCAAACAGCTGCATTGTGCCGATGACCGAGAGCACGACACAGAACAGGATGATGGGTTTAAGCAACGGCAGGGTGATGTAAAAGAACTGCTGGCGCTTGCTCACCTTGTCCAGCGTCGCCGCCTCGTAAACATCACCCGGAATGGATTGCAGCCCGGCCAGAATGATGATGGCGTTATACCCCGCCCAGCGCCAGGTGACGGCGATGATGACCAGCGCCATGGCCGCATTGGCATTGTCGAACCATGAGACGGGGGAAAGACCAACTGAGGTGATGAGTTTGTTGATGATGCCGAAATCGGCGCTGAACATCAGCCGGAACACTGCCGCATAGGCGACCTCGCCGACGACGACAGGCGCGAAGAAGGCAAACCGGTAAAGCGGCCGTGCCTTCAGGAGCGGCGAATTCAAGAGCACCGCCATGACGGTGGCGAGCGCGATCATCACGGGCACCTGAATGACCAGAATGATCAGCGTATTATAAAGCGCATTGTAGAAGGCCGGATCGGAGACCAGCCGCCCCCAGTTCATGGAAGGCGCGAACCGCCACGGGTTGATCCGCGTGTTCTGGAACGACAGCATGAACGAACTGATGATCGGCCAGACCCAGAAGGTGGCGAAAATCAGAAGATAGGGCGCAAGGAACGCATAAGCGATCCTGTTCCTTGACGGCATGACGACCTCCATATGCCGGACGATGGCCGGATAAATGGAAAAGCTTGGAGGCCTGCCCCCGTTTGAGGGCGAGACCATTGCAAGGCGGTGCGGCCTATTTCTTCTCCCCGAGGGGGAGAAGGTGGCCCGAAGGGTCGGATGAGGGGGTAAGCTCGCAGTCTATCGCTGGCGTCGCCCCCTCATCCCGCTGCCGCGGACTTCTCCCCCTCGGGGAGAAGAAACTTGTGGCACCCGCCCGGTCCTAACCGCCGGCTTACTGCGCGACGGGCAGCCCCGTCGCCGTTTCGATCTGCTTGGCCGCATCATCAAGCGCTGCTTTCGCATCGGGATACCCGCCGGCGAAATATTTCGTCTGCGTCGCCTTGTAGATCGCATCCGCATCCGACTGGAACGCTGTGCCGCGGCTCGGCACGATCTTCGGCAGGGTGGCGAGAATGTCGGTCCACACCGCCTGCCCGCCCCAATAGGCCTGCTTTTCCTTGACGAAAGGATCGTCGATGGCGGACAGCAGCGAAGGAACGAGGCCGAAGGATTTCAGCATCGTCACCTGACCTTCATTGGTGGTCAGCGCGTAGTCGATATATTTCCACGCCGCCTCCTTGTGCTGCGATGTCGAACTGATCGCCAGCGACGAGCCGCCGAGATTGGCCGCGTGCGGACCGTCAGGCGTCAGGCTCGGCATCAGATAGACGCCCCATTTGCCGGAAAGATCAGGAGAGCCGGAACGAACCGTGCCTTCATACCAGGCGCCATACATCTGGCTGGCGGCCTTGCCGGCGGTATTGGCTTGGATTTTCTCATCCCAGATCGCGGCCGTGATGATGCCGGCGTCCTTCATTTCCTTGACCTTTTCCAAGGTCGCGACACAGGCCGGCTTGTTGATGGTGATGTTCTGCCCATCTGTCGAAAAGTAACCGCATCCCTGCTCATTGGCGATCATGCGGAACCATTCGCTGTCGCCGTTAAAATCGGCCTGCGCCATGACGGTGCCGGGATTGGCCGCCATGACCTTCTTGCCGGCGGTGATGAAATCGTCCCAGCTTTTGATGGTGGCCGGATCGACGCCCGCCTTTTCATAGAAGTCGCGGCGATAAAAGACGGCCACAGGGCCTGAATCCCACGGAACCGCATAGGCGACACCGTCAACCTCCAGCTCCGTGCGCTTGAAATCCGGGAAAAGCGCCTGTTTCTCAGGCGTATAACCAAGCTCGGTCAGATTGGCGAAACAATCGGGAAAGCGGCTCCAGAACAGTTCCGCCTCGAAATTTTCGATGGTGACAATATCCGGCAGTCCATCGCCACCGGCTGCGCAGGCGGCCAGTGTCTTGTCGAAAACCTGATTATTTCCAAGATCTTCAACAACAATCTTAATGTCAGGATTCTGCCTGTTGAAGCCTTCCACCGTGGATTTCAGCGCGGAAGCCGCGACATTCCAGCTCCAGATGGTGACGGTTTCTGTTTGCGCGAAAGCCGGGGCCGCAAGAAGCAGCATGGCCGTAGACGCGCCAAGAAATTTCAAGCACATTGAAAACCTCCCTTTTTCAATTGCCGTTCTTCAGCGAACATGGGCACATTAGCGGCGGCAGGAAATCTGTCTCGTAAAAAGGGAACATCGATTTGGCGGAAAGTAAGATTGCCGAAAGAGCCTTCTACCAGCCGGGAGCGAGCAGCATCGAAGGCATGCCGACGACGCTTCAGCTTTTCCATAACCACCCGCCCATCATGCTCCGCCCCCACTGGCACGCGCAGGTGGAGGTGAATTATGTGATGTCGGGATCGGTCCATTACCGCATGGGCGACCATGAACTCTCGCTCGATGCCGGCCAGATGTGCATTTTCTGGGGTGGCCAGCCGCATCAGATGGACCACTCTTCCGAGGATTCCTTTTATGCCGGTGCGCATCTGCCGCTCGTGCATTTCTTCCGCATGCGCCTGCCGGCCGCCGTCTCCAGCCAGCTGATGGGTGGTGCTACGATGGTGAGCGCTGAGACCGACAGGGCGGATGCGGAAAATTTCGGTCGCTGGTTCCGTTACGTTACCTCGGGCGATCCGGCAAAGGCACAACACGCGGTGGAGGAATTGCTGCTCCGGGTGGAGCGGATGTTCCTGGAGCCTTACTCCGTCATATCGTCCGCGGCCGATGGCAGACGCCGTGAAGATGACGAAGGGATGGCGCCCTCCATCGGCGTGGTCCGCATGTGCGATTTCATCGCCGCCAATTTTCTCGACGATATCGACGCCACCGATATTGCCCGCGCCGCCTCGTTGCATCCGAAATATGCGATGAACCTGTTCCGCAAATCCACCGGCATGACGCTGATCAAATATTTGACGCTGCTCCGGCTTTCCCGCGCGCAGGCAATGCTGATGACCGGCAAGGACAATATCCTGCAGATCGCCATGGAAAGCGGCTTCGGCTCCGTCAGCGCCTTCAACAAGGCGTTTCGCCAGATATCAGGCATGTCGCCTTCCGATTTTCGCCGCGACATGCGGGCGGCTGCGGCTTAGGGTATTTCCGATGCAGCCGTTACCGTAAGCAACCTACATGGTGCCGACGCGTCCCATCTCCACCCCTCATTCCTGTGCTTGTCACAGGAATCCAGCCGACGCGCGTCTGCGCGGCGGGAAGAGTCCTTTCAGCCCAAAGACTTGGGCTGGCTGGATCCCTGTGACGAGCACAGGGATGAGGAGCGTTAAGCCTAGTCCCCTATATCTTCCAAATCGGAAAAAGCAGCGCTGCGCTGCCGCGCCGCCTGCCGATAGGCCCTTGGTGAACTGCCCAGCATTCGCCGGAACATGGTGGTGAAGGCCGGTATGTTTTCATAACCGGCATCCAGCGCCACATTCGTCACCGCTTCGCCAGCCGCCAGTCTCGGCAGGGAGGCGAAGATACAGGCCTGCTGCCGCCAGGTGACGAAGCTCACCCCCAGCTCCTTGCGAAACAGCCGTGTAAACGAGCGCCGGCTGATGCCCATGGCGGCTGCCCAGTCATCGATCTCCACCCGCGCCACAGGCCTGTTCAGGAAATCGCGGCATAATCCGGCAAGGCGCTGATGACCGGGAAATGGCAATCCGAGCGGGCGTTCCGGCAGACGGTTGATTTCGTCCAGCAACAGCGCCCGCACCAGACCGCGCCGATGGAAAGCGACCGGTTGATGCTCTTCGCTCAGCAATTCCGCAATCAGGCTGGAGGCAAGCGCGGTGATTTCCACCACCCTTGGCACCTCGGCCTGAAACAGGTCGGGATGAACGTAGATCGAATGCATTTCCACCGTCGAAATGGTCTCTGATTCGTGTTCCAGCCCTGCGGGAATAATGAGCCCGTGGCCGGGCGGGATCATCCACCGGCCATCTGCGGTGCTGACCAGAACGACGCCCTGATGCGCATACCAGATCTGCGTCCGGCGATGGCTGTGGACCGGTCCCAGATGTCCCTTGGAATAGGTGCGGCAAAGCGCCAGCACCGGCTCGTTGGTGCCGTCGATCAGGTTCAGCATATAGTTGTGGTCTTCGGCCGAGAAGGAGCCGTAGACCAACGATTTGATTTTTGCCATTTGGCCCACTCACAAAGAAAATCGTCCAGAACACAAATGCAGGCCAGAAACAATATGAATAAAAGCGGGAAGAAATAAAGACATGTTTCCCGTCTTCCGCCGGGAACCCGAGAGGACTTCATCATGGCCACTGTTACCAGCGCCGGCAACAGCTTCAATCCGCAACGCACGGCGTTTTCGATCATCGCAGCCGCCAGCTTCTGCCACATGCTGAACGACATCATGCAATCCCTGCTGACGTCGCTTTATCCGCTGCTGAAGGCGAATTACGCGCTCGATTTCATGCAGATCGGCCTGCTTACCTTCGCCTTTCAGGTCACCGCCTCGCTGCTGCAGCCGGTTGTCGGCATGGTGACGGACCGCTGGCCCATGCCGTTCTCCCTGCCCGTCGCCATGCTGTCCACCTGCGCCGGCCTCATCACGCTTGCTTTTGCCCATAGTTTCGAGGTTCTGGTGATCGGCGCCTGCCTCATCGGCATCGGTTCGGCGATCTTCCATCCGGAAGCCTCGCGCGTTGCACGTCTCGCATCCGGCGGCCGTCATGGTCTGGCGCAATCCTTCTTCCAGGTGGGTGGCAATACCGGCACGGCCATCGGCCCGCTGCTCGCCGCCTTCATCGTCATCCCGCTCGGCCAGACGAGCCTCAGCTGGTTCTCGCTGATCGCGCTCGTCGGTTTTGGCGTGCTTTCCTGGGTTGGCGTCTGGTACACCCGCCACCGCCGCGCAACGGTCGGCAAGGCACCGGCCAGCCGCACGCTTCCCCTTGCGCGTGGCACTGTCATGATGACGCTTCTGGTGCTGGTGGTTCTGACCGCCACCAAGAATGCCTATCTCGCCAGCCTGTCCAGCTACTTCACCTTCTACACCATCGACAAGTTCGGTCTTGGTGTTCAGGACGCGCAGGTTCTGCTGTTCCTCTTCCTCGGCGCTTCGGCACTGGGCGTGTTCTTCGGCGGCCCGATCGGCGACCGTTTCGGCTCGCGCGTCGTCATCTGGTTCTCGATCCTCGGCGTCATTCCCTTCGCGCTGCTGCTGCCCTATGCGAACCTGTTCTGGACGGCCATTCTCGTCGTCGTCATCGGCTTCGTCTTTTCCTCCGCTTTCTCGGCCATCGTCGTGTTCGCGCAGGAACTGGTGCCGGGCCGCGTCGGTCTCATCGCCGGCATGTTCTTCGGTTTCGCCTTCGGTTTCGGCGGCATCGGCGCTGCGGTTCTGGGTGTTTATGCGGATAAGGAAGGCATCGAATTCGTCTACCGCATCTGCTCCTACATGCCGCTGCTCGGCCTGCTCACGGTGTTCCTGCCGAAACTGCCGAGCCACCGCTAAAAGCCTCGCGTTCAACGCTTTTCAACACGGCGGTCACCTGTGATACTCAGGTGACCGCCGTATTCTGTTGAGCAAAGCCCTACCCATGCAGATCCCGATAAAATCAATCCTCGTTTTCCACGCCGCGGCAAGGGCGGGCAGCATTTCCCGGGCGGCGGAGGAACTGAGTGTGACGCCTTCGGCCGTTTCCCAGCAGATCCAGTTGCTGGAAGGTCAGCTCGGCACGACCCTGATGGCGCGAACCGGCCGCAAGGTGACATTGACCGAAGCGGGCGAGCGCTATTTCTCGATGATCACCGCCCAGATCGAACAGATATCAGACGCCACCGACAGTATTCGCGGCTTCCGCTCGGTCACCACGCTGACGATCCGGGCGACGCCGACCATCTCCAACAAATGGCTGCTGCCGCGTCTCGGCTCGTTTCTGGAGGAACACCCGGAACTGGAAGTGCGCCTCGACGGCACCAACGAGCCGACAGATTTTTCGCAGGAGCTTGTCGATATAGAGCTGCGCCATGGCGATGGCCGCTGGCCGGGCCTCTTCGTGGAAGGGCTGGTGGAGGAGGAATTCCTGCCGGTCTGTTCGCCAAATTATCAGGGCGCCGGTAAATTTCTGCCCGAGGAATTGCAGAACCAGCGGCTGATCCATTCGGTCAAGGCGCAGGCGCAATGGAACCACTGGTTCCCTCTGGCCGGCGTCACGGCTGAGAAGCGCTGGCGGCGGGTCCTGTTCGACCGCAGCCACATGGCCATCGATGCCGCCGTTCTCGGCATCGGCGTGGCGCTGGAAAGCACCTTGATGATGGAGCGGGAGCTGCAGGACAAGATGCTGGTGCCGGCCGTGACGGACGCGCCGCGCATCAAGCTGGTCACCCAATGGATCGTTTGCCCGCATTCCCATCTGCGGCAGAGAAAAGTCATGCTGTTTCTGGAATGGATGCGAAAACAACGCGACGAGTGGCAAGCCCGCCGCGTTGTCTGAGGTTTCAGGCAATCCGTTTGCGCGTCAATAAAGCCCCATCAGCCTGATTGGCCCGAGCGTCAGCACCGGGAACAGCACCAGCGCGAAGATGGCAAGCGTCAGCACCGTCATCGGCGCCAGCGAACCGCGAATGACATCCTCGATCTTCATATTCGCCACCTGTGCTGCCGCAAACAGGCAGACCCCCACCGGCGGCGTCACCAGCCCGAGCGTTAGCGTCATGACAGTCACGATCAGGAAATGGATCGGATCGATGCCCAGTGCCTCGACCGGCGGCATCAGCACGGGGATGAGGATGAACATCGCCGGGATCGCTTCCATGAAGATGCCAATGATCAGCAGGAAGACGAAGATGACGAGCATGCCGGTCATGGGGCCGAGGTTCATGGCCTTCAAAAGCTCGGCCACCTGTTCGGGCAACCCATCGAAGGTGAAGACCCAGGCGGCAAGCTGCGAGGTAGCGGCGATGAACAGGATGGTGCCGGAAATGCGCGCCGTCGAGATCAATATTTCCGGCAGTTCCCGCACCGGCAGCGTGCGATAGACGATGACGCCAAGCACCGCGACATAAACCACCGCGATGGCAGCTGCTTCCGTTGGCGTGAACAGGCCACTGGCAATGCCGATGATCAGGATCAGCGGTGTCAGCATCGGCAGGATGGCGCGCAGACCCGTGACGACCACCAGACGGAAATTGAACGGTGTCGGCGGATTGTAACCGTAATGCACCGAATAGAAGTGGTTGAAGACCAGAAAGGCGAAGGCGATGAAGAGGCCGGGCACCAGACCGGCGATCAGCAGCGTGCCGATCGACACGTTGGCGATGGAACCGGCAATCACGATCAGGATCGACGGCGGAATGATCGAGGAGAGCGTCGAGGTGCAGAGTGTCATGCCGACGGCATAACCCTTCGGAAAACCGTGGCGCTCCATGGCCTTGATCTCGATGGCGCCGACCGAGGCGATATCGGCGACGGAGGAGCCGGAGACGCCGGAAAAGATCACCGATGAGATGACGTTGACGTGGCCAAGTCCGCCGGGAAGCCAGCCGACCATGGCCTCGGCGAAATCAAAGATGCGCTCCGCCACTCGCCCCCGCTCCATGACCGTGCCGACCAGAATGAAAAGCGGCACGGCAACGAGCAGGAAGGAGTTCATCGACGAGAACATCGTCTGCGACAGCAGGTCCATGGGCATGGAGGTGAAGAGCCACAGCGTGCCGACACTGGCGAGCGCCAGCGCGATGGCAAGCGGCACGCCAAGCATGCTGAGACCGAAAAAGGCGATGAGAAGAAAGACCGACATGGCTCAATGTCCTGCTGAAATGGAGATATCGGCATGGGCGATCTCGTCCGCCGGCAGGCCAAGCTCGGGAAGCGCGATGAGCTCCCGGCGGCTGCGCAGCGATTCGATGATGGCGAGCACGGCGATGATGGCGGAAACGGGCAAAACCATGCCGATGGCCCACATCGGGATCGGCAAAGTGGCGGCGGTCTCGTTCATCATGATCTGCTGGCGCACCAGGGTGAAACCCGTCCAGCCCATCATGCCGAAGAAGAACACCGATGAACCGACATAGATCGGCACCGCCAACCGCCGGAAGAAGCGGTGGAACAGCACGAGAAACACCACGACACGGGCGCTTTCCACGGTGCGGAAACCGGCGGCAAGGCCAAGGAAGACCATCCAGATGAAAAGAAAGCGGGTCGCCTCCTCGGTCCAGGGAAGCGGACTGCCGATGAGGCGGCCGATGACCTGAAGAAGCACGACGATGAGAATGCCGGCACAGGCTGCCCCCGCGGCTATATCGGCGATGAGTTTTACGATGGTGCCGAGCACCGAAGGTTTCGTATCGCGCATGACAATACCCTTCCACTGCTGAAACCGGATATCCGGTAAACGAATGCCACCCTGCCTTTCCGGCAAAGCAACGCCTGCTGACGTTTGGGGACGGCCGGGCCTGCCAAAAGATGCAGGCCGGGCCTCCAACTGCGGGAAACGTCAGTTCGTCTTAAGGAAAGCCTGCGTCTTGTCGAAGAACGCCTGATCTTTCACCAGCGCCGAGAACTTCGCCGAAAGCCCGGCCGCGACCTCTACGAAGGCCTTGCGTTCGTCATCGGTCAGCGTGTTGACCTCCATGCCGTTCTTCTTCAGCGTTTCGAGCGACTTGTCGATATCGGCAGCGTCGTTCTCGGCTTTCCAAAGCTCGGTTTCAGTCGCCGCCTCCTTCAGTGCCGTCTTGAAGCCCTCGTCGAGACCTTCGAAGCGGGCCGGGTTCATGCCCAGCACCCAGGCGTCAGCAATGTGGTTGCTGATCGTCAGATACTTCTGCACTTCGTAAAGCTTGGCGCTGACAGGCACGTTGACCGGATTTTCCTGCCCATCGACAACTTTCAGCTGGAGCGCATTGTAAACTTCAGCAAAAGCCATCGGTGTCGGGGCAGCCCCCATGGCACCGAAAAACTCGACCCAGAGCGGATTGTTCGGCACCCGCAGCTTCATGCCCTTGAGATCATCCGGTGATTTGATCGGCACCTTGGAATTGGTGATCTGGCGCAGCGGCCGCGACCAGAGATCGAGCCCGAGAATGCCGATCTTGCTCAGATCGGTGGAAAGCTCCTTGCCGAGATCGCTGTCGAGATAGACCCGGAGCTGGTCGATATCACGGAACTGGTAGGGAATGGCGATGGCGGTGAATTTCGGATTGAATGTCGCGTAAAGCGAGGTCGAATTCAAAAGCATGTCCAGCGAACCGCCGGCCAGCTGCTTGACGCCCGCCGAAGGGTCGCCGCCATACAGCGTGCCGTTCGGGAATACCTTGATCTTGAGTTTGCCGTCGGTCTTTTTCGAAACGATCTCGGCAAACTTGTTGGCGGCGAGCGTGATTTCGGAATTGTCGGCATCCGGCGTCGAAAGCGTCAGCGTTTCGGCCTGCGCGATGGATGCGACCAGCATGGTGGCGGCGAGAGCCAGCCCGTAAAGTTTCGAAATTTTCATGTGTTCCTCCCTTGTTATCTCTAGACAGTTTCGAGCGTTCCTCCGAACGCATTCATGCGCTTAATCTCAAGGATCACACCGCTGTGATCAAGCTCACCCGCGCCATGCTCGACCATGGAGCGGAACAGCCGGTCAACCTCCTCGCCGACCGGTAATTTCAGGCCACGGCTTTCGGCGAAAGCCAGCGCCGTGGACGTATCCTTCACCTGGTATTTTGCCGGGCCGCCGGGGCGGAAATCGCCCTCCACCATGCGTTTTCCGTGCTGGCGGAAGACGGTGGACTCGGCAAAACCGCCCAGCAAAGCCTGGCGCACCTGCGCCGGGTCGGCTCCCCCCGCTTCAACCAGCGTCAAAGCCTCGGCAACGGCGCAGATTGTCGAGGCGACGATCAGCTGGTTGGCGAGCTTGGCCAATGAGCCGCAGCCTACCGGCCCGACATGGGTGACGCGGCCAAGGCAATTAAGGAGTGGCCGCAATGCATCCACGTCCCGCTGTTCACCGCCGGCCATGATGGCGAGCGTTCCCTCTATCGCCCCCTTTTCACCGCCGGAAACCGGTGCGTCGACATAAGCGACGCCATAAACCTTTGCCGCCTCCGCCTGTGCCCGTGCGCTGTCGACCGGGATGGAACTCATCACCAGCAAAATAGCACCGGGCTTCATGGTGGAAACGACACCCGAGGCACCGAGCAGAACCTCGTCGCAGACCGGCCCGGAACTCAGCATGCAGATGACGACGTCGGCTTCGGCCGCAGCTTCTGCAGCCTTGGCCGCCGGCTGCACGCCCTTTGCCGCCAGAACCGCAGCTTTTTCAGCGCTGCGGTTCCAGGCTTTGACGGAAAACCCGGCCTCCGCCAGACGCCCCGCCATCGGAGCGCCCATGATACCCGTTCCGATAACGGCGATCCGGCGAATGTCAGCCATCGTTTCCATCTTTCAGAGCCATTGCCGGTTCAGGAAACGCACCGGCAGTTCTTCTTCGATGAGGGCGGGAAACGCCTCGCGAAACCGGTCGAGATGCGGTGTTTTGAGATGATCGTCGAAAGCCTGCCTGTCGTCATAGACCTCGTAGAACACCACATTGTTTCCGGTTTCCGGCCGCACCACATCGAATTGCCGGCAGCCCGGTTCATCCTGAACCGAGTGCCTGGCGTCATCGCGCGCGGCGTCGAGAAAGGCGTCCATCGCCTCGGGCTTCACCCGGAATTCTGCGATCACCACGAAAGCTCCCGTCGACATGCCCTCTCTCCCGTCCATCACGCCGCGGCGTCCTTTTGCGGACGGAACTGGTTTTCCATGTCCTGGCGCAGCTTCACCACATCGAGATCATTGACCAGTTCCACATCGTCGAAGCTGACGATCTGGTCTTTCTTGATGGCGCGCTTCAGCTTGACATTATGGGCAAGGCCGATCGGCAGTGCCTTGATGTCTAGGCTGCGGGTGGCGGGAATGGCGTTTGCCCAGACCGCGTAACCGCCCTCGCCGTCGAGCATCTCGCCGGGCTGCATATCCTTCTTCGCGGTCGCCACCGCATCGCCGCGAAACTCCTTGGAGCAACCGGTAGCCTCATTGCGCAGCACGGCGGAGAGCACGCTGATCGAGGTTTCCAGCCCGATGATGTGGAAAGGACGCCACATGGAGGCGTACCAGCCGGAGGGATCGGTCAGCAGGCCATATTGCTTGAAGCAGGCACGGGCATATTCATTATGCGCCTTGAAGGTGACGAAAACGCCGTAGCGAATGTTGTTGAACACCTCGCGTCCGTCCGGCTCCTGGCTTGCGGCAATATCGACCAGACCGGAACGCGACATACGGCCGCCATCGGCAGCCGGGCGGAAGACGCGGGCGAGATCGTGCAGGCCGGCCGGCGGGAAGGCCAGACCGTCATCCGGGCAATCCAGCCCCGTGCCGTTGGCGACGGCCGCCATTTCGATGGCCGCCTTTGTGCCGTCCGTGAAGGAATTGTACATTTTCGGATTGAAGTCGCCCTTGGCCACTTCTTCGTCGGTCCAGCCGAAATAACCCCAGACCGTGTCCGGCGTCGAATAACGGTAACGCGGCTCGAAATTCATGCCCTTGCCGGCGGAAACGACCTCGAAGCCGGTGGCTCGCGCCCAGTCCACCAGCTCGCAGATCAGCGCCGGCTGGTCGCCGTAAGCCATGGAATAGATCAGGCCCTTGGCCCGGGCCTTTTCAGCAAGGATCGGCCCGACCATGACATCGGCTTCGACATTGACCATGACGACGTGCTTGTTGTGCTCGATGGCGCCCAGTGCATGGCGCGCGCCGGCCAGCGGATGGCCGGTCGCTTCGATCACGCATTCGATCTCGCCGCAGGCGAAAAGCTCGTTCACATCGTCGGTCACATAGGTCTTGCCGCTCTTCAGCGCATCGGCGCAGCTCGTCGCGTCGTAACGCTCCTTCGGCCAGCCGACGCGGTCAAACGATTCCCTTGCCTTGCCGACATTGAGGTCTGCGACGGCGACCATGTGAAAACCGGCGATGCGCTGCGCCTGCGCCAGCACCATGGAGCCGAACTTGCCGGCACCGATGAGACCGACCCGGACAGGTTTGCCGCCGGCTGCACGCGCTGACAGAAGAGAATAGAGATTCATGTTTTGACATCCTTCGCTGGGGAAATTGCTGGCGAGAATGTCCAGACTGCCCGGCGAAGGCCATGCGATACCAAGGCTGCGAAGGTTCACCCCTCGCGGCGCTGGCCACATGACGTTTCTGCGTTCCTCCCGGATCCCGGCACACACTTGCGCCGGCTCTCGCGGTCGCCTCCCAAAGCAACCTTGAGACCAGAGTAGGAGCGTTCAGATATTAGTTCTATTTAGAAAATCAGATTTTTCGTTTAGTTTATCTAACAAGCCATCAGGCCGATTTGCGCAGCATCAGATCGGCGCTGAGCAGGATGCGTTCACGCATCCGCGTCGTGTCATCCGTCTCATCATCCAGCTTCTGCAGCAGAAGCTCGATCGACAGCCTGCCGATCTCGTTATAATTCTGCGCCACCGTGGTAATCGGCGGGCAGGCATAACGCGACAGCGGATGATCGTCATGGCCGGCAACCCTGAGGTCGTAATCGGAGCCGTGGCCAACCTTGATGCCCTTCTGGAAGGCGGCGGCGATGACGCCGAAGGCGATACGGTCATTGGCGCATAAAATGGTACGCGATGGCAAATGCCCTGCCCCATCCAGCAGCCGGCTCGCCTCATCAAAGGCGAAACGCTCGAAATCCCAGGTGACGATGCCGGGAACATCGATGACGTGCGGCTCGAAACCCAGACGCTGCATCGCTTCCTCATAGGCCGTGCGGCGTGTCGCCGCGTTGGTATTGACCTGCGGCATATCGAAAAAACAGGGCGGTTCGCCCGAACGGCAGAGATAATCCACCATCAGCCCGACACTCTGGCGGTTGTCCGTGCCGACAAAGGCCGAGGTCTCATCCAGCGGCGAATCGACATAAACGATCGGAATGCTGGCCGCGAGCTGCTCCAGCGTGGCGCGATGGGATTTGACGCCGAGCGGCGCGATGATGGCACCCGCAACATTCATCGACTTGAAGGTGCGGATCGCCCGGTCCTCGATTTCCGCCTTGCCATCCGACGATAGCACGAAAGCGAGGAACCCCGCCTCGTTGGCGATCAGTTCGATGCGGCTCGTCAGCGCCATGTAGAACGGATCGGTGGAGTTCGGAATGATGATGCCGATGATATTGGAACGGCGGCGGTTGAGGTTGACGGCGAAGATATTCGGCCGGAAGCCCGATTTCTTCAGCGCGTCCTCGATGGTGTCCCGCGTCTTCTTGCGGACCGAGGCCGGATCATTGAAGTATTTCGAAACGGTCGGGCGGGAAAGGCCGACGAATTCCGAAAATTCTTCCATCGTCCTGATAGATTTGGCCAAAGTGCTTGCCCCCATGAAATATTACATGTGGTACTCTATATCGACCGGCCTTCGCACGAAAAGCCGGTCGAATGGTTATCAACGGCCAAACGATCATTCGGCCGTAAACTGCACTTTCATCGTCGCCGGATCGGACGGTTTTTTCGTAAAGAATGGCAGCATTTCCGAAAGCGGCAACCGGTGCGACACCAGCCGCGCCATGACATCGCCATCCGTCTCCAGAATGGCAAGCGCCTGCGGTATGTTGCGGTTCAGCGAATGGGAGCCGACAAGCTTCAGCTGACGCCGGAAGATTTCGAAAGGCGCCACCGAAATGCGGGCATCCGGCGCGCAGACGCCGAAAAACAGCGCGGTGCCGCCATCCGCAACCAGCGGGATCATCGCTTCGGCAACGGCGGCAATACCCGTCGCATCGGCCACAAAATCGAAAGACTTCTGTTGCCGCAAGAGCGCTTCCGAGCCCGACACCGCCACCTTAAGTCCGAGGCTTTCGGCAAAGGCCAGTCTGCTTTCATTGATATCGGCCATCGTTACTGTCTGAATGCCGCGTGCTTTCAGCGACAGGGCAAGCAGCAGGCCGATGGGACCGGCGCCAAACACAAGCGCACTTTCCGGCACCACGCCAGTCTTACCGATGCCAGCGCTCTGCATGCCGTTGACGACGCAGGCGAGCGGTTCGGCCAGTGCCGCGACATGATAGGGCATCGAACCGATGCCGTGCAGGTGATCCGCACGCACAACGCTGAATTCGGCAAAGCCGCCATTGTGGGAAACGCCATAGGCCTTCAGCGTGCTGCAAAGGTTGGTCAGCCCCTTCCTGCAGCTGGCGCAGGTGCCGCAGGGCAGATTGGGATCGACGGCCACACGGTCGCCAGCCCTGAAGCCTGTCACATCGGAAGCCACGGCCGCAACTTCACCGGCATATTCATGGCCGGGGATGACGGGAAACGCACCGTCACCATAACGCGCATGCAGCACGTCTATATCGGTGTGGCAAAGCCCCGAAGCCTTGACCCGCACGAGCGCGTGACCCGGCGGCAGATCGGCGACGGGGAGTTCCGCCAGCACGGCGCGTCCCTTCTCGACGAATTGAATGGCATGCATGGTCATCTCCGGCTTTTCAGCTCATCCAGTTGCCGCCGTCGACATTGTATGTCTGGGCGAGAATATAATCGCTGTCGGCGGAGGCGAGGAAAACCGCCAGCCCCTTGATGTCATCAGGCGTGGCGAAACGGCCGATCGGCACGGATTTGGCCACCGCCGCCTTCTTCTCGCCGGGCCTTAAGCCTTCCCACTTGGCGAAATGCGCATCGACCACTTCCCAATGCTCGCCATCCACGACGCCGGGCGCAATGGCGTTGACATTGATGCCGTGCTTGACGAGCGCCAGCGCCGCCGACTGCGTGGCGGAAATGATCGCCGCCTTGGAGGCGCAATAAAGCGTCACCAGCGCCTCGCCGCGCCGGCCGGCCTGGCTTGCCATATTGATGATCTTGCCGCCGCGCGCGCGCTCGATCATGACATTGGAGACCGCCTTCATCATGAACAGCGGTCCCTTGAGATTGATGTCGAACACCCGCTCATAGCTCTCTTCGGTAATGCCGTTGATCGGCGCCATATCGAAGATCGCGGCATTGTTGACGAGAATATCGATGCCGCCGAATTCCTCATCCACCGCCTTCACCACGGCGTCGATCTCTGAAAGATCGGTCACATCCAGCTTCACGGCCTTGGCGGCAGGGCCGATGGCGGCGGCAGAGGCGGTCGCGCGGGCGATATCGATATCGGCGATAATCACCTTCGCGCCTTCATCCGCAAAAGCCTGCGCGAAACCAAGGCCGATGCCGCGGGCGGCGCCGGTAATCAGCGCGACCTTGTTCTTCAATCTCATGTCGATCTCCGTGATGCATGGCGGACACTGGATGAACCCGGTCATGCGTTTGTTGTTAGATGCATTTTTTCCGGCAAACCCGAACACGGTACACCGGGTAAAGATTTGATATGCCAGCGCACCCCACACTCCCTCATTCCTGTGCTTGTCACAGGAATGAGGGAGTGTGGGTGCGGCAGCCCCACCCCATGCCGCCCGCCACCAGAAGGCGAACGGGCGGCACGCCGGGAGGACGCGGCTACTTGATGTAGCCCGCGCGGGTCATGTCACGTTCGACCTGTTTCTGCGCGCCTTCGAGCGCCGCATCGACGGTCTGCTGGCCGGAAAGGGCTGCCGCGATCTGCTGGCCGACGACCGTACCGATGGACTGGAATTCCGGTATGGCGACGAACTGCACGCCGGTATAGGGCACCGGATCCCTGGTCGGCTTGGACGGATCGGCAGACATGATCGCCTTCAGCACCGTATCCGCGAAAGGCGCCGCCTTCTTGTATTCCGGCAGCTCATAGGTGGATTTGCGCGTACCCGGCGGCACGGCCACCCAGCCCTCGCTTTCACCAACCGTCTTCACATAGGACTTCGAAGTCGCCCATTTGACGAAGGACTTGGCGGTTTCAAGCTTCTTCGTGCTGTTTGGAATTGCAAGGTTCCAGGACCACGACCAGCTCGAACCGTTCGGCGTTACCTCGACCGGAGCACGCGTAAACGCGGTCTTGTCGGCAACCTGGCTCTGCTTGGGGTCATAAACGCGGCCCGCCGCCGAGGTGGCGTCGATCCACATGGCGCAACGGCCGGATGAAAACAGCGTCTGGTTTTCGTTGAAGCCGTTGGCGGCCGCACCGGGCGGGCCGTAGGAGGTCATCAGCGCCACATAATCCGCAATCGCCTTTTTCCACGGCTCGCTCGTCAGCTGCGGTTTCCAGTCCATATCGAACCAGCGGCCGCCATAGGTATTGATCATGGTGCCGAGGAAGGCCATGTTTTCGCCCCAGCCCGGCTTGCCGCGCAGGCATATGCCATATTGCTGTTTCGACTTGTCGGTCAGCTTGGCGGCGAAATCCTTGATCTGGTCGTAGGTCGGATTGTCGGGCATCTTCAGGCCGGCGGCGTCGAACAGATCCTTGCGGTAAAGCGTGAACGAGCTTTCGGTGTAGAACGGCACGGCGTAAAGCTTGCCGTCCACCGTCAGGCCCTTTTTGATCGGGTCGAGCAGATCGGCGTAATCGTAATCGTCGCCGAGATCGTCGACCGGCGCCAGCCAGCCCTGCTTGCCCCAGATCGGCGCTTCGTAACCACCAATGGTCATGATGTCGAACTGGCCGCCATTGGTGGCGATGTCGGTGGTGACGCGTTCGCGCAGAACATTCTCTTCCAGCACGATCCAGTTGATCTTGTTGCCTGTTTCCTTCTCCCAGGCGCTGGAAAGCTTCTGCATGATGATCATGTCGCCATTGTTGACGGTGGCGATGTTGATCTCTTCCGCCTGCGCCAGCCCGGCCAGAAGCCCGGCCCCAACCACAGACGACGACAGAATTCCAATGAATTTGCTCATGATACCCGCTCCTCCTTTACGGATGTCCACGCATAACAATACATGCGTAAATTTTTTATCTCGCAAAATTGCATCCATTGTCAACATCCAAAAATAAATCATCGAGCAACCGAACCGCCCGAAACCTGCATAAATCATTGTTTACACCAGTATATTGACTTCATAATTTATTATTTCGCGCATTTCTCTTGCTGCATTGCAGCAGATATTTCATCCATTAATATCTTGACGCGCGTAAACTTTAACTGATATCCGAGAAAATAACAGACCGCAAATGCACCTGCCCGGCAGGACGGCAGCACACGCTTATGGAGGAGACGATGAGGCAGGCATCTACACTGGCGCCGCAGACCCAGGGCCCGACCATCACGGCCGGCGAAATCCTCGTGGAGATCATGGCGACGACGGTGGGAAACGGCTTTCTCGAGCCGCAAACGCTGATCGGCCCTTTCCCGAGCGGCGCACCGGCCATCTTCATCGATCAGGTGGCGCGTTGCGGCGGAACCGCCGGCATCATCGCCGCAGTCGGTGACGACGATTTCGGCCGCCTCAATGTCGAAAGACTGCGCCGCGACGGCGTCGATGTCTCGGCCATCGCCACTATTCCAGATCGCCCGACCGGCAGCGCCTTCGTGCGCTATCGTGAGAACGGCGCGCGCGACTTCGTTTTCAACATCGCCCATTCCGCGGCCAGCGAAACGCAGATGACCGATGAAGCGCAGGCGCTCATCGAAAAGGCCGGCCATGTGCACGTCATGGGATCGGCCTTCGCGATTGCCGGCATTGGCGACATCATTCTGGCGGCGATCAGACATGTCAGGGCACGTGACGGTTCGGTGTCTTTCGATCCGAACATCCGCAAGGAACTGGCGCAGGGTGACGAAGGCCGCAGGCTGATCGACGATCTGCTTGCCGTCACCGATCTCCTGCTGCCATCAGGCGAAGAACTTCAGGCCGCCTCCGGTCTGGACGATGAGGATGCCGCGATAGAAAAGCTGCTCGCCTCCGGTGTCGGCGAAATCGTGCTGAAACGCGGCGCGAAAGGCGCAAGCCATTTCAGCCGCGCCCATGGGCGCATCGACGCCCCCGGCCTGAAGGTGGAGGAAGTCGACCCGACCGGTGCCGGCGACTGTTTCGGCGCAACCTACCTCACCTGCCGCCGCCTCGGCATGCACCCGGCAAAAGCGCTCGCTTACGCCAATGCATCGGGTGCCCACAACGTCATCAGGCGCGGCCCGATGGAGGGCGCTGCCAGCCTTGCCGAACTCGATGCCTTCATGGCCGCGCAATTGTCGGAGGAAGTCCTATGACCGCCATTCTGGAAAATCTCGCCGCCGCCCGCCGCGCCGGCAAACCCGCGGGCATCACGTCCGTCTGTTCAGCCCACCCCGTCGTCCTGCGCGCCGCGATCCGCCGCGCCGCTGCCAGCAAGACAGCCGTGCTGATCGAGGCGACCTGCAATCAGGTCAACCATCTCGGCGGTTATACCGGCATGACGCCCCGTGATTTCGTTGCCTTCGTCAACAGCATCGCGGCGGAAGAAGGACTGCCCGGCGAACTTCTGATTTTCGGCGGCGATCATCTCGGCCCCAACCCCTGGCGCAGGGAGAAAGCCGAAGAGGCGCTGATAAAAGCCGCCGCCATGGTCGAAGCCTATGTGGCATCGGGTTTTCGCAAGATTCACCTTGATGCATCGATGGGCTGCGCCGGTGAGCCGGCGGCGCTGGATGACGTCACCATCGCCAACCGCGCAGCCAAACTTGCGGCCGTTGCCGAAAAGGCGGCCACCGATGCCGGCCTGCCCAAACCGCTGTATATTCTCGGCACCGAAGTGCCGGTGCCTGGCGGTGCCGACCATGTGCTCGACACGGTTGCGCCAACGCAGCCGCAGGCGGCGCGCAACACCATCGACCTTCACCGCGAGATATTCGCGCAGCACGGTCTTTCGCAAGCCTTCGAACGGGTCATCGCTTTCGTCGTGCAGCCGGGCGTGGAATTCGGCAGCGACAATGTCGTCGCTTATGATCCGCAGGCCGCGGAAGCGCTGAGCGCCGTTCTGGACGGCGAACCGCAGCTGGTGTTCGAGGCCCATTCCACCGATTACCAGACCGAACCTGCCCTTGCCGCACTGGTGCGCGACGGATATCCGATCCTCAAAGTCGGTCCGGGCCTCACCTTCGCTTACCGGGAAGCGCTTTATGCGCTTGATATGATCGCATCCGAAATGGTTGGCACCTATGGCGACCGGCCGCTGGCGCGGACCATGGAAAAACTGATGTTGAGCGCGCCGGGCGACTGGCAGGGCCATTACCATGGCGACGACATCACGCTGCGATTGCAGCGCCACTATAGTTACAGCGACCGCATCCGTTATTACTGGACGCGGCCGGAAGCGTTGCAGGCCGTTTCCGCCTTGCATAAGGCGCTGGATGGGAAGACAATTCCCGAAACCCTGCTGCGCCAGTATCTCGGCGAATTACCGCTCGCAACAGTTGCGGGCGAAGACGCGGAAGAGATTTTGATCGCGGCTGTGGATCAGGTTCTGGCGACCTATCACGCGGCGACGGGCGAAGGCCGCCACTGACGGCAATCATAAATCCGGATGCCCCTGCGGCAGAGGCCGCCGGAGCGAAATGGGGGAAGTGCGAGCGATTTTCATTTGGAATCCCGCTCATACTCATAACTGTATCCGTGAGGGAGGACGACTAATGGCAACACGAAACACGAGCGGTCTGGCGCGGGTGATGCTTGCGCCATCGGTGCTGTTATTGCTGGTGTGGATGATCGTGCCTCTGGCGATGACGCTGTGGTTCTCATTCCAGAACTACAATCTCCTCAACCCGGCCAATGTCAGCTTTGCGGGTCTGTTCAATTACCAGTATTTCTACACCGACCCGGCCTTTTTCCAGTCGATCTGGAACACGCTTTTGATCGTCGGCGGCGTGCTCGCGATCACCGTCATCGGCGGCATTGCCATTGCGCTTCTGCTCGACAATGACATTTTCGGCCAGGGCATCGTGCGCATCATGATCATCTCGCCCTTCTTCGTCATGCCGCCGGTGGCCGCATTGGTGTGGAAGAACATGATCATGCATCCCGGTTACGGCGTGCTTGCCGATCTGTCGCGCTTCTTCGGTTTCCAGCCGGTCGACTGGTTCGCACAGTTTCCGCTGCTCTCCATCATCATCATCGTCGCCTGGCAATGGCTGCCGTTTGCGACGCTCATCCTGCTCACCGCCCTGCAGTCGCTCGACGGCGAGCAGAAGGAAGCCGCCGAGATGGATGGCGCCAACTTCGTCAACCGCTTCATCCATCTGACCCTGCCGCATCTGTCGCGCGCCATCACCGTCGTCATCTTGATCCAGACGATCTTCCTGCTCGGCGTCTACGCGGAAATCCTCGTCACCACCAATGGCGGACCGGGTTATGCCTCCACCAACCTCGCCTTCCTCATCTATCGCACCGCGCTTCTCGGTTACGACGTCGGCGGCGCTTCGGCCGGCGGCATCATCGCCGTCATCCTCGCCAATATCGTCGCCATCTTCCTGATGCGCGCCGTCGGCAAGAACCTGGATCGGTAAGGGGGCGGGATATGACGATGCTTTTGTTCTCTGGACGGCCCTCCACCCTCCCTCATTCCTGTGCCTGTCACAGGAATCCAGCCAGCCCAAGTCCTTGGGCTGAAAGAAAGCCCCTCCGTCGCGCCGACGCGCGCCGACTGGATTCCTGTGACGAGCACAGGAATGAGGGAAGTGGGGATGCCGCCGTCTCCACACCAAAACGGCCGCATACTTTTGCCGCTATCGCTTCAGGGGAGATGTAATCATGGCCCGCAAGACAACCACACGTGCGAAGATCGGCTTTTCCATCGCGGCCTGGGCCGTGGCGCTGCTGCTGTTCTTCCCGATCCTCTATGCCTTCCTCACCTCGCTCAAGACCGAGCCGGAGGCAATCGCCGGCTTCAGCCTCATTCCCTCGGGCACCTTCGAGAATTACGTGACGGTCCAGACCCAGCGCGATTACTTCAAGCCGTTCATGAACTCGGTCGTGCTGTCGCTCGGCTCGACGATCATCGCGCTGATCATCGCCATTCCCGCCTCCTGGGCCATGGCGTTCTCGCCGACCAAACGCACCAAGGATATTTTGATGTGGATGCTCTCCACCAAGATGATGCCGGCCGTCGCCGTGCTGGTGCCGATCTATCTGATCTTCCGCAATGCCGGCCTGCTCGATACCCGCATCGGGCTGACCATCATGCTGACCTTCATCAACCTGCCGATCGTCATCTGGATGCTCTACACTTACTTCCGGGAAATCCCCGGCGAGATCCTCGAAGCCGCCCGCATGGATGGCGCATCCCTGTGGAACGAGATCGTGCATGTGCTCACACCAATGGCGGTGCCGGGCATTGCCTCGACGCTGCTTTTGAACGTCATCCTTGCCTGGAACGAAGCCTTCTGGACCATCCGGCTGACGACCACCAATGCAGCGCCGCTGACGGCCTTCATCGCCTCCTTCTCAAGTCCGCAGGGGCTGTTCTGGGCAAAACTCTCGGCCGCCTCGATGATGGCGATCGCCCCCATTCTCGTCATCGGCTGGTTCTCGCAGAAACAACTCGTGCGTGGCCTGACCTTTGGCGCCGTGAAATAAGGAACGACAAACATGGGCAGCATTTCCCTTCAGAACGTGTCCAAGCTCTTCGGTGAGGCGAAAGTCATCCCGCCGATCGATCTCGATATCAACGACGGCGAGTTCGTCGTCTTCGTCGGCCCCTCCGGCTGCGGCAAGTCCACGCTTCTGCGCCTCATCGCCGGGCTGGAGGACGTCTCCGGCGGCAAGATCGTCATCGACGGCAATGACGCCACCGAAAAGGCCCCGGCCGAGCGCGGCCTTGCCATGGTGTTCCAGTCCTATGCGCTTTATCCGCATATGAGTGTCAGGAACAACATCGCCTTCCCGCTGAAGATGGCCAAGCTCGACAAGGCGGTGATCGATAAAAAGGTCGAGGATGCCGCCCGGGTGCTGAACCTCACCGATTATCTCGAACGCCGGCCCTCGCAGCTGTCGGGCGGCCAGCGCCAGCGTGTCGCCATCGGCCGCGCCATCGTGCGCGAACCGAAAGCCTTCCTGTTCGACGAGCCGCTTTCCAACCTCGATGCGGCGCTGCGCGGCACCATGCGGCTGGAAATCTCCGAGCTGCACAACACGTTGAAGACAACGATGATCTACGTCACCCACGACCAGGTGGAGGCTATGACCATGGCCGACAAGATCGTGGTGCTCAACCGCGGCAATATCGAGCAGGTCGGTTCGCCGATGGAGCTTTACCGCACCCCCGCCAACCTCTTCGTCGCCGGCTTCATCGGTTCACCGCGCATGAACCTCATCACCGGCGATTATGCCCGCGAGAAGGGTGCCGCCACCGCCGGTGTGCGGCCGGAGCATCTGCTGCTGTCGAAGGAAAGCGGCCTGTGGCAGGGCAAGGTCACGGTTGCCGAACATCTCGGATCGGATACCTTCCTGCATCTCGAGGTGTCAGGTATCGGCCCGATCACCGCCCGCACTGACGGCGAGTTCGAATGCAAACATGGCGATACCGTCTTCATCACCCCGGACGAGACCAAGATACACAGGTTTGATGAGAAGGGTGTGGCGATCTAGGTGTTGGCTTTCACAAGGTTTTTCATTCACAGCGGACCCGAAGGCGCGTGGAGCTTACCCCCCTCTGCCCTGCCGGGCATCTCCCCCTCAAGGGGGGAGATCGATCTGCAGCAAAGTCTCGTACATCTCGAAGCTTGCGAATGAAGCGATGAAAGAGCCTCTTGCCGATCTCCCCCTTGAGGGGGAGATGCCCGGCAGGGCAGAGGGGGGTAAGCCCCACGCGCCTTCGGGTCCGCTGTGAATGAAAGACCTTGTGAAAGCTCACATCCAGAGCCTCCACGATAGACGAACGAAAGGCAATCTGATGCCACGGTTGGCGCGTTTGCGAAGGTTCTCAACGTCTCCAGCTTTCCGCCGTTCCGGCTCAAGGCCGGAATGACGGAGGTGGGTTTGCAACCGCCCAGGAAATATTCCTGCGTACTATGCCAAACCTCACGCCTCCCCGATCCTCACGCCATTCCGATCAAAGACATGCAGCCTTTCCCGCGGGAAACCGACCCGCAGGGATCTACCCGGTTGCAACAATGCCCGATCTGACGAAAACAGCTTGAACGGCAATCCATGCACGGTGAGGTGCAGGATGACGCCGAGGCCGGTCGGCTCGACCAGATCGACAGTCGCTTCCACACCGCCATCAGCCGGCGCAACGGTGACATGTTCCGGGCGGATGCCGAGCGTGACCGGCTCGCCATCGGCGAGGTCCACTTCCCGGCCAAGCGCCAGGCGCGTGCCGTCACCCAGCATGACGAAACTGCCGCCATTCTCCTGCACGAGCCGTCCTTCGAGGAAATTCATGCCGGGCGAACCGATGAAACCGGCGACGAAAAGATTGGCCGGGCGATCATAAAGATCGAGCGGCGCGCCGATCTGCTGCACATGGCCGGCATTCATGGCGACGATACGTGAGGCAAGCGTCATCGCCTCGATCTGGTCATGGGTGACGTAAACCGAGGTCGCGCCGAGATCGGCATGCATCCGCTTGATTTCGGCACGCATCTGCTCGCGCAGCCGGGCATCGAGGTTGGACAGCGGCTCATCGAACAGGAAGGCTTTTGGCTGGCGCACGATGGCGCGGCCCATGGCGACGCGCTGACGCTGGCCACCGGAGAGCGCCTTCGGACGGCGGGCGAGATAGGGATCGAGGCCGAGTTTCGCGGAAGCACCGGCCACCGCCGCCGCGATGGTTTCTTTCGGGCTGCGGCGCAGGCGCAGGCTATAGCTCATATTGTCGGCGACGCTCATATGCGGATAGAGCGCATAGGACTGGAACACCATGGCGATATCGCGATCCTTCGGCCGGCGATCATTGACACGTTCGCCATCGATGGACAGGTCGCCGGATGTTATCTCTTCAAGGCCTGCGATCATGCGCAGCAGCGTCGATTTTCCGCAGCCGGAGGGACCGACGAGGACGATGAACTCGCCATCCCTGATATCAAGATCGACGCCATGCAGCACGGCGAGGTCGCCATAGGTCTTGCCGACATTCTTCAGCTCGATGGAAGCCATGGGATTATCCTTTCACCGCGCCGGCCGTCAGGCCCTGCACGAGATAACGTTGAATGAGCAGGAAGAAGAGGCAGGCCGGAATGAGCGCCAGAACGCCCGCCGCCATCATCTGCCCGAAATCGACGGAGAATTTCGAAACGAAGGTCAGAAGGCCAACCGGGAAAGTGGCGCTCTGGTTGCCGGAAATCAGCATCAGCGCAAACAGAAGCTCGCTCCACGCGGCGGTGAAGACGAAACCAAGCGTCGCGGCAATGCCCGGGAGCGTCAACGGCAGGATGATCTGGCGGAAGGCCGTAAACCGGCTTGCCCCGTCGATCATCGCCGCCTCTTCCAGATCCTTCGGAATGCCATCGAAGAACGACTGCATGAGGAAGGTGGCGAAGGGCACGTTGAAGGCGGTGTAGACGATGACCAGACCCGTCAGGCTGTTGGTGAGGCCGAGGGGCGAGAGCATCTTGAAGATCGGCGCGACCAGCATGACCAGCGGAAACATCTGGGTGATCAGCATTAACGCGACGATCCAGTATTTGCCCTTGAAACGAAAGCGTGACAGCGCGTAACCCGACAGCGACGAGAGTATCGTCACGGCAATTGCCGTGGAGCCCGCGACGATGACGCTGTTCTTAAAAAACGTCGGGAAGGCACTGTTTTCTATGACGAAACGATAATGATCCCAGGTCGCCCGCGATGGCCACATCCTCACACCTTCGCTATAGAGCAGATCATTCGGCGTCACGGACACCTTGAGCAGCCAGAACAGTGGGAACAGTGCAAAGGCGATATAGGCAAGGATCGCCAGACGATGGGCAAGGGTGAGAAATATCCTTGAGGTCATCGGTCAGTCCTTCTCGATCAGGCGCTGGCGCAGCAGCACGATCAGCATGGAATAGGCAAGCAGCAGCACCAGCAGCACCAGCGCGATGGCCGAGGCATAACCGAAATCCAGCCGCCGAAAGGCCTGCGTGAAGATGTAGCTGGCGACGATCTGCGTGCGGTCGGCCGGCCCGCCATTGGTCATGACGATGATGAGGTCGGCGAAATTGGCGATCCAGACGGTGCGCAGCAGGATGGTGATGGCGATGGTGGGCGCCAGAAACGGCAGGGTGATGGAGGTGAAACGCTGCAACGGGTTTGCCCCGTCAATTTCCGCCGCCTCGTAAAGATCGCGCGGGATGGCCTGAAGTGCGGCAAGCAAAGTGATGGCGAAGAAGGGAATGCCCCACCAGACATTGGCGATGATGGGCCCCCACATGGCAAGCTGCGGATCGGCGAGGATATTGTTGGGCGCGGATAACAGCCCGAGCGAGACCATCCAGTGCGGCAGCGGCCCGATGACCGGGTTGAACAGCCACGCCCAGTTGAGACCGGCAAGGAAGGTCGGCACGGCCCATGGCAGGAACACCAGCGCCTGCGCCAGCCCCCTGCCCGCGAAGGGTTTATCGAGCAGCAGCGCCAGAATGAGGCCGAAGAAGAATTGCAGGAAAACCGAAGCGCCGGTCCACCACAGCGTGTTTTTCAGCGCCCGGTAAAAGGCCGCATCCTGCGACAGCGCCTCCAGATGTTTGAGACCAACAAAACCGCCGGAAAACGGATTGAGCAGCTGCACATCGCGAAAGGCATAGGAGAGGCCGAGCACCAGCGGCACCAGCATGACGGCGACGATAAGCACCAGCACAGGCGCGCTGTAGAGCCAGGGTTCGGCCCAATCGGCAAACCGCCGCATCGCGGGCTTGCCAGCTGGTTTGCGCGCGGCCATGGGCCCGGCGCCATGGGCATAGGACATGATTGATCGCTCCTGATCGGACGGCGGGGCAGACAGGTTTTTTTAAGGCCTCTGGCCAGCCGGTCCGCACGTTTTTCAAATCGGCCTGTCCTTTTCGGCAGCCCGGAAGAACGGCCACGCGGGTTTCGCCCGCGCGGCCAGCCCGTGTCGTTACTTCGAGGCCAGGAACTTCTGCTGCGCCTTGGTCATGTAATCAGCCCATTGCTTGGCAAGGTCTTCCGGCGTGATATCGCCGAGCAGCGCTTCCTGCGATGTCTTGATCACAAGCGAATCCTTGAAGAAGGCAAATTCCTCAAGATAGGTCGGCATCGTCGTCGGCACGGCGTTCTTGTCGGCCAGTTCGTCAAACCAGCCCTTGAACTGCTCGCTGGCATAGAAGGGGTCCTTCTCCGCCGACTTGTGCACCGGCAACGCACCGGTCTTCTTGTTCCACTCGATATTGCCTTCCGGCCCTTCAAGCGTCTCGATCAGCTTCCAGGAAAGGTCTTTGTTTTCGGATTTCGACATCATCGACCAGCCGGCGAAACCGATCGTTGGGAAGGTCTTGCCGTCGGGTCCCTTGGGCATGGTCATGACGCCGAAATCTTCCGGCTTCATGCGCTGGGCGATGGCGATCAGCGCATCCGGGTCCTGATCGAGGAAGGCGCAGGTGCCGGAATAAAAGCCGGCGACGATCTCGTTAAAACCCCAGTTGACGCTGTCCTTTGGCGCATAACCGTTCTTGTAGAGATCGATCACATAGGTCAGGCCCTTCACCCAGCCGGGGCTGTCGAAGGTGGAGGTGCCGTCCTTGGTGAAGAACTCGTTCGAACCGGCCATGGATGCGCCGAACATGACCCAGCCGTTGAGGCCGCCCGGGCCGCCGCGCAGGCAGTAGCCAGATTTGCCGGGAAGGGCTGCGACCTTCTTGGACGCATCGGCAAATTCCTCGAGTGTCTTCGGCGGCTCCTTCACGCCGGCTTCGGCCAGCAGTTTTTTGTTGTAGAACATGGCGCGCAGGTAAAAACCATAGGGCAGCATATAGGCCGTGTCCTTGACATCGCGGCCGAGTTCCAGCGTGCGCTCGCTCAGGCCCGCGGTGTGCTCCCACTTGGCAAGATAGGGCTCAAGGCTCTCCAGCATGCCGTTATTGGCATAAAGCGACAGCCATGTGTCGGGCATTTCCATCACGTCAGGCACATCGCCGGCCGAGACCATGGTGGCGAATTTCTGGAAGGCTTCGCTCCACGGCAGGGAGATGATTTCCACCTTGGTGCCGGGATTGGCGGCCTCGAATTTCGAGACGATGCCTTTCAGCGTTTCCGTCCGCTCGGGACTTGTGATGACCTCGACCAGTTTCAAGGTCGTGTCCGCCAGCGCCGTTCCGGTCATCAGGGCGGTGAAGATTGCTGCTGTTACCAGTTTTTTCATGTCGTTCTCCCCTTTTTTGTCGTCAGTTTAAAAACACGTCAGGCGGCGGAGGCCGCCTTGATCGCGGGTTCGAGATCGTTCCAGAGGGCTTCCGTGCCCTCCAGCCCGACATGCAGGCGCACCGAACGCGCGCTGATGCCGAAGGTGTGGGCGGAGTTTGGCTGCGCCTTCTGTTCGAGCACCACTTCGCCGGGGACGATGAGGCTTTCATGCCCGCCCCAGGAAACACCCAGTTTGAAAAGCTTGAGGCGGTCGGCAAAAGCGCGCACATCCACCCCTTCCCTGAAGATGAAGGAAAACAGGCCCGAGGTGCCGTGAAGGCCGGGCGGCAGGCGGTTCGCCAGCCCCGGATGGCAGACCTTCTCCACCACATCCAGCGCCTGCAGGCGGGTTGCGATCTCAAGCGCCGAGGCCTGATGCGCCTTCATGCGCAGCGGCAGCGTGCGAAGCCCGCGAATGAGCAGCCAGGCATCGAAGGGCGACATCTTGCCGCCGAGATAGGGATAGGTTTCCGCCCGGATGCGGTCGATCATCGCCTTCGAACCGGCCACCACGCCGGAGACCACATCGCTGTGACCGCCGAGATATTTCGAGGCCGAATGCACGACGAGATCGACGCCGAGCGAGATCGGCTGCTGGAAGACCGGGCTTGCCCAGGAATTGTCGATGACGGTGACGGCGCCATGCCGCTTGCCGATGGCGGCCAGCGCACCGACATCATGGGCTTCCATCACCCAGCTCGTCGGGCTTTCCATGTAAAACAGCTTTGCGCCCGGCATCGCCTTTTCAACCGCCGCCTCGTCGCGGCCGTCAACATAGGTCACCTCGATATTCATGCGCTGCATGAAGGTGCCGAACAGGCGGAATGCATCGGGATAGACATGGCGCACGGCGACGATCCGGTCACCCGGCGAAACGAAGGAGAGCACGGTGGAGGAAATGGCCGACATGCCGCTTGCAAAACCGAGCGCATCTTCGGCACCTTCCAGCTTCGCCAGCATCTCTTCAAACAGCCGCACGGTGGGGTTCAGCCCGCGCGTATAGACCGGCCGCACCTTTTCGCCGCGATAGGTGGAAACCATTTCGTCATAGCTGGAAAAGGTGAAAAGCGAGGTCTGCACGATGGGCGGCACCACGGCCTCGAAGGCGTGGGCCTCGTCATGCGCAACGATAAATGAGGCGGGATCGAAGAGATCGTTGCCATGGTTCATTTCGACATGTCCTTGATATCCTCCTCGACGACGGCGAGGATTTTCAGTGTTTCTTCACGGGCGGTCTCGGCATCACCGGCGGCGATGGCGTTGAACAGCGTGCGGTGAAAGGGAAAAGAGCGGCCGGCGAAATCCGGGCGGTCGAACGGCTTCGACCAGAAGCGTTCGAAGCCTTCGCGCATCTGCTCCAGAAGCTGCTTGAACAGCGTATTATGGGTGGCATCGTAGATCGACAGATGGAAGGCAAGGTCGGCCTTGCCGGAGGTTCCCTCGGCCAGATGCACCCGCTCCATCTCGTCAAGCCGCGCTTCCATCGTGGCGATATCGTCTGCCGTGCGGCGGCGCGCAGCCGCCATGGAGGCTTCCACCTCGATGCCGCGCCGCACTTCCAGCGTCATCAGCAGCGCATCGCGCAGGCTCTCGGCATCGATGGAAATCGGCATATGAACGGTGGCGGCGGAAATCGGCTTCAGCAGGTAATTGCCGCTGCCCTTGCGGCTGTCGATGACACCGAGCGCCTGAAACTTGCGGATGACTTCGCGGATGGTGGAGCGGCCAACACCCAGCGCCGCCATCAATTCCCGCTCCGCCGGCAGCCGGTCTCCCGCCTTCAGCCCTGCCCGCTCGACATAGTCGGAAAGCGCCGCCTCGACCTGGCGCACGCGGTCGCTCGGTGGAATCGGCTGCATGAGTTCCCGGCTGGACCTGTCCAAGACGCACCCTCTAAATTGGTCTGACATCTTACCATTTCAAAGGGTGGATCGATTGTCAACCGGTAAGGAAGGATGCCCTGTCGTGCCACTTTCCCCCGATATCCTGTTGTGCCTCCGAAATGGCATTAGAATACCCAAGGCGATTTGGAGGCCGTGTGTGATTCCGGGGGTTGAGGGTGCGATAAAAAGGTACCCGCACAACCGCTCGATATGGAAAAGGCCTAGACCGGGGAAGGCTGGAAGGAAGAACTTAAAACGCCGAATCAGGGCGACTGACGGCCGCCGGTTAACGCGCCGTCGCGCGGGCGACATCACGCGCCAATGCATCGGCATGCTCATTGCCGGCAGTGCCGGAATGCCCTTTGCACCATTCCACGGCCACTTGGGGATGTCGCTCCAGCAGCGTGTCGAGCTGCTGCCAGATTTCCCTGTCGGGGATCGGTCTTCGGCGGGTACGCTGGTTAGGCGTGATCCGCTTCCAGCCGTTATTGCGCCAGATCGCCCGATATCGGTGGCAACCTTCAATGACATGAGCGGCGTCCGTCCAGAGCGTGATTGCGCGCGTTGGCGCCTCGGCGGCGATCCAGGACATTGCGTTGAGGACAGCGAGGACCTCGAAACTATTGTTCGATGTGCCAACCGCCTTGCCCGAGGCGGAATGGATCTGGTGGCCATCTTCATGAACGACGAACGCCCATCCTCCGGATCGGGAGGCATCGTCGAAGGAGCCGTCGGTAAAGATGTGAAGCGCATCGGACATGAGAGGGTGTGTAGCACCGAAATGGAAGCCGCTAAAGGAACAGCCATTGCGAAGGGATTCTTTCGTTCCGATGCCACTTCACATTCCGCGCCAAGCGGCAGGGGTGCCACCACGAAAGCAGAGAGGGCGGCGCAAGCCACCCTCTCCTAACTCATGCGAAGCTGCCCGTTTTACTGGCCGAGAACGGCCGCCGCAATCGTCTGCATGTTGTGGTTGACCATGTCGATATAGGTCGCAGCCGGGCCGTCGGCTGTCGAAAGCGCGTCGGAATAAAGCGTGCCGCCAACCTTCAGGCCGGTTTCGCTGGCAATCTGGTCGATCAGCCGCTTGTCGGTGATGTTTTCAACGAAAATGGCCGAGGCCTTGTCGTGCTTCACCTGATCCACCAGCTTGGCGACATCGGCGGCCGAGGCTTCGGATTCCGTCGATACGCCCTCCGGCGCGAGGAAGTTCAGGCCATAGGCATGCTCGAAATAACCGAAGGCATCATGCGAAGTAATGATGACGCGCTTTTCCGGCGGGATCGCGGCAATCTCGGTCTTCACCTTCTCGTTCAGAGCGGCAAGCTTGGCGATATAGGCATCCGAATTGGCGGTGTAGGTGGCGCAACCGGCCTTGTCGACCTCGCAAAAGGCGCCGGCAATATTCTTGACGTAGATTTCGGCGTTCTTGATCGACTGCCAGGCATGCGGGTCGAACTCACCGTGATGGTGATGCCCTTCATGGCCGTGATCGTGGTCATGGGCCTCGGCCGTCTCGTGTTTGTGGCCGGCTTCCTCCGCCTTGTGGTCGTGACCCTCCTCTTCCTCGGCTTCCGGATGGGCGTGACCGGCCGGCTCGTCGGAAAGCTTGAGCGGCTCCACACCCTTGGTCAGTTCCACCACCGGCGCCTTGGTGCCGCTGGTGTCGATCAGACGCTTCAGGAAGCCTTCGAATTCCAGGCCATTGACCAGCACCACATCCGCCTTGCTGACGGCGACGGCATCGGCCGGGCGCGGCTCATAGACATGGGCGTCGCCATCCGGCCCCACGAGCGTGGTGATATCGACCCGGTTACCACCGACATTTTTGGCGAAATCGGCGATGATCGAAAAGCTGGCGACAACTTTGAGTTCGGCGGCGGACGCCTGCGCCATCAGGACCGGAGAGAGGGAAAGAAGGCTGACGCCGGTGGCCAGGCGGAGGGTTTTGAACATGAAGGTTCTCCTTTTTCGAACGCTGTTTTCAGGCCGTCCTGTGACGGCCGGAACCGAGAAGATCACGCAGCACGCCGCGCGTGCCGACGAGGATGGAAAGCGCATAGATGACGCCTGCGGACAGGATGATCGCCGGGCCAGACGGCAGCGACGCGTGATAGGACAAGAGCAGACCGGCAAAGCAGGAAACCATGCCGATGCCGATGGAGATGAAGCACATGGGCGCCACGCGGTTGGACCAGAAACGGCTGGCGGCGGCGGGCAACATCATCAGCCCGACGGAGAGCAGCGTTCCGAGCGCCTGAAAACCGCCGACCAGATTGAGCACGACGATGGCAAGGAAGAGGAAATGCACCGGGCTGCCCCAGTTGCTGACCGAGCGCAGAAACAGGGGATCGAGGCATTCCGCCAGCAGCGCCCGCCAGAAGGTGATCATCACCACAAGCGTCACGATGCAGATGCCGCCGATCAGGCCGAGCGCCTCATTGTTCAACGCCAGCACCGTGCCGAACAGCACATGCATCAGATCGACGCTGGAGCCGCGCCACGAGACGAGCAGCACGCCGAGCGCCAGTGAAATCAGATAAAGGGCGGCAAGTGAGGCGTCTTCCTTCTGGATGGTGAAGCGCGACACGGCACCCGCGCCGAGCGCGACCAGAAGGCCGACGGCCAGCCCGCCGATGGTCATGGGCAGGATTTCCAGCCCGTAGAACAGAAACCCGACGGCCGCCCCCGGCAGGATGGCGTGGGACATGGCGTCACCCGTCAGGCTCATGCGGCGCAACATCAGAAACACGCCGACCGGACCGCAGCTGATGGCAAGGATCAGCGCACCGGCGAGCGCCCGCTGCATGAAGACATACTGGACGAAGGGTTGGATGAAGATATCAGCCATGGGCATTCGAATTCGCGTGGGAGTGGTCATGGGCATGGGAACGGGCGGTGGCCACCTGCGGACTTGCCCCGACGATTGGGGGCGAAGGCGCTTCGGCCGGTTCGCACCAGGGCGCATTTTCCTCCCACGCCTCGTGAAAATGTCGCGCCTGGCGAATGTTTTCCGCCTTCAGGACATCGGCCGTAGGACCCAGCCCGACAAGCTTTCGGGCAAGGAACAGGGTCTCGGGAAAATGCTGCCGCACGAGCTGGAAGTCATGGAGGACGGCCAGAACCGTGCGCCCCTCCGCCACCCATGATTTGATCAGGGCCATAAGGTCGGCAACGGTTCGTTCGTCGACGGCGTTGAAGGGTTCGTCGAGCAGGATCAGCTGCGCATCCTGCAACATGGCGCGGGCAAACAGGGCGCGCTGCATCTGGCCGCCGGAGAGCGAGTCGATATTGCGCCTTTCAAAACCGGAAAGCCCGACCGCCTCCATCACGCGGCCCATCGCCGCCCGGTCTGCGGGACGGTGGCGGCCGAGCAGGCCGCGTTTCGGCCAGAGACCAAGCGCCACCAGATCCCGCACCTGCGCCGGAAAGGAGCGGTCGAGTTCCGATTGTTGCGGCAGATAAGCGACGGACAGACCGGGGCTTACGCGGCACTCGCCGCCGAGTGGCTTTAAAATGCCGGCAATGCCTTTCATCAGCGTCGATTTTCCCGAACCATTGGCGCCGACCACCGCAGTGAGCGAGCCTTTGGCGATATCGCCATTGAGATGATGCACGGCCGCGCGGCCGGCATATCCAAGTGTGAGATTTTTGAAAGCGAGGCACGGATCGCTCATCGATCCCTCCGGGGCAGGATGTCATTCGATGGCCCTTGATATGTAATGTTATTACATTCGTCAAACGAATATGTAACGAAATAACATTAATCATTGGAAAGATGGCGGCTCTCTTCGGACAGCCGCCGCCCAGCCCGCCTTGCGGGACGCTTTTTTTCTGTCGCCCGTTGACACGCGACCGATATGTAATGTTATTACGTTACATAACGAAGACGGGCAGCATCGAACCCGTCGTTTCCAGATCGTCAGGCGTGACCGCCATGAGGTCCACGCGAACGTTGCCAAAGAACGAGGTCCATATGTCGAAAAAACTTCCCGTCACCGTGCTTTCCGGCTTTCTCGGCGCCGGCAAGACGACGCTTCTCAACCATATTCTCGCCAATCGCGATGGTCTGCGCGTGGCGTTGATCGTCAATGACATGAGCGAGATCAATATCGATGCGGCGCTGGTGCGCGATGGCGGCGCCAACCTCTCCCGCACGGAAGAACAATTGGTGGAAATGACCAATGGCTGCATCTGTTGCACGCTGCGCGACGACCTCTTGACCGAGGTGCGGGCGCTGGCCGAACAGGGCCGTTTCGATTACCTGCTGATCGAATCCACCGGCATCGCCGAGCCGCTTCCCGTCGCCGCAACCTTCGATTTTCGCGATGAAAACGGCCGCAGCCTTTCCGATGTCGCGCGTCTCGACACCATGGTGACGGTGGTGGATGCCGCCAATCTTCTCAATGATTACGGGTCGTCCGATTTTCTGGCCGACCGCGGTGAGACGGCGGGCGACGGTGACAACCGCACCATCGTCGATCTTCTGGTGGAGCAGATCGAATTCGCCGATGTCGTCGTTCTCAACAAGATCGGCACTGCGACCCCGGAGGAGCGGGACGCCGCCCGCAAGATCATCGTCGGGCTTAACCCGGATGCGAAACTCATCGAGGCCGATTTCGGCAAGGTGGCGCTGAAGGAGGTTCTCGGCACCGGCCGTTTCGATTTCGCAAAGGCTGAAGAACACCCTCTGTGGTTCAAGGAATTGCACGGCTTCAAGGATCACATTCCCGAAACCGAGGAATATGGCATCCGCTCCTTCGTCTATCGTGCCCAAAAGCCGTTTGACCCCGTGCTGTTCCAGCGCTTCATCGATCGCGCCTGGCCGGGCGTGGTGCGTGCCAAGGGTTTCTTCTGGCTGGCGACGCGCCCGCGTTATGTCGGGGAGATCAGCCAGGCCGGTGCATTGGTCCGCACCGGCAGGATGGGCCTGTGGTGGTCCGCCGTGCCGAAGGAGCAATGGCCGCGCGAAAAGCAGTTCCTCGACATGATGAAGCCCTATCTCGATCCGGTCTTCGGCGACCGGCGACAGGAAATCGTCTTCATCGGCTCCGATCCGATGAACGAGGCGCGCATCCGCGCGCAGCTCGATGCCTGCCTGATCGATACCGAGGCATTCACACCGGATGCATGGCGGCACCTGCCCGATCCTTTCGCAAGCTGGGACAAGCAGGCGGCTTGATCGTTCCTCACCGCCCGCATTTTAACCGAGCGGATGCGTCTTTCGCCTTCTCCCCGCCGGGGAGAAGGTCGCGGCAGCGGGATGAGGGGGCGAGCTCTCCGCAAATCTCTGCGCCTGCCCCCTCATCTGACCCTTCGGGCCATCTTCTCCCCCGCGGGGAGAAGAAACGGGAGGCACCCTCTCGCGAAAATAAGAAATTGAAAAGATTATAGAAAATTCAGCGTCACCAGCGCCAGAACGAGATAACGCCCAACCTTGGCGATGGTGACCAGCAGCAGGAAGACCGGCAGCGGTTCCTTCATGATGCCGGCGGCAACCGTCAGCGGATCACCGATCAGCGGCGCCCAGCTGAGCAGCAGCGACCATTTGCCATAACGACGGTACCAGTTCTGGGCGCGCTCCAGCGCCGCCTCCCCGACCGGAAACCAGCGTTCATGCCGAAAGCGCTCGATACCGCGCCCAAGCAGCCAGTTAACGAAGGAACCGGCGACATTGCCGACGCTGGCCACAGCAACCAGCAGCCAGACAGGCTGGGATTTCAGAAGGATGAGGCCGGCCAGTGCGGCTTCCGACTGCATGGGCAGAATGGTCGCCGCGATAAACGCCGTCAGGAACAAACCCGCATATACCGCCAGATCGGCCATTGCCCGCCCTTCATCATCCGCGAATCCCGTCGCTGCCCCTGAAGTGGCGGATGAGGATGGCCGCGGTCAAGCGTATCTTAAGCCCTGAAACGGGTTCTCAAGCCGAATTCGCGGCGATGGCGCGCACGATATCGTCATGATCCACCGCGAGAAGCGCCTTGTGGATAGAGAATTGCCGGCTTGTGCCGGAAGCCGACAGGATGACGATCACCGTTTCGCGCGGCGGGCAATCCGGCAGGACACAGGAAAGCTCGCTGACGGTGACGATGTCTTCGGGGTGGAGATGCAGCAGATCGCGGGACCATTGCTTCAGAAGACGGGCCTGCGAGACGATTGCGGAGCCGCTGCGCGCAAGCGGATTGTTCATGCCCTGCCCTTTCGCCCCACCTGCGAGGCCAGCGTATCGAAGAGAGCGCGGATCGGCTGCTGCGGCATGTCCATGCCGATCAGCACGATGCGCGTTGTACGATTTCCATCCGGCCAGCGCTCCAGACGGGTTAATGGATAAAGCCGGTGCTGCACCGCATGGGCGACAACCGGCCGCTCCGGATCGTCAGTCGCGCCGAAAATTCCCTTGAGCCGCAGCAGGCCGGAATGCACATTGCTGGTGACGAGCTCCAGAAAAGTGACGATCGCCTGCGGATCGAAAGCGCCGTCAAAGGTGAGATCGAAAGCCTCGACCCCAACGCCATGGCGGTTGATATCGTGCTGGTGGGCGGCATGAAGGCTCAGCCTGTCGGCAGCAAGCCACCCCGGCGCATCCTCCGGCTTGCCGCGCAGCGAATAATCCGACACTGCAAACAACGACATCAGATCGAAGTCGGCGGCATTGCGGTCATGAAACGATGCCGCAGGATTGAGATCGACGAGGCTGTCGCGGTCCACGGTCGTGGCATCGGCAAGATCGGTTTTTGTCAGGACGATATGGTCGGCAAAGGCAAGCTGTTTCCAGCCTTCGATGAAGCTATCGAGCATCGCCGGGCCGGAGGTGACGTCGAAAGCCGTGACCACGCCTGCAAGATGGAAATGCCGGGCGACGATGTGATCACGCAGGCCAAGCGCCGGCGTGCCGCCGGCGATCAGGCTGTTGATGATCGGCGCCGGATCGGCAAGGCCGGTGGTTTCGATGACGACCCGCGATACTTCCGGCATCATCCCCTCCAGAAAGGCCTGATGCAGCTCGTAAAGCGAGGTGCGGATATCGCTGGTGGCGGTGCAGCAGATGCAGCCCGTCGTCGTTCTGAAATATCGCTCGGAACCCGTTCGCACCAGACCGTGATCGATGGGCACCGCGCCGAATTCATTGACGATGACCGCAGCATCGCGCATGGCCGGCTCAGTCAGAAGCGCGTTCAGCAACGTCGTCTTGCCCGCCCCCAGAAAACCGGTCAACAGGGTGACCGGCACCGTGCGGACAGGTGGCGAGACGGCCAAATCGTCCCTGCGCTCAACCGCTTTCTTTCGCTTCATTCCGAACACATCCGCACCTTAGCCACCCACAAAATCACTGCATCATAATATGTAATGTAATAACGTATCAATTGCGATTGTTGGATTTCCAGCAGGAGCGAATTCCGTAACGGCATACGTCCAAAGACCGGACGCATGAAAAAACCATGGAACGAAGGAAATGGAATAATAAATCCGTTTCCTTCACTTTCGTTTTAATCGTTCCACGTTCTCTTGCATTTTCGTTAGAGTTCGCTTTTAATCGGATCGCTAATACAGAAAAGATCGCCCGCAGCCGGATCGAGGAGGATAGGCTGCAATAAAGGGCTGTATCTTTTACTGTTTTTATAATGGGAGGAATGACCTTGAAAAAACTCAGCTACCGCCTCGCCGCGGCATCCGCGCTTTCGTTTTTTGTCACATCGAATGCATATGCAGTAACGGACATTCAGTGGTGGCACGCCATGACCGGCGCCAATAACGAGGTCGTGGATACGCTTGCCAAAGAATTCAACGACAGCCAGAAAGAATACAAGATCACGCCCGTCTTCAAGGGCACCTATCCGGAAACCCTGAATGCCGGCATTGCGGCATTCCGCGCCAAGCAGCCGCCGGCGATCATCCAGGTCTTCGATGCCGGTTCGGGCGTGATGATGGGTGCTGCCGGCGCCATCAAGCCGGTGGCGGACGTGCTGAAGGAAGGCGGCTATACCTTCAACAAGGACGAATATCTGGCCGGCATCGTCGCCTATTATTCCAAGCCCGACGGCACCATGCTGTCCTTCCCTTACAATTCGTCCTCGCCGATCCTCTATTACAACAAGGATGTCTTCCAGAAAGCCGGCCTCGACGCCGACAACCCGCCGAAGACCTGGCCGGAAGTTTTCGAAGCCGCGAAAAAGATCAAGACCAGCGGTGCCGCCCAATGCGGTTTCACCTCCACCTGGCTCACCTGGATCCAGACCGAGAACTTCGCCGCCTGGAACAACATCTCCTATGGCAGCAATGAAAACGGCCTTGGCGGCACGGATGTGAAGCTTGCGGTCAATGCGCCACTCTTCGTCGAGCATTTTCAGGCCATTGCCGATCTCGCCAAGGACGGCACCTTCCGTTATGGCGGACGCACCTCCGAAGCCAAGCAGCTGTTCATGTCCGGCGAATGCGGCATCCTGACCGAATCCTCCGGCGGCCTCGGCGATATCGTCAAGACCGGCATGAATTACGGCATCGGCCAGCTGCCCTATTACGAAGGCCACGGTCCGCAGAACACCATTCCCGGCGGCGCCAGCCTCTGGGTCTTCGGCGGCAAGAGCGACGCCGAATATAAGGGTGTTGCCGAATTCTTCCATTTCCTCTCGCAGACCAAGATCCAGTCTCGCCTGCATCAGGTCTCCGGCTACATGCCGGTAACGATCGCGGCCTATGAGGAAACCAAGAAATCCGGCTTCTACGACAAGAACCCCGCCCGCGAAACGCCGCTGCTGCAGATGATGGGCAAGCCGCCGACAGAAAACTCCAAGGGCGTGCGTCTCGTGAACCTGCCGCAGGTGCGCGACATCATGAATGAGGAATTCGAGGCGATGCTGGCCGGCAAGCAGGACGCGAAAGCCGCCCTCGACAAGATCGTGGAACGCGGCGATGCGGCCATAAAGCAGGCCGCCGGCAACTAAGCGATCCCCTGCCCCGCCCGCATCCTTGTCAGGTGCGGGCGGCATTTCCATGTCATCAGGAGATCGCCGTGCAAAGCGTCGTATTCCCCAACAAGATCCTGCCCTATCTGCTGGTCGCCCCGCAGATCATCCTGACGGTGATCTTTTTCTTCTGGCCGGCGAGCCAGGCGCTCTACCAGTCGACCATGCGCGAAGACGCCTTCGGGCTGAGCAGCAATTTTGTCGGGCTGGCCAATTTTTCCGCCGTGCTGTCGGACGAGAGCTATCTTAACTCGCTGCAGGTCACCGTCATCTTCAGCATGCTAACCGCGCTCGTCTCCATGGGGCTGGCGCTGCTTCTGGCGACGGCGGCCGACCGCGTGGTGCGCGGCAAGGGTTTTTACCGCACCATGATGATCATGCCCTATGCCGTCGCCCCTGCGGTGGCCGGCATGTTGTGGCTCTTCATGTTCAACCCGGCCATGGGCACTTTCTCCTACATCCTGCGCCGCAACGGCATCATGTGGGACCCGCTGCTCAACGGCGATCAGGCCATGCTGCTCGTCGTCGCGGCTGCTGCGTGGAAGCAGATCAGCTATAATTTCCTGTTCTTTGTCGCAGGCTTGCAGGCAATTCCGAAATCATTGCTGGAAGCGGCGTCCATTGACGGCGCGCGCGGTTCGCGGCGCTTCTGGACCATCGTTTTTCCGCTGCTGGCGCCCACCACCTTCTTCCTTCTGGTCGTCAACACGGTCTACGCCTTCTTCGATACATTCGGCATCATCCATGCCGTCACCGGCGGCGGCCCCGCCAAGGCGACGGAAACGCTGGTCTACAAGGTCTATAATGATGGCTTCGTGAACCTGAACCTCGGCTCTTCCGCCGCGCAGTCCGTGATCCTGATGGTGATCGTCATTGCGCTCACCGCCTTCCAGTTCCGCTTCGTCGAGAAGCGCGTGCATTACGGCTGAGGATTTCACAATGATTGAAAATCGCCCGGTCGCCCGCATGGTCGCCCATCTGATGCTCATTCTCGGCATCATCATCGTGGCCTTCCCGATCTATTACACCTTCGTCGCTTCTTCCATGACGTCGACGGATATCATCCGCCCGCCCATGTCGCTTTTGCCCGGCGACCATCTGAGCGCCAATTACACCGAGGCCATGGTCGGCGGCGTCGAAAGAGTGGTCGGCGTCAGCCTCGAGCGGCTGCTGTTCAACAGCTTCGTCGTTGCGCTCGCCATCGCCATCGGCAAGATCGTCATTTCGTTCCTGTCGGCCTTTGCCATCGTCTTCTTCCGCTTTCCCTTCCGCATGGGCTTTTTCTGGATGATCTTCATCACGCTCATGCTGCCGGTGGAAGTGCGCATCCTGCCCACCTACAAGGTCATCGTCGATCTGGGCCTGATCGACACCTATGCGGGACTGACACTGCCGCTGATGGCCTCTGCGACCGCGACCTTCCTGTTCCGGCAGTTCTTCCTGACCATTCCCGGCGAGTTGGTCGAGGCGGCGCGCATCGACAATGCCGGGCCGTTCCGCTTCATGCGGGATATTCTGCTGCCGCTGTCGAGAACAAATATCGCCGCCCTTTTCGTGATCCTGTTCATCTATGGCTGGACCCAATATCTCTGGCCGCTGCTCGTCACCAACGATGCCAAGATGAACACGATCATCATCGGCCTCAAGCGCATGGTGGATTTCACCGACGCTTCGACGCCCTGGAATTATGTGATGGTGACGGCGATCCTCGCCATCATCCCCCCCGTTATCGTTGTGGTGCTGATGCAGCGCTGGTTCGTCAAAGGTTTGGTGGAGACCGAAAAGTAATGGCAAAAATTGCGCTGAAAGACGTCCGCAAGATCTATGGCGGCAATGTCGAGGCCATCAAGGGCGTATCGATGGAGATCGCCGATGGCGAAATGATCGTGCTGGTCGGCCCCTCCGGCTGCGGAAAATCCACCCTGCTGCGCATGATCGCCGGGCTGGAAAGCATTTCGGGCGGCCAGATCGTCATCGGCGACCGTGTCGTCAACGATCTCGAACCCTCCGACCGCGACATCGCCATGGTGTTCCAGAACTACGCGCTTTATCCGCATATGACGGTGCGGCAAAACCTTGCCTATGGCCTGAAGAACCGCAACACGCCGAAGGACGAGATCGAACGGCGCATCACCGAGGCGGCCAAGGCGCTGGAAATCGAGCAGTTCCTGGAGCGCAAGCCGCGCCAGCTTTCCGGCGGCCAGCGCCAGCGTGTGGCCATGGGCCGCGCCATCGTGCGCAAGCCGGCAGCCTTCCTGTTCGACGAGCCGCTCTCCAACCTCGACGCCAAGCTGCGCGTGCAGATGCGGGTGGAAATCCGCCGCCTGCAGCGCTCGCTCGCCACGACAAGCGTTTATGTCACCCATGACCAGATGGAGGCCATGACGCTGGCGGACCGGCTGGTGGTGCTGAATTCCGGCCGCATCGAGCAGATGGGCACGCCGATCGAGCTTTACGAAAAGCCGGCCACCACCTTCGTCGCCACCTTCATCGGCTCGCCTTCCATGAACCTGCTGAGCCATGGCGCGACATCCGCAAACGGCTCTTCCGGCTGGTCGGTACAGGGAACCACGGCGCTGCCGCAGGGCGTCGCCACACTCGGCATCCGTCCTGAAGACATCACGCTCGCTGACGAAGCCCCGGCGGATGCCGCCTTCAGCGGCACCGTGCAGGTCGACGCCGTGGAACTGGTGGGTGCAGAAAGTTACGTGCACGGCTCCTTCGCCGACGGCACCACCATCGTCTTCCGCGTTCACGGCCGCTCGCAATTGCGCATCGGCGAGACGCTGAAGATCGCTGCGCAGGCAAAGGATTTCCACCTGTTCGATTCGGCAGGCAAGCGGATCTGAGACGTCGCAGACCGTGATCGGCACCCGCCTCCCGGCGGGTGTCCGTTCATTTCTGAAAGCTTATCCGGCTATTTCACCACACCAGCTCCACCTGCGGCCGGCCATTGGAGGTTTTCTCCACGGTGCGGCCGGATGCATCGATGTTGCAGTGGACGCGCTGGCGGAAAGCGGAAAAGCTTTCGAAAGTCACGACGTCAACGGGATCATCGAGATGCAGGGTCAGCCGGTAACGCTCAGGGTCGCCACCGAGCGACTGAACGCCGAGCACGGAGGCCATGAAAGGCTGCCCGAGATAAAAACCTTCGACCCTTGAACCCAGAAGATAGGGGTTGAAGGCGGGCCGGTTGCCGGCCGCTGCGTGCAGGGTATTCCAGTCGCGAAAGCCATATTGCGCGGCGATGAGTTCCAGCGCCTTTGAGTGGGTGATTGTCTGCCCCTGTTCCTCAAGTGCGGTGCGCAGGCGTTTTGCCTGCTCTTTCAGCCCCTCAAGCGCGGGAAGCGGTTTGGACACGTTCATAACGGTTCTCCAACATTGACATGCCGAATTTTCCGAAGGGGGTCCGCGTTGCCATCGACGACATGCAAAACATGGGGATGACCGTTATTTTGAAAAGAGCTTCACCAGGGGCATAAATGCCTGCGGACGGCCGGGGCTCTCTGCCCGTGGCCGTCCCTATAGCCCAGAAAGCGCCGCCCGTCAAAGGCGGCGCAGCATCACGCCTCGGTCAGAAGCGATAGGTGATACCCGCGCCGATCAGCCACGGATCGAGCTTGGCCTTGCCGCTGATCGGCGTGCCGCCGAGTTCCGCCGTCCAGTCGGTCTTCAGGAAGATCTTCTTGACGTCGAAGTTCACGCCCCAATGCTCGTCCAGCATATAATCGAAACCGACCTGCACGGCTGCACCGACCTTGTTCTTGACGTCGAGATTGCTGAAGCCGGGCTGTTCCGACTGGTTGTAGAACATCGAATAGTTCACGCCCGCACCGATATACGGCTTGAAAGCGCCGAAATCGGTGAAGTGATATTGCAGCGTCAGCGTCGGCGGCAGCAGCCACGTCTTGCCGACCGGCGTGCCGGCCAGCACACCCTCGCCATTGATCTTGGCATAGGTGGTGCCGAGGATAAGCTCCGCGGCGAAGTTTTCGGTGAAGAAATAGGTGATGTCGAGTTCCGGGATCACCGTATCCGAATAGGAAAGGCCCGCACCCGGAACACCGTCGACGCTGCCGCTGTCATGGGTGATGACGCCGAGGCCGCGCACGCGCAGCATCCATGGGCTTGCCGCCGCAATCGCCTCTTCGGCGGTCGGCGCCGGCGCTGCCTGGGCCAGATCGGCGGCCATGGCATTGGTGGATACCAGCATGGCCGCAACACCAACCGCGACACTGGCAAGCAAGGCGGTTTTTTTGTTTCTGTTCGTCATTCCATCTCTCCTATAGCGCACCGCAGCCGGGCAAGTCCCCGGAACCGGCTGATGACGGCGGGCTTTCGCGAATCTTCGCCTGCCGCAACCGCTTGGAAGCGACTATGACGAAGGCAGAGGCGGGCCGATTGAGATGGATCAAACCGGGACGTCGATCGCGTATTGAGGCGATTAACCGGCAGGCAATGTGACAATTACGCAACAAATGCCGGTCAGCGATCGAGGGGCGAGGCTCACGGCGTCCGGCAAATGCCGGGAAAAGACGAAAAAGGCCTGCATCTGCAGGCCTCCTTCCGGTGCATCACCCTATCACACGGTCTGGGGCGTCAGAGTTGCGGAACCGGGCTTGCGCAGGAGGAGAACCGAGACGGCCGCGATCATGCACATCAAACCGGCAATCTGGAGCGCGGGCATATAGGTGTCGAAGTCACTCTTGAAGAACCCGGCGCCGAAGGCGGCGGTGGCGGCCCCCAGCTGATGGCCGGCAAACACCCAGCCGAAAACCAGACCGGCCTTTTCCCGGCCGAAATTCTCGGCGGCAAGCTTCACCGTCGGCGGCACGGTCGCCACCCAGTCCAGCCCGTAGAAGACGGCGAAAACCGAAAGCTCCACGAAGCTGAACCCCGAGAATGAGAGATAGAGCAAGGACAGGCCGCGCAGACCGTAGAACCAGAACAGCAGGAAGCGATTGTCGAAACGGTCGGAAAGCCAGCCGGCAAAGATCGTACCGAAGAAATCGAAAATGCCGATGACCGCGAGCGTGCCCGCCGCTGTCACCGCAGCCATGCCGAAATCGCCGCAGATTGAAATCCAGTGTGTCTGGATGAGGCCATTGGTCGAAAGCCCGCAGACGAAAAATGTGCCGAAAAGCACCCAGAAGACCGGATTGCCCGATACGCTCTTCAGGGTCACCAGCGGCGATACGAGCGTGGCGAGAAGATTGTGATCCTGCCTGGGCGGCTGTGCCACTGCGGTCTCGCCATAGGCCGGCAGGCCGACATCGGCAGGGTGGTCACGCATCAGCAACAGGACAAGGATCATGGCGGCAGCAATCACCGCAACCGAGAGGGTCAAGGCAGTGCGCCAGCCATAGGCTTCCGTCAGCGCCGCCAGCAGCGGCAGGAAAACCAGCTGGCCGGTGGCATTGCTCGCCGTCATGAGGCCGATCACCAGTCCGCGACGCTTGGAAAACCAGCGTGTCGCCACGGTGGCGCCCAATACCAGCGCGGTCATGCCGGTGCCGACGCCAATCACCACGCCCCAGAGCAGCAGCAATTGCCATACCTCGGTCATGAAGAAGGAGGCGACGATGCCGCCCATGATCAGGGCAAGCGCGGTGGACACCACCTGCCGGACACCGAAATGATTCATGAAGGCGGCGGCGAAAGGTCCAAGCAGGCCAAAGAGCACCAGCCTGACGGCCATTGCGGAGGAAATATCGGCAATGTCCCAGCCGAATTCCTGATGCAGCGGCTGGATCATCACCCCCGCAGATCCCATCGCACCGGCGGTGGCGAGCATGGTCAGGAAGGTGGTTGCGGCAACGAGCCAGCCATAATGCAGATTTCTGCCGGCCATCCAGCTGGCGAGGCGTGTGGAGAGCATGTTCAAATTCCCTTTCCAGCGGCCGCGGCCGATATTTTACGGGTATATACCCTATATTACGGGCAGATACCCGCTTATGGTTCGAAAATTACAGGGCTGCGAGCAGTTCCTGCAATTGTGCCGTTTTTTCGGGCCCGAGCCGGGCCTCGATTTCATCCTGCACCCCATCCCAGAGCGGCGCGCCCGCCTTCAGGATCGCATGGCCTTCCTTCGTCACGGTCAGCATCGCTTCCCGCTGATCCTCGCCGTGGCCGATCGCCACCAGACCCATGCGCGCCAGCACCTTGGCGTTGCGGCCGACGGTGGAACGATCCAGCTCCACCCGCGCGGCGAGATCGGTGAGCGAGACCGGCGCAGTGCGATTGATATTCCGCAACAGGCTGAACTGACCGATGTTCACGCCAAGCGGCGCCAGGGCTTCGTCATAATAAGACGAAACCTTGCGGGATGCTTTGCGCAACAGGATGCAGTGGCAACTATCGTTTGGCATTTGTCTCGGGTATATACCCGTAAATTTTCGCACGCAAGAGGCGCCCCGAGAAATTATCGGCGGGCAACGGCCGACCCCAAGGCCATATAGCAGAAACAATAAACCCCGGCTTTGTGCCGGGGTTTGATATCAGCAGTGACACCCGTCTCAGGCAGAGAGCCTGCGGCCGCTTGCGACCAGCAGGCCGGCAGCGCCTTCCAGCCAGCCGGCTTTCAGCTCCAGCGCCAGAAAACGGCTGCGCTCGAACGGGCCGGGCATGATGAGATGCTGGGCCTTGTCGGCGAAAAAGCCGAAACGCTCGTAATAGGAGGCGTCGCCGACCAGAAGAATGGCGCCGTGGCCGCGTCTGGTGGCTTCGGCAATGGCGGCGCGCATCAGCGCCGAGCCGATGCCCTTGCCCTCATGGGCGGCATCGACGGCCAGCGGGCCGAGCAGCAGCGCTTCGACGGCACGGCCTTCGCGCGAGATACCGGCTTCGACATTCCACAGGCGCACGGTGCCGATGACATGACCGTCTTCGTCCCGGGCAACCAGCGCCAGCCCTTCGGCCGGAACACGGCCGGCGCGCAGCTTTTCGGAAGACTTGCGGCGGCGGCCAGCACCCATGGCGCGGTCAAGCAAGTTCTCACGGGCGACGACATCGCCCGGATTTTCCTGATCGACATGAAATGTCTGCGGCGTGAAAAATGCCCGTACCGAATTCAGAAGAGCGGCCATCTCTCGGCCCTCCGTCACACAACCGCCCACACGCGGCCCTTGATAAAAATTGGTGAACCGTTCCGGCCCGCCGACACGCTTTCCTCGGCTGGAAGAGGTGCAGCAAGCAGGGATTTGCGCAACAGCACAATCGGCAGGGCCGGAACGGAAGCTTGGTCGAGACGCCGCCCTGTTCAGCGGACGGCGTTCGGATTTTTTGACCTGCGCATCGGGTTTTCCGAAAACCGCGTTACGCTTTTCGGCCCGATGCTTAGATGACGTAAGCCTTCAGCGGCTCGAAGCCATTGAAAGCAACCGCCGAATAGGTCGTCGTATAGGCGCCCGTGCCTTCGATCAGAACTTCGTCGCCGATGGTCAGAGAGACCGGCAGCGGATACATGTTCTTTTCATACAGCACGTCGGCGCTGTCGCAGGTCGGACCAGCCAGAACGCAGGGCTCCATCTCGTCCTGATCGCGCTCGGTGCGGATCGGGTAACGGATCGCCTCGTCCATCGTTTCGGCGAGACCGCCGAACTTGCCGATGTCGAGGAACACCCAGCGGTGGTTGTCATTGTCGGACTTGCGCGAGACAAGAACGACTTCCGCCTTGATGACGCCGGCATTGCCGACCATGCCGCGGCCCGGCTCGATGATCGTCTTCGGGATCTGGTTGCCGAAGTGCTTGCGCAGCGCCGTGTCGATCGCCTGGCCGTATTCTTCGGCAGCCGGAACGTCGCGCAGGTACTTGGTCGGGAAACCGCCGCCCATATTGACCATCTGCAGGTGGATGCCCTGCTTGGCAAGCGATGCGAAGACGCGCTTGGCGTCAGCCAGCGCCGCATCCCATGCGTCGAGGTTCATCATCTGCGAACCGACATGGAAGGACACGCCATAGGACTCAAGGCCGAGCTGATGGGCATAGACCAGAACGTCGACAGCCATCTGCGGCACGCAGCCGAACTTGCGCGACAGCGGCCATTCCGCACCTTCGCCATCCGTCAGCACGCGGCAGAAGACGCGCGCGCCGGGAGCGGCACGGGCAACCTTCTCGACTTCCTCATGGCTGTCCACGGCGAAGAGATCGATGCCAAGCGCATAAGCGCGTGCAACATCGCGTTCCTTCTTGATGGTGTTGCCGAAGGAGATACGGTCAGCCGTTGCACCTGCGTCGAGCGCCATCTGGATTTCAGCCACGGAGGCGCAATCGAAGTTGGAGCCGAGCGAAGCGAGCAGCTTCAGGATTTCGGGAGCCGGGTTTGCCTTCACGGCGTAGTAGATCGCGCTGTTCGGCAGGGAATGCCGGAACGCGTTGAAATTGTCGCGCACGACGTCGAGATCAACCACGAGGCAAGGGCCTTCGGGACGTCGGGTCTTGATGAAGTCGAGAATGCGTGCAGTCGTCATCGATATATTCCCTATAAAACCGGCTCCGGAAAAATCCGGAGGACAAAGGACGCTCGAGATATGCATTCGAATCAGCCGGTGGAGGCGCAGAATCGATAGCATACGCTCAAGGCGCGAATGTGAACGACGCCCTGCCAGAGCATCATTCGGCTTTGTCTGCCATCGATTGGAGGGATTGACCCGACCGCACTTCAGGCAATGATGGTGTGCCTCTTCAGTACCCCGGCTGATGGAGAGCCGGCAGAGAACCAGAAAGGCCCGCACCGTCGTTGCTTTCATATGTCCTCGCATTTCCCGGTTGGCCGGAATAGCGACTGGAGGGGTTAGTTCCAGGTACCTTACCTAAATCCTCACCACATCGAGGACTCGGCGGACACACATGGGCACGTGCGACTTTGGGCAGCCCGTGAAATAAGAATATTCGCAGTCATAATCAAGAGGATTTTTTCACCAAATAGCGGATTTTTTCGGCAGCTATTTTGGGGTTGAACAGTCTTTCTTCAGCGTTCAATTATATGGAACGAACCGGAGGATTTTCATGGACACGCTGACCCGCATCCGCGCCTTTATCGATGTTGTCGAAGCGGAGGGTTTTTCCGCCGCCGCGCGCAAGACGGGGCGTTCCAAGGCGCTTCTGTCCAAATATGTGCGGGAATTGGAGGACGATCTCGGCGCGCTGCTCCTCAACCGCACCACCCGGCAGTTTTCGCTGACGGAGGCCGGGCACACCTACTACCGCACCGCCTCCGACATTTTGAAGGAGATCGACAACCTCGCCGATCTGGTACGCGAAAAGAACGCCGATCTGAAAGGAAAGCTCAGGATTTCCGTTCCCCGCACCTTCATCGATGCCGAGGTCGGCCAGAGCCTCATCGATTTCGCCAAGGAAAATCCGGAACTGTCGCTGGAAATCGTCGCGGAAGACCGATTCGTCGACCTGATCGAGGAAGGTTTCGATCTCGCGGTTCGAATCACCCGGCTGGAAGATTCAGGCCTCATCGCCCGCAAGCTTTCCGATTTCCGGGTCTATGCGGTGGCAACGGCGGATTTCGTGGCGCAGCACGGGCCGCTCGACGGGCCGCAGGATTTCTCCCGCGTTCCTTTCATCATCGACACCAATACGCGTTTCCACAATACCGTGCGCTATCTCGAACCGGATGGTGGCTCGAATTCGGTGACCATCAGCGGGCCGATCGAGGTCAACAGCCCGCAGGCCACGCTACGCGCCGCCCGCGCCGGCCTCGGCATCGCCATGGTACCTGACTTCATCGCCCGACCCTATATCCAGTCCGGCGAACTGGTGACGCTGTTCGATGATTATATTTCCAAGGACAGGGGTATTTATGCGGTCTATCCGCATCGCCGTTACCTGCCCGCCAAGGTGCGCAGCTTCGTGGATTATCTTTCGGCGTGGTTCAGGAAGAACGGGTGAAGAGTGGAGAGCCGAATGGCTCTCACCGAGCGCCCCTCCGTCATGCCGGACTTGATCCGGTATCCAGCCACGGCGCGTCTGCGCCGTGAGACGAGTCTTCAGCGATCAAGGACTGGATCGCGCTGGACCCCGGATCAAGTCCGGGGCGACGGTGTACGGATGCAGCGGCCTCATTAAAACCTGATCTCTGCAAGTTTTTCCACCCGCCTAAACGCCCACCTTCCAGCGGGCGTCGCATGGCCGGAACCCTCTATCAGAACGGCGAATCCGGGAAGTAGAACTGCTCGGCATTGTCCTTGGTGATCAGGGTCGCGTCGAGAATATAATTCCCGGCAACCGGCACCTGATCGTAGAAATGCCCGGCCGTCAGCTGCATGGCGGTCGCCACCATTGCCGGCGGATAGAGCACGTCGACCGGCACCAGCTTGTCGCCATCCATGACCTTCTTGATCATGTCCTTGGAGCCCGCGCCCGCGACGATATACTGGATATCGGTCCGTTTCGCCTGCTGAATGGCTTCCAGCACGCCGATCGCCATGTCGTCATCCTGACACCAGACCACGTCGATCTTCTTGTATTTGGTCAGGTAATCCTGCATCACGCGGAAGGCGTCGTCGCGGTTCCAGTTGCCATATTGGCGGTCGAGAACCTTGACGCTGGAACCGGCGATGCCCTTGTCGAAACCATCCTGACGCTGCTGGTCGATCGGGATCGGCAGGCCGCGAATGACCACGACTTCGGCGTCAGGCGTTGTCTTCTTGATATATTCGCCCGCCACCTGGCCAAGTGCGGGGTTATTGCCGGCGACATAGAGATCGCGGATCGAATTGTCGTTGACGCTCGGCGCGCGGTCGACCAGCGCGACGAAGGTGCCCTTGTCCTTGATCTCCTTGATGGCGTTTACCAGCGGGTCGGGATCGGACGGCAGCACGACGAGCGCATCGAGCCCCTGCACGGCAAGATCCTGCAGCGCGTTGGCCTGATTGGCGGCATCCGGCGATGTCTTGACGATGACGTTGAGCCCCGGATGTTCCTGCATCAGAAGCTTCGCCACGCGCTCGGCATGGTAGACGACGCCCGCCGTCCAGCCATGGTCGGCCGCCGGAATGGATACGCCGATGGTGACCTTCTTGTCCTGCGCATGCACTGAACCAGCAAGCACCGCAGCGAGCGCGGCAAAGGCCACGCCGATGAATTTTCTACGCATAGTCTCTTTCCTCCCAGGAAAGGGGCGTTACTCCTCCGACCGCGCCTGCCCCACATAACGCGGCGTGACTGCTTACCGGCGGCTCAAAGAGCGCTGCACCAGCATGGCGATGATGATGATGGCCCCCTGAATGGCGCCGATCAGATATTCGCTGACGAAATTCGACAGGATCATGATGTTGCCGACGATCTCCAGAATGAAGGCGCCGCAGATCGTGCCCCAGATGCGCCCTACCCCGCCCCGCAGCGCCGTGCCGCCGACGACGACGGCCGTGATGGCCTGCAGCTCCCACAACATGCCTGTCGTGGCCGAGGTGGAGGCAAGACGCGGCACGTAAAGCAGCACCGCAACGGCAACACAGAGCCCCTGCACCACATAAGCGATGGTGCGCACCCGGGCGACGGAAATACCGGAATATCGTGCGACATCCTCACTGGAGCCGACGGCGGTCAGATGCCGGCCATAACGGGTGCGGTAAAGCACGAAGGCGGCGATGGCCGCGGTGACGAAGATGACGATGACAGGCACCGGCACGCCGAAGACATTGCCGAAATAGACCGGGCGATAAAGCGTCTGGATGTCCGGGTTGCGCAGCGTGATCGCGCCGCCCTGCGACAGCCATGTGGTCAAACCGCGATAGATACCCATGGTGCCGAGCGTGGCGATAAAGGGCTCGATGCGGCCGATGGTGGTGATGAGACCGTTCGTCAGTCCGCAGGCCGCGCCGATGGCGAGCGCCAGCGCCATGGCGGCAAGCAGCATCAGAAGCGGACTGGCAATGACGCCGCTGTTCATGAACAGGATCATCAGGCTGGCGACGAAGGCCACCATGGCGCCTACGGATAGATCGAGCCCGCCTGATGTGATGACATAGGTGGCGCCAAGCGCGATGATGGCGATGAAGGCGCTGCGGGTGATGACATTCAACAGATTGTCGATGCCGATGAAGTTGGGATTGGCGATGGTGCCGAGAACCAGCAGCAGGGCCAGCGCCACGAAAGGCGCGACGGCGCGCAGATCCCAGTCCTTCGAGGTCTTTGGCGTTTTGCCGTTATCAAATGCGGCCTCAGTCATGTTTCCCCTCGGTTTCTTTTGTCAGGCCATATTCCCCGGGACACGGGTGCTCAGGCGGGCTCCTGCGTATGCACACCCGTCGCCAGCGCCACAATGTCGTTTTCGGTCATGCGCTCGCCCGCCACCTCACCGACGATCCTGCCCGAACGCATCACCAGAATGCGGTCGCAGATGCCGATCAGTTCAGGCATTTCCGAGGACACCACGATGATCGAACGCCCCTCATCCGCGAGCCTGGCGATAAAGCGGTAGATCTGTTCCTTGGTGCCGATGTCGATGCCGCGCGTCGGCTCGTCGATGATGACGATGGACGGATCGAGCAGCATCATCTTGGCGAGCAGCAGCTTCTGCTGGTTGCCACCGGAAAGCTGGCCCGCCAGCAGATCCTTGCGACCGGTGCGGATATCGAAGTCGCGCACCGCATCGTCGAGCGCCGCCGTTTCGCGGCGGGTATCGATCTGGAACAGCCGGCTGAATTTTTTGAGCGAGGCGAGCGTGAGATTGACACGCAAATCCTTGGCGAGCAGCAAACCCTTGCCCTTGCGGTCCTCGCTCAGATAGACGATGCCGGCCTTCAGGCTGTCTTCCGCCTTTGCGAAATGCACCGGCCTGCCGTGATGCCGCACCGTTCCCCGCCCGGCACGCAGGCCGAGTATGCCTTCCATGAGTTCCGTTCTGCCCGCGCCGACCAGACCGGCGAAACCGAGGATTTCGCCCCTGCGCAGGCTGAAGCCGGCATCCTCGGCATAAGCCGGAACGGTAAAATGCTCCACCTGCAGCACCGGCTCGTGCTCTCCGCCGGCGGCTCGGTCCGGATAGAGCTTGGCCACATCGCGCCCGACCATCAGCCGTGCCATATCGGCAGGCTCCAGCGCCGACGCCGGATGGGAGGCGACCAGCCTGCCGTCACGCAGAACCGTCACGCGGTCGGCAATCTCCTTCACTTCAGGCAGACGGTGCGAAATGTAAATAACGGCCACGCCCTTGGCCCTGATATCGCGAATGACGTTCAGCAGCGCGTCCGTTTCGATGGGTGTCAGGCTCGCCGTCGGTTCATCGAAAATGACCACACGATGTGGCACGAGCAGAACGCGGGCGATCTGCACCAGCTGTCGCTGGGCAATCGACAGGCTGCCGACAATGGCGTCCGGATCGATCGTCCCGCCGAGATCGGCAATCGCCTTGCGGGCGCCGGCGCGCATGGCACGGTCGTCCACCATTGCGCCCCTGCGCACTTCACGGCCGAGATAAATGTTCTGCGCCACCGTCAGATCCGGGGCCAGCAATATTTCCTGATGCACGAGAACGATGCCGCGATGTTCGGCATCCACCGGGCCGCTGAGCGCAACGGCTTCGCCATCGATGCGGATTTCGCCGCCCGACGGTTTTTCATTGCCGGCCAACAGCTTCATCAGCGTCGACTTGCCGGCCCCGTTCTCGCCGATGATGGCGTGAACCTCGCCGGCGCGCACCGCGATCTCAATATCCTTGAGAACCTGTACCGGCCCGAAAGACTTCGACAGCCCGACCGTCCGGATCAGGGCGTGGTCTGGAGATTCGTCAGCAAGAGCCATGGGCCGTCACCGGTATCCCGCGAGAACGGACGGCGCTTGCCCCTTGATTTTACCTGAAATGACCATCGGCGAACTCCTCCCAAAGCTCGAGAGGAAGCTAACGTCCGTTTTGAGGTACGTAAAGCAGTTTTCGCTGGTCTTTTAGCATACACTGAAATTTGACCGGCTCGGCGGTCTTTCGTCATGGCGCCGGGGGATGCTGGAAGCCCTTCATGAGGCGATGCATGGCCTCGGCGCCTTCCTTCACGAGGTCGAAACGCTTGCCGAACAGCAGCCAGTCGTAGACGATGCCTTTGATCAGCCAGTAGAGCGCACCGAGCGCCGATTCCGCTGTCCAGTTGTCGTTGAAGAGACCTTCGGCCTGCGCACGCTCGAAAGCCGCCTCCAGCCGTTCCTTGTGGTAACGGTCAAGCTCTTCCTGCGCATGCAGGACAGGGGCGAACTCATCGGAGTAGTTGGTACGCAGGCTGATGGTCATGATGCGCTGGCGCTGTTCGTCTTCCGCCAGAAGCGCAAGCCACCGGCACGTCGCCTCCTCGATCTTGGCCAGCAGCGCCGCCCCCTTGAGATCAGGATCGCCAAAGTCCAGCAGATCCGATTCCGGCAGCGCGACCGATTCATAAAGGCCGATGAAAAGATCGGACTTGCTGGAAAAATGCCAGTATATCGCCCCGCGCGTGACGCCGGCCGCCGCCGCCACCTCATCCAGAGAGCTGTTGGCGACGCCCTTTTTGAAGAACACCCGCTCGGCGGCGGCAAGGATCGCCTGACGGGTCTCTTCTGCCTCGGCCTTGGTACGGCGCATGCTGATGTCTCCTTCCAATCGCGGCACGGCGCTTTCGCACCGTGCCTTTTCTGCAGTGCCGGGCTTTCAGTCAAATGAACGCATTCCCGTGACTTTTAGCCTGGCCTTCACACCCGTTTTATTCCGCCGGCGATACGGCGTCAGCAGCAATCTCATTCTCCTTCTTCCGATCCCCGAAAATCTTCATGACAAAGACGAAGAAGACGGGAACGAAGAAGATCGCGAGGATCGTCGCCGAGATCATGCCGCCGAGAACGCCGGTACCGATGGCGTTCTGGCTCGCAGCACTGGCACCCGAGGCGATTGCCATCGGCAGCACGCCGAGCGAGAAGGCGAGCGAGGTCATCAGGATCGGCCGGAAACGCAGATGCGCCGCCTCCACCGTCGCATCATAGGTGGATTTTCCTTCCGCCCGCAAATCCTTGGCGAATTCGATGATCAGGATCGCATTCTTTGCGGACAAGCCGATGATGGCGACGAGGCCGACCAGGAAGTAGACGTCGTTCGGCATACCGCGCAGCATCACCGCCGCCACCGAGCCGATGACGCCGAGTGGCACCACCAGCATGACCGAGAGCGGAATGGACCAGCTTTCGTAAAGCGCCGCCAATAGCAGGAAGACGAACAGCACGCTGAGGCCGATCAGCGCCGGCGCCTGCGAGCCGGACTGGATTTCCTGCAGCGACTGACCGGTCCACTCGAAACCGAAACCGCCAGGCAATTCGCGCGCCAGACGCTCCATTTCGGCAATCGCATCACCGGAGGAGTAACCCGGTGCGGACTGGCCGCCGATACGGATCGCCGGATAGCCGTTATAACCGACCACCTGCGATGGGCCGCGCACCCATTCCACCGAAGCGAATGAGCTGACCGGCACCATGCCGCCATTGGCGTTGCGGACATTCAGGTTCAAAAGATCCTCGGTCTTCATGCGCTGGCCCTGTTCCGCCTGCACGGTCACACGCTGCATGCGGCCGGCATTGGGGAAGTCGTTGACGTAGGACGACCCCATATTGGCCGAGATGGTGGCGTTGATGTCGCTGAAGGTCACACCGAAGGTATTGGCCTTTTCACGGTCGATGATGAGATTGACCTGTGGCGAATCCGGCATGCCTTCGACACGCAGGCCGGCGAGAACCGGGCTTTGTTGCGCCGCCGCCATCAGCTGTGCTCCGGCGGCGCTCAGTGCTGCCTGTCCCGCACCCGCGCGGTCCTGCAGGCGGAAGGTGAAGCCGCTGGAATTGCCGAGACCCTGAATGGGCGGCGGCGACAGCGTGAAGGACATGGAACCCGGCAGGCCCCACAGCTTGCCGTTGATGCGCTGAGCAATGGCGTCGGCTGAATCCTCCGGCCCGCGCTCGCTCCAGTCCTTCAGCGTCGCGAAGGCGAGACCGGCATTCTGGCCGGAACCGGAGAAGGAGAAGCCCGAGACCGCGATCACGCGATCGACCGCCGGTTCCGCCAGGAAGATCTTTTCGATTTCTTGGATGGATTGCAGCGTGCGTTCGCTGCTGGCTTCCGCCGGCGCCTGGATGTCAACGATCAGGTAACCCTGGTCCTCGTTGGGCAGGAAGGAGCTCGGCAATTGCATATAGGCCCAGCCGAGACCGGCAAGCAGCGCCGCATAGATGATCATGAAACGGCCGGAGCGCTTGATGATGCTACCGACTGAAGATGAGTATTTATGCGATGCCTTGTCGAAGCCGCGGTTGAACCAGCCGAAGAAGCCCTTCTTCTCGTGGTGGCCGGCCTTGATCGGCTTCAGGAACGTCGCGCAGAGCGCCGGCGTGAGCGACAGCGCGAGGAAGCCCGAGAACAGGATGGAGACCACCATCGTCAGGCTGAACTGCTGGTAGATGATGCCGACGGCACCGGGGAAGAAGGCCATGGGCACGAACACCGCCGTCAGAACCAGCGTGATGCCGATGATGGCGCCGGAAATCTGGCCCATCGCCTTGCGGGTGGCCTCCTTCGGCGACAGATGCTCTTCCGCCATGATGCGCTCGACATTTTCAACGACGACGATCGCATCATCGACGAGAATGCCGATGGCGAGAACCATGGCGAACATGGTGAGCACGTTGATGGAGAAACCCGAGACATACATGATGGCGCAGGTGCCGAGCAGCGCCACGGGCACCACCAGTGTCGGAATGATGGTATAGCGGATGTTCTGGAGGAAGACGAACATCACCACGAAGACGAGGATGATCGCCTCCACCAGCGTGTTGATCACCTTCTGGATGGAGATTTTCACGAAGGGGCTGGTGTCGTAGGGAATCTCATATTCCAGACCCGCCGGGAAATACCGCGACAGCTCCTCCATGGTGGCGCGCACGCCCTCGGAGGTCTGCAGCGCATTGCCGGTGGGCGACAGCTGCACGCCGATGGCCGCACTGGGTTTGCCGTTCAGGCGGCTGGAAAAGGCGTAGCTTTCGCCGCCCACTTCCACCCGCGCCACATCGCGCAGCCGCACGGAGGAACCATCCGGATTGGCGCGCAGCACGATGGAGCCGAATTCCTCCGGCGTCGTCAGCTGGCCCTGCACGTTGACGGTGGCAGAAATCTGCTGGCCGATCGGATTTGGCGACGCGCCGATGCGGCCCGCCGCAACCTGCGAGTTCTGCGCCTGAATGGCGCCAATGACATCGGAAGAGGTCAGGCTGAGGCCGAGCATCTTGTCCGGGTCCATCCAGATGCGCATGGAGCGCTGGGTGGCAAACAGCTGCGCGCTGCCGACGCCCGGCACACGGCGCAATTCGCCGACCACGTTGCGGCTGAGATAGTCGCCGAGGCCGATGGCGTCCGTATTGCCATCGACGGAGGTAAGCGCCACCATCATCAGGAACGAGGTGCCGGCCTGCTCAACGCGCAGGCCCTGCTGGGTAACCGCCTGCGGCAGACGCGGCTGAACGCGGGCGATGCGGTTCTGCACCTCCACCTGCGCCTCGCCGATATTGGTGCCGGGCGCAAAGGTGACGTTGATGGAAATGCTGCCTGAGGATTCGGAGGTCGATTCGAAATAGAGAAGACCCGGAACCCCGTTCAGCTCCTCCTCGATGGGACGCGTGACGCTCTGATAGATGTCCTCGGGCGCTGCACCGGGATAGTTGGTACCGATCGAAATCTGCGGTGGGGCCACATTCGGATATTGCGCAATCGGCAGCATGGGAATGGCGAGCAGGCCCGCCAGCATGATGAAGATGGCGACGACCCAGGCAAAAATGGGCCGATCGATGAAAAAACGTGCCATGGAAATCGGTCCTTATTGCTTCGCGGCCGGGGCAGCGCCCTCGCTGCCGGTGGCGGCAGTGACATCGGGCTCCGCAGACCACGGCTCAGGCTTCACCTTGGCGCCCGGCGCAGTTTTCTGGAAACCTTCGGCAACGACACGGTCGCCATCGTCAAGGCCTTCCGAAATCACCCAGCGGTCACCGATGGAACGGCCGACCCTGACGCGCCGCTGTTCGACGGTGTCTTCGGCATTGACGACGAGAACGCTTGCCTGCCCGCCCGCATCGCGCTGCACCGCCTGCTGCGGCACGGCAAAGGCCGCCTTCTCAATGCCCTGCTGGATCTGGACGCGGACATACATGCCCGGCAAAAGATCGCCGTTCGGGTTGGGGAATTCGCCGCGCAGCGTCACCTGGCCGGTGGTTTCATCCACCGCCGCTTCGGAGAACAGTAAGCGGCCGGCAACCGGATAACGGCTACCGTCATCAAACAGCAGATTGACTTCGGCTTCGTTCGGGCCGGTCATCAGCTGGCCATCCTGCAGCGCCTTGCGCAGACGGATGAGATCGGCGGCCGGCTGGGTAAAGTCGGCATAGATCGGATCGAGCTGCTGGATCGTCGCCAGGCTTTCCGAACCGGTGGCGCTGACCAGCGCGCCTTCGGTGATGCGCGCCCGGCCGATGACGCCGCTGATCGGGGCCTTCACATCGGCATATTGCAGGTTGAGCTTTGCTTCCGCAACGCCGGCTTCGGCCACCGCCACTTCGGCATCGGCCTGCGCCAGCTGGGCGACGGCATTGTCGAATTCCTGCTGCGAGCCGACATTGGAGCGGCGCAGCTGCTGCTGACGGTCGGCGGTCTGCCGCGCCTGCAGTTGGGCGGCCTGCGCCCGGCGCAGCGTGCCTTCAGCGCTGTCGACGCGGACCTGGAACGGCGCGGGATCGATTCGGTAGAGAACGTCGCCTTCCTTCACCAGCGAGCCCTGCTCGAACACCCGCTCGACGATGATGCCCGAGACGCGGGGGCGCACTTCAGCAAGTCGCGTCGGCGCGATGCGTCCCGGCAATTCATTGGTGATGGGCAGCTCTTCCGGCTTCACGGCCACGACCTTGACCGCACCGGGCGGCGGGGCGCCGGGCGCTGCGGCCTGCTCGTCGCTACATCCGACCAGAACGATGCCTGTCAACAACACCGCTACGATCTGCCCAAATCTCTTCGCCATACTGCGCTCCGAATCCACAAAATAGGTCACATTTACATACATACTAATACGTATGTAAAATTTCGGCAATAGGATTGTTGCAGTGCAAAAGCACCCTCACGCGCTTGTGAAGACGCGGGGCCGTGCGGAAACGGAGTATGTTCAAGGGGAAAGATGAAAAGCGGAGGCGAACGGACACGTCCAGGGAACGGACATATCGCAACAGCCGGAGGGTGGGGCTGGACTAATGATAGTCCCCGCACTCTCCCCGATCATCCCCGGGCGTTTCCCGGGCCTGTCCCGGGTATGCCGCTACGGACGAGGGACGGCTGCGCGACAAGCGATGCCATCCCTCGCGGTATAAATATCGCAGCCTATCCGGCGCGAAAAATATGCGCCGCCATATCGAGGCAGCGGCAGGCATAACCCCATTCATTGTCGTACCAAGCGACCAGCTTGGTAAGGCCACCCTCCGTCTGCATTCCGGCCAGCGCGTCGAAGATAGAGGAATGCGGGTTGCCGCGCATGTCGGTGGAGACGACGGGATCGTCGCAATAGGCAAGAATGCCGCCCATCTCGCCCGCCGCCTGCATGCGGATCATCGCGCAGATATCCTCGTAGGAAACCTTTTCCCGCAGTCGGCATGTCAGGTCGATCATCGAGACGTCAGAGACCGGGACGCGCACCGCCAGACCGTTGATCCGCCCGTTCAATTCCGGCACGACCCGGCCCACCATGCGTGCCGCACCGGTTGTCGCGGGAATGATGTTTTCCAGAATACCGCGACCAAAACGCCAGTCCTTGCGGGCGACGCCATCCACCGTGTTCTGGCTTGAGGTCGTTGCATGAACTGTCAGCATCAGTGCTTCCTCGATACCGAACGCGTCGTTCAGCACCTTGGCGAGCGGCGCGACGCAATTGGTCGTGCACGAAGCGTTCGAGACGATGGTTTGTCCGGCATAGCCCTTCGCATTGACACCCATGACAAATACCGGCGTATCGTCATCCGGCGGCGCCGAGATCAGAACCTTGCCGGCACCGGCGACAAGATGTCCTTCCGCCGCCTTCTTCGTCAGGAAAAAGCCGGTCGATTCGATGACGACATCAACACCCACCCCGGCCCAGCCGATTGCGCCCGGTTCCCGTTCGCTGAAGGCTCTCACAGCCCCGCCGTCGATGACAAGCGCGTTGTCCGCTGTCGCCACGGCGCCCGGGAAGCCGCCATGCACACTGTCATATTTAAGCAGATAAGCGAGATGATCGATCGGCAGCAGATCGTTGATCGCCACGATCTCGACATCGCCCCGCGCCATCGCCGCCCTTAAAACCGTCCGGCCGATGCGGCCGAACCCGTTAATGCCGATACGGATTTTGTCAGTCATCGATTGTCCTTTTAATCGAGAAGGAAAGGCAGGCATTCCCCGCCCGCGCAGCCGGAAGAGCACGCCACGCATACGCGTCGATGCTCTCCCCCGAAGGGATTGTTTTCCATGCCGCTTATTTTTATACTAGACCGCACAAAAATACGGCGCAACGAATTTATTGCGAAACGGTACAAAAATGAAAGAGAAATCCGCCCGGGGGCGTCCCCGGCAATATGACACCGACGCCGCGCTCGCCGCAGCCCTCCTCGAATTCCGTCGTCACGGTTATACCGCAACCTCGCTCGACCATCTGTCGGAGGCGACGAAAATGGCGCGGCCAAGCCTTTACGCCGCCTTTGGCAACAAGCGCTCCATCTATCTGCGGGCTATCGAGCATTATATTGCCGGGAGTAACGCACGCCGCAACCATGCGCTCTTCGCCACTCCCTCGCTCGCAGCGGCGCTCGATGGGTATTTCATGGCGATTGTCGGGATCTATTCCGAAGGGGCTGATTACCCGCTCGGCTGTCCGGTGCTGAGCGTCATCACCGGCGAAGCGACGGCCGACCCGCTGATGGGGGCGGAACTGTCCGCCGCCCTCGGTCGCACCGATGCACGGTTCCGCGAGCGCATCGCGATGGCACGCGATGATGGCCAGCTGCCGCCCGAAACAGATATCGATGCGGTCGCCGACATGCTCGCAGCCCTGCAGCACAGCCTTGCGCAACGCGCGCGGGCCAGCACGGCGCAAGCGGAGCTGGAGCGTATCGCACGAAGCAGCATTGCGCTCATTCTCAGGGCGACGGGCGCCAGCATTCCATCCTGACCGCCCTCGCCTGCGCGCTCAGAAGAGGCGCTTCAACGAGGTGGTTTCCGGCTGCGCGCTGTTCTTCGTCGTATCGCTATTGTCGGCGGAGCGGTTGCGCAGGGCCGCATAATAGGCGTTCTTCTGCTCGTACATGTTCATGTCGGCCCGGCGCACCAGCGATTCCATGGTCTCGCCGGCCTCACTGGTCGCCACGCCCAGCGACAGGCTGAGCGGCGCGCTGGAATAGAACTGGTTGTTGATTTTCAGCAGTTCATAAACGGTTTCAACCATGGCAGCGGCCACCTGCTTGTCGGCACCGGGAAGAAGAATGGCGAATTCGTCACCGCCGATACGCGCGGCATGGTTCGGCGCGGTCACCACGCCGTTCAGCACCTCGCCCACCCGCCGCAGCAGGGCGTCGCCGGCATCGTGGCCGAGCTTGTCATTGGCATCCTTCAGGCCGTTGAGATCGATGACGATGGCGGACACCGGCCTCAGCGCGCTGCGCTCCAGCCGGTTCAGCTCGTCCGAATAGAAAGCGCGGTTATGCAGCTTGGTCAGCACATCGTGCTTGCCGAGATATTCGAGATAGGCTTCCGCCTTCTTGCGCGCGGTGATGTCCGTCAACGCCACCTGCACCAGCGACCAGTCGTGCTCGTGTCCGGGGAAAACGGAAAAATGCAGGAGCACATGCCGTTCCGAACCGTCGAGCGCATAATTCACCACCTCGCGATGGTGGGTGAGATTGCCGTTCCAGAGTTCGATCAGCTGTTCCCGGAACGGCTTTTCCATCTCGCCGCGGAAAATATCGCCGAGCCGCTGCAACAGAACCTGTTTATCCGGGGCGCAGAAGAGGTCGAGCGTCGCGCGGTTGACGTCGATGACGCGGATTTCGCTCATGCATTGCCGCACGAATTCCGGATGTACATCCATGAACACGCGAAAATCGACGATGCCGCGATCCCTGACCTCCTCGATCAGCCGCCGCACCCGGCTGAAATCCTCCACCCACAGGGAAACAGGCGAATGTTTGAACATGCCTTCGGCGTAACGGCGGTTGAGAAGCTCCTTGCGGCGGGCCTCCTCCCGTTCCGTCACATCCTCGGTGGTCAAAAGCAACCGTCCGAGCGTTTTTTCGTGGCCGGGGATGACCGCGCCGCGCAGCTGAATATCCAGCCGCTTGCCGCCGATTGAATAATTGACCGCGTTGCCGGTGAATTCCGTCTTGCCCGCCCAGAGTTCGGAAAGCTCGTTCACATGGCTTTCCAGCATGTCGTCCCGAAAAATCCGGTGCAGATTATCAACGAGATGCGCCTGGTCGCGGGCCTCGAACAGTTCCAGCGTCCTCGCGTTGACCTCGATCACGCGGATCTTCTGTGAACAGGCCGCGACCCTTGATAAATCGCCCAGAAGAAACGTCCTGATATCCTCGACGCCCTCAGCCCGCCAGATATCGAACTGGCTTTTCACCTCGCTGAAATCCTCGATCCACATCGCCACCGGCGCAAGATTGAAGACATTGGTATCGATTGTCTCATTCATACGGGAAGTCTTCTCAGGATAGCAGGCGAATGCCGAAACGGTGCGGAACAGCGACGGCCGCCCACATAACCGGATTTATTAGAGATATTTGATTTAAAGCAAGCATTTATCGCGCAAACCGCCGGATTGCGCGATAATTCGTGGATTTTGCAGGATATGGTGCCCGTTACCAGAGCTTCACGTGCCGGTTCACATCCTTATAGAGCAGGTAACGGAAGCGACCCGGCCCGCCCGCATAACAGGCCTGCGGGCAATAGGCGCGCAGCCACATGAAGTCGCCCGCCTGCACTTCCACCCAGTCCTCGTTCAGCCGGTAGACCGCCTTGCCTTCCAGCACATAAAGGCCGTGTTCCATCACATGGGTTTCCATGAAGGGAATGGTCGCGCCCGGCTCAAAGGTAACGATGTTGAGATGCATGTCGTAACGCACATCGTCCGGATCGATGAAGCGCGTCGTTGCCCATTTGCCTTCCGTATCCGGCATGGGCGACAAATCATGCTCATCCTCATGGGAGAAGATCGCCGGTGGCGGCTCCAGCCCGTCGACCGCCTGAAACGCCTTGCGGACCCAGTGAAACTTGACGGGCACCTTGCCCGAATTGCGAAGCTGCCAGCGGGAGCCAGCCGGCAGGAAGGCGAAGGAGCCCTCCCGCAAGGCATGTTGCGCGCCCTCGAATTCCACCGTCATTTCGCCGTCAACGACGAAGATCGCCGCCTCGGCGCGTACATCCGGTTCCGGCCGCTCGCTGCCGCCACCGGGCTGCACCTCAACGATATATTGCGCGAACGTTTCGGAAAAACCCGTCATCGGCCGGGCGATGATCCAGGCCCGGGTGCCGGTCCAGTGCGGCAGCACGCTCGTCACGATATCGGACATGACGGTTTTGGGGATGACCGCGTAGGCGGTCTTGAACACCGCCTTGCTCGACAGAAGTTCCGTCTGTCCCGGCAGACCGCCCATATCCGAATAATATCTCTTCATTTCAGCCATTCCATTCTGCAACGCATTCGGCGCGGATTCTTAGGCCCGTGCCGGCGTTTAATCAAATGGTTATTGGCGGAGGGGAAGACGCGTTCTGACGGGAACTCGCGACGACATCGGGCGCAACGTCGCAGCGTGTTTCTTCTCCCCGCCGGGGAGAAGGTGGCCCGAAGGGTCGGATGAGGGGGCTACGGCAGAGATAGACTGAGAGCTTGCCCCCTCATCCCGCTGCCGCGGACTTCTCCCCGGCGGGGAGAAGAAACAAGCAGCGGGCGCTCGCCCCATCTGAAACGGGCGTCAATAAAGCGTCTTATAACCCTGCGCCTCACATCTTCTTACGCATCGTGGCGTAAACGATATTGTGGTTTTCGCCAAAGAACACCTCCGCCTCGATGCTTGCAGGATCGGCGCTGGCATTGACGATCCGCCACATATCCGCCTTGGAGCGCAACAGCAGCGCCCAGTTCATGAAGGTTTCCATGTAACCGTCAACGACGATGTCTTCCGAGAAATTGGCGAAAAGGAACATGCCGCCGGGTTTCAGCATCTCCATGCAGCGCCGCGTGAGTTTGATCGCCACGCGGTCGTTCAGATAATCATAGAGACCGGCCGCATAGATCAGATCGAAAGTGCCGAGTTCCTGCGTGCGCAGGACGATATCGCGCACGGAACCGTCGATCGCCTCGATGCAGCTGCCGTTGAAATCACGGGCGACGGAGCCGACACTGAGCGGATCCTGATCGAGCGCCACCCAGCGCTTGATTTTGCCCTGTTTCAACGCCACGGAGGCATCCGCCTCGCGCAGATGGCCGGAAGCGATGGTGAGGATTTCCGCCTCATCGCCATGCCGGGCCGCGGCCTTGTCGACGAAGCGCGTCAGCAAATCGCGCCGCTCGCGCACGGCGACCGAGGAACTGGCGTCTTTCGTATAATCATAAAGCGCCGCACCGAGCGGCGTGGCGCCGTTCACCAGTTCGGCAACACTGTCGTGGCCATAAATGAAATCGAGCAGCTGCGCATCGCCCGAATAACCCCGCGGCTTTTCGAAAGACCAGCGTGTGAACGGGTCCTCCAGAAAATGGACCGAAACAGGGTGATTCTGCACCAGCGGAATCAGTTCAGCCCACACGCTGGAGTGGAGCTTTTCACGCAGGGCATGAAGCGCACCTGCCGTTCTATGTATTATCTCACGTGCTGAAACACGATTGTCGAATTGCTGTTGTGCCAATTCGAGAATGAGCGCCACCTCTGCTTTCGCAACTGCGAACTGCTCATCGAATGTTTCCGTTCTGCGTGCAAAAATCTCTTTTGCGACAGTATCCGGGGTAATCAGACTTGCCCCGTCAAGATTTTTCTTCTTTACCCGCACCACTTCAGCCTCCAGTATTAACACATTGTTAACTATACGTTTCTGGGAGACGGAAGGCCACTCGCTTTCGATTTTTGAGCGGTGTAGGGATACATTAGTAGATTAGCGTATTTTTTTGGTCACACTCGTGAGTACGGGAGAAAGCAGATACGCGATTTAGTGAAACTTAATGTTGCGAACGTATGATGCGTTCTTCCTTTCCATGTTCTCCGCATGCATCGGCAGAGATCGACGGAAACCCGCACTGGGTGCGACAGCACACGGAAAAGTGGAATAAGCAGTTACTTAATAAAGTATACGCAACACTATGGGAAAGTGCATGAAGCACACATTGGGAGAGGTGAGTGGACAGCAAGACTATCGGCGGCCGGACTCCCGGTTTTCTGATGAACTTCTTGCCCTTTACCAGCAGGAAGGTGAGCGCAGCCGCCGTGGTTCAATCCGGCGGGGCCTGTGGACTGCTGTTTTCATCTATCTGCTGTTTGCTGTAACCGACATCATTCTGATACCCGACGTCGCTTTTTACACCATTGTCGCACGCTTCGTGGTCGTCCTTTCATCGCTGCTGACGCTGGAAATCCAGCTGCGCAAGGGCGCCAGCACCGCGGCGCTCGATCTTACCTGTGCGACGGCTCTCGTCATGGGCTATATCGGTTGGCTGTTGCCGTCGCTGTTGACCGACAATACCGAAAACATGTCCTATTACATGGTTTTCGGGGCGATCTTCATGATGGGCGCCAATCTGTTTTTCACCTTCCGCTTCCATCTGTCGCTGGTGTCTTCGGGCATTATTCTCGTTACCTATTTTCTGGCGGCAACGCAGTTTCCCGAAGATACGTTCTACAAGTTCGCCTTCGGCACCTTCTACATTTCCTGCTTCGTCTTCACTTCCTATGTGAACTGGAACCTGAACCGGGAGCGCTACCACGTCTTCGTCAACGGCCTGGAAGCGAAGGCCCAGCAGAAGGCGGCGGACGAACGGGGCCAGGCGCTGCTGCGGCTTTCCAACACCGACTCCCTGACGGGCCTGCAGAACCGCCGCGCCATCGATCATCATCTGCGCCTGCTGTGGGACAATTGGATCAGGAAGGAAGAAGGCTTTGCCGTTTTCCTGATCGACGTCGACTTCTTCAAGAAATACAACGACCGCTACGGCCATCAGGAAGGCGACAAATGCCTGGTGACGGTGGGCAGCGCCCTGCAGGATGCAATCACCGACCACGGCGCCTCAATCGGCCGTTATGGCGGTGAAGAATTCATCGTGCTGGCGCCATTCAGGTCCAAGCAGCAGGTGGGTGAGCTTGCCGAGACGATCCGCCACACCGTTGAAAACCTGTCGCTCGCGCATGACCAGCGCCGGGACGGCACCTTCATCGTCACCGTCAGCATCGGTGCGTCCTTTACCCGCACCAATCCGGACGGCAAGCTGGAAAAGATCATCAATGAAGCCGACCGCGCGCTCTATATCGCCAAGGGCAACGGCCGCAACTGCATGAAACTGTTCGATCCCGATGATCCGCAGACCAGCGACGAGACGGAGAACATTGCCGCCCTGCTGAAAATCGCCGTAGCGGAAGATCTCGTTTCGCTCGTCTACCAGCCGATCCTCAATGTTTCGACCAATGAGACCGCAGGGGTTGAGGCGCTTATGCGGCTTCGCCTGCTGGACGGCAGCCCTGTTGCACCCGGCATCTTCATTCCGATCGCCGAGCGCACCGGTACCATCATGGAACTGGGCCTCTGGACCATCAAGACCGTCTGCAAACAGATACTGGCCGATGACAAGGTGGCGGTCGTCAGTGTCAATGTGTCGCCAATGCAATTGAAAAATCCGGGTTTCGCCACCTCGGTGGCCGCCATTCTCGTGGAGGCGGGCATTGCCGGCAACAGGCTCGCTTTCGAAATCACCGAAGGCGTCGACATGGAAATGCACTCCGACGTGCTGCGTTGCCTGAACGACCTGAAAACGCTCGGCATCAATATCTGGCTGGATGATTTCGGAACGGGTTTTGCGGGCCTTTCGTGGCTGCGCATGACGGATTTCGATACCGTCAAGATCGACCGCTCCTTCCTGCATGACAGCAAGACCCCGCGTGGCCGGGCGATGCTGCAGGACATGATCCGCCTCATCCGCAATCGCGGCCACAAGATCCTGATCGAAGGCGTGGAGACCGAGGAACAGCTCAGACTCGTGCGGCAGATGGAGATCGACTACGCGCAGGGTTATTTTATCGGACGCCCCGTCGGGGCCGAAAGGCTGGGAGTGGCGGCAGCGCCCTATCCGCGCCCGAACATGCTGCTGCGCCCCGCCTGATCCTGCATGACGGCGCAAAGTCGCCGTCAGCCACAGGCCGCTTTAATGATAGGCGGGCGGATTGACCGAAAATTTTGCAGCAAGCTCCGAAAAAGCCTCTCGCGTGACGGGATCAACAGGAGCCCCTTCCCTCTCCCGCCTTGCCGCCACCGCCCACTCCCGGTCACCCGGCGCCATGACCTTGCAGTCTTCCCGCGCGGGCGATCCACGCAGGACCTCGAGATAACGTTTCATGCCCTCGTCGAACGCCTCGCGCTCCAGGAAGGCCTCCGGCTTCAGCGCCAGAACGAAGGCCCCGAGCCCGCGCGGCGTGGAAAAATCCGGCCCACCCATCGGAGCGATATCGAAGCTGAGCTTCATGCCCGTGAGAACAGCGCTGAAAATCTCCACCATTCCGGCAAGTGCCGCCCCCTTGAACCCGAACTCGCCGCCAACCGGGGCAAGCATTTCAACGGCATGGGGATCGCGCGTATCGATCCCTTCACCATCCGAGGCGACACCTTGCGGCAATTGTTGCCCGAGGCTGCGATAAAGCAGAACGCGGTTATAGGGCACCGCGCTGGTGGCCATGTCCAGCAGCCAGGGCATGTCATCCGCTGCCGGCACGCCAACGGCAATGGGGTTGGTGCCGTGGAAGCGCATGGCGCCATCATGCAGGCGCACGAAACTGTCGGAATTGCAGAAGGTGAGGCCGATATAACCCTGCCGCGCCGCTTCCAGCGCATAGGCACCGGCCGGGCCGAAATGCGAGGAATTCCGGATCGCCACCGCGCCTATGCCGAATTTTTCAGCAAGCGCCATGGCGCTTTCCATCGCCGCATAGGTGGCGCGGGCGCCATGGGCGTGATCGGCGTCGATCGTCTCCACCGCGCCGAAGCCGGAAACGCGGCTGATTTGCGGGCGCCCATTGAGACGCCCGCCTTCGAGTGCGGTAATATAATGGGCAAGCAGGCGCACGCCGTGGCTGTCCACACCGAGCCTCGTGCCATGCATCATGGCGCGAGTCGCCGCGTCGGCGGTTTCATCATCGGTGCCGGCGGCCAGGAAAACGGCGCGGCAAAACCGCTCCAGCTCATCCAGCTTCGCCAGAACGTTGGCTTTTTCATTGCTGTGCGCCATGAGGGAATCCTCCCAATTCCAGAATCCATGCCGCACAAGCTATTCGCGGGACGCGTTTTTGCAATCGAATATCGCACGCCCCTGAAGGCTCAATCAGTCTTCCGCCCCCATGGCATCGTAAGAAGAGCGTTCGCCGGCGATGATCGCCCGTTTGCCGACATGGTTGGCAGGCCCGACAATGCCTTCCTGCTCCATACGCTCGACGAGTGAAGCGGCACGGTTATAACCGACGGACAGGCGGCGCTGGATATAGGATGTGGAGCACTTCTTGTCGCGCATCACCACCTTGACTGCCTTTTCATAGAGATCGTCGCTATCGTCCTCGCCCATGGCGGTCTTGTCGAAAACAGCGGCTTCCTCTTCCACCTCTTCCTCGGTCTCGTCGGCGTCTTCCGTGACGGTGCCGAGATATTCCGGGCGTCCCTGCGTCTTCAGATGCGCCACCACCTTCTCCACTTCCTCGTCCGAAACGAAGGGACCGTGGACGCGGGCGATGCGGCCGCCACCCATCATGTGCAGCATATCGCCCTGGCCGAGCAGATGCTCCGCGCCCTGTTCGCCAAGGATGGTGCGGCTGTCGATCTTCGACGTTACCTGGAACGAGATACGGGTCGGGAAATTCGCCTTGATCGTGCCGGTGATGACATCGACCGACGGGCGCTGTGTTGCCATGATGAGATGGATGCCGGCGGCACGCGCCATCTGCGCCAGACGCTGGATCGCGCCTTCGATTTCCTTGCCTGCGACCATCATCAGGTCGGCCATCTCGTCGACGATGACGACGATATAGGGCATGGCCGTGAGGTCCATTTCCTCCTGCTCGTAGACCGCTTCGCCGGTGGCGCGGTCAAAGCCGGTCTGCACGTTGCAGAACACCGTCTCGCCCTTGGCGCGGGCGGCAGCGGCCCTTGCATTATAACCGTCGATATTACGCACACCGAGGCGCGACATCTTGCGATAACGGTCTTCCATTTCACGCACGGCCCATTTCAGCGCCATGACCGCCTTTTTCGGATCGGTGACCACAGGCGTCAAAAGATGCGGAATGCCGTCATAAACGGAAAGTTCGAGCATCTTGGGATCGACCATGATCAGGCGGCACTCTTCCGGCTTCAGACGATAGAGCAGCGACAGGATCATGGTGTTGATGGCGACCGACTTGCCCGAACCGGTGGTGCCGGCGACCAGAAGGTGCGGCATCTTCGCGAGTTCGGCGATGACCGGTTCGCCGCCGATGGTCTTGCCGAGGCAGAGCGCAAGCTTCTGGCGGGTCTCGGCATAATCCGTCGCTTCGATCAGTTCGCGGAGGTAAACCGTCTCACGCACCGGGTTCGGCAATTCGATGCCGATGACATTGCGGCCGGGCACCACGGCGACGCGCGCCGAGAGCGCCGACATGGAGCGGGCGATATCGTCCGAGAGACCGATGACGCGCGAGGACTTGACGCCGGGGGCGGGTTCGAACTCGTAAAGCGTGACGACCGGGCCGGGACGGACATCGATGATCTCCCCCTTGATGCCGAAGTCTTCCAGCACGCTTTCGAGAAGCCCGGCGCTCTGTTCCAGCGCTTCCGGGGTCATGGTCGTGGTCTGCTGGACACGGGCCTCCTGCAGAAGATCGATGGAGGGGTATTCATATTCGCCTTCGGCAAAGACCGGAGCTTCGCGGAACATCGGCTGCGAGGCCTGGATGGGCGCGCGCGGCGTGAAGCGCGGCTCGGCCGCAACTCTCTCCACCGGCTGAACCTGCTCCACGGGTCTCGGTGTCTCGACAACCATGGGCGCTTCCGCAACGGGCGGCGGCGCGATCTCCTGTCCGGCAACCGGAATGGCGGCGGGAACGACGGATTGACGCACGCCGATCTCACGATAAAGCCGGATTGCGGAACCGCCGGGCACGCTGACGACCGGAGGCTCGGACGAAAGCACGATCGCAGCAGCAGCCGGCGACGCGACGGCGACCGGCGCGGCGATCGCTGGCACCGTGACGACCGAATTTGCAAGAACGGCGCGCGTGGACACGGAAACGCCCTCGCCGGCACCGCCCGGCAGATCGAGCGTCATCACTTCCCAGAAAAGCTCATCCGGCAGATGGGCGGCGAAAGCCGGAATGACGGCCTGCGGCGCGGTGTCCTGAACTGCAGCCATAACGGGCTCGTTGGATTGTGGCTGAACCGGCGAGAATATCTGCCGCGCAGGCGCTTCAACGGCTGCGGAAATATCCGCCTGAACGGGCATCTGCGCGGCGGCGGCCGCCTCTTCCGCCTGTTTGCGGGCAAGCTCCAGCCGCAACTTATAGGTCAGCGCCCTTGCGCCCCGGGCATCCGGCGGCTGCGGCAGGAAGGGCATGCGCGGCGGCGGCATGCGCTCCTCCGCCTGCTTCACGACCGGTTGGGAGACGGGAGCAACCTCCTGCTGCACAGCCTGTGGCTCCGCCACCGCTTCCTGCTCCACCGTTTCAGGCGCAGCGGCGGCCGGCACGTCCTCTTCCGGAATATTGGGGGTCTCGACCGGCATGCGCCGGGTAAAGGCGCTTTCCGGCGTGCGGGTGAAGCGCACATTCGGGCCGAGCACAAAAGCATTCTGCCAGCCGGGCATCTCGGCGCGGCCTTCGATGGCGTCCGCTGCGCTGACATCGGCATTCGGCCGGGGTGTCCCAGCCTTCATCGCCGCCGTCTGCTGACCGGCAACCACCTGGCCGCCGGCATGACGAGCCTTCTCGCTCCCCTCCCCTACGCTATTGGACGAATTCTGGAATCTGGATCGGGAGAAGCTCATGGCAGCGTGCACACTCATCATAAACGTACATATTTCGGTCTCCTTGAAATAAAAAATAAAGGTTAATTACCCCTTTCCAAACGGGGTCGCCGCGGCAGATTTTCACTTCGCCCACAGGCGCAACAGCGCAGACACGGCCCAGGTCGCAGCATTTCAACCACCTCATTTTATTGCGTTAAATCAAATTTCCGGAACATCGCCGCCGGCACGAAGGCAACAGGAGAAAAGCGCATTACTGCCGGAAAGCATATTGTTTCCGCAAAGACCCGCGCAACGTAAAATCATTGCTGTAAAGCCCGCGAATTAACGTGGACACTGCCGAGGTTGCAGTCTTAAGATCGGCCGCCGCGGACCAAGCGGAAAGGCCCGCCCAGCCCTCATTTCCGGAGTGAACCATGTCGCCTGCCCACCTGTCCCGCCGCTCGCTTCTCAAGACCTCGCTCCTTCTTGCCGCAACCACGGGGTTGGCAGGCATCGCCGCCGCGCAGCAGGCAGCGCCCGGGGGAAGGCTGATCGTCGCGGCCGATTCGGAGCCGAAGAACCTCAACCCGGCGATCGTCGCCTCAAACGGCGTGTTTTATATTGCCAGCAAGATCATCGAGCCGCTGGCCGAAGCCTCCTTTGATGGCAAGGACGGGCTCACGCCACGGCTTGCGACCGAATGGCAGGGATCGGATGACGGGCTCAGCGCCACCTTCAAGCTGCGCGAGGGCGTAACCTGGCATGACGGCAAGCCGTTCACCTCCGCGGATGTGGCCTTTTCGGCGCTCTCCGTCTGGAAACCGTTACAGAATCTCGGGCGCTTGGTCTTCGCCAATCTCGAGAAGGTGGACACGCCGGATGAACACACGGCGATTTTCCGCTTCTCCAAGCCCACGCCGTTCCAGCTCATCCGCAATGCGCTGCCGGTCGTTACCAGCGTCGTGCCGAAACATCTTTATGAGGGCACCGATATCGCCACCAATCCGGCCAATACCAAACCGGTCGGCACCGGGCCTTTCGTTTTTGCGGAATACAAGCCCGGCGAATATTACCGCCTGACCCGCAATCCCAATTATTGGGGCAAGGGTGAACCGCAGCTCGAAGAGATCATCTACCGTGTCCTGCCGGACCGGGCGGGCGCGGCTTCCGCGCTCGAAGCCGAGGAAATCCAGCTTGCCGCCTTTTCCGCCGTGCCCTTGGCCGATCTCGACCGCATCTCGAAAGTAGCGGGCATCAAGGTCATCGCCGATGGTTACGAGGCGCTGACCTATCAGCTGGTGGTCGAAATCAACCACCGCCGCAAGGAACTGGCCGATCTCAAGGTCAGAAAGGCCATCGCTCACGCCATCGACAAAAAATTCGTCGTCGACAAGGTCTTCCTCGGTTATGCCACGGCATCCACCGGGCCGGTGCCGAAGAACGCCCCTGAATTCTACACCGACGATGTCGAGACCTACGATTTCGATGTGGCCAAGGCCAATGCCCTGCTGGACGAGGCGGGTTATGCACGCGGCGCGAACGGAACACGGTTTTCGCTGAAACTTCTTCCGGCGCCTTACTTCAATGAAACCAGGCAGTTCGGCTCCTATCTTCGTCAGGCGCTGCAGGAAATCGGCATCGATGCCGAACTGGTCAACAATGATTCAGCCGCTCACCAGAAAGCCGTCTACACCAATCACGCCTTCGATCTCGCCATCGCCCCGCCGGTCTTCCGCGGCGACCCGGCAATCTCCACCACCATTCTCGTGCGCTCCGGCATTCCGGCGGGCGTCGGCTTTTCCAACCAGGGCGGTTACGAGAACAAGACGCTGGACGAATTGATCGACAAGGCGGCGGTAACGGTCGATACCACCGCGCGCACGGCGCTTTACAAGGACTTCCAGAAGCAGGTCGCGGCCGATCTGCCGCTGATCAACGTCGCCGAATGGGGCTTCATCACAGTGGCGCGCGATACGGTCAAACATGTCGCCAGCAACCCCCGCTGGGCCGTTTCCAACTGGGCGGATACGGCGGTCGACAGCTGAGGACGCGCCGTGAAACGTGCAGCGATATTGCTGAAGCGAAGGGCAGTCAGCGCCATTCCGGTCCTGCTGATTGTTCTCATTTTCACCTTCGTGCTGCTTGAAAATGCATCCGGAGACGCGGTGGACGCCTATCTCGTCTCCATCGGCGGCGGCGATGCCGGGCTCAGGGATGTATTGCGTGAGCAATATGGCCTGAACGGTTCGATGCTGGCCCGTTTCTGGCTCTATGCCAGCTCGGTGCTGCGGCTCGATCTCGGCTGGTCGCTTGCCTTCGATCGGCCGGTGCTGGGGCTGATACTCGAGCGGCTGCCGAACACGCTTCTCCTGATGGGCAGCGCCACCGCACTCGCCTTCATCCTCGGCACCGGGCTTGGCATCGTGGCCGGTGCGCGCCCCGGCGGGTTGACGGATCGCGTGCTTTCAACGCTTTCGCTGGCGCTTTACGCCACGCCCGGCTTCTGGCTCGGCCTCGTGCTGGCCATCGTTTTCGCCGTTCAACTCAAATGGCTGCCCACCTCAGGCATCGAAACCATCGCCTCCGGCAAGCAGGGATTTGCAAGGGCGCTCGATATTGCCCGCCATCTCGTGTTGCCGGTCGCCAGTCTCGGTCTCATTTATCTCGCGCTGTTCCTGCGCGTCATGCGCACCGCCATGGCTGCGGTCTGGCCGCTGGATTTCGTGCTTTTTGCTCGATCCAAGGGGCTCTCCAGGAGACGAATCGTGCTGCGCCATGTCGCGCGCAATGCCGCTCTTCCGCTCGTCACCGTGCTTGGCCTGCAGGCCGCGACCATGCTCGGCGGCAGCGTGGTGATCGAAAGCGTCTTCGCCATTCCCGGTTTCGGCCGGCTGGCGCAGGAGGCGGTCAGCGGCCGCGACACGCCGCTTTTGATGGGCATTATTCTGACAAGCGCCGTTTTCGTCATCCTCGTCAATCTCGCCGTCGATCTTCTCTATGCCGTTCTCGATCCACGCATCGGCAGCGGGGAGCGACAGGCATGAGTTTCGCTCTCCGGCTGCTGCGCAGTTTCGAAGGCGCCACGGGCGCCATCATTCTGGTACTGCTTGCCATGACGGCGCTCGCCGCACCCCTCCTCTTTCCGGGCGATCCGCTGGCCATCGTCGGCGAACCGCTGATCGCACCCTTTACGGATGCCGCCCTGCCGCTCGGCACCGACCGGCTGGGCCGCAATGTGCTGGCCGAGCTTGCCCACGGCGCGCAGGCCTCCCTGCTCGTCGGCATGGGTGCTGCCGCCGCCGCGCTGGTTGTCGGCACCGTTATCGGCACGATCGCCGGTTTTGCCGGCGGTCTGGTGGACGAAGCGTTGATGCGCGTCACCGACGCCTTCCAGATCGTGCCGAATTTCCTGCTCGCGCTCGCCTTCGTCAGCACCATCGGCCCCTCCATGCCGACAGTCATTGTCGCCATTGCACTTGGCGCCTGGGCGGATCCGGCGCGGCTGATGCGGGCGCAGGTGTTGAGCATACGCGAGCGCGACTATGTGCAATCCGCCCGCGCCATCGGCATGCACCCGCTGGAGATCGCTTTCCGGCAAATATTGCCCAATGCCCTGCCGCCGGTTCTGGCGCTCGCCGCCATCATCGTCGCCGCCGCCATCCTCACCGAGGCGGCCCTGTCCTTCCTCGGGCTCGGCGATCCGAATATCGTCACCTGGGGCTCGATGATCGCCGAAGGACGCAACGTCCTGCGCTCGGCCGCGTTCCTGTCCGTCATCCCCGGCATCGGCCTTCTGGTCACGGTTCTCGGCGTTTATCTTCTCGGCGAAGGCATCAACAGGGCGATGGCGACGAGGAGGCAAGTGCCATGAGCGGGAATGCGCTGTGCCGGATCGATGACTTCAGCGTTTCTTATGCGGCCGGCGATGCGCCGGCATTGCAGAATGTTTCGCTGACGATCCGGCAAGGGCAGAGGCTGGCGATCATCGGCGAAAGCGGTTCGGGAAAATCCACGCTCGGCAAAGCCATTGCCGGGCTTCTGCCCGAAAATGCGCGAATTTCCGGCGATATTTCCTGGAGCCGCGATAGCGGCCTGTTTCACGGCAGGCCGCAGCCCGGGCGCGATATCGGCACGATCTTTCAGGATACCGGTGCGACACTCAACCCGGTTCTCACCATCGGAGAACAGGTGGCGGAAGGCGCCGTGCGGCATCTTAGCCTGTCATGGCGGCAGGCGCGCAATCTTGCCCGCGACCTTCTGGAACGGGTGCGACTGCCGCATCCTTCCCATCTGCTTGCCGCCTATCCGCATCAGCTTTCCGGCGGCCAGAGGCAGCGCGTGACGATTGCAACCGCCATCGCCGCCGGCCCGTCGATCCTGATTGCCGACGAGGCCACGAGCGCACTCGATACCGTCAGTCAGGCCGCCATCGCCACGCTGCTGGACGATCTGGTGCGCCAGGAAAACAAAACGCTGGTCTTCATCACCCATGATATCGGCCTTGCCTCCAGCCTTGCCGACGAGATCGTGGTTCTGCGCGCCGGGCGGCTGGTGGAACAGGGGCCGATCCGGCGGGTGCTTTCCACACCTGCCCATGACTATACGCGGGCCTTGCTTGCCGACTATCTCGATCTCTCCACCCCGCCGCTCATCGGTGAGGCCGCATCATGAACGAAGCCCTTCTGAGCGTCGACGGCCTGTCGAAGACCTATCGCACCGGTGCACGTACGGTAGTGGCGCTTTCCGACATCTCCTTTTCGCTTCAGCCCGGCGAGACGCTGGGGCTTGCCGGCCCCTCCGGCTGCGGAAAATCGACGCTCGCGCGCATTCTGATGCGGCTGATCCCGGCCGACGAAGGCATGATCCATTTCAAAAGCCATGATTGGCTGGCCCTTGACGGCGGCAGGCTTCGCGCCGCCCGCCGGCATATGCAGATGGTGTTTCAGGATACCCATGGCGCATTCAATCCGCGCGCCAGCGTCGAAGATGCCATCGGTGAGCCCTTGCGCATCCATCATATCGTCGAAAGACGCGAGCGCGCGGCGGAAATACGCCGCCTTCTCGACCGCGTGGGGCTGCCCGTCAGCTATGCCGGCCGCTCTGTCTTCGAGCTTTCCGGTGGCCAAAGACAGCGTGTCGCGATCGCGCGGGCCATTGCGCTCCGGCCCTCACTTCTCATTCTGGACGAAGCCGTCTCCGCGCTCGATGTTTCGGTTCGCCGGCAAATCCTCGAACTGCTGGTGGAAATACAGCGGGAAACGGCGGTTTCCTGTATTTTCGTCTCCCATGATCTCGCGGTCATCCGCGCCCTCTGCCACCGCGTCGCCATCATGGAAACGGGGCGGATCGTTGAAATCGGCAGGACGGGAGGCATTATCTCGGCGCCGCAATCCTCGACCGCCAGAACGCTGATCGACGCCGCACCGCGCCTGACCATTACCACCTAAGGACAAAGACATGCCCGTTCCGGATTACGCATTGCTGCTCGACCCACCCGCTTTTCCCGCGGAGCGTTACGCCACTCTGGCTGACCGGCTGGCAGCCTTGATGGGCACAAAAAACGACGTCCTGCTCATACAGGCGGAAGCCGTGCTGGCGCTCGAAGCGGCGGCAACCAGCCTTGCCCGACCGGGTCTGAGGGCGCTCAACATCGTCACCAGCCCCTATGGCGCATGGTTTGGCGGCTGGCTTGCGAGAGGTGGCGCCACGGTGCGCAACCTGGCCGCCAGCCCGGCAAGGCCGGTCACGCTGGAGGCGGTGGAGCGGGCGCTGGACGAGGGGCAGGATTTCGATCTTCTCGCCATCGTCCATGCGGAATCGGCAAGCGGTATTCTCAACCCCCTGCCCGCCATAGCCGCGCTCGCTTCAAAAAGGGGCGTCGTGACCCTCGTCGATGCCGTCGCGTCCATCGGTGGACATGCCTTCGAAGTCGACCGGCTGGGCATCGATATCGCCGTCATCGGCCCGCAAAAGGCGTTGGCCGGCCCGGCCGGTGTTTCCGCCATTTCCGTCAGCGAAAAAGCGTGGGCGCTTCTTTCGCATGCGGGTGCACCTGACAATTCCATGCTCTCGCTTCTAGACCAGAAGAAACTCTGGCTCGATGCCGGCCGCGGCGCGCTGCCCGGAACGCCGGCTCCGCTGGAATTCTACGCGCTGGAAGCGGCCCTCGAACGGATTGAGGCAGAAGGTCTGGCATCCGCCAATGAACGCCACGAAAGAGCGGCGGCCGCCACCCGAAACGGCATCAGGGCGCTCGGTATTCCAACCTGGGTGGAGGAGGCACACGCCTCCGCCCTCGTTTCCACGGCGATCCTGCCGGATACCGTGGAAGCCAAGGCGTTTCTCGCGGCTGCGTCCCAAAAGCATGACGCGGATATTTCCGCCGGTGTCGGCCCCGGTGCGGAACGGCTGATAAGGCTCAATCACACCGGTCGGAGGGCGCATCCAGAGGCGGTGAAAGCCAATATCGCGGCCTTCTCCAGCGCCTTGAAAAGCCTCGGCCATGCCTCGGACACCGATTCCGCGCTGGAAGCGACCGAAAAAACCTATTCTGACGCCCCTGCGAATGGCGTTTGAAGGCGCAGATAAACATTCATTGCGCCAAATCCGGCAGCGGTAAAATGTCAGTCACGACATTGTTGTTAAAAATGGTAGACAAATTCCTCGGCCAATCTTGACGAAATCATGGCAACGCGCGAAACTTAACACACCGTTAACTCGCGTGAAGAAGGGAAATGGCCATGGTAGCAGGGTTCAACATGCTCTCCTTTGACCTCTTTGGCATCGGCCGAAGGATGCCCGTCGTCAATGAGCGGGTGGAGACCGAATTTCAGGACAAAACACCGCGCAGACCCGATGACGAATCGCAGGGTGACGACCGCGATCAGGAATATGAACTGTTCTTCTGGTCGCTTTACCCGGTGATCTGAGCCACTCATAGCGGCTTACAGGCATGAGCCTTGCCAAGGACCGCCGGTTCATTCAATGATTGCCGCATGCGCCGGTCCGGAAACGAAAAGAACTCTGCAAACAGAGACTTGAAACTGCTGCGTCGCCTTCTGCGGGCCAAGGATCATATGGACGCGGCGCCCCATGAGGCGTGGCCTGTTTCACGCCTTGCAAGCGTCAGCGGCGCCTCGCAGGCGCACTTCGCGAGATCGTTTCGCGATGCTTTCGGCATACCCCCTCACCGCTATCTGCTGACCCGCCGGGTGGAGCGCGCCGTGGCGCTGTTGCGTGACACGGACCTTCCGGTCATCGAGATCGCGCTGCAAACCGGCTGGAATAGCATCGGCACCTTCGGCCGTGTTTTCCGGGATGTGACCGGGGAAAACCCGAGTGAATTGCGGCGCAGGACGCGGCTTTTGCCTGCCGACCTTGAGCAGGTTCCCCATTGTTTCGTCAGCGCCGCGCATCGTCCCCATCTCACAATCGCAGTTTCGGAGAAGCGCCGGCGAACGGAAAGCGATAGGCACGGTGAGTGAAAGGGAGATAGCTCATGAAAAACGGTATTCAACTTGTCGGCCTTTATGTTCATGACCAGGATGAAGCGCTGCAATTTTATGTCGAAAAACTCGGATTTCGTCTGCATACGGACGCGCGCAACGGCGATTATCGCTGGTTGACCGTTCAGCACCCGGACCAGCCGGATTTCCAGCTGGGCCTGTTCCGGCCGCAGGCGCCGACCGTTGACGAGACGACGGCGCAGGATCTGAATGAAGCCGTGGCCAAGGGCGCCATGCCGCCACTGGTTCTGGTGGTCGAGGATTGCCAGAAAGCCTTTGATACCATGCACAAACGCGGCGTCGAATTCACCCAGGAACCAATCGCCCGCTATGGATCAGTGGATGCGAGTTTCCGCGACCCTTCCGGCAATGGCTGGAAGCTCGTTCAGGCCCGTTGAGGCACCCATGTGTCACATTCCATCATGGATGCTTTTTCTCGGAGGCGACTTTGATCTTGCAAAAATGGATAAGACAGGGCCATCGGTGGCTGGGCATTCTGCTGACCGGCACCATTCTGGCGAACTTCGCTTCGATGGCATTCGGCCCGACACCACCGGTGATCGTTTATGCTCCGCTGCTGCCGCTGACTTTGCTTATCGGCAGCGGGCTGTACATGTTCTTCCTGCCTTATCTGGGAAAGCCGCTCTCTCACTCGAAGGAGTAGGCAGGCGGGCGACGAGGCACTGTATGTCTCACACATCAGGAACATTCCTGCAGTTTTGAAGACCGGCGCTTCATCGAATATCCAAAAATGTTTCAGCCCCGGGTTTTAGCCCGGGGCTGATTAAAAAGCGGTCGGCAAAAACCGCCTTGCCTCAGTGGTTGTCGCGCGGCAGGCCCTTGGTCTGGGCGATGCGCTGATATTTCACGGCCGGCTCCAGAACCGCACCGGTTTCCATCTGGCTGACGATACCGCGCTGGATTTCCTGCCATGGCGTCTGGTGGTCCGGGAACTTGTAACCGCCTTCGGCGGAAAGCGCCTCGTAACGCTTGGCCAGTTCCTCACCTGATATCAGGATATCCGCCTTGCCGCGGCCCACATCGATACGGACGCGGTCACCCGTCTGCAGGATGGCGAGGCCGCCGCCGGCCGCCGCTTCCGGCGAGGCATTGAGGATGGAGGGGCTGCCCGACGTGCCGGACTGACGGCCATCGCCGATGCAGGGCAGCGAATTGACGCCTTCCTTCAAGAGATAATCCGGTGCGCGCATGTTCACCACTTCCGCCGCACCCGGATAACCGATCGGACCGGCACCGCGCATGAACAGGATGGTGTTGGCGTCGATCTTCAGCGACGGATCGTCGATGCGGTGATGGTAATCTTCCGGACCGTCGAACACCACGGCGCGGCCTTCGAAGGCTTCCGGATCGTTCGGGTTGGAAAGGTAACGGTTGCGGAATTCTTCCGAGATCACGCTGGTCTTCATGATGGCGGAGGAGAACAGATTGCCGCGCAGCACGCGGAAGCCGGCGCGTTCCTTGAGCGGCTGCTCATAGGGACGGATGACCTTTTCGTCCTCGATAATCGCGCCACGGCAGTTGTCGCCGATGGTCTTGCCATTGACGGTCATGGCGTCTTCCATGATCAGTCCCTGGTTCATCAGCTGGTTGACGACGGCGGGAACGCCGCCGGCATGGTAATAATCCTCGCCGAGATATTCGCCGGCCGGCTGCAGGTTGACGAGCAGCGGCACGTCTTCGCCATAGGTCTGCCAGTCATCCACGGTCAGCTCGACGCCGACATGACGTGCGAGACCATTGAGGTGGATCGGCGCATTGGTGGAACCGCCGATGGCGGAATTGACGCGGATGGCGTTGATGAAGGCATCCTTGGTCATGATATCTGATGGTTTCAGGTCTTCCTTCACCATCTCGACGATGCGCAGACCGGTGAGATAGGAGACTTCCTGACGATCACGGTAAGGGGCCGGGATGGCGGCGGAGCCGGGAAGCTGCATGCCGAGCGCTTCGGCGAGCGAGTTCATCGTCGTTGCCGTGCCCATGGTGTTGCAATAGCCGGTGGACGGGGCAGACGAAGCGACAAGCTTGACGAAGCCCTGATAGTCGATCTCGCCCTTCGCCAGCAGTTCGCGCGCCTTCCAGACGATGGTGCCGGAGCCGGTGCGTTCACCACGGAACCAGCCGTTCAGCATGGGGCCGACGGAAAGGGCGATGGCCGGAATGTTGACGGTGGCCGCCGCCATAAGACAGGCAGGCGTGGTCTTGTCGCAGCCGATGGTCAGCACGACGCCGTCGAGCGGATAGCCATAAAGCACTTCCACGAGGCCGAGGTAAGCAAGGTTACGGTCGAGGCCGGCCGTCGGGCGCTTGCCGGTTTCCTGGATCGGATGGACCGGGAATTCGATGGCGATACCGCCCGCTTCACGGATACCTTCGCGCAGGCGGTTTGCCAGTTCCAGGTGGTGGCGGTTGCAGGGCGAAAGGTCCGAGCCGGTCTGCGCAATGCCAATGATCGGGCGGTCGGACTGAAGCTCGGCCTGGCTCAGGCCGAAGTTCATGTAACGCTCGAGATAAAGTGCCGTCATATCCGCGTTGGCGGGATTGTCGAACCACGCGCGCGAGCGAAGCTTGCCTCCCTTGCCTTGGGTTGCGGGCAGATTGTCGGATGTAGTCATGATGCGGGTCTCCAGCCGGAAGTGGCCAACGGTAAAATATTACGAAATGCGACAAGCTTATGTTGTGCGCAAGGAAAATGGAATCAGCTTTCGGAGATCACGCATAACCGACAGAGCAGCCCCAGACGAGTGATTTGGCGCTGTTCTTCGGCTTTAGCCGAATATTTTTCGGCATTTACGACGATACCGGTGTCGCGCAACGGCCTCTTCCTCCCTGCCTTGCCGGAATGCGGCTAGCCCGATGGCCCAGCACTCCGCCTCAGTTTGATCCCTTTATTTGTATTACTATTTGATGCCATCATTGTCTGTCAAGCCGCGTCACAGGTCATTTTCGACGTTCCTAGACAGGGAGAGAGTGAGATTAATTTTCGCTTAACTTGTTGATTAATTGTATTTTATGATGAAATTTCGCCGTCACTCGCGAAAGCCAAATTGCGAAAAGGCTAAAAAACCACTTTTCAAGAGTATTACTATATGCTCATAGTGTCGCCGTCACGCTGACATCATCTCTGGGAGGATAAGATGAGAAAAGCTCTTGCGGCATTCACTGTCGCCGTTTCCGCATGCCTTGCATCCAGTGTTTCCGCACAATCGCTTACCGTCGGCTTCTCGCAGATCGGTTCGGAATCCGGCTGGCGCGCGGCTGAAACCACCGTCACCAAGCAGCAGGCGGAGAAGCGCGGCGTCACGCTGAAATTCGCCGACGCGCAGCAGAAACAGGAAAACCAGATCAAGGCCGTTCGCGGCTTCATCGCGCAGGGTGTCGATGCGATCCTGATCGCGCCTGTTGTCGCCACCGGCTGGGACGCGGTGCTGAAGGAAGCCAAGGAAGAAAAAATCCCTGTCATCCTGCTCGACCGCCAGATCGAGGCACCGGACGATCTTTACCTGACCGCCGTAACCTCCGATCAGGTTCATGAAGGCAAGGTGGCCGGCGACTGGCTGGTCAAGGATGTCGGCTCCAAGGATTGCAAGGTGGTGGAATTGCAGGGCACGACCGGTTCTTCGCCCGCCATCAACCGCAAGAAGGGCTTCGAAGAAGCGATTGCCTCGCACAAGAACATCAAGATCGCGCGCTCGCAGACGGGTGACTTCACCCGCACCAAGGGCAAGGAAGTGATGGAAAGCTTCATCAAGGCCGAGGGCGGCGGCAAGGATATCTGTGCGGTCTATGCCCATAATGACGACATGGCCGTCGGCGCGATCCAGGCGATCAAGGAAGCCGGCCTGAAACCCGGAACCGATATCAAGGTCGTTTCCATCGATGCCGTGCCTGACATCTTCAAGGCCATGGCGGCCGGTGAAGCCAACGCCACCGTTGAACTGACGCCTGATATGGCAGGCCCGGCCTTCGATGCGCTTGAAGCCTATCTGAAGGACAAGAAAGAGCCACCGAAGTGGATTCAGACCGAATCCAAGCTTTATACGGCATCCGATGATCCGATGAAGGTCTACGAGGCGAAGAAGGGCCTGGGGTACTGAGCCATTTCTTCCGAGGAACGGCGCATTGGTTTGCGCCGTTTCTTTCGGTCGGAATGATTGCTGATGGAGCGAGCGGGTGCCGCCTGCTTCTTCTCCCCGCCGGGGAGAAGGTCGCGGCAGCGGGATGAGGGGGCTAGGGTAGAGATATTCGGCAACGTTACCCCCTCATCCGACCCTTCGGGCCACCTTCTCCCCGGCGGGGAGAAGAAACAAGCGGCAACCGCCCGCTCCATAAGCAATCAATCTGAATCTTCTGATGCGAGACCCATTTCGATACGGAACTGCTCAATGTCCGAAACGGCACCACTTCTGGAAGCACGCGCCATCGGCAAATCCTTTCTCGGGATAACGGCGCTCGATGGCGTCGATTTTTCGCTGCGGCGCGGTGAAATCCACGCGCTGCTGGGCGAAAACGGCGCGGGCAAATCCACGCTGATCAAGATCCTGACCGGGGTTTACCACCGCGACAGCGGTTCGATCTTTCTAGAGGGTAGCGAGATTTCACCCACCAATGTCGGCGAGGCGCAGGCGCTTGGTATCGGCACGGTCTATCAGGAAGTGAACCTTCTCGAAAACCTGACGGTTGCCGAAAACCTGTTTCTCGGCCGCCAGCCGCGTTGCTTCGGGCTGATCGACCGCAGCACGATGCAGAAGAATTCGCAGGCGCTGCTTGCCCAATACGGGCTGTCCATCGACGTCAATGCGCTGCTTTCCAGCTATTCCGTGGCCATACGCCAGATCATCGCCATTGCCCGCGCCGTCGATCTTTCCGGCAAGGTGCTGGTGCTGGACGAGCCGACCGCCAGCCTCGACGCCCATGAGGTCGAGATGCTGTTCGGCGTCTTGAGAAACCTGCGCGCACGCGGCATCGGCATCGTCATCATCACCCACTTCCTCAATCAGGTCTATGATATCGCCGACCGGGTGACGGTGCTGCGCAACGGTCGCCTCGTCGGCACCCGCGATATCGGCAGCCTGCCCCGTTCCGAACTGATCTCGATGATGCTCGGCCGCGAGCTTCAGCACATCACCCATGAACATCAGGCGACCGAAGATACGGTTGCCGAGGGCGAGCCGCCGATCCGTTTCGAAGGTTATGGCAAACGCGGCAGCATCGCCCCCTTCGATCTCGGCATCCGCCCCGGCGAAATCGTCGGTGTCGCCGGGCTGCTCGGTTCGGGCCGGACGGAAACAGCCTTCCTGCTGTTCGGCATCGACCGGCCGGATACCGGAAAGGCTGTCATAGACGGCCAGACGGTGGCGATTTCTTCGCCGGAAGCCGCCATTACCGCCGGTTTCGGTTTCTGTCCGGAAGAGCGCAAGACCGATGGCATCATCGGCGACTTCTCCGTCACCGATAATATCGCGCTGGCGCTTCAGGCCCGGCAGGGCTGGGCGCGGCCGCTGTCGCGTCGGCAGAAAGCGGAACTGGCCGAAAGCTTCATCAAGTCGCTCGATATCCGCCCGGCCGACCCCAACCGGCCGATCAAATTCCTGTCCGGCGGCAACCAGCAGAAGGCCATTCTGGCGCGCTGGCTCGCCACCCACCCCCGGCTGCTGATCCTCGACGAGCCGACACGCGGCATCGATATCGGCGCGCATGCGGAAATCCTGAAAATGATCGAAAAACTCTGCAGCGAAGGCATGTCGCTCGTCGTCATCTCTTCGGAACTGGAAGAACTCACCGCCGTCGCACACCGTGTCGTCGTGCTTTCCGACCGCCGTCATGTCAGCGAGTTGAAGGGCGGTGACGTGACCGCCGACAACATCATGCGGGCGATTGCCGACGCGGCAAAAACGGAGGCGGCATGATGGCAGCAGTGACACGACGCCTGAAAAGGCTTGCTCCGCAGCTTGCCGCGCTCTTCATCATTCTGGCAGCGATAACAATCCTTTCGCCGGGTTTCCTGCATGTCTCGTTCCAGAACGGCAGGCTCTATGGCAGTCTGGTGGATATTCTGGTGCGTGCCGCACCGGTCGCGCTTTTGACCATCGGCATGACGCTGGTCATCGCCACCAAGGGCATCGACCTTTCCATTGGCGCCGTCATCGCCATCTGCGGCGCGGTCGCGGCCACGCTCATCAGTAATGGCCATTCCATTCCCTCGGTCATCGTCATCTCGCTTGCGGTGGGCATTGCCTGCGGGTTGTGGAACGGCGTGCTGGTCGCCCTTCTCGACATACAGCCGATCATCGCCACGCTGATCCTGATGGTGGCGGGTCGCGGCATCGCCCAGCTTATTACCGAAGGCGTCATCCTCACCTTCAACAATGACAGCTTTTCAGCCATCGGTTCCGGCTCGTTCGCAGGCATTCCGCTGCCGGTCATCATCTGGGTTGCGGCGGCACTGTTGATCGGCCTTCTGGTGCGCAAGAGCGCGCTCGGTTTCCTGATCGAGGCGACCGGCATCAACCGCCGTGCGGCAGCGCTTGCCGGGGTCAGGGCGCGCTTCCTCTTGTTTTTCGTCTATGCCGTTTCCGGCCTCTGCGCGGCCATCGCCGGCATGATCGTCACCGCCGATATTCGTGGCGCGGATGCCAATAATGCCGGTCTGTGGCTGGAACTGGACGCGATCCTTGCGGTGGTCATCGGCGGTACATCGCTGAATGGCGGGCGCTTTTCCATCACCGCCTCGCTGATCGGCGCGCTGATCATCCAGACCATCAATACCGGCATTCTCGTCTCGGGCTTCCCGCCGGAATTCAACCTCATCATCAAGGCCGGCATCATCATGGTGGTGCTGACGCTGCAATCGCCGGCGATCATGGCCGTCCTCGGTTTCGTGAAAGCGCCGAAGCCGCACGTCAAACCGGCGGCCACCAATGGCATGACCAAGGAAGGAACCGCGCGATGATCCACAGCCGCAACCTGCCCTTCCTCACCACGCTGACGATCTTCGTAATCGCTTACCTCCTCTGCGTGCTGCAATATCCGGCTATCTTTTCCACACGGGTGATCGGCAATCTTCTGACCGACAATGCCTTTCTCGGCATTGCGGCTGTCGGAATGACCTTCGTCATCCTGTCGGGCGGCATCGATCTCTCCATCGGTTCGGTCATCGCCTTCACCAGCGTCTTCGTGGCGGTGATGGTCGGCACCTATAACGTCCATCCACTGCTGGCCTTCGCCATCGTGCTGGCAATCTCGACACTGTTCGGGTGCCTGATGGGCGCGATGATCCGCTTCCTCGCCATCCCGCCTTTCGTGGTGACGCTGGCCGGCATGTTTCTGGCGCGCGGCGCGGCTTACCTTATCTCCACCCAGTCAGTGCCGATCTCGCATCCGTTCATCGATGCGATACAGGGCTTTTATTACCGCTTCCCGGGCGGCGGCAGGCTGACGGCGCTCGCCATGCTGATGCTTCTTGTCTTTGCCGCCGGCATGCTGATCGCCAGCCGCACGCGCTTCGGCGCCAATGTCTATGCGCTGGGCGGCAACCCGCAATCGGCGGAACTGATGGGTGTGCCGATCGGGGCCACGACCATCGGCATCTATGCGCTTTCCGGTTTCCTGTCGGGCCTCGCCGGCATCGTCTATACGCTCTACACCTCGTCAGGTTATTCGCTGGCGACGGTGGGCGTGGAACTCGACGCCATCGCCGCCGTCGTCATCGGCGGTACGCTTTTAACCGGCGGCACGGGGCTGGTGGCGGGCACCTTCATCGGCCTGCTGATCCAGGGGCTGATCCAGACCTACATCGTTTTTGACGGGACGCTTTCCTCCTGGTGGACGAAAATCGTCATCGGTGTGCTGCTTTTCGTCTTCATCGTGTTGCAGCGCGCAATCATCTGGTATTCAAACAGGAGACTGGCCGGGCCACACCCGGCATAACCACCAAGGGAGGCTTGCTTGGGGCTGCTCGAAACGACGATAAGCGGGCGAAAACGCCGGAACAGCCACGCCCATGTGGTCTCCGAACTCGGCAGCGCCATCGTCTCGGGCAGAATTGCGGAAGGCTCCCTGCTGCCCAATGATGCCGAACTCTCCATGCGCTTCGGCGTTTCGCGCACCGTGCTGCGCGAAACCATGAAGACGCTGGCGGCGAAGCGGCTGGTGGAACCCAAGGCCAAGGTGGGCACCCGCGTTCTCGACCGTTCGAGCTGGAACTTCTTCGATCCTGATGTGCTCGGCTGGCGCTGCGAGGCCGGCATTGATCAGGAATTCGTCACCCATCTGGCGGAGATCCGCCTGGCGCTGGAACCGGCGGCAGCGGCAGCGGCCGCCCTGCAGGCCTCCAATGACGATATCGTTTCCCTCTACGTCATCGCCGCCAAATTCGACAATCCGAAACATACGCCGGAAACCATCGCCAAGGTCGATCTCGAATTCCATCTCGCCGTAGCGCATATGTCCGGCAACCCCTTCATGCGCTCGGCAAGCGGGCTGATCGAAGCCGCGCTTGCCATTTCCTTCCAGCTCTCGTCGCCGGCCGCTTCCCCCGGCACCATTGCCGAAATCGCCTCCAACCATCTGCGCATCGTGCATGCGATTGCGGCGCGCGACGCGGATGCGGCGGTGAAGGCCATGCGCCACGTGATCGAGGTGGGCAAGGACCGGACGCAGAACGCAATCAAGTCGGTTTGAAGACACGGTAACAGGGACCAGCGGGCGCCGCTTCCTCTCTTCCCGCCGGACAGAAGATCACAGCAGCGGGTTGGGGAGGCAAGGGTGCGGTCAATCCTCGCCGCCGCAGCGGCGCGCCGGCACTTTCCCCCTCATCCCGCGTGATGAAGCTCTCCACGCTGATCGGAAGCGTGACATCTCGGCGTTTCCATGCTAGAAAATCCGTGTTTTTTGACCAAACGTCCGAATTTGCGAGAGCGCGATGAATGATGCCCTGACCGAAATGTTGCGTGGCCTGAGGCTCGATGGCGTGGAATACGGCCGCTGCCGCATGGCCACGCCCTGGGCGACGGCTTTTCCCGAACAGGAAGCGGCGCGGTTTCATTTCATCGGCGTCGGTCAGGCGAAACTGCTGAAACCTTCCGGGGAGTGGCTGACGCTGACATGCGGTGACGCCGTGCTTCTGCCCCGTGGCCATGCCCATGTGCTGGGCAGCGGCGAGGATGTTAAGCCCACCCTCTTCGACCGGTTCGGCAAAAAGGAAGTTTGCCAGGGCATTTTCGACATGCAATGCGCAAGCGCTGGCGGCGATACCATCGCCTTTACCGCCTCGATGCGTTTCAACATGGATAATCTGCACCCTCTCCTGCAACTCATGCCGGATGTGATGCTGACCAGCGATCTGGCCAAAAGCGACCCGGCCATTCCGCATCTGCTGGAAGCCATGACGCGCGAGGTGGAACTGAACCGCGTCGGCGCGGGCGGTATTCTGGCAAGGCTTGCCGATGTGCTGACGGCAACGTTGATCCGCACATGGGTGGAACATGGCTGCGGCGATTCCAGCGGCTGGCTGGCTGCGGTGCGCAATCCCGAACTCGGGCGGGTGCTGGCCGCCATCCACCTCAACCCCGAAAAGGACTGGAGCGTGGAGGAACTTGCCGCGCTGATGGGCGCTTCCCGTTCGAGTTTTGCGGAACGTTTCACCCGCGTGGTGGGTGAAAGCCCGGCCCGTTATGTGGTGCGTGTGCGCATGCATCAGGCGCGGCTGTGGCTGCGGGAAGGCATGCGCGTGACGCTGGCGGCGGAAAAGCTCGGTTATGATTCCGAAGCCTCCTTCAGCCGTGCCTTCAAGCGGGTGATCGGCGCGCCGCCCAGCCAGTTCCGCAGGAAGGATTCGGCAGGGCTGGAGAATGCGGCGTAAAGGCCTGAACCGATATGATATTGTGTAGGGACATATCCGTTTGAAGCCACGGAAGCGCCGTTCGGGGAACATCCACCATGAGCATTGCCGACGACGCCCGTTTCTGGAACCGGACTGCCCGGAAATATGCCAGGGGCAAAATTGCGGATGAGGCCGGATATGAGCGCACGCTGGAGCGAACCCGCACGCTGCTGAGAGGAAATGACAGGGTATTGGAACTGGGTTGCGGCACCGGAACAACGGCGATCCGGTTGGCGGACAGTGTCAAAGACTATCTTGCGACGGATATTTCCACCGACATGATCGCAATTGCCGAGGAAAGAAAACACACCGCCGGCTCTCTTGCCAACCTCGTTTTCAGCACTGCGACGGTGGAAACGCTTGTGCCCGGCCCCGCGCAGTTTAACGCCGTTCTGGGCTTCAACTATCTTCATCTGGTTCGTGACCTGCCCGGCACAGTGAAGCGCATTCATTCCCTGCTTGCCCCACGGGGGCTGTTCATCACCAAAACCCCTTGTGTCGGGGAAATGAACGTCCTTATCCGCCTTGTCCTGCCGGCCATGCGCGCAATCGGCATGGCGCCCTATGCCGGCGTGTTCAACGCGGTCGAGCTTGGCCGGCATATAAACGCCGGAGGTTTCGACATTCTGGCCACGGAAATCCACGCGACAAGGGGCAATGACCATCGCCCTTACATCGTGGCGCGAAAAAGGTGAGCTGCGCCGCCTTCAGTGAAAATTGCGGGAAATGACCTTTATCCGCTCCACTTCGTCCTCACCATGGGCGGCAGGCGGCGGATGTTTCCTGGTCGCGCGGTGATCCTCCGGCGGAATGCCGTGGTGAAACTCATCACCCCGCCCGTGCGGCAGAGGAAAGGCGTGGTTGCGCTCGCCCACGCTGGCCAACGCCTCCGACAGGTCGGTCAGCCGGTGGGCGACCAGATGCACCACCTCGCCTTCCCGCTGGATCTTGCCGTAAATGCCGACCATGCCGGCGGACAGCACCACGCGCCGGTATTTTTCGAAGGTCTTGACCCACAGCACCGCATTGGCAATGCCCGTCTCGTCCTCCAGTGTCATGAAGATCACACCCTTTGCCGAGCCGGGGCGCTGGCGCACCAGCACCAGCCCCGCCGTTTCCAGCCATGTGCCATCGCGGGCACGCACCGCCTCCGCGCAGGTGACGATACGGCGGCGGGAAAGATCGCGCCGCAGGAAGCACATCGGGTGTTCCCGCAGCGTCAGCCCCACATGGCCGTAATCCTGTACTACCTCGCCACCGTCAGTCATGGGCCTGAGCGCAACGGAGGGTTCCTGAAGCTCGTCCACCACGGCGTTTTCCCGGCTGGCGGCGGCAGCAAAAAGCGGCAGCGGCTCATCCCGCAGGGCCTTGATGGCCCAGAGCGCCTCGCGTCTGGAAAGCGAAAGCGACGGTAAAAAGGCATCGGCTTCGGCGAGACACACCAGTGCGGCGGCGGGAACGCCCGCCCTTCGCCAGAGGTCATCGACAGAAACGAAAGGCCGATCCTGCCGGCCGGCAACGATTTTTGCGGCGTGATCGTTGGATAACCCCTTCATCAGACGCATGCCCAGCCGCACGGCATAGCGTTCTTTGCCATTGACATCCTTCTCGCCCGTAGGTTCCAGCGTGCAATCAAAGCGGCTGTTATTGACGCAGACCGGACGTACCTCCACGCCATGATCGCGCGCATCGCGCACGATCTGCGCCGGGGCGTAAAACCCCATGGGTTGCGAATTGAGAAGCGCCGTACAGAAAATATCGGGATGATGGCACTTCAGCCATGAGGAGGCATAGGCAATCAGCGCGAAGGAGGCCGCGTGGCTTTCGGGAAAACCGTAACTGCCAAAGCCTTCCAGCTGCTTGAAGATGCGTTCGGCGAATTCCTTGTCATAACCGCGCGCGACCATGCCCGTGACCAGTTTTTCCCTGAATTTGGAAATGGTGCCGACATTCTTGAAAGTCGCCATGGCCCTGCGCAACTGGTCAGCCTCATCTGCGGTGAAACCGGCGCAATCCATGGCGATCCGCATCGCCTGCTCCTGAAACAGCGGAACACCCATCGTCTTTCCCAAGACGCTTTCAAGTTCTTTTTTCGGAAAAAGGACCGGCTCCTTTCCCTGCCGGCGGCGTAGATAGGGATGCACCATATCACCCTGAATGGGGCCGGGGCGAACGATGGCAACCTGAATGACGAGGTCGTAAAACTCCTTCGGCCTCAGGCGCGGCAGCATCGACATCTGCGCCCGGCTTTCAATCTGGAACGTGCCAAGCGTATCGGCCTTCTGGATCATGGCGTAGGTAGGCCCGTCATCCGGCGGCATGGCGGCGAGATCGTATTTCTCGCCCGTGCGTGCCTCCAGCATGTCGAAGCCGCGCTTCATGCAGGAAAGCATGCCAAGCGCCAGGCAATCCATCTTCATGAACTTCACGACATCGATATCGTCCTTGTCCCATTCGATGATCTGGCGATCATCCATGGCGGCGGGTTCGATCGGCACCAGTTCGTCCAGCCGGTCATGGGTCAGAACAAAGCCGCCTGGATGCTGGCTGTGATGGCGCGGTGTGCCCACAAGCTGGTTGGCCAGTTCGAAGGCAAGTTTCAGGCGGCGATCCTCCATATTGAGGTTCAGTTCCTTCACCTGCTTTTCGCCCACCCCCTCGCTCCAGCGCCAGACCTGCGAAGACAGAAGCTTGGTCAGGTCTTCCGGCAGGCCCAGAACCTTGCCGACATCGCGGAGCGCCCCACGCCCGCGATAACGGGTAACGACGGAGCAGAGTGCGGCCTTGTCACGGCCGTAGGTATCATAGACCCACTGAATGACCTCTTCACGCCGCTGGTGTTCAAAATCCACGTCAATATCCGGCGGTTCTCCCCGGTTCTCGGAAACGAAACGTTCGAAGACGAGATTGCTGAAAAGGGCAGGATCGATGGCGGTAATACCAAGCACAAAACAGATAACCGAATTGGCCGCCGAACCACGCCCCTGACATAGAATATCTTTTGAGCGCGCATGACGGACAATGGCATTCACCGTCAGAAAATAGGGCGCATATTCCAGCCGGCCGACAACCGCCAGTTCATGATGCAGCGCCTTCTCCACCTTTTCCGGCAAACCATCCGGATAACGAACCGGCACCGCCTCCCAGACCAGCTTTTCCAAAGCCTGCTGCGCCGTCAGCCCCGGCAGCGTGCGCTCCTCAGGATATTGATAGACCAGTTCCTTCAGCGAAAATTTGCAGCGTTTCGCAATTTCGAGGCTGCGGGAGAGCGCTTCGGGATAACGGGCAAACAGCCGGTGCATCTCTTCCGGCGGCTTCATATAGCGGTCGGCGTGGCGCTCGCGGCGGAAACCAGCCTCGTCGATGGTGCAATTGTGCCTTATGCAGGTGACGACATCCTGCAGCATGCGCCGCTCCGGCACATGAAACAGCACGTCATTGGTCACCACGGTCGGCACACCGGCCGCTTCGGCCATAACCGAGAGCTCGAAAAGCCGCATCTGGTCGTTGGGACGCCTTCTGAGGCTCAGCGCCATATAGGCGCGATCCGCAAAAGCGGTTTTGAGCCGCCGCAGGCGAAGCGCGCAGAGATCGTCGGCCAGATCGGCGAGCAACACCACGATCAGGCCTTCGCCATAGGTGACGAGATCGTCCCATGCCAGCCGGCATTTGCCCTTGCCGCCCCTTTTCTTGCCGACGGAAAGCAGCCGGCAAAGCCGCCCGTAGGCCGGCCGATCCATGGGATAAACAAGCACGGAAAGATCGTCGTCCAGATCGAGCCGGCAGCCGATGACGAGGCGGATGCCATGATTATTGGCGGCCTCATAAGCACGGGGAATGCCCGCAAGACTGTTGCGGTCGGTGATGCCCAGCGCCTCGATGCCGAGAATTTTGGCCTGTTCGAAAAGCTCCTCGCAGGAGCTTGCCCCGCGCAGGAAGGAAAAATGCGTGGTCACCTGCAGTTCGGCATAAAGGGGCGTGCTCATGCGAAAACCCCATGGATGAACCAGCCCTGCGAGCCCGTTTCGGCATGTTCGCCATCACCGGAACGGAAAATCCAGAAACGTTCGCCGCTTTCATTTTCCACCGTGAAATAATCGCGTACGGCGGCCTTTTCCCGGTCGCGTTTCCACCATTCTCCAAACACCCGTTCCGGCCCGTCTGCCCGGCGCACATTGTGGCGCACGCCCTTCCAGAGGAAATAACGTGGCGGGTGGTCCGGCAGCAGCGCCAGCGTCTCGATGGGTTCCGGCCTTGCAAAAAGCCGGACCGGACGCGGCCAGTGGCCGGGCCAGCCGAGCGTATCCTCAGGCGCAAGCGCCGCAACGGGGGCAATGGAGCGTTCCGGCACGTCGCTTGCCACCGCCGCATAACGGTAGACCCGGTGGCCGCGATTGAGGATGACATCGACCGTATCGGCGATTTCCGCACGTTCCTCCTCCAGCAACGAAGAACGGGCCTGCGCGGCGACAAGCGGCTCGGCATGGGTGGCGGTCAGCACCATCATCTCGATGCCGAAACCGGGGTCGATGGTGTCGATCCGGTCGGTCAGAAGCCGGACAAGCTGTTTGACGTCGCGCACCGGCCTGGAGGTGCCGGCCCTTATGGCCTGCAGGCCGCTATCCACCCGGTGCAGCACCAGATCGACCCGGCGGGCGCCGAGGCCGCGCTTTTCCAACGCGGCACAAAGGCCGACAACCAGCTTCTGTGTATAACGGGCAATCGTCTCCGCCGCCGCGATGGGTTCGGGAAAGGCGCGCCGCACCTCCACCAGTTCGGCCACCCGCACGGGTTCGATGGGTTCGCCGATCTCACCGAAAGCCTGGGAAAGACGACGGACAAGTTCGGGGCCGAAACGCAGGGTCAGCGGCGCGCGCGGGGCCTCGGCAAGCTCGCCGATGCTGCGGAAACCGAGCACCTTCAGCCCAGAAACGATACGCTCTTCCAGTCTCAGCGCAGCAAGCGGCAAGCCGCTGATCGCCGCTTTCTGGCCACCCGGCGGTACGATGCCGATCTCATCGCGGCCGAAACGTGCCAGCGCATGGGCCGCCCCCCAGCTATCGGCAATGGCGGCGCGGGCGCTAAAGCCTGCGGCATGAAGGCGGTTGACCATGCCGCTCAGCATCAGCGCCTCATTGCCGTGAAGATGGTCCGCACCCGCCGTGTCCAGCACCAGCCCGTCGGGTAAGTCAGCGGCGACGATGGGGGCATAGATGCGCAGGAAATGAAAGGCCAGCTGCTGCAGGGCGCGGGCATCGGCCGCCGCATCCAGATTTTCGACAAGAAGACCCGGCACCAGCGCCTGCGCCTTGCTGACCGGCGTGCCGGGGCGAATACCCGCCGCCTTTGCCGCCTTGTCGAGCGCCAGCACCAGCCGGCGGCTGCCCTGACGGCCGATCATGACCAGCGGCTTTTCAACCGGTGGCGCGTTCTCTCCCGAAAGACGCCGGAAACGATCCGTCGGCCATGTCGGCAGGTAGAGCGAGACGACCCTTTGCATCACAGGCTTCCACTTCAAATTCGGCGCTTTCGCCGCCGCGACATCGCAAAAGCTCAAGCAACCAGCGCGGCCTGCCCACCCCCGGCACCGGCAGGGGTGATGAAGGCCGCACGGAGATACGCCAGCGGGTGACCGCCGCCGTCGGTTCGCCGAACAGTGCGGCATCGGCCGGACGCCGGAAGCGGCGGATGGCGATGCCGGTAACACCGGAGGTTTCCGCCGCCAGCTGCAGCCGCCGCGAGGCGGTCATCGGCAACTTCGCCACTTCACCCATCACCGCACCGAAACCGTTGCAGCGCAGTCCCTCCTCAAAACAGTCGAGCACGCCTTTCTCATCGCGGCATTCAACGATGATGAGCCGGTTCTGCGACAGGCCGGCCTGCGTCAGGCCCGGCATGAACAGGTCCCGCCGGGTGACGCACCATAAAACCTTGCCGGAAAGCCTTGCTGCCACACCGGCCGCAAACAGCGCTGCCGCCGCGCCATCGGCAGCACCATTGCCGCCGCCGCTCAGCTCATGCAGGCAACCGAGCTTCAGCCCGCCTCCCGGCAGGTGATGGTCGATGGCATCCACGCCGAAAGGCAAGGTCTCGTGCAGCCGCTCAGGGCCGTTCCCGATCCTTTCCAGCCTTTCACGCAGCTCTTCGACAACGAGCAACTGGTCCGCGCGCTTTTGCATGGCATGACAGGTTTCAATTCCGGTTATTCATCTTTATTGTTCTTGTTTTGTTCCTATTTCGACCAAGAGTCAAGCAACGAGCTGCCGCTCTTCAACAGTTTGCACGGGAAGAGGAGATTCTGGCCTTGCAGCCTTTCGCCTCGCCGTTAAAACTGAATTGTCCGTTCGCCGTAAAAACCGCGGCGGGGGCATCATGGTTTGGAGGAACCTGCCGATGATCGCCTGTATTCTGATTGCCGTGGTTGCGGCCATCCATATCTACATCGTCATTCTGGAAATGCTGCTGTGGGAAAAGCCGGCCGGCCGCAAGGCGTTCGGTCTTTCAGCGGATTTTGCCCGGCAGACGAAGGTGCTCGCCGCCAATCAGGGGCTTTATAACGGGTTTTTGGCGGCCGGGCTGATCTATGGGCTCACACAGGGCGATGAAGGGCTGAGCTTCAAGGTGTTTTTCCTAACCTGTGTACTGGTGGCCGGTATTTTCGGCGCCGTTACCGCCAATACCATGAAGATCCTGTTCATTCAGGCGCTGCCCGCCCTTTTGGCGCTTGGCGCGCTCTGGATTGGAGTCTGAACCGATGACCGCATGGAACGACAGCCGCGCCAAAGACGCCCTCAACCGGATATTCATGGCGGCAGTCGCAAGCGCCGATCCGGCGAAGGTGCTGCAACAACATCTCCCCTCCCCGCCCAAGGGTCGCTGTGTAGTGGTCGGTGCGGGCAAGGCCTCGGCCGCCATGGCCGCAGCGCTGGAAGCGGCATGGCCGCATGTCGATCTCTCGGGTGTGGTGGTGACGCGTTATGGCCATGCGGTCCCAACCTCCCATATCGAGATCATCGAGGCCTCGCATCCCGTACCCGACGACAAAAGTGCGGAAGCGGCCAAACGCATTCTCGCCGCAGTCGAAGGGCTCACCGCCGACGATATGGTGATCGCGCTGATTTCCGGCGGCGGTTCGGCGCTGATGGTGGCGCCAGCCGAAGGCATGACGCTTGCCGACAAGATGGCCGTCAATCGTGCCCTTCTGGCGAGCGGCGCGACGATTTCCGAAATGAACGCCGTGCGCAAACACCTCTCCCGCATCAAGGGCGGACGGCTGGCGCTGGCCGCCAAACCGGCGAAGGTGGTCTCGCTGCTGATTTCCGACGTTCCGGGTGACGATCCCTCCGAAATCGCCTCCGGGCCGACGGTTGCCGATCCGAGTGATATCGCGACCGTGCGGGAAATCGTCTCGCGCTATGCGCTCGATCTTCCCGAAACCGTGCGCAGGGTGCTGGAAAAAGGCGAGGAGACCCCGAAGACCGGTGATATCGAAGAGGATGTCAGGATGATCGCCGCGCCCTCGCTTGCGCTGCAGGCGGCGGCGGATGAGGCCGTGAAGCTCGGCCTTACGCCGCTCATCCTCGGGGATTCCCTCGAAGGCGAATCCAGGGATGTCGGTGCCGTCATGGCCGGCATTGCATCCTCCGCCAGCCGCAAGGGCCTGCCGGTCAAAGGCCCGGCCGTGCTGCTTTCCGGCGGCGAAACCACGGTCACGATCGGCAAGGGACCGGCCGGCAAGGGCGGCCGCAATACGGAGTTCCTGTTGAGCCTCGCGCTGACGCTGAAGGGTGCGGATGACATCTGGGCGATTGCCGGTGACAGCGACGGCATAGACGGCGTCGAGGATGCGGCGGGTGCCGTGGTGACGCCGGATACGCTTACCCGCATGCGCGCCGCCGGTGTCGATCCGCGCCAGTCGCTGGTGAATCACGACAGCTATAGCGCCTTCAAGGCGGCGGGCGATCTTGTCGTGACCGGACCGACCCTGACGAATGTCAATGATATCAGGGCGATCTTGATCGGGTGAAAGCGCAAGCGTTCGAGCCGGCTCTCCCGTCCGGTCGCGGGTATCACCAGGCAGAGGCCGTTTTGACTATGCCGCCGGACAGGTATAAATTAGCGGCATATCCTTGGGAGCCTCAGCCATGCGTCTTGGAGTGCTCGTACCCGGCCTGATAGTGGCCCTTAGCCCCGCTTTGGCGGATGCCCATAATTGCAAATGCCGAAATCGAGGCACCATGTTCGAACTCGGCCAGACATCCTGTCTGAGGGTCGACGGCGTTTCTTACCTCGCGCGCTGCGAGATGAAACTCAATGTTTCGTCATGGACCAAGATCGGGGATGGTTGTCCGGTGACAGAGCGGATGCAGCCGCAGTCGACACGCGTGAATTGATGTCGCCGTCAGGCGGCGGCAGACCGGGCTCCGAAGCGCGGAGGCTTATGCCGCAGCCGCCAGCTGTCGACTGCAATCCATCCCAAGCAGAACTGAGCGATGACAAAAGAGGCGAGCGGATGCCGCTTGCGTCTTCCCCCAAGGGGGAGAAGGTCGCGGCAGCGGGATGAGGGGGCAAGGGTGCGGTCTATCGCTAACGTTGCCCCCTCATCCGACCCTTCGGGCCACCTTCTCCCCGCCGGGGAGAAGAAAGACCCCTTACAGCTTCACCCAGCCGCCATTCTTCTTGCCGGACTCGATGCAGGCAGTGACGAAAGCGACACCTTTAACCCCGTCGTCCACGGTCGGGTAAATCACCGCCTTGTCGAGCGCCGAACCGGTGCGGCGCGCCTCGATGGCATGTGCGGCCTCGGTATAGATGGTGGCGAAGGCTTCGAGATAACCTTCCGGGTGGCCGGACGGGATGCGGGTGACGCGTGCTGCCGCAGCCCCTGCCCCGGCGCCGCCGCGGGTGATCAACTGCTTGGGCTGGCCAAGCTTCGTGAACCACAGATAGTTGGGATCGGCCTGCGTCCACTCAAGGCCAGCCTTATCGCCGAAAACACGCACCTTCAGCCCGTTTTCGTGGCCCACCGCAACCTGGCTGCACCAGAGCAGGCCCTTTGCCGCCCGCTTGCCGTCCTTCGGCTTGAAGCGCAACATCACATGGGCATTGTCATCCAGACGGCGGCCTTCAACGAAGGTGTGCACATCCGCCGCCAGCTCGTCGGCCTCCAGACCGGAAATGAAGCAGCCGAGATTATAGGCATGGGTGCCGATATCGCCGGTGGAGCCGCCAACGCCGGATTGGGCCGGATCGGTGCGCCAGACCGCCTGTTTCGCGCCGGTCTGTTCCACCGCTTCCGTCAGCCAGTCCTGCGGATATTCCATCTGCACCAGACGGATCGTGCCGAGTTCGCCGGCTTCCACCAGCTCGCGCGCATGCCGCACCATCGGATAACCGGTGTAATTATGCGTCAGGATGAACAGCGCATCGGCCTTGTCAGCCACGTCCTTCAGCTTCTTCGCGTCCTCCAGATTGGAGGTCAGCGGTTTGTCGCAGATGACATGGATGCCACGCTCCAGAAAGGCCTTTGCAGCGGGATAATGCACATGGTTGGGCGTGACGATCGCCACCGCCTCGATACCGTCTGAACGAAGGGCTTCCTTCTCGGCCATTTCCTCGAAGGAGCCGTAGCAGCGCTCGGCATCGAGCCCCAGTTCGCGGCCGGAAGCGAGGGACTTTTCCGGCGTGGAGGACAGGGCACCCGCCACGAGATCGAAGCGATTGTCGAGCCGCGCAGCCATGCGGTGAACACCGCCGATGAATGCACCCGAACCGCCACCCACCATGCCGAGCCGGATACGCTTTGCCGCGGTTTCGTTTGCCTTGCCTTCGATTGTCATGATCTCTCCCTCATCAGTTCATTCATCTTTCACGCAAAAGGCGCCACAAAACTGCGGCGCGCTTTGCTGCAATTCCTCAAAGCCCAAGCATACGGCGGTTGGCCGCATCGTCGGTGCCAGCAGATGCGAAATCGTCAAAGGCCTTTTCCGTGACGCGGATGATATGCGCCTTGACGAATTCCGCCCCTTCGCGGGCACCGTCTTCAGGGTGTTTCAGCGCGCATTCCCATTCGACCACGGCCCAGCCGTCGAAATCATTGGCCGCCATTTTCGAGAAGACGGCACCGAAATCCACCTGCCCGTCGCCCAGCGAACGGAAGCGACCGGCGCGCTCCACCCAGCCCTGATAGCCGCCGTAAACGCCCTGCCGGCCGGTCGGGTTGAACTCCGCATCCTTGACGTGGAACATCTTGATACGGTCTTTGTAGATGTCGATATTGTCGAGATAATCGAGGCATTGCAGCACGTAATGCGACGGATCGTAGAGCATGTTGGCGCGCTTGTGGTTCTTCACCCGCCCCAGGAACATCTCGAAGGTCACGCCGTCATGCAGATCTTCGCCCGGATGGATCTCGTAGCAAACGTCGACGCCCTGCTCATCGGCATAATCAAGGATCGGCGTCCAGCGTTTTGCCAGCTCGTCAAAGGCGGCTTCCACCAGCCCGGCCGGACGCTGCGGCCACGGATAAACGAACGGCCAGGCAAGCGCACCGGAGAATGTGGCATGCGCCTTGATGCCGAGGTTTTTCGAGGCTTTCAGCGCAAGCTTCACCTGCTCGACGGCCCATTGTTGCCGGGCCTTGGGGTTGCCGCGCACTTCAGGCGCTGCAAAGCCATCGAAGGCCTCGTCATAAGCGGGGTGAACGGCAACCAGCTGGCCCTGCAGATGGGTGGAAAGTTCGGTTACTTCCACACCGTTCTGGCGCGCCACGCCGGCGAACTCATCGCAATAATCCTTCGATTCCGCCGCTTTTTTGAGATCGATCAGCTGCCCGGCCCATGTCGGCACCTGCACGCCAGCATAACCCTTTTCCGCTGCCCATTTGGTAATGCCATCCCAGCTGTTGAAGGGGGCAGCATCACCGGCAAACTGGCCGAGAAAAAGACCCGGTCCCTTGATCGTTCTCATAAAATAACCTCCCTGTATCGATACAGTTGAGCGGTAAAACCGCTTTGACTCCCAGCGCCAAGCTAACCGCTCGTAATTTTCAGACAAGCCCCAAAAGCGGAGGGGCGAGAGAATTTCGCTATTTCACTAAAAAAGCGAAATAGGTTTAAAGCGCCAGCCCGCTGGCCCTGTCGAACACATGTACGCGCTCGTGATGCACGGTGGCGGCAAAGGGTGCGTTGACCTTCACCAGCTGCTCGCCATCCACCACGGCCGTCACCTGATCACCCGCCAGTTCAAAGACCACATGGGTCTGCGCACCGGTTGGTTCCACCAGTACGGTGCGGCCGGAAAGCGAGATATCGCCGCCAATGGTCGAACCGATGTGTTCGGGGCGAAGCCCGATCGTCACCGGCTGGCCGCGCTTGACCCTGCGTGTCGCGGCAATGCGGATCGCGGTGCCGTCCTTCAGCCGGGCGGCGGGCTGATCGCCCTCGCCATCGACCACACCTTCGATTAGGTTCATGGCCGGTGAGCCGATGAAGGCGGCAACGAAGAGATTGGCGGGCGTCTTGTAAAGTTCCAGCGGCGTGCCCTGCTGTTCGATGCGGCCGTGATTAAGCACCACCACCCGGTCCGCCAGCGTCATGGCCTCGATCTGATCATGGGTGACATAGATGGACGTCGTGCCAACTTTCTGATGCAGCGCTTTGATTTCGCTGCGCATCTGCACGCGCAGCTTGGCGTCCAGATTGGAGAGCGGCTCATCAAACAGGAAGACCGCCGGGTTACGCACCACGGCGCGGCCCATGGCGACGCGCTGGCGCTGGCCACCGGAGAGCTGCGAGGGCTTACGATCCAGAAGCTTGCCGAGATCGAGCATGCGGGCGGCTTCCGCCACACGTTCCTCGATGACGTTTTTCGGCTGGCCGGCGAGCTTCAGGTTGAAGCCCATATTTTCGGCCACCGTCATATGCGGATAAAGCGCATAGGACTGGAAGACCATGGCGATGTTGCGTTCGCGCGGTGTCATGCCGTTGACCACCCTGTCGCCGATGAGAATATCCCCGCCGGTGATTTCCTCCAGCCCGGCGATCATGCGCAAAAGTGTGGACTTGCCGCAACCGGAAGGGCCGACCAGCGCGATGAATTCACCATCCGCTATATCAAGCGAGATGCCGTGGATGACATCGAGCGAGGCATAGGACTTGGCGATATCCTTAAGTTCGACGGAAGCCATGTTTTGCTCCTTTCAGGTCACGATTTGACGGCACCGGCCGTCAGGCCCGCGATGATGTGTTTCTGCGCGAGGAAGAAGACGATGACGGTCGGCAGGATCGTCAGCGTGATGAAGGCGAGCACCAGCTGCCACTCGGTACCGAATTCGCCACGATAAACCATGATGCCGAGCGGCCAGGGATATTTCGATTCCGAATTCAGCATGATCAGCGGCAGGATGTAGCTGTTCCAGCTGCCAACGAAGGAAACGATGCCGACCGTGGCGACGATGGGTCGCGAAAGCGGCAGGGAAATGTGCCAGAAGAAGCGCAGATACCCGCAGCCATCCACGAAGGCGGCCTGAAACAGTTCCTCCGGCAGATTGCGGAAATAGTTGCGGAACAGGAGAATGCTCATGCCAAGCCCGAAGGCCACCTGCGGCAGCACCACACCCCAATAGGTGTCGAGCAGGCCGAGATCACGGATGCGGATGAACAGCGGCAGGATGGCGGTGGCCGCCGGGAACATCAGCCCCAGCAGGAAATAATTGAGCAGGAAGGACGAGCCGAAGAACTTCACATGCGCGAAGGTGAAGGCCGCCATGGCCGAAACGGTGAGCGTCAGGAACACCGTTAGGAGCGCGATGACCAGCGAATTGAATATCTGCAGCCAGTAACGTTTGCCGAAGAGAATATCGCCGTAATTGGCCCATTGCCATTCCGCCGGAATGCCGAACGGGTTGACGCGCAGGTCTCCCAGCGTCTTGAAGCCGCCAAGTGCGGTGGTGAGCAACGGGATGAGTACGATAGCCGCGATCAGGCTTAGCGATATATAAAGATAAAGCTTGGTTTGCAGCGGCATGCGGACGGAGGTGGATGTGTCAGTCATGGCGCATGAAAATCCTTTTGTAACCGAAGGCGAGCGTCACGCAGATGACGAAAAGAACGACGCCGACCGCACTGCCAAGCCCCACCTGCATGCGCATGACGCCGTAAGTGTAGAGGAACGTGACCATGGTCTGCGTGGAGTTGGACGGACCGCCGCCGGTGAGCGGCATGATCATGTCGAACAGCTGCAATGAGCCGATAACCGCGAAGAAAACGGAAAGACGAACGGTGGAGCCGAGCATCGGCAAGGTGACATAACGGAACTTCTGCCAGCCGGAAGCGCCATCGATTTCAGCGGCTTCCAGCACGTTCTTGTCGACGGACTGAAGGCCGGCGATGAACAGCATCATGTGGAAACCGAAATATTTCCAGACGATGACGCCGAGCACGGCATAGATCGCCACATCCTTGTCGGCCAGCACGTAAGGGTTGGCAAAGCCGAAGAAATTGGAAATGGCGGCGAAGAGGCCATAATCGCCGTCATAAACGAAACGCCAGATCAGACCCGCGGCCACATCCGCCAGCACATAGGGCAGAAAGAACACCAGCCGGAAGGCGACGACGCCCGGAATGCGGTGCGCCAGCATCGTGGCGAGCCAGATGGCCAGTGGAATCTGGATCAGAATGGAAATCAGGATGATGAGGCCGTTATTCAGCAGAGCCTGCGAGAAGGCGGCATTGCCAAACAGGACCTGAAAATTCCTTAAGCCCACGAAATCCGTCGGCGTGCCATAGCCGTTCCAGCGATAAAGGCTGTACCACGCCGCCTCGCCCATGGGCAGGATGACGAACAGGGTAAAGAGCAGCAGTGCCGGCGGCAGAAACACCAGAAGGGTCAGCGCCCGGTCATGCGCAACCGAACTTTGCTTGCGCTTCGCCTTTGCCGCGCCGCGCGCCGGTATGGACGCAGAAGTCATGGAAATATCCGTCATCTCTATCCGCTTTCTTTTATGCAGATATCGCGGCGCCGCGTTTTAGCGCGGCGGCCGCAATGCAGGTGACAATCAGCGAAGCTCGAAAGCATCCTGAATTTGCTTGGCGCCCTCTTCCGCGCTCATCTGGCCGGAGACGATCTCAACGGAGACATCATTAACGACGCGGCCGACGGCAGCGCCCAGCGTCTGGTCGAAGAAGTTCTGGTGCCAGGTGGAGCCGGCAAGCTGCTTGGCCGAATCCGCCAGCAGCGGGTTTTTCACCGCACCGTCAGCACCCGTCGCAACGGGCAGGATCATGCCGGCTGCCGCCATCTTCTCTTCACTTTCCTTGCTGGTCAGGAATGTCGCGAAATCGATGGCTTCCTTGGAAGCGTTTTTCGTGACTGCCCAGCCATTCAGGCCGCCCAGCGTATCGGTGGCCTTACCGGCACCGCCTTCGACAGCGGGGAATGCGAAGCGGCCAATATTGTCGGCGGCTAGTCCTTTGCCATCACCGGCATTCTTGCGCTGGTTGGCTTCGGTATTGTCAAAACCAAGGATCATCGCCGCCTTGCCGTCACCGAAGACGCCGAGCGCCTGCGGCCAGGTGGAGCCGAGATAACCGGGCTGGAAGGGTTCCAGCTTGCCGAATTCGGCCAGCTGCTCGCCGGCCTTGATGATGGCCGGATCCATGAAACCTTCGCCTTCGCCCTTGCGGGCGGCATCGAACACGGCCTGCCCGCCATTGCGCATGACGAGGTAGCTCCAGTAGAAATGGATCGGCCATTTTTCACCGCCGCCACCGGCAATCGGCACGATGCCGGCTTCCTTGATCTTTTTGACCGTGGTGCCGAGATCGTCCCAGCTCTTGATGTCTTCCGCCTTCACGCCGGCCTTGGCAAACAGCTCCTTGTTATAAAAGAAGCTGACGAGGCTGACCTTGTAAGGTACGGCCCAGACCTTGCCATCGAAAGACAGTCCGTCGATCGCCGAAGCATTATAGGCCTGCCGCAGCTTGCCGCCATCGGCGTCGAAAACCTCGGTCAGATCCTTCAGCGCACCGGTTTTGGACTGTTCCTCAAGAACGCCGCCGCCCCAGCTATAGAAAAAATCCGGAACGTCATTGGATTGCAGCAAAGTCGGCAACTTCGCCTTGAAGGCTTCGTTTTCCAGGAATTGCAACTGCACATCCACATCGGGGTGCTTGGTCTCGAAATCCTTGGCAATCTCCTCCCAGACGGCCACGGCTTTCGGGTCCAGTTCCACATGCATCCATTTAACCACCGTCGCGGCCGAGGCGCTGGCGGTGCCGAGCATGAGAGCGATGCTTGTCGTTGTGGCAAAGCCTGTCAGCCTGCCGCTCAGGCTTGCGCCTGCGTGCCAAATCGTCATGATGGTGATCCTCCCTCGGGGATTTCCTCATTTATTCCCCAATGCGGATTAATTCACATTAGCCCTCGCGCAATGTCAAGGCGCTATGCCGATTTTTTGCGCGAACCGCTTGACACACCCCTCCCCTAGACCGTTATTTAATCCGCAACCCGACATAAATCGGTTCTCGAACCGGCATTGATCGCAGCAGGACACCATGAAGACCGCAGACCCAGAATTGATGCGCGCGATCAACAGGCTAAGCGTGCTGGACAGCATCCGCCGCCACGGGCCGATCTCGCGGGTGGAAATCAGCGAAAGAACGCAACTTTCCACCACCACCGTTTCGGCGATTACCGCCTCGCTGCTTGATGACGGGCTTATACTGACACGTCATCTCGGTGATATCCGCACCGAAGGCGCACGCGGCAGGCCGCGGGTGATGCTGGAGCTGAACCCGGATGCCGCCCGCGTGGTGGGCGCCAAGATCGCCGCAAGCCGCATGGTTTTCGTTGTCACCGATTTCTGCGGTAATGTGCTTTCCACCCTCGCCCTGCCGATCCGTGTCGACCGCCAGCCGATTGGCGTCATCGCCGATCTGGTGGAGGATGGGGTTCGCCGCTGCGTGGTTGATGCCGGCCTGTCGCTGGAAGATGTCGACATGGTCTGTCTCGGCCTTCCCGGCGTCATCGAGCATCGCACCGGGAAAATCCGCAGCAGCCCGATTTTGCGCGAAGTGAACGTCAATTTCGCCGAGGAAATGACGGCGCGTCTTAGCTCGCCGACCATCATCGAAAGCGACGCTCACGCCATTACCCTTGCCCACCACTGGTTCGGCCATGCGCGCGATCTGGAAGACATGGTGCTGATTTCGCTTGAACAGACGCTTGGGCTTGGCGTTTTGCACCAGAACCAGCTGTTTCGCGGTGCTGGCGGCCTCAGCCACAATCTCGGCGACCTCGTCATCGGTCTTGCCAATGAAGGCACAGTGCGGCTGGCGAGTCAGGCCGGCGAAAATGCCATTTTGGGCTCACGCCCGGTGGATGGGCGTTTCGCAGAGGCGATCCGGCTCGGTCGCGGCATGCAGCATGCCCATGCGCTGATTGCGGCTGAAGATCACGATCTCATTGCGGCAGCCCTGCGCGCCGGCGCGGCGCTGGGCCTGACACTTGCCAATATCGTCACGCTGTTTGCACCGCCACGGGTCATCATCACCGGCTCCAGCCTGGAACTGGGCGAACCCTTCATCACCAGCATCCGCGACAGCTACAACGCCGCCGTGCCGCCTTCGCTGGCCGGCGTCGCGGAGCTGGTTTTCGACATAGCGAGCGATGAATTATGGGCGCAGGGCGCGGCGGCCGTCGCCCTCTACGAGCTTTACGAATCGCCATGGAACACCACGGGGCCGGCACTTTAGCCATCAGGACAGAGCGGCAGGCTATAAGCATTTCTGATTTACGGGAGGAAATCACATGAACAGGGTCGGTATCGGCATCATCGGCTGCGGCACCATCTCCAGCGCCTATCTCAAGGCCATGGCATCGTTTCCCATTCTCGACATTCGCGGTCTTGCGGATATGAACGAGGAGGTCGCGAAAGCCCGCGCCGAGGAATTCGGCCTTCAGGCAAAAAGCATTGACGCGCTTCTCGCCGATCCTTCCGTGGAGATCATCGTCAACCTGACGATCCCCAAGGCGCATGTGGAGGTGGGGCTGCGCGCACTGGACGCCGGCAAACACACCTATTCCGAAAAACCGCTCGGCATCAATTTCGCCGAGGGCAAGCGGCTTGCGGATGCGGCAAAGGCGAAGGGCCTGCGCATCGGCTCGGCTCCGGATACCTTTCTCGGCGGCGGACACCAGACCGCGCGCCGGCTGATCGACGAGGGTGTGCTGGGCCAGCCCGTTGGCGGCACCGCCACATTCATGTGCCCCGGCCATGAGCGCTGGCACCCCAATCCGGCCTTTTATTACGAGGTTGGCGGCGGGCCGATGCTGGATATGGGCCCGTATTACATCACCGATCTCGTCAATCTGTTCGGCCCGGTCGCCAAGGTTGCGGGTTTCGCCATCGCGCCGCGCAATGAACGCCTCATCACCAGCGAACCGAAGAACGGCGAAAAAATCCCCGTTCATGTTGCCACCCATGTCTCCGGCGTGCTGGCGTTCCAGAATGGCGCCGTGGTGCAGGTGGGCATGAGCTTCGATGTGGCGGGCCACAAACATGTGCCGCTGGAACTCTACGGCACGGAAGGCACGCTGATCGTGCCAGATCCCAACTATTTCGGCGGTGAGGTGCAATTGCTGAAAAAGGGCGGCCAGTTCGAGCCGCAGGCGCTGTCGTCACCCTATGCCGACGGCAATTACCGTTCCATCGGCGTCGCCGACATGGCCCATGCGATCCGCGAGAACCGCCCGCACCGCGCCAATGGCGATCTGGCCCTGCATGTCCTGGAGGTCATGGAAGCCTTCCAGACGGCATCCGACAGCGGCACCACCATTTCCATCACCACCAAGGCAGAGCGCCCTGCTCCGCTTGAAACATCGCTGGTCGACGGCCAGCTCGGCAAATAATCCGGAGGAGAAAATAAATGCGCGAAGCACTCATCGTCTGGGGCGGCTGGAGCGGCCACGAGCCGCAGGAATGCGCCACCATCGTCAAGGACATGCTGGAGGAGGACGGTTTCAAGGTCTATGTGGAGCATTCAACCGAGGCCTTCGCCGATCCTTCGGTACATGATCTCAGCCTCGTCGTGCCCATCGTCACCATGTCGAAGATCGAGAAGGAAGAGATCAAGAACCTCACGGCCGCCGTCGAAAACGGCGTCGGCATTGCCGGTTTCCATGGCGGCGCGGGCGACAGTTTCCGCGAATGCGTCGAATACCAGTTCATGATCGGCGGCCAGTGGGTCGCCCATCCCGGCAACATCATCGACTATCACGTCAACATCACCCGCCCCGATGACCCGCTGATGGAGGGAATTTCCGATTTCCCCTACACGTCGGAGCAATATTACATGCATGTCGACCCCTCCAACGAGGTGCTGGCGACGACAAAATTCACCGGCGACCATGCCTGGTGGATTGACGGCGTAGTGATGCCGGTGGTGTGGAAACGCAAATACGGCAAGGGCCGGGTTTTCTATTCGGCGCTCGGCCATCAGGCCAAGGAATTTTCCGTGCCGCAAATGAAAACCATGTTCCGCCGTGGCGCCAACTGGGCGGCTCGGTAAGGTTTTCGGAGCGGCGACCCTTACCGAAGGCCAGCCACCCACTCGACGTCATCCTCGGGCTTGACCCGAGGACCCAGTCACCTATCGCAAAATCGACCGGCGGCAGATCCTCGGGACGAGCCCGAGGGTGACGGAGGAGAGGTTCACAAACTAGCAGGGTGAGCCAAAGCCCTCTTTTAGCCCCGAACAATCTCTTCCGCAGCCATCGCCACACCCAGCAGGTGATCATCCGTCCCATGCAGGCCGGAAAGCAGCAGGCCGACCGGCATTCCTGCCTCGCCCGTTCCGCAGGGGATCGACACGCCGCAGAGATCGAAAAAATTGCCGATCTGGGTGTTGCGCAGGGTCTTCGCATTCATGGCGAAAAAGGCATCGTCATCATCGAGAAGCGGTGCGACCTTGGCCGCCACATGCGGTAATGTCGGCGATACCAGCAGCTCTTGCCTGCCAATCATGCCGGAAAACGCGGCCGTCATGCGTTCGCGCGCTTCGAGGATGGCGATATAGTCAGGCATGGAAATATTCGCTCCGAGCCCTGCTCTGGCCACCACGCGCGGATCCATGCGGGCGGCGTCGGCACTTTCCAGCCGGGTCTTGTGCAGGGCGAAGGCTTCCGCCGTCACCAGCGCACCCTTTTCCCTGATAAGGTCGAACAGTTCCGAAAAGACCGGGAACGCCTGCCGCCGCACCGAGGCGCCGGCGCGGACGAGACGTTCCACCGCCTGCTCGAAAGCGGCTGCAACACCATCCTCGATGCCATCGAAAAATACCGTCTCCGGCACCACCAGCGACAGACCGGAAAGAGGCGCGCGCGCGAGATCGGCAGCCGCCTTGCCACGCATGGCGGCATCCACCCAGACGGCATCCTGTACGGTGCGGGTAAGCGGCCCGAGCGAATCGAGGCTTTTTGCCAGGGGATAAACGCCGCGCATCGAATAACGGCCGCGGCTTGCCTTGTAGCCCACCACGCCGTTGAAGGCAGCGGGAATACGCACCGATCCGCCGGTATCGGTGCCGATCGCCACCGGCACCAGACCGGCAGCGACAGTAACGCCCGCGCCGGACGAAGAGCCGCCCGGCAGACGGTGACCATCCGTAGAAGCAGGATTGCGGGGCGTGCCGTAATGCGGATTGATGCCGAGACCGGAAAAGGCAAATTCGCTCATATTGGTGCGGCCGATGCAGATCATGCCCGCCTGTTTCAGCGCCGTCACCACATCCGCGTCGCGAGATGCAGGTGCATCATCCGCAAGCACGGTCGATCCGGCGGTGGTCGCCATGCCCTCAAGATCAAAAAGGTCCTTCCAGGCCACCGGAATGCCATCGAGCACACCATAGGAACGGCCCTCGCCAATGCGTTTTGCCGCGGCTTCCGCCTCCGACATGGCCCGCTCCGCCGTCAACTCGATAAAAATGGCCTGATCGTCCCCTCCGCCGACCGCATCCAGCGCCTCTTCCGCCAGGGCACGCGGATCGAGATGGCCGCTCTGGAGAAGAACAGAAAGCTGCGCGATATTTTTGCCTTTATGAGCCATGATATCTTCCCTGAAAACGGCATGTTGCGCACAACATGCCGTTTATCGGCCAGTTGGCAAGGCCAATCGCCGCACTACCGATGACCGGCATGCCGGATCAGGAAGCATGGCGGAGATCGCAGAATTTTGGAATTTATCCTTGACGGTTCACCTCCAACCTCCGATTTTTTTCAACCTGAGGTGCAGGAACGCCATCTCTTATATAAGCTACGACTATAAAAAGACGGATTAATTCTTAATCGCATCTAAACTTTGTTGAATTATTTAGCAGACAGCATTGAAATGCATGCCCTATAAAATTCCATAAAACAATTATAACGCGACATCGCGGGGGACTATCGCGAATGGAAGAGACTGCCTATCGCGGGACAGATAGACAGGTTGAACCGGGCTACACGCTTCGCTCACCAACGCAGCCGGAAACAGGCCGGTTTTCGCGACGGCGTTCGCTTGCCAGCAAGATAACCCTGATATTCCTCGGCGGCGTGATCTTTTCTTACAGCATCGGCGCGCTTGTCGGCTGGTATATGTTCGTCGCCGCCGCAAGCGAACAATGGCTCAACCAGGCCCGCGTTAATTCGCAGATCGCCAGCGCCACGCTTCGCAGCATCTATACCTATGTCAGCGTCACCGCCGATGCCGACGGGCAGGTCAACGGCATAATGACCGACAAACCCATCGGCGACGACGAATCCATTCTCGTCACCGGCTTCAACCCCAGCGACGTTCTCGCGCTTATCGGCGCGCAGACCAAAAATGCTGTCTGGCTTTTCCGTTATGACGCGGCCGATTCCGGCTTCCGGCAGATCGCGGCGGCTTTCGACAATGCCACCGATGACGATGAAAAGCCGCTCGCCACCGATCCCATCTTTTCCCGGGATGCGGTCGCCGCGCGTTTTTCCACCGGTTTTGCGACCATCGGCGAATCCAGCCATTATATCGGCCTGCTGCCGATCATCAGCACGGAAACGAAAAAACCCATCGGCGCAGTCGCCGTCAGCATCGGCGGCTCGGACGCGCTTTATGGCGCGCAGCGCAAGCTCATCTATAACTCGCTCGCCGCGCTGATCGTGGTCTTGACCGTTACCGGCGTGCTTGTGACCGTCATTGCCCGGCATTTCCTGAAACCGGTCCCGGCGCTGGTGCAGGCGACGCTTCGGATCGCCCGCGAGGAGACGGATGTCGCCACGCCGTTTCAGGAGCGGCGGGACGAGATCGGCGATATGGCCACCGCGATCGAAACGTTGCGCGAGGCGGTTCTGGAACGCGGACGCCTGCGGCAGATACGCGATATGGCGCAGCAGCTTGAACATATGGCCCATCACGATGCGCTGACCGGGCTTCCAAACCGCGTGCTGCTGATGAAGACGCTGGAAAACCGGCTGGAACAGCTTTCCGCGTCGGGCGAACCATTCAATGTCATGCTGCTCGATCTCGACCGCTTCAAGGCCGTCAACGACACGCTGGGGCACGCGGCTGGCGATGCCCTGCTAGTGGCGGTGGCCTCACGGATTTCCGCTGTGCTTGGTGAAAACGACATGGTGAGCCGTCTCGGCGGCGACGAGTTCGCGATCATACAATCGACAAACGGTGACTTCGAGAGCGATGCGGCGATGCTGGCCGCGCGGGTGGTGCATGCCGTCTCGCGCAGTTTCAGCCTCGAAGGCAGCGACATCAGCATCGATACCAGCATCGGGATCGCCTGCGCACCGGGTCACGGCACATCCGCAACGCAGCTTCTGCAACATGCAGATCTCGGCCTTTACCGGGCGAAATCCATGGGCTGCGGCTATTTCGTCTTCTATGAGCCGGGCATGGACATGGCGGCGCAGCACAAGCACGCGCTGGAAATAGACATGAAATCCGCGCTCGAAAACCAGGAATTCGAGCTGCACTACCAGCCGGTCGTCAATCTGCAGAGCGGTCGCATCGTCGCTTATGAAGCGCTGGCCCGCTGGCGGCATAGCAAGCTTGGCCTCATCGCTCCGGACCGCTTCATAGCGCTTGCCGAAGAAAACAACTTCATCAAGCCTTTGGGCGAGTGGGTTCTGGCACAGGCCTGCATGGATGCAATGAACTGGCCGAAGGACATCAGGCTTGCCGTCAACCTGTCTGCCGTTCAGCTCTGTAGTGATGACATCCTCCCGATTGTCGACCGGGCGCTTGAGAAATCCGGCTTCCCGGCGGAACGGCTCGAACTGGAAGTGACAGAAACGGTGATGCTGGAACGCGACAGCAGCGCCCGGGCGCTGAAACTGCTGAAGGAAAGGGGCGTTCGCCTCGCTCTTGATGATTTCGGCACCGGTTACGCCGGGCTCAGCACACTCGCCCATGTCGCTTTCGACAAGATCAAGATCGACCGGGAATTCGTCTCCGGCCTGCCGTCCAATCCCATGTGTTCCGCCATCGTCAACACCGTCATCGACATGGCTGAACAGATTGGCCTGAAGGTCACCGCCGAGGGCGTTGAAAACGGGGAGCAGGTCGAAGCGCTCAAGCTTTCCGGCTGCGACGAGGCGCAGGGCTATTATTTTGCCGAACCCGCGCCGCTTGCCCGAATTCTCAAGAACCGCGCCGTCATCGCTCCGATTGCGAAGGATGAATTCAGCGATATCGGCCGGCCGGCACGAGACACCTATCATCCACCACAAAAAGCGATTTGAGAAACCAGCCGCCGGCCAAAAGGACATAAAATGCGCCTTTCAGTATTTTGCCTTTTCCTCACATGCTTTGCCCCTGTTACCGCGCTGCAGGCCGCCGACGAAGGCGACACACTTCAGCAGATTGCCAAAACCGCAAAAATCCGCATCGGCTATCGCGAGGCCGAACCGCCCTTTTCCTATCAATTGCCAAATGGCGAGGTCACCGGTTTCTCGACCGATCTTTGTCGCGCGATCAGCGAAGATATTCGCAGGAAGCTGAAGCTCGACCGGATCGAGCTTGAATATGTCAAGGCCACGCCCGCCACCCGCTTCATCCTCGTTCGTGGCGGCCAGATCGATATTGAATGCGCGGCCACGACCAATAATAGCGAACGCCGCAAGATCGTGGATTTCTCCTATCCCAATTTCATGACCGCGACGCAGTTTCTCTCCCGCAAGCAGGACAATCTGAAAAGTCTCGCCGATCTCGCCGGGCGGTCGGTCACATCCGCCTCCGGCACCGTCAATATCGAGCAGCTCAATGCCGTGAACCGGGCGAAGAACCTCAATATCTCGGTGATGCCGACGAAAACCAATGAGGAGGCCTTCGACCTCGTGGTTTCCGGCAAGGCCTCCGCCTTCGTCATGGACGGCATATTGCTCGCGGCGCTGGCGGCAACGTCAGAGAATCCGGACCTCTATGCGCTTTCCGAGGAGACGCTGAGCGCCCCCGAACCCTATGGCCTGGTTTTCCGGCGCAACGATCCGGCGTTCAAGACGGCGGTCAATGAAAGCCTCAAGCATATCTTCACCGGGCCAGCCATTCACGGCCTTTATGAAAAGTGGTTCACCAAGCCCATTCCTCCGAACGGCATGAACCTGAACCTGCCAATGGCCGCCTCTCTGAAACAGGCATACGAACATCCGAGCGAATACCAGGACTGAGAGCAAGGCATCAACCCGTATCGATTTTCATGAAAATGTTTTGACGGATTATTTTGGCTGGAGATGCGCGATGCAGAGATCGACATTATGGCTTTTGTTGTTTTTTCTGAGTCTTCTGCCCGCTCACGCGGCCAGCGACAATGCCCAACCGCCGACGCTTGAAACCATTGCGAGAACCGGCACGATCAAGCTCGGTTATGCCGACCGCAATATTCCCTTTTCTTATCTCGGCACCGGGCCGGAGCCGATCGGCTACAGCATTGAGCTCTGCCTGAGAGTGGCGGATTCCATCAAAAGAAAGCTGGGCCTGCCGGACCTGAAGGTCGAGTTCGTCAAACGCACGCCCAGCAACCGCATCATGCTTCTCAATGACGGCACGATGGACATGGAATGCGTGGCGAGCACGAATACGGAGGAGAGACGCAAGGCCGTCTGGTTCTCCTACAGCCACTTCATCACCGGCACGCGTTATGTGGCGCTGAAATCGAGCGGCCTGAACACCGTCGCCGATCTTGCCGGACGAACGGTGGTTGTGACGACCGGGACCATCAATATCAGCCAGCTGAACGTGCTCAATCGCAAATTGGGGCTGAACGTCGCCGTTCTGCAAAATGACAGCACCGAGGGCAGTTTCGACATGGTGACGGAAAACCGCGCCTCGGCCTTCGTCATGGACGATATTCTTCTGCGATCCTTCGTCGCCGAAACCGGCCGGCCGGAAGATTACGTCATTTCGAACGAATATCTTGCCCCGCCGCAGCCCTATGGCCTGATGCTCCGGCACGGCGATACCGGCTTCCGGGACGCGGTCAACGAGGCGCTCGGCCAAATCTATGCGAGCGGCGAAATCGAGAGAATCTACGATAAATGGTTCAACGCGCCGATCCCGCCGAACGGCATCAACCTGAAACGCCCGCTGCCCGGCGATCTGGCCGAGGCGTTTCGAAAGCCCACCGATACGACGGCACAATAAAAACGCCGCCCGGTGGCGGGCGGCGTCTTTCAAGAAATATCTTACGCGGCGCGCAGATCGGCACCCAGAGGAATCTCGACATCGATCTCCAGGATGGAGACATGTTCGTCGCGATCCATCTTCACATGCACCCGATCATTGTCGATCTGCACATGTTTGGCGATGACGCCGAGAATTTCTTCCCGGAGGATAGCGACGAGATCGGAGCCGGAGGATGCCCTTTCGTGGGCGAGCAGCACCTGCAGGCGTTCGCGCGCAAGCGGTGCCGACTTCTGTTTGCGGAACAGGCTGAAAATGCTCATGCAGCCCTCCTTGCGAAAATTTTGGAGAAGATACCCCGCTTCTCTCCCGGAATGACCACCGGAATATCCTCGCCGGAGAGGCGGCGGGCAGCGTCGAAATAGGCCATGGCAGGCGGGCAACGGGCATCCGCCAGCGTCACAGGTGCGCCGACGTTGGACGCGCGCAGCACATCCGTGCTTTCAGGAATGATGCCGAGCAGCGGAATGGAAAGGATTTCCAGAACGTCATCGACCTTCAGCATGTCGCCACGCTCGGCGCGGGAAGCATCGTAACGTGTCAGAAGCAGGTGCTTCTCCATGCGCTCGCCACGTTCGGCCTTCAGCGTCTTGGAATCGAGCAGGCCAATGATGCGGTCGCTGTCGCGCACCGAGGAGACTTCCGGGTTGGTGACGACGACGGCCACATCCGCATGGCGCATGGCCAGCGTCGCACCGCGTTCGATACCGGCCGGGCTGTCGCAGATCACCCAGTCGAAGTGTTTCTTCAACTCGTTGATGACCCATTCGACGCCTTCCGGCGTCAGATTGTCCTTGTCGCGCGTCTGCGAGGCCGGCAGCAGGAACAGCGTCTCGAGGCGTTTGTCGCGGATCAGCGCCTGCGTCAGCTTGGCATCGCCCTGGATGACGTTGACGAGATCGTAAACCACGCGGCGTTCAGCACCCATGACGAGATCGAGATTGCGCAGGCCGACATCAAAATCGACAACCACGACCTTCTCCTTGTTCTGCGCCAATGCGGCGCCAAGCGCTGCGGTCGAGGTGGTCTTGCCGACCCCGCCCTTGCCGGAAGTTACAACGACTACCTTCCCCATATGGCTCTCTCCTGTTCCTGTGTTGTTTCTCTGTTATCAGCCGAGCTTCGCGGCCTTGATCGTATCGTTTTCCAACCACAGCTGAACGGGCTGGCCGCGCAGCTTGTCGTCAATGTCCTCGGCGACCTTGTAGACGCCATCGATCGCCAGAAGCTCGGCCTCCAGCTTGCGGCAGAAGATGCGTGCCGAGACATTGCCGAGCGAACCGGCCATGGCCCGTCCGCGCAGCGCACCGTAAATATGCACCGACCCGCCGGCGATGATTTCCGCACCCGAGGCGACCGAACCGATAACGGTGACATCACCCTCCGGGAACATGATCGACTGGCCCGAGCGCACCGGCTCGTTGATGACCAGCGAGGGCACAACGGCGCGGATTTCGCCCGAAGCGCGCGGCTTTTCTTCCGGCAATTCGGCTGCGATGGCGACCGGCTCCACCTCGACATCGGAAGCGGGCTTTCCACCCTTCAGCGATGGCGGCATGCCCGGCTCGATCATCGAAGGGCGAACGCCCTCAATGCCCATGATGCCGACATTGCGCTCGGTCAGCGCAGCCAGCAATTCCTTCAGGCCCGCCTTGTCGAGCGACAGCTCGGATACATCCAGAACCACCGGACGCGACAGAAAGAAGCCCGCCGAACGGGCGGCGAGATCATCGAGCCTTTCCAGCCATTGGTCGACCGGAGATTCGGGGGACAGGACGACCGCGAGAAAAGAGCGGCCTTTGATACGGATCGAACGCTGGTCTGTTAGCACTTTGGTCATCTTGGTAAACAAATCGTTGACAATTAGGTACCTCGAATATGGTTAACAAATGGTTAACGCCGACCCTAAAGGGCGGAACCTGTTAAGAAAATTAGCCTTGCGGCAATCCTCGCGCAGAACTTTCAAAAAACTCCGCTACCATTTGATTTTTCGAGATTCTGGCCTTTGTGAATGCCCATGATGACAGCTCATCCTTGCAGCGGGCTGACGTCCCTTCAAAGTCGCGTGCCTCTACCGCCCCCCTTCCCCGTGAACCCGACTCGCCGGGACCGCGATACGTCCGATTCTGGCACAAGAGTACCGAGCGGGCGTGAGCCGGCCACCCAGCTCCACCGATGGAAAAGCGATTCCGTTATGTCTCGCGATACTGTAGATACGGGTTGTAACGACAGTTCCAACGGAAGAATGAGATGCACAGCAAAGTCCCGCCGCAGACCCAGATATTTTCGCAAGAGTTTGCGGGCTTCCTGTTCGATATGGATGGAACGCTGGTCAATTCGATCGCCGTCGTCGAGCGCGTCTGGCGGGAATGGGCCGTGGCAAACGGCATCGAGCCGAATGCTTTCCTGCAGCGCATTCACGGCATGCGGGCCTCGGAGGTCATCCGCCGCGAAGCGGTTCCCGGCCTTGATGTCGATGAAGAGGCGGAGATGATATTGCAAGCCGAGATGGATGATGTGGAGGGCATCATTCAGATCCCTGGCGCGGCAGCCTTTCTTGCATCTTTGCCGGCGGGAAAGTGGGCCATCGTTACCTCGGCAGTCCGCGAACTGGCTGAGCGCCGGCTCGCCGCGGCCGGCATCACCCCCCCACCCGTGATGATCTGTGCAGACGATGTGGTCAACGGCAAGCCAGATCCCGAAGGTTACAGGAAGGCTGCCGAAAGGCTCGGCGTTGCGCCGGAAAGCTGCGTCGTCTTCGAGGATGCGCCCGCAGGCATCCAGGCCGGAGAACGCATGGGGGCCGCCGTAGTGGTCATCAACGTGACCCATTCCCATCCGATCGAAACGCCGCATCTTTCCATCGGTGGTTATGGTGAGCTGGAGGTGGTGACTGGCGAGAATGGTGGCCTGAAGCTCACAAACAACAGAGGCTGAAGAGTGGCCGGCACTCAAGTGCCTGCGCGTCATTCTACCTCCCGGCAATCGGCCAGTCGCGTCTGCCTGCCCGGCGAAATGGGCAGGAAGGCCACAAGAATCACCCGACTTGACGATTTTCAAAATACCGCGATCCGCTGATAAATATTGCTTTGCGGCCGCCGTCGCTGTATTTCAGCGCCCATGACCGACACGACCATTCTCCCCCGCCCGGAAGTCTCTGGTGATTTCCTTGTGGCCGCGCTTTATCATTTCGCCCGCCTGCCGCGGTTCGAGAGCCTGCGTGAGCCGCTGTTTGATCTCTGCCAGAAAAACGGCGTCAAAGGCACGCTGCTGCTTGCCGCCGAAGGCATCAACGGCACGATTGCCGGGCCGGATGCGGGCATTCACGCGGTGCTCTCCTTCCTGCGTGCCCAGCCGGAATTTGCGGCACTGGAGCACAAGGAAAGCCGCGCCTCGCACATGCCTTTCGTGCGGCTGAAGGTGAAGCTCAAGAAAGAGATCGTCACCATGGGGGTGCCGGATATCGATCCGAACCGCATCGTCGGCACCTATGTCGACCCGCGGGACTGGAACGCGCTGATCTCCGACCCGGATACCATCGTCATCGATACCCGCAATGATTACGAGACCGCCATCGGCGTCTTCAAGGGTGCGGTCGATCCGAAGACGAAAACCTTCCGCGAATTTCCCGACTGGGTGAAGAATAATCCCGGCCTGCACAACAAACCGAAGATCGCCATGTATTGCACCGGCGGTATTCGCTGCGAAAAGGCCACCGCCTTCATGAAGGAACAGGGTTTCGACGAGGTCTATCACCTCAAGGGCGGTATCCTGAAATATCTGGAAGAGGTGCCGGAAGAAGAAAGCCTTTGGGAAGGCGCCTGCTTCGTGTTCGACGAGCGCGTCTCGGTGGTGCACGGCCTTGCCGAAGGCGACCACCAGCTCTGCCACGCCTGCCGCAACCCGATCACGCCGGAGGTGCGCCTGTCACCCAAATTCGAGGAAGGCGTGTCCTGCCCGAGCTGCTATGACGACCGCAGCGAAGAGGACCGCCAGCGTTTCCGCGACCGGCAACAGCAGATCGACCTGGCAAAGAAGCGCGGCGAACGGCATCTGGGGCGGTAAGCCCGGGTCGGCAGCCCATTTTCCTCTCCGTCATGCCGGACTAGATCCGGCATCCAGCCACGGCGCGTCCGCGCCGTGAGAGGAGTCTTTCGCGATCAAGGACTTGATCGCGCTGGACCCCGGATCTAGTCCGGGGTGACGGAGTTCAAATCACTCACGCCCCTGCCCGCAACGCAAAGAGCGGTGCGTCCTGTCCGTCCAGCATGCCAGCGATCTCTTCCGCCGCAACCGGTTTCGAGAACAGGTAACCCTGCAATTCATCGCAGCCGCACAGATGCAGGATGGCGGCCTGCTCCTCCGTCTCGACACCCTCGGCCGTGACCGGAATATCGAGCGATTTCGCCAGCGCCACGGTGGCCTGCAGCATTTCCAGCGACCGGCCGCCCTTGTCGAGCGCCATGATCAGCGAGCGATCGATTTTCATGCGGTCGAAACCGAAGCGGCGCAGATATCCGACGCTGGCGAAGCCGGCGCCGAAATCGTCGAGCGCGATATGCAGGCCGAGCTGCTTCAGCTTGTCGATGGCGGCACTCGCCCGCTCCGGATGCTGGATGAAATAACCTTCCGTCATCTCCAGCCGCAACCTTTCCGGCGGCGTCTGCGTCGCCTCGAGAATATCCGCCACATGGCCCGAGAAAGCCGGGTTGCGGAATTGCACGGGCGAGATATTCACCGACAGCTTGATGGACGGCCATTGCCGCGCCGTCTCGCAGGCCTTGTGCAGGACGAGAAGGCCAAGCCGGTCGATAAGACCGCTGGTTTCGGCGGCGGCGATGAAGATGTCCGGCGGCACGAAGCCATAGCCCGGCCTCTGCCAGCGGGCCAGCGCCTCCACCCCGGTGATGCAGCGCGTGGCGGCGCTGACGACGGGCTGATAGACCACCTTTATCTCGTCGTTCAGGATGGCGGAGCGGAGATCCGCCTCGAGCTGCAGTTTCTCTTCGCGCAGCGCATCCATCTTCAACTCATAGGAAACGTAACGCCCGCGTCCATTCTCCTTGGCCTGATACATGGCCATATCCGCGCGGCGCAGCAGTTCTTCGCCGTTGATATCGCCGGCCCGCGAGATCGATGTGCCGATGCTGCAGCCGATGCTTGCCACACGCTCCCCGATACTGAAGGGTTCGGTGAAGAGTTCCAGAAGCGCCAGGCAGAGCTTGCGCCCTTCTGTCCAGACATCGTTACCCTGCACGGCAATGGCGAATTCATCGCCGCCGAGCCGCGCCAGCACCGCGCCTTCCGGCACCAGCACCCTGAGCGCCGCCGCCACGCCCTTGATCAGCCGGTCGCCGGCGGCATGGCCGTAGGAATCGTTGATCTCCTTGAAGCCGTCGAGATCGAGATAAAGCAGCTTGATATCCGTCTTGTCGTGACGGGCTTTGTCGACCATGCGGTTCAGCCTGGCGAAGAGCCCGGCGCGGTTGCTGAGCCCGCTCAGCCGGTCGCGGAATGCCTCCTCCCGCGCCGCCGCCTCATCCGCCTTCAGCCGGTCAAGCGTGGCCGAACCGATGATGAGCAGCACCAGAAAAAACGTGCCGGCAATGCCAAGCGCGGTGAAGACGACCGGCCGCGCCTCGTGAAAGCTGACATCTCCGGGCAGATGCGAGCGCCAAACCAGCCGCGCCAACACCTCCCCCAGCGGATTGACGATATCAACATGATTGGCGGCAGGCCCGTCGCCATAGTGCAGCTCCAGACCGTCGATGACGTAATTGCGGGCAAGCTTGTCCACCGTCGCCCGCTGGAGATGACGGGCGAAAACCAGATATCGCCGCTCCGCGCCGACCGCCGGCAGTACCCCGGATTTCAGCCGCACCAGTGCCACACCGGCTGCGGCAATGCCGTCTGCGGTTTTGACGAAACCCGTGACCTGCGAGGTGACGCCGGGCCGCATGGCCCGCACGCGCTCGACCATCTCCCTCAACCCGCCGGAAAAATACGTGTCATACGCCCATTTGACCGGCTTGCCGTTCTGATAGGCCATGCGGACATTGCCATCCTCGTCGATGACCACGGCGGTGTCGAAAAGATCGTTATTGACCGTCATGTCGCCGTAATTGCTTGCCACCCAATCGAAACGATCAGGGGCATAGACATATTCGGCGGCATCATCCCAGGCGGCATAGTCATTCAGCGTCGCGCCGAGCTGTTCGCGAAAGGTGACGAGCGCGCCCGCCGTCGTCTCGCGCGAACGGGCATTGTCGAGCAGATTCGCCTTTTCCCGCACCTGGCTGAGGGCGGACAAAACCAGCGCGGTGACGATGAGAAGCACCAGCGCGAAGGTGGACAATACCACGCCCACGGCGGTTCTGCGCCCGACCGGCAAATAATCCCCGATGTTTCGCGGCGCAATCCGCATAAAATCCCCTTCGAAAGCATCATCTTCCGAAGGAAACATTCAGAAGCGGTTAAACCGCGTCGCGACCACGCCCCAAAAAAATACGGGTATAAAACGGTAGTCCGCCAGAGACACTGAAAAATTCTTCCCGTAAATACCAGATTTTTTCATGGAAGGCGGATTTGCACCGGCCCGGAAAACAAAAAACCTCCCCCGCGAACGGGAGAGGCCGTGATTTTTTAGACCGGGATGGCGAAAAGTGTAAGCGGTTTTCGCCCTAAATCCCGGTCTCATCATATGATTTAGATCAGTATTCAGATTTCAGGCCGGTCCGGCCTAAAATCATCCTGATCTAGAGCCGGAACGGCTTACCAGGACGGGATGACCGTGCCGTTGTACTTTTCCAGAATGAAGGCCTTCACTTCCGGGCTCTGGTAGGATTCAACCAGCGTCTTCACCCATGGCTTGTCCTTGTCCTGCGCACGAACGGCGATGACGTTCGCGTAAGGGGACTTTTCGCTTTCGATGGCGATGGCGTCCTTCTTCGGGTTCAGGCCGGCAGCCGTCGCATAGTTGGTGTTGATGACCGAAGCGTCGGTATCGTCAAGCGAACGCGGCAGCTGGGCGGCGTCGAGTTCGACGATCTGGATATTCTTCGGGTTTTCGGTGATGTCGGCAGGCGTTACCTTCAGGCCGGCCTCTTCCTTGACCTTGAGGACACCCTTGGAAGCGAGAACCAGCAGCGCGCGGCCGCCATTGGTCGGGTCGTTCGGAATGCCGACGGTTGCGCCGTCCTTCAGCTCGTCAAGGCTCTTCACCTTCTTGGAATAAACGCCCATCGGGGTGGTGATGGTGGTGCCGACGCTGACGAGATCGAACTTGCGGTCAGCGATCTGGTTGTCGAGGTAAGGCTGGTGCTGGAAGGAGTTGGCCTGCAGCTCACCATCGGCCAGCGCCTGGTTCGGCACGACATAGTCGGAGAATTCGATGATATCGATATCGAGGCCCTTGGCGGCCGCGATCTTCTTCACCTGCTCCATGATCTGCGCGTGTTCGGCGGGGGTGACGCCGATCTTGATGGTTTCCGCCAGCGCCTGTCCGGCGGTGAAGAGAGCGGCGAGCGAAGCCGCGAGGATGAGTTTCTTCATGGGTGTCTCCTTGGGTTGTTATTATAAAGGCAGTTAATTCTTGCGGGTCCGCTTGTCGAAGCTGCGCGCCAGCCGGTCGCCGGCGCTCTGCACCAGCTGCACCAGCACGATCAGCACCAGAACCACGGCCAGCATCACATCAGGCATGAAGCGCTGGTAACCGTAGCGGATGCCAAGATCGCCCAGCCCGCCGCCGCCGACCGCGCCGACCATGGCCGAATAACCGATGAGGCTGACCAGCGTGAGCGTGAGCGCCAGCGTGATGCCGGGTTTGGCTTCGGCAAGCAGCACCTTGGTGACGATCTGCAACGGCGTCGCGCCCATGGCGCGGGCGGCCTCGATCAGGCCCTTGTCCACCTCGCGGATCGCCGCTTCCACCAGCCTTGCGATGAAGGGCACGGTCGCGACCGTCAGCGGCACGATGGCGGCACTGGTGCCGATCGACGTGCCGGCCACCAGCCGGGTGAAGGGAATGATCGCCACGACAAGAATGATGAAGGGCGTGGAGCGCGCCGCGTTGACGATGAGGCCGAGAATACGGTTGGTCATCGGTGCTGGAAACAGTTCGCCCTTGCCGCTGGTGGCGAGGAAAACGCCCATGGGCACACCGATCAGCGAACCGACGATGCCGGCCACCGCAACCATGTGCAGCGTCTGCCAAAGGCCCTTGAAGAGAAGGTTGAAGATCATATCAGGCGACATAACCGAGCACCTCCGTGTGAAGACCGGTTTCCGCATAAAAGCGGCTGGCGCGGGCGGTGACCTCAGCCGAGGCCGGATAGGAGACCACGAGCGAACCGAAGGGCTCACCGGAAATTTCCTCGATGGTGCCGGCGAGAATGTTCACATCAGGGCCGATTTCAGCGACGAGGCGCGCCGTCAGCGGCTGAAACGCCGTTTCGCCGAAGAAGACGAGACGTACCAGAACGCGGTCGCCTTCCGCCGCCTGCGGCTTCAGACCCGAAGTGACCCAGTGCGGCAGCTTCACGCCAACAGAGGATGACAGCAGGCTGCGGGTCGTCTCGTGTTTCGGCGCGGTGAAAATGTCGAAGGTTGTGCCTTCCTCGACGATCAAGCCCCTGTCGATGACGGCCACCTGCGACGCGATGGTCTTCACCACCTCCATCTCGTGGGTGATGAGCAGCACGGTGAGGCCGAGTTCGGCATTGATGCGCTTGAGGAGTTCGAGAATGGACTGCGTCGTTTCCGGATCGAGCGCCGAGGTCGCCTCGTCGGAAAGGAGCAGCTTCGGCTGGGTTGCGAGCGCGCGGGCAATGCCGACACGCTGCTTCTGGCCACCGGAGAGTTCCGCCGGATAACGCTTTGCCTTGTCCGAAAGCCCGACGAGATCGAGCAGCGGCGCGACGCGGGTCTCGATCTCCTTCTTGCCCATGCCTGATATTTCGAGCGGCAGGGCCACATTGTCGAAAGCGGTGCGCGAGGACAAAAGGTTGAAGTGCTGGAAGATCATGCCGACGGAACGGCGCAGCGTGCGCAGGCTCTTTTCGTCGAGCGCCGCGACATCGACGCCGTCGACGACCACACGACCGGTCGAGGGTTTTTCAAGGCCGTTGGCGAGGCGGATGAGCGTGGACTTGCCCGCGCCGGAGCGGCCGATGATGCCGGTGATGGAGCCTTTCGGCACGGTGTAATCGATGCCGGCAAGGGCGGCGAAGCCGGGCTTGCCGCCGGCGCCGCCAAAGGTCTTGGTCACGCCTTCAAACGTGACCATCGGTTCCTTTGCCGCCCCTTCCGGGACCGCCTGTTCTTGACGCGCGGGCGATGCCGCACTGGATGGAAAACTCATTGTGAACTCTGGGAATGCGTGACGGATCGGGTCTCAAAAAATCCTGTTGCGGTGCTGAACCGCTCTCTTCATGCAGCCTTCGGGCACATTCGATGACAGCTGATTTTCCGGGTCATTTCGTCAGGCTTTCACTCAGAAATGCCGGGGATCGGCAATTCGATGGCGCATACTTGCCCGCAGACGCCACCTTTTAACAGGGATGTTTTTTCAATTATCTGAAAAGAGAGAAAAAATCTACCGCAAAGCCGCCTCGGCGGCCCTGCGGCAGTCAAGCTTTTGCGAGCGGCGTAAAATCAGACGCGGCTGACGAATTCATCGGCCGGGCGGCGGACCTTTTTCAGGTTCACCAGCCCGTCGCCATCCGGCTGGCGATAACCGAGCGGCAGGATGGTGACGGAGCGCAGGCCCTTCTCGCGCAGGCCGAGAATCTCGTCGAGCTTGGCGGGATCGAAACCTTCCATCGGGGTGGAATCCACGCCCTCGAAGGCCGCCTGGGCCACGGCCATGCCGAAGCCGATATAGGCCTGACGGGCGGCGTGTTCGAAATTCACCTGCTGGTCGCGCTGCGGATAGGAGGACAGCAGCATCTGGCGATAGGCTTCCCAGCCCTCATTCTTGATGCCGCGCTCTTCATTGACCAGATCGAACATGTGGTTGATCCGCTCTTCGGTGTAATTGTCCCACGCCGCAAAGACTAGGAGATGCGAACCATCCGTCACCTGCGCCTGGTTCCAGGCAATCTCGCGGATTTTGGCGCGCACTTCCGGATCGGTGACGACGATCACTTCGAAGGGCTGCAGGCCGCTAGAGGTGGGGGCAAGCCGCGCCGCCTCGACGATCCGCTCGACCTTGTCTTCCGACACGACCTTGGAAGGATCCATTTTCTTGGTGGCATAACGCCAGTTGAGTTTTTCAATAAGCATCTTCGTTTTCCCTGGGAGGACCAGCCCGCCCTGCCCCTTGACCGGCAGAAACGGACGCTACGCCTTCGTAGCCCGTTTCACATAGGGGCCACGATGGCAGGCGCAAGCAGGCACCGCGCGGTAACCGGGAAAAAAGTTGGGAAAACTGATAATAAGGTGACAGAACTTTCCTTCCCGCCATCCTCGGACTAGATCCGAGCACGACAGGGGCAAGATCAAGCCTAGCGATCATGGCAGGCCTGACGGCAATGAAAGAGAAGCCAGCCCCGGCGAGCGGTCGAAGGCTGCCCTCACGGCAGCCCTCGGGCCCCTCGTGTCATCCCTTGACCGGCGTTTCCGGCACCGGCGTCAGCACCGTGCCATCCCTGAACCAGCCGAGAATGTTGTCGGCCACCAGATCGGCCATGGCGTTACGCGTCGGGACAGAGGCGGAAGCGACATGCGGCAGCAGGGAGACATTCGGCAACGACAGGAAGGCTTCCGGTACCTTCGGCTCGGCATAAAACACATCGAGACCGGCAGCACCCACGGCACCGCTCTCAAGTGCCTGCAGAAGCGCATCCTCATCGACGCTGGAGCCGCGTCCGACATTGATGAACACGCCCTCAGGCCCAAGCGCCGTCAGGATTTCGGTATTGATCGCTTTGTGCGTTTCCGGCGTGCCGGGCACGATGCAGATCAGTATATCGACGGCTTCCGCCATCTCCTTCAGCGAGCCGTAATAGGTGTAAGAGAGGCCATCCCGCTTGCTGCGGGTGTGGTATCCGATTTCCACCTTGAAGGGTTCCAGCCGCTTGGCGATTTCCTGCCCGATGCGGCCCATGCCAAAGAGACCCACCTTGCGGCCACGCAGCGAAAACGGCGACAGCGCAAACGGACCTTCACCAACCCATTTGCCATCGCGCAGCCAGGTCTCGGCCTGATAGAGACGGCGCACGGTGTTGATCAAAAGCGCAATCGTCGTATCGGCCACCTCGTCATTCAAAACGTCGGGCGTATTCGTCACCACGATGCCGCGCGTGGCGGCATGTTTGGCATCGACGCCATCATAACCCACACCGAAATTGGCGATGATCTCGAGCTTCGGCAGCGCATCGATCCATTTGGCATTCACGACGCCGGAAACGGCAATGGCATTGATGCGCTCCGCCGCACCATCAGGCAGAACCGGCTCGGCACCGGCAGGCACGGTTACGATCTCGACCTTGCCTTCGAGGCGCTCGAGAACGCGCGGGTTTATCTTGCCGGGAACGAGAACGACGGCCTTTTTGTCAGACATGAGCGGATATTCCTCCTGATAACATTCCGATAGCCGGAGCGGGTTTCAGGCGAACTTTTCGCCATCCCACTCCTCTGGAGGGCGATCTTTTCAAACTACGGCAGCCATGAAAAGGGCAATAAGGGGATGCTATGGGGGCAGACGGAAGTTTCATGTCGATTTTTTTAAGCGCCCCTCACCGTCAAGCCGTTTCTTTGCGGCACTTGCAAGGTCGTCATGCCGGATCCGGTCCACCCTGTCCGGTTTGAATCGAGAAGGCGACCAGAAGGTAGGAAACATATAGCTCGTCATTCCGGCCTTGAGCCGGAATCCAGCCGGCGCGCGTCTGCGCGGCGAGAGAGTCCTTTCAGCCCAAGGACTTGGGCTGGCTGGATACCGGCTCAAGGCCGGCATGACGGAGGAAGGGAACGCTGCGGACGATTATGGGCGCACGGTCAGCCGGCTCAGAATCGCAAACGAGCTCACACCCGCGGCCGCACCGGCCCTGTCGATTGCCGGATGCGCATTTCCGGCTTGATGAGGTGAATACCATCCGGCTCATGGCTGCCCGCCAGCCTGTCCAGCAGCGCGCGGGCCGCCAGACGCCCGACCTCGGCCTGCCCGTTGGAAACGGTGGTCAGCGCCGGGGTGGCAATCGCAGCCTCTTCCAGATCGTCGTAGCCAGTGACGGAAATATCGACACCCGGCACCAGACCGGCGCGGGAAATGCCGTTCATGAGACCGATGGCGACGAGATCGTTCCAGCAGACGGCGGCAGTCGGCTTCTGCGGCAGCGACAGGAAATGCACGGCCGCCTCGAAACCGCCCTGCTTGGAACGCGGACCGGGAATGCGCAGGTTCGGATCGACCTCGATGCCGGCCTTGCGCAGCGCATTGACGTAACCCTGATAACGGTCGCGTCCGGTCGAGGTCTGGTCGGTGCCGCCAACCATGGCGATGGTGCGGTGGCCGAGGCTGATCAGGTGATTGGTGGCCAGCGAAATGCCGTAGCTGTCGTCGCCACGATAGGTCGGCATGTCGACGCCATCCATGGAACGGGCCACCAGAATGGCGGGCATGCCGTTTTCTTCGGCCAGCGTCATGTCCTCGATCGGCGTGCCAATGGCCGGCGACATTATGATGCCGTCCGAGCCGAGCTGCAGCAGCGTTTCGATGAAGGTGCGCTGTTTCTCCACCGAATCATAGTGGTTGGAAAGAATGAAGGTCTGGCGGCTGCGGTCCAGCTCGGTTTCGATGGCCTTGAGAATTTCGCCATAAAACGGGTTCATCACATCATGGAACACCACGCCGACAATGCCGGAGCGCGAGGTGCGCAGGCTGGCGGCGCGGCGGTTATAGATATAACCCAGCGCCCGCGCCTGCTCCTTGATCTTGTCCCGCGTGTCTGAGGCAACCAGCGGGCTATCGCGCAATGCAAGAGAAATGGTGGCGGTCGAAAGACCGAGGCTTTCGGCAATCGTAGACAGTTTGACCTTTTGGGCCACGGCATTCCTCCCCAAACGCATGTCAGTGACGGATGTCTCCGTTTAAATTGCAATTAAACAATTTAAACAAAATCCGCAACCCGTTTAAGGAATACCCGCAAAACCGACGGCTCTTTTAAAAATTTCAACAAAATTATTGAAGATTTGCGTCTATGGCCTTCAGAAGTTTAACGATGTTTCGCACATCCTTGGCTGAAAGCCCCTCTACGGCCCGTGCACCACAATCGGCAATCGAAATATTGATATGCTCGACGCTTTTGAGGCCTGCTTCCGTCAGCTTCACCAGCGTCACGCGGCCATCCTCGTCGTCACCGCTGCGTTCCACGAAACCCTGGGCTTCCATGCGGCCGATGGTGCGTGTCATCGTCGGTGCCTTGACGCCAAGCTTCTGGGCGATCTGGCCCGGCGTGAGGCTGCCTTCCTGCGCCAGCGCCAGGATGACGCCGTCTTGGCCCGCGTAAAGCCCGCTTTCGGCAAGGCTGTGGCTCAGCGCCGTGCGCATGGAACGGGCGGCCTGGGTGATGGACTGCGCCAGTTCCTCGGGGTTGAAATTCTCATCCCGTTTTTTGGCGTCCTTTGTTTTTTTGCCGCCCTTTTCTTTCTTGGCGCTTTTGTCCTTATGCCCGGTTTTGTCCTTGCTCATATGCGAGTGCCTTTTACCCTGTGGCGGAACCGATATATGTTGCTGGAAATCCTTAACGAATGCACGCGCGGACTGCCAGATGCCAAACTCATACACGCATTATCACGACGAAAACGTAACAGACCCGCATCTTCGCGCAACAGGTGCAATTTCTGTGCTGCCGCTCGGGGCGCATGAACAACATGGGCCGCACCTGCCCTTCGAGACCGATACGCTGATTGCGCAAGGCATCGTCGCCCGCCTTGCCGCCGCCCTGCCCGGCCATCTGCCCGTCTCCTTCCTGCCGGCGGAACCGGTCGGATATTCCATCGAACACATGAATGTGCCGGGCACGAAGACGCTGCGATACGACGAAGCCATCGAGCGCTGGCTCGGCATCGCCCAGGCCGAACATGAAAAGGGCGTGCGCAAATTCGTGATGCTGAACGCCCATGGCGGCAATTCACCGCTGATGACCATCGTCGCCACCGAGGCTCGCGCCCGTTTCGGCATGCTGGCGGTCGCCACCAGCTGGACCCGTTTCGGCGTGCCGGCCGATATTGTGAAACCGGAGGACAAGGCGACCGATATTCATGGCGGCGATATCGAGACATCGGTCATGCTGGCGCTTCACCCCGAACTCGTGGCAATGCAAAAGGCCGCCGACTTCCCGTCCCGCCAGAGCGATTTCGCCAGCCGCTTCAAACACCTGCGCGCCTATGGCCCGCATGCCTTCGGCTGGCTGATGAGCGATCTGAACCCCGACGGCGTTGCCGGAAACGCCGCCGCCGCGACAGCGGAAAAGGGCGAAAGCCTCATTTCCCATGCCGTAAACGGCCTTGTCGAACTGCTTGAAGATGTCCACGCTTTTGACATAACGTTATTTCATAACAAAATTTGAGTGACGTGGCCGAATTCGGCCAAAATCTCTTTGAACTGCCAGGACGTCGCGCCTATATGGACGACGACACATCTTCCTGAGGCCATCACGCCTCTCTCCACGCGGGGTTTTCCATGACCGAAACAGCTATAGCCAAGCCCATTCCAGTCACAGTCCTGACGGGATATCTCGGCGCCGGCAAAACGACGCTTCTCAACCGCATTCTCTCCGAGAACCACGGCAAGAAATACGCTGTCATCGTCAATGAATTCGGTGAGATTGGCATCGACAACGATCTGATCGTCGAGTCCGATGAAGAAATCTACGAAATGAACAATGGCTGCGTGTGCTGCACGGTGCGCGGTGACCTGATCCGCGTCGTGGAAGGCCTGATGCGCCGTCCCGGCCGCTTTGACGGCATCATCGTCGAGACGACAGGCCTTGCCGACCCGGTGCCCGTCGCCCAGACCTTCTTCATGGATGACGACGTGCGCGCCAAGACCGAGCTTGACGCGGTCGTTGCCCTCGTTGACGCCAAGCACCTGCCGCTGCGCCTGAAGGACAGCCGCGAGGCCGAAGACCAGATCGCCTTTGCCGATGTCGTCGTCGTCAACAAGACCGATCTCGTTTCGCCGGAGGAAGTCGCCCGCATCGAGGATATCGTGCGCGCCATCAATCCTTCCGCCCGCATCTACAAGACGACGCGTTCAGGCGTCGATCTCGCCCGGGTTCTCGATCAGGGCGCCTTCAATTTGGAGCGCGCGCTCGAAAACGATCCGCATTTCCTCGAGCACGGCCATGACGACCACGTCTGCGGCCCCGATTGCGACCATCACCACCACGATCATGACCACCATCATCACGACCATGACCACGATCACGGGCATCATCACCACGATCATGACCATGGGCACGACCATCACCACCATGGCGCGGTGTCGCCGATCCATGACGTGACGGTGCAGTCGGTCTCGCTGCGCGGCGGCGAGATGAACCCCGAGCGGTTCTTCCCGTGGATCCAGAAGGTCACCCAGACCGATGGCCCGAACATTCTGCGCCTCAAGGGCATCATCGCCTTCAAGGGCGACGCGGAACGTTACGTGGTGCAGGGCGTGCACATGATCATCGAGGGCGACCACCAGCGCCCCTGGAAGGAAGACGAAAAGCGCGAAAGCCGCCTCGTCTTCATCGGCCGCGAACTGGACCGCGAGAAGCTGGAAAAGAGCTTCAACGCCTGCCTCGCGACGGCCTGATCCTTATCCCTCCGGCACCCAGGCCCTGAGCCGAGGTGCCGCCGCGTCCGTCATTCGGATGCGCTCACTGCCCCTCATCCCTGTGCTTGTCACAGGGATCCAGCCAGCCCAAGTCCTTGGGCTGAAAAGAGCCCTCCCGCCGCGCAGACGCGCGTCGGCTGGATTCCTGTGACAAGCACAGGAATGAGGGACAGGGAGATGCACCGTCCTGTAAAATCATGATGCCGTACACCGTGGATTCCTCGACGACAGAGCGGTCTATCTCCTTGATTTCACGAATCGTCCGAATGTAAAAGCGGTTCCGCTTTTGCCGGAAATGCTTTAGAACCATGCCTGCCGCCGGGGTCGACATCGTCGCCCTATCCGACACAGATACGAAAGACCGATACCCCATGCCGACTGTTGCCCCGCTTGATATCGAAGGCCACGTGGTCTCGACCCATTTTCTCGGCGACATTCCACTGTTTGCCACCGCCGCCGGCACCATTCACCGGCTGGATGGCGGCGAGAAGGTGACGCAGGCGCATGACGGGCTTCTGACCTGCGTGCGCGACCCTTATAGCGCCACCCTGCTTTCCGGTGGCGAGGACGGTCGCGTGCTGCGCATCGGTCATGACGGCAGCATCAGCGAAATCGCCAACGTGCCGCGCAAATGGGTGGGCGTCGTGGCCGGCGGGCCGCAGAAAGCGGTCGCTTATGGCGTCGGCAAGTCCAGCTTCGTGCGGCTTTCGGACGGCACGGTCAAGGAATTCAAGGAAGAGCGCACGGTGGAGGCAATCGCCTTTGCGCCGAAAGGCCTGCGCATTGCCGTTGCCCGTTATAACGGCGTCACATTGCACTGGGTGGCGACATCAGGCGATCCCGTCGATCTGGAATGGAAGGGCGCCCATACCGGCGTCACCTTCTCGCCCGACGGCAAGTTCCTCGTCACCACCATGCAGGAAAACGCCCTGCACGGCTGGAAGATGGAAGCCACCAAGGGCGGCATGGAAGCCCGCCACATGCGCATGACGGGTTACCCTGCAAAGGTCAAATCCGTTTCCTGGTCGGCAAAGGGCAAATGGCTCGCCTCATCAGGCGCGCCGGCCGCCATCGTCTGGCCGTTTGCCGGCAAGGACGGCCCGATGGGCAAGGCCCCGGAAGAACTCGGCAGCCGCGCCAACATCATGGCCACCAATGTCGCCTTCCACCCCGTGGAAGACGTGCTCGCCATCGGTTTCATCGACGGCATGATCCTCGGCGTCAGGCTCGCGGACGGCAAGGAAGCCCTGCTGCGCCGCCCCGGCAAGGGCGCCATTACCGGCATGGACTGGAGCGCCACCGGCAAGTTGCTGGCCTTCGCGTCAGAAGCGGGGGATTGCGGGATCATCGATATTTCGGCGTGAGGGCTGGTCGGTCGCGTGGCGGCCACTCATTCCAACGCCAATCTCCCTTCCCTCATTCCTGTGCTTGTCACAGGAATCCAGCCAGCCCAAGTCCTTGGGCTGAAAGGACTCTCCCGCCGCGCAGACGCGCGTCGACTGGATTCCTGTGACAAGCACAGGAATGAGGGTCGTCCGCTATGTCGCCGTCAGACAAGCCTTTGTGCAAGATTGCCGCCCCCTGCAATACCCTACTCCCCCACCTGCCGCCGCGTGAGAAACAAGAGCAGCAACGCCGCCCCGGCCCCCACCGAAGCAAGCCGGATCGAGGCGCCGAAACTCGCATATTGCGACACGAACCCCATCAGCGGCACCGCAAAAAGCGCCGCGAGGAAGATCGAATTCATATAGAGCGCCGTCGCACGGGCAGTGCGGCCGCGTGCGAAACCTTGCACGAAGGTGAGGCAGGTGCCGGCGCAAAGCCCGTAATAGGCACCTTCCAGCGCCGCACCCGCGATCATGGCCGGCAATGTGGTGACCGAGGCGATGACGTTGAAGGCGATGATCGCCATTACCGCCGAGACGCCAAGAAGCAGGCGGGCGCTGAAGCGGCGCATCATTCGCGGCGCAAGCAGGATGAACAGAACCTCCATGGCGCATTTGACACTGAGCGACAGGCCCGGCACGTAATCCGGCAGGCCGACCTCGCGCACCAGAAATATCGGTAGCGCCGAGGCGCACAGGGCATGGGCGAAAGACATGCAGAAGCTGGCCGCCGCCGCCAGAAGCAGCGGCAGGTTGCGCCCTGTATCGCCGTCACTTTCTGCCCGCCGCTCCATCGGGCTGGTCTGGTCCCGCGGCACCACCGCAAGGGCAAGCACGCCCCAGATGACCGCCATCAGCATGGCATTCACGAACACGGCTTTCGCGCCGGCAAGGTCGAAGATCAGATAGGCAGCGGCGGGAATCAGCATCCATGCCAGCGACACCATTGTCCGCAAAAAGGCGTTATAGGCCGCTGTATCCAGTGCCCTCACCCGGCCATGATAGCGGCCGTAGCTGAAAATGAGTGTGCTGGCGGCGTTGGAAAGCCCCATACCGGTCGCCGTTATCGCCACCAGCAGCGCCAGATGTCCGAAACTCGCCGCAGCGGCCGCGACAAAAGCGCCGAACACGGAAAGTATCAACAGCGGCCTCACCCGCACCCCGGCATCGACACGCTCGCCATAAACACGGCTGGCGATAATCGAGGCCAGTGCCGCCGTCACGCTGTAAAACCCGACCGTCGCCGGCGGATGGCCGAGTACCTGGATAATGTAGAAGCCGATAAACGGCACAACGGCCGCATTGGTGCTGCCGGCAATAAAAACCAGCAGGGCAATCATATAGGCCTGACGATCGAAAGCGCCCGGCGCGGTGCTTTTTTGTAGCATGGGAATCGACTGAAGGCTGGGAGGCGGGATGGAATGACGGCGACCACCATCACACCAAAACGGCCTGCTGTTCAAGCCTGTTCATAGAGCCAAATACGGTTTCATTCCCGAAGAAAGCACGTCGTCTCTTTTCACCCGGAAATAGGCTCGATTTGTAAGGTCATGGGGAAAACGGACAAAAAAAGAGGGCCGCGAGGCCCCCTTCCAGTCATGCGATGCGCCGTTTGTTCTTGCCGAAAACGCCATGCGTCAAACACACGCAACTCGGGGATCATTGCCGGCTTATGCGCTGCGCGCATCGTCTGCGTCGAAAATCCCTGATGATTTTCGAGCTGTTTCGTTGGAGCGGGATGGAGAAAAGCCCGATGGTTTCGCCATCCCGTTCCACGTTTCAGTTAGTGCCGGCGCTTTTTGCCGCCGTCATTCTTGTTGTCGATGACATCGACGGACGTCTTGTTGCCGTTCAGCACACCGTTCAGAATGCCGGTCTTGTTGCCGTTCAGAATCCCGTTATTGGACAGGATGCCGCTGACACCAAGATCGATGCTCGGCGAGACGACGACAAGGGCGCCGCCCTTGTTGCTGTTGCCGGACAGGATGCCTCCCAGAAGACCGCCCGCATTGGCCTGACCAACGGAAGCGACAGTAAGAATAGCGGCTACACAAGCGAACTTTGCAATCATTTCTCTCTCCTCTTTTGTTTGATCACGCCATCTGGCGTAATTGAACTGTATATTTAGAGGATTCTAATTCAAGCAAAGGCTAATATTACAATAAACGATTAACACTAATACTTGTGATTTTAATCAAATTTTACCTATCACGCCTTCGCCCTTGCACCCCTTATTCAAACATTGCCGACCAGCACTCGCCCCGCGACAGTAAAACGGCGCGGGAAACTTTATTAACCACCCAAATATAAGATATTGCTTAATTAGCGACCGGAGATGCGAATGCGGCTGGGGGGATATATCGCGCTTGTTCTCGGGCTTGCCTGCGCCTGCGGCGCGCGGGCGGGGGAAAAGGCCGATGAGCACAATGTCACCTATAAATCCGGCATTGTTTATGACAGCAATTATTTCGCCGACACCAACCGGCTGAGCGCGATTTCGCTGCGCGCCGGCTTCGGGCTCAATGGCAAGATCGCGCTGGAAGGGGCGGAACTGCGTTATTCGCTGGAGCAGGAAGAGGTTCGCCTGCCCCGCTACCGTTTCGCCAATGAGCATAACACCATCGCGGCACTGGGGCTGACGAAACGATTTTCCGAAAAGCTGGAATGGGCCCTCGAGCTGCGCGGCACCCGCAGCGATGCCGGCGATATTTTCCTGCACCTGCCGGAAGAAGACATTGGTTACCGGCAGCTGGATCACAAGCTGGAGGCGTCTTCCCAGCTTGGCATCCTCGCCCTTGGCGGCAAGAACACGCTGACGGCAAGCCTCGCCAGCCTGATGAAAGGCAAGGCGCGGTTCCGCCCGGCCTATTTCATGCCCACCCGATTGGAAGCTAACGAGGCACTTTTATCGCTGAAGGCCGAACATGCGCGGCCGCTCGGCGGCGGCGAGGCGGGGCTGACGCTTGCTTATGACCGCATCGCCGTGCCTGAAGCACAGCAGGAAAGATATGAACGTTTCCCGGCCAACACGCTGCGCGGCTCGCTGGCCTATGGCTACAAGTTTTCCGACCGTTTCGCGGTTCTGGCCGAAGCGGGCTTCACATCCATTTCCGGCGATGAGATCAGCGACAAGGTAAAGCGCACCCGCCCCTATCTGCGGGCCGAAGCCGAGGTGAAGGCCACCGAGCGCATCGCCTTCGGCCTTGGTTTTTCGCAGGATTATGCGCTTTTCGATCCGGATGATCCGATTGCCGAATTCCATCGTCGCTTTCAATTCGTCATGAAAAGCAGGCTCACCGAAAAGGTCGGGCTCGATCTTGCGCTGCACCGCGTCCACAAGGACTGGATCTATTATAATTACGACAGCAGCGAGCGCCGGCTGGTCGCGACGCTTTCCTTCGATACCGGCAAGAACAGCAAGCTGGAAGTGGAGTTCAACCGCCTACTGCATGGCGAGCGCGATACCGATCTTGCCTATGACGGCTCCAGCATCACCTCGCGCTTCAGCGGCACCTTCTGAAATTTAGTGTCAGCCCGCGCGAAGGATCGGACGCATCAGGTCGAAATTCGGTCCCAATTTCTGCTAGAGTCGGGCCTTCCAGATTCGAAGGCAGGACAGACCGGATAATGAACAGACGCTTTTTGCTCCTCGCGGCCGGCCTTGCCTGCGTTCCCGTCGTGGCGGCGGCGCATCCGCATATCTTTGCCGAAGCCCGCATGGAAATCGTCGAGGGACCGAACGGCACCGTTCAGGAAGTGCGCAACATCTGGCGTTTCGACGAGATGTTCTCGGCAAGCGTGGTGATGGATTACGACAAGAACAGCGATCTGAAGCTCGACAAGGACGAACTGGCCGAAATCGGCAACACCGTCTTGGAATCGCTCGCCGAATATTCCTATTACACCTTCATTACCGCCAATGGAAAACCGGTGGAGTTTGGGAAGCCCGAGGCCATTCACGTGGACTATAAGGACCAGCAGATCCTGATGTTCTTCTCCGTGAAGCCGACCAAGCCTTTAGCGATCAAGGGCAAGCTCAGCTTCGGCGCCTGGGATCCGACCATGTATACGGCGATCGATTTCGCCAAGGACGGCGATATCGCCACGCAGGGCAAGGACCTGAATGCCTGCAAACATCATATCGTCCGTCCCGATCCCGACGAGGTGATCTCGCAGAACCAGGGCACGCTCACCGACGCCTTTTTTAACGATCCGACCGGCACCGACATGACCAAGCTCTTCGCCACCCGACTGGAGGTGACATGCTGAGCCGCAGGGTCGGCCTCTTCGCCGTCGCCATCGGTCTCATTGCCGTGGCCGGTGCGGCCCATGCGCAATCGCCGCTCGGCATCGGCTCGGCCGAGCCTTCCTTTTCCGTCGGCGGCCCCTTCGCGCCGCTGATGCAATGGATCAACGTGCACCAGCAGATGTTCTATCGCGCCCTGACCGGTGCGCTGAAGGCGATGCGCGAGGATGGCTGGGCGCTCAGCTCGCTGATCGGCCTCTCCTTTGCTTATGGCGTTTTCCACGCCGCCGGCCCCGGCCACGGCAAGGCGGTCATTTCGTCCTATATGATCGCCAATGAAACGCAGCTGAAACGCGGCATTCTCATTTCCTTCGTCTCGGCGCTCATTCAGGGCGCAGTCGCCATCGGCCTTGTCGGTGCGGCCTGGCTCGTGCTGCGCGGCACCTCGATTACCATGACGAAGGCGACGCAGGCGATGGAGATCGCCAGCTTCGCCATGGTGGCGCTGTTCGGCGCCTGGCTGCTGGTGCGAAAACTGTGGTCGCTGCGCATCCGGCGCGAGCCGGTCGCCGTTTTCGCGCCGGCAGGCGAAACCACGACCGGCAGAACCACCGGCATGGGCACGGGTCTCCGTTTTCAGGGCAAGCCGGTTTTTGCCGATCACGACCATGATGGCACGGGCGATCTCTGCGCCGCCTGCGGCAAATCCCATGCGCCGGATCCGATGCTGCTGAAGGGAAATAACTTCAGCCTGCACGAGGCATGGTCGGCCATCATCGCGGTGGGGCTAAGACCCTGCTCGGGCGCAATCATCGTCATGAGCTTCGCGCTTCTGAACGGGCTTTATCTCGGCGGCGTGCTTTCCGTCCTCGCCATGTCGCTCGGCACCGCCATAACCGTGTCGGCTCTCGCCATCATGGCCGTCTCGGCAAAAGGCCTCGCCGTGCGTTTCGCCGGCCTCGGCAGCCGCAGGGCGGCCGGCATCAGCCATGCGATCGAGATCGCCGGTGCGCTGTTCGTGCTCATCATGGGGCTGTTGCTGCTCGGCGCGTCGCTTCAACTCTAACCGTCACGGCGACGCTGGTAACGGGCGCGCAGCCAGAACAGCAGGAAAAAACACAACACCGCCACCGTGCCGAAGGCAGCAGCGAGCCAGGGCGAATAATCGCCCAGCCACAGCATGATCTTCGGCATGACGAAGAAGACGAGCCCGAAGCCGACGATGATGAGCGCGGCGGCGATGGCCGGCGACCAGTCTTTTTTTCCCGGGGTCTGCTTTTCAGGCGTTGGCTTTTCAGGCATTGGCAAGCTCCGCGCGAATATCCTCAAGCTTGCGCTTCTGCGCCCCATCGGCCGCAAAATTCTCCGGCGAAAGCCAGGCTTCGAAGGCCTTGCCGATCAGCGGCCATTCGCCGTCGATCATCGAAAACCACGCCGTATCGCGATTTTGTCCCTTCGAGATCATATGCTGGCGGAAGACGCCCTCGAAGGTGAAGCCATAACGCTTCGCCGTGATCTTGGAGGGCTCGTTTTCATTGTGGCATTTCCACTCGTAGCGGCGATAACCCAAATCCTCGAACACATGTTTCGCCATCAGGTAATGGGCCTCTGTCGCAAGCGGCGAGCGCTTCATCTTCGCACCATGGGCGACGGAACCGACCTCGACCACGCCATTGGCGGGATCGGGCCGCATATAGCTCGCCATGCCGACGATATCGCCGGTGGTATTTTCAACGAAGACCAGCGTGACCCAGTTGAGCTTCTGGCCGGCGCCGATGAGCCAGTCACCAAAGGCATCGGCATCGGGAAAGGCGCTTTGCGGGAAATATTTGAGCAGCGCATTGGTGCCCTCGCCGCCAAGTGCGGCCCAGAGCCTTGCGAGATGTTTTTCGCGATCGAACGGCTCCGCCGTCACGTAACGGCCCTTCAGCACCACCGGCTGCGGCGGCGGACATCCCCTAAAATCACTCAGATCGCGCATTCTCTTCCCCATTTGCTGGGAGAAGGATTAGGGCAAGCGGGGCGGGATGACAACAGTGCATGTGGGGTGGGATGCGGTGGGCCTGGTGGGTGTGGCTCACCCCCCTCTGCCCTGCCGGGCATCTCCCCCACAAGGGGGGAGATCGACCTGCGGCGAAGTCCCGCCTATCTCAACATTCAAGAAGGAAGTGGTGAAAGAGCGTCTTGCCGATCTCCCCACCTGTGGGGGAGATGCCCGGCAGGGCAGAGGGGGGTGAACCACAGCCGCCGAGGCTAAACGCCTACCTCAAACCTTCGCCGCCACCACCGTAGCTTCAATGTGATCCACCAGCGCATCCGGCAACCCAAGCCGCCCGGCGAGAAGATCGAGATACCCCCGCTCCGCCCGCGTATCGGCCTCGATCGCAAGCCGCGAAGCAGTATAGAGCTCCACCTTCTGCTCTTCCGTGCGCGCGGCTGCCACCAGTGCGTCGATATCCAGCGGATCGGCCAGTTCTTTTTCCAGGAAACGCTCGGCTTCGGTATCGAGGCCGGAGACCTGCACCTTGTCCATGATATTGGCGCGCTCCTTCTCATCGATATGACCGTCCGCCTTGGCGGCGGCGATCATCGCCTGAATGAGCTTCAGCGCAAAATCATTGGAAAGGGCTGGCGATTGCGGATGGAAGGCGGAGTCAGCCGGCGGCGCGAGAAGCTCCGGCTCGGGTTTCGGCGCGGCTTCAGGCGCCTGGCCGGATTTGTAATTTTTGTAGGCGAGGTAACCGAGGCCGGCGATGGCGGCGACACCGCCGATGGTGGCGACATTGCCGGCGAGCTTGCGGCCGGTCTTGGTGCCCAGAATGGCGGCGGCGAGCGCGCCGGCCTTCAGGGGATTGTTCTTGGCGATATCGGCGGCCTGCCCGGCTCTGTCACGGACGCTTCCCGAAAGGCCCGGCACCTGCGAGCCGAGGAATTGTTCAAGAAGCTTCTTGGCGTCGAACATCAAAATCTCCTGTAGAGGTCAAATCTACAGGGGAGATAGGAAGCCGTGGGCCGAATACAAATGTCAAACCCGCTCACGCCTTCGTGAACGGGTTTGACAGGACGCAAATCAGGCGCGCAGCGCTGCGGCTTCGGCAGCGAGCTTGGTAATACCCGCCCAGTCACCCGTTGCCACCAGCTCACGCGGGGCAACCCAGGAGCCGCCAACGCAGACGACGTTTGGCAGCGAGAGATAATCATTGGCGTTCTTGAGCGACACGCTGCCGGTCGGGCAGAAGACGGTGCCGGCAAGCGGCGAAGACAGCGCCTTGAGGTAAGGCGCGCCGCCGGCCTGTTCGGCGGGGAAGAACTTCAGCACCTTGTAACCCTCGTCGCGCAGGGCCATGACTTCGCTGGCCGTGGCCGCACCGGGAAGCAGCGGCACCTTGGAACCGCGCGCGGCTTCCAGCACGCTTTTGTTGATGCCGGGGCTGACGATGAAGGTGGAACCGGCTTCAGCCGCCGCTTCGAAATCCCGGGCGTTGAGAATGGTGCCGGCGCCGACATTGGCGCCTTCCACTTCCGCAGCGACCGCGCGGATGGCGTCGAGTGCCGCCGGCGTGCGCATGGTGATCTCGATCGCCTTCAGGCCGCCTGCGACCAAAGCGCGCGCAAGCGGCACGGCGGAAGCGGCATCATCCACGATCAGCACCGGAACGACCGGCTGGAGCTTGAGGATGGAGAGCAGTTTTTCGGAGTCCTGGGCCAAGATAAGCCTCCCTTGCGCAATTGAAACGATTGAAATTCCGTCTATCGATTAGCCTGCCTCGGCTTTCATGTCGAGGCGCGCCGGCCGCATTTTTATCCAGATACTTCAATCAATTCGCTTCATCACACTATCATATTGCGATAATCTGGCGCTCCAGTTCGCGGAGACAGCATGGCCAAGGAAATTGAACGGAAGTTTCTTGTTGCAGGCGGTGAATGGCGCAATGAGGTCACGCATAGCATGGCTTTCCGGCAGGCATATGTCGCCTCGATGGAAAACCGCTCGGTCAGGGTCAGGATCGTCGACCAGCGCGATGCGACCTTGACCATCAAGATTGGCGCGAGCGCGCTTGTTCGCGACGAATATGAATATTCCATACCCCTCAAGGACGCCGAAGAGCTGATGGCGAGCGCGCCGGGCGTGGTGATCGAAAAAACCCGTCACACCGTCGATCACGGCGGCTTCACCTGGGAGGTGGATGTTTTCGAAGGGAAATATCACGGGCTGGTCGTGGCGGAAGTGGAAATGAATGACGAGAATGCCAATCCCGATCTGCCGTCCTGGCTGGGCAGGGAAGTAACCGGAGACAAGCGTTTCTCCAACCAGTCGCTCGCCATGGACTGTCCGAACGGAGACCTGTCGGATGCCCTTCAGAATTGACCCGAAAAAACCCTTCGGCGATGAAATCCGCCGTGCCGGACTGGAACTGATCGACGATACGATCACGATCCTGCGTGACCAGCCGTCCGGATCGCACGAGGCGGTGCATGACGCCCGCAAGCGGTTCAAGCGACTGCGTGCCCTCTACCGCCTCATCCGCAAGGCGGCGCCGGATTTCGGCCGCGAGGAAAATGCGCGTATTCGCGATATTGCCCGCTCCCTTGCCTTTGCGCGCGATGCAACGGCGCTGGTGGAGACGGGGGAATATCTCGAGGCCTTCGCGCGCTCGGACGCGCAGGGCGAAGCATTGCGATCGATCACCGCGATGCTGCGCGCACGCCGCGACGACGCCATGGAACATGAGGCCGGTCTCAACGAGGCCATTGCCGTCGCCATTGCCGGCTGCGGCGAAGCGCGCAGGAAGCTCGAGGCCGTGTCGCTGCCGGATGAATTGAAAGACACCGGCCGGCTGCTGAGAACCGCTTGGTCGAAACAGAGAAAAACGGCGCGCCAGGCGCTTGCCGATTGCCACGAGCAGGCCGACGTCGAGCATTTCCATGAATTGCGCAAAGCCGGGCAGGCCTATTGGATGCATCTCGGCCTGATGCGCCGGCTCTGGCCTTCCGCCATGCGCGCCAAGCGGGCCGATACCAAGCGGCTGGTCGATATTCTTGGCCACGAGCACGATCTCTCTGTTCTCGCCGCCGTCGCCGACCGCGAGCCGGACCGTTTCGGTAATGGCGAGCGGCTCGCTCTGCTGCTCGACGCCATCATTGAAAGGCAGCAGGCCCTGCGCACCGAAGGTCTTGCGCTGGCGAACGAGGTATTTTCAGAATCCGCCCGCACGGAAAGCCGCATCGTCGGACTGTTGTGGCGGCGGGCGGCGAAATAGCCCGGATTCCTTTGGTGCTGGCCGCCGTCCGCGATCCGGTCTCGAGCCGGAATTCAGCCAATGCACCCCCGCGCCGCGAGACGGCTCTTTCCGACCCGAGGACCTGGAATGGCTGAATACCGGCTCAAGGCAGGTATGACGGTAATTACCAAAACGCCCAACCGCTGAACCGCTCCACACTCAAGCCGCGTAGTTTTCCGCCAGCGGCCAATTGACAGCGCCGCACAAATGCGTCCTAATAAAATTGGTAAGACCATCTTACCGCTTGCGCGAACGGGGGGAGACCTTCGCGCTGGGAGGGACATCATGTTTGTGGCTCTGGAGCCGCGCCGCCTTTACCGGCTGGTCGCGGAACAAATTCGCTTGCTCATCGAAAGCGGGGAGCTGACCGAAGGTCAGCGCCTGCCGGCGGAACGGGACCTTGCGGAACGCTTCGGCGTTTCCCGCCCAACCGTTCGTGAAGCCCTTATCGTTCTGGAAGTGGAAGGCCACATCCATATCCGCATGGGTTCGGGCGTTTATGTCAGCGCTGCCGGCAGGCAGGCCAGGGAAAAGCCGCCCGTGCCGGATGCGCATGGGCCTTTCGAAATCCTGCAGGCGCGCTGCATCATCGAGAGCGCGATTGCCGAGGAAGCCGCACGGCTTGCCACGCCGGAATGCATCGCCAAGCTCGATGACATCATCGAACGTATGGCCGGCGCGCTCGACAGTTCGCCAAAGGCGCTCAATTTCGACCGGGCCTTCCACACCGCCATTGCCGACATCATCGGCAATTCGGCACTCAATCGCTTTACCGGCCTGATCTATGACGAGCGCAGCCTGTCACCGTTTTTCGAAAAGCTCGCAAGCTATTTCGAAGGCCCGCACACCTGGAACCTCGCCGTGCAGGAACACCGCGCGATCCGCGACGCCATTGCCGCCAACGACCCGGAAGGGGCCCGCGAGGCGATGCGGCAGCATCTGACACTGTCGCAAAAGAGATTTTCCGAGAGTTTCGGGGAGGAAACGATCGGGGAAGAGTGACCGTCGCCGCAACCGGCAACGGAAAAAACAGTACATCTGGCTTTAATTCGGGAGGAGTTAAGAATGAAAATCAGATTGTCGACTTTGATGGGCGCAACAGCCGCCATCCTGCTTTCCGCCCTGGCGGCGCAGGCACAGACCACGCTGAAATGGGCGCATGTCTACGAGACCTCCGAACCGTTCCACACCGATTCGGTCTGGGCGGCGGAAGAGATCGCCAAGCGCACCGATGGCCGCTACAAGGTGGATGTTTTCCCCGCCTCGCAGCTTGGCAAGGAAGCCGATATCAACCAGGGCCTGAAGATCGGCACCGTTGACATCATCATCTCCGGTTCTAGCTTTGCCGCACGTGATTTCAAGCCGATCGGCGTCACCTATTTTCCGTACATCTTCCGCGATCCGAGCCATCTGATCGCCTATACCAAGAGCGATATCTTCAAGCGCCTCGCCAAGGGTTATGAAGACAAGACCGGCAACCACATCGCCGCCGTCAGCTATTACGGCACGCGCCACACCACATCCAACAAGCCGATTGCCGCCTGCGCCGACATGGCGGGCCTGAAGATGCGCGTTCCCGACGTTCCGGCCTATCTGGCCATGCCGCGCGCCTGCGGCGCCAACACCACGCCGATTGCCTTTGCGGAAGTGTATCTCGCGCTGCAGAACGGCACCGTCGATGCGCAGGAAAATCCGCTGACCACCATTGAGGCGAAGAAGTTCTTCGAAGTGCAGAAGAACATCGTCCTGACCGGCCACATCGTTGACCACCTCAACACGGTGATCTCGAAGAACCTCTGGTCGCAGCTCTCCGATGACGACAAGAAAATCTTCACCGAAGTCATGCAGGAAGCCGCCGAGCGGACCACCAAGACCATCGATGAACGCGAGAAAAGCCTCGTCGAAGACTTCAAGAAGCGCGGCCTGACCGTTGCCGAAGTCGACAAGGCCGACTTCGAAAAGAACGTCATCGAAAAAGTGAAGTTCGAGGACTTCGGTTACGACAAGGCCGACTGGGAAGCCATTCGCGCCGTCAAGTGAGCCAAGATCCGGTGCGGCTCCTTTGCCGCACCGCCCTTTCTCTCCAGACGGGATATCTCAATGTCGCAGGAAATCCATACTCAGGTCACGCCTGAGGAACTCGCCCATACGTTCGATGAGGCGCCGCCCGAGGTCGATCTCAAGGTCTATTCATTCGAGGACTGGGTCACGCTCGGCCTTTTCTGGCTGATGACGGGCTGCGTGTTCCTTCAGTTCTTCACCCGCTACGTGCTCAACAACAGTTACGCCTGGACGGAAGAAATCGCCGTCAACTGCCTGATCGGCGTGGTGTTTTTAGGGTCGGTCATGTGCGTGCGCATGTCGCGCCACATTCAGGTGGATGTGCTTTATCACTACGTGCCGCCGCAGGTGGCCCGCGCCATGTCGATCCTTGTCGATGTGCTGCGCATCCTGTTCTTCGCCTACACATCCTGGCTGATGTGGCGTTATCTGGAAATTGTCGCGGATGAGGAAATGGTCACCGTGGCGCTGCCGCGCAACATCGTTTTCTACACGGTTCTGGCGGCATTTGTCTTGATGTTCTTCCGCTCCGTGCAGGTGTTCATCGCCAATATGCAGCGCGGCTATTCCGTTCTGGAACGGCCCGAAGAATTCCAGAGCGCGGGGGATTGACCAGATGCTGCTTCTTATCGGCTCGTTTCTTCTGCTGATGGTAATCGGCCTGCCGGTCGCCATTTCCATGGCCTCGGCCTCCTTGCTCTACATCGTGTTTTACAACGTCGCGCCTGATATCATCGCGGCGCAGCGGCTGATCGCGGGTGTGGAAAGTTTCCCGCTTCTGGCCGTTCCCTTCTTCATCCTTGCCGGCAATCTCATGAATACGGCGGGTGTGACGGGACGCATCTATTCCTTCGCTGTCGCGCTGGTCGGCTGGATGAAGGGTGGTCTCGCACAGGTCAACATCATCGGCTCGGTGATCTTTTCCGGCATGTCGGGCACCGCACTTGCCGATGCCGCCGGCATCGGCACCATCGAAATCAAGGCCATGAAAGATCACGGTTATCCGGTCGAAGCGGCCGTCGGCGTTACTGCCGCCTCCGCAACGCTCGGGCCGATCTTCCCGCCATCGCTGCCTTTCGTCATCTACGGCATGATGGCCAACGTCTCGATCGGCGCGTTGTTCATGGCCGGCATCGTCCCGGGCGTCGTCATGACGCTGTTGATGATGATCACGGTTGCGGTCTTCGCCTATATCAAGGGCTGGGGCTCCGACACACCATTCAGCCTCAGAACCATCTTCGGCGCATCGATAGAAGTCTTCGTGGTGATGATGGTGCCGCTCGGCATCTATATCCTCACGGCATTCGGCCTGTCGCTGAACCTGTCGATACTGATCGTGCTGGTCATCCTGCTCGCCTGCGACTGGTATTTCGACTTCTCCGCCGTGATGGCGCTGATGACGCCTGTCATCCTGATCGGCGGCATGACCATGGGCTGGTTCACGCCAACGGAAGCCGCCGTTGCCGCTGTTCTGTGGTCGCTGTTCCTCGGGCTCGTCCGTTACCGGACGATGACCTTCAAGACGCTGGCAAAATCAACCTTCGATACCATAGAGACGACCGCTTCGGTGCTCTTCATCGTCGCGGCAGCCTCCGTCTTCGCATGGTTGCTGACCGTCAGTCAGGCCGCACAGCTTCTGTCGGCGGCGATCCTGACGATCACTGACAGCAAGTGGATCTTCCTCGTGCTGGTCAACCTCCTGATGCTGTTCGTCGGCTGCTTCCTCGATACGATTGCAGCGATCACCATCCTCGTGCCGATCCTGTTGCCGCTGGTGCTGCAATTCAATATCGACCCGGTGCATTTCGGCCTGATCATCACGCTCAACCTGATGATAGGGCTGCTGCATCCGCCGCTCGGCATGGTGCTGTTCGTGCTCTCGCGTGTGGCGAAACTCTCCGTCGAGCGCACGACAATGGCCATTCTGCCATGGCTGGTGCCGCTGTTCGTGGCGCTGCTGCTGATCACCTTCATTCCGGCAATCACCTTGTGGCTGCCGACCGAAATGGGCCTGATCCGCTAAGACAAACATCCACACCCGCGCGGTCGCCACCGCGCGGGTTTCAACACAGTACACGATGGTTGAAAATCATTGACGATTCCGCGTGTGGCTCACCCCCCTCTGTCCTGCCGGACATCTCCCCCTCAAGGGGGGAGATCAGCAAGACGCTTTCTCGCCACTTCATTCTCGACCGTCGAGAGGTGCGAGACATCGCCAAGGAACGATCTCCCCCCTTGAGGGGGAGATGTCCGGCAGGACAGAGGGGGGTAAGCCACACGCAGGATTGTCAAATGATTTTCAAACGTCGTGTCCAGTGCAACCACCTAAAGAAAGGGCATCGTCATGCAGACACGCGTGGCACGTCTACACGGCGTTAAGGACATCCGCGTCGAAACGCAGGAGCTTGTGGCTCCGGGCCCCGGCGAAGTGCTGCTCACCATGGCGGCAGGCGGCATCTGCGGCTCCGATCTGCATTATTATCAGGATGGCGGTTTCGGCCCGGTGCGGGTGCGCGAGCCGATCATCTGCGGTCATGAGGCATCCGGCCATATCGCGGCTTTGGGCGCTGGCGTCAGCGGGCTCGCCATCGGCCAGCTCGTCGCCGTCAATCCGTCGCAGCCCTGCGGCCATTGCCAGTTCTGCCTGAAGGGCCAGCCGATCCATTGCCTCGAGATGCGCTTCATGGGCAGCGCCATGCGCCTGCCGCATGAGCAGGGCATGTTCCGCGACCGGCTGGTGGTTCCGGCAAAACAATGCGCAACATTTTCAGACGCGACCTCGCCCGCCGAGGCCGCCTGCACCGAACCGCTCGCCGTCTGCCTGCATGCAGTTGCCCAGGCCGGCGATCTGACAGGTGCGAAGGTGCTGGTCACCGGCGCCGGTCCCATCGGCCTTCTGACCATTGCCGCCGCCCGCCATGCCGGCGCCGGCGCCATCGTCGCGACCGATCTCACCGATGCCGCGCTGGAACGCGCACCCGCCATGGGTGCCGACCGCACCATCAATGTCGCAAAGGACATCGAGGCGCTTTTGCCCTACCAGGAAAACAAGGGGTATTTCGACGTCATTTTCGATTGCTCCGCCGCAGCACCCGCGCTTCGCACCGCCTTTGCCTGCGTGCGCCCGCGCGGCACCATCGTGCAGGTGGGTGTCACCGGCGACATCACCATTCCGCTCAATGCGCTGGTGGGCAAGGAAATCCTCTGGCGCGGCTCGCAGCGTTTCCATGATGAATTCGCCATCGCCGCCGGGCTTATCTCCACGCGCGGGATCGATGTGCGGCCGATCATTTCCCACAGCTTCCCGCTCGGCGAGGCGAAAGCGGCCTTTGAACAGGCCGGAGACCGCTCCGCCGCCTGCAAGGTGCAACTGACATTTTCAGCAGACTGATATTTGAGGATTTAAGATGAGACATACATGGCGCTGGTTCGGCCCGGTCGACAAGGTCACGGTTCAGGATGCGGCTCAGGCGGGTGCGGAAGGCATCGTCAGCGCGTTGCACCACATCGCCACCGGCGATGTCTGGCCGGTGGACGAAATCACCAAACGGCATGAGGCGATCAAGGCCGGCGGGCTTTATTGGGACGTGGTGGAAAGCGTGCCCGTCTCCGAAGATATCAAGACCCAGACCGGGGATTGGAAAAATCACATCGCCAACTGGCAGGAAACCCTGCGCCGCCTCTCCGCCTCCGGCATCCGCACCGTCTGCTATAATTTCATGCCGGTGCTGGACTGGACCCGCACCGACCTGCGCTGGGAAACCAGACACGGCGCAAAGGCGATGCGCTTCGATCTTCCCGATTTCGCCGCCTTCGACATTCATATTCTGAAGCGCCCGGACGCCGGGGCCGACTATCCGGACTGGCTGCTGGAGGAAGCGGCAAAACGCTTCGCCGACATGCCGGATACAAAAATCACCGCGCTCGGGCGCAATATCGGCGCTGGCCTGCCCGGCTCGGCGGATGGTTATACGCTCGCCCAGCTGCTCGAAAAACTGCGCTCCTATCACGGCATCAACCGTGAAAGGCTGCAGCAGAACCTGATCGACTTTCTCTCCGAGGTGACGCCGGTTGCCGAGGAAGTGGGCATCAATATCTGCGCCCATGGTGATGATCCGCCTTGGCCGCTGCTCGGCCTGCCGCGTATTCTTTCAACGGAAGACGACTACGCCCATATGCTGTCGCAGGTCGACAGCCGCGCCAATGGCGTGACGCTCTGCACCGGCTCGCTCGGCGCACGGGCGGATAACGACCTGCCCTTCATCGCCAGCCGTTTTGCCGATCGCATCCATTTCGTGCATCTGCGCAATGTGACGCGCGACACCGATACCGTGCCCTGCTCCTTCTTCGAGGACGAACATCTGGAAGGCGGCACCGACATGGTCGCCGTCATCGCCGCACTTCTGTCGGAGGAAACCCGCCGTCGCGCCGAAGGCCGTGAAGATCACACCATTCCGATGCGGCCCGATCACGGGCAGGAAATCCTCGATGACCTGACGCGCGGTGCGCAGCCCGGTTATCCCGCCATCGGCCGGCTGAAAGGGCTGGCGGAACTGCGCGGTATCGAGCGCACCCTGTCGCATGCCCGTTTCGGGCTAGGAACGAACTGAATGAGTTCCTTAGTCCGTCATTCCGGCCTTGAGCCGGTATCCAGCCGTCGCGCGTCTGCGCGGCGGGACGAGTCTTTTCAGCCCAACGACTTGGGCTGGCTGGATTCCGGCTCAAGGCCGGAATGACGGATGAGAGAACCTGCAGTCAATCGTGCCCTGAACTGGAGATAGGAAAAAGCAGCCAGCCCACCGACTGTGGCGCCGACGGCTTTCACTACGGCATCCGTCATATGCGGATGCCGTGTGGGCGACAAAAATTGCAGCCCCTCGATACCGAAAGCTGCCACCACGCCGGCAACGATGACGGCGAGCCAGTGGCGCGGATAGGCAAACACGAAAGCCGCCGAGCAGAAAGCGAAGGCGGCGGCACGGTCTATCCCGACCGTCATCAGCGTGTGAGGCCGAAAGCCGATCGGGCAGATTGTAACGATCACGATCAGCAGAAAAACCGACCAGGCGATGTATTTCGGAAGTCTATTTGTCATCATGACGTCATATAAAACGCCGTGCGCGTAAACGGAAGCGGGTGTTTTTCACACCTCGCCCAATTAATCACACTTTTTGGTCAAATAGTTGAGAAACCGGCTTTCGCTCAGGCCCCGCACGGGCTAAGGCAGAAGGCAACCGGACGAGGATCGCGGCTGATGGCGTTTGTGCTGTCGCCCTTCGGTTCATGTCGCGGTGTCGGGTGGATTTTCCACGCAGGATCAGATTTTCAGGGAAGAGCACAATGAGTTTCAAGCCGCACGGCAAACATCTGGTTGCAGGAGAATGGGTCGCAACGGAAGCAAAATTCCGCAGCGAGCCTGCACATGGCGAGGCTTTCGATTTTTCGGTCGGCACGGTCGATCTGGTGAACAAGGCTGCAGAAGCTGCTGAAGAAGCCTTCTGGAGCTACGGCTACACCACCCGCGAAGAGCGCGCCGCATTCCTCGACACCATCGCCGATGAGATCGAAGCACGCGCCGACGCCATCACCGAAATCGGCTCGTCCGAGACCGGCCTGCCCGCAGGACGCCTGCAGGGCGAACGTGGCCGCACCGTTGGCCAGCTCCGCCTTTTCGCCTCGCATATCCGCAAGGGTGATTATCTCGACCGCCGCCACGACGAAGCGCTGCCGGATCGCCAGCCGCTGCCGCGCCCGGATATCCGCCTGATGCAGCGCCCGATCGGCCCCGTCGCCGTCTTCGGCGCTTCCAACTTCCCGCTCGCCTTCTCCACGGCCGGTGGTGACACCGCTGCTGCTCTGGCTGCCGGCTGCCCCGTCGTCGTCAAGGGCCATTCCGCCCATCCCGGCACCGGCGAAATCGTTGCCGAAGCCGTTCTCGCCGCCGTCAAGAAGCACAATCTGCATCCCGGCGTCTTCTCGCTGATCCAGGGCGGCCGCCGCGATGTCGGTTCCGCGCTCGTGCAGCATCCGCGCATCAAGGCAGTCGGTTTCACCGGTTCGCTCGCTGGCGGCCGCGCACTGTTCGATCTCTGCGCCCAACGCCCTGAGCCGATCCCCTTTTTCGGCGAACTCGGCTCCGTGAACCCGATGTTCCTCCTGCCGGAGGCCGTTTCCGCTCGCGGCGAGGCCATCGCCAAGGGCTGGGCCGGTTCGTTGACCATGGGTGCGGGCCAGTTCTGCACCAATCCCGGCATCGCCGTCATTCTCTCCGAGCAGGCGGATACGGTTGCTGAAACCGCGCGCGCCGCACTTTCCGAAGTCGGCCCGCAGGTCATGCTGACGGATGGTATCGCTTCTGCCTATCGCGACGGACGTGACCGTATCGCTGCCGGCAACGGCGTGCGCGACGTGCTGACCACCACCTGCAACCTGCGCAATGCAACGCCGTATCTGTTCCGGGTTTCCGGCAAGGATTGGGTTGCCAACCATGCGCTTGCCGAAGAAGTCTTCGGACCGCTCGGCCTGATCGTAACGGTTGATAGCACCGAGGAAATGCTTGAGGTCGCCAAGAGCTTCGAAGGCCAGCTGACGGCAACCATGCATCTCGATGCTGGCGACGCCGAACTCGGCCGCAAGCTGCTGCCGATCCTGGAGCGCAAGGCGGGCCGCGTTCTTGCCAACGGCTTCCCGACCGGCGTCGAAGTCTCCGAAGCCATGGTGCATGGCGGCCCCTACCCGGCCTCGACGAATTTCGGCGCGACCTCGGTTGGCACCATGTCGATCCGCCGCTTCATGCGTCCGGTTTCCTATCAGAACATTCCTTCGGACGTTCTGCCTGACGATATCCGCTAAAACAAAGGGGAAGGCGCAAAAGCGCCTTCCCCTTTCATGTTCGACGCAGCTGCGTCAGATAGACTGGATCGCCTCGATCTTTTTGAGACCGCCGACAATTCCGGCAAAATCCTGCCAGACGCCCTGCGCGCCCTTGCGCCATTCATCCAGCACTTCCGGCTGCAGCACCTTGCCGCCCTTCGAGAGCGCAAGATCGACGGCCTTTACTTCATCTTCAACGATCAACTGATTGAAATAACGGGCACCTTCGCTGGAGGCTTGCGAGAGTACCTTCTTTTCCTCGTCGTCCAGCTGGTTCCAGAAGGCTGCACCGTAATAAACCACGCCTGAAGCCCAGATATGGCCGGTCTCGGTCAGATAAGGCACGACCTCGTAAAGCTTGAAACCGGCATAGGCCGATTTGGTAAGGTCCATGGCGTCGGCCACCCCGGTCGCCAGCGCATTATAGGTCTCGGTGATCGGAATGCCGACCGGCGTCATGCCGAAGGCGCTCCATAATCTGGTGTGCAGCGGGCTCTGGATGACGCGGATTTTTTTGCCCTTCAACTGTTCCGGCCGGGTCACAGGCTCCTTGGTCAGAAGATGGCGTGCGCCATAATTGATGAAATCGGCGGCAATGAATTGTTGTGCAGCGAGCTTCGTCTTCAGCTCTTCACCGGTCTTGCCCGTCACCACCTTGCGCACATGCTCGCCGTCGCGGAACAGGAAGGGCAGATCGAGTATCTGCAGTTCCGGTACCCAGCCGGACAGCGAAGAGACGGTGGAGAGGCTGGCCTGAACCGAACCGAGGCGGATGTTTTCCGCCACTTCCTTTTCGCCGCCCAGAGCGCCGCTCTTGACGATGTTGAAGCGAAAACGGCCGGGCAATTTCGCCTCCACCAGCTCGCTGATCCTGACCCATATTTTCGTCTCCGGCTTGTCATCGGCAAACAGCGACGCGACCGTGAGGCTGCGGGTTCTGGCATGCGCCGTGCGCACCACACCAGGTGCGGCGAGCGTCGCAGCCCCGAGAGCGGAGAGTTTGAGGAGATGACGGCGATCGATAATGGTCATGGCGAAAACTCCTGACTTAGAAGAATATGGCCCAGATGCACAAAATTGCGAGGGCAACGAGAAGCGAAACGAGATAGGGAATGACCGCCCGGAAAAGTGCTGTCGCCGGAACACGGGTCACGCCGCTGACCACGAAGATCAGCATGCCGAGCGGCGGCGTCAGGCCGTGGATCATCAGATTGACCACCAGAATGACACCGAAATGAATGGGATCGATGCCGGCCGCCACCGCGGCGGGCAGCAGGATCGGCCCGAAAAGCAGGATCGCCGCGCCGATATCCAGCACCAGACCGACCGCGAGCAGGATGAGATTGGAGAGCAGCAGGACGGCGATCTTGCTGCCGCCAAGCAAAGTGACAAAATCCGTAACGAGGCCGGAGACATTATCCACCGCCAGCAGGAAGGCGAAAGGGCCGGCCGTGCCGATCAGAAGACCGATCGCCGCCGCCTCGCCGGCCGATTGCCGGAAGGTCACGAATATGCGGCCGGCGCCCAGCCGGTAACCGAAGCCGAGAAGCAGCGTATAAAGTGCCGCAAGGGCGGCGGCTTCCGTGGTGGTGACGATGCCGATACGGATGCCGACCACCACGATGATGCCAAGGCCGAAAGCCGGTATGGCGGCTATGGCCGAACCCCATCGCTCTGCCCCGGTGGCGCGTGGCAGGATATCGACTCTACGCACGCTCAAATGGATCGCCACGCCTAGGCAAACCGCCATCAGCCCGCCAGCGAAGAAACCGCCGACCAGCAGCGAACCAACCGAAAGATTGGTGGCCGTGGCAAGGATCAGGAAAGCGATGGAGGGCGGAATGACATTGTCCAGCACGGATGTCGCGGCGATGATCGCGCCCGCCTGCGCCGGCGGATAACCGTGTTTGACGAGTTCCGGCTGGAAGGTGGAAGCGCCGAAGGCGGCGTTGGCGACCGATGAGCCGGATGCGCCGGAAAACAGCACGCTGGTCAAAAGCGTCGTCTGCGCCAGACCCGCCCGGCGGTGGCCGACGACGGAAGCGGCGAAACGGACGAGCTGGTTGGCGACACCGGATACCGTCAGCAGGCTTCCGGCCAGCAGGAAGAATGGGATGGCGAGCAGCAGGAACTTCGACATGCCTGTTACGGTCGAGGAAACGATGGCCGGCTCCGGCAAGGTGCTGCCGAAGGCAATCGCCACATAAGCGGCGGCAAGAAAAGCGTGAGCGAGCGGTGCCGCCAGAACCAGTCCCACCGCCGCCGTCAGCGCCAGAAACAGGCTCGGCGGCAGGCTCGTATCGATAAACACCTCCGGCAGGCCAACATAGGCCGCAAGTGCGATGGCCATGGACAGCAGAACGGCGAGCATCTTGCCTTCGCTGAAACGCTGAAGCGCCAGATAGACAAGGATCAGCCCGCCGCCCGCGCCGAGAAAACCGAAACGCACCCATTCCGGCAGGCCGAGCGTCGGCGAAATGCCGCCGAGCATCGCCGCGATCTCCACCCCGCCGAAAGCGAGGATGAGCGCCGCGACGAAGGAAAATGCATCGGCCAGAATTTCAGTGACGGTATGAAACCGCTGCGGCAGGAAGCGCACGAAGACATCAAGCCGCATTGCCAATGCGCTTTTGAGGCTGAGCGGTGCGCCAACGGCGATCATCGCCACATTGAGCCATATGCCGAGATCTTCCGCGCCGATGAAGCCGGTATGGAACAGATATCGCAGGGTGACATTGACCAGCACCACCACGAGAAGTGCCGCCAGGATCAATGCGGCCACCGCGCCGAGCACGGCATCGAAGCGTGACAGCATCACCGCCGCTGCCGTCTCGAAGCTTTTGCGCCACTGCTTTTCCGCTACCGCCATGATCCGCCTTCCGCGCGTGCTCGGTGTCACGCGGCCAGAAGCGGTATAGAAGAATGTCCCACCGTGTAAAGCGCCGCGCTCCGGGAAAACGGGGCGGCAGTCAGAGCGCCACGAGATGTCCGGGTGAAACTTCGCGATACGCCCGCGGATTGACCGCATAATCGACCGGACGGATGGGGCTTTTCAGCTCGTCATTCGCCGCACCGCGCCGCGTATTCCGGCGGTCCGGATCCGGTACCGGCACCGCGGCCATCAGCTTGCGGGTATAATCATGCTGCGGATTGTCAAACACCGCCGCACGCGGGCCGATTTCGACGATTTCGCCGAGATACATTACCGCCACCCGATGGCTGACGCGTTCCACCACGGCCATGTCATGGGAAATGAACAGGAAGGCGAGATCGAGGCTCTGCTGCAGATCCAGCATCAGGTTGATGACCTGCGCCTTGATCGAAACGTCCAGCGCCGAGACGCTTTCATCGGCGACGATGACCTTCGGCTGCAGCGCCAGCGCGCGGGCAATGCAGATGCGCTGCCGCTGGCCGCCGGAAAACTCGTGCGGGTAACGCGCCGCCATATCCGGCGAAAGGCCGACCTTTCTGAGCATGTCGGCCACCACATCCTTCGCCTCGCGGGCGCTGCCCATGCGATGCTCCAGAAACGGTTCGGCAATCGCAGCCCCCACCGTCATACGCGGATTGAGCGAGGCGAAAGGGTCCTGAAAGATCATCTGCACCGTCTTGCGCATCTCGCGCATGCCCACCTTGTCGAGGGTGAGAATATTCTCGCCATTCACCACCACCGAACCGGCATCCGGCTCGATCAGCCGCATGATGGCACGACCGGTGGTCGACTTGCCGCAGCCGCTTTCGCCCACTAGCGATAGAGTCTCCCCGGCCCTCAGATCGAAGGACACGTTTTCCACCGCATGCACCCGGCCGCTGAGCCGTCCCAACAGGCCGGAGTGAATGTCGAAACGCTTGGTCAGCCCCTCCACCTTGAGCACCGGCTGGGCGCTGGCATCGACGGTATCGGCCGGACGAGCCGGTTCCTGCGTTTCCCCCGTGGTGGTGTTGACGATGGGAAAGCGGAGTGGTCTTTCCTCGCCCTTCATCGATCCCAGAACCGGAACGGCGGACAGAAGCGCCCGGGTATAGGGATGTTTGCCGCGATGGAAGATATCGGCCGTCGCGCCGACTTCCACCTGCTCGCCGCGATACATGACGACGGTGCGATCGGCGATCTCCGCCACCACGCCCATATCGTGGGTGATGAACAGGACGGAGGTGCCCTCCTCTTCCTGAAGCGTCTTGATGAGATCGAGAATCTGGCCCTGAATGGTCACGTCGAGCGCCGTCGTCGGCTCGTCGGCGATCAACAGCTTCGGCCGGGACGCGAGCGCCATGGCGATCATCACCCGCTGACGCATGCCGCCGGAAAAGCGGTGCGGATATTCATCGAAACGCGAAGCGGCCGAGGGGATGCGGACTTTTTCGAGAAGGCGGATCGTCTCGGCCCGCGCATCGGCTTTCGACATCGGCTGATGGCACAGCAGGGCTTCGGAAATCTGGTCGCCAATGGTGAAGAGCGGATTGAGGCTGGTCATCGGCTCCTGGAAGATCATCGCCACCTCGTTGCCCCGCACCCGCCGCATGGCGTCTTCGGAAAGGGAAAGCAGGTTGCGACCACCGAGCAGGATTTCACCCTCAACCCTGCTGCTTTCCCGGTCCAGCAGCCGCATGATGGAGAGCGATGTCACGCTTTTGCCCGAACCGCTTTCGCCGACGATCGCAACCGTCTCGCCGGGGCCGACATCGAAGGAAATATCACGCACCACGGGTTTCCAGCCGCCATCCACGAAAAAGGACGTGGTGAGATTGCGGACGGAAAGCACGGCATCTTCGGCACCGAGCGGTGCTGCCTGCGGCATGGTCATGATCGTTCCCTTCTTTTCTTCTCGTTTGAACTGTTCAGGCTCGGCGTTGCCGCCTGTTTCTTCTCCCCGCCGGGGAGAAGGTGGCCCGAAGGGTCGGATGAGGGGGCACCCTCACCGAATTTCGGGACGCTAGCCCCCTCATCCCGCTGCCGCGGACTTCTCCCCCTCGGGGAGAAGAAACTCGTGGCACCCGCCCGCTCCATTTAATCCGGCCAGCGCAGCATGCCGTCGAAACGGTGGCGACTGCGATCTTCGAATGGCGTCGCAATCACCTCGTTGGAGGCGCGTGCCTTGTCCAACTCCTCCGCCAGCCGGGAGGCCACGATGGTTTCCTGACCGGGATGCAGATTGCAGGGGTCGAGATAGAAATAACGATGCTCCACCTCGTGATCGCGGGTGATGATCGGCGGATTGCCCTTAGCCAGCGCCGTCGTCAGGTCCCATGCGGTGATATGCGCCTCTTCGGCATCGATGATGACACGCAGCCGGTCGAGTGGGTTATTGGTCGGGTCGGGCTCGATCAGCGCCGTCACACCCGGGCGTCCGTCCAGCGTCTTTTTCCAGAGGTCGAGGTAGCCGGTTTCGCGCTCGCGAATGCCGGCATGGTCGCGCTTTTCCCAGGCTTCCAGTGCCGCCATGACACCATAGATGCTTTCCTTGCCGACCTTCATGCCACGGCCGATGCCCATGTTCTGCAGGAAGGCGTTGCGCACCAGTTCCTTACTTCCGGCGACGATGCCTGATGTGGGACCGCCGAGGAACTTATGGCCGGAATAGAGCACCAAATCCGCGCCTGTGGCCAGAAACAGTTTCAGGTCATATTCGGAAGCGGCATCAACGATGACAGGCACGCCCTTGGCATGGGCAATTTCAACGAATTCTGAAAGATGCAGCAGGCCGTAATCCACCACATGGTGCGAGACGACATAGACCGCCGCCGCCGTTTTTTCGGTGATGGCGTTTTCCATGTGGAAACGATGGGTCGATGTCGCCTGCCCGATCAGCACCACCTTGCCGCCTCCGAGCCGGATCGCCTGATCCACCGGTGCGCCGTAGCTCACCACATGCCCCATCTGCACCAGAACCTCGTTCTTTTCCGATGTCAAATCGGGCAGTTTTTCGATGGCCAGCAGATTGTTGCCGGTGATAGCACCCGCCACGGCCAAGCTGATGCCGGAGGAGCATGAGGCCGTGACAAAACCAGCCTCGCCGCCCGTCAGCCTCGCAATCACCGCGCTCGCCTTGCGCTGCAGATCATTGATCTCGACGAATTGCGGCAGGATGGCCGCCATGGCTTCGACCGCTTCCGGAACGACGATGGAAGCGCCGAGCGAGGTCATGGTGCCCGAGACGTTGATGACCGGGCGAAGGCCGATCCTGCTTCTGATATCCTCGGTCATGTCTTTCTCCTGTCCTTGCGATGCGATGGGCATCGACATATATGCCATAATAATGTAATAGCTTCTCAAAATGCATGAGGAGCCAAAATTGGACGCCCATAGACTGGACGAAACATCTTCAACCGCGCTGTCCGACGCGACGGAAAACCCGGATGCGAAGGCGGCCAAGCGCTCCCGCGTCAGCGGCATCGACCGTGCGCTTCAGGTGATTGATTATCTTTATGAAACCGGTTCTCCCGCCGGCGCTTACGCGATTGCCAAGGCCATCAAGGCGCCGCTTTCCACGGTCTATGTGATCATCGATGATCTCGTCGAAAAGAACATGCTGGCGCGCAATGCCGATGGCAATATCTGGCTCGGCGCACGGCTTTACCATTATGGCCTCGCCTATGCCCGCTCGCTGGATTTCATGGGTGTCGCCACCCACGAAATGCATGATCTCTGCCGCCATGCGGGCGAGACTGTGCAGCTTTGCGGCCGCGACGGCGACCATATGCTTGTTCTGGCCATGGCCGATGGGCCCAGCCATTTTCAGGTTGCGTCCCGTGTCGGCACCCGCGTTCCCTTGAACTGGACGGCATCCGGCCGCCTGCTCGTCGGCCACCTGCCGGAGGCGGAGCGCCTCGAACTTTTCCGACGCTGCGCCCGCTCCTCGCCCACGGGCCGTGCGGAAATCAATCCCGAGACCCTGGCGCAATCGGCGGCAGCCGCTTTCCATGACCGGCTGTCGATACAGGTCGCCGAATCCGACTACGCCGTCGCCTGCATCGCCTCGCCGATCTGCGACAACAGGGGCGAATGCGTCGCGACGATTTCCATCGTTCTGCCGGAACAGAAGGTGCTGGCGGACGAGAACCACTATACCGAACAGGTCAGGGTCTCGGCGGAACGGATCGAAAAGCTGATGGGCTGGCGCAACCATTAAACGGTCTCACCCCTTGAGCGCGACGATGGCTTCGATCTCGACGGTGATGTTGCCCGGTAGCGAGCCGAAACCCACGGCGGAGCGGGCATGCTGCCCGGCATCGCCGAACACATCGATGAAGAGATCGGAGCAGCCATTGATGACACTCGGGTGATCGCGGAAATCGCTCACCGCATTGACCATGCCGAGCAGCTTGACCACCTTTTTCACCCGCGACAGATCACCCAGCGCTTCATGCATGACGGCAAGCAGATTGATGCCGGTGAGACGCGCATGATTATAGGCCTCTTCCAGCCCGATTTCCGCGCCCACCTTGCCGGCATAGAGATGGCCGTTTTCTTCCCGCGGCCCCTGGCCCGAGAGATAAAGCATGTTGCCCTCCACCACATGGGTGACGAAATTGGCAATTGGCGGCGGCGGCGGCGGCAGGGAGATGCCGAGCGCAGCGAGCCGGTCATAGGGCGAAAGGTGCCCTTCTGCATCAAGCGAAGACTGTTTCACGCGAATTCCTCATAATGCCGGGACGGGTATCCCGTAATGTCTGCGGAAGGCGGAGTATGCCCCGCCATTCCATTCGGGTTCAGCGCCAGGAATAACCATGGCTGTGGCGCACCAGCTTGCGCGCCCTTGGAATATAACGGCTGGCGGCGATGGCCTCGGCACCGATGACCGCGTAACGCGGCTCGAACAGACGCGTCAGGCGCGCCACATCGCCATTTGAATCGGTCGCTTCCAGATCGGAATCCACGAGATCGAAAATGGTGAAGTCGGCGCGCTGGCCAACATCAAGACGGTTTTCCATATCGAGCCCAATGACGGAGGCCGGATTGCGGGTAACGGCCTCGATGACATTTTCGAAGGGCATATCAACCGACAGCAGCTTCGACATGGTCGTCGCCAGATCCCAGACCGGGAAATTCATCGAATGGCCATGCAAATCCGTCGAGATCGAGAAGGGCAACAGGCCACGCGCAATTGCCGCTTCCGCCACCTTGAAGGAGAAGGAGGCGCCACCATGACCGATATCCAGCCGGATGCCTTCACCGGCGCAGCGTTCGGCAAGGTTGAACAGGTCCTCGTCTTCCATGATGCTGGAGCCCGACTTGCCGTTGAAGCAATGGGTCACGACATCACCGGGGCCGAGGATTTCCAGCACCTCGTCATAAAGTGCCGGCGGTTCGCCCACATGCACCATCATCGGCACTTTCAGGATCTTGGCGATCTTCTTGCCGAGCTTGACCGGCGTCACACCCCAGGAGCCGGTGATGACATGGCTCGCCCGCACCTTCAGGCCGACAATATGTTCGCTGTTTTCCGCGTAACATTCGAGAATGCGATCAAGGTCTATATCCTTGATGTCGCGCAGTTCCGGCACCCGGTTGCAGGCGACAAGGCCGATGGAACCGAGATTGAGAAAGGCCTTGATTCGCTCTCTGGAGGGTTCGATGATATATTCGCGGAACCCATGAAAATTCGCCTCGCCGGCCGAGCCGGCATCCACCAGCGTCGTCACGCCGCGCTCAGCCCCGCATTCGGAAGGGCGGATGGAGATATCGGTGCCGCCGTGCCAGATATGCACGTGCAGATCCACCCAGCCGGGCGAGATGAAGGCGCCTTTGGCGTCAATGCGCTGCGCATCCGCAGGCGCCTGCAGGGCTGAGCCTACCGCGGCGATCTTGCCGTCGCCGCCGATCAGAATATCGGTCGAGGCCTGGGACGTCCCCTTTCCGAAACCGACAGGTTTGACATTGGTGAGAAGAATGGGAGCTTGAAGAGGCGTTTTCGCCTGTTCGCCGGACGACATATTACAAATCCCTTCGCAGTCTTGGGTCGAGCATGTCCCGCAGCCCGTCGCCGACCATTTGCAGCGACAGCACGGAAAGAATGATGGCAAAGCCGGGGAAATAGGTCATCCAGTCAGCCTGACCGATATATTGGCGGCCGGCGGAAATCATGGTTCCCCAGGTGGGTATCTCGGGGCTGACACCGAGCCCCAGAAACGACAGGCCCGCCTCGGCCAGCATGGCGCTGGCGAAAAGGAAGGTGCATTGCACGAGGATCGGCGACACCAGATTGCGCAGCACATGCCGCGTCATGATGTGGAAGGTGGAAATGCCGAGCGCTTTTGCCGCTTCCACATAGGGCAACTCACGGATCACCAGCGTCGAGGCGCGCACGATGCGGGCAAGGCGCGGCGAATAAACCACGGCAAGCGCAATGATGACCGTCGTCAGTGACGGGCCGAGTGCGGCAACCAGCGCAATCGCCAGCAGAATATCCGGAAAGGCCATCATCGCATCGATCAGTCGCGCAATCGGCGTATCCAGTTTCTGGAAGAAACCGGCGAGCAGGCCGAGGGTGATGCCGATCAGCGCCGAAAGCGCCACCACGGCGGCCCCGACCAGAAGCGACAGTCTTCCGGCGTAGATGGTGCGGGAAAACACGTCGCGGCCGAATTCGTCGGTGCCGAACCAGTAGAGTTCACTCGGCGGCTTCAGCCGGTTGACGATCGACAGTTTCGATGGCGAATAGGGCGCGATCATCGGCGCGAAGACGGCGAGCAGCACGAAGACGAGCAGCACGATGAGACCGGCGGCGACTGTCTTGCGCTTCAGGAGGCGTCGAATGAACAGGATCGTCGGGTTGCGCGCCGGTGGGGTGGTGGAAACAATATCGGCCATCAGTAACGAACCCTCGGATCGACCAGCAAATAAAGCATGTCGATTGCAAAATTGATGAGCACGTAAAGCCCGGCGATGACGAGAAGCGCGCCTTGAATGACCGGGTAATCACGGCGAAGCACGGCGGAGACGACAAGATTGCCGACGCCCGGCAGACCGAAGACGGTCTCGGTGACGACGGCGCCGGAAATCAGTACGGCGGCGGTGAGGCCAAGCACGGTGAGGATGGGGATCAGCGCATTTTTGAGCGCGTGTTTCATCACCACCCGGCGCTCCTTGACGCCCTTGGCGCGGGCAGTGCGGACATAGTCGTCACCCAGAACATCCAGCATCGAGGCGCGCGTGAAGCGCAGAATGAGGGCGGAGGAAACGAGGCCGAGCGCGATTGCCGGCAGGGTCAGATGATACATCCGCTCAAGGAAGCTCGCCCCCGGCCCGCCGTAACCCGACACCGGGAACAAATCGAGCCGGACGGCAAAGATCTGCATGAGGATGAGACCGAGCCAGAAGCTCGGAATGCTTGCCGCGAGCATCGCCATCGTGGTCGCGGCCTGATCCACGAAGGAACCCCGGCGATAGGCGGCATAAATGCCGATGGGAAGCGCGATGACGCTGGCGATCAGCAGCGAAAATATCGTCAGAAAGAAGGTGGGTTCCGCCCGGTCCAACAGGGCCGATCCGACGGGCATGTTGAGAAAGATCGACTGGCCGAGATCGCCCTTCAGCAATTGACCGATATAATAGACATATTGCACGCCGAGCGACTGATCGAGGCCGAGCCTGCCGCGTAGCTCCGCAATATCCTGCGCCGAGGCATCCGGCCCCAGCATCACGGCGGCCGGGTCGCCGGGCGTGACGCGCAGGATGACGAAAACGATGGTGACGACCAGGAACATCACCACGATCATTCCCGCAAGTCTCTGGAAAATATACCGTATCACGTATGAAGGCTCCAAAGTGCGTGATTGCCGCGACCAGGCGACGGTTGAACTGGGTTGACGATGAGTGCCGGTAATTCCGACACTCACAATGGCAATATCGAACGTTCCCTTCCCGCGTCCGCCTTATACTCCACCCTCATTCCTGTGCTCGTCACAGGAATCCAGCCAGCCCAAGTCCTTGGGCTGAAAGGACTCTTCTCGCCGCGCAGACGCGCGTCGGCTGGATTCCTGTGACATCCTCGGGCTTGTTCCGGGGAACAGGAATGAGGGCGGAGGCGAAGCAGGCACAATAGGTCCGGTGTGACAGAGCGCCGGATGCAAGACCCGACGCCCAATGACCACAAGGGCGTTATTTCGTAACCGAGGCGTTCCAGAAATAAGGCCATGGAGCCGGATCGACGCCTTCCAGCTTGTTGGACTTGGCCGCCACGGCATTGAAGTCGCCGATCTTGATGAGCGGCAGCTCGTCATAGATCGTCTTCTGCACATTGGCCCAGAGCGCGACACGCTTGTCCGGATCCGCCTCGGAGGTGAAGGCGTCAACAGCAGCCTTGCGCGCCGGCGTATCCCACCAGCCCGGCGAGCCGGTGGAGAGCGCACCGATCAGCGCCGGTTCCGGCAGGAAGGGGCTGTGGGTGATGTAGATGTCCCAGAGTTTCGGATCGGCGCGGCGCTGCGTCAGCGTCGCCCAGTCCACCACCTGCATATCCACCTTGAAGCCAGCGAGTTTCAGATATTCCGCAGCGACCTGCGCCATCTTGTAGTGGAACTCATATTGACGACTGGTGAGAATGCGAAGCGGCTCGCCATTATAACCGGCCGCCTTCAGCTTTTCGGCAGCGGCCTCCGGATTGCCGACATTATAATGACCTTCGACGCCCTCTTCCGAATGCCAGGAGAAATTGTCAGGATAATAGGCGCCATCGAGCGCATAAAAATCAGTGCTGCCAAAAGCGGCCGCCAGCATGTCTTCCATGTTCAGCGCTTCGGTTACCGCCTTGCGGACCTCCAGCTTGGAAGAAAGCCCTTCCTTGGTGTTGAACACGAAGACCGGATAACCGAAAGGCTTCAGCATCAATGGTTGCGAGGCCGATGACGATTTCACCTTGTCGAAGGATTCCACCGGAATGGAATCGACGTAGTCATACTGACCGGAAACGGCGGCCTCGACACGGGTGTTCGGATCGGGCACCGGAACGAAGCGAATTTCATCGAGATACTGATGGCGTGCGCCGCCATATCCGTCGCTTTCGCCATCGCGCGGTTTGTAACCGTCGAAACGGACGAGCTGGATATACTGGTCGGCCTTGCGTTCCTTCAGCATATAGGGACCGGTGCCGATGAATTCGGCCATCGGCTCCGCCTGTTTTTCGGCTGGCAGAATGATGGCCGCCGAATTATTGAAGGCAAGCAGCGAGGCGAGCGGCGCATAGGGCTGCTTGAGGGCGATCGTCACCGTTCCGGCATCCGGCGCGGAGATATTCTCGATGAATCCCGCTGCCTGTTTGCCGCGCGAGGCGATCTTCATCCAGCGACCCAGCGAGGCGACGACATCTTCAGACGTCATGTCGCTACCATCATGGAACTTGATGCCCTGCCTGAGCTTGATCGTATAGGTTTTACCGTCCGCGCTGATCTCGGGAAGGCTTTCCGCCAGAAGCGGCGTCACCTTCCAGCCCTTGTCGAAGGTATAGAGCGTTTCGAAAATATGCTGCGTGACGATGCCGACGAGATCGGCGGTGGATGCCATGGGATCGAGTGTCGGCGGCTCGCCGATCGTGGCGACATTGATCACGCCGCCCTTTTCCTGGGCCATCATCACACCCGGCGCAAGCAGCAAAGCGGCGGTGGCGAGAAATGCAAGTTTACGTCTCATGGTCAAGCTCCCAGCTCTTATGTGTTCCATTATTATGTTATATGCATCTTTATAACAGAATATCTCGATAAGGCGCCTTGTCAATGACCATGCGGCACGATGATGGGTTTCCGCGACCGGAGAAACGCAAGACAGGTCTATGCGAGAGGTGGAAACTGGATGTAAGGCGATGAAATAATGGAAATTTCGCCAAAAAATACGGTGAGCCGTGAAATCCATCTTTCCCCGCCGATGCAGCGGGAACGATGGCTGGCGTTTGACCGTAAAGGAAGAAAGGAAATCCGGAAGGTTGGATATTTCGCATTTGCGAACAAAGTGCTATTAAGGAGGGGACCAACACCTGATCGCCACCGACATAACCGCACATTCTTATTTATCGTTACGCTATTTAACGCCACCAGCCGTGTTTTTTAAGGGCTGCAGACAGAGCTGATATTCTACACCGCCACACTTTATTCCATGGCGGAACATTAATTTTTATTACGTTGAAATTATTGAGGAAATCATGAAGACGGCAATCGTGCATGACTGGCTCACCGACAGAGGCGGGGCCGAAAAAGTGCTTCACAACCTTCTTGAAATTTATCCTCACGCGGATCTGTACTGCCTTGTCGATTTCATGAGCGAGCGCGACCGGGGGTTTCTTGGCGGTCGTCCCGTCAACACCTCCTTCATCCAGAAGCTGCCTTTCGCCCGGAAAAAATACCGCTCCTATCTGCCGCTGATGCCGCTCGCCATCGAACAGTTCGATCTGAGCGGTTACGACCTCGTGATTTCCTCGAGTTACGCGGTCGCCAAGGGCGTCATCACCGGGCCGGGCCAGTTTCACGTCTCCTATATCCATAGCCCGATCCGTTACGCCTGGGATCTCCAGCACCAGTATCTCAAGGAAACCAGAATGACGCGCGGCGTTACCTCATGGATCGCGCGCGCCATCCTTCACTATATTCGCATGTGGGACATCCGCACCGCCAACGGCGTCGACCTGATGACGGTCAATTCCAAATTCATCCGCAACCGGGTGCGCAAGTGTTACGGGCGCGATTCCACCGTGATCTATCCGCCGGTGGATACGTCCCATCTTTCCCCGTCAGACCTTAAGGGTGACTATTTCGTCACCGCATCCCGGCTGGTGCCTTACAAAAAGGTGCACCTGATCGTGGAAGCCTTTGCAAAAATGCCCGACAAACGGCTGGTCGTCATCGGCGACGGGCCGGACATGAAACGCATCCGCGAAATCGCCGCGCCGAATGTCGAAATCCTCGGTTTCGTCGGCAATGAGGAGCTTCACAAATATATGGCCGAGGCCAAGGCCTTTGTCTTTGCGGCAGAGGACGACTTCGGCATCGTGCCCGTCGAATCCCAGGCGCTCGGCACACCGGTCATCGCCTATGGCAAGGGTGGCGTGCTGGAAACCGTCGTTCCGCTTGGCGCGTCCAACCATCCGACCGGCCTTTATTTCGGCGAGCAGACACCGGAGGCGATCCGCGCCGCCGTACAGGAATTCGTCGACAATTCCGATCGCTTCGACAAGAACGCCTGTGTCGCCAATGCCGCCCGCTTCTCACGCGAGCGTTTTTTGCAGGAATTCGCGGATACCGTGAATTTCGCGCTGGCTGAGCGGGCATGACGAAATTGCAAAAGCATTTACAAAACAATTGCTTGGAATTGACTTCAATCAACCGCGAAAGAAACCGCGCAAGCGTGACAAAACTGCACTAGCGCGATCCGTAAATCGAAGTGATTATGGCAGGTGACCGAATATTGAAGCATAACAATACTGACACCATCAGGGGATTCGAACATCGCGCCTCGCCGGGAATTTTTCGGCGCAGTTGAGCGATGATGAACTTGAAGCATCGTCTGAAATTGGGCATATGCCTGATGGAGACGTAAACATCTCGGGATGCGATTCCGCTGAACGGATGTAATGCCGGTTTGGAGTTTCTTTACCGGTGTCATTTATGAAGTGCTTATTTTTAAAAACTTATACGATGTCCGGATTATTTCTGCTTTTCGGACGACATTCATTTCGAGGACCAAATGCGTTTATTGAATGTTTCGATTCTGCTTGCCTCTGCAGCACTGGCGGGTTGCACGGTGACTGCGGCCTCCGGCCCCGATGCGGCGTCGATCGAATCTAACGCTTCCGTGAAGTTCGCCTCCAAGGACAAGCAGAAAACCGCAGGTGTCGATTACGCGCTGCTCGATATCAACAGCTCCGTTCTCAACTACGTCGGCGATACCACAAACACCACCCTGCTCGGCAGTTTCGGCGGCGGCAAGGGCGGCGTTCCGGCGCTGCCGATGGGCGTCGGCGACGTGGTGACGGTCGCGATCTTTGAAAGCCAGGCCGGCGGCCTGTTTATCCCGGCCGATGCGGGCAGCCGTCCCGGCAACTTCATCAGCCTGCCGAACCAGACGGTGGATCGGGAAGGCAATATCAGCGTTCCCTATGCCGGCAAGATCCGCGCCACCGGCCGCAATGTCGAGGATGTGCAGAGCGAGATCGAGGAACGGCTCGCCAACCGCGCCATCGAGCCGCAGGTTCTCATCACCAAGATTTCCAGCCGCTCCGCACAGGCCTCCGTGCTTGGCGACGTCAAGGAGCCAACAAAGGTTCAGCTGTCGGAAGCGGGTGATCGCGTTCTCGACGTCATCTCCTATGCAAAGGGCCTCAGCGCCCCGAATATCGAATCCTATGTCACGCTGATCCGCCGCGGCAAGACGGCCCGCGTCAACTATAACCACCTCGTCAGCACGCCATCCGAAAACATCTATGTGGTTCCGGGCGACACGATCATGGTGGAGCGTGAGCGCCGCACCTATCTCGCCTTCGGCGCGTCGGGTCTCAATGGGCGTTTCGAGTTCGAGGATGCCGATCTCAAGCTCTCGGATGCACTCGGCAAAGCAGGCGGACTGCTCGATTCCCGTGCCGACCCCGCTCAGGTCTATGTCTATCGCATCGTCAAGCGCGATCTTCTCGTGAAGCTCGGCATCAATACGTCCAAGTTCCCCGGACAGGACGTTCCGGTCATCTTCCGCGCCAATCTGCGCGATCCGTCGACCTTCTTTGCCGCCACGAAGTTCCCGATGCAGGATCGCGACATCATCTATGTCACCAATTCGCAGGCAACCGAACTTTACAAGTTCCTCGATCTTGTCGGCTCCGTACCGGCAACGACGGGCAATGTCGCCGACGACGTGCTTGCGACGCGCAACGCCATCCGGGCTTTCTGATCGTCGGCGTCTCGCCGCTGATACCAAAGCCGCCTCGTCTCCGGGGCGGCTTTTTCTTTGGCCGCAATGGGCAGCGAACGCAAACACGGTCTAGCATGGGCTTGTGGCATGAACGGAAACCGTCTGCCCCAGCCCTAACCCCAGCCACTGCCACTCCCCCTGCCCCAGACGGACAAGGCATATAGCGACGGTCATTGTCGCCGCCATTACAAAAGTTTAAGGTGATTTCGCAGCGCATTGGGTGTCTTGTGGGGGAAAGCTGCTCCCAAGGCTTACCGCACATGTTCGGGAAACATGTATCGCTCTCATTACGCGGAATCGTCAGATGAAACGTTTCTGGACCGCCCTCAGCGTTCTTGCCATCGCAGCCGCCGGTGCCTGGTATTTTAGGGATCGCCTGCCGCTCGATCAAGTTCCCTATCTCAAGCAATTTGCCAGCGTGTCTCCCAAGGCCGACGCCGAAACGGCAACGCAGTCCTCTCGAAGCGGTCAGCCGGCGCGGCAGCAGGGACAAAGACAGGGCGGAGGGCGGCGCAATGGCGGGCCACCCACCGTCAGCACCATCGCCGTCGGCAAGGCGACACTGCCCATGGATGCAACGGCGACGGGTTGGGCGGTTGCGGCCGACATCACCAATATCGCGCCGCTTCAGGCCGGCCTCGTCATGGAAATCGCGGCGAAGGACGGTCAGCATATCAAGGCGGGCGACCTGATCCTCAAGATGGATGACCGCATCGCCCGTGCCTCTGTCGACAAGGACAAGGCCAATATCGCCGCGGATCAGGCAACGCTGGAGCAGACGGAAGCCGCTTTCCAGCGCGCCGCCAATCTCGTCAAGCAGAGTGCCGAATCCCAGCAGGTGCTGGATCAGGCAAGGGCGGCGCGGGATAGCGCCAGCGCCAAGATCGATGCCGACCGCGCAACGCTCGCCTCCGACGAGGTGACGCTCGAACATATGGAAATCCGCGCGCCCTTCGATGGGCGGCTCGGCGATATCAGCGTCAGCCCCGGCGCCTATCTGAGCGCCGGCGTCAATATCGTGACGATCACCAAATACGATCCGATCTCGGTCAGTTTCCGGCTTTCCCAGCGCTACCTGCCGCAATTGCGCGAAGGCGTGGCGAAGGATACTGCAGTCGATGTCGACCCCGTAGCGACGGGAGGCGAGCCGATGAGCGGCGTGCTGCGGTTCTACGACAATACGGTGGACCAGACCTCCGGCACGGTATTGGCCAAGGCGGAATTCAAGAATGATCGTGGTCTTTTATGGCCGGGCCAGTCCGTCAATGTCACGGCGCACTTCGTTTCGGACGATGAAATGATCGTCGTGCCGACGGTCGCCGTGCGGCCGGGGCCGAAAGGCAATTTCGTCTATACCGTCGATAGCGAGCATCATGTCCATATGACGCCGGTGGAAGTCGCACGCTCGAATGGCGATCTTACCGCCATTGCAAGCGGCCTCAATGGCGGCGAGCACATCATCATCGAGGGTCAATCCGAACTTGCCGACGGCCAGTTCGTGGTCGAACAATTTTCCGACAAGGGCGGCGCGGCGGGCAATCTGGCCGCCAATATTCCGCAGGAAAAGGTTGGCGGCCAATGATCCCGAATTTCTGCATCAACCGGCCCGTCGCCACCACACTTCTCGCCATCGGCCTCGTGCTGGCCGGACTTGCCGGCTTCCGCCTGCTGCCCGTCGCCGCCCTGCCAAAGGTGGATTTCCCGACGATCAACGTCTCGTCGTCGCTTTCAGGCGCTTCGCCGCAAACCATGGCGACATCGGTCACCACGCCGCTGGTCAAGCAGTTCGAGACCATTCCCGGCGTCAGCGAAATCAGCGCCACCAATACGCTCGGCAACAGCTCGATCGTCCTGCAGTTCGATCTCAACCGCGATATCGACGCGGCGGCGGCCGATGTGCAGGCGGCGATTTCGCGCGCACAGCGGCAATTGCCGAGCAACATGACGACAACGCCGAGCTATCGCAAGACCAATCCGGCCGACGCGCCGGTGCTGCTGCTCGCTGTCAACAGCAAGGAAATGCCGACCAGCAAGGTGGATGAAATCGCCGAGAACATCATCTCGCCGCTTCTTTCCACCATTTCGGGCGTCGCGCAGGTGAGCATCTACGGCGCGCAGACCTATGCCGTGCGCATCGGCCTCGATCCCACCCAGCTTCAGGCAAGAGGGCTCGGCGTCGACACCGTCACCACCGCCATCGCCCAGGCGAATAATCAGGTGCCGGTCGGGGCGCTACAGAACGACAATCAACGCCTGACCATCGAGGCCGATACCCAGCGTACCGATGCGGCGGCCTTCCGCTCACTGGTGGTCTCGACGAATAATGGCGCGCCCATCCATCTCGGCGATATCGCCAATGTCACCGACAGCATCGACAACACCAATGCCGGCAGCTGGTTCGACGGTGAACAGGCCATCGTTCTCGCCGTGCAGCGCCAGCCGGACGCCAATACAGTCGATGTCGTGGACGCCATCAAGGCGAAGCTGCCGGCGCTTCACCAGCAATTGCCGCCTTCGGTCAATATCAACGTCATGAATGACGCCTCGACCGCCATCAAGGACGCGATTTCGGACGTGCAGTTCACGCTGTTCCTCACCATCGGATTGGTGGTTGCGGTCATCTATCTCTTCACCGGACACCTGACGGCGACCATCATTCCGGGCCTTGCCGTGCCCCTGTCTCTCATCACCGCCTTCGGCATGATGTATGTTCTGGGCTACAGCATCGACAACATCTCGCTGCTCGGGCTGACACTTTCGGTGGGGCTGGTGGTGGACGACGCCATCGTCATGCTGGAAAACATCCTGCGCCTGCACGAAAAAGGCCTGCCCATGCGCGAAGCGGCGCTTCAGGGCGCGGCAGAGGTCAGCAGCACCATTCTCTCCATGTCCGTCTCACTGGTTGCCGTCTTCATTCCCATCCTGCTGATGGGCGGCGTCATCGGCAGGCTCTTCAACGAGTTCGGTATGGTCGTCACGCTCGCCATCATGGCCTCGGCACTGGTGTCGCTGACGGTGACGCCGATGCTCGCCTCGCGCCTCTCCGGCCATTCCTCCAGACCACCGGCGATCATCCGCTGGTTCGATGCGGGTTTCGAACGTACGCTGCGCGCCTATGGCCGTGCCGTCGGCTGGTGCCTTTCCCATCGCCGCATCGTTTTGGCATCATTTCTCGCCTCGGTCGCGGCATCGCTCTATCTCTTCGAAACCCTGCCTTCCAGCTTCTTTCCCCAGGAAGATATTGGCCGTCTTTCGGTTTCGACACAGGCGCGCGAGGATATTTCCTATACGGCGATGCGCGATCTCCAGGCGCAGGTCGCCGACCAGATCCGCAAGAACCCGGCCGTGGTGCACGTCACCTCCATCGTCGGCGGCAACTCCCGCAATCCACTGAACAACGGCTCGATGTTCGTGGAGCTGAAGCCCAAGGAGGAGCGTGCACCGCTTAGCCAGGTGCTGGCGGAACTGGGGCAGGCCACATCGAAAGTGGCCGGCATCCGCACCTATATCAACCCACAGCAGAGCCTGCGTTTCGGCGGACGCAGCTCCGCCAGCCAATATCAGCTCGTCGTTCAGGGCCTGAATGCCGACACGACCAATGAATGGTCGAACAAGCTGATGGAGGCGATGCGTCGCGACCACACCTTCACGTCAGTCACGTCAGATGCCCAGAACGGCGCCATCGCCGCAACCATTTCCGTCGACCCGGAAAAGGCCGCCGCCTTCGGCATCACCAATGACCAGCTGCGCAAGACGCTGGAAATGTCATTTGGCGGTTATACGGCCGCGCAGATCCAGTCGACCGGCGACAGCTACGACGTGATAGTGGAATTCGACAGTTCGAAACCGTGGAATGATGATTTCCTCAGCGATATCAACATTCTTTCGGCGAAATCTGGCGTTCTGGTTCCGCTTTCCAACTTCGCTACCCTCGCCCGCACGCAGGCGCCTGTTACCATCAACCAGACGGGCCAGCTGGTTTCCACGACGATTTCCTTCAACCTGCCGGACGGCGTGGCGCTATCCGACGCCACAAGCCGGATCGACCAGATCAAGAGCACGATAGGCCTGCCGCAGGATGTCTTCACCAGCTATGGGGGCACGGCGGCGATCTTCCAGCAGAGCCAGGGCAATACCGGCATCCTCATTCTGGCGGCCGTGCTGACCATCTATGTCGTTCTCGGCGTGCTCTACGAGAGCTTCATCCACCCGCTGACCATTCTTTCCGGCCTGCCGGCAGCGGCCTTCGGCGCTTTGGTGGCCCTGAAGGTGATGGGCATGGATTTCTCGATCATCGCGCTGATCGGCCTGTTGATGCTGATCGGCATCGTCAAGAAAAACGCAATCATGATGATCGACGTGGCCGTGGAACTGATGCGCGAAAAGGCCGAGCCGCCCGCTACCGCCATTCACGAAGCCTGCGTGCGCCGTTTCCGGCCGATCATGATGACGACCTTCTGCGCGCTGCTCGGGGCGCTTCCCATTGCGCTCGGCTCGGGCGCGAGTTCGGAACTGCGCCAGCCGCTCGGCATCGCCGTAGTCGGCGGCCTCATCGTCTCGCAATTGCTGACGTTGTTCATCACGCCTGTCATTTTCGTGGAAATGGACCGGTTCGGCCATTTTCTCACGGGATTGTTTTCCCGTCGGAAAACGGCGGAAAAACACGCCGAGCCGCAAAAGCCGGAAAAGACGGGCGAACCGGACTCCGTTGCCGCTTGACGTCGCTTTTCGAGGCGCATCAGCGCCTCGAAAATCTGTCAAAGAATATGAAAATCCAGCCGGACGCTCTTATTGCCGGGAAAATCGGCCAAAGGCTCCACCCGAAAAACAAAGCGGATCACCATCGCGATGGGCGGCGCGCAGCACCTCGCCGACGATGATGGTGTGATCGCCCGCATCATGGGCCGCCGCCTGTCGGCATTCAAAACGAGCGAGCGTGCCGGGAATGACCGGAACGCCTTCATCGTTCATCTCCCAGTCGAGATCGTCAAACGCGCGGCCATTACGGGTGAAGCGGGCGCTCAGCACATCCTGATCGGAGCTCAGCACATGAATGGCGAAATGGGTCGCGCCGCTGAAGGCATGATAGCGCGACGAGCTTTTTGCCGGCGACCACAGCACCAGCGGCGGATCGAGCGACACGGACGCGAAGCTGTTGACCGTCATGCCGATCGGACCTTCCGGCGTCGTGGCGGTCACGACAGTCACTCCTGTCGTGAAAGCGCCAAGCGCGTTGCGAAAGCTGCGGCTGTTTTCGCCGCCGGGAATGAATACATGCTCATTGGGCATCTTGATTGCCTCTGCCACTGTCATCACGGCACCTCTTTTCCAATCGCAAGGGTGTAGAGTTCAAACCAGGTCTGGCGGTCCATCGTCACACGAAGCGCATCGGCAGCAGTTCTGATACGCTCGATATTATTGGTGCCGAGCACCGGCACGATCTTTGCCGGATGGCGCAGCAGCCAGGCGATGGCGACTGCCGTCGCATCGACGCCCTGTTCCTTGCCGATGCGCTGTAAGGCAGCCATGGTGCCGCCATGCGCGCCGGAGAAAAGCGAGCCACCACCCAGCGGCGACCATGCCATGGGCGAGACGCGCTTTTCCTGCAGGTAGGCCAGATCGCCATTTGTGAAGGAATCCGTGGCAAGAAGGCTCATCTCGATCTGGTTCGTCACCAGCCGGTTGCTCATGGCCGATTGCAACAGCGAAAAATCCCACGGGCGGAAGTTGGAGACGCCCACTGCCTTGACCTTGCCGGAGGCCACCAGCGCATCAAGCGCCTTGCCGGTTTCTTCGGCATCGATCAGCGGATCAGGCCGGTGGATGAGCAGCAGATCGACATGATCGGTTGCCATGTCACGCAGCGAGGCTTCGACCGAGGCGTTGATGTGGCCTGCCGTCGTATCGTAATGTTTGACGCGGGCGGCGGAGTGACGGCCGGCCGGCGCGACGATGCCGCATTTGGTGACGATTTCGATTTTGTCGCGCAGTCCGGGCGCCGCTTTGAGGCCGCCGCCGAGAATCGCTTCCGCCGTATATCCGCCGTAGATGTCGGCCTGATCCATGGTGGTGATGCCCTGCGCGAGGCAGGCCTCGATCTTCGCCTGCACATGAGCCGGCGAAGTGTCGGCATCGTCACCGATGCGCCACATGCCATAAACGATGCGGCTGAGTTCGAGTTTATCAGAAAGAGCGATACGTTCCATCAGTGGCGTTCCCCGTTGCCGAGCGGCGTGGCAGGCGTTTCAGAAGGTACCCGGCCGTAAGCATGCGGCAGGGAGCAGGTTTTCATCTGCGGCAGAACCTTGGTGCCGAAATGTTCCGCTTCGTCAAGATGCGGATAACCGGACAGGATGAAGGCGCGGATCCCCATCTTCTGGTATTCCTCCAACGCCGAAAGAACCTGATCCGTCGAACCGACCAGCGCCGCACCGCAGCCGGAGCGCGCCCGGCCGATGCCGGTCCACAGATTGGGTTCGACATAACCGAACTTGTCGGCGAGTTCGCGGGCCCGCGCCTGATGCGACACACCAAGCGAGCCGCTGTCATGGGCGCGGTTGCGGATCAGCTGGCCATATTCATCATCGAGCTTCGACACCAGATGGTCGGCATATTCGCGGGCTTCCTTTTCGGTATCGCGCACCACCATGTGCACACGCAGGCCATAATCCAGCGTGCGGCCATGGGCGGCAGCGCGCTCATTGGCGGCGCGCATGCGGTCGGCCAGCTGGTCCTTCGTTTCTGGCCACATCAGATAGACGTCGCATTGGGCGCCACAGAGTTCCAGCGCATCGGGAGAATAGCCGCCGAAATAGAGCAGCGGACCACCATTCTGCTGGTAGGGCCTTGCCGGTTCGGTCGACACGCCCTTGAACTGGTAGATTTCACCGTCGTGGTCGATGGTGTCGCGGGTCCAGGCCTGACGCAAAATCTCGACGACCTCGTGGCTGCGCTTGTAACGGAAGGCGCTGTCGGCCACCTCACCGGGGAAATCCGAGCTGATGACGTTGAGCGTCAGGCGGCCCTTCAGCATATGGTCGAGCGTTGCCACGGTGCGCGCCAGCATGATCGGCTGCATCTCGCCGCAACGAATTGCCGCGAGGAAATTGATGCGGTCGCTGATCGGCGCGCAACCGGCCACGAAGCTCAGCGTGTCCTGCCCGACCTGATAGGACGAAGGGCAGAGAATGTTGCGGAAACCGAGTTCCTCGGCTTTCTTGACGATGTCGGAGCAATGTTCGAAGCTGGAACGCAGGCTGCCATCCGGCACGCCCAGATAGGCGTAATCATCGGAACACAAAGCGGAAAACCAGGAGACCTCGGCAGCATCGAGATCAGCGGATGTAACGGGTACGACGGTCATGCAATTCCTCCTCAGGGCCGCTCTCGTTTTTCTTGCATAACATCAAGAAATATGTAAATCAATGATGTATCAATTTTTGTTTCGGGGGAGGAAACGGCATCATGAAACACACTGGTGGCAGCCTGCCCATGTATATGCAGATCGCTGAAATGCTGGTGCGCGAGGTGGCTGCCGGCCGTTTGATCGATGGCGAAAAGCTGGCGCCGGAGCGCGACATGGCGGCCGATCTCGGCATTGCCGTAGGCACGCTGCGCAAGGCGCTCGCCGAATTGCAGGAGCGCGGCCTTCTCGAGCGCGTGCAGGGTTCCGGCAACTACATCCGCGCCGTCAGCGATCCGCAAAGCGTCTATGCCTTCTTCCGGCTTGAATTGATCGAGGGCGGCGGCCTGCCGACGGCTGAGGTTCTGGATGTGGCCCGCCTTGCCAAGCCCGCCGACCTGCCCGCCTTCGGCACCTCGGCGGAAGGACACAGGATTCGCCGCCTGCGACGCATCGCCGGCAAACCGGCAGCCATCGAGGAAATCTGGCTTGATGGCTCCTATGTCGACACGATCGCCATCGAGAACATGTCGGAATCCCTCTACCTCTATTACCGCACCCGCCTCAATCTCTGGATATCGAAGGCGGAAGATCGCATCGATCTCGGTGACGTGCCCGAATGGACGCCCGAGGTTTTCGGCCAGAAAGCCGGCGCGTCCGTACCCCGGGTCCTGCGCCTCAGCCAGGCGCAGGATGGCGCGGTAGCCGAAGTTTCCTGGACCTGGTTTGACCATACCGTCGCCCGATACGTTTCTCGCATACGTTGAGATTGCGCAAATTTCGCGTGATCCACATGGATGAAGGAATTTGACGGGAGGCAAGCAAGCCACGGCCTGCGCTGCGGGTGATTTTGCAGTTATATTTCTTTGAATCAATGGTTTAATAGTTTTTGATTTCTGTCAGAAATAAAATTGATACACTATTGATTTCCTTTTTATGAAAGGTAATATCACGACCTCAGGGAGACAGGCGTTTCGCCATCCCACGATATCGCCGGACAATCGGGATCGATTTTCGAGGATGCGATACGGGGAACTTGAAGGTTGATACCGGCTATTGCGTCCATTCAAAATTCGGGCGCGCCGGTCGTGAGGAGGAAAATATGGCTTCGGTCAGCCTGCGCAAGCTGGACAAGAGTTACGGTGCGCTTCGCATCGTCAAGGGCATAGACCTTGAAATCAACGATGGCGAATTCGTCGTATTCGTCGGCCCTTCCGGCTGCGGCAAATCCACGACGCTGCGCATGGTCGCCGGGCTTGAGAGCATTACCGGCGGCGAGGTGAAGATCGGCGACCGCGTCGTCAACAAGCTGCCGCCGCGCGAACGCGACATCGCCATGGTGTTTCAGGACTATGCGCTTTATCCGCACAAGACGGTGCGTGAGAACATGGGATTCAGCCTGAAGGTGCGCGGTGTCAGCGCATCGCAGGCCAATGCCAGCATCGATGAAGCGGCGAAGATGCTCGGCATCGAGCATCTTCTCGACCGGCGGCCCGGCCAGCTTTCCGGCGGCCAGCGTCAGCGTGTGGCCATGGGACGCGCCATCGTGCGCCGTCCCCAGGTGTTTTTGTTCGACGAGCCGTTGTCCAACCTCGATGCCAAGCTGCGCGGACAGGTCCGTACGGAAATCAAGCGCCTGCATCAGCAGCTCGGCACCACCATCATCTACGTCACCCATGACCAGGTGGAGGCGATGACGCTCGCCGACCGCATCGTCATCCTGCGCGGCGGCGATATCGAACAGGTTGGCACGCCGGATGAGGTTTATAACCGCCCTGAAAGCGTCTTCGTCGGCGGTTTCGTTGGCGCCCCGGCGATGAACTTCGCCCGCGCAAAGGTGAGCGGTGACAGGCTGGCATTCTCCGACGGCAATTCCCTGCCGATGGCGGCCATCCGGCCATCGCGCGAAACGGGGCTTGAAGGCCGCGACGTCATCGTCGGCATTCGCCCGGAACATTTCGGCCCCGCCGAGGGCTTCGACAGCCAGCTTGCCGTGAAGGTGCAGGTGGTGGAGCCGCTTGGCTCGGACACGCTCGTCCACTTCAGCCTAGGCGATGCGGCGCTGACCGCGCGGATGCCGCCGCAGCTTCGGCCAACGCCGAACGAGGAACTGCGGATCGGCGTCGATCCATCCAAGGTCCATCTTTTCGACGCAACGACGGAACGTTCGATCCACTGATTGCCGGGCAAGAATGCTTGTGGCCAAGGGTTTAATAACGGGAGGAACACATGACACTTAAAACCATCAGGGGCAAAGCCCTCGTTGGCGCAGCGCTCTGCGCAACCATGCTTGCTTTTTCGGGACAGGCCTTTGCCGATGCCGAACTGAAGATCTTCGTTTCCAGCCAGCATCAGCCGGATGTCTGGCGCAAGGCGCTGGACCAATATGAGGCAAAGACCCCGGGCGTGAAGGTGGTCATCGAGACCGGCGGCAACACCTCGGAAATGCAGGCGCAATATCTCAACACCGTCATGTCGGCCAAGGATTCGAGCCTCGACGTGCTGATGCTCGACGTCATCCGTCCCGCGCAATTCGCCACCGCCGGCTGGACCAGCGATTTTTCCGGCAAGGACATGTCGGCCTATCTGCCGACCTATGCCGAAGCCAATACGGTGGACGGCAAGATCGTGGCGCTGCCTGCCTTTGCAGACTCCATGTTCCTCTATTACCGCAAGGACCTGCTGGATAAATACGGCATCCAGCCGCCGACCACCTGGGATGAGTTGAAGGAAGCCTCCAAGAAGGTGATGGAAGGCGAAAAGAACCCCGAACTTCAGGGCCTCTCCTTCCAGGGCAAGGCGATCGAAGGCGCGGTCTGCACGTTCCTGCTGCCCTATTGGAGCGAGGGCAAGTCGCTGGTTGAAAACGGCAAGCTGAATTTCGACAACAAGGCTGCGGTGGATTCCCTGAAGCTCTGGAAGAGCTTTGTCGACGAAGGCATTTCCAAAAAGAATATTTCGGAAGTCGCGACCGACGACACCCGCAAGGAATTCCAGGCCGGCAAGGTTCTCTTCGCCGTCAACTGGTCCTACGCCTGGACCCATTTCCAGGGCAAGGAATCGCAGGTGAACGACAAGGTCGGCGTCGCCCGCCTGCCGGCCGTCAAGGGCGGCGAGCAGACGACCTGCCTCGGCGGCTGGGAATTCGGCGTTTCCGCCTATTCCAAGCAGCAGGATGAAGCCAAGAAGCTGGTGGAGTATCTCTCCGGTCAGGATGTATCGAAGTTCATGGCCATCAACGCAGCTCTTCTGCCCACCTATGCCGCACTCTACAAGGATGCGGACGTGACCAAGACGATCCCGTGGTTCGCCGACGCCCTGCCAGTCGTTGAAACGGCAAAGGCCCGCCCGGTGACGCCGCGTTACAACGAGGTCAGCGAAACGATCCGCACCACCGTCAACGGTGTGCTTGCCGGCGTGATGACACCGGAGGATGGCGCAAAACAGATGGAAAGCCGTCTGCGGCGCGTTCTGCGCTAAACTTCAGGCCGGAAGGCGGCATGCGTGCCATGCCCTTTCCGGCCGTTTCGACTGACAGAAATAAAGCCGCCTGAACGGCGCGATAAACGGGCCGGACATAAACCGGTCCGATCGGGAGACGATGACGTGAATCCAGTTGCGGGAGCGGCAAACGTGACAATGCCGGAAAAAACCATGGTCCGGGTGGACGAAAAGCAGCTGCCGCGCTGGACGCGGTGGCTCGATCTCGGCGACCGGTCACTGGCCGTACTACTGCTCGCGCCGGCCGCGATTCTGCTGTCGCTCATCATCGTTTATCCGGTGGCGCGGCTCGTCTATACGAGCTTCTTCAGCCTGTCGCTGACCTCAGGTCTGCCGGCGGAATTTATCGGCTTTGAAAACTATACGGCGATGTTCGACGATCCGATCTTCTGGGAAACGACCTGGAATACGGTTCTGATCACGCTGATCACGGTGCCCGGCGCGCTCTTCATGGGCCTTGGCCTCGCACTGCTCGCCAACCTGCCTTTCTCCATGCAGTGGCCGATGCGGCTTTCGCTTCTCATTCCCTGGGCGCTGCCGCTCTCCTTTGCCGGCCTTATCTTCGCGTGGTTCTTCCATTACGAATATGGCGTGGTCAATGATGTGCTGAACCGCTTGGGTTTCGAAGGCATCATCTGGTTCAACTCGCCGAACTGGGCCTTTGCGGCCATCTGCCTGACAATCATCTGGAAGACCTCTTCCTTCATGGCGCTGATGATCCTCGCCGGTCTTCAGACCATTCCGCGCTCGCTCTACGAGGCGGCGGATGTGGATGGCGCCGGCAAGATCCGGCAGTTTTTCGAGATCACCCTGCCGCTTCTGAAGCCCTCGATCGTGGTCGCGCTCATCTTCCGCACGATCACCGCGCTGCAGACCTTTGATATTCCTTACATGATGACCGGCGGCGGCCCCGGCACATCCACCACCACGCTTGCCATGTATATCCACCAGAACACCGTTTCCTTCCTCGATCTCGGTTACGGCTCTGCGCTTGCTGTGATGATGTTTGCGCTTTCGATGTGCGTTACCGCCGTTTACCTCCGCATTATCAGGACGAAGGACTGATCCATGAGCACCGTTGCAACCTCCTCCGGTCTGTCCTCCTTTTTCTCCGGCAAGCCGCTGCGCTTCATCGCGGCCTCCATTCTTCTGGTGAATGGCCTTTTCCCCGCGATCTGGATTCTCTTCACCTCGCTGAAGACCGAAGCGGAACTGACCGTGAAACCCATCACCTGGTTTCCGCATGCACCGACGCTCGCCAACTACATGCAGGCCTTTTCCGACCAGCCGCTGCACCTCTTCCTGTTCAACAGCTTCATGGTGGCGTTGCTTTCCACCGCGCTCACCATCCTGATTTCGGTGCTGGCGGCCTATGCGCTGGCGCGACTGAACCTGAAATACCGGGCGCTGATCCTGTCGCTCATCATCGCCGTCTCCACCTTTCCGCTGGTGACGCTCTTGGTGCCGCTGTTCGAAATCATGCGGGCGCTCAACCTGCTCAACAGCTGGACGGCGCTGATCCTGCCCTACACGGTGCTGTCGCTGCCGGTCTGCACGCTGATGCTGGTCTCCTTCTTCGAAAGCATTCCGCGCGATCTCGAAAACGCCGCCATGATCGATGGCTGCACCCGCATCGGCGCCCTGTTCAAGGTGGTTGTGCCGCTTTGCGCGCCGGGCGTCTTCACTGCCGGCATTCTTGCCTTCGTGAATGCCTGGGATGAGTTCCTGCTGGCGCTCTCCTTCAATTCCAACCCGGCACTGCGCACCCTGCCCGTCGGCATTCAGCTCTACCAGGGCGAGTTCGCTTTCCCCTGGCCGGTGATTTCGGCGGCGCTGGTGGTCGGCATCGTGCCGGTTGCGATCCTGATCGTCATTTTCCAGGAACGGGTTGTCTCGGGCCTCACCGCCGGTGGTCTCAAGGGCTAAAGGGTAAGTCATGCATTTCGAAACGACCAAAGACGGCTTCACGCTCGCGATCGGCAACCGCACACTCCTTTCCCATTCGCCCGATAATCCGGCCTTCTTTGCCGGTTTCGGCAAGGAACGGATGGATATGTATCGTGGCAATTTCGATATCGAAGACTATGTCATCGAGAGAACAGCCCTGCGCCATGCCGCGGTCAGCGATAACAGCGTCACGCTCTCATCCGCACCGGGACAAGCGCCGCGCCTTCGCTTGACGCTCGATGGCAACGCTATCAGGCTGACGGCACTGGACGAGGCCATCAACCGCCTCTGGCTGCGTATCGTCGCGGAAACGGACGAGCATGTCTGGGGCGGCGGCGAGCAGATGTCCTATTTCGACATGCACGGCCGGCGCTTCCCGCTCTGGACATCCGAGCCCGGGGTCGGTCGTGACAAGACCACCGAAATCACCTTCAAATCCGATGTCAGCGGCAAGGCGGGCGGTGATTATTACAACACCAACTATCCGCAGCCGACCTGGCTCTCATCGCGCAAATACGCGCTGCATGTGGAAACGAGCGCCTATTCGGTCTTCGACTTCCGCAATGGCGATTTCCACGAGATCGAAATCTGGGCCATCCCCGAGAAGATCGAATTTTTCGCCGGCGACCACTTCACCGATATCGTCTCCGCTCTGTCGCTGCGGTTCGGACGCCAGCCGGAATTGCCCGATTGGGTCTATAACGGCGCGATCATCGGGTTAAAGGATGGCGTCAACTCCTTTGCGCGACTGGAGAAAATCCGTGCGGCCGGAACGAAGGTGTCCGGCCTGTGGTGCGAGGACTGGGTGGGGCTTCGTCAGACTTCTTTTGGCGCCCGCCTTTTCTGGGACTGGCAGGCGAATGACACGCGCTATCCGCATCTGCGCCAGAAGATCGCCGAGCTTGCCGATCAGGGCATTCGTTTCCTGGGCTATGTGAACCCCTATCTCTGCGTCGACGGACCGCTCTTTCCTGTCGCTGAAGCGGCCGGTTATTTCGCCACCGATGCGGATGGAAAGACGGCGTTGGTGGACTTCGGCGAATTCGATTGCGGCGTAGTCGATTTCACCAATCCGGCCGCCGCCGACTGGTTCGCCGAAGAGATCATCGGCAAGAACATGCTGGATTTCGGCCTTTCCGGCTGGATGGCCGATTTCGGCGAATATCTACCGATCGACATCAAGCTTGCGAACGGCGTTGATGCCAAGCTGATGCACAATGCCTGGCCCACGCTGTGGGCCGAGGTCAATGCGAAGGGCGTCGAAAGCCGTGGCAAGACCGGCGAGGCGCTGTTCTTCATGCGCGCAGGCTTCACCGGCGTGCAGGCCCATTGCCCGCTGATCTGGGGCGGCGACCAGTCGGTTGACTTCTCCCGTCATGACGGCCTTGTCACCGTCATCTGCGGCGCGCTTTCCTCCGGCCTCATGGGCAATGCCTATCATCACTCAGACATTGGCGGTTACACCAGCCTGTTCGGCAATGTCCGAACGGCGGAACTCATCATGCGCTGGACGGAGATGGCCGCCTTCACGCCGGTCATGCGCACCCATGAGGGCAACCGGCCGCGCGACAATCTGCAGATCGATCAGGATGAAACGGTTCTTTCCCATTTCGCCCGCATGACAGCGATCTATGTCGCGCTCACCCCCTATCTGAAATCGCTTTCCGCCGAGGCAGCGAAGACGGGCCTGCCGGTGCAGCGTCCGCTTTTCCTGCATTACGAGAACGAGCCGCAGACCTACACCATTCAGGACTGCTATCTCTACGGCGCGGACATGCTTGTCGCACCGGTGTGGAAGGCGGGCGAAAAAGAACGCTCGCTCTACCTTCCGGGTGATGGCCAATGGGTGCATCTGTGGAGCGGCACGCATCATGACGGCGGCAGGGATATCACCGTCGAAGCGCCGCTCGGCGAGCCTGCGGTGTTCTATCGTGCCGATAGCAGCCATCATCAGCTGTTCGAAAAGCTTCGCACCATCGGCTGAAGGCTTGGTCCTTGGCATCACCCCGTCAGGCGGGGTGATGTGATGGCCTTCTTGAAAAGGGCGGTCATCGCGTCGCTGATACCCTGGGACGGGCTGACTTCGAAGAACAGTCCCGGCGACGCGCATTGCTGCATGCGTGCGCCGATTTCCGGCTGAAACGGCTTGATCCAGCTATTGTACCAGTCGTTGGTCGGCAGCGGCAGATAGGTGGTGTAGAGCACGGCGATCCGGAAACCCTTTTCCTTGAGCTTCGTGCAATATTTGAGGTCGATCGGCTCCTGACAGCGGCCGCTGGTCGTTTTTTTGGTGCAGCTGGAAGGCTTGTAGCTATCGCCGACACCATCTGAAACGAAGAAGATGATCTTCTCCGGGCTTGCAGAACTCGCACCCGTGCCCGAAGAGCCGATCCTGTCGCCAATCTGGGTCAGCGCCCGGTCGAAATCGGTCTGCTGGTCGTTGTTATAGCCCTGATAGGGAATGGACATCAGGTCAACTTCACCCGCTTTTTTCTTCGCGGTGGCGAGATCCGATGTCAGGGGAACGACTTCGAGCAGCTTCGTATCTTCCGCCTTCTCCCCGAAGGTATAGACCGCCATACGATATTGATTGCTGCTTTTCCGCGTGGACTTCGCGGTATCCATCAGGCTCGCCGTGGCCTGCGCAACCACATTGATGCGCGTCGTCACTCCGAGCTTCTTTGCCTTGTAATAATAGCTGTTCGTATCCACCACCCCGTCTTTGACGATGTGACAGGCGAAAGCGCATTTGTCGCTCGTATTTGCAACCATGGTGGCAACATCGGTCGGCGTGGCGCCGACACCCATCGAAGGGGTGTTATCGAGCAGGACATAGAAGTCGCTGAAGGTCTCCGTCTCGTATTTGGCCGTCGCCCTGCCCGAAACGGTGATGAGGTCTTTTCCGAGGATCTGCGATAGCGTCGTTGCGACCGATGCCTTGAAGTCGACGGAGGATTCGATGGCGTTGCCGCGCTTGATCACCGACACGTTGAGAGACAGGAGCTTGTAGTCGGAATTGGCCCGCTTGTTAGCGTCGAAGAAGGCGGAGGCTTCATCACCGCCAAGCGTAACTTCGCCATCTCCCGACATTTCCTTCGCCTTGTGAACACTCGCCGACGTATCGGCAACGACCGCAAGCGCCGCAGCATCCGCTGCCATCTGCAGGTCCGATTTGATCGCCATGCCATGCGTCACATCAAGCGCCACGCCAGCGACGCCAATCAGCGGCACCATCAACAAGGCACTGAGAATGCCGAAATTCCCTGATTTGTCCTGCCAGATATTCTTCAAATTCGCCCCCCGGAACCCTGCCGGAGACGAGACTTAGCCAAATACTGTTGAAAGTCAGTTTCAATGGATAACTAATTTTCGATAAATCTAATTTCCAGAATAACTAATATTCCGATCGAAAAATGTTTTCCGTCACGCCAGCGGCAGGCATGGACAGCGCTTTGAACCGCTTTCGGGCACAAGCTTCAACTCGTCAGGCGCGGCGTGCTGATCGCCTTCTTGAACAGCGCCGACATCGCTTCGCTGATACCCTGCGAGGGGCTGACTTCGAAGAACAGGCCCGGGGAGGCGCATTGCTGCATGCGCGTGCCGATTTCCGACTGGAACGGGGCGATCCATTTATCGTAGTGCTGATTGCCGGGAAGCGGCAGATAGGTGGTGTAAAGCACGGCGATACGGAAACCTTGTTTTTTGAGGTCGTCGCACAGCTTGGTGTCCACGGGTTCCTGACATCGCCCATTCCAGATTACTGGCTTTGTACATTTCTTGGGCTTTTGGCTATCGGCCACACCATCCGACACAAAGAATACGATTTTCTCAGGGGTAGCAGAACTGGCGCCATTCCCCGATTCTCCCATTTTTGCTGTGATCTTCGTCAGCGCGCGATCAAAATTGGTGTGCTGATCGAGATTGTATCCATGGCCGGGAACTGACATCAGTTCAATTTCGCCGACCTTCTTCTTGGCCGCCTGCAAATCCGACGTGCGCGACACCACCTCCTGGAGGTCTTTATCGGGAAAGGCATCGTCTGCCGTCTTTCCGAAAGTGTAAACAGCAATGCGATACTGATCTCTTTTTTTGCGCGTGTCCTCAGCCGTGTCCATCAAGCTCGCGGTCGCCTTTGCGACCACATCAATGCGCGTCGTCGCGTTGATGTAACCCTTGGCCTTCGGGTCTTTATTTCTGAGCCGGAAATAGGTGCTGTTGGGATCGGACGAACCGTCTGCCAATGAGAGATGGCAGGCGAAAGCGCATCCGATCGCCTTTTTCATTGTTGCCACATCGGCGGGCGTTGCGCCGACGCCCATGGAAGGCGAGTTATCGAGCAGCAAATAGAAATCGGTATAGGTTTCCGTTTCATATTTGGCAGTTGCACTGCCGGAAACAGTAAGGAAATTCTTTCCCAATACCCTGGAGAGCGTCGTATTAAGCGAAGCTGTAAAACTCACTGACGATTCGATCACAGTGCCATTCTTCTTCACCTGTACATCGAGCGCCAATAGGCGATATTCCGGGTTTCCTCGCTGGTTGCTGTGAAAAAAAGCCTCCGCCTCTTCCTTGCCGACCGAAATGACGCCATCGCTTGCCATTCGCCTTGCGGCCTGAGCACTGGCCGAACTTTCCGCAACCACGGCCAGAGCCGCAGAGTCCGCTGCCATCTGAAGATCGGATTTCACGCTCATGCCTCGCACGACATCAAGCGCAACACCGGCGGATCCGATGATCGGTATCATCAACAGAGCGCTGAGAATGGCAAAGTTTCCAGACTTGTCCCGCCAGATGCTTTTCAATTTCGTCCCCGACCTTCTTTGGCTGCGGACGACATTTACTCGGATGATCTTGCGATATAGTTTATACATATAACTAATTGTCGATAAATTCGATATACCTAATAACTATATTTAAGTAATATATAGACAACGCATGACCAGTCGGCAGAGGCCGTTGACATTTTTAAAACTTGACCTACAAAACAAGCTCTTCCGAGGGGAGCACCTGACGGTGCTGAGATGGCGACGAGCCGGACCCTTGAACCTGATCCGGGTCATGCCGGCGTAGGAACGGAACTGTCGCGCCTTGGAGGCGCTACCCTTTCTCTTCTCCGCTTCGCCTGATCTCCGTGATTGTCACATCTGGAGACCAATGATGATGCTGAAACCTTCCACCCTTCGCACGCGGTGCGTTTGCGTCTGAGGTCCGGCTCATGCGTGCCACCCATGCGCTGAACGGTGTCGGTCTTCTGCTCCTTCTCTGGCAGGCCGGCACGTGGCTGTTCGCACCGCCCCGCTATATCCTGCCATCGCCCGTCGATGTCGCCGGCGCTTTCCTGCGCCAGCCCGGCTTCCTTTTCGGGCAAGCGCTGGTAACACTCGGAGAAATGGCGCTCGGGCTCGCCACAGGTATCACCGCCGGCATTGTCGTCGCTTTCACGATTGCCGCCATCCCGCGCCTCGGCCGCCTTGTCTGGCCCATGGTTCTGGTGTTGCAGGCTTTTCCGGTCTTCGTGCTGGCCCCCATCCTCGTCCTCTGGTTCGGTTTCGGCATGGCTTCAAAAGTGGTCATGACGGCGATCATCATCTTCTTCCCCGTTGCCTCCTCTTTCACCGACGGCCTCAACCGCACGGATCGCGCCATACTCGACGCCGCCTCGCTGACTGCGGCGAGCCACTGGCAGATCCTCACCCGGCTGCGTGTACCGCTGGCGCTGCCCTCGCTGATCTCGGGCTTGCGGGTGGCGGCGCCGCTCGCCCCGCTCGGCGCCGTCATCGGCGAATGGGTGGGCGCATCCGCAGGGCTCGGGTTCGTCATGGTCCAGTCCAATGCCCGCATGCAGACCGACACCATGTTCGCCGCCATGGCCATTCTCGCCGTGATGGCAGTGCTGCTGCGGCTTGTCGTCGACCGGGCGACAGCCAATCTCGCCCCCTGGGCCAAAGAAACAGAACATACCATTCCTTTCAGATATTTACGGAGACTTTCGGCACCATGAAACGAACTCTTCTCTCCCTCGTCGTCGCGGCTGTTAGCGTCCTCGCACCCATGCCGTCACAGGCGGCCGACAAGCTTACCGTCCTGCTCGAATGGTTCGTGAACCCCGATCACGCGCCGATGGTGATCGCCAGGGAACGTGGCCTCTTCGCCGATGCCGGGCTGGAGGTGGAACTGGTTCCGCCCGCAGACCCCTCCGCCGTACCGCGCCTCGTTTCGGCAAAACAGGCCGATATCGGCGTGCATTACCAGCCGAACCTTTATCTCGATCACGATGCCGGCCTGCCGCTGGTGCGTTTCGGCACGCTGGTCGAGACCCCGCTCAACACCGTCACCGTTCTGGCCGACGGACCGATCAAGAGCCTGAAAGACCTGAAGGGCAAGAAGGTCGGTTTTTCCGTTTCCGGTTTCGAGGATGCGATGTTGAAGCGCATGCTGGAAAAAGAGGGTCTGACGAAGGATGATGTCGAGCTGATCAACGTCAATTTTTCGCTCTCGCCGTCGCTGATCGCCGGCAAGGTGGATGCCACGCTGGGCGGTTTCCGTAATTTCGAACTGACGCAGATGAAGCTCGAGGGGCATGAGGGCCGCTCCTTCTTCCCGGAGGAGCACGGCGTGCCGGCCTATGACGAGCTGATCTTCGTCACCCATCGCGATCTCGTAAAGGACAGCCGCCTGCCACGTTTTCTCTCCGCCGTGGAGCAGGCTGCGATCTTCATCACCAACCACCCGCAGGAAGCCTGGCAGCTTTTCATCAAGGCTTATCCGAACCTCGACGATGCGCTGAACAAGCAGGCCTTCTTCGACACACTGCCGCGTTTCGCCAAGCGCCCGGCGGCGCTCGACCGCACCCGCTACACCCGTTTCGGCGCTTTCATGCAGGAGATGCAATTGATCAAGCAGGCGCCGGCAGCAGACGACATCGCCGTGGAGCTGCAACAGCCATGACCGGCAATAGTCCGACCGCGGCAAAGGCCGCCGAACTTCTTGAAAAAGTCAGGCAGGCACGCCCGCGCGTGCATTGCCTGATGAACACCGTGGTGCAGAAATTCACGGCCGACGGCATCACCGTCGTCGGCGGAATTCCTTCCATGACCACCTCGCTCGAGGAAATCGAGAGCTTCGTTGCCAAGGCCGATGCGCTGACCGTCAATCTCGGCACACTGGATGCCGAGCGGCGCAAGGTCATCCGGCTGGCGATAGAGATCGCCAATGCATCCGGCAAGCCGTGGATCGTCGATCCCGTGCATTGCGATTATTCACCATCAAGGCTGGCATTCGCGCGCGAACTCATCGCACTTTCCCCGACGATCGTGCGCGGCAATCACGCCGAAATGAGCCTGATCGGTGATGTGCCTGGTGTGGTGAGGATCGAGACCGGGCCTGTGGATCATCTAAGCGACAAGACCCGCAGCGTCAGGATATTCAACGGCCATCCGTGGATGGCGAAGGTGACAGGAACAGGTTGCCTTTCTGGCGGCGTCATCGCCGCCTTCATGGCGGTGGAAAAAGACGCGCTGACGGCGGCGGCCTCCGCCCTTGCCGTCACCGGCGTTTCCGCCGAACTCGCCGCGAAACACGCCAGCGGCCCCGGCACCTTCGAACCGGCGTTTCTGGATGCGCTTTCCGAAATTTCCGGTGAGGACATCACAAATCACGCGAGGATAGAGCATGAACAAGGTTGATTACCGCCTCAACGCGCTGGTCGATGCGAGCCTTGGCGACGTCGCGTCGCTGCCGGAGCTGGCTCTGGCCGCCGCACTCAACGGCGCCACCATTCTGCAATATCGCGACAAGCACGGCTCGACGCGGGCGATGATCGAAAACGCCCGCGCCATTCACGAAGCCATCACCGGCACCGGCGTGCCTTTGGTCATCAACGACCGGGTGGATGTGGCGCTCGCCTCGGGCGCGGACGGGGTACATCTCGGCGCTGACGACATGGATGCCAAGACCGCAAGGCGCATTCTCGGCGAAAAGGCGATCATCGGCCTCACCGTCAAGAACCGCGCCGATGCGGAACGCGCGGCCTCGATGCCCGCGGACTACGCCTGCATCGGCGGCGTGTTCGAAACCGTTTCCAAGGTCAACCCGGACAGGCCGGTCGGTATCGACGGTTTTTCGACGCTGCGCGCCCTGTTGAGGGAATGGCGGCCGGATATGCCGGTGGGCGCCATCGCCGGTATCGATCTTGCGCGTGTACCGTCCGTCATCGAGGCGGGTGCGGATGGTGTCGCGGTCATTTCGGCCATTTTCCGCGCGGCCGATATTGCCAGCGCAACCAAGGACTTCCGCGCCGCAATTGACGCCACGCTGAAAGCGAGACAACCATGACATCAATTGCATTGACCATTGCCGGCTCCGACAGCGGCGGCGGCGCGGGTATCCAGGCCGACATCAAGACCTTTTCCGCGCTCGGCGCCTATGCCGCCAGCGTCATCACCGCCATCACCGCCCAAAACACCAAAGGCGTGACAGCTGTGGAGGATATTTCGGTCGCCACCATCGTCGCGCAGATGGACGCCGTCTTTTCCGATCTTGCCGTCAATTCGGTGAAAATCGGCATGGTATCGCGGATCGAAACCATCGCCGCCATCGCGGAACGGCTTCGGCAGCAACCGCAGCCGGTGGTGCTCGATCCGGTCATGGTGGCGACGTCAGGTGACAGGCTGCTGCATGAGGATGCCATCGAGACATTGCGGCGCGACTTGCTGCCGCTCGCCACCATCGTCACGCCGAACCTGCCGGAAGCGGCGCTGCTGACCGGTACGCCGATTGCGGAGACGGAGACGGAGATCGCCCGTCAGGCCGAGGCGATCCTGAAGGCGGGCGCGAAAGCGGTGCTCATCAAGGGCGGCCATGGCGATGGATCTGAGAGCACGGATTATCTGTTTGCGGACGGCGCCATGCGGACGCTTTCCGCGCCGAGGGTGGAAACGAAGAACGACCACGGCACCGGCTGCACGCTGGCTGCGGCAATTACGGCCCATCTTGCAAGGGGTAGTGAGTTGCGGGAGGCGGTTGGTCTTGCGAAGGATTATCTGAACGGAGCGCTCGATGCCGGGCGGGAACTTGCCGTTGGACATGGGCGGGGACCGGTGCATCATTTTTATCGATGGTGGGGGTAGCGATGAGAGGGCAGAGTTTGGGGCTTTACCCCCCTCTGTCCTGCCGGACATCTCCCCCTCAAGGGGGGAGATCGACAAGCGGCCTGCTCTCCATATTCTGTAAGCCATAACATCTGTGGCGAAATGGTTGCGTAGGCCCGAGCGAAAGCCTCACCCGATCTCCCCCCTTGTGGGGGAGATGTCCGGCAGGACAGAGGGGGGTGGCCGCATATTCTGCCGCTCGTAAAATGCGACTACCGCCCCTTCGGCGTCGCCAGCACATTCCGGATCGCAAAACTCGAATGAATGCGCGAAACCCCGGGCAGCTTCGACAGAATTTCCTTGTGAATCCGCTCGAAATCCCCAGCACTTTCCGCCTCGCAACGCAGAAAATAATCCGATCCCCCAGTCATCAGATAACATTCGCGGATTTCCGGATAGCGCCGCACCGCATTTTCGAAACGGTTGAGAAAATCCTCCGTCTGGCGGTCGAGCGTGATCTGCACGATAACCGAAATCACCTCACCGCCGGCAAGGCCGCTGGTCAGCGCCGTATACCCCCGGATAATCCCCTCCCGCTCGAGAATATCGACCCGGCGAAGGCAGGCGGATGCCGAAAGCCCGACTTCTGCTGCCAGCTTCGCATTGCTGATACGGGCGTTGAGCCGAAGCAGGCGGATGATATGGCGGTCGGTCGCATCGAGTGACGACATAGAAAATTCCAATCGGCAAAGGAAAATTGCGTGATTATGAATTCTATCGCATTTCCTTCGAACAATCGCCAAGAAATTCGATAATCGTTGCAATACCCTCATGAGATAAAAATGAGGGTGAACGACCATGGACATGCAGATCAGCCGCCAGCAGGCCGCCGGTGGTGCAAGCGGCCATCTGACCATCGATCTCGGCGCATTGCGCGACAATTATCTGACGCTTGCGGCCATGGCGCCCGCATCGCAGACGGCAGCGGTCGTCAAGGCCGATGCGTACGGTCTCGGCGCGGATATCGTCTCGCAGGTCCTGTTCGATGCCGGCTGCCGCAATTTCTTCGTCGCCCATATCGATGAAGCGCTGGCGTTGCGACTGCGGCTTTCGGCAGAGGCGCGGATTTTCGTCCTCAATGGTCTTCAGCCCGGCAATGAGACCTCCTGTGCCGCCATGGCCGTCACCCCGGTTCTGAATTCGCTGGAACAGATTGCACAATGGGCGGCCCATGCCAGCCGTCTCGGTAAGAGGCTCGCCGCCGCCGTGCAGATCGATACCGGCATGTGCCGTCTCGGCCTCTCACCCGAAGAGCTTGAAATCCTCGCCTCCCGGCCGCAATTACTCGATGGTATCGACATCGCCTTCGTCATGAGCCACCTCGCCTGCGCAGACGAGCCGGAGCATACCTCCAATGCGGCGCAGCTTTCTGTAATGCGTAAAGCTGCCCTTGCTTTTCCGGACGTGCCGGTCTGCTTTTCCAATTCCGGCGGGATCTTTCTGGGTCATGATTACCACAATCACCTGCTTCGCCCCGGCATCGCGCTTTATGGCGGCGCGCCCTCCGTCGCACGCCCCAACCCGATGAAGCCGGTCGTTCGCCTCGATCTCGCCGTCATCCAGACCCGCACCGTTCCCGCCGGTTCGCTGGTCGGTTACGGCGGCTCCTTCGAAGCCGCCGGTTCCACGCGTCTGGCGACCGTCGCCGCCGGTTATGCCGATGGCCTGCCGCGTTCGCTCAGCAATCGTGGCGCAGCGTGGTATAACGGCGTGCGCCTGCCGATTGCGGGCCGCGTTTCGATGGACAGCATCATTCTCGACATATCCGCCCTGCCCGAGGAAACATTGACCCAGGGCAGCCTTGTGCAGATGATCGGGCCTGAGCAGACGCTGGAAGACATCGCCGAGGATGCGGGCACGATCGCCTATGAAATCCTGACCGGCCTCGGACGCCGATACCGCCGCAGTTATATTCAGCCGGGTGAAACCCCGGCCATTGTTTCAACATCAGTCAATCACAAGTGAGACGATCATGAACGTCACTATCCTCGGAGCCGGCGTCGTCGGCGTGACCTCCGCCTGGTATCTGGCCAAAGCCGGACACAAGGTGACGGTGATCGACCGCCAACCGGCCGCGGCACTCGAAACCAGCTTCGCCAATGCGGGCGAGGTTTCCCCCGGCTATTCCTCGCCTTGGGCGGCACCCGGCATTCCGGTCAAGGCGATGAAATGGCTGTTCATGAAACACGCGCCGTTGATCATCCGCCCCACTGCCGATCCGGCCGCATGGCGCTGGATGAGCCAGATGCTGCGCAACTGCACCTCGGCGCGCTATGCCATCAACAAGAGCCGCATGGTGCGTGTCGCCGAATATAGCCGCGATTGCCTGATGGCCCTTCGTGAAGAGACCGGCATCGAATATGACCAGCGCATGCAGGGCACGCTGGAAGTGTTCCGCACCCAGAAGCAGTTCGACGCCATCGGCAAGGATGTCGACGTGCTGACGGCAGGCGGCGTACCTTTCGAGATTCTCGACCGCGATGGCTGCGCCGCCATCGAACCCGGCCTCGCGCCCGCGAAGGAAAAGATCGTCGGCGGCCTGCGCCTGCCCGGCGACGAGACCGGCGACTGCTTCATGTTCACGACAGAACTTGCGCGCATGGCCGAAGAAGCGGGCGTTACCTTCCTCTACGATACCGGCATCATGCGCCCCATCGTCGAGGCGGGACGCGTCAAGGCGGTGGAAACCACCCGTGGGCTGGTGGAGGCCGACATTTTCGTGGCGGCACTCGGCAGCTATTCTCCGCAGTTCGTGCGGCAGCTTGGCCTTACCCTGCCGGTTTATCCGGTCAAGGGTTACTCCATCACGGTTCCGGTCGTGAACGAGGCGCGCGCGCCCGTTTCCACGGTCATGGACGAGACCTTCAAGGTGGCGATCACCCGGCTCGGCTCACGCATCCGCGCCGGCGGCATGGCGGAAATCGCCGGTTTCAGCAAGGATTTGCCGGCGGCCCGGCAGGAAACGTTGGCCCATTCGGTGGAAGACCTGTTCGGCGGCGCGGGTGATCAGACCCAGGCGAAATTCTGGTGCGGCCTGCGCCCGATGACGCCGGACGGGACGCCCGTCATCGGCGCCACCCGCTACAGCAATCTTTATCTCAATACCGGCCACGGCACACTTGGCTGGACCATGTCCTGCGGCTCCGCACGGGTGCTTGCCGATCTCATCAGCGGCAACAAGCCGGAGATAGACACCCACGATCTGGCGATCAGCCGTTACGCCGCCTGACACGCAATCAAGCCACCCGCCCCCGTCCCATTGGACGGGGACGCGCGGTCAATCAGAGCGCCAGCGCATCCTTCAGCGCCAGACCTTCCATCATGCGCAGGTCGAGATCGGCCTCAATGTGGTCGAGATGCTGCAACATCAGCGCGCGGGCCTTTGCCGCATCCTTTGCCTCCAGCGCATCGAGCAGATCGGCGTGATCATTGTGGCCACAACTTGAGACACCCGAACGCCCGTAAAGCGCGATGACCAGCGACGAGCGGGCAACCAGCTCGTCCATGAATTTTTCCAGAATGGCATTGCCGGCGAGCGAGGCCAGCATCAGGTGAAAATCGCCCGATGCCTTGATTTCCGCGCGTCTGGCGCTTGGGCCACGTTCGTGCTGGTGCCGGCTTTCCTGTACCAGATGCTCTCTCAGCCGCTTTGCTGCCGCCGGCGTGATTTTTTCGATTGCGGCATCCACGACACCGGGCTCGATCAACCGGCGCGAAGCGAACACCTGCCGCGCCTCATCCGGCGTGGGATTGGAGACGAAGGCGCCCCGGTTGCGTTCGGCCTTTACCAGCCCCTCATAGGCCAGCATCTGAAGCGCGGCGCGCACCACCGTACGGCTGACATCGAACAGCGTTCCCACTTCCGATTCCGACAGTTTGGTTCCCGGCGCCAGCCGCCGGTCGACAATGGCGTCACGCAGCGTATCGCGAATGGCCTGGGCCCGGTCTTCATGCGCGGTGTCGGAATTGACGGTTATCTGGGAAAGGCTCATCGGTGCGTCCTGTTTGATCTTGAGTTCTAGCGCGAAGTGCGGCCCACGCAAACAGGAATTGCGGGCCGCCGCCGGTCTGCCACAATTCATTCAGCGCCCGTTCAGCAGCCGGGCTGTATTTCCTTAACCATCGAATTTGCAACTGGCAGCGCCCTGCCACCTGTATGGAAGAACACACCATGTCGTCCTTTGCAGCCAAAACAGTTCTGACACTCGCTGTCGCCGCCGCCGCCATTGTTCCCTTCAACAATGCATCCGCTGGCGACTGGGACCGCCGCGACCGTCGCGATGCTGCCATTCTGGGTGGCGTGCTCGGCCTTGCCGCCGGTGTCGCCGTCGGCTCCGCAATGTCGCGTCCGGCACCGGTGGATGATGAGCGCGTTTATATCGACCCGCCCCGCCGTTACGAGCCGAGCTACGTCTACGAAGAGCCGGACTATCGTTATTATCGTGCCCAGCCGCAGCCGGTTTACCGCCCCGCCCCGGTCTATCGTCCGCAGCCTGTCTATGACAGCCGCCCGGTTTACGGCCAGCGCGCCACCTATCGCACCATCGAACCCTGGACCAACGCCTGGTACGACTATTGCTCGCAGCGTTACCGGAGCTTCAATTCCCGCACCGGCACCTATACGGATTATGACGGCCAGCGTCATTTCTGCGTCGCGGGTTGACCCGCCGGCCATTGAGCACACTTGTCGCTGTTATTATCAGGCCGCAGACGGAAAAGTCTGCGGCTTTTCCGTGAGAGCAACCCCTGACTCTGCGTCATCCTCGGCCCTGTGCCGATGATCCACTCACGTCTCGTAAAATCAGAAGGTAGCAGATGCTCAGGAAAGGCCGGAGCATGACGATCAAGAGGCTAGGCCGTCGCCATAGGTCTCGCTTTGCACCATTTCACGCAGCGCCATTCTTTACATAATCCGCCCGGTTGATGCCGTGGCGCTGCAGCTTGTCGTAAAAGGTCTTGCGGGCGATGCCGAGCGTGGCTATGGTTTCCGCCACGTCACCATTCGCTTGTTCCAGCGTTTCGCGGATGATGCGTGCCTCGATCCCGTCCATGCGCTCCGGCAAGGTGCCGGAGGCGGGGATCCCGGATTGTAATGCAGGTGCCGCCGCCGGTTCCGTCTCCAGCCCCAGCACCACCCTTTCGGCGAAATGTCCGAGTTCGCGCACATTGCCCGGCCAGTCATGGTCGTTGAGGCGGCGGGAAATGCCGGCGCTGATCTGCGGCACCGGCATGTTGAAACGATTGGCGGCCTTGGTGACGAAGTGGGAGAACAAGAGCGGAATATCCGCCTTGCGTTCGCGCAGCGGCGGAATGGACAGCGTCACCACATTCAGCCGGTAATAGAGGTCCTCGCGAAACGTGCCGCGTTCTGCCGGATCACCAAGATCGACCTTGGCCGCCGCGACCACGCGAATATCGACCGGCCGCTCCTCATTCGATCCAAGCGGCGAGACCTCGCGCATTTCCAGCACGCGCAGCATCTTCACCTGCACCGCAAGCGGCATGCTTTCAATCTCGTCGAGAAACAGGGTGCCGCCGCTGGAATGTTCGATGCGGCCGACGCGCTTTTTCTGCGCGCCGGTAAAAGCGCCCGGCTCATGGCCGAAAAGCTCGCTTTCGATCACCGTTTCCGGCAACGCGCCGCAATTTAGCGCCACGAAATTGCCCTTGGAGCGTTTCTTGCTCCAGCGGTGAAGGGCCGTCGCCACCACTTCTTTGCCGCTGCCCGTCTCGCCCGCCACCAGCACATCCACATCCGTATCCGCAATGTGCCGCAGCGTGGTGCGCAGGCGCTCCATGGCGGGCGTCTGGCCGATCAGCGGCAGATCATCCTCCGCCTGCCCCGCCGCCCGGCGAAGCGCACGGTTTTCCAGCACGAGGCGGCGCTTTTCCAGCGCCCGGCGGGCGCTTTCCACCATGCGTTCGGCAGGAAATGGCTTGGCGATGAAATCATAAGCACCGTTATGAAGCGCATCGACGGCCATCGGCACATCGCCATGGCCGGTGATGAGAATGACCGGCAGATCGGCATCGATCTTGCGGACATGATCGAAAAATTCCAGCCCGGTCATGCCGGGCATGCGCACATCGGTGATGACGACCCCGTCGAAATCCTCGCTCAAGGCCGCAAGCGCCTGCTCCGCGCGGGAAAAGGAGGTGACCGGCAACCCGTCGAGTTCCAGCGTCTGCACCATCGCCTTGCGAAGCTGCGAATCGTCGTCCACCAGGAATATGGTTCCATCCACTGTCATGTCATGCTCGCTTCAGAAATACGGAAAAACATGTGCCCGCCGCGTTGCTTACCACCTCGATACGCCCGCCATAATCCGAGGCAATATCGTTGGAGATGACGAGACCAAGGCCGAGGCCGCTTTCCTTTGATGTATTGAAGGGCGAAAAAAGCTGGGCGCGGATGGCCTCGGGAATGCCCGTGCCATTGTCGCTGACGGAAAGCACGACCATGTCGCCTTCCTCACGCACACGCACTTCGACACGGGCGGCCCCAGTCTCTTCAGTGGCTTCCAGTGCGTTTTGCAGAAGGTTGATGAGGATCTGTTCGAGCCGGATACGGCTGCCGAGCACTTTCAGGTCCTGATCCGGCAACACGATATCCAGCGCATCCATCTGCCCGGAAAAGCGGCTGCGCAACAGCATGACCGCACCTTCGATGACCAACCGGACGCTGACAGGTTCGGCGGCGGTGCGGCCCTTGCGCGCCAATATCTTCAGGTCGCCGGTAATCGTGCCGATACGCTCGGTCAGCGCCGCGATGTTTTCAAGATTTTCGGTGGCCTCGGACATGCGGTCGCGCTTCAGCAGGGTGCGGGCATTGTCGGCAAAGGCGCGGATGGTCGCGACCGGCTGATTGATCTCATGCGCGACACCCGCCGCCACCTGCCCCAGAATGGAAAGGCGGTTGGCCTGCACCAATTCGTGCTGCACATTGCGCAACTCGCCCGAGGTCTTCTCATGCAGGGCGATTTCCGCCTGCAGATGATCGCGGGTCTTCGTCAGGTCGCGGGTCCGCTCCTGCACCTTCATTTCCAGTTCGGCGCGGGCGCGCTGTTCCTCTTCCTTTTCCTTGAGCGCCTTGTGCCTGCGCCACAGCCACAGGGCCGAAAGCCCGATCAGCGGCATCAGCGTCGCCAGTGCCACCACCCTGCCCTCGCGGATGGCGGCATTCAGCGCCGGCGCGACCGGCTGAAGATAATGCAGCGTCCATGAGGTGGTCGGCACCGGCACTTCCAGTTGCAGATAATCGCCGCGCTCCCGTCCCGGTTCATCGACGTGAATGAGCGGGACGCTCTCACTGGAGCGCCGCGCCGCCCGAAACGGCAGCGTTGAAAGCGCCTCACTGCCGAATTGCAGGCTTTCGGAAATGATTTTCCGCCGCGCCTCATCGATCGGCGCAACGGTCCGGAAGCGCCATTCCGGCACGCTGGTCATCAGGACCACACCGTTTCTGTCGACCACATAGACCGGCTTGCCGCCAATATTCCAGTCCGTCTCCAGCCGGCTGAACTCGACCTTGGCGATGACGACGCCAAGCGGTCGCCCATCGGCGGCATCGATGCGGCGGGAGATATAAAGACCCGGCCGGCGGCTGACATTGCCAAGAGCATAATGCTCGGACATGCCCGTCTTCATCGCCGCCTGGAAATATTCGCGGAAAGCATAATTGGAACCGACAAAGCTGTCCGCCTGCCGCCAGTTGCTCGACGCGATGGTCAATCCCGTCGGCCCGGTCACATAGATCACCGAGGATTGCGTGCCTTCGATCAGCCCCTCCAGCTTGCGGTTCAGCCGATCCAGGGCAGGAGCGCCACCGCCATCCAGCGCGGCGGCAAGATCGGGATCACCGGAGAGGACCAGCGGAATGGCGCGTGGCCGTTCCAGCGCGACATTCAGCAGTGCGATCTTCAGCTCCGCATCCGTTGCGGCCTCGGACCCCGCGGTGCGCAGCGCCTGATTGCGGGCGAACTCATCGGCCACCAGCAAAACACCAAGACTGGCAAGCAGCCACAGACCCGCCAGCGCCAGCCATTGCGCCCGCCGCTTCGCATGGGAATGAGATGTCTGATCCTGATCGGCCATTCGATAATTGTGCGGATTTACACACAGATCGCAAGAGATTTTGTCCGGAATTCCGCACAAATGCCCGTGAGCCGGCGAAACGTCAATAAAAACTACTTTTAAAATCAGCCAGTTACAGCAAATAATCAAGTCTGGCATGCGTATTGCACATGACTCCGTAATCGGCGTGAAGCCGTCAACGACACGGCGATCCCGGGAGGCCAATCAAGGCAGGGTGAGGCCGAGGAGGAAAAAACATGATCGATACGACAGCCGTGGCCGCAGGCCACGCCAAGCAGCCATTCTACAAGCACCTGTATTTCCAGGTTCTCGTCGCCATCATCGCCGGTATCGCGCTCGGCCATTTTTATCCGGCCTTCGGCGAACAACTGAAGCCGCTCGGCGACGGCTTCATCCGCCTCGTCAAGATGATCATCGCTCCCGTCATCTTCCTTACCGTCGCAACCGGCATCGCCGGTATGAACGACATGAAGAAGGTGGGTCGCGTGGCCGGCAAGGCCATGATCTACTTCCTCGTATTCTCCACGCTCGCGCTCATCGTTGGCCTCATCGTCGCCAACACCGTGCAGCCGGGCGCCGGCATGAACATCGATCCCGCCACGCTGGATGCCAAGGCCGTCGCGACCTACGCCGACAAGGCCCATGAGCAGACCATCACCGGCTTCCTGATGAACATCATCCCGACCACCATCGTCGGTGCTTTCGCCAGCGGCGATATCCTGCAGGTGCTGTTCTTCTCGGTGCTCTTCGGTATCGCGCTCGGCGTCGTCGGCGAAAAGGGCAAGCCCGTCACCGATTTCATGCACGCCCTGATGTATCCGATCTTCAAGCTGGTCGCGATCCTGATGAAGGCCGCTCCGATCGGCGCTTTTGGCGCCATGGCCTTCACCATCGGCAAATACGGCATCTCGTCGGTCACCAACCTCGCCATGCTGATCGGCACCTTCTACGTCACGTCCTTCCTGTTCGTGTTCGTGGTTCTCGGTGCGGTATGCCGTTATAACGGCTTCTCCATCGTCGCGCTGATCCGCTACATCAAGGAAGAACTGCTTCTGGTTCTCGGCACCTCGTCTTCCGAAGCCGCTTTGCCGGGCCTGATGAGCAAGATGGAAAAGGCCGGCTGCAAGCGCTCCGTCGTCGGTCTCGTCATCCCCACCGGTTATTCCTTCAACCTTGACGGCACCAACATCTACATGACGCTGGCCGCTCTCTTCATCGCCCAGGCGACCGGTATCCACCTTTCCTTCGGCGAGCAGATCCTTCTGCTGCTGGTGGCCATGCTCTCCTCCAAGGGTGCAGCCGGCATCACCGGCGCGGGCTTCATCACGCTCGCCGCAACGCTCTCCGTCGTGCCTTCGGTTCCGGTCGCCGGCATGGCGCTGATCCTCGGCATCGACCGTTTCATGTCGGAATGCCGTGCACTCACCAACTTCGTCGGCAATGCGGTCGCCACCATCGTCGTCGCCCGCTGGGAAGGCGAACTGGATCAGGACCAGCTTGCGCGGGTCTTGAGCGGAGAGGAAGAATTCACCGGCATCGCCGATGTGGATCAGCTTCCCGCATCGGTTCAGCCCGCCGAATAATACGACCTCCCAAGGTCCGGCCTGTCCCGGTTTTCTCCGGGCAGGCACATACAGAAAGCCCGGCGCATCGACTGGATACGCCGGGCTTTCATTGTTCAGGCTTACACCCGTCAAACGGGGTTTTTATCGGCCGGAATATGCGGTAGAGCCGACACTTAACCAATGTGATGAGTGGAGCGGCGGCATGAAGAACCTGTTTCTGGCCTGGCAATTCTGGGCACTGCTATCGGCGGCCTTTGCGGCTTTGACTGCCATCTTTGCGAAGATCGGCGTCGAAAACATCAATTCCGATTTCGCCACCCTCATCCGCACCGTCGTCATTCTCGCCGCTGCGGGCCTGATGGTTTATCTCACCGGCAACTGGCAGCAGCCTTCCACCATCTCGGGCAAAACCTGGGTGTTTCTCGTACTTTCGGGACTGGCGACCGGCGCATCGTGGATATGTTATTTCCGGGCGTTGAAACTCGGCGATGCCGCCCGCGTCGCGCCCATCGACAAGCTGAGCGTCGTGTTTGTCGCCGTCTTTGCGGTGCTGTTTCTGGGCGAAAGGCTGTCTTTGCCCAACTGGCTCGGCGTGGTGCTGATCGCCTGCGGCGCGGTGCTCGTGGCCTACCGCGGATAGATCAGCTGGATAAACCGGCCGGCACAATCGCTGGAGTTATCAGCCTCGGGCCGCCGCGACCTTGTCGAGACCACGCCTCACGCCGGCAAACAGCTCATCGAGCTGTTCGGCCGTAATGATAAGCGGCGGGCAGAAGCAGATGGATTCGCCAATCGGCCGGGTGATGACACCCTCTTCCTCGATGGCTGCGGCAAGGGCGAGCGTGGTATCGCCCGGCTTCATGCCTTCCCATGGCTTCACCTCCAGCGCCCCGATGAGGCCGATACCGCGCGAGGAATGAATGAGCGGGTGATCGGCCAGCGCCTTCAGATGATCGAGAAACTTGCCCTCCAGCCGGGCGACATTGCCGACCAGATCGCGTTCCTGAATGATCTTCAGATTTTCCAGCCCCACCGCCGTCGCGACCGGATGGCCGGAAGCGGTGTAACCATGGCCGAAGGAGCCGATACGGTCGGATTCATCGGCAATCGGCTGGTAGAAATTGTCATTCATGATGATCGCCGAAAGCGGCATATAGGAAGACGAAATCTGCTTGGAGACGACAAGCACATCCGGCTTGATGCCATAGGTCTCGCAGGCGAACATCTTGCCGGTTCGACCGAAACCGCAGATCACCTCATCCACCACAAGCAGAATATCGTATTTCTTCAGGATCGCCTGCACGCCTTCCCAATAACCTTCCGGCGGCAGGAGAACGCCGCCCGCGCCCATTACCGGCTCGCCCCAGAAAGCGGCGATGGTCTCCGGCCCTTCGCGGAGGATCAAATCCTCCAATTCCTTGAGGATACGCGCGGTGAACTCCGCTTCGCTTTCCCCTTCCTTGCCGAAATGCACATAGGAGGGGCAGGCCGTATGCAACATTCGGTCCAGCGGCAGGTCGAAGCTTTCATGGTTGCGCGGCAGGCCGGTGATAGAGGCCGATGCGATCGTCACGCCATGATAACCCTTGATGCGGCCGATGATCTTCTTCTTGTCTCGTCTGCCCAGCGCATTGGAGCGATACCAGACCATCTTGGCGACGAGATCGTTCGCCTCGGAGCCGGAGGAGGTGAAATGCACCTTGGACATCGGCACCGGTGAAAGCTCGATCAGCAGCTCGGCGAGATCGACCGACGGGCCGTGCGTCTTGTAGGAAAAAGTGTGGTAATAGGGCAGCTTCTGCATCTGCTTCGTCGCCGCTTCCACCAACCGCTGTTCCCCGAAACCGAGCGCCACAGACCACAGCCCGGCCATCGCCTCGATATAGCGCTTGCCGCTACTGTCGGTGACATAGATGCCCTCGCCGCTCTCGATGACAAGGCCACCTGTCTTTTCGAATTTGCGCAGATTGACGTTCGGATGCATCTGATAGGCGATATCGCGTGCCTCGACGGAATTCGGCAGGATGGTCATCGATGAAGGCTCCATTTTCGGTTGATGCTCGGCGTGTCAGACGTGCTGGCCGCCATTGATGTGAATTTCCGCGCCGTTGATGTAGCTCGACTGTTCCGAGCACAGGAAATAGATGGTCTGCGCCACCTCGGCCGTGGTGCCGAGCCGCCCGAGCGGCACCTGGGCTTCCACCAGCTCCGCCGTTCCGGGCGAGAGGATGGCGGTGTTGATCTCGCCCGGCGCAATGGCATTGGCGCGCACGCCGCGCGGGCCGAACTCATGCGCAAGCTCCCGCGTCAGCGCCGCGAGCGCCGCCTTCGACGTGGCATAGGCCACGCCGGCAAAAGGGTGTACGCGTGAGCCGACAATCGACGTGACGTTGACGATGGAGCCTTTTGCCGCTTCCAGTTCCGGCAAAAGCGTGCGGGCGAGCAGGGCCGTCGAAACGAGATTGACGTTCAGCACCCGCGTCCAGATTTCCGCCGTCGTATCCATCACGCCGAGGCGGCTTCCGCCTTCACCCTTCGGCGAAATTCCGGCATTGTTGACAAGCGCCGCAAGTTTTCCCTCCGGCAGGCGGGAACGCACCTCGTCCGCCAGGTCGTCAATGCGGGACAGGTCCTCCAGATCGGCCTGAATATGGCTTTCCCGCGCCGACGGCCAGCGGCATTCCTCGGAAAAGGGTTGCCGCGATACGGTGAGAATTCTCCAGCCCTTTTCCTGAAACAGCTTGACGGTGGCATGCCCTATTCCGCGGCTTGCGCCGGTCAGAAGCATAAAAGGAACAGCCATATGAGAACTCCTGTGCCATGCGGACCGTTGAGCCGGCCGCGCATTCAGCCCCGCATGTTAGAGCGCTGCCACGGGCTGACAAGGTCTTTTTTGTCGCGGCACAGCGATGGTAAACCGGGGACGGGCTAATCCCATTTGATGCACGGCTTTCACCCGAAGGGAATATTTGAAGCCGACCGTTTACCCATAAAATGAAGCCTCCCGAATGTGTGATCAGTATTGGGAGGGGGCAAGAATGCGCATCGATATCATCGACACGGACGCCGGCTTCGAGGCGATCCGGGAAAACTGGGATGCGGTGTTCATGGCCGATCCCCATTCCCGGCATTTCCTCTCCTGGGGATGGCTGAGGGACTATATGCCGCGCCGCAGGCGCTGGTTCATTCTTGCGCTGCGCGAACGACCGGAAGGCTCGCCCTATGTGGCGTTTTTCCCGCTGCGCCTCGTTACCGAACCGGACAAGAAAACCGGACGTTTCCACGACAGCATCGTCATGGCCGGCAATGCGGCGGCGGATTACACCGGTTTCATAACCCTGCCGGACTATGAAAATCATGCGGTTGCCGGTTTCTGTTCATACATAAGGCAACAGAACTGGACCGAGCTGAAGCTCGACTACCTCTCCGGCCCGCCGGAACGCCGCGACGCAATGATCCGCGCCCTTCAGGGCCCGCTCGTCATGTTTCGCGACAACATGCCGACCAACCCCTACAACATCAACAATTGCATCTGCCCGGTGGTGGCCTTGCCGGAGACGTTCGACGGCTATCTCGACAGCCATATGAGCAGCCAGACCCGGCAGAAGCTCAGGCGTTTCCTGAGAAAGGTCGAGGGTGGCGACGAATATCGCATCACCTTCGCGACGAGGGAGACGATCAAACGGGACATGGACATCCTGTTCGATTTCTGGCGCATCCGCTGGGCGCCACACAAGGGCAAGGAGCGCACGGAGCTTCTGATCGGCGCGACACGGCAAATGCTAATGGATGTCTATATCCGTGGCGATCTGGAAGTGCCGGTACTGTGGTTCGGCGACCAGCCGCTCGGCGCGCTCGCCAATATTATCGACCGCCAGAAGAAATCGGTCCTGTTTTACATTACCGGCCGCGACGAGAACTGGAAGACCCCTTCCCCCGGCCTTGTGCTGCATGGCCATTGCATTCGCAGGGCAATCGAGCAGGGCTTCAAGACCTATGATTTCCTGCGCGGCAACGAGCCTTACAAATATTTCTTCGGGCCGGAAGAGCAGAAGCTGAGCTGCACGCTGTTCCGCACCCGCTCGGGCGACAATCTCGGCGGCACGCTTCACCCGCGCAGCATCCGTTTCGTCTACGAACAGGCCCTCAAACTCTATAAGACCGGCCAGAAGGCGGCCGCCAATATTGCCTTTGCGCAGGTGCTGACCGCCGCACCGGACCATCTCGGCGCGCAGTTCGGGCTCGCCAATCTGTTGTTCGACCGGGGCGAATTCCGGGAGGCCGAAATCGCCTTTCTCAGCCTTCTGGCCGCCGGCCAGGAACCCGTCGTCCTGTGGCTGCGCATCGGCGAGGCGCGGCTGGCGCAGCAGCATTATCACGAGGCATCCGAGGCCTTCCGCCAGGTGACCAATCGCGCTCCCTTCCACCGGGAAGCGCTCTACAAATGCGCCGTGGCGCTGATTGCCGCCGAAAGAACGATGGAAGGTGCGGAAATCCTCGACAGGTTGCAGCACTACCATTCGGACGATGCGGCACATCTGGAATATGCGGAAAAGGCCCGTGCAGCCCTTGCCCGGCTGGAACTGGCAAAAACCAGGGTTCCGCTGCCGACAGATGTCGTCACGCTCGCCATCAAGCCGAAAGCGGCGGGCAAACGCTGGCACCCGCCAAAGGTTTTGCATTAAAGCCAACGCCCTGTAAGTTGCGGCAGGAAAAACCGGCCGGACGACTTGCAAGGATTTTTGATGTTTCTGACCAACAAGGACATGCTCGATCTCATCGAGCTTCGCCATGATCTGCACCGTCATCCGGAAATCTCCGGCGAGGAGAAGGAAACGGCGCGGCGCATCCGCACTTTTCTCGAGCAGGCGCAACCCGACCAGCTTTTCGCCGATCTCGGCGGCCACGGCGTGGCTGCGGTCTATGACAGCGGCAAAAGCGGCCCGGCGATCCTGATCCGTTCGGAACTCGATGCCCTGCCCATTCACGAAAAGAGTGACGCCGAACACCGCTCCGGCACGGATGGCAAGGGCCATCTTTGCGGCCATGACGGCCACTCCACCATTCTGACGGCGTTGGCGCTCGGCCTTTCCCGGCATCGCCCGGAGACCGGCCGCGTCATCCTTCTGTATCAGCCGGCGGAAGAAACCGGCGCGGGCGCCGCCGCCGTCCTCGCCGACCCGCGCTTCGGGCAGATAAAGCCGGATTATTCCTTTTCGCTGCACAATCTGCCCGGCCTGCCTTTCGGCCATGTCAGCGTCCTGGAGGGACCGGTCAACTGCGCGTCACGCGGCGTCAAGATCCGCCTTTCCGGCAAGACGGCGCATGCGTCTTCGCCCGAACACGGCGTTTCCCCGATGCGGGCAATATCACGGCTGATGCCGGCCTTGGCCGAACTCGGCTCCGGTTTCCCGCCAGAGCCCGATTTTTCGATGGTGACGATCACCCATGCCGTGATGGGCGAAGCCGCCTTCGGCATTTCCCCCGCCGACGCGGAAATCTGGGCAACGCTCCGGACGCTGACCGACGACCGGATGGAAAAACTCTGTGAGGCTGCGGAAACACTGGCCAAAAAGGTGGCGGACGAACAGAAGCTGACGCTTGACATCACCTATGACGATATTTTCCTGCATTGCGAAAATGCGCCTGACGCGGTCGGCCATATCCGGCGCGCGCTGGATGAGGAAAAAATCTCCCACGGTTCGGAGGGTCTGCCCATGCGCGCTTCCGAGGATTTCGGCCGCTTCCGCGCCGTTTCCTCATCGGCGATGTTCTTTCTCGGCGCAGGCCTGGACTATCCCAATCTGCACAATCCGGATTACGACTTTCCGGATGCGCTGATCGGCACTGGCGCGCGCATCTTCATGCGCATCATCCGCAACCTCACCGACGCGGAATAGCAGCAATCGGCTTCATCCAGCCGCCCGTCAGCCGCCTTGCGGACCGTTGCTCGGCCGGGCGGCGCGCACCGCAGCCAGTCCCCGGATGCCATCCTTGTTTCCGATAGCGGTCAGGCTTTCGAAAATCTGGGCGGCCTCACCATAACGGCGCATGGCGAGGTAGGAATAACCGCGCAGCACCATCAGGTCCGTGCGCTCATCCGCCAGCCGCGCCCGCTGGTCTAGCAGGAGAAGCGTTTCGGCATATCGCTTCGACCCGAACGCGGAAACCGCTCGATCGGCAAGGATCGAGACCTGCAGTTCCGTCGCGCGCGGGCGATCCATACGCGATTTCGTCGCCGAGACGGCCGCATGGTCCGTCAAGCCCATGCGCAGATAGGCAAGGCTCTGGCCATAGGCAGCATCACTTTTGACATTGGATTGACCGCTTTCAATAGCGGATTCGAAAGCTTTAAGGGCCTCCGCCGGCCGGTTCGTCTCCATCAGGCACCAGCCGAGATCGAGCGCCTGCTGTGGCGGCAGACGTTGCGGATCGGGATAGGCCGCGCAGGAACGCGGGCGCGATGCGGCGCTGGTTTCCCTTTGCACCTGCACGGGGCGGCGCGCCTGCTTGCGCGAAGGTTCAGACTGCTGGACGACAGGCGGGTTATACACCACCGCCGTCTCGCCCTGCGGTACAGCGGTCTGCACGGGCGGCGCCGTCACCTGTGCGACAACCGGCGGCGCGGTTACGGGAGCAACCATTTGCCCGGACTGGTCCACCATGCGCGCCGTTCCGACATCGGCGATACGTTGCGAACGGCCTCCCCATTGCTGCTGGATGCCACGCAGGCCGGCGAGGTTGCGAAGATCGTGGTAGCTGACAGCCATGCCATAGGCCGATGGCTCATCATCGGGTTTCCAGCCAAGGGCAGTGCTGAACCATTGCAAAGCAAGCGGCGTCTGCCGGAAGGCAAGCGAGTACCAGCCGAATTGCTGCGCCGTCGCCGCATCCTTGCGCGCCACCGTTTCGGCGGCGATACGTTGCAGCACATCCGGCGGCAGTACGACCGGCGGCTCCAGCGCCAGAAGATTGGCCGTTGCGGCAAGATAGGTCGCAAGCGCATCGTCGGAAGCCTTGCGCCATTTATACATGACGTCCTCGGCCTCGCGCGGTTCGTTACGGTCGATCAGCGCCAGCGCCAGCCCCTGCGAGGCCGATGCGCTGTCTTCCTCTTCCCGTGCCTTGCGGAACCACTTTTCCGCCTCCGCCATGTTCTTCTGGCGGATATTGTACCAGCCGAGCAGCAGGGCGTCGCTTGCAAGCTTGTCGGTCTCGGCAAGCCGCTGAAGCCGCATCACATAGGCCGAGGGAGCGGTGACGCCCTCCTTCTCCCCTGCCTTGGCCACGAACTGACGGGCGAGATCGTTCTTGACGGGTTCGAATTCCAGCTGACCGTCCGCGCCGGGTTTTTCCTTGGCCAGCAGATCGTCCATCATTTCCGCCGGCAAAAGCGCGGATGCCTTCTGCACGGTGGCGAGCCTGTCGCTTGCAACCGTGCAATTGTTGAGAATGTAGAGATAGGCGTCGCGCGCCCGTCCCATTCGGTCGGTATTCGCGAAGGCATCGGCAACCCGCCACAGGACATCAACCTCGCCGCAGGTCAGCAGGCCGGGATTGTTGGCGGCCGTGTCCACCACTGTCGCATATTGCTTGAGATCGGAAGCATTGACGAGCCGCTGGCGGGCCTCGGCAAGGGACAGCATGCCCGTCAGATTGTCGGGCGGCTGCCAGCCGGGCTCCGCCTGCTGGCGGTCGGCAATCGCCTTCCTCACTTCGGCATAACGGCCGTCGGTATAAAGCTGCCACATGGCATCGAGCCGCGGATCGCCGTTTTCGGGAATGGCGAGAGGATCGGCAGGCGGCGTCCAGTTGGGATAAAGCGTGCGCAGGCGCGCGATCTCGGCCTGAAGACGCTGCGTATCACCCCTCGCCGCGAAATAGCGCAACGCGCTCAGATCGACCTCGGGCATATCGGACGAGGCAGGCTGGGTGGCGCGCGGGGCCGGTGCCTGCGCCGTCTGTGTCTGCGGTGCCTGCCCGCCGGCCTGTGTCACCGGCAGTGGATCGGTCGCCGGCACCGTGACGGGCGGTGTCGCAGGCTGCGTTACCTGCGCCATTTCACGGCTCTTGACGAAAGCGTTGATCTGCGCCGGATTGGCCGTCGTCGGCAAAACACGCTGTGCCGCCCGGTTGTCGCCGACCGCCGAGGTATGCACGTCCGACACCCGCCCGAGAATGCTGTCGCGCCAGTGGAAGGCCGCGAGCGCAATCAGAAGCAGAATGAGAGCCGAGGTCGACAGTGGCTTGTTCATCGGCATTCCCCGTTATTCCTTGCCAGAAACGACAATGCCAGAAGATGCAATGTGGAAGGATAATAAAGTGTTGGCTGGAAGTTTTTAAGTTCGGCGGAAACGGCCGCCCCGCCGCCGACGCAACCCGCGAGCGCCGGAATGATGCGATAGCCGGGATCGGACAGGACGTCCTTGACCGCTCCGTTCTTCAGATCGAAGGTTCCGGCAGCGCCGCTTTCCAGCGTCATGCCGCCTTTCAGCCGGACGAGCAGCTCCGGCGACCCCATATTCGCCCTTGCGAGATAAAGCGGTATGCGCACCGCATTATAGCCGAATTCCGGCGGGAAACCCGCTGCCGGCTGCGGCTTCGTCTTCACCGATACCCAGTCGGCCGGCAGTTTTCTATCGCTGAAAGCGAATGTGCCGATCTGCGCCACACCGTCATCGGCAAGGGCTTTCCAAAGCGGCGATGGCGCAACAAGATTGAGCACCGGAAAGGCCTCGAAAATCAGATAGGAAGGATTGACCACTGGCCCGTCCTCCCGGTCATTCTCGTCGAAACCGCTGGCCGCCGGCAGAAGCAGCGTTCGCCCGCCGCGTTGCACCACCGTCCTCTTCAGAATGGCGGATGCGATGGCCGCGGATGCTTCGGCATAATCCTGCCGGTTCCATTGCCCGGCCGCCAGCGCCAGCGCATAGGCGATCAGAATATCGCCATCCGTGGCGTTGTTGATATCGGTTACATGCGGTTTGGTGCGCGGATCCCATTTCCAGGCGGAAAGTCCGTCGTCACGCACCAAAAGCTCGGTGCGCGTGAAGCTCCAGATCAGTTCGAAGTCGGACAGATTGTCGGCAAGCACGGCAAGCCACATGCCGTAGCCCTGGCCTTCGCTGTGGCTAATATTGTCGTTGCCGGTATCGATGATACGGCCGCCGGGATCGAGAAACGCGCCTTTATAGGCAGACCACGCCTCCGGTGAAACCGAGGAGGCGCGGCTGGTGGAAATACCTGCAATCATCGTCATGATGGACAGGAAGAGAATGCCGGCCAGTTTCGAGATCCCGTTCGTCATCGATGCCGTCCCATCATGCGCAGCATCGTGAACGTGGCGAGGCCGAGGAGAGACACGAAGCCGATGAACGCCAGCGAATAGGAAAGAACGTTGGAAGACAGCCAGTTGGCGGCGACCAGCCTCCAGTTGGAAAGGGAAAAAGCCCGCGTGACGTAAAAATACGGCCGCTCCACCTCCACCGTTTCGAGCTTTTCGGCAGCCGCATCATAAGCGGCAACACGTCCCGTGACGCCACGCCAGCGGTTTTCCCGTGTCATCGCCGCCATGCCGTCAAGAAGTTCCGCCGATGTCGGTGCAGTCGCAAGCGTCCACACCCCGTCGCCGGAGGGGCTCAGTCCCTGTGCCAGCATGAAGGAGACATTGCCGGGTGGCGCATAAAGCTGCTCGGCTGCCGGCAAGAAGCGCAGCGTATCCGAACTCAGGTCGAAATTCCGCTTCATCCATTCCTCGAGAGAAGATACCTGCCCCTCCCAAACACCGCCATCCACCCGCTCGCGCCAGTCGTTGAAGAGGGTCTCGCTGCTCTGAGCGGGCGGCTGAACGCCGGTTCCCATTTTCCAGGATATCTGACTGGAGGGAACGAGATTGAACTGACCGATCAATGCCTGCGGGAATTGCGAAATCGTGCCGACGAACAGCGCGTCGCGATCACCGATCACTAGCGGCGAAGCGACAGTCTCGATGTCGATGGGATGCCCCGCCACACTCGCCAGCCGGCTGATCAGCGTGGCTGCCGCAGACATGGTGTCGGTGTCGAAACGGTCGAGTGAGAGGGCGACAGGCGTTCCGCCGGTCCGATAGGGCTGTCCGGCCCCAGCCATCGCGGCGAGATCCGGCTTGCGGCCGATCTGCGCATAGTCCGGAATATGCAGTTCCGACGTGTCGAACAACGCAAAACGCGGCGTCGCGCTGGCGGGCGCACCGGGCGCACAGGCCTGATCCTGCGCCGTCATCAACACCGCCTCGATGGTCACCTTGTTCGGCCCGGGCTTGAAATGACGCATTGTCACATTGATTGGCAGATGCCGGAAAATGCCGCCGCCATTGTTGGAAATCGGCACGGTCGAGGCGATCTGGTCATTGACGTAGATATCGACATGGCTGCCTGGCAGTACCTGCGACGAATAGGCGGCATCGAGGAGAAGCGACGCCTCGCCATAGGCCGAGGCGTAGAAATCGGCGGGCATGCCGACGTAAAATTCGTTGCGGAAACGCCGGCCGCCAAATTCGGTGCTTTCGAAACCAAGTTCGGAAAGCGCGATACGGCGATCCGACATGACGAGCGGCACATCCGGCGCATGCCAGCTTCGGGTCGAAAAAGTCGTCCTCTGCGCACCGGGTGTGCGCGATATCGACGAAAACAGCGTCTCGATTGCCGCCTGCACCGCCTGCGGAGTGGGGCCGCTGACAAAAAGCGGCGAAAGACCGCCCGGCGCTGAGGCGCCAAAGCCGGCGAAAGCGCCCGCCGAAGCCTCGGGTGGCAGCGTTCCGGCAATTCCGGCAATCTCGCGAGCGGTGCCAACGAAAACCGTCAGCGTGCCCGCCTTGCGCTCAGTGGAAGGAGCGGCCACGAAACGGATCGTCTGGTTCGGCATCTGGGTTCTAAGCGCCAACGCCTGTGAAAGACGCAGGAGAGAATCCGCAAATGCCGGATTGCCAAGTGCCGGCGCGACAATCTCGATCGACGTCATCGCCTTGCCATCCGGCCCCGTTGCCTGAATATCGTCGATATTGGCAAAGCTTCCGGCGACATCCGCATTAAAGCCGATATAGGTATTGGCTGGGTCTATATCGGTCCAAAGATCGTAGGTGGACTGGATCGTGCAATCGGTTCTATGGCGTTGCTGCACGCCCAGTCTCACGATATTTGAGCCGACCTGCAAGACGCCGGGCGGGATCTTCAAGGAGACATTGCCCTCGCTGTCGGGCGCTTCGATACGCGCGGCATCCAGCGCGACATTGTTCAGGCTGACCTGAAAATTCGAACTTTCCGGCGCGACCACGATGGCGTTCTGATAACCGATATTGAGCGAAACCGCGGCATTCACCTGCTCCGGCGTCAGATAGATGCTCCATTGCCGCCGGTCCATCTCACCGGAAAGGCTGAGCTTCTCATAGGGCAGGATGTAGCGGCGGCGGCTGTCGGCGCTAAGCCGAGAGGTCTGCGCGGGAACAGGTCTTGCGCTTTGCTGAGGCGATGGAGCCGAAACCGGCGGCGGCAACGGAACGACTGGGCGCTGTTGCGGCGGCGGGACCGATGGCTGCGACGGCGTCTGGGCCGGTATCTGGGCCGGCAACTGGGCAGAAGGCTGCTGGCGCGGCGCGGCAGGCGCAACGGTGGACGGCGGCACGGGTGCCGGAGCAGTCTGGGCGGGCCGTTCCGGCGACATGTCGAAGGGGGAGGACTGCGCCATAGCGCCCGTGGCGACGGCTCCCCATACCAACATTGCCAGAGAATCCCGGATGGGTTTACGGCCGGTCATTTTACCGCTCCGACAGGTTTGGCGTCTCTGGGAGCAGGCCGAAGCGTCCGGACCAGATAATAAAGGCCGCGCTGCGTCTGGAAGAGCGATATGGCCAGGAAGATGGCCGTGCCGCGGATAAGGCCGGGGTTCTTGCGGCGCACCCGCTGAAATTCGCTCCACTGTTCCGAATTGGCGAAGATCAGGTCCGCGATCAGGCGGTGATCGACGGCGCGTTGCGGCGAGAAGGTGCAGCCGATCGAGACGAAGCCCTCGCCCTTCACCGTTCGCACCACGTTGACAGGCATGGTTTCCGGCACACCCTCGCTATGGGGCTTGACCTTCACGATGGCCGTCGCGCCTTTTTCGATGGTTGTCGCGCTGTCGAAGAGATTGATCAGCAAGCCATGCACCGACACATTATCGATGGACGCCGGCACCCAGGCATCGCTGCCCTCGAGCTTGACCTCGCAGCGCCGTTTGACGGTGATGCGCCGCGACGCCGACTTGTCGCCGCGCTCGGAAACGACACCGAGCGCGCAGCCCGCGAAGATGAGATTGAGCAGGTTCCAGCCGCCGACCACGAGCGTGACATCCGCCTTGTAGGGCTCGCTATAGATGCGCCATACGGCAAAGGCCATCGCCACCAAGAGCAGCGCGAAAATGACGAAGAACGGCCGGCTGATTTCCGAAAGCCGCGCCTCGGCGATGGATTCATCCTTCGCCGTCACCTTGAAGGTGGGCTTGCCGGGATTGAAAATCACCGAAACGACGGCGGGCAGGAGGTGAACCGTCTGCACGTATTCGTAAAGCTCCGAAATCCACGGCCAACGGAAGCTGCCATAAAGATAGTTCTGCATCATCAGGTTCACGAGCATATAGGCCGCCGTATAGGCCAAGAACTCGCCACCCGAGGCCACGAAAATCTGCAGGTCGAAGAACAGGTAGAACAGCGGTGCGAACAGGAAGATGGTGCGCGGGAACGGGAACAGCCAGAACAGCGTCGACGACATGTAGCAAAGGCGCTGCGTAAACGAGAGACCGCGCCGGAACAGCGGCTGGCGAAAGATCAGGATCTGCATCATGCCCTGCGCCCAGCGGCTGCGCTGGCCGATAAAGCTTGCGAAAGTGGCCGGCTGCAGCCCGGCGATCAGCGGCTTGTCGACATAGATACTGTTCCAGCCGCGCGAATGCAGCGCCAGCGCCGTTTCGCAATCTTCCGTGATGCTGACGCCGCTGAAGCCTTCGGTGTCCTGCAGCGCCTCGCGCCGCAGCACGGCGGCCGAACCGCAGAAGAAGGCGCCGTTCCATTTGTCGAGGCCGCGCTGGATGATGCCGTAAAACATCTCGTTTTCACTCGGCATCGTCTCGAAGGTGCGCAGGTTGCGCTCGATGGGATCGGGATTGACGAAGAAATGCGGCGTCTGCACCAGAAAGAGCCGCGGATCCTCTTCGAAATAGCCCACCGTTTCCAGAAGGAAGTCGCGGGCTGGCGCGTGGTCGGCGTCAAACACGGTCACGAGCTCGCCGGTTGAATGGGCAAGACCGTTATTGAGATTTCCAGCCTTGGCGTGAACGTTGCGCTCACGCGTCAGATAACGCACGTCGAGGTCCTCGCAGAGCTTCTTCAGCTCCTCGTGGCGGCGCTGCGCCGCCTGCGCCTCGACGATATTGCTGGCATTGCGCTTCTGTACCGAGCCGCCATCATCCAGCAACCAGACGGTGAAACGGTCGGCCGGATAATCCATGTTCTTGGCCGCGGCGAGCGTATTGGCGAGAAGCTCCGCGTCCTCGTTATAGCTCGGCACGAAGACATCGACGGTCGGCCGGTAATCGGGCGAACCGGGCCGCGTCTTGCGCGACGGCAGCGGCATCGACACGATGACAAGGCTGAGGCCCAGCATCACGACGCTGTACATTTCCGCCAGATAAAGCAGAAAGCCGGGAATGAAATTCTCGAGCTGGTTGACGGGCGGCAACGTGCTGGTGGTGCGCCAGTAGACATAGCGCAGAACGATGGCCGTGCCGAAACCGAGCGCCACCAAACGCCAGGCCCCCTGCCCGTTAAAGCTCTTGATCGTTGCAAGGAGAATGAGCGAAATCGCCGTGGCGACCAGATGCGTCTGCAGGCTGACCGGCATCGTGATGATGGCCAGAACGCAGAGCGACACAAGTAACCAGACAATGATTGTGAGGGCCTTGCTCATCCAGAAACTTTCCGTTGTCTTCCCCACCCGGAATCTCGGCCCGGAATTTTTGCGATCTGCGTCTTTACGCCTTCTCTCCCCCTGGTTCCGGCGATCACCTGCATCCTGGCGCCGCTCCCGAACCGGACAGGCAGGCGGGCGACGGAATGGAAACCTGCGGAACCTGAGACGATGGCCGGCCACTTTCCACCGGCCCTCCGTCTACCCGCCTGCCCGCCACTGAAGGTCTCACGGTCTGGACTGGCGCCCCCGCCGATGCGGGCGACGGGATACTGACCGCAGCAACGGGTGGAAGCGGCTGTGGTTCCGGCTGGGCGGGCGGTGCAACGGCAGCCGCGCGATGGGCGGGCCGGGGCGGCACGCTCGCGGTCACCTCGCCGCCCGGCCGCATCGGCACCTCATCCGCCTTTGTGGGATAGACCGGATGACCCGGCCGGCCGAGATTCTTATCCACCGCCTGCGGCGTGCCGTAAGGGTTCCAGCTTGGTGAGGCATAGGTGCCTGTTATCGTGTAATTATACATGACCGCCAGCAACCGCTCGACAGTCGCGCCCGACTGGCAGAGGCGCAGCCGCACCTTGATGCGCCCGAGATTGCGGAAATCCTGCCGCATGCTTTCCGGCGAGCGTATATCCTGCCAGCCGTAAAGGCAGGTATCGTCGCCGCGGCCGCCGCCGGCAGCATAGGAAAACGCACCATAACCGTTCTGCAGGTAATTTGCCGACATGGCGATGTTTTCGCCCGGAAACTCGGCGCGGATTTCCCTCGCGAGGGAAGATGCCTTGAAACCGGTGAAAGCCAGAGCGTCGCCATCGGTATCGCCAGCCTGTTGCGGACCAAAAAACTCCGCCTTGATATAGTTCTGCCCCGGCGTCGTGGCTTCAGAGCGCAAAATGACCTGCTGCGCCACCGCGTTGGAATAGGTGCGGTTGACCACGGTAACGATTTCGGGACCGCCGGGTGGCGGGAAAATCAGCGCCTCGGAAGGAGACAACATCTGCGCGCCCCCGAACGACCGAACGCCCGCGGGAGTATTGCAGCCCGAAAGAACCGCAACGGAGAACAGCAATGAAGTAAAGGCAGAAAATCTCACTGCCTTGCGCCCCTTTATTTCCCCAACGCCGCCCAGGTTAAAAGGAGACCGAATCACTAATGACCAGACCATTGTTACGAAATACGGGAGGACTACGAATAAGCAATCTCAAATTTGCGTTGTAATTTCTGACACTTTATGACTTGCGAATCAGCGTTACCACCCCGTGTTTACTGTGGAAGAGCGTGGAACCAATAGCCCCGCCAAAGGTTGGCTTCCTGTCAGGCCTATAATTTTACGGTTGCAGCGCAATATGTCCCATGGTCTACTTGGCTCCATAATGACGTATTTTTATTGGTCCATTTTTTATTCAACTGTAAAAACAGAGAGTTGACGCATGACCTTGCCATTTCCGAGCATTTCGCAGACGCTTGCCGAAGAGATCGGAAGATTACGCAAATGGCTGGATGAGGACGCCCTGCCGCTGTGGTTGGAGGCGGGTTCGGCCCGTCCGGATGGCGGTTTTTACGAACGTCTCGGCCAGGATGCCAAACCGGTTTTTTCCGATGACCGCCGTGCCCGCGTGCAGCCGCGCCAGGCCTATTGTTTCGCCGCCGCCGGTCAGCATGGCTGGCAGGGGCCGTGGAAAGACGCGCTCCTGCATGGGCTCTCCTGGTTCGAGACGGTCTATCGCCTCGAAAACGGTCTCTACGGCAACCTTGCCGACCAGACCGGCCGGCTGATCGATCCCTCCTTCGATCTCTACAATCAGGCCTTTGCGCTGTTTGCCGCCGCGCAGGCGGCGGCGAGCCTTCCCGAACGCAGGGATGAGATGCGCGGCCGGGCGCTCGATATACTTGCCATCCTCGAACGCGATTACAAACACCCGGTCGCCGGCTTCGAGGAAGCAAACCCGCCGCGCACGCCGCTCTGCTCCAATCCGCACATGCATCTCTTCGAGGCGATGCTGGCCTGGGAGCAGCAGGACCCGGATGGTCCGTGGTCGGCGCTGGCCGACGAGATCGCGGGTCTTGCGCTTGAGCGCTTCATCGATGGCGGCAATGGCGGCTTGCGCGAATTCTTCGGCCATGACTGGACGCCCCATGCGAGCGACAAGGGCCGGATCATGGAGCCTGGCCACCAGTTCGAATGGGCCTGGCTTCTGGTGCGCTGGGGCAGCCTGCGCGGCAATGGCGAAGCGATCGACAAGGCCAAACGGCTGTTCGAGATCGGCGAGGAATACGGCATCTGCCCGCGCCGCAAGGTGGCGGTGATGAGCCTCTACGACGATTTTTCGGTGCATGACGGGCTGGCGCGGTTGTGGCCGCAGACGGAATGGCTGAAGGCTGCGGTGCGGCTGGCGAGCGTCACGGGCGGTGAGGAACGGCAGCGTTACCTCGCCTCCGGTCTCAGCGCCATCGGCGCGCTGCAGCCTTTCCTCGACACGCCGGTCAAGGGCCTGTGGTTCGACAAATGGCCGGCCGACACGCCAATGCTCGACGAGCCGGCGCCGGCAAGCACGTTTTATCACATCGTCTGCGCCATCTATGAGGCGGAGGCGGTGCTGGCGGTGGAACAATAAACCTGCCCCACCGGGCGAGCGGCGTCGGCCGCTCGCCGGCTTCAGAGATCAGTCAAGCCTTGGCCGGGCGCACCACGCGCCAGTCCGGTTTGCCGAGATTGTGCGGCCAGGCATGAACATCCTTGTCGTTGAAATAGACGACCTCTTCCAGCTTCGGAAAATCCGCCTGTTTCAACGTCACGTCGTTCATCCACGGGCGAACATAGGAATCGCCGCCTTCATAGCCCAGTTCGGCAACCCAGACCGGCCTGTTGAAGGTTTCGACAAGTCCATAGCCCTTGCGCAGCAGATCGGTGAAGGTCTTCGGTCCACCATATTCGATCTTGTCGTAGTCCTCGAGACCGAAGACCGAGAGACCGACCAGATCCGCGTAGTTGTCACCCGGATAGTAGACGCGCAGGCCATCGAGACCTTTCGGAGACCACATCACCTTGACCCCGGGCACCGCCTTGCGGGTCATGTCCACCATGCGCTTATAGGCTGTGATGTAGTCCTGCGGATTCCAGCCCGACCACGAGAAGCGGCCGGACGTGTCTTCCATTTCCTGCCCCCAGCGCAGGATGAGCGGGCTCTTCATCGCCGACATGCGCGCGGCAATCGCCCGCATGTTCTCGTCGTAATCGCCCCTCAGTACCTTGCGGCGCAACTCGTCGGAGGTGAGCCGCCAGTTGACGTCCCACGACCAGGGTTCGACCGTGATCAGCACGTTGCGCTTGCGTTCCAGCGCATAGGCATCCGCAAGCGCCAGACTGTCGAGATCCACGTCCTCCCAGGGCAGGAACAGATGTTCCGTCGCTACCCCTGCCTGACCGGTGAAATCGCCGTGCGGATCGTATGCGCCGAAGCGGATACCGTCCGCATGCAATGTCGGTCTTTTGTCGGCGAGTGTCTTCATGCCCGTCGAGGTCATGGGGGCGACACCCTGTGCGTCGAGCTTGAGCACCGGATACATGCCGGCGGTAAAGGCTGCGGCGGCGCCACCCGCGAACAGAAGTTTTCTTCTTGTTATCTGCATGACACCTTACTCCCTACCTTGTTGCCGTCATCGCCTTGTCGTAAGCGGCGATCTGCGGCGTGACATCGTCCTTGCGGACGAGCTTGAGGAATTCATCGCCAGGGCGTGGCGGGTTGTGCCGGAACACGTACCATGGCCCGCCCTGCTTGCGCTGGTAGAGCACCTTGCCGATGCGACCATGATCGAAGCAGGTATCGGCCTTGCCGTTTCCTGCAGCGCTTTTCCAGGTGGCGCGCATGCACAGGGTGCCGTTGGCGTCGACGGTCCAGCGGCCTTCACCGACGGATTTCTTGCCCTTTTCTTCCGTTGCGGCAATGAATTTGCGGTCTTGGGCGATGAAGCGTCCACCGCCCGTTTCCCATTTCCAGGTCTTGTCGAAGTACATGTCCACGACTTCGCTGGTTCTGAGCGGTTTCGGCGTCTTCGTGCCGCCTGCAGCGTGGACGGCGCTTGGCACGACCATTGCAAGACAGAGTACGAAAGCGGAGAATCCGCATTTGCTTATTGTTGTTTTCATCACAGCCTCCTCCTTCATTGTCCGACCCTATTGTCGGCCAGCATGATCTCTCCGGTTGCCACCGCCGGCGGCGGTGCCACGATGGGTTCCGCCTGCATTTCCTGCGGTCCGCGCAGTCCCGGTACGGCAATGCGCAGTTTCAGACGCACCGATCTCGCCCCTTCCACGCCCGCACCGGCGACCGTGAACCGCGTCTCGGTAAAACTGACATAGGGCTGCCCGTGCGACAGGGCCTCCAGCCCGCCGATGGCATGGGAGCTGAGTTCAACAGCACTGCCCGCCACCAGCAGCAATGAACAGGCGGCGGCGGTTGCTCCGCCGCGCAATGCCGGTAGCCTCGGCAAACCGTTTTCCACCGCATGGCGGATGAGCAGAAACACCGAAAGACCCGCATAGATCGCCACATTGATGGCGGCGAAGACGAAGAAGCCTTCCGCCCCGTTTTCACGCGGCGCCAGAACCATGGCCACAAGGCTGAGCGCCGCCAGAAGAATGTAAGGCGCGACGACCCGCAGCGGCAGCGGCGGTTTTGCCTGCGTGCCCTTGGGGGTAATGCGGAAATCGACGAAATCGCCACGGATCGTGTCGCGTATCGCCGCCAGCACACCCATCAGCGACCAGGGCCAGCGCAGGAAAAGAAAAATCATGGCTTCCCAGCTGAAGAGCTTCGCATCATGCGGACGGAATGCACCCGTGGCCCGCCAGAAGAACGCAAACACGATCATGATCAGCGAAACCGGCAGGAAATGTGCAAGAAACGCCGGATAGGATGCGTTGACCAGCACATGGCCGCGTATCAGTGCTATGGCGGGAAGCACGAACATCAACGCCATGAAGCCGGAAAACAAGGGATACCAGAGCTGCGAAAACAGGAACTGGAACTTCAGCCGCGGCGGCAGCTTCGGCACGTAGTGCCTTGAATATTGCAGCAGAATGGTCATCAGGCTGCGCGACCACTGGAATTCCTGCACGATGAGATCGGCAAAGGTCACCGGTCCCTCACCATGGGCGATGGCGTTGACCGCGTGGACGCCGCGCCAGCCGCCGGCGTTCATCAGCAGCGTGGTGGAATGATCCTCGGCAAGCTCCGGCCCAAGGCCGCCAACCTCCCGCAGGGCCTTCGTGCGCACGGCATAATGCGAGCCGATGCAGAGCGGCGCCCAGCCATTATTGTAACCCAGCTGCAGCGCGCCATGCAGGCTCGCCTCGGCAAAGAGCCTGCCGCGCGCCGCCCAGCTTTCACCGGCATTGGCGTCGCAAATGCTCGGGGCCGAAACATATCCAACCGTCGGATCGGCAAAGGGACGGATGATCTCGCGCAGGTAATCCGGTTCCGGCACATGATCCGCATCGAACTGGGCGACGAAATCATAACGCTCATAGCCGTAATGATCGTAGAAATAGGCGAGATTGCCCTCCTTGCAGCGTGTGCGCCGCGGCCAGGTCTTGCGGTGATACTCGGCGACACCCTGCCGGGTCGAAACGAAAACGCCGTGCGCGCCACACCATTTCAGCGTTTGCGCATCCGGAGCCTCGTCGGCCAGCCAGACGTCGAATTCCAGACCCTTCTGCTCCAGCATGGCCAGCAGCGTCTTTTCCACCACGGCAAAGGGTTCCGATGGCGCCTTGGTGACGACCATCGCCACCCTGCCCCGCGGCAGAGGGGAGCGCCGGTCGACAACCTTCGCGTTCAGAAAGATGAAGATGAAATAGGATGGCAGAAGCGTGATCCACGCGAGCGTTATCGTGACGACGGTATAATAGGGCCAGTCGATGACGCGATCGCGGTCGAGCCACCAGATCCAGAAATAAGCGAGCGTCACCAGCCAACCGCCAATGCCAAGAAGATAGGCCATGCGGTTCCAGCCGGCAAAGACCGGCAGCATCCGCAGATCGCTGGCGACTGCGACCGCACGGGCCGACGGAACGGAAGGGGTGGAACGGGCTTTCATGACCGCACCTCCAGTCCGAAACCGGGACCGGCCGTCCGGATGATGGTGTCGATATCCGAACGCTTCGGGATAAAGCCGAGAGTTTCTTCCGCACGCCTTATATCCGCAAACAGGGCTGGCGGATCGCCGGCGCGCCTTGCACCGAAATGCACCGGAACTTCCTGCCCCGTCACGCGGTGGATCGCCCGGATGATATCGCCGACCGATGTACCGTGACCGGAACCGAGATTGACGCGCAGCGTCTCTCCGCCCTCGGCCAGATAGTTGACGGCGGCGACATGGGCATCGGCCAGATCGCTGACATGGATGTAATCACGAATGCAGGTGCCATCGCTGGTGTCGTAATCCGCCCCGAAGACATCCAGTTGCGGCAGCCGTGCGGCAGCCGCCATCAGTGCCCGCGGGATCAGATGGGTCTCAGGCTCATGCCGTTCGTAAAGCTCGCCGTCCGGGTCTGCGCCGGCGGCATTGAAATAACGCAGCGCAACGAAACGCAGGCCGTAGGCAGCGGCATAATCATCGAGCGCCATTTCGAAGATCAGTTTGGTACGCCCGTAAGGGTTGACCGGCATTTGCGCCGTTTCCTCGCGGATGGGCAATTGCGGCGGCACACCATACGTGGCGCAGCTGGAGGAAAACACCAGTCCGATATTCTGATCGAGACAGGCATCCAGCAGCGAAAGACTGCCGCCGACATTGTTGCGGTAATATTTGCGCGGATCCTCGACGGACTCACCAACATAGGCATTGGCGGCGCAATGGATCACGAAGGCCGGTGAGAACTCCCGGAGCGTGGCTTTCAAAAGGCCACGATCCAGAATATCCCCCTCGATGAAGGGACCCCAGCGAACCGAATCCGCATGACCCGTCGAAAGATTATCGTAAGCGATGGGCTTGAAGCCGGATTGGGCCAGCGCCTTGCAGATGTGGCTGCCTATGAATCCGGCCCCGCCCGTGACGAGGATTGTGCGGGGCATCTCATACGGCCTCCGCCACAGTCTTGCCGGCCAGCAGCGCATCGAAATAGACGATGGTTTTTTCCAGGCCGATTTCGAGCGGCACGCGCGGCTGCCACCTCAGCAGTTCCTTCGCCCGCGAAATATCCGGGCGACGCTGCTGCGGATCGTCGATCGCGGCGGGCAGATGCACGATGCGCGAACGGGAACCCGTCATGCGGATGACGATATCGGCGAGCTGCCGCACCGGAATTTCCGCCGGGTTGCCGATATTGATCGGCCCGGTGCAATCCTTCGGCTTGGCCGAGAAGCGCAGGAAACCATCGATCAGGTCATCGACATAGCAGAAGGAACGGGTCTGGCTGCCATCGCCATAGATGGTGATGTCAGCGCCCTTCAGCGCCTGGACGATGAAGTTCGAAACCACACGTCCGTCATCGGGTCGCATGCGCGGCCCATAGGTGTTGAAGATGCGCCCCACCTTGATATCGACGCCGAAGCTACGGTGATAATCGAAAAACAGCGTTTCAGCGCTGCGTTTCCCCTCATCGTAACAAGCTCGCGGCCCGATTGTATTTACATTGCCGAAATAGGTTTCCGGCTGCGGATTGACGTGGGGATCGCCGTAGACCTCGGACGTCGAAGACTGCACGACGGTCGCACCGCATCTGCGCGCCACTTCCAGCACATTGACCGCACCCAGGACATTGGTGAGCAGCGTGCCGACCGGATCGCGCTGATAGTCGGGCGGTGAAGCCGGTGAAGCGAAGTTGAAGATCAGCGAGACATCGATGTCATAGGGTTTGCGCACATCGTGCTCGACCAGCAAAAACCGCTTATTGTCCCGCAAATGCGCCACATTCGCGGTGCGTCCGGTCGAAAGATTGTCGAGACAGATCACCTCGTGGCCGCAGCTCAGCAGGCGCTCACAAAGATGAGAACCGAGGAAACCGGCGCCGCCATTGACGAGAACGCGTTGGCCAGGTCTCCATTCGGAGTAGATGGTGACGCCGTTGTCGTGTTCGTTGGGAACGAAATTACGCATTACACACTCCTCCCCATGAGGAATCAGCGCAGCTGATTCAACTAAACTTTACCAAACTCCCGATTGTGCGATATCTTGAATATCATCCTCCGGTTTTTACTTCTTCTGGAGGTTTAATATTTCGATCAGATAAATTTCAACCTTCATGATAGGCGCAGCGAAAAACAGGTCAACTTCATTTTATCAAAATATTACAATTGATTACCCAAAATTACTCAAAATAGCCCGTTGATTTAATACTTTTTAACTACGCCTCTATTATGCCTTTCTTATTGAGCATTAGCGCAAGCTTCGCTCAACCAGTCGGGGCTATCCTGGTTTTGTAAGGCTCGATCCACCGGGAACAAAACCGCCCGGCGAGATGCGACAGACAGTCGATTTCAGGGGACACACATGACGAATGAAATGCCTTATTCCCATGGCGGCAAAGCAGCCCGCCATTGTCGCTTCGCGCTTGTTGCCGCAGCACTTGTAACTTTCACCTTCGCGACGGCTTCTTGCTCCGTGGTCGAAGACGCTGTTCTCATCAAGACCGCGTCGGCCAATACCGCCACGATCAAAAGTCGGGTCGCTCCGGCGAAGGCGTCCTACGGTTATCAAAAAACCGGCAACGCGGCCGTTACGCTTGTTGCCGATGCCTCGGACACACCCGCGGCATCGCGTCAGTCCTATTCGGGCTCTTCTCCCTATATCTGCTCACCGAGCGGATTCGGGCAGAAATCCCGCTGCTTCCTGAGGCCCTGAGCCTCCTGGAGAAACACCGGAGGGGAACTGGCGTCCGGACGGTCGTGGCCGCCCTGACGCTCAGTTCTTCCAGCCGCCGGAAAAGGTCGTGTCTTCATCCTTGTTGAAGAAGCGCGACGCCGCCTCCGTGCGGTTGCGCACGTTCATTTTCTTATAGATATTGCGAACGTGAACCTTGACGGTGTTCTCGGACAGATGCAGCCGATCAGCGATGATCTTGTTTTGCGTTCCCTTGCAAAGCAGGTCGAGGATTTGCACCTCGCGTGTCGTCAGCGCCGCCACGTCGCTCCTGCTTGCGGCAAGGGCATCGGCGCGATTGGCGATCACGGCATTGCTTTGAACGCTCTTGCCGTTGACGGAAGGTGAATAGGGCGTGAGCTTGCCAAGAAGAGCTGCGGGAAAATGTTCCCCGCCCTTCATGAGCAGATCGACAGCCGCCATGAAGACATCGAGCCTGAGGTTGAGCGGCAGCACGCCATCGATGACGCGCATTCCCACCAGCCGTTTCAAAGGCTCCTCGAATTTATCGATGGTTTCGACGACGAGCGCGATCGGCGCATCGGGATGTTTTTCCCGAACCTCCGAAAGAACGGCATGAAGACGATCCCCCGACATGCGGTAAGGCAAAACCAGCCGCACATTATTACCGTAGTCGTCCTCTATGCCCGCCGAAGACTTTACGCTCACCACCGCGAATGTTGGGAACTTTTTGCCCAGCGCCTCCATGAGGCACTCGGAAAACAGGTCCGGATCCGCTATGATCAATAAAGTTCCATTTATAGGAGCAACGGCGTTTTTTTGTTTTGCCGCATAATCTGACGTTCCCATGAACATTGACGCCTCCCTCAAGCGCTTACGCATTACTTTCTTTTGGTTGTGCAGTCTGTTGTCCGCCGGCTATCTTTCCCCTCAATACTTGGGGGCGATTCTCCGCTTCAGGCCATGTCAACTATCATTAATTACCCGTTAATTAACACACGCTAATACGAAAAGCTGTGTAAATAAATGGCCCAAACGGGTTATTTTTTACAATTGACATACAAAATAGGTTACGCAGAGATAGAATCATTCATCTGGTAACCGCTGCAAAAACAAACACATCGCAAAAGCTTTCGCTGTGGTTTTGTGTTCCGGGAAAATATAACTTTTAGTTGATATCCCTTTACATAGCTCGCCGACGAAGCACGCTGGAGCCTGTTCCTTTTCGGGATAAAGGCCTTTTCCCACCGAAATAAACCATGTTTCTCGAAAAAGCCGCCATGCCCTGACGAAGCGATCTTTTTGCGAGGCCAAACCGGTGAAACACCCCAGGGATCACCGCTCGCGACCTATATATTCGGGTGAAGCGCCGATATGTTTAGCCCGAATTGATATCTAGGAAGCGCAATTTTTCTGCGGCACAGTCTGACCGTCGCTGAACGGCGGCCGATGGAAAGATATCTCCGGCCTTGACGTGTGTTTGAAAAACGCCGGTCCCTTTTCAAGAAAACATGCAAGCAAAAAGACGAAGCCACCGCGCTCCCCATTGGAGCGAGGAACGGATTTGTGCGCCTTTTTACCGAGTAGCGCACAAGGGCTGAACGAAAAGAGCCCGATCACGGGCCAATACCGAACCGCAGATGATGCGTACCGAGTGCATCTGCAAACATCAATCTTCATGCTACCCGGGGCAAGCGCGAAAAAATCCCGTTTGAGATGAGAGGGATTTCGAAAGCTGCTCCGAGCTTTTTCGGAGGAAATCGAAATGGGTTATGATCACAAGGCATCCGGCGACGAGATCACCAAGATCGGCGCGCTTTCCGATGGTTTCGCCAACACGTCTACCAATGACGCCAAGGTGGAAGACAGCAACGTCGGCACCGCGAATGGTGAAAACCGCAACAACGACAACAGCGACAACAGCACCAATGTGGATGTTGACGCCAAGATCGATGTTGAGGCCAATAACGGCGACAATCGCGACAACGACTATGACTGGAGCTATGACAGCAAGTCGTACAGCGACAACGACACGACCACCAAGACCAGCACCGAAACCAACACCGATATCAAGGTCGATTACGACTGGAGCTATGAAAGCAAGTCGTACAGCGACAACGACACCAATGTGAAAACGATCACGGATACGGACACAAAGACGTCCAACTATTCCGACAACGACACCTCCACCAAGACCACGACGACCTCCGACAGCTTCAACTCCGCAGACAGTTTCTACAAGTCGGATGACGACTTCGGCAACATCACGGGCGTCAAGGATGTCGGCAATCTCGGCATCGCCGGCGGAGACCTCACCTTCAATCTGGGTGACGACTTCTCCTTCACTCTCGATGTCGACAATATCCTCAACGGCTCGCTCAACGGCGAAGGCAACGACACCGGCTTCAGCATGGTACAGGCCAACCACCTGGCGGATCAGGATCAGGCCTATGACATCAAGATGCAGAATGGCGGTGCGGAAAACCACCTGAGCGCCAATGCCGGTGACGCCTATGGCGCCGAAGGCATCGACGGCAAGGGATGGGACCTCAAGGCCGGCGACGATGCAGCAGGCACCAGCACTGCGGATGCATCGGCAATCCTTGCAAATTCCGGCTTCCATCTGGAACTGGTGCAGGGCGCCAACATGCTCTCCAACGCAGTTGATGTCACGATCACAGGCGGTAACTCGCATGTGTCTGATGTCGGTGAGGATCACTCCTGATACCCACCTCTTGACGAAAAGAGCTGCACCGGCACCCGCCGGTGCAGTTCGCGGTTGAAGGACCGGGTCTGCGTAAAAACGAAGCGCCGCCTCTGAGACGTGCGCCGTCCGCAGCTTCTAGGCTCTGCCGCGATGATCAGGGAGGGACCTCCGATGCATATCGACAAGATTTCGGACATGATTGCGCATTTCATCGGCCTGTTCGACACGGTGGTCGAGGAAGCGCGTCTGAGAACAAATTATACCGAAGGCCCGGCGCAATCCGATCCGGACCGTCTGCCGGACGATGAAGCGGCAAAGCTGCTCGACAAGAACTACGACGTTCCGCTCGAGGACTACGACCCCGGTGTCAAATATCACGCCGGATATTATGATTTCGACTATATCCGGCCGCATTTCGCCCGCGCTGTCGAATACGACATGCAGCAGCTTGCAAATGCCGTCCCGTTCGATATTTCCGCCGCAAACTTCCGTTTTCCCGGCCGCCTCTCCTTCGAAGAGCAGTATGAACTGGTGGTTCACCCCGGTCCGGGCTCGGTCATCGCGCATGTGGCGCAGGTCAATATTCTTCAGGACGACGACTATCTGAACATGACTGACGGCCCCTATGCGGGCCGCGATACGAGCTTCGTCACCGAACGCACCGTCGAGTTCTACAATGAAGCGTCGGTCTTCACGCCCTTTGCCGTTTTTCAGCGCACCGACGGTTACGACGCCCTGCAGGCGCTCGCCAAATCCGCGCATGACTATATCGACCATGCCCGCGAAAACGACGTGACGTCGCTTGGCACCGGTGCGGATCAGGATTTCGTTCTGGCCGGCAATGACATCCATGGGCTTTACATCAACGGCTCGATAGCCAGCGAAAAACCGATACTCGACGACTACATGCCCGATCGCGGCATTGCCAAGCCGGCGGAAGAGCCGGAAAAGAGCGACGTTTCGCTGCATGAGGACAGCCCTGCCGGCAACAGCCTCGATGTGGCCGCAGGCGCCAATGTCGTCGCCAACATCGCCACGCTCGTCAATACCGGCGTCATGACGTCGGTAACCGCCGTTATGGGCGACTATCACCAGATCGACGCAATCACCCAGGCCTATATCTATAGCGACCGGGACGAGATCGATTCCGTTTTCACACGGTCGGAAGATCAGGCCGCGACGGCAGCCTTCAATATCGCCAGCTTCGAGCGCAGCGTCTATCCGGGCGCAGAACACGCGGAGAACAGCGGCCAGGACAACGGCGAGCCGCCGATATTTCCGACCGCCTGGCGCGTCAGCGTGCTGGAAGGCGATGTTTCCTTCGTGCACTGGATCGAGCAATACCAGTTCGTCAGCGACAACGACACGATGACGATAACGACCTCGGGCGCCACCGTCAGCCTGCTGACGGGCGGCAACGCCGCGCTCAACATTGCGAATTTCCTCGGCATCGGCATGCAATACGACCTGATCATCGTCGGCGGCAATGTGCTGGACATGAACATCATCAGCCAGATCGCCGTGCTTTACGACAATGACTGGGCGCGCGCCAATCCCAATGCGCCCGATGGCGCCACCATCCAGTCCGGCAACAACCTGCTGTGGAACGACGCCACCATTCACAATGTCGGCAGCAATGATCGTTTCGAAACCATGCCGGACTATATGAACCAGACGGTGAACGCCATCAACGAGCGCGACCCCAACATGCCGGATGCGCTGGCTCATGACGTCAATTTCGCCGGCTATGAGGGTCTGAACGTCCTCTATATCACCGGCAATCTCTATGATGTCAGCATCATAAAACAGGTGAGCGTACTGGGCGATTCCGACGATGTGACGCAGGCCGCCGCGAAGGTTCTCGAAAACAACCAGGACGCCACCGTCCACATCGATACCGGCAGCAACGCCGTGGTCAATCTGGCGCAGATCGTCGACTACGACAGCTTCGGTTCCACCACCTATGTTGCCGGCGGCGTTTATTCCGATGCCATCCTGATACAGGGCGGCATCATCGAAAACGACACGTCGCAACCCCAGCAAGGCCAGCTGGCGAACGAGGTCATCGCCTTTCTTCACGACGATCCCGCCACCATCGAAAACGAATCCAATGGCGTCATCAATGCCGGTCACGACCTGTCATGGTCGAATGCCCATCCGGCCGACGTCATGCAGACGGTCGTTGCGTAACCTCCGGCAAGCGGGGCTGCAAACGCACCCCGCCGCAGCCGGAACCGCAAACACCGCTAGATCACCGAGGGGACCGATATAAAATGGATCATATTTCTAGAAAAACCATTGCCGACGGACGCTCGCTGGACTTGCCGCTGGATCAAGATGCGGAAGACAGCAAACTGACGGACGCCTGTATTTCAGCAATCAATGAAGCCGTCGAAAACCTGCGCCAGTTATCCGGCGCGGAACAGACGGCAAAAGACGTTTCATCCCCTGCGCAGATCGCCTCCCCACAAGTCCTTTCCCAACCGCATGCAAAAACGGAACAGGCGGAACAATTGCGGGATGTTCCCCCGGAAAGGCCGGCACCGCAACGGGACCGGCAACCCGCCTCCCCGCCGGAGCCGCAGGCCAAGATCGACAATACCGACCTGCCTTTCGTCAAGACCATCGACAATAACGACGGACCGATCCGCGAGAACGAACGCCGGCCGGTGACGGGCGGCGGCGGCAAGGAGCCGACGGACAATGGCGGTGGCGGCGGCGGTGGCGGCGGCGGTGGAAGCCAGAGCGGTTTTCACAAACGCAGCGAGCCGATCAATTTCGCCGCAAGCCTTGCCAAGGGCATCGCCGCCGTGCGGCGCAACATGGTGGTGGTGATGCTGTTCACGGTCGCCATCAACATCCTGCTGCTCGCCATCCCGCTTTATCTGTTCCAGATTTCCGACCGGGTTCTGACCAGCCGCTCGATGGACACGCTCGTCATGCTGACGGTCGCCGTCCTTGGTGCGGTTCTGCTGCAGGCCTTCATGGACGCCATCCGCCGCTTCATCCTGATGCGCACCGCCGTCGAACTTGAGGTGCAGCTTGGCGCGCCGATCCTGTCCGCCGCCGCCCGCGCCTCCCTGCATGGCAGCGGCAAGGACTACCAGACATTGCAGGATCTGCAGCAATTGCGCTCCTTCCTCACCTCCGGCACGCTGATCGCCTTTCTCGACGCACCGCTGATGCCGCTCTTCATCGTGGTGGTCTATCTCGTCCATCCGCATCTCGGCATCATCATCATGGTCTGCTGCGCCGTGCTGTTCGGCATCGCCTGGCTCAATCAGCGCTTTACCGCGAGGCAGTTCTCGGAAGCATCCGGTTATCTCAGCCGCGCCAATTTCCACCTCGATTCCATGTCGCGCAATTCGCAGATCATCAATGCGCTCGCCATGATCCCCGAAGCGGTGAAGATGTGGGGCCGCGAAACCGCGGGTTCACTGAAATCGCATGTGGCGGCGCAGGATCGCAACATCATGTTCTCCGGCGTTTCCAAGGCGGCGCGCATGATCACCCAGGTGGCGCTGCTCGGCTGGGGCGCGCATCTGTCGCTATCAGGCGAACTGACCGGCGGCATGGTGATTGCAGCCTCCATCATTTCCGGCCGCGCGCTGGCGCCCATCGAAGGCGCAATCGAGGGCTGGCACCAGTTCAACAAATCCGCCGCCTCCTATGGCCGTATCAAGCAACTGCTCATCAATTCGCCGCTCAATTTCCCACGCCTGCGCCTGCCCAATCCGGAAGGACGTCTCGATGTGGAGCGCATCCTCTTCGTGCCACCGCCGCAGAAAAAGGTGATCCTGAACGGCATTTCCTTTTCGCTGAAAAAAGGAGAATCGCTCGCCATCATCGGCAATTCCGGTTCCGGCAAGACGACGCTTGGCAAGATGCTGGTGGGCTCCATCCTGCCCACATCAGGCAATGTCCGCCTCGATCTCATGGATCTGCGCAACTGGGACCAGCGGCAATTCGGTGAAAGCATCGGTTATCTGCCGCAGGACGTGCAGCTTTTTCCCGGCACCATCAAGGCCAATATCTGCCGCATGCGCGACGATATCGAGGACCGGCAGATTTACGAAGCCGCCGTGCTGGCCGATGTGCACGAGTTGATCGCCGGTTTCCCGCAGGGTTACGAAACCGTGGTCGCCGCCGATGGCGCGCCGCTTTCCGGCGGCCAGAAACAGCGCATCGCGCTTGCCCGCGCCTTTTTCGGCGATCCGAAATTCGTGGTGCTGGACGAGCCCAACTCCAATCTGGATACGCAGGGCGAACAGGCGCTGGCCAAGGCGCTGCTGCACGCCAAAAGACAGGGCATCACCACCGTCACCATCACCCAGCGGCCGGCACTGCTTCAATGCGTCGACAAGATCATGGTGCTGAAGGACGGATCGGTCGCCATGTTCGGCGAAAGGATGGACGTGCTGAAAGCGCTTTCCGGCAATGGCCGCCCGGCCAACCAGTCCCCGCAGATCGAGGGTTGAGAACCGTCATGTTCAAGAAGAAAAACGCCATTGCCGAAGTCAAACCCCAGGGCCAGCTGGAATGGTACAGCGAGGTGCCGCGTTCGATCCGCCTGCACAGCTCGATCGGTCTTGCCGTGCTGCTCGCCTCCTTCGGCGGTTTCGGATTCTGGGCCGGCACCGCGCCGCTCTCCTCGGCCATCATCGCCCAGGGCAGTTTCGTCGCCACCGGCAACAACAAGGTGGTCCAGCATCTGGAAGGCGGCATCATCAAGGAAATGATGGTCAGCGAAGGCGACACGGTGAAGGAAGGCGATGTCCTTCTGACGCTGGACAAGACGACGGCGCTTGCCAACGAGCGCATGTTGCAGCTGCGGCGGCTTCGCCTCGAAACCATCGTGGTGCGCCTGCGCGCCGAGGCCCAGGGCGAAAAAAGCTTCAAGGTGCCAGATATCGTCATGAAGGAAGCCGGCGATCCGGATATAAATTCCATCATCCAGAGCCAGAACATCGTGTTCCACAGCAAGCTCATCAAGCTTGAGGAACAGATGAACCTGATCGACAAGAATATCCGGTCGCTGGAGTTCCGCTATGCGGGCTATGACGGCCAAAAACAGTCCTTCGACCGGCAACTGGCGCTTTTGACACAGGAGCGCGATTCCAAGGAGCGGCTCGCCAAGGACGGCGTCATTCGCAAGACCGACATGCTGGCGCTGGAGCGCGCCATTGCCGACGCCATGGGCGATATCGCCCGGCTGAGCGGCGAAATGAACCAGAGCGAGGCGGAAATCGCCAAGTTCCGGCAGGAAGCGGTCATCGCCGTCAACGCCAACAAGCAGGCAGCACTCGATGCGCTGGAAACCGCCGAATCCGATCTCGACAGCGTGCGCGAACAGGTGCGTGGCGCCGCCGAAGTGCTGGAACGCACCGTCATCCGCTCCCCCGTCAACGGAACCGTGGTGCGCGCCTATTATCATACGCCCGGCGGCGTCATCACGACAGGCAAGCCGATCATGGAAATCCTGCCCGCCCATGTTCCCCTGATCCTTGAGGCGCAGGTGCTCAGGACCTCCATCGACCAATTGCATGAGGGCCAGACCGCCGCGATCCGCCTGTCGGCGCTCAACCGCCGCACCACACCGGTTCTGAATGGCAAGGTCTTTTACGTTTCAGCCGACAGCATCGAGGAAAACGCCGGCCTTCAGGTCAAGGACGTCTATATCGTGCGCGTGCAGATACCCGACGAGGAAATCGCCAAGGTTCACAATTTCCATCCCGTGCCCGGCATGCCGGCCGACGTGCTGATCCAGACTTCGGAGCGCACCTTCTTCGAATATCTGACCAAGCCGATCGCCGACAGCATGTCCCGTGCCTTCAAGGAAAGATGAAGAAATATCAGTAACCTACACTGTCTTTTCCGCAGCGGTCGGCATATAATATCCAAATATGTTTCGTCGGGGCGGGAGAAGCGGCATGGCGGCGATGTCGGATGTATTGCTGCTGGTCGGCAGGCTGAATTACGTGTGGACCAACACGGAAAGCCTGATGATCTATCTGATCGTCCATCTCCTGAAAGTGGAGAAGGAAGCGGCCATCGTCGTGTTCCTGACGCTCAACACCACGCGGGCGCGCATGGATCTGATTGAGCGCCTGGCGAAGCTTCCCTCCACCGACGCGAAGGACCGCAAGACCATCCTCTCCATCATGGCGCGGCTGAAGAAGGAAGCGAAGACGCGCAACAAATATAATCACTGCATCTATTCCTTCGACGAGAAAGGTGAGATCGCCAGCACGCAGCTGATGCGGCTTGTGGAGGATGACAGCCAGGTGCGCTACGGCAAGGTGGAGCGCATGGACGAGAAGGAAATCGGACAGCTCGAAAAATCGATCGCCGACATCGTCGATGTCAGCAAGGACATGTGGAACTTCATCCATGCCAGCCCGCATGTTTCTGCGGATTATCTCTAGAGCATTTCCAGTAAAAATGCATGGCGGCTTTACGTCCGGAAAATCTCGGAAAACAAAGGGATAACGCTCGGCCGACGGTTTCGGCCACAGTATACGACGTTAATGGTGAGAAAATACTCGACCGTTTACCATCCATTTTGAAGCAATGCGCCTTGTCCAGAAATTTAAACCGGACAGCAGTGGGACAAGACCGAGGATGTCACTGTTGCCAGCCGATGTGCATCTGCGTCGCGGAAGCATCCTTCCAGCCCAAGAATTTGGGCTGGAAGGTTTCCTGTGACCGGCACAGGAATGAGACCGATGAGCGCACCCGAAAACAGCGGACTTCGTAACTGACGCATCGGCCCGAACATTTGGGCCACGGACCGTGAACATGAACCGGAAAGGTGTCATATTCATCTGTTTTCATTTATCTTTTCGGAAAGATCGGAGCCCATTTTTTCTGACGGACGCTGGTGAAGTCGAATGAGCCTGCCACAGCGCGGTCATTTTACAACGATGGAAATGACATCCTGATAGCGGTTTGTCTCTGTTCCCTTGGCGATACCCGTCGCATTCACCGCGCGTGTCGGGACGCGGCGGCCGCACTGCTTGCTTTGACGACTGGAAAGGCCGCCATCCGAATAGGAGACGATCCTGGATTTCGGAAGCTTGCCCGCCACCGCCGCAAAACTCAAGGGAGCAGCACCGCAGTTCTCGGCCCTGTAGGCCGTAAGGTGCCGCGTCTGGCCAACCGAAAGTTCCACCGTCTTGTCCACACCGGCGCTGACGCAACCCGAAAGCGCAAGGACGGCAACCGATACGCTGGCCAGCGAAATATATCTCTTCATAACGTCTCTCCTTAAAACAATTCAGCGCATCAGCGCATTCAAAATAATAAACGAGAACTTGCGCCGTATCTTTTTACACGCGCGAGTTCATGGCTGGACGATTTTTAGTGCTTCACATATCATCCTCAATCACCCGCGCGGGTGAATTGATTGAGGTGAAGGGAGCGGACCAGCGTTTGTCGGGCTTCTCCGGCGGCAGGGATTGGGGCATGCGCATTCGTGGCTTGAGGCACTCGGACGACGACCTGATAGATCTCATTTATGCAGCGCTGCTCGGCGAGGCGTCGTGGCAACAGTTTCTCGACCGGCTTTCAGAGAATGCACCCGATGGTCGAACGATTTTGTTTTCCATGAATACGCGCGAGCCCGACGACTATGTCGGCATGACGTCAAAATTCGACCTTCCGGAACTTGAAAGCTATGCAGCGCATTACATCAACACCAATCCATGGCTGGAGCATTGCGCTCTGCGCCAGGTAGGCTTGGGCGTTTTCTCGGATCAGATCGTCCCCAGAAAGCAGCTGGTCAAAACCGAATTCTTCAATGACTGGCTGTCACCTAACAATATTTCGACCTCCATCGGCGTCACCATTGACAAGAACGAGGGCAGCCCCCTGATCGTATCCACCGTCACCAGCCGCGGTGACCCCGATGAAAACAGCGTTTTTTCCGATCAGCTCACCCGTATCGCGCCCCATCTGAGGCGCGCCGCGCGTTTCTACAAGAACAGTTCGGTCCGATGGGCAGCCTTCGACCTCAATACGTCGCTGTTCGATTTCGTCGAGACGGGCGTCGTCATCATCGGCGAAAACGCGCAGATAAAGACAATCTCCCCGATCGGTCAGGAGCTTCTGGACAAAGGAACGCTCATATCGGTTTCGCCGCTCGGAAAGCTACGCCTGCGCGGCAAGGATGCTCAAACAGCGCTGAACACAATGCTGAAGCGCAGTTATACCGGCCCCAGAACAGCAAGCTTTCTGTTACAGGGCATCAGGCTCACGCTTGTCGCAATGGAGAAAGAACGCCTCTCGCTTTACTTCGAGGGGCCTACCGTTGCGCTCCTTATCCAGCCTTCCGGGGCGCCGGGCGAAATACCCGGCATCGACCAGTTCGCTGAATTTCATCGGTTGACGATGGGGGAGCGGCGAGCACTTCTCGGCGTCATAAACGGCAGGACCATCACACAGATAGCGCTGGAGGCCTCCGTATCGCGCGAGACGATACGCACGCAGCTCAAAAGCCTCTATGCCAAGACCGGGACACGCAGCCAGAACGACCTGCTGCGCCTCGCATACCGCATGGCAAACCCGGGCCCGTAAGCGCGTCGCGTCTGATCGTATTCCACAGTACACGACACAATGGTTTTTTTGTACCGTGGTTTCGACCAGACCGGACGCGCTCTAGGCGCGTGTCTGCAACCGCATGCCGATTGCCGGGTGAGTATCACCGCCCTGCGCCACCTTCGCCGGAAGGCAGAGTTTTCCGGCCGCGAAATAAAGCAGGAATGAACCGATCTGATAAGGGAAGATGATGTCGATCTCCACGAAGGAGCGCACCACGAACAGCGCGCAGATCGCAAACAGGATCACGCCCTGCGGATCGCTCTGACGCATCAGGACCGAGCGCAGATGCCCGATGAGCGTTCCGTAGAGCACCATGCCGAGCAGGAACATGCCGACAAAGCCGTTTTCCACCACCGTCTCGATATAGGTGTTGTGAAAATGGAAGCCGCTGCGCCCGGTAATGAAAAAATCGTTCCACAGGCGTTCGGCATCGGCAAAACCGGCGACCCAGAACCCCTGATAACCGACGCCGAGAATGGGCGTCTGTTTTGCCGCCTCGATGCCCTGCTGCCAGAGATAGGTTCGGCCGGTCAGCGTCGAATCCTTGCCGAAAATGCCGAGAATGGCGTCCAGCAGACCGAATTGCAGGGAAGCGACCGCGAGCAACGCGCCGAGACCGCCCAGCGCGAAAAACATCATCTTGCGGTTAGCCGGTGACAACATGCCGATGGGAATGAAGCCGATGATGAGGGCGACCACCGCCGCCGTGGTGATGGCGGATGTGGCCGATTGCGAGGCGATGAGACTATAGGCCGATAAAAGCCCGGTGACGCCGGCGATGGGCAGCCAGATGCCCCTTAACTTCAGCACCAGCACCGATGCGGCAGCAAAAATGACGCCGAGCGAGGCATAAAAACCGAGCTGGTTCTTGGAAGAGAAGGCGCCGACGAAACTATAGGTGCCGTCAAGCGCATCGAAGAGATAAATGCCGAACAGCAGCGAATAGAAGAGAACGACCGCGATGCCGATCAGCGCGCCGCGCGTCAGCGTCCGGATGGAGATCACCCGCATCGCGATCAGCGCGCAGACGATATGCGTCATATACTGGATGGAGGCGCGCATGGTCACCGACACCGCCTCCGACCAGAAGCTGGACAGAACCGTCAAGATGCCGAAGGCGAATATCCAGAGATAGCGCGGATAATTGCCGAGCACGCGCCGGTAATCGACCACCACCAACGGCAGCCACATGCCATAATAGGCCAGAACCGAGATTTGCCCGAAACGCGACGAATAAGCGAAGACGAAGAATGACAGCGCAACCGCCGCCATTCCGTAAATCTCATTGCGCTCGGGATCGATCAGCGCCGATTTGGCGATCCGCATTGAAACCTCACTGCATCAGGATTTCAGACGAGACCTTGATGACGTCGCCGGGCTGGAGCATGGCGTTTTCATCCACCTTCAGCTCTTTCGGCTTGCCGTTTTCCTCACGCACCACGACATAGCCGATCGTCGCGGACTTGCCCGACGGGTCGAAACGGATCGCTTCTGCCGATTGCGCCAGTGCTTCCGACATCAATTCGCGGCTGGTGGTCAGCTGCAGATTAAGCTTGTCGAGTTCCGCTTCCGTGTCCTGCAATTCCTTGGAGCGCTGTGCCACCCAGTCGTTGCGCAGGTTGATCTCGTCCTGGGTCGCCTTGTTGATATCCTGCTTGGCGCGCAGCGACTGCGTATCGATATCGAGCAGATTGGATTCCACTTCCGCCGCGCGTTCTTCCGCGGAAATACGCCGCTGCGACAGCGCAAGCCCCTGCTCGTTCAACCGGTTGACGCGGTCGCGATCCTCATTGGCAAGCTGGAGCTGACGATTTTGCGTCTCCGACTTCTTCTTGAGGGATTCCACTTCGCTCTGCAGAAGGGCGTGCAGATCCGTCAGCGCCTTGAGCTGCAGGGTGTAACGCTCGGTGCGCGATTTCATCAGCGCGCTTTCGCTGGCCAGCAACACGTCGATCTCGGCAATCTTTTCCATTTCAGGCGTCTTGGCGATGGTCGTGTCGCCCTTTACCTCGGCCACCAGCCGCGCCTGACGGGCAAGCAGCCTTGCCCGCTGGTTGTCATAGACGGCGGCGTCACCGCGGGCATTGATGAAGTCGCGGGCAAAACGCTGCCCGGCATCCGAGCGCCGCAGGCCGCCGGCAAGGCTGACGGCCTTCAGCACCGTGAGATTGGCGGCATAGGGATATTCACCCGGCGTCTGCACATCACCACTCAGAAAGATCGGCCGGAACTGAGCGATCTCGACGGAGGCCGAAGGCAGGTTGCGAAGGGCGAACTTGCTCTGAAGCTGGGCGCCGATCTCTTCGCTGACTTCCGATGGGGTCTTGCCCGCAACATCCAGCTGACCGATGAAGGGCAAGGACAGCGCACCCGACGGGCCGACCGAATAATCGCCGTTGATCACATCCCAGTTGCGGATGCTGCCATCCGCCGGCTGCCATTCGGCAACGCGGATACGCAATTTGTCGGCGGTGCCGAGCTTATATTGACCACCATCCGCAGCCATTGCGGAGAGCGGCGCGGCAAGGGCGACGGAAGCGGCAAGAACGAGGGCCACAAACGGGCGGTGGGCGGCAAACAAGCCGTTCATCGGGAAACTCCCTGTTAGCGGATCGCCCGGCAGGCGATCAGGCCGTAGCGCGACCGGCAAAGCCGGCTGCGCAGCGCCGCAAAAAGCGGCCGGTATGATTAGCACCAATGACGCACCCGAAGACCGGACTTGGGATCCCGGTCAGGGTGCGTGTCGAAACGAAGATCGATAAAGCCGAACTCAATATCGGTTTTCAGTAGCTTCCGCGTGAAAGGCACACGGCGGGAATGGTCTTGACGATGATGAAGACATCCTGCCGCATCGACCAGTTCTGCACATAATGCGTGTCGAAAGCGACGCGGGTCTTGTAGGATACGTCGTTGCGGCCGCTGATCTGCCACAGGCCGGTCAGGCCCGGACGGGTGCTGAGATAATAAGCGGCAGCGCTTTCATAATAGCTTAGTTCCTCATCGACGACCGGGCGCGGACCGACCACGCTCATTTCGCCGCGGATGATGTTGAGGAGCTGCGGCAGTTCGTCGAGCGAGAGCTTGCGCAGCACGGCGCCAACGGCCGTAACACGCGGATCGTTCTTCAGCTTGCGGGTGGCGCGCCATTCTTCGGCGGCTTCCGGATTGGCGGCAAGATATTGCCGCAGAATCTCGTCGCCGTTCATCGCCATCGTCCTGAATTTCAGGCAATGGAAATAACGGCCATTATGTCCCACACGCCGGTGGCCATAAAAGATCGGGCCGGGATCAGACAATTTCACCAGCGCGGCGATCAACAGGAATATCGGGCTGAAGATGAGCAGCGCAAGCGCAGCCGATGTCATATCGAAGCTGCGTTTTGCGATGCCCCCGATAGGGAAACTGACATCGAAATCTTCGGAGCTGCTGAGTGTCTGTTCAGCCGATTGGGTCGCGGACTTCATAGAGAGAACTCCATTTATGTTTTGCGATTGGTCGGTGCCCGGAGGCGCGTCTTTCCGTCTAAAAGAGATAACAAGTCTGTGTTCGGAATTTGATGCTAATGGATTTTTTGTAAGGCACATTGCCCATAACCGTCTATGCGATTTCTTGCGCGAGCGGCCGATCAACGCCCGGGCAATATTAACGGTTGCATAAAAAAGCAACAAATGTGCCGATGGCCATGTGTTGGGAGCATGGGTGTCGCTCCGGCATGTATTGGGTTTTGTGCCGTCGACAGCCTTTTCTTATATGTTTCTTATGACTTGGTGAGATGAGACAGGAACGCTAAGAACAGCCATGTATGTAACAGACTATTAAATTTTTTTGCAGCGCAGCAAGATTGTGGCAATGCATATAAAATTTGACATATTGGCCAGGACTTTTTTTCCCAACATTGCCACCCCACCAAGAAAAAGCGATGGAAAAATCGCTAAAAGGGCGCAAAGACGGCAAAAGAGTGGCAAGGAACTGCATTTTATTCATGGCAGCCACGCAAAAATGCCGGGTCTAACGGCCTGTTTTTATCGACTCGCTCCCATTTTGCCGTTCTACCAGTGCTGCGAGACGCGAAATCCGCCGGAATCAGAAGGTTGGAGGTGTGCAGGCGCTGATGACCTCGCACGGCACGGGACCGACGCAACGGAAGCGATGCGGCCTGCGGCTTTCGAAATAATAGGCATCTCCCGGCCCAAGCACCCGCCTCTCCTCATCGACCGTCACTTCCAGGCGCCCGGAGAGAATGATGCCCCCCTCTTCCCCATCGTGAACCAGCGGAACCTTACCGGTATCGGCGCCCGGCTGATAACATTCCTTCAGGATCTGCAGGCTGCGGCCGAAAACATTCTCGCCCACCTGCCGGAAGGAGATCGGCCCCTTGCCGATTTCGACCAACTCATCCGCCCGGTAAAAGGCCTTGCGGCTCGTCTCCGGCTCGAAAGCGAAAAACTCGGCAAGGCCGATCGGTATGCCATCGAGAATGCGCTTCAGCGCGCCGACGGATGGGTTGGAGGTGTTGGATTCGATCAGGGAAATCGTCGAATTGGTGACCCCGGCGCGTCTTGCCAGTTCCCGCTGGGAAATATTGTGGCGCAGCCGTAAATGGCGCAAACGCCCGCCTATATCCACCGACATGCGTGAGCCCCCGTTGTCCTTGTTCGAAATATCGAAAACCGCTGTCCACGGCTATAGTATTTTCAATGGCTTGGCTACAGAAAGAAAAGGGCTTGTTCGGCCGCGAAAATAGCTTTCAATCATCGGCACCGAACAGGAGACCAAGATGGACAACCCGAGCCGATCCAATTCCACCTCACTCGACAGCTACTGGATGCCGTTTACCGCCAACCGGCAGTTCAAGGCCAATCCCCGCCTGCTGACGAGCGCCGAAGGCATGTATTACACCAGCAATGACGGCCGTCAGGTTCTCGACGGCACGGCTGGCCTTTGGTGCGTCAATGCCGGCCACGGCCGCCAGCAGATTGCCTCTGCCGTGAAGCACCAGCTTTCGACCATGGACTATGCTCCCTCCTTCCAGATGGGCCATCCCGTTGCCTTCGAATTCGCCGAGCGGCTGGCGGAAATCGCCCCCGGCCCGGAAGGCGCGAAACTTGATCGTGTCTTCTACACGGGCTCAGGGTCGGAATCGGTCGATACGGCGCTGAAGATCGCGATCGCCTATCAGCGCGCCATCGGCCAGGGCACCCGCAGCCGCCTGATCGGCCGCGAGCGCGGTTATCATGGCGTTGGTTTCGGCGGCATCTCCGTGGGCGGCCTTGTCAACAATCGCCGCGTTTTCCCGCAGATCCCCGCAGACCATCTGCGCCACACCCATGATCCGGCGAAGAACAGCTTCGTGAAGGGCCAGCCCGAGCACGGCGCGGAGCTTGCGGACGATCTGGAACGTCTGGTCGCCCTGCATGGCGCCGAAACCATCGCCGCCTGCATCGTCGAACCGGTCGCCGGCTCCACCGGCGTGCTGGTGCCGCCGAAGGGTTATCTGGAGCGTCTGCGTGCGATCTGCGACAAGCATGGCATCCTCTTGATCTTCGATGAAGTCATTACCGGTTTCGGCCGCATGGGCTCCACCTTCGCCAGCAACTATTTCGGTGTTACGCCAGATATCGTCACCACCGCCAAGGGACTGACCAACGGTGCGATCCCCATGGGCGCGGTCTTCACCAGCCGCAAGGTGCATGATGCGCTGATGCATGGTCCGGAAAACCAGATCGAGCTGTTCCACGGCTATACCTATTCCGGTCACCCGGTCGCCTGCGCCGCCGGTATCGCGACGCTCGATATCTATCGCGATGAGGGCCTCTTCACCCGCGCCGCGGAATTGCAGGATGTGTGGCACGACGCCATCCACTCGCTGAAGGGCCTGCCGAACGTCATCGATATCCGCACCATCGGTTTCATCGCCGGCATCGAACTGCAATCGCGCGACGGGGCTGCCGGCGCACGCGCCTATGACATCTTCGTGGATTGCTTCGAGCGCGGCCTGCTCATTCGCGTCACCGGCGACATCATCGCCCTTTCGCCGCCATTGATCGCCGAAAAATCCCATTTCGACGATATCGTCTCGATCCTCGGCGATGCGCTGAAACGCGCGCAGTAAAAGTATACATTTCTAATAAAGAAAAGGCTGCAATACTAATTGCAGCCTTTTTTGCTTTTATCAATTCTGAGCGAAAATATATCATTTATTAAGCATGTTCTATTAACTTCCTGAAGTATAACAATTGCGCGGGAACGTTCCAATGGCATCGATTCAGAAAAAGATAATATTGGCGAGCATTGCAATCTTTTCCATCACCGGCAGCGCCGCCGGTGTCGGCATATGGGCAGCGGAGACGCTTAACCGCAACAGCGAATATGTGGCGCTTTCAGCCGACGTGCTTCGCAACCACATGCAGGCGGACATGATGCATGACGCATTGCGGTCCGACGTCCTTGCCGCCATTCTTTCTGCCGATACCAGAATGGACCTCGACCTCAAGGCGGTTAAGGCCGATCTTGCCGAACACGAAGCCAGTTTCCGCGAGATGATCGAAGCAAACAAGTCACTGTCGGCCGGCACCAATGTCAAATCCGTCATAGACGGCGTCGAAAAGCCGCTTCTTGCCTATATGGACGCCGCCAACGCCGTGGTCGGACTTGCCGGCTCCAGCCCCGAAGAGGCCATCAAGCTGATACCGGAATTCATGCAACAATTCTCCGCGCTTGAAAAAGCGATGGAAGCTGCAGGTGACCAGATTCAGGAGCTCTCGGACGCCGCATCGGCCGAAAGCGAAAAGACCAAGGCGGCGATCAATCTTATATTGAACGGACTTCTGGTTCTCGCAGCACTTTTCTCCGCCGGGCTTTTCCTTCTCACCCGCAAATCGATCATCCGTCCCATCCTGCAATTGGCAAGGAATATGGAGGCCCTGGCGGGTGGCGATACGTCACAATCGCCCCCCAGCATCAACCGCAAGGACGAAATCGGCTCCATGTCCGGCGCTGTCGAAATTTTCCGGCAGGCGGCCATCGCCAACCGGGCGCTCGAGGAACAGGCGGCAGCGGCCCGCCGGCAGGCGGAAGCCGATCAGGAAGCGGCCCGCCGGCAGGCCGAGGAGGAGGCGTCCGAAAGACTGCGCATCGCAACTTCCGGCCTCGCAACCGGTCTCAAGCGGCTCGCCTCCGGCGATCTGGCGTTCCAGTTGAATGACGCCTTCGCCCCGCAATTCGAGGCCCTGCGTCACGATTTCAACAGCTCGGTCCGGCAACTGGCCGAAACGCTCTTCGCCATTTCCAATGGTATCGGCACGATCGACGGCAGCAGCCGGGAAATTGCAGCCGGTGCCGGCGATCTTTCGCGCCGCACGGAGAATCAGGCCGCCTCCCTCGAACAGACGGCGGCGGCACTCGATGAGATTACGGTCAATGTCTCGAATGCCAACAAGCGCGCCGCCGAGGCGCGACTCGCCGCCACCGATGCCAATCACAGCGCCCTGAAATCGGTCGAGGTGGTGAGCCATGCCGAAGAAGCGATGCGCCGCATCGAGGCCTCGTCGCGGCAGATCACCGGCATCATCGGCGTCATTGACGAAATCGCCTTCCAGACCAATCTTCTGGCGCTGAATGCCGGGGTGGAGGCCGCACGCGCCGGCGAAAGCGGCAAGGGCTTTGCCGTGGTTGCGCAGGAGGTGCGCGATCTCGCCCAGCGCTCGGCAAAAGCCGCAAGCGAAATCCGCGACCATATCCGCCAGTCATCCGTGGAAGTGGAAAGCGGTGTGAAACTGGTTCTCGATACCGGCAGCGCGCTGAAGGATATCGGCGAACGCATCGCCGGAATCGACCGCCATATGAACGCCATCGCCACATCGGCCACTGAACAATCAACCGGTCTGGCGGAAATCAACGCGGCGGTGAACTCGATGGATCACGCGACCCAGCAGAATGCGGCCATGGTGGAACAATCCACCACCGCTTCGGCAACGCTTGCCGCGGAAACGGCAAAACTGCGCGCGCTGGTCTCGCGTTTCCGCCTGGATAAGGAAACAGCCGGAAGTCAGGAACAGCCGCGCAGGGTGGCCTGATGGCTGTGAAGAGACGAGGACATCTCGTCCTCATGCAGGACTTCAGCCGGCACATACCCACGGCACGCCTGCGCCGTGGTTGAAGCTCCAGCGATCAATAAGCCTGCGACGGTTGCGACAGGCCGTCGCCGATCACGCCATTGCCATATTGCGCCACGGGCACACCGTCCTGGCCGATCGGCACACCCTGCTGCGCGGGGCCGAGCGCCGTCACCACAATCGGCGTACCGTCAGGCACGCGATTATAGAGGTCGACGATATCCTGGTTCAGCAGGCGCACGCAGCCTGACGAGACCGACTTGCCGATGGTCCACCATTCCGGCGAGCCGTGCAGTCGGTAGATCGTATCCTTGCCATCCTTGAAGATATAGAGCGCACGCGCCCCGAGCGGATTCTTGAGGCCCGGCTCCATGCCGCCATTACGGCTGCTATAGGGTTCCAGTTCCGGCTGGCGCGCGATCATTTCGTCGGGCGGCGTCCAGCGCGGCCATTGGCGTTTGTACTGGATCACGCCGCGGCCAGCCCATTCGAAACCTGCACGACCGAGACCGACGCCATAGCGCATGGCCTGATTGTCCTCATAGGTCAGATAGAGGAAATGATTGGCGGTATCGACCACGATGACGCCGGGGCGCTCGCCGGTCGGGTTCGCCACCATCTGCCGCAGGAACTGGCGCGGAATCCGCTTGTAGGGAATCTCCGGCAGCGGGAACTGCTCGTCCGGCTTGGGGCCGTACATCAGCGCATACATCGGGTCTTCGGCAGGCGCCGCGGGCCGGGCGGCCTCACGCGCGGTTGTGTTGCAGCCCGCAAGGCCGGCAAGCGCCAGTCCGCCTGCTCCAAGCAGGAAACCCCGCCGGGTCGTCGTCGTCTCGTTCAATTGAAAAACCTCATTTACGTCATCTCACGCCGGCAAAGGGGTCTGCCAGCGCCGCCTCTGGGCGGCTGATAGGGTACTTCGTGCCGGAAACCTGCGATGCCATGGCCTTGGCGCCGCTGGATTTCAAAATAGCCCGGAAGCTCGGATGCATGCCGCCATCGACATAAGCGCTGACGGGGACCGAAGTTCCATCGCTCAATGCAGCGGCAAGTTTTTGTTGCTCTTCAGCCAGTTTCGACGCCACCAGCGGGTCCTGCTGGTTGATGGCCGGCGGGCAGGCCGCCAGCGGATCGGCAGGTTCGCCTCCGGCAAATTCACTGTTGAAGACATAACGGCGACCGCACACGGAAACCTTGGGCTGCCGGCGCGTCACCTCGAAATAGTCGTAGCCTTCCTTCAGCGTCTTCCAGAACGGCATGTTGGGATCGTCCCGATGCGCCACCATGTTCCTTGCGGTCATGCGAAACGGATAGGCCTGTACCTGAAAGCGGTCCTGTCCGCCCTGAAGCGCACGCGCAACGATGGCGTAAATCTCGCCCACCTGGGCGTCCGTCATGGCGTAGCAGCCGGAAGAGGAGCAGGCTCCATGCACCATCAGCGCCTCGCCGGTGTAACCGAGCGCCGATTCCAGCCGGTTGGGATAACCGAGATTAAAGGAGACGTAATATTGGGAGTTCGGGTTCAGCATGCCGGCAGAGACATGATAAAAACCTTCCGGCGCCTGCCGGTCGCCCGTCTTCATCTTGGGGCCGAGCTGTCCGGACCAGCGGCACATGGGATAGGCCTTGAGCAGCGCGTAATTTCCGGTCTTGTCGATCTTCCAGACCTCAAGCTCGCTTTCCTGCTTGAAAATGCGAACGAGAACCGGGCTTTCCGGGCGCATGCTTTTGGCCGACATCTGCGCCATCATCTTCGACGACAGTTTCGGCGGGTCCTTCTTGACGCTATCGAGCCCCATGGACGTGCACGCGGCGAGGCCGCCGCCGATCGCAACGATCGCGGCCATTCTTGCCCCTGCCCTTACCTTTTGCCGCAACCCCGCAACCGCGAAATCCAGCAATGCCTGCATGCCCATGGATCGTTCTGCCCGCCTGATTTGCCCACCGTTCCGGCAGACGCTTAACTATCGAAGGTGGCCACAACACGGCAACCTCGCCCATGGACAAAGTCTCGTGAACAGACGTTACCCATTCGTTAATCATAAGGACACAAGCCTGTGATGGGTGGGCAATGAAAGTAGCGGCCACGCTTATCGAAGCAGCCCCTGGCCGCCATCGATCCAAACCGGTGTGCCGGTAATGTGGCGGGATGCATCCGACGCCAGGAAACCGATCAGCGCGGCGACGTCGCCACTCGTCCCCGCCACGCCGCCGGTCACCGGAATGTCGCCGGCCGGAAAACGGACGGGAACCTCCGTTTTCTCCCGCCCGCGTATATCGGTATTTTCATCGATTGCCGTTTCGATTTCGCCGGGACACACCGCATTGACGCGGATACGGTGACGCCCCAGTTCCAGCGCCAGTTGCTGCGCCATGGCGAGTTGGCCGGCCTTCGTCACGGAATAGGCCGTAGCGCCGGGTGACGTGAAAGTACGGGTGCCGTTGATCGACGAAATGATGACGATGGATCCGCCGCCCGCCGCTTTCAGATGCGGCAGGCTCACATGAACGGTGAGATAGGTGCCGCGCAGGTTGATGCGGATCGTATCGTCCCATTCAGACGGCTTCAGTTCATCGATGGGCGCCCAGACGCCGTTGACGCCGGCATTGGCCACCACGACATCAAGTCGGCCGAAATCCTCAACCAGCGCTGCGACCGCGTGACGCATGGCCGCTTCATCCGCCACATCGGCCACAAGCACCTTCGCAGAACCGGATGCGGCGCCTATGTCACGGGCAACATCGTCCAATTCCGATTCGGTGCGGCCCAACAGGCCGAGCGAAAAACCCTCCGCCGACAGATGAAGGGCGGCGGCGCGCCCAATACCGGAGCCTGCGCCGGTTACCAGAGCGACTTTGCCATTAGCCACTATCAGTGCCCTCCTTTTCGGGACGCTATGGACGTGACCGTCGCCGAGACGGGGTCACTTGCCGGAAAGCTGTCTTCCAGCCCCTCTTCCAGCTCTTCCTCCAGAATCTCGCGGTCCCGCGCGGTGCGGGCGCTCGCCTGCCCGTGCGGGACTTCGTCCTGGGCCGTTCCGAGAGCGGAAAATTGCGCAGGCGCATCCGCACCATGGCGCGTTCCGAAGGCGGTCAGCTGCACCATCACGGCACTCGCGCGCTTGATGGCCTCGGCATCGTCGATCCCTTCGAGACCGTCGGCGAGGCGAACCGAAACCTGATCACCGTCGCTGCCGACGAACTCGACGGAGATAACCCCGTTATTGCGTTTTACATAGGTCGTCGAAAGTTGCATGACATGCCCTCCGGCTTGGAAAGCACCGGTACGAATCCGATGCTGGAAAACGGTTAGAACCTGAATTCACAACGGCGGCAGAGCGGAAGGGTTCCAGATGGATCAGGCCTTTGGTCCGGAAATGCAGGAGAGTTTCTTCCTGCGGGATGCGGTGGACGTGGCCCGCGCCATCATTGGCGCGGAGTTCCGCATCGGCAACACCGGCGGTATCATCGTGGAAACCGAAGCCTATCATCCGGACGACCCGGCATCCCACAGTTTCAACGGGCAGACCCCGCGCAACAGGGCAATGTTCGGCCCGGCCGGCCGTCTTTATGTCTACCGGTCCTATGGCATTCACTGGTGCGCCAACTTTGTCTGCGCCCCGGGGTCCGCCGTGCTTTTACGCGCCATCCAGCCCCTGACCGGTATAGACATGATGAAACTGCGCCGGGGAACTGACAAGCCGAAACTTCTCTGTTCAGGCCCGGGCAGGCTCTGTCAGGCGCTGGCCATCACGGGAGAGATGGACGGCGCGCCGTTGAACGCACCGCCGTTTTTCCTGCGGCTGCCGAAAGAAGCCGCAGCCATCACCATCGGCCGACGAATAGGCATCAGCCGCGCGACGGAATATCCATGGCGCTTCGGGCTGAAGGGCTCGGCTTTCGTCAGCAAGAAATTCGAGAATGGAGAGGCGTGAAAGACGAGAGCACTTTCGGTGGCCCGTCATTTTCATCCGGGTTGGGTGTCGGCACCTCGTCCGGCAAGCGGTCGGGTTCCGGTTCTTCCACCGGCGGAATATCCGGCTGCGGCGGCACGGGCATCGGCTGATCGGGATAGGGTTCGACGGGAACGGCGGGCATCGCGGCCTCCTGATAAACACGCTTTGCCACGATGGACACAAGCTTGCGTTTTTCATGGGACAGCGCGTTTGCGCCGTCGCCAATCAGGCGGCGCAACACCCAATTCGCCCATCGGTCAAATGCCGGTCAGGTCCCTTCGGTCCGATTGCGCCGCCCTGCGGGTCGTACAGGGAAAACGCGGGCACGGCCTGTCCGTTCCGTTTTTAAGGAAGGTTTTTGTGACGGCTCAGGCGAAACCGAGCGCGCTGCGGGAAATATCGCGATTTTCGCAATAATCGCGGGAATGGGCCTCATGACCATGCTCGCGGGCGGTCGAACGGGTGAGTTCCGGGCTTGGAACGTTGAGAAGCGCATCGGCATAGGTGCCGGTCGCCTCGACATCGTCGATCACAGTCTGCTGTTGCGGCTTTAAAAATTCAAACATCCGTCATCCTCCTTCGACGCATCCCCTCAACGCGCCGGCACGGGGCCTGTTCCATATGCCCGTGACTGTTCCGATTATACATGAGACTGGCTTAACGAATAGATGATGAAAGGCGAACGTCATCAACTGACGTTCACAAAATGGAGTGGAATCAGTGAGCTATGGCCCCAGGCTCAAGCTGGGCCGACCGATTCCCGCAAGATCAGTTCCACCGGCCACAATTCCTGAACCTCACGGACAGGACGGCCGCCGACGATCTGCAAAAGCAGGTCCGTGACCCGCATACCCGCCATGCGCATGGACGAGCGGGTGGTGGAAAGCGGCGGCATCATGCTTTCCGGCGTGAGATAGGGAAACACGTCGTCATGGGCGATGACGGAGACATCCTTGCCGATCGTCAGCCCCATCTGCGTGGCGGCGCGATAGACGCCCTGCGCCGTCATCATTGCGCCCGCCACAAAGGCGGTCGGGCGCGGCGTCTGCTCCAGAAGCGAGCGGGCAAAGCGAAAGGCCGCCTCCTCGCTGAAGTGCTCACTCATCATGAAACGCGGATCGGGCGTAATGCCGTGGGTCGCCAGCGCATCGCGAAAACCCTGTTCACGATCCTGCACGAAGGTGCGGCCGACGGGACCGTTGATGAGGGCGATGCGCCTGTGCCCCCGCTCGAGAAAATGGATCGTCGGGCGATAGGTCACATCGTGATTGTCGATATCGAGCCACGCATGTTCGAAGGGCGTCTTTGAGCGGCCATGCACGATGAAAGGCACGCCCAGCCGGTTGAGCAGCGCGATGCGCTCATCTTCGGGGCGCGGCGAATGCACGATGATGCCATCCACCCGGCCGCTCGCCGCCAGCCGGCTGAAAATCGCCAGCTCCTCGTCGAGATTATTGTCGACGGTGACGCTGACGAGAATGTCGGTCTCTTCGCGCTCCAGCCGGGTCGCCATGCCACCCATGAATTCCGAAAAGAAATGCCCGCCGCCCGAACGGCCCATGACAACGCCGATGGCACCGGCCCTGCCGGTTGCCAGCCTGACGGCGTTGGCATTCGGCCGATAGCCATATTTCAGCGCAGCCTCCATCACCCGCCGGCGCGTTTCCTCGCGCACCTCGGGGTAGCCGCCCAGCGCCCGGCTGACGGTGGTGGGCGAGAGCCCGACCTTTTCTGCAAATTCCTTGAGCTTCATGTTTTTTGCCAATTTGCCCCTGCATGCGTCGCCGCCGCGGATTTTTCAAGCCGACAAAATTGAAAACGATTTCAATTTTCCTCCACCTGAAACCTTACAGTTGATCAATAGGAATAGCAAACGCCGAAAAATTGCAGGCGAAAACAGCCGATTTCCGGGGGATTAGAAAGAGTATTGACAGATCGTTCGGCTTTTGAGAGCCTCATGCCAGTCAAAAGCGCTTTCAATTTTGAGGATAATCGGAAGCGTCAACGGAGGAGTTTGACAATGAATATTTCCATGAAGACTTTGTTCCTGTGCGGAACCGTGTTTTCCGCCGCCATTTCGGCTCAGGCGGCCGAACTTTCTATCGCCGCCAATTCGACCGGAAAGAACGTCGCGTTCTTCCGCGAACGGATCGCCGCTTTCGAGAAAGAGACCGGTCACAAGGTCAATCTCGTCACCATGCCGTCATCATCAAGCGAACAGTTCAGCCAGTACCGGCTGTGGCTTGCCGCCGGCAACAAGGATGTCGACGTCTACCAGACTGACGTGATCTGGGCGCCGCAGCTGGCAGACCAGTTCGTGGATCTGACCGCAGCGACCAAGGATGTCATCGGCGATCATTTCCCCTCCATCGTCGCTTCGCAGACGGTTGACGGCAAGCTCGTCGCCATGCCGATGTTCACCGACGCGCCGGCACTGTTCTACCGCAAGGATCTCCTGGAAAAATACGGCAAGCAGCCGCCGAAAACCTGGAAGGAACTGAGCGAGACCGCCAAGGAAATTCAGGACAAGGAGCGTGAGGCCGGCCAGAAGGATCTCTGGGGCTTCGTTTTCCAGGGCAGCGCCTATGAGGGCCTGACCTGCAACGCTCTGGAATGGATCGCATCCGCCGGCGGCGGCCATATTGTCGAGACCAACGGCGACATCTCCGTCAACAATGAAAAGGCCGCAGCCGCCATCGAAACCGCCAAGGGCTGGGTCGGCACCATCGCACCGCAGGGCGTGCTCGCCTACAAGGAAGAGGAAGCGCGCGGCGTCTGGCAGACCGGCAATTCCGTCTTCATGCGCAACTGGCCCTATGCCTATGCGCTTGGCAACGGTGATGACAGCGCCATCAAGGGCAAATTCGGCGTCACCCCGCTGCCGGCAGGCGAAGAGGGTGCAGCCCCTGCTTCCACACTTGGCGGCTGGAACCTTGCCGTTTCGAAATATTCCGACGACCAGGAAGCCGCCATTCAGCTCGTGAAATTCCTGGCATCGAAGGACACACAGAAGCTGCGCGCAATCCAGCTTTCCAACATGCCGACGATCGCTTCGCTTTACGATGACAAGGATGTCGCCGAAGCACAGCCCTTCATGCCTACATGGAAGCCGATCTTCCAGACCGCCGTTCCGCGTCCTTCCGCCTCGGCCAAGGTGAAATATAACGAGGTTTCGGCCAAGTTCTGGGGCGCCGTGCACAACACGCTCTCCGGCAACGGCACGGCGGCGGAAAATCTCGAACTTCTCGAGGTTGAACTGACCGATCTCAAAGGCAACGGCTGGTAATCCGGCCCGCGCGGGAGATGGTCTAGTCTGATCGTTTCCCGCGCCCCAACCGCGAGATATCCCCATGAACGACATCGCCCTTCAAAGACCGGTCGCGGCAGCCGGCACCGGCTCCGATCTGCAGTCGGAACGTCTGAAATCCGCCTGGCTGTTTCTTGCCCCCACATTTCTGGTGCTGGCGCTGGTGGCCGGCTGGCCGCTGGTGCGCACCGTCTGGTTCAGCCTCACCGACGCTTCGCTCACCAATCTCGAGGGTGCGCAGTTCGTCGGCCTCAAGAACTACCTCACCTGGATCACGCTCAGCAGCGGCCGCACCATCTATCGCGGCCTGCTTGCCGATCCCGCATGGTGGGGCGCGGTTCTCAATACGCTGAAATTCACCGTCGTCTCCGTCAGCCTCGAAACGGTACTCGGCCTCATCGTCGCGCTGGTGCTGAATGCCGAATTTAGGGGACGCGGCCTCGTGCGTGCCGCGATCCTCGTGCCGTGGGCCATTCCCACCATCGTTTCGGCGCAGATGTGGGCGTGGATGCTGAACGACCAGTTCGGCATCCTGAACGACCTGTTCCTCAATCTCGGGCTGATCTCCAACAAGATCGCCTGGACCGCCAATCCCGAAACCGCGATGATCGCCGTCTTGATCGTCGACATCTGGAAGACGACGCCCTTCATGGCGCTGCTCATCCTTGCCGGACTGCAAATGGTGCCGAAGGACATGTATGAGGCGGCCAAGGTGGATGGCATTCATCCGGTCAAGGTGTTCTTCCGCGTCACCCTGCCGATGATCCGACCCGCGCTCATGGTCGCCGTCATCTTCCGCATGCTGGATGCGATGCGCGTCTTCGACCTCATCTACATCCTGACGCCGAATAATGCCCAGACCCGCACCATGTCGGTTCTGGCGCGTGAGAACCTGTTCGATTTCGACAAGTTCTCCTATGGCGCCGCCGCCTCCACCATGCTGTTCCTCATCATCGCCTCGATCACGGTCATCTACATGTGGCTCGGGCGCGTCAACACCGATGGAGCCGCGCGATGACCCTGCCAAGCATCCTGAAAACCACCGCCTTCTATGCGCTTGTCGCCATCATCATGGTGATTTCGGTATTCCCGTTTTATTACGCGATCCTGACGAGCCTGAAATCCGGCTCGGCGCTGTTCCAGGTCAATTATTGGCCGCGTGACTTCTCGCTGACCAATTACAGCTTCGTCATCGGCAACGGCACATTCCTGCGCAATCTCGGCAATTCGCTGTTTGTTGCATCGTCCGTCGTCATACTCTCGCTGTTCCTTGCGGTAACGGCGTCCTATGCTCTCGCCCGCGTCCGCTTCCGTGGCCGCGCGCTGCTGCTGCTCACCATCCTGTCGGTTTCGATGTTCCCGCAGATCGCCGTGCTCGCCGGCCTGTTCGAACTGATCCGCTGGGCGGGCATCTTCAACACGCCGCTGGCGCTGATCTTTTCCTACATGATCTTCACCCTGCCCTTCACGGTCTGGGTGCTGACAACCTTCATGCGCGACCTGCCGATCGAGATCGAGGAAGCGGCCATCGTCGATGGCGCGACGCCGTGGGTCATCATCACCCAGGTGTTCATGCCGCTGATGTGGCCGGCGCTCGTCACCACAGGGCTTCTCGCCTTCATCGCGGCGTGGAACGAGTTCCTCTTCGCGCTCACCTTCACCTCATCGAACGAGCAGCGCACGGTGCCTGTCGCCATCGCGCTTCTGTCGGGCGGCTCGCAGTTCGAAATACCCTGGGGAACGATCATGGCGGCCTCCGTCATCGTCACCGCCCCGCTCGTCGTCCTCGTTCTGATCTTCCAGCGACGCATCATCTCCGGCCTCACCGCCGGCGGCGTCAAAGGCTAGGAGAAACATCATGACCACCATTCAACTGCGCGATCTTCGCAAATCCTTCGGCGCCTTCGATGTCATCAAGGGCATCGACATGGACATCCGCTCCGGCGAGTTCATGGTCTTCGTCGGCCCTTCCGGCTGCGGCAAGTCCACGCTTCTGCGCCTCATCTGCGGGCTGGAGGAAATTTCCGGCGGCACGCTTTCCTTCGACAGCGAGACAGTAAACCGCCTGCCGCCCGCCAGGCGCGGCGTCGCCATGGTCTTCCAGTCCTATGCGCTTTATCCGCACATGACCGTGTTCGAGAACATGGCCTTCGGCATGAAACTCTCAGGCGCGGACAAGGAACAGCGCAGGAAGCGCGTCGAAGCGGCAGCCGAAATGCTGCAGCTCACGCCCTATCTGGAGCGTCTGCCAAAGCAGCTTTCCGGCGGCCAGCGCCAGCGTGTCGCCATCGGTCGCGCCATCGTGCGCGATCCCAAGGTATTCCTGTTCGACGAGCCGCTTTCCAACCTCGATGCGGCGTTGCGCGTTGCCACGCGTCTGGAAATCGCCAAGCTGCACCGCTCGATGCATGACACGACGATGATCTACGTCACCCACGACCAGGTGGAGGCAATGACACTCGCCGACCGCATCTGCGTGCTGCGTGACGGCCGGGTCGAGCAGATCGGCACACCGCTGGAGCTTTACGAAAGCCCTGTCAACACCTTCGTCGCCGGCTTCATCGGCTCGCCGAAGATGAACTTCCTGTCAGGCAAATATGCCGAGACGGAAGGCGCAAAAACCATTGGCATCCGCCCGGAGCACATCACCATCACCACGGACGGCAGCGGCTGGAGCGGCGAGATCGTGCATTCGGAAATGCTCGGGTCGGACAGCTACATCTATGTCGAGATCGGCGCCGGTGAACCCGTCGTCGTTCGCGAAGAAGGCGTGACCGACCGCAAGGCGGGCGAGCGTATCGCCCTCGTGGCGGATGCGACGCAGATCCATCGTTTTGATGCCGAAGGCCGGGCGCTTGCCCGTAACCCCGCCCGGGGCGCTGCCTGAATTTTTCACTTTCGCCGGGATCACCCAAGGTCCCGGCTTTCACCGAGGAGCATGAAAATGACCATCAACACCGTTGTATGGGGCGAAAATATTCACGAACACATCAATGAGACGGTGCGTTCGATCTATCCAAACGGCATGCACAACACCATCGCCGACGCGCTGAACCAGAACCCCGAGATCAATGCCACCACCGCCACGCTGCAGGAGCCGGAACATGGCCTGTCGCAGGAGCGCCTCGACAAGACTGATGTGCTGGTCTGGTGGGGTCACAAGGACCATGGCGCGGTGCAGGACGAGATCGTCGAGCGTGTTGCCAAACGCGTCTGGGAAGGCATGGGCCTCATCGTCCTGCATTCCGGCCACTTCTCCAAGCCGTTCAAGCGGCTGATGGGCACGCCCTGCGCGCTGAAATGGCGTGAGGCGGGCGAACGCGAGCGTCTGTGGACCATCAATCCGCGCCACCCGATTGCCGCCGGCCTGCCTGAGCATTTCGAGCTGGAAAACGAAGAAATGTACGGCGAGCAGTTCTCCGTGCCGGAGCCGCTGGAAACCGTGTTCATCTCCTGGTTCCAGGGCGGCGAAGTCTTCCGTTCCGGCCTCACCTGGCGTCGCGGCGCTGGCAATATCTTCTATTTCCGCCCCGGCCACGAGACCTATCCCACCTATCACGATGCCAATGTCCAGAAGGTCATCAGCAACTCGGTGAAATGGGCCTATAATCCGGTTGGCGCACTGAAGAGCATTCACGATGCCCCCAATGTTCCCGTCGACAAGGCGCTGGAGCCGATCGAAGAACGCGGCCCCAAGCTGCACAAGGCAGGCGAAGCAGGTTACAGGTAAAAAGCCATGAGACTTCTCATTCTCGGAACCGGCGGCATGGCCAACAACCATGCCACCTATTTCTCGCAAATCCCCGGCGTCGAACTGGTCGCGGCGGTGGATGTGGACGATGTGGTGGTGCGCGGCTTTGCGCTCCGCCACAACATCCCGCTCTCCTTCACCTCGCTGGATGACGCCATTGCCTGGGGTGAATTCGACGCGGCGGCGAATGTCACGCCGGACGCCATCCACCACCCCACCAGTCTGAAACTGCTGGCGGCCGGCAAGCATGTCTTCTGCGAAAAGCCGCTGGCGGAAAACTACGCCAAGGCCGCCGAAATGGCCGATGCCGCCGAAAAAGCCGGCCTCGTCGCCATGGTCAACCTCACCTATCGCAACGTCGCCCCCTTGCAGGCGGCGCGCGAGATGGTGCTGGCAGGCAAGATCGGCAAGGTGCGGCATCTGGAAGCCTCCTATCTCCAGAGCTGGCTGGTTTCCAAGGCCTGGGGCGACTGGATGACGGAGAGCAAGTGGCTGTGGCGGCTTTCCACCAAGCATGGCTCGAACGGCGTGCTGGGCGATGTCGGCATCCACATTCTCGACTTCGCCTCCTATGGCGCGGGCAGCGATGTGGAGCGCATCTTCACGCGGCTGAAGACCTTCGACAAATATGAAGGCAATAAAATTGGCGTCTACGACCTCGACGCCAATGACAGCTTCACCATGACCGCCGAACTGGAAAACGGCGCCATGGGCGTCATCCATGCCAGCCGCTGGGCGACGGGGCACTTGAACGAACTGCGTCTACGCATCCATGGCGACAAGGGTGCGCTGGAAGTCATCCACACGCCCGACTATTCCAGCCTGCGTGCCTGCATCGGCGAGGATGTGGAGAAGGCGATCTGGAAGACGATCGATGTCGACCCGGTGCCGACGAATTACGAAAAATTCGCCAAGGTGGTGATGGAAGGCGGCGTTGCCGATCCGGACTTCCGCCACGCGGCCAATCTGCAGAAGGTGCTCGATCTGTCGATCATCGCGGATCGGGAGAGGCGCGAGCTGGCCGTTTCGGCTTGATGTGAAAAAAACAACATGCGGCAAAACGTTGCCGCATGTTTCTTCTCCCCGGGGGGAGAAGGTGGCCCGAAGGGTCGGATGAGGGGGCACCATTGCCGGATTTCGGGGAGCTCGCCCCCTCATCCCGCTGCCGCGGACTTCTCCCCGCCGGGGAGAAGAAATATGCCGTACTCAATCGCTCAATTCATCATGCGCTTCTTGAGGATGCACACTGCGGCGTGGAATTTCAGTCCCGCGCAGCCTACACCCCACGCTTGTTCCCCCACAACAGCACATGCAGCTGCGGCAGCACGCGGGCAGAAAACCAGCGGTCTTCGCTGACCTTGTCCACCAGCCACAACATCCGGTCCATCACCCCATCGATATCCACACGCGCATCGTCATCATCGGGCGGCGGCGGGGTGTGGTTGCCGGGCTGGAGATAGACGGGCAGATGCGGGAAGCGCGCGGATGCCGCCTTGGCATAGGCATAATCCGCATCGTCGAACACCACGATCTTTAGCGCCACCTGCGGCCCCTCGCCGGCGGCGGCAAGACAGTCCTCGAAAGCCCGCCAGTCCGTTTCCATGCCGCTTGATGGCGGCTTGGGGCTCAGAACCAGATGGTCGAGATCGGCAAACCAGTCTTTCGCGATGCTGCCCTGCGTTTCCAGCGCGAAGCGATACCCCTCGTCCTGTCCCCTGGCGATCAGAGCCGCGAGCGGCTGGATAGCCGGATTGCCGCCTGAAAGTGACACCGTCAGCGGCACACCACCGGAAAGCTGCCGTACCTCCTGCCAGATCGCCTCGACCGACAGCGGTTTCCACGTGTCGCGGTAGTCGCTATCGACCGCATGCAGCGTATCGCACCAGGAGCAGCGGTAATCGCAGCCGCCGGTACGCACGAAAACGGTCGGCAGACCGATCAGCAAACCCTCACCCTGAATGGTCGGGCCGAAGATTTCGCTGATGCGGATCGTGGATTCCTTCACTGCAATCTTGTGTGCAGCCGCCGTCATGGCCGGTATTCCGCCCAGGTCTTGGCGGTTTCGCTGACCCGCACGGCGCTGGTTTCCGGCAGGCGATCCTTGCACCAGTCATAAAAATGCTTCGCCAGGCATTCCGCCGTCACCCGGTCATGGCCGAGAACGTCGTTCAGGTGGCGATGGTCGAAATGATCGTCGATATAACGCTTCAGCGGCGCAAGCTCGTGATAGTCGCGCACGAAACCGTGCTCGTTCAGTGCTTCGCCCGCGAGCTCTATCTCGACAATGTAATTATGCCCGTGCAGGCGGTTGCACTGGTGATCCGACGGCAGGCTTTTCAACTGGTGCGAGGCGGAAAAGTGAAATTCCTTGGTGATGCGGAACATCAGCGCACCTCCTGCGCCGCATAGGCATGGGTGGCCGCCACCCAGAAATCCGGGTCTTCATAGTCGGTCGGATCGGTGACGCCGGCCAGATGAAAGGCCTCGCGCCGCTCCACGCAGGTGCCGCAGCGGCCGCAGTGGCGCAAGCCGCCCTTGTAACAGGACCATGTTTCGCCAAACGGCGTGCCGTATTTCACGCCATCGGTCACAATCGCCGCCTTGGAAACGGTGACATAGGGCGCAAAGAGCTTGACGTCGGCGTAGCCCTCAAGAGCATGCGCCTGCATGGCGTTGAAGCTGTCGATGAAACCCGGCCGGCAATCGGGGTAGATGAAATGATCGCCGCCATGCACGGCAATCGCCACGGCATCCGCCTGCTGCGCGGCGGCCAGCCCGAAGGCGATGGTGAGCATGATGGCGTTGCGGTTCGGCACCACGGTGGAGCGCATGGTCTCTTCCGCATAATGTCCGTCCGGCACCTCAACGTCGTCGGTGAGCGCCGAACCGGTCAGATGTGCGCCGATGGTTCTGATGTCGATGACATGATGCGGCACGCCGAGCCGTTTGGCGCAATCGGCGGCGTATTCCAACTCCTTCCTGTGGCGCTGGCCATAATCGAAGGAGACGAGAGCGAGAAGTTCATGTTCCGCCGCTATTTTATGCGCAAGCGAAACGGAGTCCAATCCGCCGGAGCAGATGACGATGGTTTTCATAATTTGGGATCCCTTGTTTTGACCGGGTGGGCTGCGACCGGATTTACAGGGAGCGGCTTTAAACCAAAGCGGCGGGCTTGTGAAGGGCCTTGCGCATATGCAGCCAAGCCGCGCCATCACGAAAATGCCCTGTCACAGCAACAAGACGAAACAAACGGGACATAAGCGGGAAACCGGCACGATCTAGAACGATGCGGAATTTGCTGTTCTTGAAGGGTCTTGCCAATGGTGGCGGCTGATACATTCCTGTTTTCGCTGAGCAACCTCAGCTCTCTTGGCGCCGGCCTGCTGATGGCGATGGCGGGCATGCTTTACGTCACGCTCACCATTCGTGGGCTGGTTGCCGCCCTTCGCCATGGATAAGGCCCTCGACACAAAACGCCACCGGTTCAGGCGCAATCTCACCACCGCGCTCTTCGTCGCCTCGGCGGCGCTTGTCGCGGCGGTCGGCATAGCCCCGTTCGTTTTCCTGATCTGGATGATCAGAACCGTGGCGCGCTGGCTCGGCCTTTTTATTGGAATTTGAAGGTTCCATGAACCCGCGACGCTCGCCGTAGCCGGCTGAGCGGAAAGGCCCGGCGAACTGGCAGTGCGCCGGGCCTTTTGCTCAGCGCAGCAGCGCCTGCGCCTCCTCGATGCCGAGTGCGGCCGGCTGGGTGCAGGTCGTTCTCATCTCGATGAAACGGCCTTCCTCGCCGGACTTCAGGATCGAGGTCATCACGTCGATGCCGTGCAGCGAGCGGTCCAGCGAGCAGCGGGCATCACGGCCTTCCAGAAGCGCAATCGCCATATCGGCAAGACCCGCCGTGCGGTAATTGGCGCGCGGACCGTTCGGGCTTTCCTGATTGGCTATGCCGAAGGGATGCGCCCAGTCCTCCAGCGGCTGGATATTCTTGTCGCGTCCGCTCGCTTCCACCACACCGCCGAAGAAGTTCGGGTCCGGCACGTAGATCGAGCCTTCCGTGCCGTAGAGTTCCATATTGGCGTGGCGATGCGACCACACATCCCAGCTGGCCGAAAGCGTGATCGTCGCGCCGTTCACGAATTCCAGCAGGGCGTGGATATTGGTCGGCGTTTCAACGGGAATGATCTCGCCATTCAGCGGCTGGCTGGTCACCGTGCGGGTGGGGTTCGCCATCGAGGTCAGCGCACCGACGCGTTTGACCGGGCCGAGGAGATTGATGAGGTTGGCGATATAATAGGGGCCGAGATCGAGGATCGGCCCGCCGCCCTTCAGGAAGAAGAAGCCCGGATTGGGGTGCCACATTTCCATGCCGGGGCTCATGACATGGCAGGTGCCTGAGGTGATGCGCCCGACCTTGCCGTCATCGATATATTGCCGGGCGAGCTGATGCGCCCCGCCGAGGAACGTATCCGGCGCGCAGCCGACGGAGAGCTTCTTCTCGCGGGCGATGCGCCGCAACTCCTCGCCCTCTTCCAGCGACAGGACGAGTGGTTTTTCCGAATAGACGTGCTTTCCCGCCTCAAGGGCCGCTTTCGACACCGGAAAATGCGCGGCGGGGATGGTGAGGTTCACCACCACGTCAATGTCCTTGTTGGCAAGCAGTTCCTCGATGGACTGCGCGACAACACCGAATTCTTCCGCCCTCAGTTCCGCCGCGTTGCGGTTGAGGTCGGCGCAGGCCAGCACCTTGATGCCCTTGAAGAGCGGTGCCAGCGAGAAATACGCAGACGAGATATTGCCGCATCCGATGATGCCGACGCCAAGATCCCTGGCCATGATGAAACTCCGAAATGTGAAACTTAGTAGGTTTTGAACGATGCGATGGAACGGGTGATCAGCCGGTCGATATCCTTCGGGTTGTCGTGCTCGACCACGAAATGTTTCGTGGCGGATTTCGCCTTCAGCGCCGCGACGAGGCCCTTCCAGTCCACCGTGCCATGGCCGACATCGGCCCAGCCGTCTTCATCCGCATTCTCGCCCGACGGTGCGATGTCCTTCACATGCACGGCGGTGATGCGCTGGCCGTAGCTTTCGATCCAGGCGAGCGGATCGGCATTGCCCCTGATAATCCAGGCGATATCCGCTTCCCATTTCAGGTCCGGTCCGCCGGCCAGAATCTGCTCCTGCGGGGTGGAACCATCGGCGAGCGCCTTGAACTCGAAATCGTGATTGTGCCAGCCGAAGACCAGCCCGGCATCCACGAAAGGCTTGCCGGCTTCCTGCAGACGTTTGCCGAAGGCGAACCAGCCTGCGGCATCCGTCGGGCGCTGGTCAGGCATCAGGTAGGGGCAATAGATCGCCTCCACGCCCAGAACACTCGCAATATTCAACGCCTTTTTCGGGTCACCTTCAAGAAGGTCGAGGCCGAAATGACCGGTCGGCATGGAAAGGCCGTTGGCATCGAGTTCGGCGCGCAGGCCCTTCAAACCGGCATCATCCAGCGAGGCATACATGGCGCCATAACCTTCGACCTGTTTGTAACCCGCCGCCGAGAGCTTCTTCAGAATATTGGAAAAAGGCTGAAAATTGCGGGCGCTGTAAAGCTGAAAACCGAGTTCTGTCATTGTCTCCTCCATAGAGATGTGGGTCTTGGGATTGTGTTGGGGGATAAGTGGGACGCCTAAAGCCGTTCCTCGCTTTGCGCGTCGAACAGCGACGCCATGGCCATGTCGAGACCGAGGCGGACCTTCGTGCCCGGCGAAAACCGCCTGTGGCCACCGACACGCACGGACATGGTATGCCCGGCATGTTTCAGCCAGATCAGATTATCGGCGCCCATCGGCTCCTCGATATCGACAACGGCCTCATGCACTTCCCCGCCGGCAATATCGGCATCGACACGGACATGTTCGGGGCGCACGCCGAGTACCACGGCACGGCCGGCGGCAAGCGGCGTTTCCGCGTGATAACCATCGAGCGCAAAAGTCACGCCATTGGTGGTGAAGACGACCTTACCGTCCTTTTCGATCAGCTCGCCACGCAGGAAATTCATCGACGGCGAACCGATGAAGCCGGCGACAAAGAGGTTGCGCGGTTTGTTATAGATGGTGACAGGATCGGCCAGCTGCTGGATGACACCGCTTTTCATGATGGCGATGCGGTCCGCCAGCGTCAGCGCCTCGATCTGGTCATGCGTCACATAGATCATGGTGTTCTTCAACGACTGGTGCAGCCGCTTGATTTCCACACGCAGTTCCGAGCGCAGCTTGGCGTCGAGGTTGGAAAGCGGTTCATCGAACAGGAACACATCCACATCCCGGACCAGAGCCCGGCCGATGGCCACACGCTGGCGCTGGCCACCGGAAAGCTCGGCCGGCTTGCGCTTCAGCAGCGGCTCGATCTGCAATATGCCCGCCGCTCTTTTGACGCGCCGATCGATTTCATCTTTCGGCACCTTGGCGACCTGAAGGCCGAAGGACAGGTTCTTCTCCACCGTCATCTGCGGATAAAGCGCATAGGACTGGAACACCATGCCGATGCCGCGGTCTTTCGGCTCCTCCCAGGTGACGTTGCGGTCCTTGATGAATATCTGCCCGTCGGTCGGTTCCAGAAGGCCGGCAATGCAGTTGAGAAGGGTCGACTTGCCGCAACCGGAAGAGCCGAGCAGGACGAGGAATTCGCCGTCGTAAATATCGAGATTGAGGTCTTTCAGCACGGTGACGGCACCGAAGGACAGGGAAAGATCGCGGATGGAAACGCTTTTGTTCATATAGCTCAACCTTTTACTGCGCCTGCGGCAATGCCGCGCACGAATAGCCTGCCGGAAACGAAATAGACGATCAGCGGCACCGCCCCGGTCAGAAGGGTGGCGGCCATGTTGACGTTGTATTCCTTCACGCCCTGCACGGAGTTGACGATATTATTGAGCTGCACCGTCATCGGGTAATATTCCGGCCGCGTGAACACCACGCCGAACAGGAAGTCGTTCCAGATGCCGGTCACCTGCAGGATCATCGCCACGACGAAGATCGGCAGCGACATGGGCAGCATGATGCGGAAATAGATCTGCCAGAAATTGGCGCCATCAATGCGCGCCGCCTTGAAGAGTTCCTCCGGCAGCGAGGCGAAATAATTGCGGAACAGCAGCGTCAGGATCGGCATGCCGAAGATGGTGTGAACGATGACGAGACCGGTCAGCGTGCCATAAATGCCAAGTTCGCGCAGCACGATGACAATCGGATAGATCATCACCTGATAGGGAATGAAGGCACCGATGATGAGGATCGAGAAGAACAGCTCCGATCCCTTGAATTTCCAGTTGGCCATGGCATAGCCGCTGACGGAAGCGACGATGATGGAAATGGCGACGGAAGGCACGAGGATTCGCACCGAGTTCCAGAAACCGCGCGAAAGCCCGTCGCAGTTCAAGCCGGTGCAGGCGTTCGCCCAGGCTTTCACCCATGGCTCGAAGGTGATCTCCACCGGCGGCGCGAAGATGTTGCCGAGCCGGATTTCCGGCATGCCCTTCAGCGAGGTAACCACCATCACGTAAAGCGGCAGCAGGTAATAAGCGGCAGCCACGAACAGCGTGCCATAGAGAATGATGTTGCGGCGGGAAAAGGTTTTCCTCGGCTTCCTGCCGCGCGGGCCGGAAAGCTCCCTGGAAACCGCATCGGTGGCGGCAACAACCGTGTTCAATGTGCTGATATTAGCCACGCTTCTTGCCTCCGAATTCGAGGTAGGCCCACGGAATGACGATGATAGCGACGGTGAGAAGCATCATGGTGGAGGCGGCGAAGCCCTGCCCCAGATTTTGCGCCTGAAACATGTAGTCATAGACATATTTCGCCGGCACTTCGGAGGCGATGCCCGGCCCGCCGCTGGTCTGCGCCACCACCAGATCGTAAACCTTGACGATGCCGCTGGCGATGATGACCAGCGTGGTGATGAAGACCGGCCGCATCATGGGAATGATGATGAGAATATAGGTCTTCCACATCGGAATGCCGTCGACGCGCGCCGCCTTCCAGATATCCTCATCGATACCGCGAAGACCGGCCAGCATCAGGCACATGACGAGCCCGGTGCCCTGCCAGAGCGCTGCAATCAGGATGCCGTAGATGACGATCTGGGAATTATAGAGCGGATCGAAGGTGAAACTTTCCCAACCCATCGAGCGGACCACGGACTGGATGCCGAATTCCGGATTGAGCAGCCATTGCCAGACAAGACCGGTGACGATGAAGGACAAAGCGAAGGGATAAAGGAAAATGGTGCGGAAGGTGTTTTCGAACCGGATTTTCTGGTCCATCAGCGCCGCCAGCACAAAGCCGATGACGAGGCTGAAGATCAGCGACAGGATGCCATAGATCGCCAGATTCTGGATCGAAACGATCCAGCGTGGTGCTGCCCACAGCCGCTCATATTGATCGAAACCGATGAAGCTCGCCCGCGGCAGAAGCTTGGAATTGGTAAAGGAATAAACCACCGTCCAGATCGTCCCGCCGAGGAAGATCACCATGGCGGTCAAGATCATCGGAATGGAGGCAATCTTGGAATTGAGATTGCGAAAGAGCTGGTTGGGGCGCCCCGAGCGCGCTTGTCCTGCCATGGAACCTCCTCCTGTAACGTTACAGTTCGCAGCCAAGTGAAAAACCTTGCCGCATGAAACCTGGTCCGTGCCGGTCATTATCGCACGGACCGGACGTTGGATCGGGGAGCGGCGAACCACTCCCCGGTCCGGAGAGATCACAATCAGTCAGCCGAACCGATAATATCCGCGAAGCGCTTCTGCCCATCTTCCGCCGACATCGAGCCCGCGAAAAATTCCGCCATCAGGTCTTCCTTCTGTTTCTGCGTATCGGCAGAAATCAGCTGGTCGGTGCTGGTCAGTGCATTGCCCTTGGCCAGAATTGCCAGCCCCTTCTTCATGCAGTCATTGGCCGCATTGAGGTCCACGTCGCCGCGGATCGGCAGCGAGCCCTTCTTCAGGTTGAAGGCGACCTGGGTTTTCGGATCGACGATGGTTGCGGCAAGCACGTCCTGCGCCTCGGTTTTCGCCTCGTCCTTCAGAACGGGGAAATAGAAAGCATCGCCGCCAGTGGTCAGATATTCATTGAGACCGAGACCGGGAAGGCAGGAATAATCCGTGCCGGCCTTCTGGTTGGCCAGCTGGAATTCACCCTGCGCCCAGTCGCCCATGATCTGGCCGCCGGCCTTGCCTGTAATCACCATGTTGGTGGCCTGGTTCCAGTCCTGAACATTGGTGCCCTTGGCCATGTCGCGCGCCTCCACGGCCGCCGCGAAAATCTTGGCCATGTCGGGACCGGCCGCCGCTTCGGCATCCTTGTCGCCATAGACCTTCTGATAGAGGTCCTTGCCGCCGATCGAAAGCGTCAGCGTATCGAACAGGCCGTTCGCCTGCCATGCCTGACCGCCCAGCGCGAGCGGCTGGATGCCGGCCTTTTTCAGCGCCGGTGCGGCCGCGACAAATTCCGTCCAGTTCTTCGGAACCTCGACGCCCGCCGTCTTGAAGGCAGCGTTGGAAAGCCAGAGCCATTGCCAGGAATGAATATTGACCGGCGCGCAATAGATCTTGCCGTCGATGGTGCAGCTGTCGAGCAGGCTTGCCGGCTTGATGACCTCTTTCCAGTTGCCCTTTGCGGCAACGTCGGACAGGTCGCGCATCAGGCCCGCCTGCACCAGCTCTTCCGCCTGCCGGCCATGATTGAACTGGGTGGCGCCCATCGGGTCGCCGCCGGTGATGCGGCTGATCATGATCGGCCGGGCCGTGCCGCCGGAACCGGCAATGGCGCCATCCACCCATTTATTGCCTGTCGCGTCGAAAGCCTTGGCCAGTTCGGCGACGGCGGCGGCTTCGCCGCCCGATGTCCACCAATGGGTCACCTCAAGATCGGTGGCCCCGGCCATACCCGCCGGAATCATGACACTGGCCAAAAAGGCCGCAGAAATAACACGCATTCGCATGAGTCTCCTCCCTCACTGAAACGTTGCAGTAGGAACCTATGCGAACATTCTTTATTAGGCAACCGCCTAAAATACGAATCTATTCCGGGTCGTTGCGGGGCTTTTACAGAGCGAGAAACCGCGCGAACCGGCGGCGTAAAAATCCTCATCCCACCGCGTAACATACTGGCAATGCTGGCTCTTTAAAGTCTCAGGCCGAGGCCGTGTCTCGCATCGAGATCGGGCGTGCGGATAAATGGGCAAAACCGAAAATGAAAAACTGGCACATTCTTTTGATCATCGGCCTGACGGGCGTCGCCTCACTGTGGCTGGCAAGTTTCGCGCAGCTTGCGCCGGGAGAGCAGCTTTCGCACACGATGCAAGCGCTGATACTTGTGCAACCGACGATACTGACCGCGGCTGCCGTTGCGGTCGGTCAGGCTCTTGCGGCAAAGGTTGGGCTTGGCGCGCCGCTGATCGATGCGCTGCTGCGGGGAGACAACCACCGCGCCGTGCTGCAAAGACAGGTGCCGGCCGCGCTGCTCATGGGGCTTGCTGTAGGCATACTGATGATCGCCTACGCACGGATTATCCTGCCATCAGTGGCAGATACCGCGACGATGGCAGGCATGAGCGCTTTTCCCGTGCCGCTGGCAACCCGCATCCTCTATGGCGGGATTACCGAAGAACTGCTGACGCGATGGGGCCTGATGTCATTTTTCGCATGGACGCTCTGGCGCCTGACGGGCAAGGGAGACGTCCGCCCTTCGATTTTGTGGGCCTCGATCATCATGGCAGCTGCCCTCTTCTCCGCCGGTCATCTGCCGCTTCTGTTCGCCATCGTCGCCCAGCCGCAGCCGGCGCTGATCGCCGCAATCCTGCTCACCAATTTCATACCTGGCCTGTTGTTCGGATGGCTGTTCTGGCGCCGGGGACTGGAGGCTGCAATGTTTTCCCACGCCTTTGCCCATTGCGTGAACGCACTGGCATCGTGAACGGGAAAAGGCGAGACGAACAATGTCCGGCTCGCCTTCGATCATGCGGCTTCAATGCGGCCAGCGAGGTTGCGGCCAGCGAGGTTATTGCCGTTTATAGTCATCCTCGATGCGGATCACATCATCCTCGCCGATATAGGCTCCGGTCTGGATTTCGACCAGTTCGAGCGGGATCTGCCCCTCATTGGCAAGCCGGTGCGGCTGGCCGATCGGAATATAGACCGACTGGTTCTCCGTCAGCAGCCGGGTCTCCTCGCCAATCGTCACCGTCGCCGTGCCCTTGACGACGATCCAGTGTTCCGAGCGGTGATAATGTTTCTGGAACGAGATGCGGTGGCCGGGATCGACCGTGATGTGGCCCACCCGGTAACGCTTGTCCACATACATGTGCTCGATGAAACCCCAGGGCTGATAGACCCGCTTGTGGCTCTGCGTCTGCGGCGCGTGGTCGCCAGCTTTCAGCTTTTCAACCAGCCCCTTCACATCCTGCACCCGGTTTTTCGGCACCACCAGAACCGCATCCTTGGTGGCCACGACAACCAGGTCCTTCGCGCCCACCACCGTCGTCAGCAATTGCGTGGAATGGATCAGGCAGCCCTCGGAATCGATGAAGACGCCATCGCCTTCCAGCGCATTGTCGTTGTCGTGCTTGTCGGCAATCTCCCAAATCGCGTCCCAGCTGCCAATGTCCGACCAGCGGAAGTGGCCATGCACCACCGCCATGCGTTTGGTTTTCTCGATCACCGCATAGTCGATGGAGTTTTTCGGCGAGGCCTCGAAGCTTGCCTGATGCAGGCGCACGAAACCGAGGTCGCTTTCATATTGCTCGACCGCCTGCGTCACCGCCGAAAGAATCTCCGGGGCGAAAGCCTTCAGTTCGGCGATCATCACATCGGAGCGGAACAGGAAGTTGCCGGAATTCCAGAGATAACCCTTTTCCAGATAGGAGATCGCCGTCTTCACATCGGGCTTTTCCACGAAGGCATCGACGGTGCTCAAGTCTTTTTCGCCGTCGATCGCATCACCCGGCTTGATATAACCATAGGAGGTGCGCGGTTCGGTCGGCACCAGGCCGAAGACGACGATATTGCCCTGATCGGCGGCTTTCGCACCGAGCTTCACGGCGTCGGAGAACTTGTCGGCATCGAGCACCACATGGTCGGCGGCAAGCGCCAGCACCAGGCAGCCGGGCTCGCGGCGCTCGGCCAGCACGGCGGCGGCGGCCATGGCGGCGGCGCTGTCGCGGCGGGCGGGTTCCAGCACCACGGTTGCCGGCAGGTCGATTTCTTCGGCCTGGCGGCGGGCGAAGAAACGGAAATCCTCGTTGGTGATGACAAGCGGCTCGGCATAAAGGCCCTTGTCGCCCACCCGCTGCAGCGTCTGCTGGTAGGTCGAAAGATTGCCGACCAGCGGCTGGAACTGCTTGGGCAACTGATCGCGCGATACGGGCCACAGCCTGGAGCCAGCGCCGCCGGCCAGAAGAACCGGCGTGATCTTTCGAGAGTGTTCCTTCACAACAAAACCTTTCCAACTCTAAAAATTTCCCGGCGCGCCGGACAATATACATATTTCGAAATACCGCCATCATCGGTTCACGAGCGGATAAGCGCAAGCTCATAAATTCGCCTTGTGAAAGCTTGGTGAACGGCGGAGGTATTTGCCGACGGAACCGTTTTCCTAACGCAAGGGAGAGCACGAGGTTCCGCACGAGAGCGCCGACGCATGGTCCGATTGCATGCCGGTCCTCCCTCGCTGGCCGAGCCTTCAATAGCGACGCATCAGGACTTAATCGATTGAATCGGGCGTAAATTTCATCACGCTTAAATTTGCTGCACTGAACAACATTCAAGGCTTGGCAGGGGCGCGAAAAATACAATAACAACGGCGGATATTTTTACATTGTTATCGACACGAAAGCACGCACAGCCCATGTCCGACACGACGAAACCCGCCAGCACAAGAACATCGGTTACGGATCAGGAAGCCCTGGATTTCCACGCGCAAGGCAGGCCGGGGAAACTGGAAATCACCCCAACCAAACCGATGGCGACGCAGCGGGATCTGTCGCTTGCCTATTCGCCTGGCGTGGCCGTGCCGGTGAAAGCCATCGCCGAAAATCCGGCGACCGCTTACGATTATACCACGCGCGGCAACATGGTGGCTGTCATCTCCAACGGCACCGCCATCCTCGGCCTCGGCAATCTCGGCGCCCTTGCTTCCAAGCCGGTCATGGAGGGCAAGTCCGTTCTCTTCAAGCGCTTCGCCGATGTCGATTCCATCGATCTTGAGGTCGATACCGAAGACGCCGATGAGTTCATCAATTGCGTGCGTTATCTCGGCCCCTCCTTCGGCGGCATCAATCTGGAAGACATCAAGGCGCCGGAATGTTTCATCATCGAAAGCCGCCTGCGCGAGCTGATGGATATTCCGGTTTTCCATGACGACCAGCACGGCACCGCCATCATCGCCGCCGCCGGCCTCATCAACGCCATCGAACTGACCGGCCGTGACTTCAAGACCACGAAGCTCGTCTGCAACGGCGCGGGTGCTGCGGCGATTGCCTGCATGGACCTCATCAAGGCCATGGGTTTCAACCCGGAAAACATCACGCTCTGCGATACCAAGGGCGTGATCTATCAGGGCCGCACCGAAGGCATGAACCAGTGGAAATCCGCCCATGCGGTGAAGACCAGCAACCGCACGCTGGCCGAAGCCATGAAGGGCGCGGATGTGGTGTTCGGCCTCTCCCAGAAGGGCGCCTTCACCGAAGAGATGATCCGCTCCATGGCGCCGAAGCCGATCATCTTCGCCATGGCCAATCCGGACCCGGAAATCACGCCGGAAGAAGTGTCGCGCATCCGCGACGACGCCATCATGGCAACCGGGCGCTCCGACTACCCGAACCAGGTCAACAACGTCCTCGGCTTTCCCTATATCTTCCGCGGCGCTCTCGATGTGCGCGCCCGCCAGATCAACGACGCGATGAAGATCGCCGCTGCGCAGGCGCTGGCCGATCTTGCCCGCGAGGATGTGCCTGACGATGTGGCCGCCGCCTATCAGGGCAACCGCCCGCGTTTCGGATCGCAATATATCATTCCGGTTCCCTTCGATCCGCGCCTGATCTCGGCCATTCCGGTGGCCGTGGCGAAAGCCGCCATTGAAACCGGCGTCGCCCGCCGGGAGCTTCCCGATCTCGACGCCTATGCCCGCGAGCTTTCCGCCCGCCGCGACCCGATGGCTTCCACCACGCAACGCCTTTACGAGCGGGTGCGCCGCTCGCCAAAGCGCGTGGTCTTTGCCGAAGCGGAAGAAGAACAGGTCATGCGCGCGGCGATTTCATTCACCGCTCAGGGTCTCGGCACCGCCATCCTGCTCGGCCGTGACGATATCATCAAGGCCAATGCGGAACGCGCCGGCATCGATCTCGACCGCGCCAATATCGAGATTACCAATGCGCGCCTTTCCAGCCGCGTCGATGCCTATGTCGATTATCTCTATGCGCGTCTGCAGCGCGGCGGCTTCCTGCTGCGCGACGTGCAGCGTCTGGTCCACAACGACCGCAACCATTTTGCCGCCTGCATGGTGGCGATGGGCGATGCGGACGCCGTGGTCACCGGCGTTACCCGCAACTACTCCACCGCGCTCGAAGATATCCGCCGCTGCATCAACACCAAACCCGGCCATCGCGTCATCGGCGTTTCGCTGGTAGTCTCGCGCAACCGCACCGTCTTCGTGGCCGATACCGCCGTGCATGACATGCCAAATGCGGAAGACCTTGCCGATATCGCCGAAGAGGCAGCCCACCTCGCCCGCCGTTTCGGCTACGAACCGCGTGTTGCCATGCTCGCCTATTCCACCTTCGGCCAGCCGACCGGCGAACGCTCCGACAAGGTGCGCGAGGCGGTGAAAATCCTCGACCGACGCAACGTCAATTTCGAGGTCGACGGCGAAATGTCGGCCGATGTGGCGCTGAACCACCACCGCATGCAGAGCCAGTATCCCTTCGCCCGGCTTTCCGGCCCGGCCAATGTGCTGGTCATGCCCGCCATCCATTCCGCCTCCATCTCCACCAAGATGCTGCAGGAACTGGGCGGCGCGACCGTCATCGGCCCGCTTCTCGTCGGCCTCGACAAATCGGTGCAGATCACCTCGATGGGTGCGAAGGACAGCGATATCGTCAATATGGCGGCAATCGCGGCCTATAACGCCGGACGGTGACGTCGCGGCGTATTTCTTCTCCCTGCCGGGAGAAGATGGCCCGAAGGGTCAGATGAGGGGGCTACGGCAGAGATAGACTGAGAGCTTGCCCCCTCATCCCGCTGCCGCGACCTTCTCCCCGGCGGGGAGAAGAAACAAGCGGGATCCACTCACTTTATCTGTCGCCGTGTCTGTCGCCGTTCAGTTCGCGGACAACATCTGGACTTCTCCCGCGCCCCTTACGGCAAAACGCAAAACGGGAGCGACACAGAACAGGATTCTACGATTTCAAATTATTAGGATAATTTTTCTTCCTGAAAGATTTATTGGAACCGGATTTTATTCATACTATTTTTCACGCAATGCCAATTCTCGCTCTCGGCGGGTGCCTCATGTAGTTTCCACTCACAATCAAAAGGAAATACCCATGGCCCTCTCTTTCTCCAGATTTGCCGCAAAACTCATCGCCGGAACCGTCGTCATCGCTTCGATGGCCACCGCCGCTCACGCGGATGCAACGCTTGACCGCATCAAGGGTCGCGGCAAGCTCACCGTCGGTGTCATCCTCTCCGGCGCGCCTTTCGGCTTTATCGATCCGAAGACGCAGGAGCAGAAGGGTCTCAACATCGACGTCGCCAAGGCGCTGGCCGCCGGCCTCGGTGTCGAGCTTGTCACCGAGACCGTCACGCCGCCCAACCGGGTACAGTTCCTGCAGCAGGGTAAGGTCGATATTCTGATCGCCAACATGCAGTACACGGAAGAGCGCGCCAAAACCCTCGATTATGTGCCCACGCCCTATGACCGCCAGGGTGGCGCCGCCATCGGCCGCAAGGACAGTGGCATCAAGGACTGGCCGGACCTGAAGGGCAAGATCGCCTGCGTTTCGCAAGGGTCGAACTACACCCAGCCGCTGATCGAACAATATGGCGCGCAGGTGAAGGCTCTGCCGAGCCAGCCGGAATCGCTGCTGGCGCTGAAGGGCGGCAATTGCGATGTTTCCGTTCACGTCAACGGCACACTGAGCCTGATGCTTCAGGACCGCGCCGACGAGTGGAAGGATTACGGCATCCTCATCCCCACCGACTTGATCCCATCGGATTCCGTGATCTGGCTGCGCAAGGGCGAAAGCGACACGCAGGCCGCGCTCGACAAGATCGTCAAGGAACTGCACGCGTCGGGCAAGATGCTCGAATTCGCCAAGGCCAACCGCCTGCCAAGCATCGGCTATATGGAAGAACAGCAGAAGAAGCTTTCGGCCGCTCAGTAAGAGAACGAGCGACCACGCTTGCTCCGCCACCCCCGGATTTCGTCCGGGGTCCAGCGCGATCAAGTCCTTGATCGCGAGAGGCTCTTTCACGGCGCAGCCGCGCCGTGGCTGAATGCGGGATCGTCCCCGGGCCTGTTCCGGGGACCGGCATGACGCAAGGGCGGCTGCCATCATAGCGATTTCCCCTGACTATCAGGAACGGTCGGTTTCGCCCGCCGTTCTTTTCTGCTTTAAAGCAAGACAGGTCATTCTGGCAGCGCCTGCCGGGCGGCACCCGCGACAACAGCATGGATTTCCGATGCAGGATGGATTTACAGCGCGCTTCATAGAACTGGCCGCGCATCTCGGCCTCAACTATGATTTTCTGAACAGCGGCTATGAGGTTCAGATCTGGCTCGACGGCATGAAGATGACGTTGATCCTCGTCGCCGTCACTTTGCCGCTCAGCCTCGTCTTCGGCTTCATTTTCGCGGCCATGCTGACATCCGGCAAGGTCTGGCTTGCCGGCCCCGTGCGCGCCTATGTGGAACTGACGCGCAACACGCCGACGCTGGTGCAGCTGATGTGCGGTTTCCTCGTGCTCAACATGCTGATTTCCAACGCTCTCGGCGGCGCGCAGAACAATCCGCTGACACCCTTTTTCTGGGTCGTCGCCATTACCGGCCTGCACATTGCCGCTTTCCATGCGGAAGCGTTGCGCGGCGGCATCGAGGCGGTGCCGGCCACCACCATCGAGGCGGCACGCGCAATCGGTTTCAGCTCCTTCGAGATTTTACGCTATGTGGAGTTTCCGCTGGCGATCCGCACGGCGTTACCCTCCATCATCAACAACCTCGTCAATCTGGTGAAGCTCACCACGGTCGGCTCGGCAATTGCTGTCGGTGAAATCACCTATGCATCGATCCTGATCTGGACGCAGCGCGACAATGTGGTCGAGCTGATGATCGTCATCCTGATCTTCTTCAGCGTCATCAATTTCATCGTCGCAAGGGCCGGTCTGTGGCTTGAACGGCGTCTTGCGGTTCCGGGGTTCGGTCAATGAGTGCGGTGGTTTCTCCAACACAGGCGGTAAAGAAGCCGCCCTTCGGCACCATTCTGCTGCTCGGTGTTTTGATCGCCGTCATCCTCTGGCTGATCCTCGATCCATCGCTCGGCCAGGTGCTGCTGCAATGGCTGCCCTATCTGGCCAAGGGTTTTGCCATGAACGTGCTGATCAGCATTCTGGCGATCGCCATCGGCACCTTCATTGGCGTCCTGCTCGGCATCATGGAGCTCGCGCCCTATCGCCTCGTGCGCGCGCCGGCACTGACCTATGTGCAGGTCTTCCGCAACGCGCCGCATCTGGTGCTGATCTTTGCCGCGACCTACATCTTCCCCTTCGAGATCGTCGCCTTCGGCAACTACATCCCCTTCCCGGACTGGATAAAGGCCGTCGTCGGGCTTGCCATTCCGGCAAGCGCCCATATCGCCGAAATCACCCGCGGCGCCATCCAGTCCATTCCGACGGCGCAATGGGAAGCGGCGCAGGGGCTGGGCTTTTCGCGCAACCAGACACTGCGCTGGATCATCCTGCCGCAATGCGTGAAACGCTCGCTGCCGCCATGGATGAACCTCTATGCGTCGATCACCATGGGCACGGCGCTTGCCTCGCTGGTCGGCGTGCATGAGCTTCTTCACGCCGCGACAGACGCCAGCACCGCCGTGCAGCGCAACGATTTCACCGTCGTGGTTTACCTCACCGTTCTGATGGCGTTCTTCCTGTTCTGCTATCCCGTCTCCCGTTTCACGCAGCGCCTCGAGCGGCGCTTCGCTTCCCGCTGATTGGAACAAGCCATGTCCGCACCCGCACCACAAACCGCCGCAAAAGCTCTGGTCGAACTGGAAGGCATACACCTGTCCTTCGGTGACAATCAGGTCCTGAAGGGCATCGACCTCACGGTGAACAAGGGCGATGCCGTCTCCATCATCGGCCCTTCCGGCTCCGGCAAATCCACCATCCTGCGCTGCATCAACGGCCTGCTCATCCCGCAATCGGGCAAGATCACCGTCGGCGGCACCCGTGTGGATCAGCTGAAGACCGAGGCTGAGCGCATCGCGCTGCGCAAGCGCATCGGCATCGTGTTCCAGCAGTTCAACCTCTTTCCGCATCTGACGGTGATGGAAAACATTACCATCGCGCCGATCAAGATTCTCGGTACGCCGAAGGCTGAAGCCGAGCGCCATGCCCGCGAATTGCTGGAAAAAGTGCGTCTTTCTCAAAAGGTCGATGCCTATCCCGGCCAGCTTTCCGGCGGCCAGCAGCAGCGCGTGGCGATTGCCCGCGCGCTTGCCATGCGGCCGGAACTGGTGCTCTTCGATGAGGTCACCTCGGCGCTCGACCCGGAAACCGTGGGCGAAGTGCTCGCCGTCATCCGCGATCTCGTCAATGACGGCATGACCAGTATTCTCGTCACGCACGAAATGCGTTTTGCCGAAGAAATCAGCGATAATATCGTCTTCACCGAAAACGGCCTGATCGTCGATCAGGGCACGCCGGAGCACATCTTCTACAGGTCGACCAATCCGCGCATCAACGCCTTCGTCAAGGGTCTCGGCGGACAGGTGGCGCGGGTCAATGACGGCGAAGGGATCTGATGCCATGACCGCCGACGAAAAGCTCACCCTTCGTCTCGCCGAAGCAATTGCCGCCTCCGATCCCTTGCGTGACGAGGAGGCTGTGGCCATCGCCCGCACGGCGCTGATCGATTTTTTCGCCTGCGTTCTGGGCGGTGCCGCCGACAGAAGCACCAGGATCCTGATCGACAGCTTTACACCGGGCACATCAGGCGCGGCGGGCATTATCGGCCACGATCTGCGCACGGATGCCTTTACCGCCGCCCTCATCAACGGCCACGCCGGTCATGTGCTTGATTATGACGATGTCCATGGCAGCGTGCGCGGCCATCCGACCGTCGCGATCATTCCCGCTTTGCTGGCTATCGCGGTCGAAGAGGGCTCGACGGCGGATGCCTTCATCGCCGCCTATATCGTCGGGCTCGAAACCATGGCGCGTCTCGGCTTGTCGCTCGGGACCAAACACTACGAAAACGGCTTCCACGCCACCGCAACGCTCGGGCCCATCGGCGCTGCGGCGGCGATTGCCCATCTCTTGAAATTCGATCCGCAGACCACGGCCGTGGCGCTCGGCCTCGCCGCCACCCAGTCGGCCGGGCTTCGTCTGCAATTCGGCTATGACGCCAAGCCTTTGCACGCCGGGCTCGCCACGCGCGCCGGCCTTACCGCCGCGCGGCTGGCGCGATCCGGTTTTCAGGGCGCGCCGGATTTTCTCGAAAACCCCATCGGCTTTTATTCGGCCTTCGCCTTCGGCGCCGAGCAGCCGAAACGCGTTCTCTCCGGTTGGGGCGCACCCTGGCAGATCGTCTCGCCGGGCCTCACCCTCAAGGCCTTCCCCTGCTGCACCGCCGCCCATCCCGTCGCCGTCGGCGCTTTGGCGTTGCGCAACGCGGATAATCTGACACCGGAGGAGATCGAGACGGTCACCATTACCTTTCCACCGGGCGGCGATGCCGCCCTTGTCGGACCGTCCACCCCCACGACCGGCATCGATGCGCGTTTCAGCCCCGAATATGTCTTTGCCGCCGCTCTGACCGATGGATCACTCGGCATTGGCCATTTCGATGAGCGCCCGACGCGCCCCGACCTGCTTGCGCTTTCCGCCAGGGTCTCGCGCCGACATGACGAGACCGCCCGCCGTCTCTCGCCCGATCCGACCACCCGTTTCGTGGTCATCGATGTGACGAAGAAGGATGGCACGGTGCTGTCGCGCCGTATCGATGGCCTCCCCGGCATCGATGATCCGACCGAAAAATTTGCCGACGCGACCGGCGGCAATGAAAAATTCGCCGGCATTCCGGCACTGTTGCGGTCCATGAAAACCGCAGCCGACCTCAGGAAGCTCGAAACGCTTCTGGTATCGCAAATATAACTCGACCGACATGAAGGCATGAACCCCATGACCACCACGACACGCAAAAGACAGATGCATCTCGGCCTCTTCCTGCAGGGCGCCGGGCACCACGTTTCCGGCTGGCGCCACCCCGATGCCGAAGCCGGCAGCGAGAATTTCGATCTGCTCACCCGCGTTACGAAAATGGCCGAGGCGGCGAAATTCGACATGGTTTTCCTTGCCGACGGCCTGACCAGCGGCGTCGACGCCCATCCGTCGATGATCGCGCGCTTCGAACCGCTGACCCTGCTTGCGGCCCTTGCCATGGTGACCGACAAGATCGGGCTGGCAGCCACCGCCTCCACAACCTATGGCGAGCCTTACCACACCGCCCGCGCCTTCGCCTCCATCGACCATCTCAGCCACGGGCGCGCGGCATGGAACATCGTCACGACCTCATACGCCCGCACGGCGGCGAATTTTTCCAAAGACCATCCCGAGCATGACGAGCGTTATGCGGTGGCGGAAGAATATGTGAATGTCGTTCGCGGCCTGTGGGACAGCTGGGATGACGACGCCTTCGTCAAGGACAAGCAGGCGGGCCGTTACGTCGATCCGGAAAAGGTCCATATCCTCAATCACGAAGGCAAATATTTCACGGTCAAGGGACCGCTCAATATTCCGCGTTCGCCGCAGGGCCACCCGGTTCTCATCCAGGCCGGCTCTTCCGGGCCGGGGCAGGATCTCGCCGCCCGCACCGCCGATATCGTCTTCACCGCCCAGCAGGCGATTTCCGAAGCGCAGGCCTTTTATACGAGCCTCAAGGCGCGCGTGGAGAAGTTCGGCCGCGATCCGGCAAGCGTCGCCGTGATGCCCGGTTTCATGCCGATCATCGGCAGGAGCTTCGAAGAGGCCGGCGAAAAGCTGAAGGAACTGAACCGCTGGACCGATATCAAGAGCGCCATGCCGCTGCTCGAAGAACGCATCGGCCACAGCCTTGCCGATTACGACCTTGACGGCCCGCTGCCGGACCTGCCGATCTCCGACCAATTGCGCAGCCGCGCCGAACTTCTGACCGAACTGGCGCGCCGCGAAAAGCTGACGATCCGCGAACTGGCGCTGCGCGTCGCCGCCGGCCGCGGCCACCATATCGTCATGGGCACGTCCAAGGATGTGGCAGACCGGATGCAGGAATGGTTCGAAAACGGCGCAGCCGACGGCTTCAACGTCATGCCGCCCTTCTTCCCCGGCGGGCTGGAGGAATTCAACCGCGAAGTTGTACCGCTTTTGCAGGAACGGGGCCTGTTCCGCAGGGATTACGAAGGTTCGACGCTGCGCGACCACCTCGGCATCGAGCGACCGGCGCTGCGGTCATAAAGGCATGCGGATGCCCGTTCAAAGGCATCCGCATCCATCGAATCTCATGATCAGCTGAAGCGGGCCTGAGCCTGCTCCTTTACGCGGCCGCCCGTGCCGACGGCTGGTCGCGCCGGGTGGTATGCGCGGTATCCGGGCGGGTGGACGATCCGTCTTCCCGTTGAATCGTGCGGCGGTTCAGCTTGAACAGGCTGACAAGCTGTGCCAGCGCATCCGCGCCCTGCGCCAGCGTCGTGCTGATCACCGTGGTGCGGGCGCTCATCGCCGCATTCTCCTGCGTCATCCGGTCCAGCCGGTTGACCGCCTTGTTGATCTCGCTGATACCGACGGCCTGTTCGTCCGCCGCCTTGGCGATCATGTCGACATTACCGTCAATATGCCTGACCAGCGCGTCGATCTGCTTCAGCGCTTCGCCGGTTTCGCCCACCAGCCTGACGCCCTCCAGAACCTCGGTGCCGGAATTGTTGATCAATGCCTTGATTTCTTTCGCGGCATTGGCGGAACGCTGCGCCAGTTCGCGCACTTCCTGCGCCACCACCGCAAAGCCCTTGCCCGCTTCACCCGCACGCGCGGCTTCCACGCCGGCATTCAGTGCCAGCAGGTTCGTCTGGAACGCGATTTCGTCAATCACGCCGATGATCTGGCTGATTTCCCGTGAAGCCGTCTCGATACGCTGCATGGCATCGACTGTCCGCTCCACGACCTCGGTGGAGGCCACGGTGGATGTCCGCGCGCTCTGAACGAGCTTGCGCGTCTCCTTCATGTTTTCGGTCGACGACCGGACCGTCGCGGTGATTTCTTCGAGCGCTGCCGAAGTCTCCTCAAGCGCCACCGCCTGCTCGCGTGAACGTTCGGCGAGATTAACGGAGGCTTCGCTGACTTCCTGGCTGCTGCGGGTCAGGTCTCCGGTCTGGCCGAGAACATTTTCCAGCGTCTTCTGGAATTCCGCGATCGATTTATTGAAATCGCAACGCAGCCGTTCGAACTCGCCGACGAAGGGTTTGTCCAGCGTAATGCGGATATTGCATTGAGAAAGCCGCTCCAGCGCAGCACCAAGCTCCTCGACCGCATGCATCCGGTCCGTCACATCGAAAGCGAATTTCACCACCTTGAAGACCCGGCCCCGGTCATCGATGATCGGATTATAGGAGGCCTGAATGAAAACGCGTTTGCCATCCTTGCCAAGGCGCATGAACTGCCCGGTCGAGAAGTGGCCCCTTGCGAGTTCCTTCCAGAAATCCCGATAGTCCTGGGACTGGGCATAGGCCGGCTCGCAGAACATCGAGTGATGCTTGCCGATGATGTCTTCTGCCGTGTAACCGAGTGTCGCGAGGAAATTTTCGTTGGCGCTGAGGATTTTTCCGTCAGGCGTAAATTCGATCATGGCCTGCGCGCGGGAGAGTGCCGCCAGCTTGCCGTTATCCTCGGCGCTCTTGCGCTTGATCGAGGTGATGTCGGTTGCGATCTTGACCACCTTGTAGGGTTTACCGAAACGGAACACCGGATTGTAAGAGGCCTCAATCCAGATTTCGTCGCCATTCTTGGCCTGACGCCGGTACTGGCCCTGATCGTATTCGCCGCGCGACAGCTTTGCCCAGAAGGCCCTGTATTCAGATGAGGCGGCATCTTCGGAAGAAAGGAACATGCCGTGGGAGCGGCCAACGATTTCAGACTGCTGATAGCCGAGCGCCTTGCAGAAATTATCGTTTGCTTTCAAAATCTTGCCGGTCAGATCGAACTCGATGATGGCCTGTGAGCGGCTAATTGCATCAAGCACCGCGGAAGCATCCAGACCGAATTTGGAAAAGTGAGACATCTATTTGAACCCTCGAACAGTAATCCATATGCAGACCCCCTCCATCTCCGAAATATAAAGATGAAAAAGGTCGACCCGCCTGCACGCGAAACTAGCCGGACACCGTTAAATAGCGATTAATAATGATCTATAACTATTGATCCAGAATCTGAAACGACTGCAAATATGCTTCACCGCGAATATATTCGTCTTGTCTATTTCGGACCGCTTATTTGCCACAGTGCTGATATTTCTGCGCCAGCAACACGATGCGGCCTTTCATCGGGGCGGCATTCATTGTTATGGCGGGGTTGAGAGATTTGTGTTGCAGGAGCGCCGATGACCAAAACCCTGAAATGCGATGTGCTGGTGATCGGCACCGGCATTATCGGTTCCATGGCGGCGCTTTATCTGCAGAATGCCGGGCGTGAAGTTGTGCTTCTGGAACGCAGCGAGGTTGCCCGAGGCGCAAGTTCCGGCAATGCCGGCATTCTGGCCTTCCCCGAAATCATCCCCATTCCCGCTCCCGGCATCATGAAAAAAGCGCCGCGCTGGCTGTTCGATCCGCTCGGCCCGCTCAGCGTGCCGCCAGCCTATGCGGCGAAGATCGCGCCCTGGCTGTGGCGTTTCTGGCGCGCCAGCGCCGAACGCAACTTTCGCCACGGGCTGAAATCACTCACCGACATCAACCGGCTGGCCGCCCTGGAAATGGCCCATGTCGCGGCGATGCCGGAACTTTCGCACCTCGTTTCAAAAACTGGCACGCTCGATCTTTATGACAGCGAGTCGAGTCTCAATGCTGCCCGCGGGGACTGGGACGAAAAGGAAAGCGCCGGTTTCATCTTTGAGCGCGTTGGCCGCGATGAAATCGAGGCATTGCAGCCGGGTCTCGCGCCGCAGTTCCGCCACGCCATGTTTTCGCCGGATGGCCTGCAGGTCTCCGACCCCTATGATTTCACCCGCGCCATTTTCGATCTGGTACTCGCCCGCGGCGCCAGCCTGCGCAAGGGTGAGGCCGAACGTATCGATGCGGTCGGCGAAAGCACGATCGTGACGCTCGAAAACGGTGACAAGATCGATTCCGACAGGGTGGTGATCGCCTGCGGCGCGTGGTCGGGAAAGCTTGCCGCGACGCTTGGCAACATCGTGCCGCTGGAAACCGAACGTGGTTACAACACCACCCTTCCCCCCGACGCTTTCAACCTTACGCGCCAGCTTTATTTCAACGACCACGGCTTCGTCGTCACCCCGCTATCGACGGGTATCCGTATTGGCGGCGCGGTCGAACTCGGCGGACTGGAACTGAAACCGAATTTCCGCCGAGCCGAAGCCATGCTGAAGAAGGCAGGACGTTTTCTGCCCGGCCTCAAACTGGAAGGTGGCCGGCAATGGATGGGGTTCCGCCCGTCGATGCCGGACTGTCTTCCCGTTATCGGCACCGCACGCGCCACGCCCTCCGTCATCTATGCCTTCGGCCATGGCCATCTGGGGCTGACACAATCGGCAGCCACCGCCCGTCTGGTGACGCAACTGGCCAGCGGTGAGGAGACGGCAATCTCGGTCGACCCTTTCCGGCCGGGACGTTTTTCCTGAGTTCAAGAAAAGTGGACTATTTCACCGGTTGCATGGAATCGTCCGGAAACTCCACCTCGGCGAAGGACGGATAGACCTTGCGCAGAATGGTGACCTGCTGCTGGTCGCTTACCCGCAGCAAATACCAGTCCGCGCCGTCCATCAGGGCCAGTGTGTGGGATTTCGCCTCGATCGTCTGGCCGCCGGTTTCCATCACCGTTTTTGTCGGGATAAGCGCATAGGGCGTTCCATCAGGCGTTTGCGCAAGGCTGATCGCCTGCGTATCCATGGTGAATTCGGTTATCTTGACCGCCGCAAGCGCCATCTGCATCTGCGCGGTCAAGGCGCCGCGCAATTGCTCCGCGGTAATACCGGCGTCACGCGCGATGAATTCAAAGATTTTAGGCGGCACTGTCTTGCCGACGACATCGAAATCCTGTGCGCCCAAAGCCGTCTGAAATCGCTCTATCTGTGTGCGAAGGCTATCCTGCTCGGCGGGCGAGAGATCGCGCGACAAAGCGGGATGCGCAATCGTCAACAGCAGAAGCAGACAAGATAACAGGCGCTTCATGGCTTGGCCTTTCCGGTTATCCGGCATCGCCCGATCCCCGGAACGGGAACCGCTCATGAACGGGATTGTTCAGCGCAGCAGAAAGAAACCCGCAGCCGACAGCACGACGAAGACGACCAGGCCACCAAGGAAACCGGCGGAGGTGAAGAAACCCGCGACCATCGCCAGCATCAGCACGCACAGCATCATCGTGCCGTACTTCGTCAAGGCCAGAAAACCGTTATAGGTCTTTTCGTGCTCGGCGTAATTCATCTCGGCGCCGACTTCGACAGGACCCGTGTGGTGTTCGCTCATTCCGCTTCCCCTTGTGCTCCATCCGTCATGCCCGTCGTGCGGGAAAATCTGCCCGTGGACGATCACGGGCCCATGCTGGATTCTCCGTAGCCAGAGGTAACATGAAGTCGCCGAAAAGCGCAATGCGTTCTCGGCGAAAGAGCGGCGATGGCATGCCCCGTGGCCGCTCAACCGGGCGAAACATGTCATAGGGCAACATTCTTTCGCAAACGGTTGAAAAGGGCGATCAGTCAAGCTGTTTGATGGTGGTTTTGGTTGCTTTTCGAACCGCCTGACCATACACGGAATTCTGTGAGGAGGAACTCTGGAACCTGTGGCAGCGGCAGAACGTGGAGGCGTGGCCGCAGCAGGGGTGCCGGGCTTTGCTCTCCGCCATAAACCCGCAAAGGGCCCGAAAAGGGAAGAGGGGAAAGTTATGAAGTCGCTTTTAAAACTAAGTGCGCTGATAGACCTTGCAAGCGAAGCTCTGGGCAAGGTTGCCGGTTATCTCGTGCTCATCTGCTGCCTCGTCAGCGCCGGCAACGCCATGGTCCGTTACGCCCTGAACTACAGTTCAAACGGCTGGCTGGAAATCCAGTGGTACATGTTCGCTTTCATCGTACTGATCGGCGCATCCTATACGCTGCGCATGAACGAACATGTGCGTGTCGACATCATCTATGGCGCGATTTCACCGCGCAGCCGCATCTGGGTGGACATTATCGGCATCGTGCTGTTCCTGCTTCCCGGCTGCTTTTACCTCGCCTGGCTTTCCTGGCCCATGTTCACACTCTCCTGGCATCAGAGCGAAATGTCCTCCAATGCCGGCGGCCTCATCCGCTGGCCGGTGAAACTCATCATCTTCGCCGGTTTCGCCCTTCTGGTTCTTCAGGGTTTTTCCGAACTCATCAAGCGCATAGGCGCCCTCAACAGGCTTTATGCGCTCGATACGAAGTACGAAAAACCCCTGCAATGATCGCACCGATCTGAACCTTCAGGATATTTCCCATGTTCGAATATGGTATTCTTCCGCCACTGATGTTCCTCGGCATGATCATCTTCATGCTTTACGGATTTCCGGTTGCTTTCTCGCTCGCCACCGTCGGTCTCGTTTTCGGCGTCATCGGCATCTTCACCGAGCATTTTTCGCCGGCCTTTCTTCAGGCTTTGCCCCTGCGCATCTTCGGCATCGTCTCGAACGATCTTTTGCTCGCCATCCCCTTCTTCACCTTCATGGGCGCGATCCTGGAGCGATGCGGGCTTGCCGAAGATTTGCTTGAAGGGACGGGCAAACTGTTCGGCGCAATTCCCGGCGGTCTCGCTTATGCCGTCATCATCGTTGGCGCAATTCTCGGCGCGATTACCGGCACGGTAGCCGCTTCCGTCATCACCATGGGCGTCATCTCGCTGCCGATCATGCTGAAATACGGTTATAATCCGCGGCTTGCCACCGGCGTCATCGCCGCATCCGGCACGATCACGCAGGTCATTCCGCCTTCGCTGGTGCTGATCGTGCTTGCCGACCAGCTCGGCAAATCCGTTGGCGACATGTATCTCGGCGCCATCGGCCCGTCGATCCTGCAAGTCGCCATCTTCATGCTCTTCATCCTGTTCATGTCGGTCGTGCGGCCGAAGGACCTGCCGGCGCTGCCGCCGGAAGCACGGGGAGAACTCAACCGGGCGCTGGTCTTCCGCGTGCTGGCGGGCATGATCCCGTCCATCGTGCTGATCTTCCTCGTGCTCGGCACCATCTTCCTCGGCCTTGCAACGCCCACCGAAGCCGGCGCGCTCGGCGTCGTGGGCGCCATGGCGCTGGCCGCCGCGCACCGCCGCCTCAGCTGGGATCTCATCAAACAGGGCATGCATTCCACCATGCACATCACCTCGATGGTGGTGTTCATTCTGGTCGGCGCCACCTGCTTCTCCCTCGTCTTTCAGGGCATGGACGGTTCGCTGTGGATCGAGCACATGCTGTCGGGTATTCCGGGCGGCCCCATCGGCTTCCTGATCTTCGTCAACATCTTCATCTTCTTCCTCGCCTTCTTCCTCGATTTCTTCGAAATCGCCTTCATCGTCATTCCGATGCTGGCGCCGATCGCCCAGGCGCTCGGTATCGACCTGATCTGGTTCGGCGTGCTGATCTGCATCAACATGCAGACGAGCTTCATGCATCCGCCCTTCGGATTTGCGCTGTTCTACCTGCGCTCCATCGCGCCGCGCTCGGTCAAGACATCGGATATCTATATGGGCGCCATCCCATGGCTCGGCATGCAGCTCATCCTCGTCGCCATCGTGATCTTCTGGCCGGAATCCGTCACCTACTGGCTGGACAAGGCGCCTGAGGTCGATCTGAATTCCATCAAGATCGAAGTGCCCGCCTTCGGCAATCAGGGCGGCAACACCATGCCCAATTTCGGCCAGCCGGGTGGATTGCCGGGCATGCCGAATCTTGGCGAGCCGCCGAAGATCGGGCCCTGACGGGCATCTTGTAAGGACCTGGCGAAACGCTTATGATTGCGGAGTGGAAGACAGGGTTGCGCCCCTGCCTTCCGTTTTGCTTATCGCTTGAAATGAAGCCGGACAGTCAGTGACCAGCCTGTCCGGTTTCTTCTAACGACAAACGCAATGCTCAGTGGTTTCCACATCGCATCACCTCCACAGTTGAGAGCAAGGCCTTTGCCGAGGTCGGCGTGGCCAATCCCCGCCGACGCTCCGGCTGGTCGCGGAGCCTGCTGCTTTTGCCCACAACGGAATTGATCGTAAATCATCCTTTGTTGTCGGATGCGTGAAGGCATGCGCGCACAACAAAAACCCCGGAGACCGAAATCCCCAGGGCCTTTGCTCGGTCCGCCGTCACCGAATAATCAGAGCTTGCCGTTACGCTGCTGGATCATCATGAAAGTATCGAACGTGTATTCTGCAAGCTGCATCCACAGATAACCTTCACGCTTGAAGGCGACCTGATCTTCGTAGATCTTCTTGAAGTCCGGATTGGAGGCCGAAATATTGGCATAGACTTCCAGCGCGGCCTTGTAGCAGGCCTCGAGGATTTCCTGGCTGAACGGCCTGAGCACCGCACCTTCCGAAACCAGTTGTTTGATGGCGATCGGGTTTTTCGCGTCGTATTTCGCCATCATGCTGGTGTTGGCGAAGGCGCAGGCGTCCTGCAGCGCCGTCTGGTAGCTTTTCGGCAGACTGTTCCACTTGTCCAGATTGACGAAGGAATGGATGACCGGGCCACCTTCCCAGAAGGCCGGATAATAATAATATTTCGCCACTTTCTGGAAGCCGAGCTTGTGGTCGTCATAGGGACCGACCCATTCCGCCGCGTCGATGGTGCCTTTTTCCAGCGCCGGATAGATATCGCCGCCGGCGATCTGCTGCGGCACCACGCCGAGCTTTTCCACCACCTTGCCGGCCAGACCGGCGATGCGCATCTTCACGCCCTTGAAATCGTCGACAGTGTTGATTTCCTTGCGGAACCAGCCGCCCATCTGCGCGCCGGTATTGCCCGAAATCATGCCGTAGAGATTGTGCTTGGCGTAAAACTCGTTGAGCAGCTTGTTGCCATTGCCTTCATAGAACCATGAATTCGTGAGGCGGGCATTGAGGCCGAAAGGTATGGCCGTGCCGATGGCGAAGGTCGGATCCTTGCCGACGTAATAATAAGAGCAGGTGTGGCACATTTCCACCGTGCCGGATGATACGGCGTCGGCCGCCTGCAGGCCGGGCACGATTTCGCCGGCGGCAAAGGGCTGGATGGTGAAATTGCCGTCGGTCGCGGCGGCGACATGCTTGGCAATATCTTCCGCGCCGCCATAGATCGTGTCGAGCGATTTCGGAAACGACGACGTCAGGCGCCAGTTGATCTTGGTGTTCTGCTGTGCAATGGCGGGCGCGGCCAGCGCTGCCGTGGCAGCTCCCGCAAGCGCACCTTTTTTCATAAAGGAACGGCGATCCATCTATATCCTCCCAGATATGAACGCTGCCCGCAGCTTTGAATTCCCCTCGTTGCTGTTCAGGCATCGCAGCAAAGTAAGCACGGTTACGGCCCGGCTGACAAGCACCCGCGCCAAGAATTAATCGCTGAAAAACCGGCCTTTCCGGGAATTTTCGGAAACTCTGCTTCGTATTTTATTTTCAACTGAAATATCCCGGCATCGCCTTATACTTTAGGCGCAGAAAGGATCGTCAGAACGCAAAACGCGTGCTTGACTTGGCCAGCCGGCAGTCGCACAAATTTCGAAGATTCGTCCCGGAGCCACCATGCCAAAACCCATTATCGCCGTTCCCGCCGACATCAGGCATTTCACCGGAGCCGACTGGCACGCCGCGCAGAACCAGTATGTTTCCGCCGCGCTGAAAGTCGCTGGCGTCATGTCCTTCATCGTCCCGGCCTTCGAGGACGGAAACGAGGTCGACGCCATTCTCGACCGGGTGGATGGCCTGCTGGTGTCCGGCTCCGCCACCAATGTGCACCCTTCCCTTTACGGCAAAGAGGCGCAGGAAAGCGACGGCCCGTTCGACCCGGCCCGCGACGCCACCAGCCTGCCGCTCATCCGCCGCGCCATTGAACGCGGCATCCCGATGCTGGCCATCTGCCGCGGCATTCAGGAACTGAACGTCGCGCTGGGCGGCACGCTGGCTTCCGAAATTCAGGAGCAGCCCGGCATATGGGACCACCGCAAGCCGGAACATGACGACCGCGACGTGGCCTTCGCCATTCGCCAGCCGGTGCATGTGCGCGAAGGCTCCTGCATCGCGCAGCATCTCGGCATGTCCGGCGAAATCCAGATCAATTCGCTGCACCGGCAGGCAATCGCCGAGACCGCACCCCGCCTGCAGGTGGAGGCAACGGCGGCGGACGGCACCATCGAGGCCGTTTCCGTCATCGACGCCAAGGGATTTGCCGTCGGCGTGCAATGGCATCCGGAATATTGGGCTGAGACAGATGCGCCGTCGCGCGCTTTGTTCGAGGCCTTCGGCAAGGCCGTCCACGACTATCGAAACAGCAAGGCATGAACCTTAGCTAGTCCCCCTCGGCTCACAGGAACACAAAAAAGGGGCAAGCCTGAAGGCCTGCCCCAAGTCTGGGAGGAGGATTTAGCGCTTTGCGCGTTTCTTCTGTCGGTAGACGTCGGCAACGACCGCGGCCACGATGATCAGGCCCTTGACGATTTCCTGGTAATAGGCGTCCACCCGGAGGAAGGTGAAGCCCGACGTCATGACACCGAGGATGATGGTGCCGATCACCGTTCCGGTAATACGGCCTGCACCGCCGGCGAGCGATGTACCACCGATGACGGCTGCGGCGATAGCGTCGAGTTCATACATCACGCCCATGCCGGCCTGCGCCGTCTGTGCGCGGGCGGCGGTGACGACGCCAGCGAGACCGGCGAGCAGGCCAGCAATGGCATATACCTTGATCAGATGCGCCTCGATATTGATACCGGACACACGTGCCGCCTGCTGGTTCGCACCGATGGCATAGGTGAACTTGCCGTAACGGGTATAACGCAGCGCCACGTGGAAGATGACGGCGACGACGAGGAACACCACGACCGGCCAGATGCCCGTGCCGATGAAGTTGAAACCGTCCGTCAGACCGGAGATCGGCTGGCCCTTCGTATACCACTTGGAAAGACCACGCGCCGTCACCATCATGCCAAGCGTTGCGATGAAGGGCGGAATTTTGGTGCGGGCGATGAGTTGCCCGTTGATGAAGCCCGCAAGAGCACCCGCCAATATGCCGACGGCCAGCGGGATGAAAAAGGGCAGATCGGTCAACCCCGGATAAAGCGCCCGCGGCCACGTGGATGATTGCGCCACGCTGGCGGACAGCATCGCCGTCAGCCCAACGACGGAACCGGAAGAGAGATCAATGCCGCCGGTGATGATGACCTGCGTGACACCAACCGCGATGATGCCGATCACCGAGACCTGCAGGATCATGATCGTCAGGCGCTGCTGGTTCATCAGGAAGCTCTGGCCGATGAAAATCCAGCCAAGAATTTCATAAACCAGCGCAATGCCGATCAGCACGAAAAAGATATTAGCCTCCGGCGGGATGCGCCGATGCGGCTTGCGTCCGGATTTTCCATCCAACTCTGTGTTGGCGGCGGCGTTCGTATTCATAATCATTCCTCCTCGAGAAATCCCGGCGCGCCTCACCGCGATGCGAGATCCATCACTTTAACCTGCGTGGCTTCACTTCTATCAAGGAAACCCGTCACCCGACCTTCATGCATGACCATGACACGGTCGCTCATACCCAGAACCTCCGGCATTTCGGAGGAAATCATGATGACGGCGACGCCCTGGCGCGCCATCTCGCAAACCAGCTTGTGAATTTCCGCCTTGGCCCCGACATCGATGCCCCGCGTCGGCTCATCCAGAATGAGGATGCGCGGCTTGGTCAGCATCCAGCGACCGATCAGCACCTTCTGCTGGTTGCCGCCGGACAGGTTTTCGATGCGCTCGTAAAGATGCGGCGTCTTCACCCGGAGCTTGCGGCACATTTCCTCGCAGGCATCCGACAGCGCGTTTTCCTGCACGAAGCCATTGGCGACATATTTGTCCTGCAGGACGGCGATCTGCATGTTCTCCAGAATATTCAGGATCAGCAGGCATCCCGTATCCTTGCGATCCTCGGTCAGAAACGCCATGCGGTGACTGATAGCCTTCGTCGGACTGTCGATCGAAACCGGCTTGCCGTCGATTGCAATCGTGCCCGAGGATGCGGGTGTTACACCGAACACCGTTTCCGCCACATTGGAGCGGCCCGATCCGACGAGGCCGGCAACGCCGAGAATTTCACCGGCGCGCACCTCGAAGGAAATGTCATGGAAAACGCCATTGAGCGTGAGATTCCTGACCGAAAGCACCACGTCGCCGATCGGAACCTCTTCCTTCGGGAACATCTGGGTGATTTCACGACCCACCATCATCCGAATGATATCGTCACGCGTTACGTCGCTCGAGGCGTGGGTGCCGATATATTTGCCGTCGCGGAAAACCGAAAATTCATCGGCGATCTCGAACAGCTCGTTCATCTTGTGGGTAATGTAGACGATACCGATACCGCGCTCCCGGAGATCGCGGATGATGCGGAAGAGATGCTCGACCTCGCGCTCCGTCAGCGCAGATGTCGGCTCATCCATGATGAGAACGTCGGAATCATAGGAAACAGCCTTGGCGATCTCGACCATCTGGCGACTTGCCACCGAAAGCTCGCCGACGCGGATTTCCGGGTCGAGATCGATACCCAGCCTTTCCAGCAGCGTTTCGGTGCGGCGATACATTTCGCCGTGATCGATAAGGCCCAGCCGGTTCTTCGGCTCGCGTCGTATCCAGATGTTTTCCGCCACCGTCATATAGGCCATCAGGTTCAGTTCCTGATGGATCATGGCAATGCCGTTTTCCAGTGCATCGAGCGGGGAATCGAGACGTATGCCGGCGCCTTTCAGGCGAATTTCGCCACTGTCCGGCTGGTAGATGCCGGCCAGGATCTTCATCAGCGTCGATTTTCCGGCGCCATTCTCGCCCATCAGCGCATGCACGGTGCCGCGCTTCAGCTTGAACTGCACATCATCGAGCGCCACGACGCCGGGAAATTCCTTGCGTATGCCTTCCGCCGCGAGAAGATACTCCGCATTCGGCACGGCTCCGCTGGCGCGCACGGCGGCCATTGTCGATGGACTGACGACCATCTCATCCTCCACAATAGACAAAAATGACCGGAAACAGGCTTTACCAAACGGCGCACCTCGCCTCCGGGGAGGCTTGCAGCGCCATGTCGATCACGACATGAGAGGCGCTGCAACACTTTGAATTCACTGAAATTCAATCGTCATCCGCTCGCGCACCGAAGCTTGTCTTCGGTGCCGTCGGAAACCGGCATCTGCCTCCAATATCAATCCGAACGGGCGCAGATGCCGGAAGGCGGCCGTTAGTTCTTGGCCACGTAGTCCTTGACGTTTTCAGGCGTGACGAGCTGGAAAGGAATGTAGACCTTCTTCTCGACCTTGTCGCCCTTGACGAGCTTCAGCGCCGCATCGAGGGCGCCCTTGCCCTGCCCTGCCGCATCCTGGAACACCGTCACATCGAGATCGCCCGACTGCATGGCCGCAAGGGCATCCTGTGTGGCATCCACGCCGGCGACGACGTAGTCCTTCATGTCCTTGCCAGCGGCCTTCAGTGCCTGAACGGCACCGATCGCCATTTCATCATTGTTGGCGATGACGGCGTTGAACTCGATACCGCTGGAGAGCCAGTTGGTGACAAGGTCGGAACCCTGCGTGCGCTGCCAGTTGGCGGTCTGCTCTTCAACAACCGAAATGCCCTTGCATTCATCGGTCTGCAAAACGTCCTTTGCAGACTGCGTGCGCATGCGCGCCGCCTGGTTCGAAAGCTCGCCCATCATGATGACGGCCTTGCCCTTGCCGCCGAGAAGGCGGCAAACTTCTTTGGCTTCAAGCGTGCCGGCCACCGTTTCATCGGAGGCGACGAATGCCTGGCCGTCCGGCAGCGTATCCACGTTCACCGGCTGGCGGTTGACGTAAACCAGCGGAATTTTCGCGTCTGCTGCAAGCTTCGACATGGCCGCCGTTGCATCCGTGTCAACCGGATTGACGATGATCGCATCGACCTTGGAAGCGATGAAATTCTGGATCTGGCTCTGCTGCTTGGCGACGTCGTTCTGCGCGTCTTCAACCTGCAGGGTCACGCCCTTCAGTTCCTTGGAATAATCCTGCATGCCGTTGCGCAGCACGGTCAGGAAGTTGTCGTCGAACAGCGCCATCGAGACGCCTACAGTCTCCGCATGTGCCGCCGTGCCCAGAAGCACAGACATGGCTGCGCCGATGATAAATTTCTTCATTGTTTTCTCCTCCTCGGTGTCCGGCGCCACCTCTCCCAGCCGGAGGCGAACCCGAAAGCCCGCCGCTACCTCCTCACATTCAGAAAACGGAATAATGAAACCGATTTTCTGTCTGTTCGATATATTTATTCCATTTTTGGGCTGAACGTCAATGCTTTCTTCACGACCCGGCGGCAAAGCGACACACAAGGCGGTGATGATGAGGGATTCCAGAGGATGTCCATTCCGGACGGGGCTGCCGATGAAAGCGTCCAAGCTCCATCCGCCTCATGTCCACCCTTGAAGCGGGGAGCCGTAAGGCGTTGAAATTACGGACTCCCGGTTCGAAGCTCGGAATGAGTTCGACTATGATGGAAGATTTATTCCAAGCCAAAATCCGCCGGCCCTTTTTTCACAGGGCCGGCGACAAAAGAAGAGCGTGACAAGTGCGTAGCGTCTTACCGGTGGGAAGCGGGCATGACATCGGCGGGAATCGGGCAGACATATTCGCTGCCCTCGGTCTTTTCCCGCCACTCTTTTTTGGCACTGGCGAGCAGTTCCGGCGAGGTCATCAGCGCAAGACCGGTCGTTGCAAGCGTTTTGGCGGCATGCGCCATGGCCTTGTGGGCGGCGGGACTTTTGCCCTGCGCTACCACCTGCCAGGTATGCGGATTGGTCCCGATCGCCCAGGCGGGCGTCCAGCACTGCGCCGTCGGCGTGACCCAGCTGACATCGCCGACATCGGTGGAACCCGCCCGGAAATGCGACTGACCATCGAAATCACGCAGGCCGAGATGCAGGGGCGTCGAACCATCGATCTTCCGGTTGGAAAAGACATCGCCCTTTATCTGGTAGAGCCGGATGCTGCTTTTGATCGCCTCGTCAGTAAAGGTGTCCTGAATGCTCTTTGCGAAAGCGATATCCGCCTCATCGAAGGCGATAGGGCCAAGCGCTACCATGTTTTCATGCATCGCCGTTTCCAGCGTGATGTTGGGCAAAAGGTTGGTTGAGGCGGTATCGAAGACAATCTCAACCTCGGTCTCGGTCATCATCGCCGCGCCGCGCGCCACCTTGTCCACCCGTGCAGCAAGATCGAGCGCCTGGCGCATTTCCGGGGCGCGGATCAGGTAAAGCACTTCTGCCTTGGCCTGCACAACATTCGCCGCCTTGCCGCCGGTATCGGTGATCGCATAATGCACCCGGCAATCCTGCGGCATGTGTTCGCGCAGGAAATTGACGCCGACATTCATGAGCTCGACCGCATCAAGCGCCGAGCGGCCGAGATGGGCGGCGTTGGAGGCATGGGCCGCAACACCCTTGAAACGGTAGAAATATTCCAGCACGGCAAGATTATTGGTGGAACGCACACCGTTGAACGGGGCCGGATGCCAGGTCAGCGCCGCGTCGACATCATCAAACAGGCCAGCCCGCACCATGAAGGTCTTGCCCGAACCGCCCTCCTCACCGGGGCAACCGTAATAGCGCACGGTGCCGGGCAGATTATTGGCTTTCAGATGCCGGGCGAGCGCGATGGCCCCCATCAACGAGCCGACGCCGAGGAGGTTATGGCCGCAGCCATGGCCGGTGGCGTCCGCCTCGCGCGGCTGCACCTGCGCCACATCAGCCACCTGGCTCATGCCGGCCAGCGCATCGAATTCGCCGAGGAAGGCAATGACCGGCTTGCCGCTGCCGAATTCGCCGATGAACGCCGTTTCCATGCCTGCCACACCGCGGCGAACCGCAAAGCCGTTTTCCTCAAGCGCGGCGGCCAGAACGCCAGCGGATTGCCGTTCTTCAAATTTAAGCTCGGCAAAATCCCAGATGCTGTCGCTTAAGGTGGTGAAGTCGGGCTTCATGGCCTCGACCTCGACGGCAATCGACATCACGGCATCACGGTTCATGGCTTGTCCTCGCATTTTCCGCCCTTTACGGGCACGCGCAAGCGCTTCGGCGGATGCACCGCCAAATACTTGCACCCTATGATGGAAAGTCCGCGCCGGGGTCCGCCTCCGGCGCGGGCAATAGTGGATCAGTTGTCGACCGAGACTTCCCAGAGGCGGGCGTTCGACTGCCAGACCGGCTGGCCCTTGAGCTTCTTCGTGGCACCCCAGACATCGACCATGTCGTAGAGGAAGATGCCCGGCATTTCCTTCAGCATCAGCTCATGGAACTCGTCGAAAATCTTCTGGCGCTTCGTCTGGTCGGCCTCGACATAGGCCGCCTTCATCAGCTCGATCGCCTTCGGATCGTCCCACATCAGCGAGGCGTTCTTGTCCTTGTTGCCGACATAGAAGGCATACATCAGCGCCGGGTCGAGACGCGGGGCGACCGACTGCGAGATCACCTGATAATTACCGGAGCGACGGCGATCGACCTGCGTGGCATAATCCAGCACCTCGATCTGCACGTTGAGACCCGCCTGCTGCATCATGGCCTGCGCCATGACGGCGGCCGGGAAACTCGGCACGTTGCCGCGCTTGTTGGCGATGATGGAGATCGGCTCGCCCTTGTAACCGGCAGCCTCCAGTTCCTTCTTCGCGGCCTCGATGTCATAGGCCGGACGCTGTTTCTGGGTCTCGTCGAAATAGACCGAGTCCTGCGAGACCATCGAGCCGTTGGCTTCACCCGTGCCGTTCGATGCGGCAGCAACCAGTTCATCGAGATCGAGCGCCATCGCCATGGCGCGGCGCACGCCTGGATTGCTCAGAACCTTGTCGCGGGTCTGGATGTAGAACAGGTTCTTGCCGTTGTTGCGGGCAACGATGAGCTGCATCTTGTCATTGGTCTTGAATTCCGGAATGAGATCAGGGGAAATCTCAGCCGTATCGAGCACGCCGGATTCAAGGCCCGCTTTCACCGTCGAAGCATCAGGAATGACCATGAATTTGATGCCGTCGGCCAGCGGCCGCTTGGAGCCGACCATGCCATCAGGCTTGCCGTCATTTGCCGGCGAAACATAATCGGCGAATTTGGCGAGGCGGATATATTCGCCTTTCTTCCACTCGTCCCACTGGAACGGTCCGGTGCCGATCGGCTTGACGAAACTGCCATCGGCAGCAACCGATTCCGGCGAGATCATGCCGGTATAACCGCATTCCGGCCGCGACATCAGGCCGAGGAAAACGGCGGAAGGTTTTTCAAGCGAGATCTCGACCGTGGATGCATCCGTGGCCTTGACGCCGGTGACGTGCGCTGCCCCGCCTTCCGCGAAATCGTTGAGGCAGGTCCATTTTGTTTCCGGCTTCAGATAACGTGTCCAGTTCCAGGCAACATCCTCTGCGGTGAGCGGCTTGCCATTGTGGAATTTCACGTCCTTGCGCAGCTTGAACGTATAGGTCAGGCCGTCAGCCGCAACCTCGACGCTTTCGGCCAGAAGCGGCTTCACCTCGCCAGCATTGTTATAACCTACGAGGCCTTCGACGATGTGCAGGATAACCCCGTCCGTATTGCCGTCGCGGTTCACGCCGGGATTGTTGCTGCGCAGATCCGAGCTTTGCGCGATGGTGATATCGCGGGCCGCCGCGATGTTGGCCGTTACCAGCAGGGCAACGCCTGCAAGGAGAAATTTTTTCACTGTTCTACCCTCTTTGTTGTCGTTGATTGTAATTGATTAAAAACCGTCCCAGCAGGCCTGTGCCAGCCGGCCGATCGTCTCAAGCGCGATGGTGTATCCCGGCGTGCCGTCAGGCATGGTTTGCGGAACCTCATCGGTATAGGTGGTGATGATGAAGGACGGCGCGCCGTTTCTGTAGACGATGCCGGCATCCATGCGCCCACGCTTGCCGCGGCCACTCTTGCTGGCCACCACGGCCTCGAAAGGCAGGCGGGAGCGAATTCCATACCGCAAAATCTGGTTTTTCAGCGTCTGCATCGCCCACTCGCACAATTGCGGGCTGCAACCGAGCTTTGCCTGCGCTTCGGGCGAGGACTGGGCATCGAGAATGGTCTGCAGCAGAAGCACCTGATCCGCCGCCGAGGTGGTCGTAACTGTCTTCAACGGATGGTCGGCCGCCAGCGCCAGCGGCGGGATGAGGAAACGGTGGTGGGTATTGGCCATGCCGAGCGACTTGCAATAGCCGTCCACCTCTTCCAGCGTCAGTCTCTCCAGCACCATCTTGGTGCAGACATTGTCGCTCAGCACCATCATGCCGGCGACGGCATCGCGTAGCGAAATGACGATACCCGGCGTCATATAACGGAACATGCCGCTCGCGACCTCTTCCGCCAGCCGTTTTTCATAGGTAACGGGCTGGTCGAGATCGATCCGCCCTTCGCTGGCGGCCTTGAGAACGGCCATCATGATCGACGTCTTGCGGGTGCTGCCCGATGGCGTCTCCTCGTTTTCTCCCCGGCCGATCTCTTCGCCGGTCAGGAGATTGCGCACCATGAAGCGCGTCACGAAAGGCTGTGCATCACAGATCGCATTTAATTGGGCAGCCACAGTCATTGTCATCTTCCTGTTAAACTTCATCTTCCAGACGCCATTTCAGTGTCACGCCGCCCTTTTCATTCTGGTCGAGGGCGGGAATGGCCGAGAGCAGCCGGCGCGTATAGGCCTCCCTCGGACTGTCGAAAATCGTGTCGCGGTCACCCTCTTCGATGATGCGGCCGTCCTGCATGACGACGACACGGTCGGCCACCTGCTCCACCACACCGAGATCGTGGCTGATGAACAGGCATGAAAAACCGTAACGTTTCTGCAGATCGGAAAAGAGATCGAGCACCTGCGCCCGCACCGTCACGTCGAGTGCCGAGACCGGTTCGTCGGCGATCAGGAACCGCGGACGGCGGGCAATGGCGCGGGCAATCGCCACGCGCTGGCGCTGGCCGCCGGAAAGCTCATGCGGATAACGGGCGGCAAAATCGGCGCCGAGCCCCACTTCCTCCAGCGTTTCCAGCGCCCGCTTGCGCTTGGCGGCCTGGTCGAGGTCAGGCACGAGGCGCAATGCCTCCTCCACCAGCGCCTGAATGGTCATGCGCGGATCGAGCGAGGAATAGGGATCCTGAAACACCATCTGGCAATTCAGGCGATAATCTTTCCAGTCCTCGTTGCGCTCGCGGCCCTGAAAGCGGATATGCCCTTCGCTTTCCTTGACGAGCCCGGCAATGGTGCGGCCAAGCGTCGTCTTGCCGGAACCGGAACCGCCGACGAGCGCCACGACCTCGCCCTCATGAATATCGATGCTGACGCCGTGCAGCGCCCGCTTCGGCTTGGCTTTTTTCAGCAGGGATTTGCGGCCGGCATAATCCACAACGATATCGCGGGCCGAAACCATTGACGCCTTGGAGGTGTCGATACGGCGCGGCTCACCGCGAAACGGCAGGGAGGAAAGAAGTTTCTTCGTATAGGGGTGCTGCGGCGCGTCCAGCAGGTCCTCGGTGCGGCCCTGTTCGACGATCGTGCCTTTTTCCATCACCACGATGCGGCTGGTATAACGTGCCACCATCGGCAGATCGTGGCTGATGAGGAGAACGGCGGTACCTTCCGCCCGCGTCAGCTCCACCATCAATTCCATGACATCGCGCTGGATGACCGCGTCGAGCGCCGTCGTCGGCTCATCGGCGATCAGCAGGGCCGGTTTCAGCAGCATGACCGAGGCCAGCATGATGCGCTGGCGCATGCCGCCGGAAAACTCGTGCGGATAGGCCGTCAGCGCACCTTCCGGATCGCGGATGCCGACCCGGCGCAGCATATCGAGAATTTTCTCGCGGCGCTCTTCGGGCGACAACTTCGTGTGAAGGATCAGCCCCTCTTCCAGCTGCCGGCCAATCGTCATCGATGGGTTGAGGGAGGTCATCGGCTCCTGAAACACCACGCCGATCTCCGCGCCGCGCAGACGCCGAAGCTCCTTCACCGGCAGGGACATGACATCCTGCCCCTTGTAGACGATCGACCCGCCGGTGACGGCGATGGCCGGTGGCAGAAGCGAGATGAGCGCGCGGGTGGCGAGCGTCTTGCCCGAGCCGCTTTCGCCGACGATGCCGAAGATTTCGCCCGCAGCAATATCGAATGAGACATCCTTGACCACCCGGTGGCCGGTTCTGGCGACTTCGAGCGAAAGACCGCGAACAGTGAGAAGTGTATTAACAGTCATTTGAGACCTCTCATGCGCGGGTCAAGCCTGTCGCGAAGGGCATCGCCCAGAAGATTGATGCCAAGCAGCGTCAGTGCGATGCAGAGACCGGGGAAAAGCCCGAGCCAGACGGCCTGCTGGATGAAGGGCCGGCCGGCGGCCAGCATGTTGCCCCAGGTGGGCGCCGGCGGCGGCACACCGAGGCCGAGGAAGGAGAGCGCGCTTTCCGACAGGATGGCCCAGCCGAACATCGAGGTGGCAAGAACCGTGATCGGCGCGATGCAATTGGGCAGGATGTGGCGGAACATGGTGTAGATTTCACCATTGCCCATCACCAGCGACGCCTCGATGAATTCCCGCTCGCGCAGGGAAAGCACGGCACCGCGCACCACGCGGGCCATGGATGGCGTATAGGCGATGCCGAGCGCGAAGATGATGCCATACTGGTTTGCACCGAAAACCGCGAGCAGGCCGAGCGCCAGCAGAATGCCCGGAAAGGCGAGAAGCGCATTGTTGATGGCCATGATGACGCCATCCACCCAGCCGCGCGCATAACCGCTGACAAGGCCGATCAGCGTGCCGAAGATCGTCGCGAAGCTGACCGTCAGGAAGCCGATCCAGACGCTGGCGCGCGCGCCGACCATCAGGCGGCTCAAAACATCGCGCCCGAATTCGTCGGTGCCGAGAAGATGGCTGGCGCTTGGGCCGGCCAGACGCGAGGCAAAGCCGAGCTTCATCGGATCATAAGGGGTCCAGAACAGGCCGGTTGCGGCGGTGATGAGCAGGAGGGCGATGAGAAAGCCGCCGATAAGCCCGTTAAGTGTGAACTTTTTCATTCGGCAACCACACGCGGATCGAAGAGGGGATAAAGAAGGTCGACGAACAGGTTGACCAGCACATAGGACAGCGAGACGAACAGCAGGCAGCCCTGTATGACCGGATAGTCGCGGGCAAAGATACTGTCGACCATCAGCCGTCCGAGGCCGGGAATGGTGAACACCGTCTCGATGACGGCGATGCCGCCGAGAAGATTGCCGAGGATGAGGCCGATCATCGTCCAGGTCGGACCGAAGGCGTTCTTGAAGGCGTGCCGCCAGAGGACAGCACCTTCGGAAAGGCCCTTGGCACGGGCATGGGTGATGTAATCCAGCCGCAGCACCTCCAGTGTCGAGGCGCGCGCCATGCGGATCAGAACGCCCATTTCGTGGATCACCAGCGTCATGACGGGCAGGACGAGATAAAGCATGCCACCGACGAAATTGTCGCTGATCGACACATATCCCAGCACCGGCAGCCAGCCGAGCTTGAGGCCGAAAAACAGAAGCAGCAGCAGGCCCAGCCAGAATGTCGGGATGGAGAGGAGCAGGGTTGCCGTTCCCACCAGCGCAAGATCGGTCAGGCTGTTCTGTTTCCAGGCGGCGATCACGCCTGCCGGAACCGCAATCAGGCTGGCGAGAAGCACGGCGACCACGACGATCTCCGCGCTGACGAGGAAGCGCGAGACGACCAGCGGCAACACCGCCTCGTCATTGACGATGGAGCGGCCGAAATCGCCCTGCACCACATTGCCGGCCCAGATGACGAATTGTTGCGGCATGGACTTGTCGAGGCCGAGTTCGGTCCTCATGGCTTCGATCTGTTCCGGTTGCGCCATGTCGCCCAGCATCAGGGCAGCCGGATCGCCCGGAATGAAGCGGATGAGCGCAAAGACCGTGATCGACACGAATGCGATCGTCGGCAGCGCCATCAAAAGACGGCTCAGTATGAATCTTATCATCGGTTCCCCACGATTGATGGCCGGGAATGACATCCCGCCTCTATCGGTTTCGTTGCTGGTGACTATGACGGATTGAGAAATATCACGCAATATTATGCGTAAATGTCATATGTCTATGCAGAATGGCGGCGCGTTTCATCCTGATGAGGACAATGAGGTTTTCCGCCCAAAATCCCGTTTTCAGTCGATTTTCTGCGAAAGCTGGATTTCCCGCTTCAGGGCATCGCTCAGTGCCTGCGCCGCGATGGACAAGGGTGCACCGGAAGCGCGCGCAAGACCGAATTCCTGTGTGGCCTGCGGGACGAATGGCCGGGCGACAACGGGAAGGTGCCGATAGAGGTTAGCATAAAAACTGCTGATGATCGTCACCCCCAGCCCATGCGCCACATAGGCGCAGGCGGAACTGTTGGTATGAGTCTCGATCTTCACCATCGGCTTCACACCCGCCTTCTTGAACACCTGATCGAGCGCCATGCGGTTCGGCCGCTGGCGACCGATGAGGATCAGCGGAATATTGCGCAGGTCCTTGACGGTGATTTCGGCAAGCCCGGCAAGCGGATGATCCTCCCGCACCACGCAGACGCTTTTGCCGGTCGCAACACGCTCAACATCGATGCCCGGCCCGATCTCGCCTTCCATTCGCAGGAAACCGAGATCGATCACCCGCTCGCCCACCAGCTTGTTGATGGCGGTGGTCGTCTCGAAGAAAGTTTCGATACGCACGCCGGGAAAATCCCGGACATAGTCGATCAGCATGGCGGGCGCGAAATTCTCCCACATGCTGCTCGGCAGGCCGATGCGAACGATTTCCGGGCCAGCAGCACCATTGCGCAGATCTTCGGCGTGGCCGGACATGCGATCGACGGCGAGCAGCACATTTTCGGCATCACGGGCAAGAAGTGCGGCCTCCGGCGTCGGAATGAGCCGCCCCTTGTCTCGGGCAAACAGTGTCAGCGACAGATCCGATTCGAGCTGCGCCAGAAGCCGGCTGACACCGGACTGGCTGAGCCCCATGGCCTTGGCCGTGGCAATGGTCGAGCCGGTGGAAAGAAGCGTGCGCAGGACTTCGAGCTGCTTGATGTTCATGAGGCCAGCACCATGAATGAAAAACGAGCCGGTAACGGTTCAAACCTTTTGCCGCCGATAGCGCTTCCTGTCACCGGTTTTTTATCCTACCCGCGACAGCGACCTACAATTTCACCTCGTAGACCGTGTCATGGGTGGCCACGCGTGCCTCGCCCGAGGGTGTCACCCAGCCACGGAACATGCCGGATGTATTATAGGGCGCGGATATGCCGCCTTCGGCATCGATCGCCACTAGCCCGGCACCGATATCGTAGGGGGCCAGATCCTTGTGCACGAGATTGCCGGCGGCGGTCTCCAGATCCTGCCCAAGATAGGCAACGCGGGACGCAATCTCGTGGCCGACGACATAACGGATGAAAAACTCACCCTTGCCGGTGCCGGAGACCGCGCAGGCGCCATCCCGCGCATAGGTGCCGGCGCCGATCACCGGGCTGTCTCCCACCCGGCCGTCCGGCTTGTTGGTGTAACCGCCGGTCGAGGTGGCCGCAGCAAGATGCCCTGCCGCATCGAGCGCCACTGCGCCGACGGTCCCGTGCTTTTCGTTTTCAGTCGCTTCCGTGCCCGTGGCGGCATGACGCTTCATCGCCGCCAGCGCCTCCACGCGTTTTTGCGTGGTGAAGTAGGATTGAGGCTCGGTCGCAAGCTCCTTTTCCCTGGCGAAGCGGTCCGCCGCCTCACCTGTCAGATAGACGGCACGCTCATCCACCATCAGCGCACGCGCCGCCTTCACCGGGTTGCGGATGGCGCGGGACGCGCTGATCGCGCCCGCCGCCAGTGTGGCGCCATCCATGATGGATGCATCGAGTTCGTGAATGCCGTTTTCGTTGAGTGCGGCACCATGCCCGGCATTAAAATGCGGGCTGTCCTCCATGACGACGACCGCCGCCTCGACCGCCTCAAGCGCGGTTCCGCCAGCCTTCAGCACGCCATAACCGGCACGCAGCGCTGCCGCCAGATCGTCGCGCGCAGCAGCCCATTCCTCAGACGTCATGCTGTCTTCCGGCATCACGCCACAACCGCCGTGGATGGCCAGTGCGATCTTCGTCATGTGCTCACTCCCTCGTCGCCCCACTCCGGCAGGGCCTCTTACCATCAATGAAAGGCGATATCGCCGATGACCCGCACGCGCACTCTGCGAGCGCCGCCCGGCAGATAAGCGATCGGAATATCCTCCACCTCAAGCGTCTTGAGGCTCGCCCGCTCCGCGCCAGACGCAACGGCTGCGTTCTGCGCCTCGGTCTCGGCTTTCGCAAGTGCTTCGTCGCGGCTCAGGCCGGAAAAGACCTGATCGACCTCGCCGGAAACCTGCGCCATCGCCGCGCCCAGCGCATTGGCTACGCCGGCATTTTCTACACGCAACACTTCCGACGCACCCGGAACCGTCTCGGGGATCAGGAACGCCCCGCCGCCGACCGCGACCAGCGGCACGTCTTCGGCCGAGGTCTTCATCTGGTCGAAACTGTCGGCCACCATGTCACGGATGCGTTGAAGCGAGGCCTGCACGAAAGCCGGATCGAGGTCTTTCACACGGTCGCGGTCACCCATCTCGATCAGACCGGCGGCCACCGCAATATCCGATGTCGTCAGTGTATCGCCGCCGAAAACCCGGGCTTCCGTCAGGATGCGATAACCGACCGAACGCGGGCCGATCTTGCCCGTCTCAGGGTCAACGATGGTGCCGCCGCCGAGCGCAATCGGCAGAAGATCGGGCATACGGAAAAGCGTGCGTACCCCGCCAATATGGACGATATTGTTAGCCTCGCGCGGAAAACCACCGACAAGGCAGCCGATATCGGAGGTGGTGCCGCCAACATCCACCACCATGGCGTCGGAAAGCCCGGTGAGGAAGGCCGCACCGCGCATCGAATTGGTCGGGCCGGAAGCGAAGCTGTGCACGGGGTTGGCGGCGGCCACATCCGCGAGCGCCACGGTGCCATCATTCTGGGTCAGATAGAACGGCGCCTTTACGCCCGCTTCGCGCAGCGCATCCGAAAATGCCTGAACCGTGGTCTTGCCGAGCGTTTGCAGCGCTGCATTCAGGAGAGCGACATTTTCTCGCTCCAGAAGCCCGATACGGCCAAGCGTATGGGAAAGCGTGATGCGTGCATCAGGGATCACGGAACGGACGATTTCCGCCGCCCTCACCTCGCACTCCGTCGTCAACGGTGAGAAGGTCGCGGAAATGGCGATGGAAGTGATACCCGCATCGCGGATTTTCATCGCCGCTTCGCGAATTTCATCGGGAACCATCGGCACCAGCGGACTGCCGTCATATTCATGGCCGCCGTGGACCATGAAGATTAGCGGATCAACGGCCTCGCGAAGATCCTTCGGCCAATCGCACATCGGCGGCAGTGAAGAACCTGTTGGCAATGCGATGCGGATCGCCGCGACCCGTTCCAGCCGGGCGCGCTCCACCACCGCATTGGTGAAATGGGTGGTGCCGATCATCACCGCATCAATCGGCCGGTCGGCCGCACCGACATGGCCCGCCACATGGGCAAGCGCCGCCTTTACACCGGAGAGGACATCCTGCGTGGTTGGAACCTTGATGGAAGCGACGATGGTGTCTCCATCGATCAGAACGGCATCCGTATTGGTGCCGCCAACGTCAATACCGATGCGTTTCATGGGAATACCGATCTGAAGTCAATGTCATAGCCGAAGGCGCGCGGGCCGACGGCGGCGATGCCGGCAGGAGTCGTCAAAAGCTCCGGCGCCGGCAGGGCGACAACCGTGACACGCTGGCCGTAACGCACCGATTCCGTACCGATGGCGCCACCGGAAACCGTGTCGAGAAGGCAGAGCAGGTCAGGCGTCATGGCGACGGGCTGGCCATCGCGGAAGGCGACCGCCCATTCGTTCTGGAAGGCGAGTTCCATGCGCGAACCGCGGTCGGCATCGATACCTTCAATGGTCGTGCTGCCACGCAGGAAACCACCGGTGGTCTCACGCGCCACATCCACCACCTTGCCCCGGAACAACTGCTTGCCGCCCTCATGGTTAAGAACCGCCTGAACCGGATCGTCATGGCGCGCACGCGCCTCCATCACCACGCGCCCAAGTTCCGTCGCCTTGGTGACGGTGTAGTGAATGCCCCATTCCTTCACTTCCTTGCCGGTGCGCGGCGCCTTGCAGGTGGCGGCGGTGGAGCCGACTTCGGTGCAGACCTTGCGCGAGATGCGCTCCATCCATTTCCACGAAGCAGCCCGCGTCACGATCACCTCATTGTCGCGCACATCGACCAGCGACAGCGGAAACATAGGCAGGTTGCCGATGGCGAAGGATGTCATCTGCGCTTCCGGATAGGCGCGTCCCATGGCATCGGCATTAACGACGGGCCGGTCGAGCACGGCGGCGGCGAGGAAGGACGACAGCGCATTGGAACCGCCGATTTCAACGCTCATGATCGCCCGGAACGGCTTGCCGAGATAATCCTCCATCACCTCGACGGCACGGGCGAGATGCACGGGATCCCCCAACCGCTCCTGACCGACAAGCGGCGCACCCATCTTGGAGACGACGGCAACCATGTCGTCATCGGCAAGCGCCATGGGGTCCATGACCTTTACCCGCCTGCCCTCGGCATAAAGACGGCGCAGATTGAGCGTCGAGATATAGGGATTGCCGCCGCCCCCCGTTCCCAGAATCCAGGCGCCGGTGGCCAGAGGTTCGATATCGTCTTCGGAAAATTCCTGGATCATGCGTCATCCTCGGGCATGCCGCAGCCTTTCCGGCCGCAAGCGATGCTCCTTCCCTTTGAAGTTCCAAGTCTGGCCAACCCCGCCATTTGTGGCGAGGCCGGTTTTCATGAGGCGGAGATCACTCCGCCTTGCAGTCCCAATGGAAATTGGAGAAGTTCAGGTCCCAGCTCTGCATGGGAATGAACTCGTAACCCTGAAGGCACTTGTTCGCCGCATAACGGCGGTTCGGCGCAACGGCCCAGACGTCAGGCTGAAGATCGGCGATCTTCGTCTGCAGCTCCTTGTAGGTGGTGTTCTGCTCATTGACATCGGTGGTGGCGCGAACCTTGTCGATCAGGCCGTCGATCTCAGCATTCTGCAGCCATTCCATTGACATCCAGGTGCCGGAAGCCTTGGAATGATACTGGTTGTAGAACATCGCATCCGGCGACGGGTAAGTCGGCGAAATGTTCACCTGCGTCGATGCCGGCGTGGTTTCGGGCTTGGAGGACAGCTCGACGATGCGGTTCCACGGCTCCGGCTTGATATCGAGCGTGATACCGATCTGCTCGAGGCTGGACTGCAGAAGCAGCGCCACTTCGGCCTCGAAGGCCAGCGACGCGACATAGCTGTTGACCAGCGTGATCTTCTGGCCGGCATATTTAGACTTCGCCAGTTCTTCCTTGGCTTTTTCCAGATCGTAGACGCCCGGCTGGATATCGCCGTTATGCGCATCCTTGAACGCGTCGGAAAGCGGTCCGCGCATGTCGAAGCCGGGATAGATCACTTCCTGGATCGTCTTGTAGTCGGTCGCATAGGCGATGGCGCGGCGCACATGAACGTCGTCGGTCGGATAGACCTTGGTGTTGAGCTTGATGACGAAACCGCCGGCGGTGCGGGTCTGGATCAGCTTGTAACCCTTCATGCGGCCGATGGATTCATAGGTGTCGTTGCCAAGCCCGTGCGAGGAAAGGCCAAGTTCACCCTTTTCCGCCAGCGCCTTGACGGTGGCGTCGTCGCTGGTCTGCACGAAGCGCACTTCGTCGATGGGCTTGCCCTTCGTCCAGCCGAGGAAATAATCGGCATTGCGGGCAATGACCATATCGGCGGAACGGTTGTAGCTGACGAGCTTGTAGGGGCCGGAACCGGCGGAATGTTCGCCGACATAGGCCTCGCCCCACTTGTCTTCCGGCTTGGTATTCGCCTCAATCAGCGTCTTGTTCATCGCCATCATCAAGGGCGTTGCCGCCATGAAGGGCGAGAACTGGCGCTCGATCTTCATGACCAGCGTCGCATCGTCAGGCGCGGTGACGTTTTCGGGCGACGATGAGGTTCGACGGGCCCTTGTTGATGCCGAGCAGGCGCTGGATCGACCAGGCAAGATCGGCAGCCTTTACCGCCGTGCCGTCCTGAAACTTCGCATCGTCGCGCAGGTGGAAGGTATAGGTCAGACCATCTTCAGAAATATCCCAGGATTTCGCCAGATGCGGCACGATTTCGCCCTTGGCGTTCACCGTGGTCAGGCCATCATACATGTTCACGATGGCCATGTAGCCGGTATAGTCCGTCACCTTCGCCGGGTCGAGCGAGCTGAATATCTGCATGGTGTTGACCGCGACCGACACCTTGTCTTCCGCAAGGGCTGCGGAAGAAACAAAGGGCAGCACGAGCGCCGTGCCGAGCGCCAGCGCGGCGAGACGGGAAGAAAGTACAGGCATTTTCATTATCGTTCTCCTCTTTATTGCGGGTCATTTGCCCCGCTTATGGTTAGGCAGCCTTGCTGACCGGAACGGGCAGCGGTGAGAAAGGAATGTCCGGATAACCGAAGGCCGCCGGCCCGACGACCTCAAGCGCGCGGGCGCTGCGCAGCAGGTCGTGGCAGGGAATGGCGATGACGGCCACGCGCTGGCCGTAGCGCAGGACCTCGGTGGTGATCGGATACCCCGTATCGACATCGAGCAGGACGATCAGGTCGGGCACCGTCACTTCCACCTTGCCGTCACGGGAAAACAGCAGGAATTCGTTCTGGATGGCGACGCCCGCCGTCTGGCCGGCGCAATCGTCGAAACCGGACAGCGTGAGATCGCCAACCGCAAAACCGCCGCGCAGATGGCGCTTCAGATCGGTGATCTTGCCATTGAAGATGCGCCGCCCGCCTTCCAGTGCGCAGACCGCGGCAATCGGGTCTTCCTGCTGCTTGCGGGCGCGGATCACTGCCTCACCGATAGCGATCGCCTTGGTGTAGGTTTTCGGAATGCCGTACTGGTGCACGTAATGCGCCTGCATCGGCGCGGTCGCCAGCATTGCGCCGCCGCCCTGCGAAACGACGCAGGCGCGCGCCATACGCTCGTGCCAGACTTCGGAAACAGCGTGGCTGAAGATGACGGCATTGCCGTGCAGGTCGCACATCACCGACGGCGTGGAACTATGGCCGTAGATGGAGAAGGTGGTCATCTGCATTTCCGGGAAAGCCCGGCCCATGCCGTCGCAATCGAGGATCGGCAGACCGCCCAGCGCCGCAGTCACCAGCGGGTTCATGGAATTGGAACCGCCGATTTCCTCACAGACGATGGCGTCGACCGGCGTGCGGATGAGCTCTTCCATCGCCCGCAGGCAACGCAGGCCTTCTCGGCCTTCGCGAATGCGCTCGACGCCGACGACAGGCGCGCCGATGCCGCCGATGGACATGCAAAGCGCGTCCGGCTCGATGGCGTCGGTCGCAAGGATCTTCATCTCGTAACCGGCCTTCATGGCCTCCAGCGCCAGCAGCTTGCCGAGATAGGGATTGCCGCCGCCGCCCGTGCCGAGAATGCCGGCGCCGATTTCCAGCGCGTCGAGGTCTTCACGGGTCAGCGTCCGCAATGCCGCTTCGTCATATTTCAGCTTGCGTGTCTCAGCCATGATTGGCTCCCATTTCTCCAACAACTTTCACATGAATGCGGGTGGCGTTGCCGGGCAGGTATGCAAGCGGCATGTCCTCGCGCTCGATGACATCAAGCGTTTCGGCAATCGCGCCAGCGGCAATCGCCTTTTCGCGAGCCTCGGCCTCGGCTTCTGCAAGCGCGCTCTCGCGCGTGCGTCCATCCACCAGCGAGAAGACCCGGTCCGTCTCGCCGCTGATCTGCGCAATCGCCGCACCGACGGCATTGGCCACCGCAAAATTCTCAGGCCGGATGACGTCCAGATCGCCAATACGGTCCGGCATCAGGATGGAGCCGCCGCCAACGGCGATCACCGGCACCGGCGACGACGAGATGCGGCTGCGCTCCACACAGGCCTCAAGCATGTCGTTGATCTTGCCGACCGCCGCATCCACGAGCTTCTTGTCGAGGCTGGAAACCAGCGCTTTCTCGCCCACATCCGCCTTGCCGGAGGCAACGGCGATATCGGTTGCCGTCAGGGTCGAGCCACCGAAGCAGAGTGCATCGCGGCGAACGCGGTAACCGACGGATTTCGGGCCGACGGTCAGGCCGTGATCGCCATGGACCACCAGCGAACCACCACCGAGACCGATGGAGAAAACATCAGGCATGCGGAAATTGGTGCGCACACCGCCAATATCCACGGTGGTCGAGGCCTGGCGCGGGAAGCCGTGCGACAACGAACCGACATCGGAGGTGGTGCCGCCGACATCGACCACGACGGCATCCTTGAGGCCGGTGAGGAAGGCCGCACCGCGCATGGAATTCGTCGGGCCGGACGCGAAGGTGAGTACGGGGAAACCGCGCACCACATCCGCCGCCATCAGCGTGCCGTCGTTTTGGGTGATATAGAACGGGCAGGTAATACCCGCAGCCTTCAGTGCCTCGCCGAAAGCCGCAACGGTGCGGTCGGCAAGCGACAGCAGGCTGGCATTCATGATCGCCGCACTTTCACGCGCAAGCAGACCGTGACGGCCAATATCCTTGGACATCACCACCGGCAGGCCAGGGCAGCGCTCCTGCAGGATTTCCTTCGCCCGCAGCTCCATCGCATCGTTGATGCCGCTGAAAACGCAGGTGACGGCAGCGGCCTTCAGGCCCTTGGCGCGAATATCGGCGGCGATGCGGACGATTTCGTCCTCATCGAGCGGCGAAATTTCGCGGCCGTCGAATTCGTAACCGCCGCGCACCTGATAACCGTGGTTGCCGACGATTTCCTTGAGATCATCCGGCCAGTCTACCATGGGCGGCAGGCCGGCGCCGGAAGGCAGGCCGAGCCGGATGGCGGCCACCTCATCCATATGCCGACGCTCGATCACCGCATTGGTAAAATGCGTGGTGCCGATCATCACGGCGCCAATGCGTGCCCGGTCGATGCCCGATGCCTCGATGACCTTTTCAAGGGCTTCGATGACACCTGATGTCACATCCTCTGTCGTGGAGGCCTTCACCCCCGCCAGAACGGTTTTATCCTGCAACACAACGGCATCGGTATTCGTGCCGCCGACGTCAATTCCAACGCGATACACGTCAGGCTCCTCTTTCATCAATCGGTCGTTTTGACGAGGAAGCGCATGCGCTCTTCCTCGGTCACGGTGGGTTTGAGACGTTCTTCCTCGTCGGTGACGACGGGGATGGCCGCGATCAGGGCGCGGGTATAGGGATGGGCCGGCTCGGCAAAGACCGCCGACGTCACGCCCTCCTCGACAATCTCGCCGCGCAGCATGATGGCGATGCGCGAACAGAAATTGCGCATCAGCGACAGGTCGTGCGAGATCATCAGATAGGTGAGGCCAAGCTCCTCGCGCAGTTGCAGCAGAAGGTCGATCACCGTCTTCTGCACGGAGACATCGAGCGCCGCCGTCGGCTCGTCGAGGATGAGGATTTTCGGTTCTGCCGCGAGCGCGCGGGCAATCGCCACGCGCTGCTTCTGACCACCGGAAAGCTCGTGCGGATATTTGCCGAGATAGGATTGCGGCAGCCGCACCAGCCCCATCAGTTCCTGCATCCGGCTTTCCCGCGCCTGGCCATCCATACCGATAGATTTCAACGGCAGGGAAAGCGTCTGCCTGACGGTACGCTTCGGATTGAGCGAAGTACCCGGATTTTGGTAAACGATCTGCGTCAGCCGCTTGCCACGCTCAGGCACCGGGGCGTCGATGACGAGATTACCGGAGGTGGGACGCGAAAGGCCCATGATCATGCGGGCAACCGAGGTCTTGCCCGAACCGGATTCGCCCGCAAGGCCAAAAACCTCGCCCTGCTTCAGCGTCAGGCTCACGTCGCGCACGGCATGGTAGCCATTGCGCCTGCCGTAAATCTTGTTCAGGCCTTCGATTGTGATGATCGGCTGCCGCGTGCTTTGCGCCAGATCGGTAACGCGCGGGCCATAAAGCGGCGGCACGGCATCCAGCAGTGAACGCGTATAGTCCTTGGCGGGACTATGCAGGATTTGCGTGCAAGGGCCGGTTTCGACGATATCGCCGTGGTGCATGACCACCACCCGGTCCGCCACCTTGCGCACGACGCCGAGATTGTGGGTGATCATCAGCAGCGCCATGTTTTCTTCGGCAACCAGCTGGTTGATGAGGTTGAGGATTTCATCCTGCGTCGTCACGTCGAGTGCGGTGCCGGGCTCATCTGCGATCAGGAGCTTCGGCTGGTGCAGCAGGGCAAGGCCGATCAGCACGCGCTGGCGCATACCGCCCGACAGCTCGGACGGATAGGCGTTCATCACCCGCTCGGTATCGGCAAGCTGCACCCGGCGCAAAACGGCTGCGATGCGGTTGCGGCGCTCCGCCTTGGACGAATTGATACCATCGCGTTTGTCGGCAAAGCGCATGACATCATCGAGATGCGTGCCGATCTTGAAGACAGGATTGAAGGACGATAGCGGGTCCTGCATGATCAGCGAAAACGCCGTTCCCTTCAGCCCCTCACGCTCTCTGCGCGGCAGGGCAAGCACATCCCGGCCATCGATGACGATGGCGCCGGAGGTGATCGCGGCATTCTTCGGCAGGGTGCCGATGATCGCCTTGGCGGTGACCGATTTGCCCGATCCGGTTTCGCCGATCAGCGCCACGCGCTCGCCGGCGGCAACGGTGAAGGCGACATCGCGCAGTACCTGCCGGGTGCGGCCATAATTGGTGAAGGTGACGTTGAGGTTTTCGACCTTGAGAAGCGGTTCAGTCATGGCCTTAGCTTTCCACGTCGAACATGTCGCGCAGGCCGTCGCCCAGCAGGTTGAAACCCAGCGTCACGTAAAGCACGGCCGCACCGGGGCAGAGTACTTCCCACCAGAAATCCGGCATGAACTGGCGCCCGTCGGCGACCATCGATCCAAGGTCGGGGGTCGGCGGCTTGACGCCGAAACCGAGGAAGCTGAGCGTCGCGCCGAACAGGATGACGAAGGCGGCATCAAGCGTCGTCTTGACCGATATGACCGAGACGCAATTGGGCAGGATTTCGCGAAAGAGAATGTGCAGGGGGCCGGCACCGGCAAGACGCGCCGCCTCGATGTAGTCTTCGGACGCAATGGACTTCGATACCGAATAGATCAACCGCGCGTGCCAGGTCCACCACAGCAGCGTAATCGCGATCATGGCGTTCATCAGCGTCGGTTCCAGGAGGTTGGAGACCGCCAGCGCCATGACGAGCGGCGGCATGGCCAGCATCACATTCGTCAGGCCGCTGATGAGTTTCTCGGTCCAGCCGCCGAAATAACCGGCAATGAGGCCAAGCACCGTGCCAACAGGCACGGAAATGCCGAGCACGCCGATGACGAGAAGGAGGGAAACACGCAGCCCGAAAATGGTACGGGAAAAGATATCGCGGCCGGCCTTGTCGGTGCCGAACCAGTGCTCCAGATCCGGCGGCATATGGCGGGCGCGGAAATCGACGACCGCGCCGATATGTTTCGGATAGGGCGTGAGCCATGGCGCGAAGACCGCCAGCACCAGCACCGACAGAAGGATCAGCGAACCGATGACCGCCGCCGGATTGCGGCTGAAGCGATACCACATCATATAACCGGCACTTAGACCGCGATCGGTGGGTTCGAGCATTTTCATATCAGCCATCAGCGAGCCTCCTTGCGGCGCAGGCGCGGGTCGATGATCGAGATCAGGACATCCACGATCAGGTTCGCAACGATGAAGAACAGGCCGGCCACCAGCACCACGGCAGTGACGGCATTGAGGTCTTTCTGCAGGATGGCGTTCAACCCGTAGGAAGCGAACCCGCCCCAGGCGAAGACCATCTCGATCACGAAGGCATTGCCGATCAACGACGCAAATTCGAGGCCCATGATCGTCAGCGGCGCAATGGAAGAGAGCTTCAACAGGTAACGGAAGATGATCACACGCTCCGGCACGCCGAAGCTCTGCAGGGTCAGCACATGGTCCTTGCGCTGGTTTTCAATCATCGAGGAGCGGGTAATGCGGGTGATCTGGCCGATGCCCGCCATGGAAAGCGCAAAAGCCGGCAGCGCAAGGTGTTTCAGCGCATCCAGCACCACATCGAACCGTCCGGCCAGCGTGCCGTCGATCAGGATGAAGCCCGTCGGCCCGCCCTGCCAGCCGAGCGAGTGATCGAGCCTGCCGATGATCGGCCAGCCGGAGAGAAACCGGGCGGCCAACAATTGCAGCGTGATGGCGAAAAGAAAGCTCGGGATCGTGACCCCGGTGAGCGACAGGATGCGACCGATATGGTCCAGTGGCCGGTCGCGGTAATGTGCCGTGATGACGCCGAGCGGGATGGCGACGGCAAACATGAAGATGACAGAGACCAGCACCAGTTCGACGGTTGCCGGAACGGTCTGCGCCAGATCGGTGGTGACGGGGCGCTGCGACACCAGCGAAAAACCGAGATCGCCGTGCAGGGCATTGCCGATGTAATCGAGATATTGGATGGCAAGCGGCTTATCGAGGCCCATCTCGCCGCGCAGCGCATCCACCTGCTCCTGCGTTGCCGCAGGACCCAGCGCCATGCGGGCGGGATCGCCGGGGACCACACGGGCGAGCCCGAAAATCATGATGGACAGGGCGATCATGACCAGCACGAAGGTGCCGAGCCTGTTCAAAATCGCGACCAGCGGATGTTGCTGCATCGGTGGAACGTTCCTTGTGCATCGGTTGCCTGAGCACAAGTTTTCACCAGATGGCCGTTCGAACAATTGCCGAAAGGTATAGTTTTTTGAAGAATGAGTATAGGTTTTTAAATCTGGATGCCCTATCCCTTTCCCGATGACACTCCTGCCCCGTCCCCGCCTCTGCCACCGTATCGCCAGCGAAACCGCGGGCGTGGTATTTCTGCGCGCGCCGGCGGGAGCCGGAAAAAGCGTGTTGCTGGAGATGCTCGCAGAAGAACTGGGAACGCAGATATGCCGCACGCACCAGCCGCAAAGCGACGACGCGGTAAATGGCTGCCTGCTGTGGGACGTTCCGGTCTTTGCACGGGCAGTACGCATGCCCGCCCCCATTCTGGAGTCGGTGCGTTTCGTCGTCATCGCCTGCCGGCCGGACCAGCGGATCAGCGGCATGGCGCGGCACATCCTGCATCGCGGTTCGCTCACCATAGGATCGGACGAACTGGCCTTCAGGCCGGATGAGGCGGATGGCCTTCCGCCCGAACAGAAGCATCTGGCACTCGAGGATTATGCGGGATGGCCGGCCTTCCTGTCGCTCGCGCGCCTGCCGGATGAAACCTTATGCGCCGACTATCTGCGCGAAAACTATCTGCCGCATCTTTCCCCTGCTCAAACGGTCGAACTGTCCTTCTGGCTCGAAAATCCCTCCGCAGACCCAGATGCGGACTGGAGCAAGCTTCTGCCGCCCTTTCTGACGGGAAAGCCCGACAATCACCGCACGCTGATACGGCTTCTGACGGTTGCGGCAAAAGAACGCCTCGCCACATTGCGGGCCGGCAGCGCCGTGGTGGAGGTCGCCTCGGCGTTCGAAAAGGCCGGACGTTCGCTCGCCGCCATGGCCATGCTGCTGGACCGCGGTTACGAGACCCATGCCGCGCAAATCCTCGAGCGCGCCGACGGCCGTGAGCTGATCTACAGAAGCAGCGTCGACCGGTTTCGCGAAATCATCATGCGGTTTTCGCAGGATATGATCGCGGCGAATGAAACCGTGCTCTTCGCCGTCACCCGCGCGCTGCTGAAACAGGGCGAATTGCAACGCGTGCGCCATCTGCTCGGCAAGAGCCTCGGTTCGGATTATCTCGATCCGCTGAAGGTGCTTGCCCGCGGCTCGCGGTTTTCCTTCGCCGCCCGCACCTTCCGCCTGAACCTGATGATCGCCGAGGACCTGACGCCCAATGACGCTGTCATAACGCGGCTCGGCGAGTTCATGGCCGATTATCCGATGGACGATCACGGCAAATGGGCGGCCTATTATAATGCGCTGCTCGAATTCGAAATCCGCCGCCGCAATTTCCGCGAGGCGGAGGCGGCTGCCGCCCGCGCGCTTATCTACCTGCGCAAGATGGGCGGGCAGCCCCTGCTGGAATTCTTCATCCATCTGCACCAGATCGTTTTGCGGCTGATGAGCGGCGATGTGCTTCTGGCCCGCCGGGCGGCGCAGGAGGCGCGCGCACGGCTGGAACAGGTGCCGCATGATGCCGTGCAGGAGTTCCGGATGCTGCGGTTGGCGGAAGCCTGCCTTGCCTATGAAGCGGGAAAACCGCGCGACCTTCTGCATTTCGTCGAGCACGAATTCGATCACTTCGCCGCTGCCGAAATCTGGCCGAGCCTCATGCAGTTTGCCCTGTTTTACGCCTCGCAAGTCTTGAGCGACCATTTTCCGATGACTGTTCGCCCGGGCTTTCTCGACGGCCTGTGGATTCATCTTTCGGAAGGTCTGCAATTCCATGCAATGATGGAGATCAGGACGGCCCTCGCCTATCAGAACGCCAACCGCTGGGCGGATGCGGCTGCTACCCTATCCGCAATCCGCATGCCGATGGGCCGCAACTGGGTGGAGAGCGCCCATGAAGACCTTTCCCGCCTGACGCGCCGCGACGAAATCGCCTATGTCATGGCCTGGCTGCGCGATGCGGTGCATCTTTTCACGCCGCGCGCCTATCTCTCCCGCCAGATCGACGCGATGATCGCCAATCCAAAGGTCACCAATCGTGAAAAGGTCGCGCTGAGGATCTGGCAGAGCTATGCCGCGCAGCAGCGCCGCGACAATGCCGCCGCCCGCGCCCATATCCTCACCGCCCTTGAATCGGCAACCCGCCTTGGCTGCAACGGCGTGCTGTCGGAAGAGCGCGTCTTTCTGTCGCCGCTTCTGAACAATCGCCGTATCCGCAGTTTCATCGAAACCTCTTCCGATGTGCGCGCGGCGCTGTCAATTTTCGCCGCCTCGGTCAACTCGCCGCAGGCGCGTGCGCTGCATGGCGGGCTTTCGCAGCGCGAAGCGCAGATGCTGCAACTGCTGGCCAGCGGCATGTCCAACAAGAAGATCGCCCAGACGCTCAACATCTCGGAAGTGACGGTGAAATTTCACCTCGGCAACCTGTTCCGCAAGCTGGATTGCAAACGCCGCGCGGAGGCGATCCGCGCGGCGAAAGCACTGGGCTGGCTGTGAGGTTCAGCGGTTGTTCTTCTTGCGCCATTCGGCGAAGGCCGTCTGGTGTTCGTCCTTGGTGCAGGGGTAAAGCCCGATGATCGTCTGGCCGGCCTTGACCTGCTCCACCACGAAATCCTCATAAGCCGTCATTTCCACCGCCTCGGTGGCAATCTCGTCGGCAATGCCGGCGGGGATGACGATGACGCAGTCCGCATCGCCGACGATGATGTCACCGGGAAAGACAGGCGCGTCGCCGCAGCCAATCGGGCCGTTGATCTCGATAGCCTCGTGTTTGGTGAGGTTGGTGGGGCTTGAAGGGCGGGTGTGGTAAGCAGGAATATCCAGCTCGGCGATGGTGGCCGCATCACGGAAACCGCCATCGGAAACGATGCCCGCTCCGCCGCGAACCATCAGTCGCGTGACGAGGATATCGCCGGCCGAGGCGGCAGTGGCGTCCTTGCGGCTGTCCATCACAAGCACATGGCCCGGCGGGCAGGTCTCGATGGCGACGCGCTGCGGATGGGCGGGATTGCGGAACTCCACGAGCTGATTGCGATCCTCACGGGCCGGCATGTAGCGCAGGGTAAAGGCCGGGCCCACCATGTTCGTGCCCTTGTAACCGAGCGGGCGCACGCCCTGGATGACCTGATTGCGCAGGCCGCGCTTGTAAAGCGCCGTCGCCAGCGTGGCGACGGAAATCGTCAACAGTTTTTCGCGCGTTTCATTGTTCATGTCTGTCTCCTCGCAGTGGGCGGATGGATGTGTTTCAAGTTCTGTGAATGGGCTCGTCTGTGAAGATGCCGCCCTGATATTTCGCTATCGCGGCCTCCGGGTCGGGGCGCGGTACGTCGCGTTCGATTTCCGCCCGGTAATGTGCGGCATTGTCGCGCCGCTGCCAGCCGAGAAAATCAACATGGGAATTATCCCACCAGCTGTCGTCATTGGCCGAAACGCCCCAGATGACCGGGCATCCGAGTTTTGGCACGCGGAAGGTCGCCTCGATCAGCGAGACGAAGTCGCCATAGCTGAGCCAGGTCGACAACATCCGCCAGTTGGTGGGTTTTTCTTCGCAGGAGCCGATGCGGACAATCGCCGTCTCCTGCCCGAATTTGGAATGATAGAGGCTTGCCATCGCCTCGCCGAAAATCTTCGAGACGCCATAAAGACCATCCGGGAGAAAGGGTGTCTCGGGGGCAAGCTGCTTGCCTTGTGGGTAATAACCGATCGTGTGGTTGCTGGAGGCGAACAGAATGCGCGGCATGCCGTTCAGCCTTGCCGCCTCATAGAGATTGTAGACCCCACGCAGATTGGCGGCCTCGATCGGATCGAAAGCCCTCTCGACGGAGACGCCGCCGAGATGAACGATACCGTCGCAACCCTTGACGAGATCATGCACCGCCTGCTCGTCTTCCAGTGCGCAGGAAACGAGTTCCTCGTGAGGGGCTGGCTTACCCAAATCGACGACGTCGGAAAGACGGATGGTCTCGGCGACATGGCCAAGCCGTCCGCGCAGCATGCTGCCCAGCTTGCCGCCGGCACCGGTGATGAGCAATCGCTTCGACATGTCGCGTCCTTAGAAAATATCGGGCTCGCCGGCGGTGCGGCCGAAATCCGTCTGCAGAAAGTCGAAGTCGCAACCTTGATCGGCCTGCGTGACGTGCTTGGAAAAGAGATAGCCATAACCACGCTCATAACGCGGTGCCGGCACCTGCCAGGCGGCGCGGCGGCGGGCAATTTCCTCTTCGCTGACCAGCATGTCGAGGCGACGCTGCGGCAGGTCGAGACGCACGATGTCCCCGGTCTTCAGCAGCGCGAGCGGGCCGCCGACGAAGCTTTCCGGCGCGACATGCAGCACGCAGGCACCATAGGACGTGCCGGACATGCGGGCGTCGGAAATGCGCACCATGTCGCGGTGCCCCTTCTTGATCAGCGCCTTGGGGATCGGCAGCATGCCCCATTCCGGAAATCCGGGACCACCGAGCGGACCGGCATTGCGCAGCACCAGAACGTGATCCGGCGTGACATCGAGGTTCTCGTCATCGATGGCCTTCTTCATGTCTGGATAGCTGTCAAAGACCAGCGCCGGTCCTTCGTGAACATGGTATTTCGGGTCGCAGGCGGCGGGTTTGATAACGGCGCCGTCAGGGCAAAGATTGCCGCGCAGCACCGCAAGCGAGCCTTCCGCATAGACAGGATTGTCGAGCGAGCGGATGACGTCGTCATTATAGACCTTTGCGCCTTCCAGATTTTCACCCATGCTGCGGCCGGTCACGGTCAGCGCCGAACAGTCGAGACGGCTTTCCAGCTGCTTCATCAGCGCCCGCAGACCGCCAGCGTAATAAAAGTCCTCCATCAGATAATCTTTGCCGGAGGGGCGGACATTGGCGATGAGCGGCGTGACCCGGCCAAGTTCATCCAGCTCATCCAGCGTCATCGGCACGCCGGCGCGCCGCGCCATGGCGATCAGGTGCACGACGGCATTGGTGGAGCAACCCGTCGCCATGGCGACGATGGCGGCATTGCGAAAGGCGTTCGCGGTGAGAATATGGTCCGGCGTCAGGTCCTCGCCCACCATCTCCACGATACGCCGGCCGCAGGCGGCCGACATGCGCTGGTGTTCCGCGTCGACCGCCGGAATGGAGGAAGCTCCCGGCAGGGTGAGGCCAAGCGCATCCGTAATGGCAGTCATGGTCGAGGCCGTTCCCATGGTCATGCAGACCCCGGCCGAGCGGGCGATACCGCCCTGCACGCCACGCCATTCCTCGTCCGTGACGTTACCAGCGCGGCGCTCATCCCAATATTTCCAGGCGTCCGAACCGGAACCCAGTACCTTGCCGGCATAATTGCCGCGCAGCATCGGGCCAGCCGGCAGATAGATCATCGGCACGCCGGCGGAAATCGCCCCCATGACGAGGCCCGGCGTCGTCTTGTCGCAACCACCCATCAGCACCACGCCGTCGAGCGGATGCGAGCGGATCATCTCCTCGGTCTCCATGGCCAGCATGTTGCGGTAAAGCATCGATGTCGGCTTGGTGAAGCTCTCGTCTACCGACAGCGACGGCATTTCGACTGGGAAGCCGCCGGCCTGCAGCACGCCGCGTTTCACATCCTTCACCCGTTCAGGGAAATGCGAATGACAGGTGTTGAGCTCCGACCAGGTATTGAGGATACCGATGACGGGCTTGCCGACAAAATCCTCCTCCGCATAACCAAGCTGCATCATGCGCGAGCGGTGGCCGAAGCTGCGCAGGTCGTCGGGTGCGAACCAGCGGTCGGAACGGAGTTTTTTATCGGTCATGTCAATGGTCCTGCGTTGCGGGTTGCGCTTAAGGCTGTCAGTCCTTCCGGAGCGTCAGCCCGCTCGTCGTGTCGAAAAGATGGATGTGCTCCAGCGGCGCCGACAGGCGGATGACTTCGTCCGCCGATGTCGAGGTCTGGCCGGAAAGATGCAGCGTCACCCGGGTGCCATCCCCGAGAGTGCCGTAAAGATAGGACTCGCCGCCCAGCTGTTCGGCGGTGCGCACAGACATGGTGAGTGCGCCTTCGCCACCCGCCTGCACATGGTTCGGGCGGATGCCGAGCGTCACTTTCTGACCGGGCTTGTAGGCAAAACCGGTCTGCGGCAGGGGGATAAGTTCGCCCGTCGCGATCTTCAGGGACGGCGCTGCATCCGACGTTACTTCGCCGGCAAAGAAATTCATCTTCGGGGAACCGATGAAGCCCGCCACGAAGAGATTGGCGGGGCGGTTATAGAGATCGAGCGGCACGCCGAACTGTTCGAGCTTGCCGGCGCGCAGAACGGCGATCTTGTCGGCCATGGTCATGGCCTCCACCTGATCGTGCGTGACATAGATCATGGTATTGCCGAGCCGCCGGTGCAGGCTGGAAATCTCGCCGCGCATATCGACGCGCAGCTCCGCATCGAGGTTAGAAAGCGGCTCGTCGAAAAGGAATACGCGCGGCTCGCGCACCACGGCGCGGCCGATGGCGACGCGCTGACGCTGACCACCCGACAGGTCCTTCGGGCGACGCTCCAGCAGCTGGTCGATCTGCAGCATCTTGGCGACCTGGCTGATCTTCTCGGCGATGTCCTTCTTCGGCGTGCCGATGTTCTCAAGACCGAAAGAAAGGTTTTCGCGCACCGTCATATGCGGATAAAGCGCATAGGACTGGAAAACCATCGCGAGGCCACGATCAGCAGCGGGCACGGTGTTGACCACGTCGCCGCCGATGACGATATCGCCGCCGCTCAGTTCCTCGAGACCCGAGATCATCCGCAGCAGGGTTGACTTGCCACAGCCGGAAGGGCCGACGAAAACGCAGAATTCGCCGTGCTTGATATCGAGATCGACACCCTTGATCACGTCGAGGGCACCATATGTCTTTTTGACCTGACGAAGCTGAATACTTGCCATTGTCGTGTTTCCTCCCTGAGGATTATTTGCCGCCAGTCGATGCAATGCCGGTGGCGATGTATTTTTGCAGGAACATGAAGACCAGCGCGATTGGGGCAAGTGTCAGCACCGTCATGGCCAGAAGGTTGCTCCATTCCGTCGTCATCTCCCCCTGGAAGGAGTTGAGCGCCAGCTGCAGGGTGAAGTTGTCGTTGCGGGTCAGCACGATCAGCGGCCAGAGGAAGTCATTCCAGCGCCACATGATCGCAAGGATCGCCAGAACCGCAAGCGCCGGGGCCGAGAGCGGCAGGATGATGCGCCAGTAGATCTTCCACTCGCTGGCCTTGTCCATGCGCGCCGCATCAAGGATTTCATCCGGGATCGTCAGCATATATTGCCGGAGCAGGAAGACGCCGGTCGGTGTTGCGGCACCCGGAATGATGACGCCCCAGAGACTGTTGATCATGCCCAGCTGGCTGGTGATGAGAAACAGCGGCACGAGCACCACGGTCTGTGGGATCATCAATGTGCCGACGACCAGCGCCAGCACCACACCCCGGCCCTTGAACTCGTATTTCGAGAGCGCGAAGGCCGCCATGGAATTGACGATCAGCATGATGAGGGTGGAGGTCACCGTGATGAAGGTCGAGTTCCAGAAATAAAGCGGGAAATTGAAACGCTGGAAAAGCTCGGTGTAGTTTTCCGTCGCAAGCGCCACCTTTTCGGCCGGCTTCAGCTCGTTAAACTGCATTTTCAGCACTTCAGCCGGCTTGGCCGGGTCGACCACCTGGGCCACGAGGCCAATGCGCCTGATCATGCCGAGCTTGCGGCCATCCTTGTCGACATAGGCCGGCAGCGGCGCTGCCTGCCCATCCACAACAACGGTTTCCTGGCTATAGGGCAAAAGGCGCGGCGGGAAGCGCTGGAGATCGGCTTCCGTCTTGAACGAGGAGAGCACGAGCCAGACGACGGGACCGAACATCATCAGCACGGCCACGCCAAGATAGGCGTAGGACAGCCAGTCGGTCCAGTGCAGCTTGCCGTTGCGGCCGCGGGTACGGGTCAGAAATGCGCCAATCCTAGCCATCGACCTTGCTCCTGTTTGCCCGGAATTGCAGGGCGGTCAGCACCACGAGCACCACGGCGAGCAGCAGCGAAGCGGCAGCCGCAAGGCCGAAATTGCGGGGCGTCCCGGCAAAGCCGGTCTGATAGATGAACTGAATGATGAAGGTGGTCGCCGAACCCGGGCCGCCACCCGTGAAGGCAAAGACTTCATCGAAGGTCTGCACACCCTTGATGAGCGACAGCACGAGAACGACGAGCATGGTGGGTGCGAGCAGCGGCAGGGTGATGCGCCGGAAGATGCGCCACGGGCTTGCCTTGTCGAGCTGCGCCGCCTCGTAGACATCACGCGGGATCGCCTGCAGGCCGGCGAGAAGAATGAGCGTGTAGAAGCCCATATGCGCCCAGACCGACAGGAAAACCGACCAGCCGAAGGCGAGATTGGCTTCCAGCAGCCAATCCACCGAACCGAGGCCGAGCCCCTCCATCGCCGCATTGAGAACGCCGAAACGCTGGAGAATCCATTTCCAGATCAGCGCGACCACGACGGGCGAGAGCAGAACCGGGAAGAAGAACACCGCGCGGAAGAAACCCCGCGCCCGGATATCGCGGTTGAGCACGACGGCCGTGATCAGCGAAAAACCGACCATGAAACCCACCTGCAGCACGACGAAGAACAGCGTGTTCCAGACAGAGCGCCAGAACAGGTCGCGCTGACAGGAATTGGGATCGAGGTAGTTCTGACAGGAGAGAAGGACCGAAAAGTTTTCGCCGCCCACGGAAGGACGTTCCGAAAGCAAGATGTGTTCACTGCCGGTCACGGAATAGGCCATGTTCAGCGCGATCGGCAGAAATGCGAAGACCGCGAACAGGATCAGGTTGGGCGTCAGGAACACCCAGGCGATCCGCCGGTGGCCGAGAACCTTCTGCAGGAAGGCAAAGGGCAATTCGACGATGCCCATGACGGGCGCAAGAAATTTATACATGAGGGTCCTCCTTCGATCCGGCGCGGCGCGGCATGCGCCACGCCGGAAGGCGATGGATCACTTCGCCTGTTTCAACGCTTCCTCAAGGTCCGTCTTCGCTCGGGCCATGGCTTCATCAACGGTGCTTTCACCGACGATGGCCTGCGTGATGCGCTGGACGGAAATGTTGAACATGGCGCGGTTGTTCTTGTAGCCCTGATAGGCATAGGCAATCGGGCTGAGGCCGGGAATCTGATCGAGCCAGGCATTCATGGCCTTCTGCGTCGCAGGCGTTGCACCGGTATAGGTCACGCCCTTGTCGGCCACCGACTTGTTGGCCGGAACGTTGCGGGTGCGAACCGTGAAGTCGAGATAGTTCTCGTCCTGAGCGAGGAAGTTCAGGATATCGGCAACGATCTTCGGGTTCTTGGTCTGCTTGAAGCCGACGATGCCGGTTCCACCGGGCATGCCGGTGCAGGCAACACCACCGCAGGGCTGCGGCACGACTTCCCAGTCAAAGGCATCACCCACCTGACTGTCGAACCGCGCGGTCTGCCAGCTGCCCGAGTAATAGTAGACGAGCTGGCCGTTGATGAATTCCTGTGCGGCGTCACGATAGGTATTGCCGCCCTGTCCGGCCCAGACGTCACGCGCCATGGTGCCGTCCTTGTTCCACTCCACGAATTTCTTCACGAAAGTGGTGAAGCCTTCATCGACCAGGATCGGCTTGCCATCAGCATCGAAAATCTTCGCGCCATAGGAAATGGCCGGACCGGCAATACGGTGGCCGGAGCGGTCGATTGCCATCGGATAAGGTGTGCCGGTCGCCTTGGCGACGGCATTGGCAGCTTTTGCCCAATCGTCCAGCGTCGCATCCTTGCCGGGGACGGCCACATTGGCCTGATCGAACAGGGTGCGGTTGATGAAGGCGCCGGTAATGGTGAGCTGGGTATGCATGCCGTAGATGCCCTTGTCGTCAGGGCCGCTGCGGTACCATTTCAGCACGTTGGAGAAATTGTCTTCCCAATATTTCGCGTCCACATAGGGCGTGAGATCGAGATAATAGCGGTTGAGACCGCCAAGGTCGGTCACCGTCGCGAAATCAGGGCCGCTGCCGCCGGCGAGCTGAACGGGCAGGCCTTCCAGCAGCGCCTTATAGGGCACGACATCGGTGACGATTTTGACGTCCGGGTGCTGCTTTTCGTAACGCGCGAGAATGTCCTTGAGGATCTCGCAACCATTACCGTCATAAGCGCAGGTGAAGCGCACTTCCTGGGCCGCCTGCGCGGCACCGGCAAAGGACGCCGCACCAATGGCGAGCGCCAGTGCCATGCTGTATTTTCTGGTCATCTGGTTTCCTCCCTTTAGATGATTATGTGTTGGCGGATGCGCGCGGAGCCCAGCCCTTGATCCACTCGCCTTCGGCGGCGTCGGACAGGCGAACCGGCTTTCCTTCCCTGACCGAGCGATAGATGGCGGTGACAAGTTCGATGGACTGCAGGCCGTCATTCACAGTCACTTCCTTGCCGCCGCGTCCTTCCATCGCGTCGGCAATGGCTTCGACAAAACCCGCAAAGCCGTTTTCGCCATCGGCCACCGTTGCCAGAACGGCATCGATCTGGTCCTGCGTCGTTGGTGCACGAGCAATGAAACGCCAGGTGTCTTCAGCCGGGCGATAGGGCAAGGTGCCGCTCTCTGCGGTGAACCCTTCAAAGCAGAAGCGCAGGCGCGACGTGTCTTCGGCCGCACCGAGCGTGACCGAGCTCGTCGCCAGGGCACCGCTTTTCATACGGAAGCTGAGGGCTGCGCAATCTTCGGTTTCGATCGTGTTGACGCGCGTGTCGGCCATGGCGAAAACTTCTTCGACCGGGCCGAGAACGTGGCAGAGAAGATCATGGGCGTGGATGGCGTGCCCGAGGATCGCGCCGCCGCACTCGCCCTTCCACGTACCGCGCCACGGAATGTCGTAATAGCTGGCGCCACGGTTCCAGTGAACTTCCGAGCTCGCGACAAAGGCCTTGCCGGCAAGACCGGCATCGATCAGTGCGCGCAGCTGCCGCATGGCCTGTCCGAAACGGTACTGGAAAACCGGGAACACGCCGCGACCCGTCTTCTTGACGGATTCGATCAGCGCATTGGCCTCTTCCAGCGAGCGGACGAGCGGCTTTTCGCAGACCACATCCTTGCCCGCCGCATGCGCCTTCAGCGTCACCGGGAAATGCAGGTGTGGCGGCAGGCAGACGTCGATGAGCTGGATGCTCTCATCTGCCAGAACCTCATCGAGATCGGTGGTCAGGCGGATGGAGGTATCGTCACCGGCAACAGAGCGGGCGCGCTCCAGATCGAGATCGCAGATCGCCTTGACGACGAAGCGCTTCGGCAGGGCCCGATAACCGCTCAGATGCTGGGCGCCGATGCCGGCACCAATGATGGCAACACCGATCATTTCGACGCTCCCTCAGCCTTGGCCTGTGCCTGCAGCGACAGGTCGCAGACCTTGAAGACGTGCTCCTGCGTCATCGCCGTTTCGGTGCGGTTGCGGATATCGTCGCAGATACGGGCGAAATAGGGCAGACCAGCATCGGACGCGTCGATATATTCGCACCGGTCGCCATTCACGAGAACGAGGCGGTCCGTGCCCTCGGTGTTGCCGACATCGACATATTTGCGCAGTTCGATGTAACCCTCGGTGCCGAGGATGGTCAGGCGGCCGTCACCCCAGGTCGGCAGCGCATCCGGCGTATACCAGTCGACACGGATATAACCGTGGCCCTTGTCGCCGCGCAGCACTACTTCGCCGAAATCCTGCAGGCCCGGATCGCCGGGGTTGGCATAGTTGGCAACGGTGGCGGCCACGATCTCCACTTCGGTCGAGCCGGTGAAGAACATGAACTGGTCGATCTGGTGGCTGGCGATATCGGTGATGATGCCGCCGTAAGCTTCCCGTTCGAAGAACCACTTCGGGCGGATCTGGCGGTTCAGACGATGGGGGCCGAGGCCGACGGTCTGAATGACGCGGCCGATGGCGCCCTGCGCGACGAGTTCGGCCGCCTTGGTCACGCTTGGAACTTCAAACCGCTCGGAAAAATCGACGGTCCAGATGCGCTTTGTCTTTGCCACGGTCTGGCGAAGGCGATCAAGCTGTTCGAAGGTGGTGCAGCCGGGCTTGTCGGACATGACATCCTTGCCGGCTTCCATGGCGGCAATCGCGAGATCGGCACGCTTGGAAGGAATATCGGCGATGACCACGAGATCGACGGTGCCATCAGCCAGAAGCGCTTCTTTCGATGCTGCGCGCGGCACATCCGGGAAGCGCTTGACGAAGCCTTCCACGACATCCGGTTCGCCTTCTGTCCACCAGCCGGCGAATTGCGCGCCGGCATCCAGCAGGTTCTGGGCCATGCCGAAAATGTGGCGGTGCTCTATGCCAAGAGCGACGAACTTGATTGCTTTAGTCATCCTGCAGTTCCACTTCCTTGCCGGTGTCGGCCGAGTTGATGATCGCGTCGATCAATCTGTGAGACAAAAGAGCCGCTTCACCGGTGACGACCGGCGGGCGTCCTGAAGAGATGGCGTCTGCGAAATCCTCGAAGACGCCCTGATGCCATTCATGCGTGAAAGCCATGGGGTCGGCACCGCCGCCCGTACCGGAGGCCGCGCCACCGAAGGTCTCCTGCCGGCCATCGCGCCAGTCGATATGCAACAGGCCCGAGGCAAGCCGCAGGCTGGCATTGTCGAAGTGGAGCAGGATCGATTCCGCCGCGCCGGGGAAACTCGCGGTGCTTGCAACGAGCGAACCGACGGCGCCATTCCTGAAGCGCAGGCCGGCAGAAACATAATCCTCGGTTTCCATGCGATGGAAACGCGTCGTCGCCGCCATGGCCTGAACCCGTACGACCGGCCCCGTGAGGCTCAATGCCAGATCGATTGTGTGGATTGCCTGGGAGATCAGAACGCCGCCGCCGTCGCGCGCCAGAGTGCCGCGCCCGGGTTCGTCGTAATAGGATTGGGCCCGCCACCATGGCACGGAAATTTCGCAAAGACCAAGCGCCCCGAGCGTACCACCGTCGACCAGTTCACGGGCTTTCTGGGACGCCGCCCGCATGCGGTGCTGGAAGATGATGCCGAGCATAACGCCCGCGTCGCGACAGAGGGTGACGAGACCATCGGCTTCCTCAGTGTTACGGGCAACGGGCTTTTCCATCAGAATGTGTTTGCCGGCTTTCGCAAGCTGTCCGACGATATCGACGCGGGCATTGGGCGGTGTCGCAATAATGGCGAAATCCACATCCGCGTCGCGTGCCGCTTCTTCGACCGAGGAGTAAACCGCGACATCGTATCCGGTGTGTTTCGACGCTTCGGCAGCCAGTGCCTTGGCGCGACCGGAACCGCCATCGACGATGCCCTTCAGACGAATTTTTTCCGGACTTGCCGCACAGGCGAGCACATGCGTCTTCGCCACCATTCCGGCGCCAACGATGACGCAGGTCTTGATATTTTGCATTTCGGGAGCCTCCTTCCCAATGCGCGATCATTTGCATACCGGTATGCCGGTTGTCAACAGGCTTGTGTTCCGGTATACCGGTTATGAAAACGCTGGAGGGTCTATGCCGAAAATTCCCGTGACAGGTGGCACCGTGCCGACGATGGAGCGACTGGACCTCAACCGTCCGGTCGTTGACCAGATTTATTCCGCGCTGAAATCCGCCATCCTTTCGCGGGAGCTTTTTCCCGGTCAGGCGGTCTCGGAAAACGAGATCGGGCAATCCTTCAGTTCCAGCCGGACCCCGGTTCGCGAGGCGCTCAGCCGGCTGAGAGATGACGGCCTGATCGTCACCCTGCCAAGCCGCGGCACCTATGTTTCGAAATTATCGGAAAAGCACATCCGCAGCGCGCAGTTCATCCGCGAGGCGCTGGAGGTGGCCGCCGTATGCAGGCTATGCCAGATCGGCATTGCGCCGGAAGCCGAACAGGAAATCGAACATGCCCTGAGCGGCCAGCGCGCGGCCATGCGCAAGGGCGACAGAAAAGCCTTCCGTATGCATGACGACCAGTTCCACAGCGCGCTTGCCGCCGCGACGGGACTGGAAAGACTGGAGACCTTGCTGATCCGCGAAAAGGCGGGACTGGACCGCCTGCGTGCGCTCGCCATCACCGACGAGGCACATATGGCGCGGCTGCTTTCCGAACATGAGGCGGTTTACGAGGCGATCAAGGCCGGGGACGAAACCCTTGCGGCCGAAGAACTGCGCAAACACCTGAGGCGTGTCCTCGGCATTCTTTCGCAGGTTTTCGAGAACCACCAGGACTATTTCGAATAATTCTGCGCCAACATTTTAAACGGTTCGAACATCATGAATACGGCAAATCCCGGACAAGCGCTTGCCATGTCGCAGGCAAAACTTCTGTGCGACACGATGAGCACGCTGGCGGAATCCCCTGTCTGGGACGAGCGGCGGCAGGTGCTTTTCTGGTGCGATATCCTCGGCAGGACAGTGCGGTCGGCTGCGCTGGAGCCCGGCCAGTATCGCGAATGGTCGTTTCCCCACACCGTGTCGAGCCTCGGGCTTTGTGAAAGCGGCGACCTCGTCGTCGCCTGTGGCATGGATATCGTTATCCTCGATCCGGACAGCGGCAAGACGCGCCTCCTCCATTCCATTCCGGCACCGGAAGACATCCCCTGTCGGCTGAACGACGGACGGGTCGGCCCTGATGGCGCTTTCTGGGTGGGAACCATGCACAATGTGCCACTTGGGGACATGGAGCCGCATGGTGAACTTTGGCGTATCACCGAAAAGAGCGCCGAGCGCATGCAGACCGGGCTGACATGCCCGAACGGGCTCGCCTTCTCTCCGGACGGATCCATCATGTGGCAGAGCGATTCCGTGCAGAAATGGATACGCCGGCGCAAATTCGACAAGGGGAACGGCACGTTCGATGACGGCGTGCTGGTGGCCCGGATGACGGAAGAGACAGGAAGACCCGATGGCGGCTGTCTCGACAGCAACGGCACCTATTACAGCGCGGGCGTTTCCGCAGGCCTGTTGAACGTTTTCATGCCCGATGGCACGCATGCGGATGTGATCGCGACCCCTGTCCCGCACCCCACCATGCCGTGCTTCGGAGGACCTGATTTCAGCATCCTTTTCCTGACGTCACACCGCCACAACATGTCCGAAGACCGCCTGGCGAAAGCGCCCTTTTCGGGCGGCGTCTGGGCAATCCCGACACGGACGAAAGGCTTTGCCGCCTTCCGTTTTGGCAAAGGTGGATAAAGGCCCGAAGCCGGGCCTATATTCCTATTCCTCACGGAAGGCGCGGCTGATCTGGTCCGTCAGCGGCTTGGCGATATAGGACAGCGCCGTCCTTTCACTGGTCTGGATGAACGCCTCGGCCGGCATGCCCGGCACCAGCGGCGCATTGTTCAGCTTCTTCCGCTCGGAAACCGGCACGGAAATCCGCGCCAGATAATAGGAGAGACCGCTTCGCTGGTCGGTGGTGATATCCGCCGCGATGCGGCTGACATGGCCTTCCAGTTCCGGCGTGACCCGCTGGTTGAAGGCGGTCATGCGCAGCATGGCCTTTTGCCCCACCTGCAGCTGATCGATATCCTTCGGTACGATCTGCACCTCCAGCGCCAGCTCGTCTCCGTCAGGCACAATGAGCATGATCGGATCGGCGGGCGTCACCACGCCGCCGACCGTATGCACGGCCATTTCATGCACCATGCCCGATTGCGGCGCGACGATATCGATGCGCTTCAACTCGTCTTCGGCGGCGACCTTGCGCTCGACGAATTCACCCATCTGCGCCTGTATCTCGCGCAGTTCCCGGCCGACCTCGGTGCGCAATTCCTGATCGATCTGCAGGATCTGCAGCTTGGTTTCGGTGATGCGCCCTGCCGTCTGCGCCTGATAGGCGATTTTTTCGCCGCGTTCGCCGCCGAATGTCGCGGCCTGCGTCTGCAGGCTGTTCAGCCGCTGCACGGAGACGATCCCCTGTTCGCGCAGGGATTTTTGCGAGGTGATTTCAGCCTCCAGCACGGCAAGGCCGTTATCATAGGCGACTTCCTGCGCCTTCAGCCCTTCGATCTCATGCTCGAACTGGGTGATACGTTCGGAAAGCTGTGCTTTGCGCCCTTCGCGATAGGATTTGCGGAATTCGAACAGCTTGGTCTCGCTGCGCATGGCGGAGGCGACATCGGCATCGTCTTTTCTCGCCATCAGCGCCTGCGGAAAAACGAGTTCCGGCAGATCGTCGCGCTCGGCCTCCAGCCTTGCCATTCGCGCATTCAGTTCATCCAGGCGCTTGGTGACGATGGCGAGATTGGCGCGGGTCTGGGTCGCGTCGAGGCGCATGACCACATCGCCGGCCTTCACCCTGTCGCCCTCATTCACCAGAATTTCGCCGACGACACCACCGCTCGGATGCTGCACCTTCTTGCTGTAGGAATCCACCACCAGATGGCCGGAGGCGACAACGGCGCCGGCAAGATTGGTCGTCGCCGCCCATCCGCCGACACCGGCCAGCAGCGCTACACCTGCTGCAAGACCGGCAACAAGATGTTTGCGGATGGAGCGGGACACATGGCTGCGCTGATCAATGTTTGACATCCGCATCTCCTTCCTGGCTGTTCTCTTCACGGACATCTTCCAGCACCAACGCCTGGGGCTGGGTATTGGCGACGACGCGCAGCGGCGAGATCGTCTGGGCGGATGCGGTAAATCCCTTGGCCGCCTGCGCCTGCGGAACGCGCAGCACCTTCGACAGCACCTCGTCGCGAGGGCCAAAAGCCTTCATACGCCCCTCTTCCATCATCAAAATGAAATCGACAGCACCGATGGCGCTCGGCCGGTGGGCGACGACGACGGCAATACCGCCCCGCGCCTTGACCGAGGAAATCGCCTTGACCACGGCGGCTTCGCCTTCGGCATCGAGATTGGCGTTGGGTTCGTCCAGCACCACGATAAAGGGATCGCCGTATAGCGCGCGGGCAAGGCCGATGCGCTGGCGCTGCCCGGCGGAAAGCGCCGAACCCGCCTCACCGATATCGCTGTCATAACCCTTTTCGAAACGCAGGATCAGTTCATGCGCGCCCGCAGCCCTGGCCGCCGCGATGATGGCTTCGGGATCGGGATTATCCTCGAAACGGGAGATATTTTCACCGATCGTGCCATCGAACAGCTCCACGCCCTGCGGCAGATAACCGATATGGCGGCCCAACACCTCACGGTCCCACTGCTCGAAACTCGCACCGTCCAGCCGTACCTTGCCGGCCGCCGGCATCCACGCGCCGGTGAGAATGCGCGCGAGCGTGGATTTACCCGAACCGGAGGGGCCGATGACGCCGAGCGCGTTTCCGGCGGTCACAATGAAGCCAAGGCCGGTGACGGTCGGCTTTCGCTCGCCCGGCGGAACGATGGTGACGTTTTCGACCCGCAATTCCTTTTCAGGCTTCGGCAGGGCCATGGCGGCGGCATTGGCCGGCATCTGTGCAAAAAGCTCCTTCAGCCGCGCCCAGCTCTGCCGGGCGGCCACGAAGGACTTCCAGTTGGAAATGGCGAGATCGACAGGCGCGAGCGCCCGGCCCATCATGATCGAGCTGGCGATCATCACGCCGCCCGAGGCCTCCTGGTTGATGACGAGCCAGGCGCCGACCGCCAGAATGGCCGATTGCAGCACGACCCGCAAAGACTTGGCGATATTGCCGAGACCGCCGGCCACATCGCCCGCCTTGCGATTGGCGGCGAGATAGGCCTCGTTGGAAATCTGCCAGCGTTTGCCGAGCCGGCCGCCAAGCCCCATGGCCTGCACGACTTCGGCATTGCGGCGCGAGGCCTCCAGTTGCCGGTTGCGGGCCATGTTTTCCACCATGGTGTCGCGGATCGGCTTCTGCGAGAAGATATTGGTGAGGATCGTGAGGGAAACAAGCAATATCGCGCCGGCAAGCGCCGTCACACCGATCCAGAAATGAAACAGAAAACATATGCCGAGATAAAGCGGCATCCACGGCAGATCGAAAAAGGCGGTCGGCCCCGTGCCGGAAAGAAAACCGCGCACATTGTCGAGATCGCGCAGCGGCTGCAGACCGTCGCCCGGCATGCGGTTGACGAGCGGCAGGCGCACCACCGCGTCATGCACCCTGCCGGAGTGGCGCATATCGAAATCTTCGCCGATGCGGATCAGAACGCGGGCGCGGATGATATCGAGCAGGCACTGGAAGCCATAAAGACCGAGCGCGAGTATGGCGAGCCCGACCAGCGTCGGCAGGCTGCCGCTTGCCAGTACCCGGTCATAAACCTGCAGCATGAAGAGCGGCGAAGTGAGCGCGAGTATATTGACCACGCCGCTGACGAGCGCAACACCGAGAAATGTGCTTTTAAGGGGCGAAACAACCGCCGCAGTCAGGGACTGCGGCGGCGTCTGCTGGTGGTTTTGAAAGCCCACAGCCTGATTTTCCTTTACGCGGCAAGCGCCGATGCGCTGGCGAAAATGAAGTCCGATGCGTCGAGCACATTTGCATCGACGCCATTCAGTGTGACGGAGACGGACGTATCTGTGGCCGAAAGGATAACGGCATTTCCGTTATCATTATACCACAACAAATCGTCCACCGAAGTTGCGCCCCAAGCGGAGACATCGAGCGTATCCGTGCCGTCCTGATAGCCGTAGGTTCCGGTCGGGCCGGCCTGTACGACATCATTGCCGCCGGAGAATACGAAGGTGTCTGCGCCGGCAAAGCCGGTCAGGGTGTTGGAGGCAGCCGTGTCCTCAATTACCGTGCCGGTGGCGGCAAAGTAGTCATAGAAGCCGGCCAGCGAACCGAAGCGGGCAAGCTGGTAGACGGCGAGATCGAGAAGATCGCGAGCACCGGCGAGCGAATAGGCGCTGTCGGGATCGATCAGCAGTTCCTGCTGGCTGACGGCGATGCCGCTGGTGGACTGGCTGTAGCCGGTGCCCAGAACGATGCTGTCAACCGAACCCGTCAGGTTGCCCTGGGAGTACTGCAGAGCGCCGCTCATGACGATGCCCTTGCCGCCGGAGCTGCCATCGCCCCACGCCTCGTAGGTCGTGTTCGGATCGATGGTGGTGGTGGCGAGAGAGCTGGTCTGAGCGTCGTAGAACGCACCATAGGTCGAACCGAAACCGCTCGTCCAACCGTTGAGGTAGCCGATCAAATCGGAGGAAGACTGCGTCAGTTGAATTGTGGTAGCCATAGGTGTACTCCTTTGCTGGCCAATAGAGGTACCTTCGTCCTGTAGCGAAGGCGTTTCATCTCCGGGACGGGCTGCAACCCTGCCCGGAGAATTTCTTCCACGGTTCAGAACTTCACGTTCATCGTCGCGATAAAGGTGCGGCCCGGCGCCGTGTAGGCGCTGGCTGCCGGGATGTATTTGCGGTCCGTCAGGTTGTTGACGGCGAAGCGAAGCGTGGCCTTGTCGTTGAAGGCATAGGAACCATAGAGATCCACCGTCGTGTAGGGATCGGTCACCTCGCGCAGATTGCCCTCCGTATCCAGTGTGCGCGACTGTGTCGGCGTGACATGGTTGAGCCTTGCGCCCAGCGAGAATTTCTCATCGAAGAAACGCATGCCGCCATCGAGCGTCAGCTTCGCCTTGGGCGCGACATCGCCCGGCCAGGCAACGATTTCGCCCGTTGTGGTGGTCGTGCCGTTGGAGAAAACCTGCGTCTTTTCAGGCCATTCTGTTTTCAGAAATGTTGCCGAACCGCCGATCCAGAAACTGCGAGCATCGTAATTGCCCTCGAATTCAAGCCCGCGCATATAGGTCGTGCCGTCCAGATTGACGAAGCTGGTATAGGTGCGGTCGAGGACCTGATCGGTGACGAGATAACCGAGCGCGATATAGTCCTTCACCTCGCGGCGAAAGGCGGCCATTTTGAAGCGAATGGAATCGTCGTCCAGCAGCACGCCGTCAAAGCTCATATTCGCGCCGATTTCGTAGGTCGTCGCCTTTTCGGCGCGCAGGGCCTGGTTGGGAGCGTATTCATATCCGGGGCTGTCGCCCGGACGCGCACCGGCGAAAAACGCCTCAAGAATTGTCGGCGGGCGCAGGCTCTGAGAATAGCTCACATAGGGGCGGAACCAGTCGACGGGTTTCAGTTCGATGGTGGCGGAGGGCAGCCAGGCGCTGTAGGTGCGATCGATATCGACTTCATGCGAGGGATATTCGGTGACCGGCGTATTGGTGGTTGTACCGGTGCCCGGCATGCAGTTGGCCGAGGTCGTGGGCCAGACACGCGCAAGATAGAGGGCATAACGTGCCGTCCAGCTCGGGTTGGCCGGGGCGAAGACCTGATTGAAATAATCGAGAGCCGTATAATGATTGCGGATCGCATCGCAGGGTACGGTCGTGGTCACCGTGTAATCGCGAACGCTATAATAGGTCGCCGATCCCTTGAGACGCGACCAGTCGTAACGCACGCCGCCACTCAGCGTGATCCAATCGGCCGGCTCAAGCTCACCATTCAGGAACAGGCTGGCGACATCGCGCCGGCCGGCAGGGCTGAATGACGTGTAACTGCTGGCAAAAGAGGGATTTTCCGCGATCTTGGCGCTTGTCGCGACGGATGTGGCAATGTCCCGGAAAGCTTCTGCCCCATAATTCAGGCTGAGCGCACCCGCCTTGGTGTCAAAGCGGCTGGTATTTTCCAGGCTGCCACCGAAGCTGCGCAGACCCATATCGAGATTGGTTTCAGACGCATAGGAACGCGCTGCGCGCAGTTCATGCGTCATATTATCGTTCAGCCACAGCGACGACTTGAAATCGATGAGTTCACTCTCCGGGTCCCAGTCCAGCTTCGCGACGACGCTGTCGTTTCGCACGCTTTCCCGGTCGATCACCTCAGATGCACCCTGAACGAAGTCATTCTCCTGATGCATCCAGGAGAGCGAAGCCTTCACATCGCCGAAGTCACCCTCGCCCTTGAAGAATGTCGACCAGCCGTCGCGACCCAGCAGGTCTTTCATCGTCAGCGCGGTGCTCCGGGCCTCGCCCTTCGTTCCAATCTTGTATTCGTCCATGATGGTGCGGCTGTAGCCGGCGACAAAGGATAGAGGACCATCCGGCGAGCGAACGGCGCCGAGAACCGAGCCCTGAAAATCATAACCATTGGTGCCGCGGGAAACATTCACTTCCCCGCCCTTGTTTTCACCCTCGGCAATCAGATCATCGGCGCTGACGGTTCGGAACTCGACCTTACCACCCAGAGAACCGGCATTACCCGACCGCGCGTTGGTTATTTTCTCGATCTCGACGGCACGGATGAAAGCGACATCCACATAACCCTGCCCCGCACTTGCGGTGTAGCTCGTCGCGCCGCCGAAAGCCGCACCACGCTGCGCATTCTGCCGTGCGCCATCGATGGAGACGACCACGCGGCCGCTTTCCTGCAAGCCGCGCACATTGGGCGAAACGGTTGGGAAGCTGCCATTGCCCTCGCCGGCATAAACACCGGAAACCCGGTTGAAAACGTCGCGCGTATTGCGCACGCCGGCCGACTGGATCGCCTCGCGGCCGACCACGCTGACGCTGGCGGGCGTTTCATAAACCCAGTCGGGCGTCCCCTGATAACCGGAACCGGCAATGGAGTTGCGCCCGGTCTTGCCGGTCAGGGTAATGGTTTCCAGAACCGTGGTGCCCTCCGCCGCGGAAAGATCGACGGTCGATTGCCCCGTGCCGATAACGACCGCCCTGCCATTGCCGGCGATACGGAAATTGACGCCCGTTCCCGCCAGCAACCGCGACAGCGCCTCCCGTACCGTGAAACTGCCCGTGACGGCGTTGGTGCGCACATTGCCCGCCGCCGGTGTGGCAAGCGTGACCTGAAGGCCGGATTGCCGCCCGAAAGCACCCACGACCGATGACAGCGACTGGGCGGGAATATTGAACGGCCGCGTCGCCCCCTGCTCGCCACGCTGGGAGTTGGTGGCGTCAGCTCCGGTCTGGGCCAAAACGGGCGTCGCGAATGAAACGGCGATCGCCGTTGTCGCCATCAGCACGGCCCTGCGAGCCCGCTTTGCTGCTTTTTCCCCTGAACCGGTCTTGCATGTCTGGAGGCGCATATTGCTTTCGTCTTCCTGTCTTTCGCTCCGGACATATCTTGACCGGATTACTCAACAAAAAGACGATTGCCGCGTCGATTTTTTTCAGGCTTTCGGAAGAAATTTTATAAACTACTGAAAATAAATATGATTTTTTGTTTCGGAATATTTCAGAAGCGGGTGATGATGCGGGCACTGCCGCCAATCGCATGCACCTTGCCCTTATAGGGCTCCACCAGGGCCTCCAGCGCGCGATCCGGGTCGCGCAGATCGTAAAACCCTGTCACCCTCTGCTCGGCAAGCCGCTTATCGGCCATGGTCAGCCACGCCGGATGGTAACGCTGGATCTGCTCCACGACCGAGCCTATCGTCGCATCGACCACATAGAGTTCGCCGTTGCGCCAGCCGCCAATATCCTCGACGGAAACGGTCTCTTTGCGGATCGCGCCGGAAGCGTCGACGATCAGCATCTCACCCGGCACCAGCCGCGTTGGCGGCGCATTACGGAAAGAGGCCTCCACGGAACCGTGCGCCAGCGCCACCTGGGTTACTCCATCCGTCAGGTCGACGTCGAAAGCCGTGCCCAGCACCTGAACGGTCACGTTTTTTGCCTCCACAACAAAGGGACGCGTTTTATCCGGCACGACGTCGAAAAAGGCTTCACCTTTCAGCACCGTCACATTGCGACGGCCGTTCGTGAAATCCGTTGATAGCGCGCTCGCCGCCGCAAGCTGCACTTTGCTACCGTCTTCCAACGTTATCGTGCGGCTTTCGGCGGTGGTGGTCTGATAGTCAGCCTCCAGGCGGACAAAAAATGTTGGGACGAACAACACCGCGAGACAGAGGGATGCCGCCGCGGCGGCCGCGCCGACATAATGACGCACGGCCCAGCGCCGCCGCCGCGGCTTTGTCGCGGCTTTGCCCGGCAGATGCGGTGCATCCTCCCAAAGCTTCTTGAATTCCGGCTCCACCAGACCGAGGTTCCGCCAGGTCTTGCAGGTTCTTTCCCAGGCGAGACGGTTTGCGGGCGCAGCCGCCAGCCATTTTTCAAACTCCGCTTTTAGCCGCGGTTCCGCTGAGCCCGATTGCAAACGCAGCAGCCAGTCGGCCGCCTCTTCCGCCTTCCCGGTCGGCAATTCGATTTTTTTTTCTGGATCAAGGGTCATTGAACCGGGCCAGTTCCTTTGCGGGGCGGAGGAGAAGCATCGTCTTCTGCATTATTATAAAGACGTTTGACAAAGAGATTTTTTTCACGGGGCGGGACAATCAGGATTATTTACTTCATTTCTTTGGTAATCGCGGCAATGCCGCCCTTGATCAGACGGTGTGCGCTGGCCACGGACACGCCGAGGTGATGCGCAATCTCCTCCATATTGTAACCGCCGAATCTGTGCATTTCCAATGCCACCCTCGCCTGAACCGGCAGGCCGGCCAAAATAGTCCGCATCTGCCGGACTTCGTCGCAGAAAAGGGCATGCTCCTCCGGCGTGCCATTGTCCTGCGGCATACCCCAGAACGGCGTATCGTCCGGCCGTTCCCTGAGGTCCTGACGGCTGCGCCTGATATTGTCGAGCGCAAGATTGCGAACGATGCGGAAAAGATAGGATTTGAGATTGGAAGGATTACCCGAGGCCTCGGGAACGAATTTCAGGAATGCTTCCTGAACCACGTCCTCCGCATCCGCCCGCGACCCCAGAATGAGGGTGGCGTATTTGATCAGGTCGACCCTATGCGCGACGTAAGCGTTATAACGCTTGTCATCTTCCCGTATGCCCATGTCTCAACCGAGAGAAATTCGAGGGATCGACGAAACCCGCCGGGGCCTGAATGGCCGCGCAGTTCTGCCGCTCAAAGCTCTAGCATCCAAACCGTGGATCGAACAGATATTTCATGACTATTATCATCAAGAATTTGTGCAGGCCGCCGCGAATGGACCCGGCAGCGAGGGCGGCCGGGTTTTGACCTGTCAGATGGCCCCGTCGACAATGACCATGGGTCTGCCCTGCGAGCAAGGCTCGATACGGGCATCGATGCGATATATGTCGCGCAGCATTTCGGGGGTTATCACCGCCTCCGTGCTGCCGCTCACCACCATTTCACCGCGCGCGATCACCATCGTATTTTCGCAATAACGAAGCGCATGGTTGAGGTCATGCAGGGCGATCAGCACGATCATGCCGGTCTTCTGCGCCAGATCGGTGACGAAGCCCAGAACCTCGATCTGCCGGTGAAGATCGAGCGCGGAGGTCGGCTCGTCCATCAGCAGCACTTCCGGCTTGCGCGCCAGCGCCTGCGCCAGCGAAACAAGCTGGCGCTGACCGCCGGACAGTTCGCCAAGCCCGCGGAAAGCCAGGTCGTGGATTTTCAGTGCCTTGAGAATGGCGTCGATCTCGAACAGCTCATCGTCATGGACCCGCCAGCCGCCGCCCTGCTTGGCGGAAAGAAGCACGGATTCATAGACGGTCAGAACGGCGTTGGCGCCGGTATCCTGCGGCATGTAGCAGATGGCGCGGTCGCCGCGAGCCGTATCGGAGAGCTCGACCAGTCCGGGGCCAGAAATCAGGCTGGCGATCCGTTTGAAAAGCGTGGACTTGCCGGCGGCATTCGGGCCGATCACGGCCGTCACGCTGCCGCCTTCCAGCGTATCGATGCCGACCTTGGAAAGAACCGTGATGCGCCCATAGGCGGCGCCGACGTCTTTCAGTGCGAGCGCTACCATGCGCGTCTCCTGTTGCCGAAAATAAGCACGAAGAAGAACGGAACGCCGACGAGCGCCGTGATGACGCCGATCGGCAAAATAGCGCCGGGAATGAGGATCTTGCTGATGACCGAGGTTGCCGACAGAAGCAGCGCGCCGCAGATCACCGAACCGGGCAGGAAGAAACGCTGGTCTTCGCCAACAACCATGCGGGCGATATGCGGGCCGACCAGCCCGACGAAACCGATTGTGCCGACAAAGGAAACCGGAATGGCCGCCAGCAGGCTGACCGTCAGCATGGTCGTCAACCGCAGCCGCCGGACATTGATGCCCATGCTGGCCGCCTTGTCATCGCCGAGCCTCAGCGCCGTCAGCGCCCAGGCATTGCGCATGAACAACGGCACGGTGACGAGGAGGATGGCCGCGGTGATATAGACCTTGTCCCAGGTCGCCTTCGTCAGGCTGCCCATGGTCCAGAAAACCACGGCGGCAAGCGCCTGTTCGGAGGCGAGATATTCGAGCAGCGACAGCGCCGCGTTGAAGGTGAACACCAGCGCGATACCGAGGAGCACGATGGTCTCGACCGTCACCCCGCGAAGTGTCGAGGCGAAATGGATGAAAAGAGCCGCGACCATGGCCATGATGAAGGCATTGATCGGCACCATGTAATGCACGGCGCCCGGAAAGATCGCCACGCCGCCGACAAGCGCCAGCGCCGCACCAAAACTTGCCGCAGCGGAAATGCCGAGCGTGAAGGGGCTGGCGAGCGGGTTCGACAGGATGGTCTGCATCTGCGCGCCCGCAACCGAAAGCGAAGCGCCGACGGTGACCGCCATCAGCGCGATCGGCATGCGGATATCCCAGATCACCACCCGAAGCTGGTTTCCGACGGCGGCCGGATCGGCAATCGTTGCCAGAACCTCGGAGAGCGTATAGCGCGCCGGACCGAGCGCCATGTCGGCGGCCATGCTGAAACACAGCGCGATAAAAAGCCCGAAGAGGATGATTATCCTGCGCGCGGCAAGGGCGCGATATTGATCGCGCCCACTGAGGCCAACGGCGCTTTCATTCAGCGAACTCATTGGTTCAAACCTTTTTCGAGCGAGGCGAAATAGCCCGGCTTGTAGGTGACGGGGAGGAATTTGCGGTGAAACTCCTCAAAATTCTTTTCCGGATCGAGATCGGCGAAGAGATCGGGATGGAACCACTTGGCGAATTGCTGGATCGGGAAAAATTCGTAGGGCGCGCCATAGAACTGGTGCCAGACGGCATGGACATTGCCTTGCTTCACGGCCTTCAGTTCCGGAAACGGCGTGCGCTTCATCAGGTTGGCCAGTCGCTCCCGCGAGAGAGCCATATCCGCCCCGCGTCCGACGGGAACAAACTGGTTGATGTCGGATTCGGCGGCCCAGTTGGAACCGGTGACGATGACGTGGTCAGGATCGGCAACGACGAGCTGTTCGGGATTGAGATCGCCGAAGGTCGTCTTGATGATGCCGTCGGCAATGTTGTGGCCGCCGGCGAGATCGACCATCGCGCCGAAATTGACCGGTCCGAAAGTGCGGCAGCAATTGTTTTCGCCGGAAATGCCGGGCGCGCGTTCGATGAAGACGTTCGGGCGCTTCAAATCCTTGACGCTGGCCAGCCGGTCGGTCACGCGGGCGATTTCGGCGCGGCGATAGGCGATGAATTCCTGCGCGCGCTCTTCGGCGCCGAAGAGTTTGCCGAGAATGTCGACCGAGGCTTCGCTGTTCTTTTCGGGATCGATGCGGAAATCGAGATAGATGATCTTGATGCCGGCGGCGGCGGCCTTTTCTTCAAAACCGCTCTCCTTGGCGGATTTCTCCGCTTCCAGATTGAGGGTGATCACATCGGGCGAGAGAGTGATGGCCGTTTCCAGGCTGAAATCGCCCTGCGGCACATAACCGAAGCGCGGCAGTTTCTCGATCTGCGGAAAACGCTCGACATAGGCGGTGTAGCTATCGGGATCCTTCTTGAGAAGATCGTCACGCCAGCCGACAATGGTGTCGAAGGTCTGGTCGCCCCTGAGAGCCGCAATGACGTGCACCTGGCGTGCCTCACCGACGATGACGCGTTTGGCCGGCAGGTCCAGCTCGACCTTACGCCCGGTGACATCGGTAATCTCGGCCGCCAGAACCGGCATTGCGAGAAGGGAGAAAGCCAGCACCGCAAGATGCCTGAGAGCGTTGAGCCGCATGAGAAATCCTCATTGAGTTCCAAAACAAAGCGATAAAGCCGCATGGCTGCGACTTTATCCATCGGTTGGACGGCGCTCCCCTTCACCGTCCCTTTATTACTTGGCGTCCTTCAGCGAAACGAAGTAGCCGGGCTTGTAGTCGAGCGGCAGGAAGCGGGCATGCAGTTCCTTGAAGGTCGCCTCGGGGTCGAGATCCCTGAAGAGGTCCGGATGCAGCCACTTGGCGATTTCCTGAACGGCCACGAACTGATAGGGATTGTTGTAAAACTGATGCCAGATGGCGTGGACATTGCCGTCTTTCACCGCCTGCACGCCGGTGAAGGCCGGGCGCTTGGTGAGGTTTTCAAGCTTGCGATGAGCTTCCTTCAGATCCGCGCCATAACCGACGCCGACCCAGTTGCCGCCGGGAACATAACCGTTCCAGTTGCCGCCGGTGATGATGATCTGCTCCGGATTGGAGGCAATGATCTGTTCCGGATTGACGGTGCCGAAGGTGCCGGGAATGATGTCCTTGGCCATGTTGATGCCGCCGGCAAGCTCCACCATCTTGCCGAAATTCTCGTTGCCGAAGGACATGCAGCAATCGTCGGAGTAACCGCCGGCGCGTTCCATGAACACGACAGGCTTCTTCGGATTGGCTTTTTCGAGCGTATCGGTGACCTTGGCGATGGCGTCGGCGCGGAACTTGATGAAGTCCTCGGCGATCTTTTCCTTGCCCGTCAGCTGGCCCATGAGGCGCATGCTCGGCTCGGTATTTTCCATCGGCTTTTCGCGGAAATCGACATAGACCAGCGGAATGCCGACCTTGGCGAGCTTTTCGATATAGCCCGCTTCTTCGGTCGCCGTCTTGGCGTCGATATTCATCAGGATCACATCAGGCTTCAGGGCGACAGCCTGCTCGATGTCGAAGGTGCCATCCTTCATGCCGCCAAAGGTCGGCAGCTTGGCAATCTCAGGATATTTGGCGAGATAGGCCGCATAGGTTTCCGGGTCGGCTTTCGCCAGATCGTCGCGCCAGCCCACCACGTGCTGGAAAGGGTTTTCCTTGTCGAGCGCAGCCAGGAAATAAATCTGGCGACCTTCACCGAGGATGACGTGCGATACCGGCACATTGACCTCGATATCGCGGCCCGTCACATCCTTGACGGTGACCTTTTCGGCGAATGCCGGCCATGCGGCGGATACGAGAAGGCCAAGGGCAAGTGCCGCAGATTTGGCTGAGATGCGCATCGGATATTGCTCTCCAGTGTTGACTGGCGCGGCTGTATTATTTTCTGACTATACTAGTCAACATTTATGTTTTAGAGCCATTCTTAACTGACCGGCACATGAGTTGAAGACCGATGATCGACACAATCCAATATGGCAAAAACGATAGTCTGAGAGACGAAATCAAATCCTATTGGTCCGGCCGCGCCGCGACTTTCGACCTTTCCCCCGGACATGAAATTTTCTCCGAAGACGAGCGCGAGGCCTGGCATGCGCTTATCCTGAAGCATCTCGGCCGCGGAGAAGGCCGCAGGGCGCTTGATCTCGCCAGCGGCACCGGCGTCATCTCGCACCTGATGGACGATCTCGGTTTTCAGGTCACCGGCATGGACTGGTCGGAGACGATGCTGGCGCTTGCACGGGAAAAAGCGAAAAGCCGCGGCCGCAGCATCCGCTTTTTCGTCGGCGATGCCGAAAACACCATGGAGCCGGATGAAAGCGCCGACGTCATCATCACCCGTCATCTGGTCTGGACGCTGGTGGACCCGCAGGCAAGCTTCGCCGAATGGTTCCGTGTCCTGAAACCGGGCGGAAAGCTTCTGATCGTCGACGGCGATTTCGTGAATACCGGCTGGCGCGAGAGACTGGTGAAGAAACTGGCGGCCAGTCTCGAAGGCGTCGGCCTCGTCAAACCGGACCAGCCGCACAAGCCGGCGGACCCGGAAAACACTTTCAACAGCATCCTGTCGCGCGTTTATTTTTCGAAGGGCGCAAGGGCCGGCGATGTCGCGGCGCTGTTGCGTGCGACCGGCTTCGAACCTGTCGCGATCGACCAGGAGCTTCAGGCCATTCACCGCGCCCAGGCGAAAAATTTCAGCCTGCTGAAAGGTATCCTTCGCGGGCTGCAGCATCGTTATGCCGTGTGCGCGGTGAAGCCGGGGGACTGCTCCGTCCTCCCGGACTAGTTCCGGGTCAAGTGCGATCAAGTCCTTGATCGCAAAAGGCTCTTCCCACGGCGCAGACGCGCCGCGGCTGGATGCCGGATCATCCTCGGGCTGGTTCCAGGGACCGGCATGACGGATGAGAGCTCAGTGCAGCCTCATTTTTCCGCCTGCTCGAAAAGATCGTCCAATCGCGGTTTGGCGCGACCCGGCACATCCACCGTCCTGTAACTCTGCGGCAGGGTCGCGTCGCCGACCTTAATCAGCATGACCATGCCCATGCCGTAGTGCGGTGAGCATTTGATGCCGTAAAAGCCCGGCTTTTCAAACCCGGTCTCGAATTCATCATTGATCCGGCTTTTGAAACCCTCGACCCCTTCGGGAACCATGCCGTCGATGGTCGCGGCATTGTGGCTCTTGTGGGTGGGCACGAAGCGCACGCGGTCGCCGGGGGCGATCTCGAGAAAATCGGGCTCGAACACCATCGGGCCTTTTTCGCCCCGGTTCAGCATCTTCACCTCGAAGGTCTCGGCTGAAGCCTGAAGCGGAAAGCCTGTGAACGCCACGGCAATTACGGCAGTGGCGCAAAGCAGTCTGGTCTTTGCAGCGGTGTTTGCGAGCGTCGTCAATGTCATCATCGTGCCAATACTTTCCTTGCTTGCCCGGCCCGTCCATGGGCCGGCAGAAAACGAATATGCGAAAAGCCGGCCTCATCCGTGGTGACGACGCATTCCACCCCGAAGACCGCGGCTATTCTCGCCGGTGTCAGAACCTCCCGCGGCGGACCGGCGGCAATCATCTCGCCCCGGTGCATGATGGCGACGCGGTCGCAGAACATGGCGGCGTGATTGAGATCGTGCAGCGCCGCCACGACGGTCAGGCCCTGCCGTCGCACCAGATCGAGCAGGCCGATCTGGTGGCCGATGTCGAGGTGATTGGTCGGCTCGTCCAGAAGCAGGATATGCGGCTCCTGCGTCAATGCGCGGGCGATATGCAGGCGCTGGCGTTCTCCGCCGGAAAGGTGGTGCCAGTTGCGCTCCGCCTTGTCGGCCATGTCGACATTGGCAAGTGCTGCATCAACGATGGCGTCATCCTTCTGCGACCAGGCGGAAAGCGGACCGAGATAGGGCGTGCGCCCAAGCTCCACCGCCTGTCTTGCGGTGATGCGTTCGGTGGTTTCGGCCTGCTGCTCCACAAAGGCGAGCCGGCGGGCAAGATCGCGCCGTCCCAACGAGGCAAGCGGCTCATCCCCGAGCGTGACATGGCCCCGGCGCGGCTTGCGAATGCCTGCGAGCATGGAGAGCAGCGTGCTTTTGCCGGAACCGTTCGGCCCGATAATGCCGAGAAACTCACCGGAACCGACATCGAGTGAAACGCCGCGCACGATGTCGATATTGCCGGCATGGAAATGCAGGTCGTGGGCGGATAATTTCATGAACGCCCCCTCTTCTGCCCAAGAATGAAGGCAAAGGCGGGCGCACCGACAAGCGCGGTGATAACGCCGATGGGCAGCACCTGCCCCGGAATGACGATGCGCGAGAGAATATCCGCGACGATCATGAAAACCGCGCCGGTCAGCGCCGTTACCGGCAGCAATATACCATGGCGAACGCCGACGAAGATGCGTGCCGCATGCGGAATGACGAGCCCCACGAAGCCGATGGAGCCAACCAGCGACACCATCGCAGCCGTCATGACCGCCGAAACGGAGATGAGCACGGCGTAGACCCAGCGCACCGGAATGCCGAGCGAAACGGCGGCCTGGCCGCCGAAGGCGAAGGCATCGAGCGCCCGGGCATACCAGAGACACACAGCAAGTCCCGCAAGGCTGACCGGCAGCGCCAGCCAGACATCCGGCCAGCGCACGCCCGAGAGGTTGCCCAGCAACCAGAACATGATGCCGCGCGCCTGTTCCGCATTGGCGGATTTGGTGACGATGAAAGAAGTCATGGCGTTGAACAGCTGCGACCCGGCCACCCCCGCCAGAATGATGGCGCTGTTGCCGTGCCCCGCCCGCACCGCCAGAAGGCTGACCAGCGAAAACGCAACGAAAGCGCCGATGAGCGCCCCGGCCGGCATCGTTAGAAACCCCGCACCGAAGCCCAAAAGCGCCACGGCGACGGCACCGGTGGAAGCGCCGGCGGAAATGCCGAGAATATAGGGATCGGCAAGCGGGTTGCGCAGAAGCGATTGCAGCACCGCTCCGGCGAGCGCCAAAGAAGCGCCGCAACAGGCGGCAACAACCGCGCGGCTGAGGCGGTAACTCCAGACAATGCCCTCATCCAGCGGCTCCAGCGGATAACCCGCATGGAAGACGCGGTTGGCAATGGTTTTCGCCACGACATCAAACGGAATGGCGGTCTCGCCGATGGCCGCTCCGGCCATCAGCGCGACGAGCAACAGGGCGAGCGCGGCAAGAGCCAGCCCCGCCCTGCCGAGATGAATGGAAAGTCCGTTCACTTGGCGAGGCCGGCAGCCGAAATCGCCTCGGCCAGCGTTTCGATGCCTTCGATGGTGCGGATGGTCGGGTTCATCGCCTGCGCATCCATCTCGAACACATGACCTTCCTTGACGGCGGGCATGATGCTGGCCACGGGATCGGTGGCGAGGAACTTCAGCTTGACGGCGACATCGTCGGCGGGGAACCGGCGGCGATCCATCTTGCCGGCAACGATGATGGAGGGATTTGCCTTGGCGATGGTTTCCCAGCCGACGGTCGGCCATTCTTCATCGCTTTCGATGACGTTCTTCAGACCCAGCGCGGACATGATGTAGCCGGGGGCGCCATTGCGGCCGGCCACATAGGGATCGATATCCAGCTCGGCGCTGGAGAACCAGAAGACGGCGGAAAGCTTGCCATTGGCGGAGGCGATCTTGGCGCGGGCGGCTTCCTCACGCTTCTTCAGATCGGCAACGACCTCCTCACCGCGATCCTGCACGTTAAAGATTTTGGCGAGATCGCGAATTTCCTGGTAGATCAGGTCCATGGTGAAGACGGTGTTGCGCACGCCGTCGCCGCCGCCGGAATTGTCCTTGCCCAGGCAATCGGCGGGCGAAGTATAAACGGGAATACCAAGTTCGGCGAATTGCGCCGGCGTTCCGACAACGCCTTCCGGGCCGATCTGCCACTGGAACTGCGTCGTCACGAGGTCCGGCTTCTTGCCGACGACCGCCTCGAAGCTGGGGTCATTATCGGCCAGCCGCTCGACCTTGGCGTTGGCCTCCTCATAACCCTTCAGAACCGGGCCAATCCACAGCGCGGTGCCGACAACCTTGTCGGCGAGGCCGAGCAAATAAAGCACCTCGGTCGTGCTCTGGCCGACGGACACGGTGCGGGCGGGAGCCTGCTTGAAGGTGATCTCCTGACCGCAGCTGTTGATCGTCAGGGGATAGGTGGTTTCGGCAGCATTTGCAGCGGTGACAGGCAAGACCGCAAGCGCAGCGGCCAGAAAGCCGGCATGGACCGGCAGGCGTCTAGAATGAAACATGTGTTCTCCAGTCGACAGTAAAACTTATTCCAGAGCAGCAGGCGTCAGAACGCGCAGCAACAGCGGGACGTCTTGTACGGAGAACGGTCTTGGGACGCAAACGAAATGTTATGAAATAACATTACAATCTCCTCCTCCGGGCTTCCCCGCCCGTAACGATGGTTTATATTTTGACGGCAGGTCTCCTGGCTCACGGATTTGCGTCACTCATCTGCCTTCCCGCATTCCTGAGAATACAGTGGCATGACGCCTTCAAGCGTCACGGGGATGAACGACAATCCGCTTACAGTTGCGGGGGCAGCCACGGCATTGGGTGAAAAAATCGCCCGCACCATGTTCCCTATTAATCCCTTCGCCTTTCGGCTGCAGGAACCGTCGCTTTCTCACATAAGGGGCAAGAGGCGGGGCGTCAATTGCGATAGTGCCGCACTTCAGCACAAAGACGGGCCTGCAAGGGCGAAAGTCCTTGCGGAACCGGCGCCTGCCGGTTGCGGTACACCTTTCGACATGATGGTGAGCGTTTCGATGACCACCAGCCCGGATTGCGTCAGGAAATCGGTCAGAAGACCGCTGTCCCGCACGGCATCGAGACGGACAAGCTGATCGTCGAGATCGGAAAAATGCCGTTTCACCAGCGCAATGGCATCCGCCTCCTCACCGGCAACGACCGGGCCGACGATATGGCCCCGCCCCGCTGCACGCCGCAATGCAAAGGCGGCAAGACGATCGGCCTCGAACAGGCCGTAACCCGTATTTTCCCGGAGAAGGCGCTGCAGGACGCCCCGGCGCGAAACACCGAAAGCCGCCCGATCCAGATCCGCCACGACGGATAAATGATCCTCGGACAGCGGCTCGATTCTCTGTTTTCTTCCAAGCGCCGACGCCTCGGCAATACAACGCGCCTTGCCGCGCAGGAGATGTATTTTTTCCGTATCCCCGGCAAAACCCAGCCGGGCAAAAAGCCGCCGTGACGCTTCCGTGGCGTTCAAACGCAGGGCGGCGTCAGGGTAACCCGCAATGAGTTGGCCGACCAGCCATGGTGCGACGCCCTGCCCTTGCAAACGCGGGGAAACGATGACCATGCCGACCGTCGCGAAACCCTCATCATAAGGAAACAGCATTGCCGTTGCGACAACGCGGTCTATCTCGTCCAGCGCGGCAAGGCCGACGCCACATTGACGCAGGAAACACCATTCGTTCGCGTGATATCGCCATCCGACAGCCATGGACAAAGCATGCAGATGATCGGCCTCCACATCGGCGATATCCACGGTCCGCAACTCGAAACTATCGACTTTGAGCAGCTCCATGACAAACGGCTCTCATTCCCTCCGGCGCGGAACCTTGATCCCGGCATCCCAGCTCACGACATCCGAAGATAACCAGCCTCGTCAGCAGGAATTTTTTGAAAGTGCTGAAAGGACACAACAATCTACTGAAATCACGCCTATTTCAGCAGATAAACGCCGCAGGCCGCTCTAAGCTTTTCGGCGTTGAAGCGACGGAGACAGCCATGAACGCAATCGACATTCTGGAGCGTCTTGTCGGCTTCCCCTCGGTCGTCGGAACCGCCAATGGCGACATTGCCGGATGGATCGCCGATTATCTGGAAAGCCACGGCGCGAAAGTATCGCTGCTTGCCGGCCCGGAGGGCGACCGCGCCAATCTCTTCGCCAGCTTCGGCCCGACCGATGCCAGCGGATACATCCTGTCCGGCCATATGGATGTGGTGCCTGCCGGTGAGCCGGAATGGTCCTCCGTTCCCTTCACGCTGAGAACCGAAGGCGAGCGTCTTTACGGACGCGGAACCACCGACATGAAAGGGTTTCTGGCCACGGTTCTCGCCGCGGCACCGGCATTTTCACGCATGGCGCTGAAGCGGCCCGTTCATATCGCCTTTTCCTATGACGAGGAGGCGGGCTGCCGCGGCGTTCCGCATCTCATCGCCCGATTGCCGGAACTATGCGCAAAACCGGCGGGCGCGATTATCGGCGAACCGAGCAATCTGCGCGCCGTGCGCGCCCACAAGGGCAAGGCCGCCGCACGCATCGCCATTCGCGGCCGCTCCGGCCATTCCTCGCGGCCGGATCAGGGCGTGAACGCCATCCATCTGATGACCGGCATCATGGCAAAGGCGGTCGAGACCGCACAGGCTCTCACGCAGGGGCCTTTCGAAGCGACGTTCGAGCCGCCCTATTCTTCCCTCCAGATCGGCACGGTGAAAGGCGGACAGGCGATCAACATCATCCCCGATTTCTGCGCCATCGAACTGGAAGCGCGGGCGATTGCCGGGATATCGCCGGTGGCCCTGCTTCAGCCGGTGCGTGACGGGGTCGAAGCGCTGGCTGCCAAGGGAATCGACGTGGAATGGACGCCGATGAGCGATTATCCGGCGCTGTCCCTTGCCGCCAATGCACCCCTCGTGACGCTTCTGGAAGAATTGACCGATGCGCCCTGCATCGCCGCCGTCAGCTACGGCACGGAGGCCGGGCTTTTTCAGGCAGCCGGCATCGACGCCATCATCTGCGGCCCGGGCGATATCGGCCGCGCCCACAAGCCGGACGAATTCATAACGGCCGGCGAGCTTTCGGCCTGCCAGTCAATGCTGGAAACACTGGCAAACCGCTGTACGGTTTAAACCTTCGGAACCACGGATTTCAGATGACTTTCTTCTTCAATTCCGACGCGAAGCGCGGCGAGATTTTCCGGCAGGCTCTGGCGCGGGACCTGCCGGAACTGCCTTTTTCGATGGATGCAGCCAGCGTCGATGCGGATGCGGTTCGATACCTCATCACCTGGACCGTGCCTGATGATATCGGCCGTTACCGCAATCTCGAAATCCTGTTTTCCATCGGTGCGGGCGTCGATCAGTTCCATATCGATGCAGTCCCTGCGCATGTAAAAGTCGTGCGCATGGTGGATGAAGGCATCATCCGCATGATGCAGGAATATGTGAGCCTCGGCGTGCTGGCGCTTCACCGCAATCTGCCGGTCTATTTGAAACAGCAGCGCCAGCAACTCTGGAAGGCCCTGCCGCAACGTCAGGCGGAAGAATGCCGGGTGGGCGTTCTCGGCCTCGGCATGCTGGGCGTTGCGGCGCTGGAACGGCTGAAACCCTTCGGTTTTCCGCTGTCCGGCTGGAGCCGTTCACCGCGCGAGATCGATGGTGTGACCTGCCATCACGGCGAAGCCGGATTATCCACAATCCTCTCGACCAGCGATATTCTCGTTTGCCTGCTGCCGCTGACGGACGAAACGACGGGGCTTCTGAATGGCGAACGCCTGAGAATGCTTCCCGAGGGTGCGGGACTGGTCCACGCCGGGCGCGGCAGACAGCTCGACCACGACGCCCTCATCGATGCGCTGGAGAGCGGCAGGCTTTCGGTTGCTGTGATCGACGTCACCGATCCGGAACCGCTTCCGGAAGACCATGCCTTCTGGACGCATCCGAAAATTCTCCTGACGCCGCACATCGCCAGCGTCACCCAGCCTCATTCGGCAGCACGCACCGTTGTCGAGAACATCAAACGATACCAGTCCGGCCTCGAGCCGCTCGGCCTCGTCGACCGCAATCGCGGATATTGATCATCCCGTTCCAGGAAAGGACACCCATGCCGCTTCTCAAGACCATCGACACCCATCCCGCCTTCGAGCCGAAAGCCTCCAAGGCCCTGCCGGAACGCCTCATTTCCGGCGATCCCTCCTTCAAGACCTGGCCGCTGGACGAAGCCCGCAATGGCACCGTCCACACCGGCATCTGGGAAGCGACGCCGGGTGAGAGCCGTTCGATCAAGGGCGAAACCTTCGAATTCTGCCATATTCTCGAAGGCGTCATCGAAATCACGCCGGAAGGCGGCGAGCCGCTACGTTATACGGCGGGCGACAGTTTCGTCATGAAGCCGGGCTTCGTCGGCGTGTGGAAAACCATTGAAACCGTCCGCAAGATCTATGTTACGGTGAACGGATGAACTGGGAACCGGCCATTTTTGAAATCACCCGCGACGGCTATATGCTGAGCACCGATCCGGCACGGGTGGATTTCGATCTGGTCCATGGTTTTCTCGCCCGCGATTCCTACTGGGCGCAGGGAATGACCGCCGACCGGCTGAAGCGGGCGCTTTCGCATTCGCTGCCGGTCGGCGTCTACGCCCCCGATGGCTCCATGGCCGCCTTCGCCCGTCTGGTGACGGATTACGCCGTTTTCGGCTATCTGCGCGATGTCTTCACGGTGGAGGATCATCGCGGTCGTGGCCTTGCGTCCTGGATCGCCACCGAGATACGCAAACACCCGGAACTTTCAACGGTATCGAGCTGGATGCTGGCGACCCGCGACGCCCATGGTGTTTACGAAAAGGCCGGTTATCGCGCCGCACCCCATCCCGAATATTACATGACGGTGCCGAAACCCGGCGAGGGTTGAACAACCCTCGCGATGGGCCATCTCGGCCATCCTCATAACCTGGGGCTATGACCCTTACCCCATAAATGCTTAGCCCTTTTCCGGTCGCGATGACAGCATCGTCCGCACTGGAAAAGGAGACGGAAGAGATGGGATATCGCATTGGCGTTGATGTGGGCGGGTCGTTTACGGATTTTGCCGTGTTCGACGATGGGACCGGCTCGCTTGCCACCCTGAAGGTGTTTTCCCGCCCCGATGCACCCGGAGAAGAAATCCTTCTCGCCCTCGATACGCTAAAAAAGCGCGACGGCATCGAAGCCAAGGACGTTTCCTATTTCACCCATGGAACCACCGTCGGCGTCAACACGGTGATCCAGCGCAACGGCCAGAACGTCGCCCTGTTCACCACCGAAAATTTCGAGGACGTGCTGGATGTCGCACGCCTGAAAATTCCGCAGATCCACAATCTCTATTCCGTGCGGCCCGAACCGCTCATCCCGCGTGAACGGGTTTTCGGCATAGCCGAGCGCATGCTGGCGACCGGCGAGATAAAACTCGCCCCGAACGAAGAGAATGTGGCCAAGGCAGTCGACAGCGCCCTTGCGGCCGGCTGCGACGGCATCGTGCTCGCCTTCCTGCATTCCTACCGTAACCCTGAAAACGAACGGGCCGTGAAGGCGATGATCGAACGCATCGCGCCGCAATTGCCGGTGGTTTCCTCCGCCGAGACATGGCCGATCATCCGCGAATATGAGCGCACCGTCACCGCCGTCATCAGCGGTTATGTCCAGCCGCGCGTCGCACATTACCTCGACCGTTTCGAAACCGTGCTGCGCAGGCAAGGCATTGCCTGCCCGCTGCTCATCACCAAGACCAATGGCGGTGTCATGGGCATCGATCAGGCGCGGCGCGAATGTGTGCAGATGATCCTGTCCGGCACCGCCTCCGGTGTCATCGGCGCGGGTTATCTGGCGAAGGCCAGCGGCTTTGAGCGGGTGATGAGCCTCGATATCGGCGGCACCAGCGCCGATGTGGCCGTGATCCTCGATGGCGAGGCCCAATATGGCGTCGGTGAGCTGATCGGCGATTTCCAGATTCATGTCCCCTCTGTTTCCGTCAGTTCCGTCGGCCAGGGCGGTGGCTCGGTCGCATGGGTAGACAGCCTCGGCCTGTTGCAGGTGGGGCCGGAAAGTGCCGGTTCGACACCGGGACCCGCCTGTTACGGACGCGGCGGCGACCGCCCGACGATCACGGATGCCATGGCGGCCGCCAATCTCATCGGCCATATGCCACTCGGTTATGGCGCGGTGACCGTCGATCACGCCGCCGCCCGCGCCGCCCTCTTGCCCCTTGCCGAAAAGCTCGGGCTTTCGATCGAGGCGCTCGCCGGCAACATCGTCGATATCGCCGTCTCCGGCATGTATGCGGAGGTGAACGCCCTGACCTCCCGTTTCGCCATCGACCCACGCGAATTTCACCTCTTCGCTTTCGGCGGCGCGGGGGCGATGCTGGCATGCTTCCTCGCCCGCGAACTGGATATGAAGGGTGTGGTGGTGCCGCCCACCCCCGGCGTCGTCTCCGCGCTCGGCGGCCTGATTGCCGATCTGAAGAACGATTTCATCCGCACGACCTATTGCGATGTGGACGACAGGGAAATTTCAGCTCTCGCCCCCCTTCTCGCCGAAATGCAGGAAACCGGCCGCAACTGGCTGAAGGAACAGGGATTTAGCGGGGAGTGCGAGATTCGACTTTCCGCCGACATGCGCTATCGAGGCCAATCCTACGAAATCGAAACCACGCTGCAGCCGGAGTGGCTGGGCAGCGGCGACGCCAGCGCGATCAGCAAGGCTTTCCATGAGGAACATGCCCGCCTTTACGGTCATTCCGATGAACGGGCGGCCGTGCAGATGGTCAATCTCAGACTTGTCGTCTCCGGGAAAACACCGAAGCCGCCCCTTCTGGAAACAAGTGTAGCCACCTGCCCCGCAACGCCTCGCTTTCACACGAAGGGCTGGTTTGGCGGCATTGAACACGACATGGCGATCTATCACCGTGACGATCTGGCGGCCGGACACGATTTCCACGGTCCCGCCATCGTCCTCCAGGACGATACCACCACCGTGGTGCCGCCCGATTTTTCGGTCCATGTGGACCGTTTCGGCAATCTCGTCATTACCAAGCGGGAGTTTTGATCCATGACCATCGATCGCCGCAATCTCAAGGTGCTTGCCAATTTCTGTTCGGCTGCCGCCGATGCCATGGCCTTCACGCTGATGCGCACCGCCCATTCCGCCTTCGTCAAGGAAACCGAGGATTTTTCCTGCCAGGTGGTGACGCGTGAGGGGCTGGCCTTCGCCAATCCCCGGCAATTCGGCGCGCCCTGGTATAGCGGCATCGATTATGCGCCACTAATTTCCATGTTCGAGGACTATGAAGAGGGCGATATCTGCATCACCAACGATCCCTATAGCGGTTTCGTCGCCACCCACTCTCCGGACATCCACATCTGGAAACCGGTCTTCCATGAGGGCAAAATCGCCTGTTTCGTGGTCGGGCACATCCACAATACCGATGTCGGCGGCGCGGTTCCGGCTTCATTGTCCCGCTCGCTTTCGGAAATCGAGCAGGAAGGCCTGCGCATTCCGCCGGTCAAGCTCGTTCGCAAAGGCAGGCTCGATCCCTTCATCATCGACATGATGAAGGCCAATGTCCGCATGCCGGAACAGAATATCGGCGACCTCCATGCCCAGATCGCCTCCGTCAATATCGGCGAACGCAAGATGCAGGAGATCGTCGCCCGTTTCGGCTTTGACGACTTTCTCGACGGTGTGCGGCAGATTTTCGACTATGCGGAAGAGCAGACCCGGCAAATCCTCACCAAGGTGCCCGATGGCGACTATTTCTTTGCCGATTATGCCGATGAGGATTCCGTTGGCGGCCGGCCATGCCGCGTGGCGCTGACGCTGAAAATCCGCGGCGGCGAGGCGATCCTTGATTATACCGGCAGCGATCCGCAGCTGGGCTCGTCGCTGAACATGCCAACCGGCGGTCGCGAGCGGCATTCACTCGTCATGGTCGGCCTGACCTATGTGCTTTATACGCTCGATAACAGCCTGCTCCTGAATGCCGGCACCCTGCGCCCGGCGCGGGCCGTGCTGCCGGAAGGCACGATCGTCAATTGCCAGCGCCCGGCCGCCGTCGGCATGCGTTCGCTGACCTGCGCCATGACGCAGATCGTCACCATCGGCGCTTTCGCGAAGGCCCTGCCGGAGCTTATTCCCGCCGCCTCACCCGGCGGGAACGCCATCATGAACATCAAGACCAGCGACAGGAACGGCCGCCCGGTCATGGCCTCCATCGGCCCGGTTGGCGGCGGTGGCGGCGGCACGCCCTTCTGCGACGGCAGCGACGGCGCCGGCGGCGCCACCGGTTTTCTGCGCAACACGCCGATTGAAATCAGCGAAGCGGAAGTACCGATCCTTTTTCGCCGTTACGGGCTGCAACGCGACACCGGCGGGGCGGGCCGTTTTCGCGGCGGGCTTTCGGCCGTCATGGAGTTTGAAATATCGTCACCGGAAACGGTGGTCACGGCCCGCAACCGCAACCGTTCAGTGATGGCGAGCTGGGGTGTGAATGGCGCAGGTCCGGGGCTGATTTCCCGCTTCCTCCGTAATCCCGATACCGAGGGCGAAATCTCGCTCGGCAATACCGATATCGTCCATTGCGGTCCGGGCGATGTCATTCGTGTCGTCGGGCCGGGAGCCGGCGGTTACGGCGACCCCTTTACCCGCCCGCGGCAGGCCGTGCTGCGCGATGTGCGGCGTGGTGCGGTCTCGGCAGAAAATGCTGCAAGACACTATGGGGTGGTGCTCATCGGTGATGAGATCGACGAAGAGGCGACGGCCGTCCTGCGCGCCGCGCCGCGCCCAAAGACCGACGATATCATCAGCTACGGGCCGGAGCGGCTGGCCTTCGAGGCGGTCTGGACCCGGGAACGTTATGATCTTCTGACGCAATTCCTGCAAAAATCGCCCGTGGGATGGCGCTTCTTCCTGAAACACCGGGTGTTTGAGGCGGTTGAAAACGAGGGCGATGATCCCCGCCCCCTTGGCGAGCGGATGGCCGGGATTTTCGACCGGATAAGCGCCCGCTACGGCCTTTGACCTGCGGCATATACCGGTCGCCGAAGATTGCGCTGTCTGCCGGTGGCAAAACAGGATTTTCATTCACCGCCCGCGCCGCAGTCGGTCGATGCTGCTTGCCATCAGGGATTAGCGTTGGGGCATATCCAAAGAGGATTCCACATGACGCTCAGCTTCGATCCAGACAGCTTATCCCTGCCGATCGGCCACTTCATCGGCGACCGGCTGGTTCCGGCGGCAAACGGCATCGACATGCATCGCCCATCTGATGGTATCGAATATGCCGGTTGCCCCAAGGCGGATGCGGCGCTGGTCGATGAAGCGGTGCAGACTGCCAAGACCGCGTTGAAGAGCAGCAACTGGGGCGGCGTGCGCCCGCGCGAGCGCACAAAGGTCTTGCAGCGCTGGGCCGACCTGATCGAAGCGGAAGCAGAGACTTTGGCGAAAATCGAGGCGCTCTCCTCGACGCGGCCCGTGGGCCAGCTGATAACAGGCGATATCGCCGTCACCGCCGAACAGATCCGCTTCTTCGCCGAGTTTGCCGACAAGGAAGGCGGCGATCTGGTGCCGACAGACGATGCAAGCCTCGGCATGATCATGACCGAACCCTATGGTGTGGTCGGCGCCATCACGCCGTGGAATTTCCCCGTTTCCATGGCCGGCTGGAAGCTCGGCCCGGCGCTCGCGGCGGGCAATGCCGTGGTGTTGAAACCATCGGAAATGACACCCTTCTCCAGCATCTTCATGGCGCAGCTGGCAATCAGGGCCGGATTGCCGGCAGGTCTCATCAACATCGTGCTGGGCGACGGGCCTGTGACCGGCAATGCCATCACCGGGCACCCTGATATCTCCAAGGTCAGTTTCACCGGCTCCACGGCCGCGGGCGCCGCCATCATGGCCAATATCGCCCGCGCCGGCATCAAACCCATGACGCTGGAACTCGGCGGCAAGAGCCCGCAAATCGTCTTCGCCGATGCCGATATCGAAAAGGCGGCGGCGGCCATCGCCGGCAATATTCTCTCCAATGCCGGGCAGGCCTGCGTGGCTGGCTCGCGCATCATCGTCGAGGAAAGTGCGGCGGATGCCCTTTCCACTGCCATCATCGCCCGCATGCAGGCAGTGAAGCCCGGCCCGACCTGGGACGAGACGACGCAATATTCGCCGATCATCTCCGAGGTGCAGCGCAAGCGCATCGACGGCATCGTACAGGCGGCGGTCGCCCATGGCGGCGAATGCCTGACCGGCGGGGCGATCATGGATGGCCCCGGCTATTTCTATCAGCCGACGCTGATCGCCAATGTCGACCAGACCTCCCCCGCCGTCACCGAGGAAATCTTCGGCCCGGTACTGACGCTGCAGACCTTCCGCACGGAAGAAGAGGCTCTGGCGCTTTCCGATCATCCGACCTACGGTCTGGCGGCGGGTCTTTTCAGCCGTGACATCTCGCGTGTAATGCGCCTGTCCCGCGCCATCCAGGCGGGCACGATCTGGGTCAACCGTTACGGTCGCTCGCGCGACCACATATTGCCGACCGGCGGTTACAAACGCTCCGGCATCGGCAAGGATCTCGGACGGGAGGCCTATCTCGCCAACCGCAAGAGCAAAAGTGTCCTTATCGGACTGTAACAGGGGAAATGTCTTGAAAACGCATCGCATCGCACTCATTCCCGGAGACGGCATCGGCAAAAGCGTGACGGACGCCGCATGGCAGGTGCTCAACGCCGCCGCCAAAACCTCCGGTTTTGCGCTTGAAGGAACGGAATTCCCCTGGTCCTGCGCCTTCTACAAGGAAACCGGCGCGATGATGCCCAAGGACGGCATCGAAACCCTGCGTGGCTTCGACGCCATTCTGCTCGGCGCAGTCGGCTGGCCGGCGGAAGTGCCGGATTCGGTTTCGCTGCACGGCCTGCTACTGCCGATCCGCAAGGCTTTCGTGCAATATGCCAATATCCGCCCGCACCGGCTTCTGCCCGGTGTGCAGGGGCCTTTGAAGGCGGATGGCTTCGACATTCTCTGCATTCGCGAAAACACGGAAGGCGAATATTCCGGCGCCGGCGGCCGCGTGCATCAGGGCACCGATGACGAAGTTGCCGTCGAAACCTCCATCTTCACCCGCAAGGGTGTGGAGCGTATCCTGCGTTTCGGCTTCGAGCAGGCGCAGAAACGTCGCGGCAAGCTCGCCTCCATCACCAAGTCCAATGCCCAGAAATATTCGATGGTGTTCTGGGACGAGGTAACCCGCAAGCTCGCTACTGAGTATCCAGACGTCGAGGTTTCCAGCTACCACATAGACGCCATGGCGGCCCGCATGGTCATGGCTCCGGAAAGCCTCGATGTCGTGGTCGCCTCCAACCTCTTCGGCGACATTTTGACCGATCTCGGCGCAGCCATTCAGGGTGGCCTCGGTTTTGCCGCTTCCGCCAATATCAATCCTGACCGCAGCGCGCCCTCCATGTTCGAGCCGGTGCACGGTTCGGCACCTGATATCGCCCATCTCGGCATCGCCAACCCCATCGCCGCCATCTGGTCCGGCGCGATGATGCTCGAACATCTCGGCGAAAAGGATGCAGCCATACGTATCATGGCAGCGCTGGAAACGGCGACCGGCCGGGGTATCGGCACGGTGCCGGGCAAGGACAGGACAGACGCCATCACCGCCGCGGTTCTTGCGGCGCTCGACTGATTTCGGAGAATTATGATGCAGGGCTTGAAGGACAAGGAACTCTTTCGCCAGACGGGCTTGATCGGCGGCGCATGGAAGGCGGCGGCATCGGGCAAGGCGGTCGACGTGGTCGACCCGGCGACACAGGCGGTAATCGGCACCGTGCCGGACATGGGTGGCGTGGAAACCCGCGCGGCGATAGAAGCCGCCAACGCCGCCTTCGGCCCGTGGAAAAAGAAAACCCACGCGGAGCGTGCGGCGCTTCTGGAAAAATGGTTCGCGCTGATGATCGACAATGTCGATGATCTCGGCCTGATCCTGACCACCGAACAGGGCAAGCCGCTCGATGAAGCGAAGGGAGAAATTCGCTACGGCGCGTCCTTCGTCAAATGGTTCGCGGAAGAGGCGCGTCGTATCGGCGGCGGCACCATTCCTTCACCGACGCCGGACCGGCGTATCGTGGTGCTGAAAGAACCGGTCGGCGTCTGCGGCATCATCACGCCGTGGAACTTCCCGAACGCCATGATCACCCGCAAGGTCGCGCCAGCACTCGCAGCCGGCTGCACCGTCATCATCAAGCCGTCGGAATTCACGCCCTATTCGGCCTTAGCGCTCGGCGTGCTTGCCGAACGGGCCGGCATTCCGGCGGGCGTCATCAACATCGTCACCGGCATGCCGACGGAAATCGGCAACGAAATCATGGCCAACGAGACGGTTCGGAAAATTTCCTTCACCGGCTCCACCCGCGTCGGTTCGCTCTTGATGCGCGGCGCTGCCGACAGCGTCAAGCGCCTGTCGCTGGAACTCGGCGGCAATGCGCCCTTCATCGTTTTCGACGATGCCGATCTCGACCTCGCCATCGAAGGCGCGCTCGTCTCGAAATTCCGCAATGGCGGCCAGACCTGCGTTTGCGCCAACCGCATTCTCGTGCAGTCGAGCGTTTATGACGCCTTTGCCAAGAAACTGGCGGATCGCGTCGACGCCATGCGGGTCGGACCCGGAACAGAGGCAGGCGTTGCGATTGGCCCGATGATCAACGAACCGGCCATCACCAAGATCCGCGCCCATATCGATGACGCCGTTTCCAAGGGCGCGAAGATCATCACCAAGCCGCACGATCTGCCGGAGGGTCCGCAATATACCGCCCCCGTGGTGCTGACCGGTGCCACGACCGGCATGCGGCTGGCAAGCGAAGAAACCTTCGGGCCGGTCGCGCCGCTTTTCCGTTTCGAGACGGAGGAAGAGGCGATCGCCATCGCCAACGGCACGCCCTTCGGCCTTGCCGCCTATTTCTATACCGAAAGCCTGAAACGCGCCTGGCGCGTGGGCGAGGCGCTGGAATTCGGCATGGTCGGCCTTAACACCGGCGCGATCTCCACCGAAGTCGCCCCCTTCGGCGGCGTCAAGCAATCCGGCCTCGGCCGTGAGGGCGCGCAGGTCGGCATCGAGGAATATCTGGAGATCAAGACGTTTCATATTGGCGGGCTTTCCTGAACCCGCTTCCTTCTCCCCGCCTAAAGGGTCGCTCTGCGGCCCTTCTTTTTGTGTGGAGGCAATAAAACGGCCGGACAGCTGCTGTTAGACTGATGGAATGCCCACAAACCTCTCCTCCGTCATGCTCGGGCCTGTCCCGAGCATCTGCTACCGATTGATTTTACGATAGGTGGACAGATCCTCGGGACAAGCCCGAGGATGACGTCGAATGTGGGGGATGGTTCGTAAGAAGCCTGAGAGACAGGAAGCGACCGAACTCTACTGAATCTTGTCCAGCATCTTGTAATAAAAGCCCACCAGCGGCAGGAACCACGGCTTGCCGAAATGACCCGGCACGGCCGGCCAGTCCAGTCCCTTCAGTGGGTTATTATCCGGCCGACCCAGAATGGCGTCTGCCATGATCATGCCGAGATGGGTGGAAAGCTGCGCACCGTGGCCGGAATAGCCCATGGCGTACCAGACGCCGTCATGGAAACCGGCGCGCGGATAGCGGTCCTTGGTCATGTCCACCAGACCGCCCCAGCAATAATCGATCGGCACATGGGCAAGCTGCGGGAAGATGCGATGCAGACTTTCCGTCAGGATTTCACCGCTTTTGGCGTCCGAACGCTGGTCCGACGTGGCGGAAAAGCGGGCACGGCCGCCGAAGATTAGCCGGTTATCCGGCGCGAGCCGGAAATAATTGCCGATATTCATGGAGTTGACATAGGTGCGGTTGCCCGGAACCGAAGCCTTGATCTCGGCATCCGTCAGCGGCCGCGTGGCGATGATAAAACTGCCGACCGCAATGATGCGGCGGCGGAAATAGCTGAAGCCGGAGGGCGTGTAAGCGCCGGTCGCCACCAGAACATTGTCGGCCGTCACCTTGCCGCGTGAGGTCTCCAGTTCGTGGGTCCTGCCGTTCTGGATGTGCTTCGTCACGGCGGCATTTTCGAAGATCACCGCGCCATGACGGCTGGCGGCTTCGGCAAGGCCCGCCACATAGCGACCCATATGCATCATGGCGCTCTTCTTCGAGAGCATGGCGCCATAAAAGGGCGAGCCGATCTCCGCCTTGAGATCAGCCGCGGAAAGAAGCGCCGTATCGGAATCGACCTCGGCATGCAGCGCCTCGAAATTCTTCGCCAGCCCTTCAAAATGCTGCGGTTTGGACGCAAGCTTCAGCTTGCCCGAGCGGCGGAAGTTGCAATCGATGCCCTCCTCCGCGATCAGCGCCTCCAGCGTATCGATGGAGGAATCGAGCGCCCTGTAGAGGGCAATCGCGCGTTCCTTGCCAAGCTCGGCCTTGGCGGAGAGATAGGAATGGGCGAGACCATTGTTGAGATGCCCGCCATTGCGGCCGGAGGCGCCCCAGCCGACCCGCTCCCCTTCGAGAACGACCACCCGCGCACCGGCTTTGGCCAGCTGGCGCGCGGCCCCGAGACCGGTGAACCCTCCACCGATGACGGCGACATCGTAATGACCTTCGACGGGACCTTGCGCGGCACCTGAAAATTGCGGCGCGGTATCGTGCCAATAGGAGACGAACTTCATGGTCCCGACCTTTCCTTACAATCCAACCACGCCTGCCAGGCCGGAAATATCGGCGATTTCGACATAACCGTAATAGGGATTGGCGGGCTCGTGGCCGCGATTGACCCAGACCTTGTTCTTGATGCCGAGATCATGGGCCGACATCAGGTCGTAACGGAACGAGGAGGAAACATGCAGCATGTCTTCCGGACCGCAGCCCAGCATGTCGAACATATATTCGAAGGCCTTGAAACGCGGCTTGTAGGCCTGCGCCTGCTCGGCGGTGTAGACCGCGTGGAAGGGCGCGCCCAGCTTTTCGACATTCGACATGATCTGCGAATTCATGGCGTTGGACAGGATGACGAGGGGAATTTCCTTCGCAACTTTGGCAAGCCCGGCCGGAACATCGGCATGCGGGCCCCAGGTCGGAACGCGCTCGTAAACGAAGGTGGCATCTTCATCCTTGAAGGCCACGCCATTGCGCTTGCAGCTGCGCGAAAGCGAATTATGAACCACCTGGGCATAGGGCTTCCAGTCGCCCATGATCTCATCCAGACGATAGGCCGCAAAATTCCTGATGAACTGCTGCATCTGCGCTTCATCGAGACGATCACCATAAAGATCGCGGGCGGCCTCTGCCATCTGGAAATTGATCAGCGTGCCGTAGCAATCGAAGGAGATGTATTTCGGGCGGAAGATGGTCATGTCGTCGTCATCCTTGCTTGGGGATCGGCCGTGCCGGAATGCATTGATCATAGAAAGCCTTTGCCCGGTCGACGCACCGCAATTGCCGTCAGCGGAAGCAGATTGTTGCGTATGCAGCCGCCAGTTTGGCAGAGAGTTGCGTTGAGGCAAACCGGAAGCCGCCGCCGGTCCCCGGTTTACGGCCGGGTGCCGACAAGATGCGGCATAAGATGCGGCGGCGCATAAAAGCAACAGCGAAACATATCGAACCTTCCCATTTGTCGGGACAATCTTCTTTGGGCATCGGTCTATCAATGAATAAGCAGAAAAATGGAGTTCCGGCATGCAGGCGAGCCTGATCGATATCCAAACGTTTCAACCGGACCACCTCGATGCGGCCGTTGAACTTTCCCGCCAGGCCGGCTGGCCGCACCGGAAAGAAGACTGGGCGCTGGTCCTGTCCCTGAGCAAGGGTTTCGTCGCCCTGGAAAACGGACGTGTCGTCGGAACCGCCATGGCGACGATTCTCGGAGACACCTGCGCCACCGTCAATATGGTGATCGTGGATGAGAGCATGCGCGGCCGCGGCCTTGGACGCCAGCTGATGGGCGCGGCAATGGACGCAGCAGAAAATCGCGAATGCCGTCTCGTCGCCACGACCGACGGCCTGCCGCTTTATGAAAAGCTTGGCTTTACCGCCTGCGGCGAGGTGCTCCAGCATCAGGGCATTCCGGTGGCAACCAACAGGCCGGAAGGCGTGGCCTGGGCGGAAACCATCGATCCGGCCAAATTCGCCGCGCTCGATGCGCAGGCTTTCGGTGCGGATCGCACGGCCCTCTTTGCGGCACTTGCCGAAAAGGCGCGTTTCGCAATCGTGCAGGAACAGGGCGTCATCAAGGGTTTTGCGGCACTTCGCGCCTTCGGACGCGGCGAAGTCATCGGCCCGGTCGTGGCGGAAAATGCTGAAATCGCGAAAGAACTGATCGCGTTCGTGTTTTCTGAACGTCCCGGCGCATTCCTGCGTGTGGACACCACGGCCGATACGGGGCTCGCCCCCTGGCTTGCCGAACGGGGCCTTGGCCATGTCGGCGGCGGCATCGCCATGCGCCGGTCAAAAACCGAAATCCCCGCTGACAAAAAACTGAAAACATTCGCATTGACCAGCCAGGCGCTGGGCTGAATCCGGAGAGACCCATGTTAAGCAATTCACTGATCGAACTGGATCGCGCCCATCTGGTGCACCCCGTCTCCTCCTTCCGCGGCCATGAGAAGCTGGGCGTGCGGGTGCTGCAATCGGCAAGCGGCGCCACCGTCACCGATATGACCGGCCATCAGCTCATCGACGGTTTTGCCGGCCTGTGGTGCGTCAATGCCGGTTACGGCCATGACAGCATCGTCGAGGCGGCGGCAAAGCAGATGCGGGAATTGCCCTATGCGACGGCCTATTTCGACATTGGCAGCGAACCGGCGATCCGGCTTGCCTCCGAGCTTGCCGACCGCGCACCGGGCGATCTCAACCACGTCTATTTCACACTTGGCGGTTCCGATGCGGTGGACAGCACCATCAGGTTCATCCGCTATTACTGGCATGCCAAGGGCCAGCCGCAGCGCGACCAGTTCATCTCCATCGAACAGGGTTATCACGGCTCCACCACCGCCGGTTCGGGCCTCACCGCCCTGCCCGCTTTCCATGCCGGTTTCGGCGTGCCCTACGACTGGCAGCACAAAATCCCGTCGCATTACGCCTACCGTAACCCGGTGGGAAGCGATCCGGCCGCCATCATCGCATCCTCCCTGCAAATCCTGAAGGACAAGATCGAGGCGATCGGTCCGGACCGCGTCGCCGCCTTCTATGCGGAGCCGATCCAGGGTTCCGGCGGGGTTCTCGTGCCGCCTCCGGGCTGGATCAAGGCCATGCGCGACCTCTGCCGTTCCTATGGCATCCTCTTCGTCGCCGACGAGGTCATTACCGGCTTTGGCCGCACGGGACCGCTGTTTGCCTGTGCCGACGAAGATATCGTGCCGGACTTCATCACCACCGCCAAGGGCCTCACCTCCGGCTATGTGCCGATGGGCGCCGTCTTCATGGCGGACCACGTCTATGATACAATTGCCGACTTCGCAGGCGAGGCCGCAATCGGGCATGGCTACACCTATTCCGCCCATCCCGTCAGCGCCGCGGTCGGTCTGGAAGTGCTGAAACTTTACGAGGGCGGGCTGCTGGAAAACGGCCGCCGCGCCGGTCAAAGGCTGATGGCGGGGCTTGAGAGCCTGAGAAGCCATCCGCTGGTCGGCGATGTCCGCGGGCGCGGCATGCTCGCCGCCGTGGAACTCGTGACCGACAAGGACAGGAAAACGCCGCTGCCGGCCGCAGCCGCCCCCGCGCGAAAAGTTTTCGACCGCGCCTGGGAAAACGGCCTGATCGTGCGCGCCTTTGCGAACGGCATTCTGGGTTACGCGCCGCCGCTCTGCTGCACCGACAGCGAGATCGACGCCATCATCGAGCGGACGCTGAAGACCCTCGACCAGACGCTCGAAGACCCCGCGGTACGGGCGGCCATGGCCTGAGGCGATAGCCGGGCGGCGTTGCGGCACCCTCTCGAAATGTCGCAACGCACCACATATTCGCAATATTCTGCCGAAGAGCCGATCCATTTCGGCGAATCCGGCGTGCCGAAAGTGCCAAACTATGAATGCAAACGGCACGAAACGCCATAAAAAAGGGCGTAATCGCAAATGGGAACGGGGCAAGGATCCCGTCCGGGAACAGAATAATCTGCCGCAGGCTCCCCAAGAGGCTTAAGGCGGCAAAGCGGAGACCGACATTGCCCAAAAAACTGAGCGACTTCAAATATATGAGCTTCGACGTGGTGGGGACTCTCATCGATTTCGAAGGCGGCCTGAAATCGACGCTGGCCGCGATCGGCGCGGAAAATGGCGTGGAGGTCGACGGTGAAAAGGCGCTCGCGCTCTATCGCGCCGCCCGTTATTCCGACGCGACCGACCTGTTTCCGGACGATCTCGTCCGCGTATACCTGATCATCGCTCCTGAACTCGGCCTGCCGGCGGAACGCGCTTTCGGCGAGCGTCTGCGCGATGCGGCAAAAAGCTGGAAAGGCTTTGAAGACAGCCGAGCCGCCATGGCGGAACTTGCCAAGACGCATCGTCTCATCGCCATGACCAACGCCCAGCGCTGGGCCTTCGACTATTTCTCGAAGGAACTCGGCAATCCCTTTCATGCCGCTTTCACGGCGGATGACACCGGCACCGAAAAACCCGATCCCGCCTTCTTCGAAAAGGTCTTTACCTTTGTGGAAAGCGAGGGAGCATCGAAGGACGACATTCTGCATGTCGCGCAAAGCCAGTACCACGATATCGGCATTTCCCGGAAACTGGGCATGACCAATTGCTGGATCGAGCGACGCCACGCCCAGAAGGGTTATGGCGGTACGATCGAGCCGGAAAACTTCACCAAGCCGGACTACCACTTCACCTCCATGGCCGGCCTTGCCGAAGCAGTGAGACAGACGGGCGGCTGAGCCGCCCCGCCAATGGCGTGCCGCGAACTGGGATGTGGCATGCCGGAAATTTCTTCAGACGCATTTCAACAAATCATACAAAAGGGGAAGACCATGAGTGACAGGATTACAAACTGGACCCGCTCCGACGATGCCGCCGTTGAACAGGCGATCCGGCGCGGCGCAACGCGGCGTGAGCTGCTTCACATGCTGCTGGCGGGCGGCGTCGCCCTTTCCGCCGGTTCGGCCATTCTCGGCCGCGCCTCTCAGGCGGTTGCCGCGACGCCGGTTTCCGGCGGCACGCTGAAAGCTGCCGGCTGGTCCTCCTCCACCGCCGATACGCTCGATCCGGCGAAGGCCTCGCTTTCGACGGACTATGTTCGTTGCTGCGCGCTCTATAACCGTTTGAGCTTCCTGGACGTTTCCGGCACACCGCAGCTGGAGCTGGCCGAAGCTATCGAAACCAAGGACGCCAAGACCTGGACGGTGAAGCTGCGTTCCGGCGTCACCTTCCACGACGGCAAGGCCCTGACGGCCGACGACGTGGTTTATTCGCTGAAGCGACATCTCGATCCGGCCGTCGGTTCCAAGGTCGCAAAGATTGCCGCGCAGATGACCGGCTTCAAGGCTCTCGACAAGAGCACAGTCGAAATCACGCTGGCGAACGCGAATGCCGACCTGCCATCCATTCTGGCCCTGCACCATTTCATGATCGTTGCCGACGGCACCACGGATTTCTCCAAGGGCAACGGCACGGGCGCTTTCAAGCTCGAAAAATTCGAGCCGGGCGTGCGTTCGATCATGAGCAAGAACACCAATTACTGGAAGTCCGGCGGCCCGCACATCGACAGTTTCGAATTCATCGCGATTTCCGACGATAATGCCCGCGTCAACGCGCTTCTTTCCGGCGATATCCAGCTTGCGGCCTCCATCAACCCGCGTGCACTTCGCCTGCTCGACAAGCAGGAAGGTGTCGTTCTGTCCAAGACGACATCGGGGAACTACACCAACCTCAACATGCGGCTCGACCAGGCGCCGGGCAACAATGCCGATTTCGTCGCCGGCATGAAGTCGATCGTCAATCGCGAGCAGATCGTCAAGGCGGCGCTGCGCGGCCTGGGTGAAGTCGGCAACGACCAGCCGGTTCCGCCGATGAGCCCCTATCACAATCCGGACCTCAAGCCGAAAGCCTTCGATCCGGACAAGGCGAAGTTCCATTTCGAAAAAGCCGGCCTCATCGGCCAGTCCATTCCGGTCATCGCATCGGATGCGGCAAGCTCTTCGGTCGACATGGCGATGATCATTCAGGCTTCCGCCGCCGAAATCGGCGTCAAGCTGGATGTGCAGCGCGTGCCTTCGGACGGTTACTGGAGCAATTACTGGCTGAAGGCGCCGGTCCATTTCGGCAACATCAACCCGCGCCCGACGCCGGACATCCTGTTCTCCCTGCTCTACGCTTCCGACGCACCGTGGAACGAAAGCCAGTACAAGTCGCCGAAATTCGACAAGCTGATGCTCGAAGCTCGCGGCATGCTCGATATCGAAAAGCGCAAGCAGATCTACTTCGAACTGGAAACGATGATCGCCGACGAAGCCGGCACCATCATTCCCGCCTATATTTCGAACGTCGACGCCATCACTTCCAATCTGAAGGGGCTGGAAGCCAATCCGCTCGGCGGCATGATGGGTTATGCCTTTGCGGAATACGTCTGGCTCGAAGCCTGATAGACCATGGAGCCGGGCGCGAGAATGCGCCCGGCAGCCTTTCCGTCGTTGCGGAAAGCCTCCACAATCAGGCACGTCGCAGGAGCATGTGAATGAACAGCCGGATATTATCCCTTATCGCCAGGCGGCTGGTCGTCATGCTGACGACGCTGCTTATCGTGTCGTTTATCGTCTTTTCCGCCACCAGCCTGCTGCCCGGCGACACGGCGACGATCCTGCTTGGTCAGGCGGCGACGCCGGAGGCCGTGGCCGGCCTGCGCACCGCCATGCATCTCGACGATCCGGCCCTGCTGCGTTTCGTCCGCTGGCTTCTGGGCCTGCTGCAGGGTGAACTCGGCACGTCCTACGCCAACAATATGGCGATTGCCGATCTTATCGGCCCGCGCTTCGTCAACTCCATGAAGCTTGCCGGCATTACCACCATCATCGCCGTGCCGCTGGCGCTGACCCTCGGCATCAGCTCCGCCATGCTGCGCGGAACGCTGTATGACCGGGTTGTCACCGTGCTGACCATCGGCGTCATCTCGGTGCCGGAATTCATGATCGCCACACTCGCCGTGCTGCTTTTCGCCGTTTATCTGAAATGGCTGCCGGCGCTGTCGCTGGTGAGCGAGGTTCACACACTTTTCGATGTGCTGCGGGTCTATGCCATGCCGGTCATCACGCTGACCTTCGTCGTTTCCGCGCAGATGATCCGCATGAGCCGCGCCGCCGTGATCGAGACGCTCGATACGCCCTACGTGGAAATGGCGCTTTTGAAGGGTGCGCCGCGCATGCGCATCGTGCTTCGCCACGCGCTTCCCAATGCGCTCGGCCCCATCGTCAATGCGGTGGCGCTGTCGCTTTCCTATCTCGTCGGCGGCGTCATCATCGTCGAGACGATCTTCAATTATCCCGGCATCGCCAAGCTGATGGTCGATGGCGTCGCAACCCGCGACCTGCCGCTGATCCAGAGCTGCGCGATGATCTTCTGCGTCGGTTATCTCCTCCTCATCACGACGGCTGACATCATCGCCATCATGTCCAATCCGAGGCTGCGCTGATGGCCGACACGATCAAAACAACTTCGGGGACCTCGCGCTTGGGTTACAAGATCAACGCAGTCGGCGTTTTCGGCTTTCTCGTCATTTTTTTCTGGGCCATGGTGGCGATCTTCGCGCCCTATCTCATTCCGCATCCGGTGGGTGAAATCGTCGATCTCGATTATTTCGGGCCGATGACGTCAGATCTCTGGCTCGGTTCCGATTATCTCGGGCGCGACGTGTTTTCCCGCATTCTCATGGGCGCGCGTTTCACGGTCGGCATATCGCTCGCCGCCGTCACCATTGCCTGCACCTCCGGCGTCGTGCTCGGCATGTGCGCCGCCGTCATCGGCGGCTGGTTCGATGCGGCGCTGAGCCGCTTTCTCGATGCGGTGAATTCCATTCCGAGCAAGCTTTTCGGCCTCGTGGTCGTCGCCGCTGTCGGCTCGTCCATTCCGGTGCTGATCGTCACGCTCTCGGTCATCTATACGCCGGGCGCCTATCGTTTCGCCCGGGCGCTCGCCGTCAATGTCAATACCATGGATTTCGTCACCGTCGCCCGGGTGCGCGGCGAAAGCCTGCTCTACCTGATCGGCTCTGAAATCCTGCCGAACATCGTCCGGCCCGTGCTTGCCGATCTTGGCGTGCGCTTCGTGTTCATCGTGCTGCTTCTGTCAGGCCTCTCCTTCCTCGGCCTTGGCCTGCAGCCGCCGAATGCGGACTGGGGCGCGCTGGTGCGTGAGAACATCGGCGGCCTGCCGTTTGCGGCCCCCGCCGTCATCTTCCCGTCGCTGGCCATTGCCAGCCTGACGATCAGCGTCAACCTGCTGATCGACAATCTGCCGCAGAAAATCCGCGACAGGAGCGAATCATGAACAATCTCGTTGAAATCCGCGGATTGAAGGTCGAGGCGACCACCGATTCCGGCCGCCGTATCGACATCATCAAGGGCGTGGACATCGACATCGCCGACGGCGAAATCGTCGCACTGATCGGCGAAAGCGGTTCCGGCAAGACCACCATCGCGCTGACGTTGATGGGTTATGCCCGGCCGGGTTGCCGCATTTCCGCCGGCAGCGTCAAGGTGGCGGGCCAGGACATGGTGCAGCTTTCCGAAGCGGAACGCGCCAAAGTCCGCGGTACGAAAGTGGCCTATGTGCCGCAAAGTGCGGCCGCCGCCTTCAACCCGGCGCAGAGGATCATCGATCAGGTCATCGAAGTCACCCGCATCCACCATCTGATGCCGCCGCAGGAGGCACGGACGCGGGCAATGGAACTTTTCAAGGCGCTGTCGCTGCCCAACCCTCAGACCATCGGCGAGCGTTACCCGCATCAGGTATCCGGCGGCCAGCTCCAGCGCCTCTCCGCCGCCATGGCGCTGATCGGCAACCCGAAGCTGGTGATCTTCGACGAACCGACCACCGCGCTCGACGTCACGACCCAGATCGAAGTGCTGCGCGCCTTCAAATCGGCAATGCGCAAGAACGGCATCGGCGGCGTTTATGTTTCGCACGATCTCGCCGTCGTCGCCCAGATCGCCGACCGGATCGTGGTGCTGAAGGGCGGCGAGATTCAGGAAACCGGTACGACCAAGGATATCCTCGAGAATGCGCAGCATCCCTATACAAAGGAACTGCTGACGGCCTTTCATGACAAGGCACGCGTCGTCACACCGGTCAAACAGGAGCAGGCAACGCCGCTGCTGGATATCGAAAAGCTGATCGCCGGTTATGGAACCAAGGGCGAAGACAAGATGCCGCTGGTGCGCGCGGTGGATAGCGTCAGCCTTTCGGTCTATCCCGGCCGCAATCTCGGCATTATCGGTGAGTCCGGTTGCGGAAAATCGACGCTGGCGCGCGCCATTGCCGGCATTCTGCCGGCAGCCAGCGGCCATGTCATCTTCGAAGGCCGGGAACTGGATGCGGATGCCCGACGCCGAACCAGCGACCAGCTGCGCCGCATGCAGATCGTCTTCCAATATGCCGATACCGCACTCAACCCGTCGAAACCGATCGAGGATATTCTCGGCCGGCCGCTGACCTTCTATCACGGCATGAAAGGCAAGGCGCGCGACGCCCGGATCGATCAGCTTCTCGATATGGTGAAGCTGCCGCGCTCGGTCCGTCATCGCCATCCTGCCGGCCTTTCCGGCGGGCAGAAGCAGCGCGTCAATTTCGCCCGTGCGCTTGCCGCCGAACCGTCACTGATTATCTGCGATGAGATCACCTCGGCGCTCGATACCGTGGTCGCGGCTGCGATCATCGACCTGCTTGGGGAATTGCAGCGGGAGCTGAACCTTTCCTATATCTTCATCAGCCACGATCTTTCGGTGGTGGAAACCATCTGCGACGAAATCGTCGTGATGTATGGCGGGCAGAAGGTGGAGCATCTGGAAACGGAAGCGATCAAATCGCCGACGCATCCCTATTCGAAACTGCTGTTCTCCTCGGTGCCGAAACTCGACCCGACATGGCTCGATAATCTTCAGCAGGATGCGGAGCTGGTGCGGGCGTTTTCGAAGAGGTGAGAGGCTGGAAGACGGCAAGGTGGATTGGGAAGCACCAAAATCTCCCTCGGTGTCATCCTCGCCCTTGAGGCGAGGATCCATTCATCTCGGCGGGCTATGGATCCTCGGGTCAAGCCCGAGGATGACGTGGAGATAGAGCAAGCATCTGACTGAAGAACCGTTCTCACACCTCAAAGCGGAAACAGGCTGGTCAGCGGCATGTGCGATTTGATGATCGGCGATTTCAGCACCACAAAGCTGAAATATTTGTCGATGCCAACATCCATATCGGTCAGCCGCTCCATGATCGACTGATATTCGACGATGCCGGAGGTGACGAATTTCAGCAGATAGTCGTAACCGCCCGAAACGAGGTGGCATTCCACCACCTGGTCGATCTTTTCGACAACGCCGAGGAAGCGGGCGAAATCGATCTGGCGGTGGTTCTTCAGCGTGATCTCGGTGAACACCGTCAGCGTCTGGCCGAGCTTGTTGATGTTGATCTGCGCCGAATAGCCCTCGATATAACCTTCCGCCTGAAGCTTTTTCACCCGCATCAGGCAGGGGCTGGGCGACAGATTGACAAGCTCCGCCAGCTCGACATTGGTGATGCGACCGTTTTTCTGCAGTTCGTAGAGAATCTTGATGTCGATCCGGTCAAGTTTCATCATATACGGAACCCCTTTTTTGTTTTTCTAAGCGCAGCATAAAATTCTGGCGCATTGACGTAAATCTTACCACATGGGCGAACCCTGTCGATGTGCGGATAATTTTTTGATGCAGCATAAAGAGTTGCAGAACCATCACCGAACAGCAGGAGATTCCGGTAACAAGCCCAGTCTGGCAGCGTTTACACGCCGGCTAGGGTAAATTAGGACGGATATAAGGAGTCCGACCATGCCCGCCCCGCTGCAACAGATCACGACATCGCCGGAACTGCCGACATCCGCGGACGCCGTCATTATCGGCGGCGGTATCGTCGGTGTCTTCGCCGCCTATTATCTTGCCCGGCGCGGCCTCAAAGTGGCGCTGGTCGAAAAAGGTTTGATCGGAGCGGAGCAATCCAGCCGCAACTGGGGCTGGTGCCGCCAGCAGAACCGAGATGCTCGCGAATTGCCGATTTCCACGAAGAGCCTGGCATTGTGGGAAGAATTTGGCGCAGAGAGCGGCGAAGACACGGGGTTTCGCCGCTGCGGGCTGTTTTACCTCAGCGACAATGAGGCCGAACTTGCCGGCTGGGCACGCTGGCGCGACTTTGCCATTACCGCAGGCGTGACGACCCATATGCTGAGCGCCGATGAGGCGAGCGAACGCGGCCGGTCCACGGGAAAGCGCTGGAAGGGCGGCGTGTTTTCACCGACGGACGGCACTGCCGATCCTTCCATGGCGGCACCCGCTGTGGCACGCGCCATCATCAAACTGGGCGGCACGGTGCATCAGAATTGCGCCGCACGCGGGCTTGAGACGGAAGGCGGCCGGGTCAGCGCCGTCATCACCGAAAAAGGCACGATCCGCACCAAAACCGCCATCATGTCCGGCGGGGCCTGGGCATCGTCTTTTTGCCGCCAGCTCGGCATTCGTTTCCCGCAGGCCTCCGTCCGTTCCTCCATTCTCGCCGTCACGCCGGGCGCGGAAGGTCTGCCGGACGCGCTGCACACCGCCGCCGTTTCGGCAACGAAACGGAACAATGGCGGCTACACGCTCGCCATCAGCGGGCTGGGGCGCATCGACCCGACGGCGCAGCAGATGCGGTTTGCCCGCGAATTCGTCCCGATGTTCCTCAAGCGCTGGCGCAGCCTGCGACCGGGTGGGCTGGAAGGCATTCGCGGCGGCCATGAGACGCTGAAACGCTGGCGGCTGGATGCACCAACGCCGATGGAGCGGGTTCGTATTCTCGATCCGAAACCGAATGCCGCCGCCATCCGCGAGACCCATAAAAGGGCGCTGGAGCTTCTGCCTGCCCTTCGCAAAACACAGATTTCTGCCGCCTGGGCCGGTTTCATCGACAGCACGCCGGATGGCGTGCCCGCCATCGGCGAAACCGGCGAATTGCCCGGCTTCATTCTCGCCGCCGGTTTCAGCGGCCATGGTTTCGGCATCGGACCGGGCGCCGGCCATCTGATCGCCGATATCGTGACGGGGTCGAACCCAATCGTCGATCCCGCCGCCTATCACCCCAGCCGTTTCCTTGATTCATCATGGGGCAAAGTCGCGGATTTCTGACCCTTCCCTAATGGGATGAGACATGTTTACCGCTGCTGAAACGACCGATGTGAAAATCCGCAATCGGCGTCGTGGTTTTCCCGGTCGCGATCAGTTCCGCCATTACATCGCCGACACCCGGTCCGATCTGGAAGCCATGGCCACTGAAGCCAAAAGCGTAATAAAGGCCCGAAGTTGCGGCACTGTCTCCCATGACCGGCAGATCGTCGGCCATATAACCTTCCACGCCGGACCAGGTGCGGATTAGCCGCGCATGGCGCAGGGCGGGCGCAAGCCGCAAAAGCTGTCGCAACTGGGCATCGAGCCCGGCGGGATCGTATTTCGCCCGGCGTTCGTCCAGTGCGGCGGCGCATCGTTTCACCCCGCCGAAAATGACGTTTCCGCGCGGAATTTGCCGCATATAGATCACTTCACCCGGAATTTTGGTGGAGACGCCGACAACGGGTTGAATGAACCATGGCAAGGGTTCCGTCACGCCCATTTGCGGCCCGGCCACTTCCAGCGGCACCGCCTCCCCCAGCGCAGCGGCAAACCCGCCACCCCATGCACCGCTGGCAACCAGCACCACGGGCGCGCGATAATCCCCTTCCGCCGTCGTTACCCGGAAGTCCTCGCCGATCTTTTCTATGGCCAGAACCTCGCAGTTTTCCACGAACATTGCGCCATCCCGCCGCGCCGCGCGGGCAAAGGCGGGCGCGACGAGACGCGGATTGGCGTGACCATCATGCGGCGACCATGATCCGGCAATGGCCTCCGGCCCGATAAAGGGAAATTTCTGCCTGACAGCCTCGCGTGAGAGGATGTGCAACTCCAGACCATATTGCGCGGCATCGTCGCGGTATTTCTCGACCGCGGCGATCTGTTCTTCCGCCCAGAGAAACCGGATATGGCCGACGGGCATGAATTCCACGTCCGCGCCGGTGAGCTGCGGAATTCGGCTCCAGATGTCGCGTGATCTGTTGGCGAGCGGGAGCTGCCCGAGATAACGGCCCTGACGGCGAACATTGCCGAAATTGGTGCCGCTTGCCTGCTGACCGACAAGGAAACGCTCCAGCAGAATGACACTGACGCCCCGTTGCCGCAGGAAAAACGCGGTGGCGGTTCCGACAATGCCTCCACCAACGATAATGACATCGGCCTCCGCAAGCGGGTTACGCATCGTCGCCTCCTCTCACAATCGCCAGAGGCAGCGGTTTCACCGGTGCCTGCCCGCGCAGCCGTCCGGCCAATTCCACCGGCAGACCACAGGCGGCCGCGACAATCTCCTGCCCCGCCGGCCCGCAGAACCGCCCCTGGCATCGCCCCATGCCAGCCCGCGAGAAAGCTTTCGAGCGGTTGACCTCCGTTGCGCCCTTGCCGGTCACGCTTGCGCGTAACTCGCCCGCCGTCACCACCTCACAGCGGCAGATAATCGTGTCGTCGGCAAGTGCCTTCGCCAAGTGGTTCGGCCACGGAAAGGCCCGGGCCATTCCCTGCGCAAAGCGGCTCGCGGCTTTTAGTCGTTTGCGACAGCGGCCGATTTCCGCACGGGATGGCTTCACGCCGTTATCCTCAAGCAGCGCGAAGACGGCAAGCCGGCCGGAGGCTTCCGCACCATCCGCACCGAGAATGCGCACCCCATCGCCGGCAAGATAGACACCCGGCACGGAACTGCGCCCCATATCGTCCACATCCGGAAGCCATTGCCGGATCAGCGGATGAAAGGAGAAGCGGCACCCGGCAAGATCCGCAAGCTGGCTTTCCGCCCGCAGATGATAGCCAATGCCGATGGCATCGCAGACAAGGCGTTTTTCCTGACCGGACGCATTCCGGTAACGGATGCCGGTCACGCCGCTTTCGCCGTCGCCGGTAATCTCTACCGGCTCGACGCCCCGCTCGATCCTTACTCCTCCGGCAAGCAGCGCTGCGACAAGCCGCATGCCTTTGAGGAGCTGTGACGGCCGCGCCATCATCCCCGGCAGGCCCCTGATCTGCGTGGAAAGCGGCGTGGTATCCAGCACCGCCACGGGTTTCGCGCCCGCCTTCATATATTGATAGGCGACAAGATAAAGCAGCGGTCCCGTGCCCATGAAAACGACCCGCCGCCCTATCGCGCAGGCCTGCGCCTTCAGGGCTATCTGCGCGGCGCCGAGCGAAAAACAACCCGGCCTCGTCCAGCCCGGCAGAGGCATGATGCGGTCGGTCGCGCCCGATGCGATAATAAGGGCATCGAAATCCAGAGCTTCGGATGTCTCTGCGCGCTGAATATGAATGTGATTGTCGCGGATTGCCCAGGCGAGGGTCTGCGGGCGGTAATCGATACGGTCCGAAAGCCCGTCGAATGTCTCGTGCAAAGCTCTCGCCTTGCCCGCTTCCGTGCCGTAAAGCGCCGCATAGGAACGACGGAAATTCTGCGGCTGACGGCGATAAATCTGGCCGCCGCTGCGATCTCCCTCATCGATGACGACGGGGCTAAGCCCCGCCCGCACCAACGTCTCGGCGGCACGCGTACCGGCGGGGCCGGCGCCCACGATCACGACGCGCAAATCTGCCATAACCCCTCCGGAACCTCGGTTCTGATATCCATGCCCGGGAGAACGGCGGTGGAACAGGCGCGCAGCCGTTCGCCTTGCCCGGTCCAGACCCAGCAATCCTGACAGGCACCCATCAGACAGAAACCCGCCCGCTTGCCATCGGCGAATTCCGAAAGGCGAGCGAACCCGCGCGACAGCATCAGCGCCGTCAGCACGGTATCTCCCTCCAGCGCCTCGACCGGCAGGCCGTCTATCAGGACAGGGCAAACCGCGCGTCGCTCTTCGGCGATGCGCCTGAATCTGGCCGGCATCCGCTTTTCCTTTCCCGAAACCCTGGCAGGCACCTCTCCTGCACGCTTACAGATTTCCACGGCAGGCGCTTTCTCACCAATCGCAAATGGTCGCTTGAACAGAACCTTGGGTTATGGAAGAGATGACGCCGGAGGTTTCCATGAACGCCCGACAGCTTGAAATTTTCCGCGCCATCATGCGCGATGGCTCCGTGACGGCGGCCGCCAATTCGCTTGCCGTTTCCCAGCCCGGCGTCAGCAAGGTGCTGCACCATCTGGAAAGCCAGCTGGGTTACAAGCTGTTCGAGCGCATCGGCGGGCGGCTGGTGCCGACGATGGAAGCGCATCTGATCTATGAGGATGCCGACCGGGTTTTCCGTGAGCTGGAAGTCCTGAAAAAGCTGACCCGTACCATCGGCGAGCGCAAGCTCGGCCTTCTGCGCATCGGAGCCAGCCTGCCGGTCACCTATTCAGTGCTACCCGAGGCGCTTCTCGCTTTCCGGCAGGCGCACCCGACCGTCAAAATCCATCTCAACGCCCTGCCAAAAAAAGAGATTGCCGAGCAATTGCTGCTGGGCGACATCGATTTTGCCGTAACGCTGTCCACCATTCAGGCGCCGACCGTGCGCAGCGAAATTCTCGCCTCCGTACCGGTCGTGGCGGTGATGCGGCATGACGATGCCCTGGCGGAGATGATGACGCTAACGCCGCGTGACCTCGCCGGCAGACCGCTGATTTCCTACGGTAACCATGCCGACGAGATCGGCCCGCAGCTGAACGAGGCCTTCGAGCGCGACGGGCTTACCCGTGATGTTTCTGTACAGGTCACCTCATCGGTGGGCGCTGTGCCGCTGGTGCGCGGCGGTATCGGCATTGCCCTTGTCGACGGCCTGGTGCGCTGGAACAGTTTCGAGGGGGTGACGGTGCGTTCATTCATGCCTGAGGTGACGATGAATGTCGCCGTTTCCACCAACACGGCCCGGCCGCTCTCGCGGTTTTTCAAACCCTTCGTCGGTGAATTGCGAAAACTCTTTCGCGCCCTCCCCGCCCAGGGCTGACGGAGAAAACAATACCCGCAAGCCTGAGCCTGCGGGTATCGCGGTCCGCCGCATGTGTTCGAACGATCAGCTTTTCGGCAGGCCGGGAGGGTTGGTCCGCGATTCCGGCAAAGCTTCTTCCGATAGCTGCCAGCGATCCAGAATCTTGGCATAAGCGCCGCTCTTGATCAGGTCGTTGGTGGCAAGCGTCAGCGCGTCGGCCAGTCCTGACCCCTTGCGGGTGGTAATGGCGACATCGGAACGCTCCGGCCAGCCGGCGGAAAGGGTGCCGACACGCTTGATGGTCTTGTCGCGTGCGGCGATGAAAACCAGCTGCGCATGCGGCTGGACGATCACATCCGCCCGCCCCGCCGAAAGCGCCACAAGCCGCGTGGCTTCATCATCGTAATATTGCAGTTCGATCGGCTTCAGGCCGGCGGCGACGTCCTCATCGCTCCATTTCAGCAGAATGCGCTCCTGATTGGTGCCGGCGCCAACGATGATCCTCAGGCCGGCTGCGTCCTTCGGCTCGCGAATGGCGGTAATGCCGCTGTCCGCCTTGACGAAAAATCCGTGCAGGCCCTGCCGATAGGTGGAAAAATCGAACTTTTCCTTGCGCTGCTCGGTAACGCCCACATTCGAAATCACCGCGTCGTATTTGCCGGAGGCAAGCCCCAGCGGCCAGTCAGCCCAGGCAACCGCCACCAGTTCCAGTTCGAGACCGAGGCTATCGGCCACCGCGAGGGCATAATCAGGATCAGCGCCCACCACCGTTTTTGCGTCCGTCGCATAGGTCGCGAGCGGCGGTCCGCCGGGTGCGACCGCGACCGTAAGTTTGCCCGGCGTGACGAATTTGAAATCCTTGGGAACGGCGGCAATCGCGCCGGGGTCTTTTTCAACCCGGATACGGCCGGGCTGATCCGGCGACAGGTCGAAGACATCGGTTGCGAAAGCCGACCCGAAACCGGCGATGGAGAGAAAGGCGCCGAGCGTGGCCGTGGCGAGACGAGAAGTGAAGGTCATTGTGGTTTCCCGATGGAATGATGGCGGGACGGAGGTAGCGCGGGCGGGAGGATGCCCGCGCTACCGGCTGAGTGATGTCCCACCTTCAACTCAGCTTTTGGCAACTCAGCTTTTGGCATCTCAGCTCTTGGGCAGGCCCGGCGGATTGGTGCGGGATTCGGTGATGGCTTCAGAACCCAGATTCCAGCGGGCAAGAACCTTGCCGTAATTGCCGTTCTTGATCTGGGCATTCAGCGCGGCGGTAACGGCCTCGGCAATGCCCGCGCCCTTTTTCGAAGCGACGGCAATCTCGGCCGCTTCCGGCCAGCCGCCGGAGAAGGTGCCGACAAGTTTCGTCTTCTTCTGGCTTGCCGCCTGGAACGCCGAGGTCGCATTGGGGCCGAGATAGGCATCAGCGCGGCCGGATTGCAGGGCGACGTCAAGCACGGCCTGATCGTCGTAATATTGCACTTCGGTATCGGCCAGTCCCTTGGCCTTGTTGTCCTTGATCCATTTCAGCAGGATCTGCTCCTGATTGGTGGCCGCGCCGACGATCACCTTCAGCCCTGCGACATCCTCCGGCTTGTCGATGGACGTCACCTTGCTGTTATTGCCGACGTAGAAGCCGAGCAGATCGTTGCGGTAGCTGGAGAAATCGAACTTTTCCTTGCGCGCTTCCGTCACCGTGATGTTCGAGGTAACGGCATCATATTTGCCGGACGCAAGACCGAGCGGCCAGTCCGCCCAGGCGATGGGTACAAGCTGCAGCTCAAGGCCGAGGCTGTCGGCGACGAGCTGGGCGATATCAGGCTCCACGCCGATCGGCGTTTTTGTGTCGCTGGCGTAGTCCACGAGCGGCAGGCGGAATGGAACGGTCGCAACCGTCAGCTTTCCATCGGCGATGAACTTGTGGCCGGCGGGCAGAAGCTTGATCGCCTCTTCCACCTTTTCGGCGCGCACCCGCCCCTTCTGCTCGGGCGACAGGTCAACCTCCTGCGCATGCGCGGCCGGGACGAGCGCGGCGGTGGCGGTGAAAAGACCGCTCGCAAGCAGGGACAATAATTTCGATGAAAATGCCATATGAGTGTTTCCTTTGTTGTTGATTAGAGAACTTTTGCGAGAAACTCGGCCGTGCGCGGATGATCCGGCTTGTTGAACACCTTTTCCGGCGTGCCCGTTTCGAGAATGCGGCCCTGTTCCATGAAGACGACCCTGTCGGAGACCTCACGGGCAAAGCCGATTTCATGGGTGACGATGATGAGGGTGACGCCGGAGCGGGACAGCTCCTTGATGACGTCCAGCACCTCGTTGACCAGTTCAGGATCGAGCGCGGATGTCGGCTCGTCGAAGAGCAGGACCTTCGGCCGCAGCGCCAAGGCCCGGGCAATCGCAACACGTTGCTGCTGCCCGCCGGAAAGCTGGCGAGGGTAAGCGCCGGCCTTTTCGGCAAGACCGACGCGGGCCAGAAGATCACGCGCTTCGGCCTCGGCCTGTTCCTTCGATATGCCGCGAACCACGACCGGCGCTTCGGCGATGTTCTCAAGCGCCGTCAGATGCGGGAACAGGTTGAAGCTCTGGAACACCATGCCCACTTCGACGCGGCGTTTCAGAATGTCCTTTTCCTTCAGCTCATAAAGCGTGTCGCCCTTCTGACGATATCCGACCAGTTCACCGTCAATGGCGATGAAGCCGTCATCGACGCGTTCCAGATGGTTGATGGAGCGCAGCAGGGTCGACTTGCCGGAGCCGGACTGGCCGAGAATGGTGGTGACGCTGCCTGCCGGGATGGAGAGCGTGACATCGTCCAGCACCTTCAGCGTTCCGAAGGATTTGGAGACGCCGTGGATATTGACCGAACCGCCACGATTGCCGAGCTGGAAACTTCCCGTCCTGGCGGCGGCCGGTCGTTCAGGTCTTTCAATGGCGGGCACTGGCGTCTCCACCACTTCCGGCAAAGGCTTGCGCGGCAGGAAGGTGCGGTAGAGCGTGGCAAACAGCGAAGGCGGCGGATTGCGCAGCGCGCCGCGCGAGAAGTGCCGTTCGATATGGTGCTGTACGATGGAAAGCGCTGTCAGGATGACCAGATACCAGACGGTGGCGACCATCAAAAGCGGGATTACTTCCAGATTGCGGCGATAGATGATCTGGATCGTATAGAACAGCTCCGGCAGCGCGAGGATATAGACCTGCGAGGTGCCCTTGGCGAGGCCGATGATATCATTGAAGGCCGTGGGCAGAATGGAACGCATCGCCTGCGGCAGAACGATGCGGGAAGCCTGTCTCCGGCGTGGAAGGCCGAGGGCTGCCGCAGCTTCAAGCTGCCCCTGATCGACTGAAAGAATACCGGCGCGAACGATTTCGGATGCGAAAGCCGCCTGATTGAGCGTCAACCCCAGAACAGCCGCCGCAAAGGGCGTCATCAGCTGTGTCGTATTCCAGCTGAAGAAATTGATGCCGGTATAGGGCACACCGATTGTCACGGTTTCATAGAGATAACCGAGATTGTTGAGGATCAGCAAAAGCACGATCAGCGGGATGGAGCGGAAAATCCAGATATAGGTCCAGGAGACGGCGACCAGCAGCGGCGAGCGGGAAACGCGGGCAAGCGCCAGCAGCGTTCCCAGCACGAAACCAAACAGCGCACCCAGTGCGGTCAGGAGCAGCGTGCGGCCAAGACCGACCAGCACCGGTTCGGCGAAGAACCATTCGGCAAACACATCCCAGCCCCAGCGCGGATTGCCGAAAACGGAATGCAGGACGGCGGCAATGATGAGGACGGAGAAAACCGTACCCACCGTCCGCAGGGGATAACGGGCCGGAACGATGCGGAAATGGGAATAACCACCCGTGATCGGCTCACCCTTTTGCTCGCTCACCGCAACATGCGGAAAATCAGAGGCTATCGTCATCGGAAAAAGCCTTTCATGGATGGGCGGAAGAAGGGTGCGTCCGGACAGCCGCTATCGACGCCCCGCCAGGAACGGAGGAGGATGCGGGGTCGGACAGCCATTTTTCGAAGGGCAAGGACCGGATCGTCTCGGGATCGGCCGCGGTATCGAAGAGGGCGCGATAACCATTGGTGAGATAAAGGCCGACCGCTTCCGGCTGGCGAAAGCCGGTGGTCAGATAAACGCGGGCATAACCCTGCCGGATCGCCTGCTGCTCCAGTTCCCGGAGTACGACTTTCGCCAGCCCTTGCCGGCGATGGGCGGAATGGGTCCAGACCCGCTTGAATTCCGCCGTTTCATCGTCGTAGCGCATGAAGGCGCCGCCGGCGATCGCTTTCCCGTCACGCAGGAGCAACAGGAAATTGCCCGATGGCGGGCTGAAAGCCTCCGGCGGATATTTGTTCAGCTCCGCCTTGGCCCCTTCCGCATTGAAGAACGTGCCGTAGCGGCTGTCATATTCGAACAGCAACTCCTCCAGAAGCGGCGTTGCGAGCGGATCCTTGACCGATGTGTAGAGAAAACTGTCGCTCATGTCCTTGTCCTAAATTTCGCGTCAGGAGAGGTACGCTTCGGCCAGACGCACCCAGAAGCGTGCTGCCGGCGCGATGATCGCGTCGTTGAAATCGTAATGGGGGCTATGCAGCGGCGCGCTTTCGCCATTGCCGACGAACAGATAAGAACCGGGCCGCTCCTGCAGCATGAAGGCGAAATCCTCGCTCGCCGTGCGCGGCTGGAACGCTTCGGCGATCTGCCCGGCGGCGAAATGCCTTTTGGCGACATCGCGGGCGAAGACCGTCTGAGTGACGTGATTGATGACCGGCGGGAAACCACGGGAGTAAGCGACCTCGGCCTTCGCGCCGAAGCTCTCGGCCTGCGCTTTCGCCAGCGCCGGAAGCCGCTCCTCCAGCCTGTCACGCACGGCAGGCGAAAAGGCCCGGGCGGTGATCTGAAGCTCGACGCTCTCGGGAATGACGTTGGAGGCGGTTCCGCCATGGATGGAACCGACCGTCAGCACCGCCATCTCGCGCGGATCGACATTGCGCGAAACGATGCTCTGCAAGGCGGTGACGAAACTGGCCGAAGCGAGAACCGGATCGACCGTCTCATGCGGGGCGGCGCCATGCCCGCCCCTGCCGACGATCCGCACCTTCGCCTTGTCGACGGAGGCCATGGCCGGGCCGTCTACGAAGCCGAACTGCCCGGTATCGACACCGGGCCAATTATGCAGGCCGAAAACCGCATCGACCGGAAACCGCTCGAACAACCGGTCCTTTATCATCGCCCTTGCCCCAGCGCCGATCTCCTCGGCCGGCTGGAAGATCAGTGTCAGGGTGCCGGAAAAATTCGACGATTCGGCAAGATACCGGGCGGCGGCGAGCAGGATCGTCGTATGACCATCGTGACCGCAGGCATGCATGACGCCCTGCGTCTGGCTGGCATAAGCAAGTCCGGTTTCCTCGACAATCGGCAGGGCATCGATATCGGCGCGGATTCCGAGACGTTTTTCGCCATGACCGCGTTTCAACGTGGCGACAACACCATGGCCGCCGACACCTTCCGTCACCTCATATCCGAACGACAGCAGATAACGGGCGATGAGCGCCGCCGTGCGTTTTTCCTTGAGCGAAAGCTCCGGATGCCGGTGGAGATCATGCCGGATGGCGATGCTCTCTTCGATGAAGGCAAGGATTCCCCGTTCGGCGTCGTCCTGCGGACGCGCGCCGTCAATGCGGATATTCATGGTTCTGTCTCCCGCGCGGCTCGCTACGCGCCGCATCTTGAAATCTTTGCCGGGCGGCAATCATCGCCGCCCGGCTGCAAGCTTAGGCGATGGCCTTGTCCGACCCGTTTTCGCGGCGGGAATAGACGCTTTCCCTGAAAGGCAGGCCAAGATGGTCGCGCAGCGTCGCCCCTTCCAGATGCGGATCGAAATAACCGCGCCGCTGCAGCACCGGGATGACGAGGCGGATGAAATCGTCCAGCCCTTCGGCAATCACCGGGAAGCCCAGAATGAAGCCGTCAGCCGCGTCATGCTCCACCCAGCGGATGATCTCGTCCGCCACCTTGTCCGGTGTGCCGATGAAACCTTCACGCGGGGTCGCAGCCTCCAGCGCCGCTTCCCGCAGCGTCTGGTTCTTTTCCTTGGCGCGGCGCTTGATGCGGTCGGTCGTCGAGCGGAAACTGTTCTTGCCGATCTCACCGAGTTCGGGGAAAGGCTCATCCAGCGGATAGACGCTGAAATCATGGTGATCGAAGAAACGGCCGAGATAAGCGAGCGCATCCTCAATGGTGATGAGGTTGCGGATGACGTCATATTTCGCCTCCGCTTCCTCCTGGGTCTCGCCGACGATGGGGCCGATCCCGGGGAAAATCTTCACATCGGCAGCGGACCTGCCCTGCGCGACGGCGCTCTGTTTCACACGCTTGAGGAAAGTCTGGTTTTCCTCCAGCGAAGCGGAATTGGTGAAGACGGCATCGGCATGTTTGCCCGCAAGGCCGATACCGGCATCGGAGGAACCTGCCTGGAACACCACCGGCTGCCCCTGCGGCGAACGCTGGATATTGAGCGGGCCTTCCACCTGGAAGAAACGGCCCTTGTGGCCGAGTGTGTGGAGTTTGGCACGGTCGAAGAATTGCCCCGTCTCGCGGTTGCGCACAAAGGCGTCGTCGTCCCAGCTATCCCACAGGCCCTTGATGACTTCGAGATATTCGTCGGCGATCTCGTAACGCAGCGCATGTTCGGGATGGTTGCGGCTGTAATTCTTCGCCGTGCCTTCGAGCGGCGTCGTCACGGCATTCCACCCGGCGCGGCCGCCGCTCAGGAGATCGAGCGAGGCGAACTGGCGGGCGATGGTGAAGGGGTCGCTATAGGAGGTCGAAACGGTGCCGGCGAGACCGATCTTCGAGGTCACGGAGGCGAGCGCCGAAAGGATCGTCAGCGGCTCGAACCGGTTGAGGAAATGCGGGATCGACTTGTCGTTGATATAGAGCCCGTCCGCCACGAAAGCAAAGGCGATGCCCGCCGCTTCCGCCTTCAGCGCGGTCTTCCTGAAGAAGTCGAAATTGACGCTGGCATCGACAGGGCTTTTGGGGTGCCGCCAGGCATTCATGTGACCGCCGGGACCCTGAAGCATGATGCCGAAACGGATTTTCTTTCTCGTCATGTCATTCCCTCCTCAGAGAAAATTACGCCGCCCGGGAAAGGCGATGCGTGGCAAGCAGTTCTATCGAGGCAAGCCGCTGATCTGCCCCGACATGCGGCGGCTCGATGATGAATTCTTCGATGCCGTGCTCTTCGGAAAGCGCACGGAGCGCCTTGTGAATATCCTCCGGCCCGCCATGCAGGACGTTAGGCTTGCGCTCTTCGATGCGGTAATCGGCATCGCCGGACTGGCGGGCGAATTCCTCCGCCTGTTCACGCCGGCCCAGATTGAACGCCCTGCCGTCGCTGAGAAATACCCGGTAAATGCGCTGGCCTTCCATCTGCCGCGCGGCATGGGCGGGGTCGCTGGCCGCAAAAGCCGACAGGGCGAGGATCGGAGCACTTCCGCCACTTTCTTCGCGGAAAGCCGCGAGGCTGCGGCGAAGAACATCGGCATCACCATTGAGGTGACCGGCAAAAACGAAATTCCATCCCCTTGAAGCCGCAAGCCTTGCGCTTTCCGGGCTGGCGCCGAGCAGGAATCTTTCCGCAGCGACCGGTGGGACGGGTGTTGCCTGCAGTCCGGCCTGCGTATGATCCTGCGGCGCGGCGCCGGACAAAAACGTGGTGAGTTCACTGAGCGCCGTTTCGAAATCCGGTTTACGGGCAGGATCATAGGCCTGCTGCAAGGCCGACGTCGCCAGCGGCAACCCGCCCGGTGTCTTGCCGATGCCAAGATCGACCCGGCCGGGCGCAAGCGACGACAGGACATTGAAAACCTCGGCGACCTTGTAAGGACTATAGTGCTGCAGCATGACGCCACCCGAGCCGACGCGGATGTGGGAGGTCTTCGCCAGGATCCAGGCAACCAGCGCTTCCGGCGCGGAACCGGCAAGCTCCGGCGAATTGTGATGTTCGGCCACCCAGAAACGGCGGTAACCCAGCTCTTCGGCGCGTCTGGCAAGATTGATCGTGTCGCGGAACGCGCTCGCGGCGTCCTCACCCGGCGGAACCGGGCTCTTGTCCAGCAAACTGAGCGTATACATCATCACCTCGCGCGTCTTTGATGCATACTTTGTCTACCGATTTTATATTCTAATAAAGGATGATCGTTCCACGTTGCAGCGCGATCAGAGAAAATATTGTTTTCAGTGATGTTTTCAGAGGCCGGCCCTCGCAAAGCCGTCGACAAGGCCGACGAAATAGCCCCAAAAGGCTGCAACAGGTCGCTTTCCGCGCCGAACCCGGACGAAACGGGCTTGCGCCGGAATTCGCTAAAAACTACTTAGTAAGTTAGGAATAATATGGCCCGGCACCGTAAAACGTGCCGTCTCTCTTTTCGGATCATGCGATGTTGACCAAAAAAGGCAAATACGGATTAAAGGCTCTTGTCGATCTGGCGCAGTTGCCCCAGGGCGAGACCGCCTTCGTGACCGAAATTGCGGCCCGCAACAATATCCCGAAAAAATTCCTCGATACTATTCTTCTGGAGTTGCGCAATAGCGGCATTCTGCGCTCCAAGAAGGGCCCGAATGGCGGTTATTCGCTGTCGAAAATGCCATCCGAAATCATGATCGGGCAGGTCATCCGCACGCTGGACGGCCCCCTGGCTCCCATCCGCTGTGCAAGCCGCACGGCCTTTGAAGCCTGTGACGACTGTGATGATCCGGAGACCTGTCAGGTGAGGGTTTCGATGACGGACGTGCGCGACGCCATCGCAACCATTCTGGACAATATGACGCTCGCGCAATTCGTGGCCAAGGACGGGCAGGACGCCCGCTCCATTCCGGCCGGCGAATAGGATTCCACCCGACCCTCAGTTCATGTCTGACGACAGGGCGTCGCTTATTGCCTGCGCAGATCATCGTCCAGCGACGCGATCAGCCCGGCTTCACTGACGCCTTCGACAAGACCGAGGCGCGCCATCAGAATTTCAAGCGTGATGGCATTGTTGCGAACCGAGCGAAAGGTGACGTTTTCCGCCCCCACCTGTGCCGCATCGATATTCGCCGCAAGGCTGGATATCTGCGCCTTCAGGAGTTCAATGGCGAGAAATATTTCGCCTATCACGGGTCGCGCCGCGCCATCACCGGCCAGCCTGTCGATCAGCAGCGCCGAAAGTTCGCGCTGCTTCTGCCCCAGAGCCACGGCGGCTTTCAAAAGGGTAGAAACGGAAACGGCCAGATTTCCGGCTCCCTGAGCCAGAAACACCACCTGATCGGCGCGTAGCAGACCTTCCCATGACGTATTGGGGCGGTTGCGCAGAACGACAAGCAAGGGCTGTCCGGCCGTGTTGACGGCCGGCACGACAATCCAGTCCGCGTCGCCCCTGACCGACCCCGCGACGTCGTCGGGAAGCCGCAGGGCGTAGTCGTCCTCCGTCAGCTTGACCGCCTGATCCAGATCCGCGGCAGATATTGCCAGCGCGAAAGTCTCGCCAAGATCTAGACGGGCGAAGAGCGCCTTGCGCTGGTCTTCGCTGCCCGCGTTCCTGATGAATTCAAGCGCGGTGAAATGTTCAGCGAGATCATGCGCCGCCGCGGCATCGGCTGCGGAAATGATGGCGAGCGCCTGCGAGAGAACATCATTGGTGATGTCCGCCCCGCCGAGTTCCGTTGGAACGGAAAGAGCAAGAAGACCGGAACGGGCGATCCGCGCATGGATTTGCCCGGGACTTTCAACGGCGCAGTTTTCGGCGATCGTCCGGGCAACGGTCAGCACATCGATATCCGTGCCGAGGCGTGGAGGAACGAAACGAAGTCTTTCGCCGAGAGGCGTGACGGATCCCATGCTCAACTCCCTCAAAGAATGACAAAGTGAAAGCGCCGAACGACCGGCGCTCAGTCCAGAGAATGATAACGACCGTTTTGATAGAGCAGCGAATGGCCGGAGCCGATGCGGATCGCCTCCACCTTGCCGATGACGATGACATGGCTGTGCCGTTCGATCGCCTCTTCAATCGTGCAATCGATCGCGGCAACAGCATCTTCGAGAATAGGCGCTCCGCTCGACAGCCGTGTCCATTCCGCACCGCGATACCGGTCCGGGCCTTTCAGGCCGCCGATGCCGGCAAACTGATTGGCGACGAACTGATGGTTCGCCCCGATGATATTGACGGCGAAATGACCGAAACGCTGCACCACCGGCCATGTGGATGAGGCGCGGTTGAGCGCCACCAGAATGCGCGGCGGATCGACCGACAGAGCGGTGGCCGAGGTCACCGTCGCGCCCGTTCGCTCGTCACCCTCACCGGCCGTAATCACGCTGACGCCGCCGCCGAGCGTTCTCAGCGCCGCCTTGAGGCTGTCGGCATCCGCCGCCTTGCCGGCGACCGGGTCGCGGAGGTTGATGAACTGTTGATCCTTGACCGCATATTGCAATGTCATCGGGTTGCTCCTGAAAACAGCTGAATTGTTCAATAGCTAGCAGCGGCGGCGGGGGGTGAAATAGACATCGTTTTCCATAATGATAATATTCTATAGAAATAATGTTTTATGTCCCGTCGCCTGGTTTCGTCCCGCTGCAAGGATATCTGCCGAAAAGGAGGGAGGCACAGGCCGCCTCCCGTCGATGGATCAGGATCCGGACACCAGCTTGACGTTGCCGCCATGGCCGCCGCCGCCGAAAACCTGTTTCGCGCCGAAAGAAGACCGTATCTGGTTGCGGGGTCCGCCAAGCCCGATTTCCGGAAACAGCAGTTCGGAAAGGCGATAGGCTTCTTCGAGATGTGGATAACCCGAGGCGATGACGGTATCGATGCCCAGCGCCTGATACTCTCGGAGCCGCGCTGCCACCGTCTTCGGCGAACCGACCAGTGCCGTGCCCGCACCCGAACGGACGAGACCGATGCCCGCCCACAAATTCGGAGAGACTTCGAGCCGGTCACGCCGGCCATTGTGCAGCGCCTGCATTCTCGCCTGCCCGACGGAATCCGAAGCCTTGGAGAAGACCTCCTGCGCGGATGCGATGGTTTCATCGGAGAGCTTCGAGATAAGCCGCTCGGCATCGGCCCATGCTTCCTCGTCCGTTTCACGCACGATGAAATGCAGACGGATGCCGAAGGTAACCTCCCGCCCCTTTTTGGCGGCGGCGGCGCGCACCTTGGCGATTTTTTCCGCCACCTGCGCCGGCGGTTCACCCCAGGTGAGATATTTGTCGGTGATACCGGCCGAAAACTCGATGCCGGCATCGGAAGAACCGCCGAAATAAAGCGGCGGGCGCGGCTCCTGCACCGGCGGCAGGCCGAGTCTCGCGTCCAGCGCCTTGATATATTTGCCGTCGAGGTTTCCCTTGCCGGTTTCGATCAATGAGTTGAAGACCTGGAAGAATTCGTCGGCGTGATCGTAACGCTCGTCGTGCGGCAGGAAAATGCCGTCGCCGGCCAATTCCTGTGCGCTGCCGCCAACCACGATGTTGAGAAGCAGCCGCCCATGGGAAACGCGATCGAGCGTGGAAGCGAGCCGCGCGTAATAGGCGGGTGACGCGACGCCCGGACGGATGGCGACGAGGAATTTCAGCTTTTCGGTATAGGCGGCGAGATTGGCCGCAAGGATGAAGGATTCTTCGCAGGCGACACCGGTGGGGATGAGCACGCCTGAATAACCGAGCCGATCGGCGGCCTGGGCTATTTCCCGGAAATAGCCGGGATCGGCAGGACGTGAAAGGTCATCCGAGCCGAGATAGCTGCCATCGCCTGACGTGGGTATGAACCACAGAAAATCGAGTGGTTTATCGGGTGTGCTCATCGGCAGGTCCTTTGCAATCTGCCCTCGGGCAATGCGGCTTGGTGATAAAAGGGTAGCCAATTCCCCGGCACGTTTAAGAAATTTTGTTCCAATTTCCATCCGGCAAGGAGAGTTTCTCTCCCGTATGAACCGCGCTGCGAAGGGAAAAGGAGCCCTCGCTGATCGTCGTCAGAAGACCGGATAAAGGCCGAACATCGCAAAGTTCATTTCGCAGATCTCTTCCCGTTCGAGTTCGAGATCGCTTTTCTCCTGCCGGATGCGCCCGGAATGATCCAGAGGGTGAAGACTGGCCTGTTCCTCTTCCCGCGGCTGGCGCCGGGTCAAACCGAACAGATCGAAAGTAAACGCATGAAGTCCCTGCGGCATGTGCGCCTCCTTTGCTCAACTCACCTTATCCTCGGGCGACCGCCCGAAATCGTCAATATTTTCCATAAAATTACTATTCTATAATTGGAGGGTCACCGGCAAATGTCGACTAAGGTTGCGGCGGTGGGAAAAAATCCGTTTCCGGCCGCCGATAATGGGGCCATCGCCGCTGCATCTGGCGACGACGGTAATTTTCAAGTGTCCGGCCTCAGGGCAAGGCGAGCCGGCGCTTGAGAAAAAGGCCGGCAAATGCGCCCAAGCCGCAAAAAACGAGAAATACCCAGCCGGAAAGCGCGCCCGCATGGATGCCTGAGAGCAGCACGCCAATGGTGCAGCCAAGCGCGGTCATGCCGCCCCAGCCCATCAGCACGCCACCGGCAAACCGTGTCGCCAACCCACCCGCGGAAGGCCATGCTGGCTGAAATTTTCCTGCCGAAAGCGCGGACGCCAGGCTCGCAAATATCAGTCCCGAGACGAACAGGCCGTTCGGCGACAGGATCGTCGTTTTAACGGCGCTGATGCATCCGCGCACCGTGTCGAGCCCCGCGAGCGTTTCCGGCACCCAGCCCGCCGCAGCCCCTGCCGTTCTGACGATGCTGCCGAGTTCGGCCGTCACCCCGAGCGGTGCGACACGGGAATAGGAAAAGGCGCTGATGGCCGCGACGAGTACCCCTGTGACGACGGGCGGCCAGCGGTCGATGAAGACGCTTCGAAGCGCCTGCCGCAGCCTGTTTTCCGGCGCCACGGTCGAGGAAGCGGGGGCGGTTTTATCGAAAAACAGAACGAGGAGGATCAGAATGGCCAACACGGCGCCGGCAATCAGCAACGCCGGGCCGTATCCCAGATGATGCGGCAACCAGATGGGTCGATCGTCGAAAATGCTGACCGTATAAAGAAAATTCCAGCTCAGGAATGCCAGCAGGAAACCGACGCCCGCACCCAATATGGCAAGCACGGAACCGAAGGCCCCCTCGCCCAGCCGGTAAAAATGCCCTGACAGGCAGGAGCCGGAGAGCGCTGCGCCGAAACCGAAGACGGTCGCCGCCACCGCCAGAATCCAGCCGACGGGGCCGATATGTGCATTGGGCGGCAGGCGGCCGGGTTGCGGCACCGGCACCCACGCCGCGGTGACGATCTGGTAAAACACCACGCCCGCCAGCAGGGCGACAAGAATAGCCACAACACCGTCCGAACGTCTGCCGTCGATAAAATCGCGAAAATTGCAGAGAAAGCAGAACCGTCCGCGCTGCATCACGATGCCGAAGGCGGCCCCGGCCAGAAGGGAAAATGCAAGCGGCCTGCCATTCTCAAGCAGCTCCAATCGATAAGCAGCAACCGTGACGGCACATAAAATGGCAAGCGCCGCAAGGCGGGAAAGGGTCAAACGCATGGAATACCGGCAATGTCGGAAGAATAAATGCCGGCGCGCCACCCGACGCACCGGCCCATGGATGGAGCGGAGAAGGCTTATTTGCCCGTCCAGACCGTTCCCGTCGGATTGCTGATCGGCACACCGACCGCATTTCCGTACTCGGTCCAGGAGCCGTCATAATTGCGGACGTCGTAACCGAGTATCTTCTTCAGTGCGAACCAGGTGTGGCTGGAGCGCTCGCCGATGCGGCAATAGGTGATGATGGGAGCCGAACCGTCGATACCCTTCTCGGCATAGATCGCCTTGATCTCTTCGGCCGATTTGAAGGTTCCATCCTTGTTGACGATCGTGCCCCACGGAACATTGACGGCGCCGGGGATGTGACCGGCCCGCACGGACAATTCCTTGACGCCATCGGGCGCGAAAATCTTGCCGGAATATTCATCCGCCGAGCGGATATCCACCAGCTTGATGTTGTGCTTGCCCTCGGCCACCGCAACCACGTCCACAAAGCGCGCCCGGACAGAGGTGTCGGGCTCGGCAAGCTTCAGTTTCGTTTCGGCCGTTGCCGGTGCGGATGTGTCGAAAGGCAGGCCCTGCGCTTCCCAGAGCTTGCGGCCGCCATTCAGCAGCTTCACCCGGTCGCCCAGACCGTAGGTTTCGAAAATCCACGCCCCCCAGGCGGCAAACCAGTTATTGTTATCGCCATATAGAACGATCGTCGTATCGTCACCCACACCGGCCTTCTGCAGCAGGGACTGGAAATTGTCGCGCGCGGCAATGTCGCGTTTTTCCTTGTCGACGAGATCCGTATGCCAGTTGAGGTTCACAGCACCGGGAATATGCCCGCGCTCATAGACGCCCGTATCGACGCTGACTTCAAAAACCCGCACTTTCGGATTGTCGAGATTTTCCTTCAGCCAGTCGGCCGTCACCAGCGCTTCCGAAGCCCCGGCCGTGGCCAGCGATATCGTCGACAAAAACAACCCGCCGAGAGCCGACGTTACTAGCTTGATCCTGGACATTTTCCTTACCCCTTCCCTGATTTGATGACCAATGAAAGGTGACGACAAAACCGTCCGGAGCGAAGAAATTCTTTTCTATATTTTTTATAGAAAATAAATGCGGCCACTCAAAAACAATCTTCAGGTGAAATTCAAAATTTCATCGACAAAAATCGCCCATAAAACCTCTAAAGGTTGCAAGTGGTGTCAAAGCTGAAAAGGGCGATAAACCGGCCCGCATCCATCCCGTTTAGCAAGGAAGGCTGGAAGGCCCGATATCTCTCTCTAAAAATGCGCGTCGCCCAGGGCAGTCAATCTGCGCAGTCTCGATCCGGCCACCGCTTTTGCAGGTGCAGCATCAGCTTTCAACCGCTCGAGAAGAGCATAACCTTCGGGCCAACGCCCGTAGCCGCTGGCAATATTGATATGTCCGACGGCACCGAGATTGATGAGATCGCTCCCCCACAGGCGCGCACTGCGCGCGAGCTCCTCGCAATCCATATAAGGATCGTTCATGCTGCCGACGACGAGGCTGGGGAAAGCAAGCGGTTGCTGCGGAAACGCGCCAAACCGGACGATACAGGGATGCATCGTCTCAACGCGATCGAGATGAGCGGGTGCGACCAGAAGCGCGCCCTTGATTTTGGCGGCGGAGGGTCGAGACGCCATATTCGCCACCAGCACGCAACCCAGACTGTGGGCAACGATATAAGCACTTTCGACTGTTGCCAGCGCTGCCTCGAGACGATCGAGCCAGTCCTCGAGAACCGGGCACTCCCAATTGTCCTGATCGACCAGCTGTGAGTCGGGATCATCCAGCAACCAGTGCCGCTGCCAATGTCCTTCATCCGAACCATTCAGGCCAGGGACAATCAAGGTGGTACACATGCCTGCTCCGTGGGTTATGGGCGGTATGTCGCAAGCATGGTGAATTTCGCGATTTCCGTCGACTATTGCCTTGCTCACCTTTCGAAGCCTCGCGAAAAATCGATCCAGACAATTTCGATAGAACAGAAAATGCTTTCTCCATGACGGAGATAATCCCAATCAGAGGAAATCATTTCCTCAAATTTTTTATATAGAAAATATGTGCAATATAGGCTTTCCAGACGGAAAGCTTTTCCTCCGCCGCATGACAAAAGAAACGCCGCTGCTTCGCCGGACCGCCGCCGCTTTGCCATTCTCGCAGCTGCGGAGGCTTGCGCCTCCCGGGAGCCCCAAGTGGTGAAGGCCAAACGTCGGCAGGGCCATTCCACCGCACCATAAAACGAAAATTCAGGCGGATAATGTGAGCAGCACGAGCGAATTTCTCTGGTACATCCCCAATGACGTCAAACCCGGCCACCGGGGCGACGCCGTCAGCGACAATCACAACAGTCTCGATACATTGACGAGCCATGCCAAAGCGCTTGAAACCCATGGCTGGAAAGGCGCGCTGGTCGGCACCGGCTGGGGACGTCCGGATACATTTACGGTGGCAACGGCGCTTGCGGCGCGCACCACCACATTCGAGCCGCTGATCGCTATCCGTCCCGGCTACTGGAAGCCCGCCAACCTCGCATCGGCCGCCGCCACGCTCGATCAGCTTTCCGGTGGTAGAGTTCGGATCAACATCGTCTCCGGCAGGGATGAGCTTACCGCCTATGGCGACGAAGAAGGCGACCAGGCGCAGCGTTATGCCCGCACGAAAGAATTCATGCGGCTGGTGCGGCGGCTCTGGACGGAGGAAAACGTCACCTTTAACGGCGATCATTTCCGGGTGACGAACTCCACCGTTTCGCCGCGCATCGCCGCGCGCGAAGACAGGCCACATCCCAAACTCTATTTCGGCGGCGCTTCCGAAGCAGCCGAGCAGGTTGCCGCAACCGAGGCCGATGTGCAGCTTTTCTGGGGAGAGCCGCTCGCCGGCGTGCGCGAAAGGATCGAGCGGCTCAGGCACTTCAGTGAAAAGCTCGGCCGCGATCTGCCGCCGCTGCAATTCGGCCTGCGGATCACCACGCTGGTGCGCGAAACCACGGCCGAGGCGTGGCGCGATGCGGAAGCGAAGGTTGCCGAAATGGCCGCAAACAATGGCGTACGCTGGAACGACCATCTTCAGTCCGTGGCGGTCGGCCAGCGCCGCCTGCTGGATTTGCACCGTCAGAGCGACGTGCTGGACGACAATCTTTATACCGCACCGGGCAAATTCGGCGGTGGCGGTGCCGGGACGACCTGGCTTGTCGGTTCGGCGGAAGATGTCGCCGCGTCATTGCGCAAATACCGTGCGCTGGGCATCAGCCATTTCGTGCTTTCCGACACGCCCTATCTCAAGGAAATCGAACGGCAGGGCAACAGCTTGCTGCCGCTGCTGCGGGATTGATCGGCGTGGCTTGAACAAGGGTGGCCCGCCTCGGACAGGGCCGCCCTTTTGTTTCGTCGGTCAACCGCCCGCTGCCTTTATGCTCTGACGACCGAGAATCGTTCGGATCATATGGCTCTGCGGCGCATGCGCCCTTGCCGTTATGGCGTCACGGTGATGGCGTTCAAGGTCGTAATCCCGGCGCAGGCCGCGATTGCCGCCAAGTTCCAGCGCCAGATCCGTCACCGCCACCGCATTGTCGATGACCACATGGCGAACGGCCAGCGCATCGGTTCCCACTCTCTCCCCCGCATCGACATCGCGGGCGACGGAGAGAAGGAGGCGTCGGTTCGCCGCAAGCAGCACCTCGATCTGGCCGAGACCTTCCTGAATGCGGGGAATGGAGGACAGCGGCGCGCCAAGACTTGCCGGAACATGGCCATTCAGATGGCGCAACAGATCGTCCCGCGCCGAAAGGGCGACACCGTGATAGACGGAAGCCAGCAGCACGAAGAAATTATAACCGTCCGCCTCATCGCGCCGCAGCGGCTCATCCGCCGGTTGCTCGGCGACGATATCGGCAAGCGGCACCTTCACATCTTTCAGCACCAGATCATGGCTGGCTGTGGCATACATGCCGGTCGCTTCCCATGCTTTTTCCTGGGCGATGCCAGCCGCATCGAGAGGGACCAGAAGCTGGATGAGGCGCGGCGTCTTTTCCGTCGTCACGGCAAGCACGATCGCCCATTTCAGCCCCGGCAGGCCGGTGACGAAACTCTTGCGGCCATTGACCACCCAGACATCGCCCTCGATCCGCGCCGTCGTTTCCGGCAGGCCGCCATGGGCCGGCGAACCGACACCCGGCTCCGCCTGCGCATTGTTCAGGAGCGCCGGCTCCCTGCTATTGGCGGCCAGTACCTTTGCAGCAAGTACTGCGGGCCACTTGCCACGCCGGATCGCGGCATGGACGCTATAATGCATGGCAAGGATAAGGGCGGTCGACGGATCGCCCTTGGCTATGGCCGTAATGACGGCATGGGCCGTTTCCATGCCCTCGCCCCAGCCGCCATCCTTTTCAGCCGTGACGAGGCCCAGCAGGCCGGACTTGAAAAGCGCCTCGAAATTGCCGGCGGCGAATTCACCGCTTTTATCGTGATCCGCAGCGGTCAGGCTGAAATCCCCGGCCAGCGCGGCTGCGATGGCGACCGGATCGGGCCGCTGCGCCGGCGCATCCGGAACGGCGGAAAGTGCAACGCTCATGCCACCGCCCTTTCATTTGCCGTAACGAAACGATCATCGATCCAGTCGCCAAGATCGAAGTCTTTTTCAAGGAAGCCCCATTGATGCAGGAAATCCTTGTAGTGGCCGACAGCGCCGACAAGGTCGGCATCGAGGCCAAGACCGAGATGGCGGTGAACCTCAGCTCCGTTGGCGGCCAGAACCTGTTCCTCTGTGGCACCGGCCTCGCGCGCGATGAAACGGCGCGTCTCTTCCGGGTGCTGTTCCGCCCAGAGCGAGGCCCTGGCGATGGCGCCAACCAGCCGCTGCACCAGATCGGGGCGCTCATCGGCAAGCCGTCCGTCGACCGTCAGCACCCGTGGCGAACCGGAATTGATGCGTATTTTCGGATCGGGATGAAAACCGAACTCCGCCACCTGCACCGCGCCGATCAAATTCGCGGCGGCAATGCCGGCCGTTCCCTTGACGAAAATCGCATCGACCTCGCCCCGCAGGAGCGCGATGATCTCCTCGCCGAAGGATTGCCGGCGCTTCAGGCCGAACAGCGACGGCCCTTCCTGAGAGGCCAGCACCGAATCCTTGATGACGATGTCCTTGAGCTCGACATCCTCGACCTTCAGCCCTTCCAGCGAAAGCGCCGAAACGACGCCTTTCAGCGCCGTCGCGCGCATGAAATCGACGATGCCTTCCGGCCGGCGCGGCACGCCGAAACGGCGACCGGCGAGATCGGCAAGCGAGCGGATACCGGTTTCCGGCAGGGTGATGATTGCCTGAAACTCGTCCGTCCACGTCACCCCGATAAGGCGCGTATTGCGCCCTTCCGAGCGGGCGCGGATGGGAGGCACATTACCGCCGTGGCGGAAGGACCATTCGAGCGTGTGGTTGAAATGGCTCTGGCGAACCGAACGGTCAGGAGAATCGATGATGGATTTCAGCGATATGCCGATCTCCTCGAAGGTCTGCGCAAGATAACCGAGTTGCGCCGCCAGCCCCACCGGCGTGGGCACCGGGCAGCGTGTGTACCAGATTTCGGAAAGTGTCGTGCTCATGGCTTTGGCCTCGATGAAAACGATGGCACCGGAAGCGATGCCGCGGCGCCTGTCGACTGAAGGGAGACATACCGGCCCGCACCAAAGAGCGAGCCGGATTTGGCGAGACGATCAGGATGCAGCGATATGCGCGAAGGCGAGGCTTCCCGCGACACCTTCGGCACCAATGGTGTGATCGGCGATGCGCTTGTTGAAGATGGTGATTTCAGGTGCCGCGACGATGTCGATGGCCGGCACGTCCTCGACGAGGATCTGCTGGATTTCCTTCCATTGCGCGACGCGCTTGTCCGGATCGATCTCGATGGCGGCGGCTTCGAGAAGCGCGTCCACCTTCGGATTGCTGTAGGCGGCACCATTGGAGAAGGGCACGCCCTTCTTGAAGTTCTTCGACCAGTATAGCCGCTGCACGCCGACGGTCGGATCGAAGAGATTGCTCATGCCCTCATAGGCAAAATCGAAATCGCGATCCGTGTAGATGCGCTTGGTATAGGTGGCGAAATCCTGCGTGCGTACCGTTACATCAACACCGACTTTGGCCAGCGCCTGGCGAATATAATCCGCGCCGCGCGGATAGGCTTCGGTGCTCGGCACATAGTCCAGATTGAGCTTGAAACGGATGCCATCCGCACCGCGCTTGTATCCGGCCTCATCGAGCAGCGCTTCGGCGGCCTTCAGATCGATCGGATAGGTCTTCAGGTCCGCAACGAACCATTTCGTCAGCTTCGGATTGATCGGCCCGGTGATGGTTGCGCCGTAACCGTAATTAACGGTGTTGAAGATGACGTTGCGGTCGATCACATGCGCGAAGGCGCGACGGACGCGCACATCCTTGAACACATGCTTTTCCAGGTTGAATTCCACGCGGCTGATTGAATTGGTATATTGATAACCATTTGTCTCAAAACCGAGGCTCGGAAGCTCTTTCAGGCGGTCGAGATCGCTATAGGCGACCGGCGTGCTCGGCGCGAGATCGATCTCGCCGGTCTCGATGGCAATCGCGCGGGCCGACGCGTCCGGAATGAAGCGGACGATCAGCTTGTCGAGATAGGGGCGCGGCGCATCCCAATAATCGGCATTACGCTCGAAAACGATATGGCTGCCACGCACCCACTCCTTGAACTTGAAGGGGCCGGTGCCGATAGGCGCGAGATTGACCGGATTTTCGGTCACTTTCGTGCCGTCATAAAGATGCTTGGGCACGATGGGTGTTTCGGCCGCGGCAAGCGCCGTGATCAGGTACGGCGCGGGTTTGGAAAGAACCAGAACTGCCGTCAACTCATCAGGCGTCTCGACGCTTGTGAGGTTCAGGAATGTATTGCGGCCGCGCGGATGCACTTCCTTGATGGTATTGATGGAGAAAGCCACATCGGCTGATGTAAACGGCTTGCCGTCATGCCACTTTACGCCGGGCCTCAGCTTGAAGGTGTAACGCAGGCCATCTGCGCTCACATCCCATGATTTGGCCAGCAGCGGCTTGGGATTGAGATCGAAATCATAGGTCAGCAGACCTTCGGTCACCTTTGGCGATATATAGACGGAATTATAGGCCGTATGTGCGATCGTCGTCAGCACCGGCGGTTCCGATGAGATGAGCAGGGTGGCCGTGCCGCCACTTGCCGGCTCCGCCGCAAGGAGCTTCAGCCCCGGCAAAGACACCACGCCGAGCGCCACCGACGCCAGCAGGAAACCTCGCCGCGTCGTCTGGTTGAAAATAGTCATGCGATACCCTCTCCTTGATTGAACCGGCAAAAAACCGGCAAACTGAACGGTCGCGCTTAGGAAGAAGTTTGTTCCGCAGAGGAGAGTGAGTTTGGCATGAAGAACCAACCATTCTCATAACTAGGAATTATATTTTCTTTATTGCGCATATTTCCGTAAATTTCAGAAAATAATTCTATTACTCTTTGACAAATTCCATAAAATTAGTCAACTAATAGCCGCGCCTTTAGAGGCTGATTTTATGTTTCCCACGCTTACGGACTGGAGCCGATGTCGAATTCGAAACGGATTTTATCGCAGGCAAGACGGGTGGCCATTCAGGCCATTCCGACGGTTCTCGGTATCGTCATCCTGAACTTCTTCCTGCTGCAGCTGGCGCCGGGTGATGCGGCCGACGTGCTGGCAGCGGAAGCGGGTTCGGCAACCGTCGAGACCATGGCGGAAATCCGCTCCCGCTTCGGGCTTGACCTGCCAGTTCTGCATCAGCTGATGAACTATCTCGGCAATCTGGCCCAGTTCAGCCTTGGTTTTTCGCCGCGATACGGCATGCCTGTGGCAGACCTTATCGGCCAGCGCCTGCCCGGCACGCTTGCGCTGATGGGCGCAGCCCTTGGTATCGCGATCTTCGTCGGCGTGTTCCTCGGCTCCATCATGGCGCTTTTTTCCGGCAAGCTGCCGGACCGGATCATTTCGATTGGCTCACTGATCTTTTATTCCGTACCGGGTTTCTGGATCGGCCTGATGCTGATCCTGACCTTTTCCGTCAAGCTCGGCTGGCTTCCGTCCGGCGGTGACAGCACCATCGGCAGCAGCCTTACCGGGTTTTCAGCCTTTCTCGACAGGCTGCGCTACATCGTGCTCCCTGCCCTGTCTCTGGCGCTTTATTTTCTGGCCATTTATGCCCGCCTCACCCGCGCGGCGATGCTGGAGGTGAAATCGCAGGACTATGTGCGCACGGCACGCGCCAAGGGCGTTTCGCCGATCAGGCTCACCACACGCCACATCCTGCGCAACGCGCTCATCCCCATCACCACCATGGCCGGCATGCATATTGGCGGCCTGCTCGGCGGCGCCGTTGTGGTTGAAACCGTCTTCAGCTGGCCGGGCCTTGGCCGCCTCGCCTTCGAAGCCGTCATGGCACGGGATTTCAGCGTGCTGCTCGGCATTCTGCTTCTCTCCTCCCTCGTCGTCATCATCGTCAATGCGGCCGTAGACCTGTTGCAGGCATGGCTTGACCCCCGCATCGGAGAAAGCCGATGAATTCCTCCCACACGACAGCGGTTCTCAACACGGCCGAACTTGACGCTGAAGAGACCAATCCCAAACCGAAAAAGCCGGAAGAAAAGGCCTGGCCCTATATTCATGCGCCGGATGCGCTTTCGGCCCGCTCCGTCTCCGTGCCGCGACGTGGACTGCGGCGCGAACTGAAAATCTTCCTCACCAATCCCAATGCCATCGTCGGGTTGCTGTTTCTCGCCACCGTCATCGTCACCGCACTGATCGCCCCGTTGATCTATCCCGGCGATCCCCTGGAAATGGTGGCCCGCCCGTTCCTATGGCCGGGCCAGAATGCGGCCTATCCGCTCGGAACCGATTCCATGGGCCGGGATGTTCTGGCCGGCATCGTGCATGGCGCGCGCATTTCGCTCACCGTCGGTGTCGTGGCAACGCTGATCGGGCTCACCATCGGCATCGCGGTTGGCGCTTTCGCCGGTTATTTTGGTGGCGTGATTGACGACATCCTCGTCAAGCTCATCGAAATCTTCCAGACCTTGCCGAATTTCGTGCTCTTGGTGGTGCTGGTCGCCATCGCCCAGCCGTCTGTCACCACGGTCACGTCGGCCATCGGCATCATCACCTGGCCGCTCGTTGCACGTCTTACCCGTGCGGAATTCCGCGCCATTCGCGAAAAGGATTATGTGCTCGCCGCGCGCAGCCTCGGTTATGGCCATGCCCGCATCGTTTTTCAGGAAATCCTGCCCAATGCGCTGCCACCGATCATCGTCACCTCATCCGTCATGGTGGCGGGCGCGATCCTCATGGAAGCAGCGCTGTCCTTCATGGGGCTTGGCGATCCCAACCGTGTCTCCTGGGGTTCGATGATCGGTTCCGGCCGTGATGTCATCCGCACGGCCTGGTATCTGACCGCCCTTCCCGGCCTTGCCATCGTCTTCACCGTCATTTCGCTGAACCTCATCAGCGATGGCCTCAACGATGCGCTCAACCCCCGTTTTTCGGAGGAACGCCGATGAGCAAACTGATCGAAGTCCATGATCTCTCCGTCAGCTTCGGCTCAACCCAGCCGGTCAAAGGCGTCAGTTTCGATGTCAGCCCCGGCGAAATGCTGGCGATCGTCGGCGAAAGCGGCTCCGGCAAATCCCTGACGGCACTTGGCCTGATCGGCCTCTTGCCCTCCCACGCCAAAACCGGCGGCCGGGTTCTGCTCGAGGGCCGCGATCTGCTGCCGCTTTCCGAGCGGCAATGGCGCGGCATTCGCGGCCGGGATATCGGCATGATCTTTCAGGAGCCGATGACCTCGCTCAACCCCGTGCTGACGGTCGGCGAACAGATCATCGAGGTGCTGCGCATCCATGAGAAGATCGACCGGCATCAGGCGCGCAAACGCGCCATCGAGCTGCTGGGCCTCGTCAACATTCCCGATGCCGGCCGCCGGGTGGATGATTATCCGCACCAGCTTTCCGGCGGCATGCGCCAGCGTGTGATGATCGCCATCGGCGTTGCCTGCAATCCGAAACTCCTGATCGCCGACGAGGCGACGACGGCTCTTGACGTGACGATACAGGCGCAGATCCTGCAACTGCTCGACAATCTGCGCCGCGATCTCAACATGGCGGTGATCCTCATCACCCACGATCTCGGCATCGTCGCACAATGGGCGGACCGGGTGATGGTCATGTATGCCGGCCGTAAAGTGGAAGAAGGGCTGCCGGAACCGGTTTTCTCCAACCCCTACCATCCCTATACGCGCGGCCTGCTTGCCGCCTCGCCGCGCGCGGAAGACGGCCAGCATTATCGCGACGGGCCGCTCATCGAGATTCCGGGCTCCATCGTTTCCGCCACGGGGGAACGCGGTTGCGCCTTCCGGCCACGCTGTCCGAGCGCCCGTGGTTTCTGCGGGCAGTTCGTGCCGCCGCTAAGGCCGATTTCGGAAGGCCGCTACGCCGCCTGCCCCTTCGTTGCTCCCACATCCCAGGAGGTGTCCAATGACGCTCTTGTCAGTGCATAGCCTTTCCACCCACTACTCGGGCGGACGCGGAACCGTGCGCGCCGTCGATGACGTCTCGCTTGATATCGAGGCGGGCGAAACCGTAGCACTGGTGGGCGAATCCGGCTGCGGCAAATCCTCGCTCGGCAAGTCGCTGATGCGTCTGGTCGAACCGTCATCCGGCAGGATCACCTTCAAGGGCGCTGATGTGACGGCAATGACGCCTTCGCAGCTCCGCGGCATACGCCGCCGCATCCAGATGATCTTTCAGGATCCCTTCGCCTCCCTCAATCCGCGACAGACGGTGCGCACCATCCTTACCGGGCCGCTGAAAGTGCACGGCATCGGCGACCGGGCGCGCCAGCGGGAGATTGTTGAAGCCATCGTCGCGCAGGTCGGTTTGCCGGCGGATTCGCTCGACCGTTATCCACATGAATTTTCCGGCGGTCAGCGCCAGCGCATCGGCATTGCCCGCGCACTGGTTCTGGAGCCGGAACTGGTGGTCTGCGACGAGCCGGTCTCGGCGCTCGATCTTTCGATACAGGCGCAGATCCTCAATCTTCTGGTGGAGATGAAGAAGCGGCTTTCGCTGTCCTATCTCTTCGTCTCCCATGATCTGTCCGTGGTACGTTATTTCTCTGATCGCGTGCTGGTCATGTATCTCGGCAAGATCGTCGAAAGCGCCCCGACATCGGAACTCTGGGCTTCTCCGAAGCATCCTTATACTCGCGCCCTTCTCGCTGCCGTTCCCGATCCCGCCCGCCGCAAGCAGGCGGCACCGATTTCCGGCGATCTGCCGAGCCCGCACGATCCGCCATCCGGCTGCCGGTTTCACACACGCTGCCCGCTCGCCACCGATCTCTGTCGCGAAAAAGCGCCGGATTACACCCTTTTCGGCAAGAACCACGCCGTGGCCTGCCACCATGCCCAATAACTTAAAGGAGCAACCATAATGGTCGACTATCGCTATCTCGGACGCAGCGCGCTGAAAGTTTCACCGCTGAGCCTCGGCACGATGATGTTCGGAGGCCCGACACCGGATGACGTGGCCTTCCGCATCATCGACAAGGCACGCGAACAGGGCATCAACTTTATCGATACCGCCGATGTCTATCACGACGGCAAGTCGGAAGAGGTCGTTGGCCGCGGCATCAAGTCCACGCGCGATCATTGGGTTCTGGCGACGAAATTCGTCAACTCCCATACCAAGGGCCCGAACCTTGGCGGCCATTCGCGCAAATGGGTGATCGAGACCGTCGAAAATTCGCTGCGCCGCCTCAACACCGACTATATCGACATTCTGTATTTCCACCGCGCCGTCTTCGACGCGCCGCTGGAAGAGCCGCTGCGCGCCATCGCCGATCTTATCCGCGCCGGCAAGCTGCGTTACTTCGGCGTGTCGAATTTCCGTGGCTGGCGTATTGCCGAAATTTCGCATCTGGCCGACCAACTCGGCATTGACCGGCCTGTCGCCAGCCAGCCGCTCTACAACATCGTCAACCGCACGGCGGAAGCCGAGCAGCTGCCGGCGGCCAATCACTATGGCCTCGGCGTCGTGTCCTATTCGCCGCTCGCACGCGGCGTACTGACCGGCAAATATCAGCCGGGCGAACAGCCGGGTGCCGATACCCGCGTTGGCCGGGGCGACAAGCGCGTTCTGGAAACGGAATGGCGTCCGGAATCGGTTGAAATCGCCCAGAAGGTCGCGGCCCATGCCGCTTCGAAGGGCGTTTCGGCGGCGGATTTCGCGCTCGCCTGGGTGCTGAACAACAAGTTCGTCACCGCCGCAATCACCGGCCCGCGCACCGAAGAGCACTGGAACGGCTATATCCGCGCCCTCGATGTGAAAATCGATGCCGAAGATGAAGCACTGGTCGACAGCCTTGTGACAACAGGCCATCCCTCGACACCCGGTTTCAACGATCCGAGCCATCCCGTCGAAGGCCGCGTGCCGCGCAATCTCGAGGCCGCACACCGCCCGGCGCTCAAGCCGCGCGCGGTCGCCTGATCGCCCAGACGAACATGCCTGCGGCGCGATTGTGCCGCAGGCTATCACATCCGCTCACGGGAAAACCGCAATGCCCAATCCGAAACCACAGACAACCACCACCAATAATTCCGGCGTGCCGAGCCGTGACGAAATCCTGGCCCGGGCAAAGGACATTGCGGCTATCGCAGGCCGGGATGCCGCCCGCCGCGAGCGCCAGCGGGAACTGCCCTTCGATATCTTCGCCCTTATCAAGGAGGCAAAGATCGGCACGCTGCGTGTCCCCGAAGCCAAGGGCGGACCGGGCGGCTCGATTGCCGACTATATCGAAGTGCTGATGATCCTCGGCGAAGCCGACAGCAATATTCCGCACGCGCTTCGCAGCCATTTCAATTTCACCGAAAATCTCGCCCTTGCACCCATCGAGCTGGAGGACCGGCGGCATCTTGAACAGGTCCTTGCCGGCAAGCTCTTTGCGGGCGCCAGCACCGAGCAGGGCACCAAACGCCCCGGCGAAATCACCACGCGGCTGAGTGCCGATGGCGATCGCTACCGGCTGAACGGCCGCAAATGGTATGCGACCGGTACGGCCTTTGCCGATTTCGGCACCTTCAGCGCCATTGGCGATGACGGGCAGCCGATCGGCGTGCTCATTCCGCTTGATCGCACTGGCATCACCATCCTCGACGACTGGGACAGCATGGGCCAGCGCATGACGGCAAGCGGCGGCGTGCTGCTTGAAAATGTCGAGGTGCTGCCGCATGAGCTGACAACCCGCAAGCTCGGCACCCAGATCGGCCGCCACAGCTCGGCCATGCGGCAGCTGCACCTTGCTGCGTCTGCTGCCGGCGCCGTTCAGGGCGCGCTTAATGACGGTGTGGAATATGTTCTGCGCCAGGCGCGCACCACGCTTCACAGCGCTGCGGAAACCGCCAATCAGGATCCCTTCGTGCAGAAGATGCTGGGTGAAATCAGTGCCGGCGCTTTCGCCGTCAAGACACTCATCCGCGAAGCGGCCAGAACGCTCGACCGAACGGCTGCCGCCTTTGCAAATGGTGACGAAGAGGCCATTGAGGCAGCCCTGCTGGAAGGCTCGCTTGCCACCGCCCGCACCCAGATCATCGCCTCGCAGCTTTCGCTGACCGTCGCTACCAACCTCTATGAGCTCGGCGGCGGCTCGGCCACATCGAGCGACAGGAACTTCGACCGCCACTGGCGCAACATCCGCACGGTCTACAATCACAATCCGCTTGCCCACAAGGCGCGGGTGATTGGTGACTATTACCTCAATGGCACCACGACGCATCTCAGGGAAGGCCGGGTGTTCTGACCATGCGGAAGATGCAGGCGGCAAAGGAGGAACATCAATGAGAACGGAGTTTGTCGCTCCCGCCGCGAGCCGGGCAGCTTTTCGCCTGCCCACACTTTCCAGGCTGCCGCCGCTGACCGCCTTGCGCGCCTTTGTCGTGGCCGCCCGCCATGCGAGCTTTTCGCGGGCGGCGGAGGAGCTACATGTCTCCACCGCCGCCATCGGCCAACAGGTCCGCATTCTCGAAACCCATCTCGGCCAGCCGCTTTTCAGCCGCCAGCGCGGTGAATTGCTGCTGACGGATGCCGGCAGCGCGCTTTATCCCGGCCTTGCCGATGCTTTCGAGACCATGATCGGCAGTCTTTCCGACCTGATGGTTTCGAATGCCCGACCGCAGTTGAAGGTTCTGGCGGAAGGTTGCTTTGCCGCCCGCTGGCTGGCGCCGCGGCTGGGCAGCATCGTTCCGGCCCTCGGAGACGTTGAGCTTTCGATCGAATCCATCGAGGGTGAAACCGTCGATCTCACCCATTTTGATGCCGATTGCGCCATCGTCGCCACCCACGCGCAAATTCCGGGCTTTCTTCACGAGCCGCTTTTCGCCGATACCGTTAGCGCTGTCTGCACTCCCGAGTTCGCGACCTGCCATGAGCTTGCAGGCGAGCCCGCCCAATTGCGGGATCTCGGCTTTGCGATGTTGCGCGGCAATGGCCTGGACGCCGCCTTCGAATGGGCGAACTGGCTGCGCGCCTGCCGCATTCCGCTCCGGCTTTCCGCGACAGGCCCGCGTTTTTCACGCCAGACGGTGCTGATAGAAGCAATCTTATCCGGCCATGGCATTGGCCTCGCGCGCCACTCGCTGATTTCGGAAGAGCTGAAAAACGGCCGCCTCATCGCCCCCTTCGGTTCACCGCAGCCGACTGCCAGCCGTTATCACCTGCTGACCAGTCCTGACAGGCGGCGGCTGCCGGAGGTCGCATCTCTACTCGCATTGTTGCGCGAGGATATACGCTCACTCGAGGCCGCCGCCTGAACACGCCCGTCCCACCTCAGGCGCGTTCCCTTTGCAACTCTTTGGCCGCATAGATATTTTCGGGCCGTGGCAGGCCATAATGGTCGCGCAGCGTATCGCCTTCGTAATCCTCGCGGAACAGGCCGCGCCGTTTCAGGATCGGCACCACCTCATCCACGAAGATATCGAACCCGCCATTCAGCCATGGCGGCATGATGTTGAAACCATCGGCTGCGCCCTCGCGGAACCAGGTCTCTATCCAGTCCGCCACCTGTTCCGGCGTGCCTGATATCACCTTGTGGCCGCGCCCGCCGGCAAGCCGATGCAACAATTGCCGGATCGTCGGGTTTTCCCGGTCTATGACATCAAGAACCAGCTGATGGCGGCTGCTATCCGCCTTCGCGCGTGTCGCCTCGACGGCCTCTATTGGCAGCGGCTGGTCAAGATCGGCCGATGACAGGTCTATGCCGGTGATACGCTGCAATTGCCCGAGCGAAAAGGCCGGCTGGATGAGATCGTTGAAGGAGGCCTCAAGTTTGCGCGCTTCCTCCTCGGTTGATGCGATAAAGGGGCTGATGCCAGGCAGGATTTTAACGTGGGCGGGATTGCGACCTGCAGCCGCAACACGTTTCTTGATGTCAGAATAAAAAGACCGCGCACTCTCCAGAGTCTGATGCGCGGTAAAGATTGCCTCGGCATATTGGGCGGCAAAACCGCGCCCCTCCTCAGAGGAGCCGGCCTGCACATAGACCGGCCGGCCCTGTGGTGAACGCGGCACGTTGAGCGCGCCCCGCACCCGATAAAATTCGCCATCGTGATTGGCGGGATGGATGCGGTCTGTCTCGGCAAACAGACCGCTTTCCTTGTCGGCGACGATGGCATCGTCTTCCCAGCTGTCCCAGAGCTTCGTCACCACATCGACGAACTCGATGGCCTGACGGTAACGGTCGGCATGCGGCGGATGCTTCTGGAGATTGAAGTTGCCGGCCGCCGCATCCGCCGAAGTCGTGACGATGTTCCAGCCAACCCGGCCGCCGCTGATATGATCGACGGACGCAAACAGCCGCGCGAGATTGTAGGGCTCGTAATAGGTGGTGGAGGCCGTGGCGATGAAACCGATCTTTTCGGTGACGGCGGCAAGCGCCGAAAGCATGGTGATCGGCTCCAGCCGGTGGCGGGCGGCATAGCGGATATTGGCATCCAGCACCGGCGCATCGGCAAAGAAGATGGCATCCAGTTTCGCCGCTTCGGCCTTGCGGGCGATATCCTGATAGAGCTTTATATCGGTGACGCGATGGGGCTCCGAATCCGGATGCCGCCATGCCGCCTCATGATGTCCGCCAGGATAGATGAAGGCATTGAGAACCAGCTTTTCGGATTTTCTGCTCATGGAAATGACCTCTTATTCGCTCTGATGCGGCTTGAAACCGAAGGAGGCTCACGCCTCCTTCGTCACCCAGGTTTTGGCGAGATTGCCGCTCAGCCCCTCTGCGCCGGTCGCGTAGTCCTTGATGCGCACGCTGCCGACGACCGGCTGGATGGGAGAGACGAGATTGATGACGGGGAGATCCCTCGCGACAACGGCCTGAAATTCCTTGAAGAAAGCCGCACGCTTTTCGATGTCCGGCTCCACTGCCGCCGCTTCCAGCAGCCGGTCCACTTCCGGATTGGCGTAATTGCTGGCATTGGAGAACGGCAGGCCGATCTTGAAGTTCTTGCTCCAGTAGACACGCTGAACGCCCGCCGTCGGATCGAAGGTGTTGGAGAGGGATTCCACCGAAAGGTCCCAGGCGCGGTCGGTATAGACCACCTTCACATAGGTGCCGAAATCGAATTTCTCGATATCCGCCTCGATGCCGATCTTCGACAGCGCCTGCGCGATGAAATCCGAATAAGTCTGCGGATTGAACGGGTTGGTGGTAACCCTGAGCTTGAAGCGCTTGCCGCCGTCCTTGCGCGGGAAGCCTGCCTCATCCAGCAGTTTTTCCGCCTGGGCGACGTCGAACTTGGCAAAACCGATATCCGCATTGTGGAACTTCGCAAGGCCGGGGCTGATCGGTGTCGGCGATGGCACGGCGTAACCGTAAAGCACGGTATCGATGAGCGCCGGCACGTCGATGGCATGCGCGATGGCCTGCCTGACCTTCAATTCCCTAAGATATTCGTTCTCCAGATTGATCACCAGCTGGTTCTGCTGGCCGGCATAGGCATAGATGCGGTCATCCACCTTCAGCGTCGGAATGGATTTCAGCCGTTCCAGATCGGCAAGCGCGACCGGGTTTGGACCAATATCGCCCTCGCCGGTTTCAAGCGCGGCCGCACGGGCGCCCGCATCGTTGATGAGGCGGATGATGACGCGGTCGAGATAAGGGCGTGGCGCGTCCCAGTAATCGGCGTTTTTTTCCAGCAGGATATGGCTGCCCGGCACCCATTCCTTCAGCACGAAGGGGCCGCTGCCGATGATCTGGGCGGGTTTGGGATTATCGGTCGGCTTGAAGGTCTCGAAAATGTGCTTCGGCACAACAGGCGATTCCGAGGATGCAAGCGCGGTGATCAGGCCCGGCGCCGGCTTGGAAAGTTTCACCTTCGCGACCAGCGGATCGGAGGTATCGACACTCTCGACATTCGCGAACGTCGCCCGGCCGCGCGGATGGGCCTCCTTCAGCCGCAGGATGGAAAATTCCACATCCGCCGACGTTACCGGTTTACCGTCATGGAATTTCGCGTTCGGCTGCAGATGGAAGACATATTCCAGCCCGTCGGCCGAAACGCTCCATTCCTTCGCGAGGCTGGGCTTCGGCGAAAGCTCGTAATCATAGGTCAAAAGCCCGTCGTAAATCTTCGAGCCGACGAACTGCGGGCCGCCCGCGCTGGTATTGATGGCCACGAGCTGGGTCGGCTCGGGAAAATAAACGATCTTGAGCGTCCCGCCCGAAACCGGCTCTTCGGCAGCGGCGAAAGAGCCGCCCGGAAGTGCGACGAAAGCGCCCGCGGCGAGTGCGATTTTATGAAACTGGCGTCTGGAAAGGGTCATGTCTGTCTCCGAAAAAATCCGATATGCGGGTGCGGCAGCTCAATGCAGCTGCGGGAACCCGTGGCGCTCGGCGAGGATTTGCAAAATGCGTTTGGTGTCCTGAATGAAGCGCGTATCGCCCCTCGCCGTGGCGTCGCTGGGTGCGTCGCCGGCAAAGATGAACAGCGGCAGCGACTGATTTTCCTCACCCACGGCAGCGATGACCGCCTCACGCGGGCGTTGGAAACCGACACGGCGGATATCGATGCCGGCGGCAAGGTCCGGAAATGCGGAAAGCAGGCCCTCGATCTGGTTACAATGCGGGCAGACGAAGCGGACACCGGGGTGTTTGGGGTCCTCAAAACCGGGGGCGATCAAAAAAAGCGTATCCTTGGCCATGGCATCCATCATGTGCGGGTGAGATTTCCAGCTCACAGTGCAGGCCGCCAAAGCCTCGGTCCAGAAAGCAATTCTTGCTTTGAAGCGAAGAAATGCTTTGCGTTAAATTATTGATGAAACTGAATTTTTCTACATTTCGATTGCCGGCATCGCTGTTCCTGCCAGCCTATTCCAAAAGCAATGTTTTTCCCGAAAATACCGTTATCACGCGACAGCGAAAAAAGGCCGGGCAGCAATTTTCAGCAATAAAAAACCCGACAGAATTGCCGGGTTAGAGTTGATGAAGAAGACCGTAGACCGTTCTACCGTCATGCCGGTCCCCGGAACAAGTCCGAGGATGATCCGGCATCCAGCCACGGCGCGTCTGCGCCGTGAGAAGAGCCTCTCGCGATCAAGGACTTGATCGCGCTGGACCCCGGATCTAGTCCGGGGTGACGGAGTGGGGATGAACTCACATTTCAAAACGCTCACTCGCTTTTCCACGCCGTCGCCAGGTCGCTATAGGCAATATCGATGGTTGTCACGAGGGACTTCAAACTGGTGTTGCGCAGAATGACGGTCGGCAAAGCAACGATCGAGAAATTCGGCAGGTCGTCGCCGACGACTTTCTGGATTTCGTGAAACTGCCCTGCCCGTTTCGTTTCATCCACTTCGATGGCAGCCGCTCGGAAAAGATCGTCAACTTTCGGATTGTTGTAATGCGCGGCGTTGACATAGGGCGCCGGGTTCTTGATGCCGTCGGACCAATAGAGGCGCTGCACGCCTGCCGTCGGATCGAACAGCCGGCTGATGCCGTTCACCGTCAGGTCAAAACCGCGCTCGGTGTAAACGCGCTTGATGAAGGTGGCGAGATCGCCTTCGACGATATCCACCTTCACGCCGAGCTTGCCGAAGGAGGAACGCAGATATTCAGCGGTTTTGCGGAAAACGTCGGAAGGCAGAAAGGCCAGTCGCAGCGAAAAACGGGTGCCATCGGCGCCTTTGGGGTAACCGGCCTTGTCCAGCAGTTCGTTCGCCCTGGCGAGATCGAAAGGATAGGTGAAAGGCTTCTCGTCATTATAAGCGGTGAAGACCGCGGGGATGTTCGACCCGGCCGGTTTGGCCGTACCGAAGAAAATCGCATCGTTGATGAAATCACGGTCGATGGCATGGGCCAGAGCGTGGCGGACTTCCTTTTTGGCGAGGATCGGGTTCTCCAGATTGAACTCGAATATCGCGGCATTGTTGAGATAGGCGTCGGTATAGACCTCCACCGCGAGCTTCGGATTTTGCCGAAGGCGTTCCAGATCGCTGTAGGAAACATCGGCGGTATAATCCGCTTCACCCGTTTCCACAGAGATCGTGGTGGAGGCGGCATCGGCGACAAAGCGCGCCACGAAACCATCGAGATAGGGAAGATCGGCCTGCCAGTAATTCGGGTTTTTCTTCAGCTTCACATAGCTGCCGCGTTTCCATTCCTCGAAGACGAAGGGGCCGGTGCCAACAGGCGCATTGCCATTCGGGCTTTCATTATAGTTTTCCGAAGCATAGGCGTGGGCCGGCAGGATTGGCGTTTCGCCACCCGTCAGCGCCCGCAGGAGATAGGGTGCGGGCTTGGAAAGCACCACCACGGCCGTCAGCGGATCCGGCGTTTCGATATCGGCAATATTGGCGAAGGTGATGCGCCCGCGTGGACCAACCTTCTTGAAGGCCAGCAGGGAAAATTTGACGTCCCGCGACGTGAAATCCTTGCCGTCATGCCATTTGACGCCCTTGCGCAGCTTGAAAGTGTGGCGCAGCCCGTCGGCCGATGTTTCCCAGCTCTCGGCCAGCACCGGGTGCGGTTTGAACTCGCTGTCGAACCGCACCAGCCCTTCGAGGATTTTCGTGGAAATGGCACGGGTGCGCGTATTGGAATCGGAAAGCGGCACCAGTGTCGTCGGCTCACCGAGACCCGCAAGAGTAACTATGCCGCCCTTTTTGGGCGTTTCCGCCGCCAGAACCGGCAGGGAAGGCATCAATATTGCCCCGGTTAGCGCTACGCTCAAAAGCAATGTCTTGCGTCTTGTAATATCCATGGATGTTTCCCTTTGTGAAATTGTTTTCAAATGCTCAGGCAGCCTTCAGCCGGGTCTCGACCAGACGGGCAAACAGCGTGGCGCCGACCGGCAGGATGGCGTCGTCAACGATGAAACCGGGATTATGGGCGGGCACGATGCCGGAATGGCCAAGGGTGAAAAATGCGCCGGGCGCGTGTTTCAGGAGATCGGCGAAATCCTCACTGCCCATGAAGCGGCCGGGTTCGGTGGAAACGCGCTCGTCTCCAAGCACTTCGCGCGCCACGCCGGCGACGATATCCACCGATGCATCATCATTGGTAAGGACCGAGAATATGTCGCGAATATCCACCTCGGCGGTGAGGCCGTGCGCTGCGGCAATGTGATCCGAAATCGTGCGGATGCGCTCCCGGATGGTTTCGCGCACGCCGTCGGAAAAGGCCCGCACCGTTCCGGCAATCGCGGCCGTTTCGGGAAGGACATTATAGGCCGATCCCGCCTCGATGCGCGTTATCGACAGGACGGCGGGATCGGTCGGCGACACATTGCGGCTGACGATGGTTTGCAGCGCCTGGATAAGTTCACCCGTCGCCGGCACGGGATCACGCGAAACATCCGGGTGAGCCGCATGCGCACCCCTGCCCCTTAACCGGACATCGAAGAAATCCGCCCCCGCCAGAATGGTGCCGGGCGAAACCTTCAGATGATTGGGCGCGGCATGGGTGGAATTGTGCAGCCCGTAAATCTCGTCGACCGGAAAATCCCGGAACAGCCCGTCGGCAATCATGGCGCGCGCGCCGCCGAGACCTTCCTCGGCCGGCTGGAAAATAAACACCACCGTGCCGGCGAAATCGCGCGTTTCGGCCAGATAACGGGCCGTGCCGAGCAGGATGGTGGTGTGCACATCATGCCCGCAGCCGTGGAACTTGCCGGGATAGACCGACGCATAGGGCAGCCCGGTTTCCTCCGGCATCGGCAGGGCATCCATATCGGCCCTGAGCCCGATGGAGCGATTGCCCGCATGGCGGCCGTGCAGCACGCCGACCACGCCGGTCTTGCCATAACCGCGATGCACCTCGATGCCCCAGGAGGCGAGTTTTTCAGCGACAATGCTTGACGTGCGGACCTCCTCGAAACCGATTTCCGGATGCCGGTGCAGATCGTGGCGGATGGAGACGAGGTCGGGAACATAGGTCCCGATCCGATCCAGGATTTTAGGAGCGGGCGTTTTGACGGGATCGACGGCGATATTCACGGTATCTCCTCAGGGCAAAAAATATCGTTTTCGCAATCGGGCGATTGCGAAGGGTGGGTTTCGGGGACTCGAAAGCAGAGGCGAACGTGATGTCAGAGCCTCAGACCCGCCTCCTTCATCAGGGGCAGAATGCGCTCGGCGAAATAGTCGAGGTCTTCGCGAAAATCGTAGAAATTGAGCTGAACACCATCGATGCCGGCCTTTTTCAGACCGACAAGTTGCTCGACCACCTGTTCGGGCGAACCGATGATTTCGATATTGCCGCCGAGATTGCGCCCCTGCTTGTGGCACGCATCGCCGCGGCCGCGCCAGGCATGGGCGTCGCTGTCGTAATTATTGGTGGCGAAGGCGCGGGTGCCGGGCTGCGGTTTTCCGGCCTCGATGGCATCCGCATAGGCGATCGCCTCCTTCTCCGTATCGCGGCTGACGATGATCGGATTGATGATCGTCTTCACCTGCCGGCCATAGGCCTTTGCGCGGTTTTTAATGTTTGCGACATGATCGGGCAGCGTTTCCAGCGCGCTGTCTATATGCGCGCCGCCGGGTGAGGTGACGAAAACCAGATCGGAATGGCGGGCGGCGAAATCGATGCCGGCGGGCGAACCGGTCGCCGTCACCAGCGGCGGGCGGCCAAAGGCGGGCTTGGGCGTGATCCAGCCATTGTTGATCGCCCAGGGATTGAGCTTGCCTTCATATGAGAAGTCTTCGGTTTCCCCCCACAGGCGATGGAGAACATCGAACAATTCTCCGGCCATATCGTAACGCTTGTCGTGGTCGATACGCTGCCAGCCGAACATTTCATGCTCGATGGCGCGATGGCCGGTGACAATGTTGATGCCCCAGCGCCCCTTGGCGATATGATCCAGCGTCGCGCCATATTTGGCGAGATGCAGCGGATGCAGAGGCCCATAGAGCACATGGATGGTGGAGATCAGCAGGATGCTCTTCGTGACCGCCGCCATGGCGCCAAGCGCGATAAAACTGTCGAGCGAGGATTCGCCGTCATAACCGCCCTTGGGCAGCCATTGCGTGCGGCTGAAGGCGATTTCGAAACCGAGCTCCTCCGCGCGCTTCACCAGCTCGACATTGTAGTCGAAGGTCCAGCTGTTGCTGGTCGGCAGGCTGGAGAAATTGATGTCCTGCAGATTGAGGAACAGGCCCAGCATCAGTGGCTGCTTTACCGCACGGCTGAGCGGGCTGTCATCGAAATCGATAGGACTTTTCAGTTCGAGGCCTTTCAACTCCGGACCATCGGGCAAAGGAACAGTCAGCGCCATGTCTTTTCTCCCTCGGAATGATCGCCCTGCGGGGCAGCCGCAGCCAGCCGGGCGCGCAGATAGCCCTCCACGCTGCGGGGCTGACGACCGGTAATCCGGTCGACGGTATCGGTGACGGATGCCGCGAAACCGTCGCCGATGAGCTGTCCGAATTCGCTGATCGCTTTCTGTTCGAAGGCGCCGATATGCGGCGGGGAAACGGAGGCAGCATTATGCGCAACGCCAACAGGCCGATGCAGGATACGGGCCGCGATGCGGGCGATTTCCAGTGCCGTCAGGGCTTCGCCGCCAGTCAGCACCAGCGGACCGGCAAGCGGCGCGCTGGCAGTTAGCGCATGAACCGCCACATCGGCAATGTCGTCGGCATCGATGAAGGAGACCGCCGCATGGCCGAAACGAGCGGGCACATCCCCGCCATTGCGCAGCGCGGCGACAACCGGCTCCAGCGCCACCTGCATCCACGCATTCGGCCGCAATACCGTATGCGCTATACCGCGTGCCGCCAGATGCGTTTCGACCTCAGCATGGGCCGCACCCGAGATGGAGCGTGCGGCATTCGCAATGGTCCAGTCGGAGCCGGATATCTTCACGATCCGCGACGCACCGGCGGAAAGAGCAGCATCTATGACCGCCTTCTGATCTGCCGCCAACGTTTCGCCGATGGGGGAAAGCAGGAAGACCCTGTCTGTTCCCCGCGCAGCTTCTTTCAGGCTGGCCGGATCGGAAAAATTACCTTCCGCAATATCGACCCTGTCGCCCCAGAGCTTCAGCGCATCCTCGCGCCTGCGGGTCAGTACGCGAACTATCGCCTGTTTTTGCAAAAGACGGCTGACGACACGCTTGCCGAGCCTGCCGGTTGCACCGGTTACAAGAATGGTGGCTGCCATAGTCTCTTCACTTTCCGGAACTGCGTTGCGCAGCATCCCGCACGACAGAAAGGGCGCGTGGATCGGCCCAGTCCTGCACATCGAAATCTTCGGGGATGAACTTCCATTCCAGCAGGAAATCCTTGAAGTGGCTCAGAGCATCGAGTTCGGCGGGATCGAGATCGAGCCTCAGGTTGCGGTGCACATCCGGGCCATTCGCAGCCAGAACCGCCTCCTCGCTGACACCGATTTCACGCGCGATGAAACGCACGGCTTCCGCCGGATTGTCATTTGCCCAATCGGCAACGCGCTGAACCGTGGCCACCAGTTCCGCCACCAGATCGGGCCGCTCATCGGCAAAGGTGGCGTCCACTGTCAAAGGACGCGGTGTGCCATTGTTGATGCGGATTTTGGGATCGGGATGGAATCCCGTCGATACCACGACCTGCGCGCCGATCAGATTGGCGACGGTGACACCTTCCGCTCCCTTGACAAAAAAAGCATCGATCTGGCCCCTATGCAGCGCCGCGATTTCCTCGCCATAGGGAAGCCGTCGGCGCAGACCGTGGAACCTCTCATCCGCCGGGCCGAGCAGCACGGGTTCTCTGGCGGTCAGATCGACAAGCTCGACCTCCGCGACCGTGAGGCCCGAGACAGTCAGCGCCGACACAATGCCCTTCAGGGATGTCGCACGCTGGAAATCGATGGTTTCGTTCGGTCTCTTGGGCAGACCGATGCGCCGCCCCTTCAGGTCGCCGCCCTTGCCTATTCCACTTGCTGGCAAGGCGATGACGGCCTGAAACTCGTCGGTTCTCGTCAACCCCACCAGCCGTGTTTTCCGGCCACCGGATTTCGCCCAGATCGGCGGAATATTGCCGCCCTGGCGTAAGGACCAGTCCAGACGATGGTCGAAATGGCTCTGGCGAATGGCAGGATCGGCCGCATCGCGAATGGAGGAAACAGAGATGTCGTGGGCGGCGAAACTTTCCTCGATCCAGCCCAGTTGCGCCGCGATGGAAAGCGGCGTGGGTGCCGGGCAGCGTGTGTACCACACGGTTACGGGTTGGGTTATCTGGCGAAGGGCGGCATCGGCCATGGCGTTCGTCCTCGAAATTGCGATCTGACGGCACGCTACACGGCATAAAATATTTTCTATAGATAAAGTGTACTATTTGAGATGCGATTGGGGAAATTCGTTTCCATCTTGCAGGCGGTTCATCGAGGTGACGGAATATCCTTTCGATAATGGCAAGATTGCGGGTCGGATCCTCCAACCCGCCTTACGCCTTTCTCCCCTTCAGCCGCAGCCTGGGTGCTGCGACGGATGAAAGTTTTTCTTCTCAGAGCAGCAAGGATTTTTAACTCGCGACCGGACCCCCGGCTGTTACGCTTCCCCGCAACTGCGCCGGTCAAAAAGGCCGGCAATCCAACAGACCTGAAAGAAAAAGTGGCAGCATGAGCAACACCAAACGCCGGCTCAATCTCAATGTCGGCATCAATACCACCGGATATCTCGCCAATGCCTGGAAATACCGGAGCGGAGACCGACACGACATCAACGATATCGGCTATTATCGGCGGCTGACGGAACTGGCGCACAAGGGCCGGTTCGACGCCGTTTTCTTGTCCGACCACCCCGCACTGCTGACCGACCCGGCAAGCCGCCCGTTTCACACCATCGATCCGCTCATCCTCTCGACTTCACTTGCCGCGCAGGTGCCCGATATTGGCTTTGTGGCAACGGTGTCCTCCACCTATAATTCGCCCTATAATTTTGCACGACGGACGCAATCCATCGATCTCGTCACCGGTGGGCGGCTGATCGTCAATATCGTCTCCTCCTTCAATCCCAATGTCGCCGCCAATTTCGGCAACGATCCGCTACCGCCGCGCAATGAACGTTACGCCAAGGCTACCGAATTTCTCGACGTCGCGAAAAAGCTCTGGTCGAGCTGGGATCCGCGCCGTGAAGGCGACGTACCGGAAGAGCGTTTCTGGGATGCGGCGACGGCCGAAACCATCGATCATGAGGGGCAATATTTCCACGTCAAAGGCCCGCTCAACGTTCCACGCGGGCCACAGGGGCATCCCGTGATCGCGCAGGCCGGTGCCTCCGAAGGTGGCATCGATCTGGCGGCACGCCACGGCGAGATCATCTATTGCAACATCCTGTCACGCCCGGCAGGTCAGGCCTTCGGCAAAAAGGTCCGCGACCGCGCCGTCTCCCTCGGCCGCGATCCCTCCGGCATCCGCATCGTTCCCGGCCTCGTTGTCATTCTCGGCGAGACCCGGGAAGAAGCGTTGCGCAAACATGAATTATACAGCGGAACGGGCTCTGAAGACGGTCTTCTGGCGCGCTTCGCCAAGGAAAACGGGATCGATCCCCGCGACTTCGACCCCGATGCAAAACTGGATGCCGGGCGTTTCATCCCGGACCAGAACCGGCAATGGGCGGTAGGCATGGGGCTTGGCCTTTCCGATCTGTTGACCCACGAGAAACTCACCGCCCGCGAGGCCGTGCGGCGCTCGGAAGGACACCACCGGCTGCTGCTCGGCACAGCGGAAGAGGTGGCGGATGGCATTATTGATCTCTGGCAGGATGGCACGGTGGACGGCTACACCCTGCAGCCGCCCCGCGCGCCAGACGATATTGCCGAATTCGTCGAAAAAGTCGTGCCGGTGCTGCAGGATCGCGGTGTTTACCCGCGCGAATACGAAGGTGCGACGATCCGCGACCGCTATGGCCTGCCCTATCCCGATTGAACGCCGGATGCGACGCTGTCGCAATGTCGCATTCCCGCAAAAAGCGGGAATGCGGCAATGGAACATGTTATTGGCCTGTCGCCACTTTCAAAACGGGCCGCCCGCCGGAAAGCTGCGGCAGGACTGAGGCGAAATCCGTGACGATCTGGCGATAATCTTCTGGCTGGAACTCATAGGGCAGTTCGAGACGGAATTCCGAGACAAGCGGCAGAACGGGATCGCGCGACAGTTTCTCCAAAATTTCGTCCGTCGTCCCAACGATATCGGGCAGGAAAAGCGTGCGGCGTGCGCCATGCGGTGCATGCGTGCGCTTGTCGCGCTCGGCGGCGAATTCCTGATAACGGCGGCGGGTCGCGGGGCTCGCACTATCCGTCGGTAGGATCACGCGGCCAAGAGCGACACGCGGCTGGCGCTCATGCGCCCATTCCTGCCGGAAGCGGGCGACGAGAGCCGCCTGCGCGGTCAGAAAATCATCGGTATTCTCGCCGCTGACGATATTGCCCGTCAGAAGATTGAAGCCTGCCTTGCCGGCCCAACGCGCGGAATTCTGCGATCCGCCGCCATACCATAACCGGTCCGTCAGCCCCTCGGCGACTGGCCGAAGGCGCGGCACCTGCGCACCGGCCGCATTGCCCGCTTCCGTCTCACCGGACAGCGGTTCCGACCGCAAGGCCCTCGCCAGCTTTTCGGCGCGGGCATGGCTGTAATCGGCGTCAGGAACCGTATCGACATAATCCGAAATGAGATGGGCGAAGGGCGGTGCGCCCACCGAAACGCCAACATTCAGCCGCCGGCGCGAGAGCACATCCACCGTTGCCAGATCCTCAGCCAGCCTGAACGGATTTTCGTAACCAAGCTGAATGACGGCGGTGCCCAATCCGATCCGCCTGGTGCGCTGCGATGCCGCCGCAAGAAAAGTGGCCGCCGAGGAAACGCCGCGTTCCAGATGGCGCTGGCGAACCCAGGCGCTGTGATAACCCAGCGCCTCTCCGGCCTCGAAAAGCTGCAGGGTTTCTTCCAGCCCTCGTGCCGGATCATCGTCCTGATAATTGCCGGGAACGAGAAAGGCGAAATGGGAGATATGGGAAAGGGGCATGGCTGTAATCCGGAAACGAGTGTTGAAGCCCAGCAGCGCAGATGCAGCCATCCTGTTCCGGAACAGCCGTTCAATGCGGCGCATACCCACGCAGAATGCATGATGACAGGCACGGCTGGCACGGCATGTTCGTTTATAGTCCGGGCCATTGTTGAAAGATCATTGCGCGATTCAATAGTCTACTAAAATTATGGATTAAATCGCCGGTGGCGTAGGCAGCACTCAAGCCTCCCGTCAGATTCTCTTCTGCTGAAGAGGCAAAGTCTCCCTCCGTCACCCTCTCACACCGAAGACCTGTGCAACACCGTGCGCAAATGGTCTTGATTTTCTACGTCAACATGTAATACAGATTATCATACATGTTGACAAATAATGCATACATGTATGACATTGCGGCAACCACTAACGCTGCGACACCTGCATGAGGGAGGAATTATGATCATCACCGACGTCGAGGTCCGTGTTTTCCGCACGACGACCCGTCGGCACTCGGACAGTGCCGGTCACGCACATCCGGGGCCGGCGCATCAGGTGGAACAGGCCATGCTGACCATCCGCACCGAAGACGGGCAGGAAGGCCACTCCTTCACCGCGCCGGAGATCGTTCGCCCGCATGTCATCGAAAAATTCGTCAAGAAGGTCCTGATCGGCGAGGACCATCGCGACCGCGAACGGCTATGGCAGGACCTTGCCCACTGGCAGCGCGGATCGGCCGCGCAGTTGACCGACCGCACCCTGGCGGTGGTGGATTGCGCCCTGTGGGACCTTGCCGGCCGCTCGCTCAATCAACCTGTATACAAGTTGATCGGCGGTTATCGCGACAAGGTGCTGGCCTATGGCTCGATCATGTGCGGCGACGAGCTGGAAGGCGGGCTGGCAACGCCGGAAGATTACGGTCGTTTTGCCGAAACGCTGGTGAAGCGCGGTTACAAGGGCATCAAGCTGCACACCTGGATGCCGCCCGTCAGCTGGGCGCCGGATGTGAAGATGGACCTCAAGGCCTGCGCGGCGGTACGCGAGGCGGTCGGTCCCGATATTCGCCTGATGATCGACGCCTTCCACTGGTATTCCCGCACCGATGCGCTGGCGCTGGGCCGTGGCCTCGAAAAACTCGGTTTCGACTGGATCGAGGAGCCGATGGATGAACAGTCGCTGTCCTCCTACAAATGGCTTTCCGACAATCTCGATATTCCGGTCGTCGGCCCGGAAAGTGCAGCCGGCAAACATTGGCACCGCGCCGAATGGATCAAGGCCGGCGCCTGCGATATTCTGCGCACCGGCGTCAACGATGTCGGCGGCATAACGCCGGCGCTGAAGACCATGCATCTGGCCGAAGCCTTCGGCATGGAATGCGAGGTGCATGGCAACACGGCCATGAACCTGCATGTTGTCGCCGCCACCAAGAATTGCCGCTGGTATGAGCGTGGCCTGTTGCACCCCTTCCTCGAATATGATGACGGCCACGATTATCTGAAATCCCTGTCCGACCCGATGGACCGCGACGGCTTCGTGCATGTCCCTGACCGGCCGGGCCTTGGCGAGGACATCGATTTTACCTTCATCGACAATAACCGGGTGAGGTAACGGGCGATGAAAACGGTACTCGCCTTCGGAGACAGCCTCACCTGGGGTGCGGACCCGGCAACGGGTCTGCGACACCCGGCCGAACACCGCTGGCCGGAGGTTCTGGAGGCCGGGCTTGCCGGAAAGGTGACGGTTCACCCGGAAGGGCTGGGCGGGCGCACCACCTGTTACGACGACCATGCCGGCCCCGCCTGCCGTAACGGCGCGCGGGCGCTGGAAATCGCCCTTTCCTGCCATATGCCACTCGATCTGGTCATCGTCATGCTCGGCACCAATGACATCAAGCCGGTGCATGGCGGGCGCGCGGAAGCCGCGGTTTCGGGCATGCGGCGGCTGGCGCAGATCGTCGAGACCTTCATCTACAAGCCGCGCGAGGCGGTGCCGAAACTGCTGATCGTCGCCCCGCCGCCCTGCGTTGCTGGTTCTGGCGGAGAACCGGCGGGCGGGCGGGATATCGAGCAATCGCTCAGGCTTGCGCCGCTTTACCGCAAACTCGCCGCCGAACTCGGACATGCCTTCTTTGACGCCGGATCGGTCGCCAGCGCCTCGCCGGTGGATGGCGTGCATCTGGATGCGCCGGCAACGGCGGCAATCGGCCGGGCACTCGTGGCACCGCTCAGGGAAATTCTTGGCTGATCATGCGCAGCCTGAGGAGGAACCGGGCGCGTGGATCAAAACGTGGAAAGGCCGTATGAACCGGCCACATTGGGAGGAAAGATGAAACATTTTCTTGCAACTGCAGCGCTCGGCGCATTGCTGATCGGCGCCATGCCGCTCAGCAGCTTTGCCGAAACACCGAAGGATCAGCTCATCGTCGCCACGACCATGAGCAACATCCTGACCCTCGACCCCGCCGCCATTACCGGCCGCGAGACCGTGCAGGTCCTGAACAATGTCTATGACACGCTGGTGGTGCTTTCACCTGAGGATCGCAGTGTTCAGCCACGCCTTGCGGAACGCTGGGAAATTGCCGAAGACCGGAAATCGATCCGTTTCCATCTTCACGCCGATGCGAAATTCGCGTCCGGCAATGCGGTGACGGCCAAGGACGTGGCATGGAGCCTGAAGCGGCTGCTCGCCCGCAATCTGGCGCAGTCCTCCTTCCTGAAAACCCGTGGTTTCAAGCTGGAAGAGGCCGACAAGCTGTTCGTGGCTGAAAACGACCAGACCTTTGTGCTGAACATTCCAAAGCCCGATGACCCGAACCTGCTGCTGATGATCCTCGCACAGAACGGTCCCGGCTCGATCATCGACAGCAAGACCGCGCTTGAGAACGAGAAGGACGGCGATCTGGGCGGCGCATGGCTGACGCTGAATTCCGCCGGCTCCGGCCCCTTCAAGCTGACGCAGTGGAAGTCCAACGAATATATCATCCTTACCCGCAACGACGATTATTGGGGCGAAAAGGCCAAGATGAAACGCATCCTGATGCGCCATCTGCCGGAATCGCAGTCGCAGCGTCTGATGCTGGAAAAAGGCGATATCGACGTCGCCTATTCCCTGCAGGCCCCGGACCTGAAATCGCTGGAAGCCGACAAGGCCGTCACCATCGAATCCACACCCGGCTCCGGTTTTTATTACCTCAGCGTTTCGATGAAGGATGAGAAATTCGCGAACAAGAAGGTGCGCGAGGCGCTGCGTTACCTGATCGATTACGATGGTCTCGACAAGGCGGTCATGCCCTATTACGGCAAGCTGCATCAGCGCTCCCTCAGCACCGGCGTGATGGGTGCGCTGCCGGATCAGGGCTACAAGCTCGACATCGAAAAGGCCAAGGCGCTTCTGACGGAGGCCGGTTACCCGAACGGCTTCAAGACCACACTGCGTGTCCTTTCGGAAGACCCCTTCATGAAGGCGGCAACGGCGATCCAGAACACGCTGGCCCAGGCCGGCATTCAGGCCGAACTGATCAGCGGCTCCGGCGACCAGATCTACGGCGCCATGCGCGAGCGGAATTTCGAACTGCTGCTCGGCCGCGGCGGCGGTGGCCAGCAGCCGCATCCCGACAACAACCTGCGTTCCATCGCCTATAATCCCAACAATGCCGACGATGCCAAACTCACCAACTACCAGAGCTGGCGCACCAGTTTCTTCGATGAAAAGCTGAACAAGATGATCGAGGAAGCGCTTGTCGAGCGTGACGTGGCGAAACAGACGAAGCTTTACGAGGATCTGCAGGGCTATATGGACGAGATCGTCATGTCCATTCAGCCCTTCTCCGAGGTCATCGACACCGCCGCCTTCCGCAGCGATATCAAGGGCATGATCGTCAGCCCCTGGCTTTCGCGGTTTGAAGAGGTGAGCAAGGAGCGGTAATCTGCCGCCCTATCTGCGATTGAAAAGGCGCGGCTAACCCCGCGCCTTTTTACTGTAACAAAGCCCCACTCACCCAATGTGTTAGGCGCAAGCGAAGCCTCCGCACTCCGTCACCCCGGACTAGATCCGGGGTCTAGTGCGATCAAGTCCTTGATCGCGAGAGAGTCCGTTCACGGCGCAGACGCGCCGTGGCTGGATGCCGGATCTAGTCCGGCATGACGGAAGGGCGGGTCTCGCACTATGTCAGCAGCCTAGGCGTAGTTTGCGGCCCGCTATCCCACCGTAGCTACCTCCAAAAAAATGCCCGGCAGGGAGGCCGGGCAAGTAAGGAGGATGTTGTTATCCGTGACGCCCCGGAGGAGGACGATCACGTTTTGGGAGCCGTCATGCGCCTTCATATTCCAGCGAGGCGCCGATCAGTTCGCGCGCATAGGGATGCGTCGCGCCGTTGCCGGCGATGGCCTCGCGCGGCAGGATTTCGGTGATCTCGCCGCGCAACATCACCGCAAAGCGGTCGCACATGTGATCGACCACGGCGAGATCATGGGTCACCATGATATAGGTGAAGCCGCGCTCTTCACGCAGCCGCTGCAACAGGTTGAGAATTTCCGCCTGCACCGAAACGTCGAGCGCCGAGGTCGGCTCATCGAGCAGAAGCAACGACGGTTCGAGGATCAGCGCCCTGGCAATCGCCACACGCTGCCGCTGGCCGCCGGAAAGCTGATGCGGAAAGCGGTCCAGAAACGACACTGGCAGGCCGACATCGGTGATGACCTTGCGCATGCGCTCTTCACGGTCGCCGAGCCTGTGGATCGCAAGCGATTCCGAAAGCACGGTGCGCACCGACTGGCGCGGATGCAGCGAACCATAGGGGTCCTGAAACACCATCTGCAGCATGCGGCACCGCTCGATCAGCGGCATGTCACGCACCGACCTACCGTCGATGAGGATATCGCCGGTCCAGAAATCATTGAGCATGGAGACACAGCGAAGCACGGTGGATTTGCCCGAGCCGCTTTCGCCGACCAGACCGAAACATTCGCCCGGCTCGACGCGGAAGGATACCGAAGGCAGCACTTTCAGCGCCGTATGGCCGCTGCCGAAGGTGATGGAGAGATCGCGGGTTTCGACAGAAACGGCCATTATACGTTCTCCTCCAGCCATTCAGGGCGGCGGTCCAGCACCGCAAGCGGGGCACGCGTGCCGCCGATGCGCGGCTGTGCCGCCAGAAGGCCGCGCGTATAGGGGTGCTGCGCCTGATCGAGATCACGTGCGGCAAGGGTTTCCACCACCCGGCCGGAGTACATGATGAGCACCCGGTCGCAGAAATTGCGCACGAGATTGAGGTCGTGGCTGATCATGATGAGGCCGATGCCGCGATCGCGCACCAGACCGTCGAGAATATTCAGCACCTGCAACCGCACGGTCACGTCAAGCGCCGAGGTCGGCTCGTCGGCAATGACGAGATCGGGATCGGCAAGCAGCATCATGGCGATCATGACGCGCTGACCCATGCCGCCGGAAATCTCATGCGGATATTGCTCATAGACCCGGGCGGCATCGCGGATCTTCACCGCATCCAGCATGGCGAGCGCCTTTTCCCGGGCTTGCGATTTCGATGCCTTGAAGTGGCGCAGATAGGTCTCCGTCACCTGATCGCCCACCCGGCGGATGGGGTTCAGGGAGAATTTTGGATCCTGAAGGATCATCGACATACGCCGCCCGCGAACCTTCAGCATCTCCTTCTCATCGAGGGAGAGAAGATCGAGGCCGTCGAAATCCAGCCTGTCGGCGGTGATGGTCGCCGATGGCAGGAGGCGCAGCAGAGCACGGCCGACGGTGGATTTTCCCGAGCCGCTTTCGCCGACGATGCCGAGCCGTTCCCGGCCCAGCGTGAAGGAGATGCCGCGCACCGCTTCAGTCGGCGAACCGCCATAGCGGATGCGAAGATTTTCGACGTCAAGGATTGGTTTTTCCATGGTCTTATCTCCGGTTCATCTGCTTTGGATCAAGCGCATCCCGCAACCCATCGCCCAGAAGGTTGAAGGCAAGGCTGACGGAGAGGATCGCGATGCCGGGGAAGGTCACCAGCCACCAACTGTCCAGCATGTAGCGCCGGCCGGTGGCGATCATCGCCCCCCATTCCGGCAGCGGCGGCTGCGCGCCGAGACCGAGGAAACCGAGGCCGGCGGCGGTGAGGATAACGGTCGCCATGTTCAGCGTCAGGCGAATGAGAACCGACGGCAGGCACATGGGCATGATCGATTTGACGATGATGCGGAGCGGCGACGCCCCCTGAAGCCTGGCGGCGGCAATGTAATCGGCCTTGCGGAAGGTCATGGCTTCGGCACGCGCAAGCCGCGCGATCGGCGGCCACGAGGTGAGCGCAATGGCGATAATCGCATTGTTGAGGCTCGGCCCGAGTGCTGCGACGAAGGCGAGCGACAGGATGAGGCTGGGGAACGACAGGAAAATATCCGTGATGCGCATCATCACCGTGTCGAACTTGCCGCCGAGATAACCGGATGCCGTGCCGACCAGAAGGCCGACGGGACCAACGATGATCGACACCAGCGAGATGATGGTGAGCGTGATGCGCGCGCCCCAGAGAAGGCGGCTGTAAATATCGCGTCCCAGCTCATCCGTGCCGAAGACATGGCCGTTGCCGGGCGCCTGCAGCGTGTTGGCGAGATCCTGCGCGTAAGGGTCATGCGTCGCAAGCCAGGGCGCGAAAATCGCGGCGATGACGAGGAGCAGCAGGACAGCGAGGCCAAAGGCCGATGTCGGGCTTTTCAGCAGGAAAACGATGATGTTCTTCAGCGCGTTCAAAGGCACGGGAAGGCGGGAGGAGGTTTCTGCGCGAGCCGTCATCAGCGGGTCCTCGGATCGAAAAAGCGGTAGAGAATGTCGGACAGGAGATTGAGCCCGATGAAGATGACGCCGACGATCAGAACGCAGGTCATCACGGCATTCATGTCGCCGATGATAAGATTGCTGGTGAGGTATTGTCCGAAACCCGGCCAGGCGAAGACGGTCTCGATCAGCACCGCGCCTTCCAGCAGCGAGCCGTAAGCAAGCGCGATGATGGTGACGAGCTGCACGCGGATATTGCCGAAAGCATGCAGCCAGACCGTCTGCCGCTGCGACAGGCCTTTGACGCGGGCGGTCGTCACATATTCCTGCCCGAGTTGGTCCAGCATGAAGCTGCGCGTCATGCGGGTGATATAGGCCGAGGAGGAATAACCGAGTAGGGCGGCGGGAAGGATGAGGTGGTTGATGGCCGACCAGAAGACCTCCATATCGCCGGCCAGCAGGCTGTCGATCAGCAGGAAGCCCGTCCGCTCCTCCACCAGACCGATATAGAACTGGTCCATGCGGCCGCCGCCGCCGACAAGGCCGAGATGGGCGTAAAAAACGATCAGCGCGATCATGCCGGTCCAGAAAATCGGCATGGAATGACCGAACAGGCTGAGCACCCGCACCAGATGGTCCTGCCAGCGGTCCTTATTGACGGCGGCATAAACGCCCATGGGAATGCCGAGACCGGCGCCAATCAGAATCGCGAAGGTAGCAAGCTCCATCGTCGCGGGCATGACCCTGATGATGTCTTCGATAACCGGGCGACCGGTGCGGATCGAGGTTCCGAAATCGCCGGTGAAGACATCGCCGAGATAATAGAAGAACTGCTGCCACAGCGGACGGTCGAAGCCAAGCGCATGATAGACCTGTTCATAGGTTTCGCGGGTCGCATCCTCGCCGACGATAGCCCGCACCGGATCGGCGGGCATCAGGCGGCCGATAAAAAAGGTCAGCAGCAACAATCCAAGCAGCGTAACGGCAATACTTCCGATCTGGCCGGACAGGCCATACAGCGAAAGGCGTCTTTTTGACATGATTCCTCCCTTGCCAGAAACCGACCGCGCAAGTGACCAAGGCGTGATCCTGTCTGACAACTATTCGCAAGTTGTCACAGGTGTTGAAAGCTGTCAAGCGCCCGCCAGCGAAATCCGTACTGCCCAGGAATCCGAAACCTGTGCCGCGAGACGGCGATTCACATTGAGACTACCCGGCTTTTGCTTTTTCTTTCTGGAAAGCGCATGTGTTGCGGCATCCGAAAAAGCCTATATTCTCGCGCTTCGTGACGTGAGGGGACGCCTGCCTCGCGATAATGCCGAAGGCATCCGCACTTTCAGGGGGAGGAAAATATGGCTGACATGACGCTTCTGGCATTTGCCGTCGTCGCCTTTATTGGCATTGCGACACCCGGCCCGACCGTTTTGCTCGCGCTTGCCAATGGCTCAAGATTTGGAGTACGCCGCGCCGTGATCGGCATGACTGGCGCTGTTGTCTCGGATTTCGTCCTGATCGGCGCGGTTGCCCTGGGATTGGGCGCTTTGCTCGCGGCTTCCGAATTCTGGTTCGGCGTCGTCAAATGGGTGGGCGTCTGTTATCTTGCCTTCCTCGGCATCATGCTTTTACGCTCGAGAGGCACACTCGATGGTGCGCTTCATTCAGCAGGTACCAATGCGGCGGCTTCCGCCCGCTCGATTTTCCTCAAGAGCTTTCTCGTGGCGGTGACCAATCCCAAGGGATATCTGTTCTTTTCGGCCTTCCTGCCGCAATTCATCGATCCCGCAGCGCCGCAGATCCAGCAATATGCGGTGCTTGCGCTGATCTTCGCCGGCATCGATTTTATCGTGATGTTCGGATATGCCCTGCTCGGCTCGCAGGCCGTCCGGCTGTTGCGAAAATCCGGAGCCCTGTGGCTCGACCGCGCTTGCGGCGGCGCGCTTCTGACGCTCGCTGCCTCATTGGCCTTCTATCGGCGATCGACCGCGTAAACCATTGACCTGAATGACATTTCCGGATCTCATTCAGCGGCGGTGCGGGAGCGCAACAGCACCTTGTAGCGCTCAAGACTGCCGCGCAGATGCGCCGCCATATATTGGCGAGCGGCATCGGCGTCCCCTTCGATAATGGCGTCGACAATCCTCGCATGCTCTTCCTGGAGATGCAGATTGTAGTCCTTGGGACGCGATCCGGGTGCCGCCCCCTGCAATTCCCCACGAGGAATGATGCCGGAGCGGATGAGCTGCAGAAACTCGGGAAACCGCCTGTTCTGCGTGGCCTGCGCAATCGCCAGATGGAACTCGAAATCGGCGTCCCGTGTCGGCAGGCCGGCAGCGAGACAATCGCCGACGCGCCGGTGCGCATCCACAATCGCCTCCACCTGCACGGCGGAGCGGCGCGATGCCGCAAGCCCGGCGGATTCGACCTCGAAAACGGTGCGCAATTCCAGCAATTCGATCACAGAGGAAATTCGCCCCACCGCCAGATCGTTAAAAGGCAGCTCCTTGGCCGGCTTTACTTCGACAGCAAAAACGCCGGCGCCCTTGCGGGCTTCGACAAGGCCATCGGCGCGCAGAATGGCGATGGCCTCACGCACGACCGTGCGGCTGACGGAATATTCCCGCGTCAATTCGCTTTCGCTCGGAAGCCGGTCACCGGGGCGGAAAACGCCTTCCGCCAGATCCCGCCGCAATGCCGAACTGATTTTCGCCGCGAGCGATACCCCCTGCTTCGTGCTGCTCTCAACGTCCATTCCGGCCCACCTGTTTTAAACTTGTCTGGCATGTTAGCAAACACCCGCCACATTGCAAGGGCCAGACGTCTCAGCGGCCTCGCCAGCGCACCAATGGCGCCGTCGAAGCCGCAGGGTATCGTCAGGCCGCGGCCATGGCCGAACTGCTGGAAAAGCGGCTCCTATATTCCCCCGGTGAGAGGCCGAGAATGCGGTGAAACACCCGGCGGAAGGCGGCGGCATCCTCATAACCCACCGACCAGGCGATCTGATCGACCGAGCGGCGGGTGAATTCCAGCAATTCCCGCGCCTTGCCGACCCTCAGATGCTGGACATATTCGATCGGCTTCATGCCGGTCGCCGCCTTGAAACGGCGCAGGAAGGTTCGCTCCTCCAGCCCGGCATGGCCGGCCATGTCGGTAACGCTTGTCGCCCGCCCGGCGTGGGCCTGCAGCCAGTGCTGCACCTTCAGGATCGGCTCGTCGCCATGCGTCAGCCTCGGGGCGAAGCTGCTATAATGGCGCTGTTCCCGCCCCGAAGGGTCGATCAGCAGGAACTTGCCGGTCTCGATCATCACCGAGGGGCCGAGCAGCCGGTCGACGATGCGCAGGCCAAGATCGGTCCACGCCATCAGCCCGCCAGCCGTGATGATGTCGCCATCCTCGATGACGATCTTGTCTATCTCCAGCCGGATATCGGGAAAACGGTCGCGGAACCGTTCGGCAAACAGCCAGTGCGTGGTGGCCGGACGGCCGGACAGGAGGCCCGTCGCGGCGATGATGAAGGAGCCGCCGCAACTGGCGGCCAGCGTTGCGCCCTGCGCGTGCCGATCCAGCAGCCAGCGGGCATAAGGCGCGGCCTCTTCGATTTCAGCAGGCCCGGTCAACCGGCCGGGCACGACGAAGATATCGGGATGTCCCGGTGTACCGGGCCCGGTGTCATGGCAGCGGGAAAATTCACCGCCCTCGCCCATGCTCCAGTGGCTGACCCGCAATTTCGGCCCGCCGCGATCCTGTGAAAATACCGATGCGATGGCGAAAAGATCGGTGATGCCATGCACCATGGCGATCTGACAGTCGCGATAGAGGACCAGCCCCACTTCCAGCGCGCTTCCCGCTACACCCGCCATGCCCACACCCCGTTTTGTCAGTTTCGGCTCGTTTTCTGTCAGAAGCGCCAATCCAGCCCCGGCTGCGTCAAGAGTATCTCTATTCCCACGGGACGCAAGCAAGCTTCCCGCAACAGGAGAGAGAGCCATGACAACGATCACCACCAGAGACGGAACACATATCTTCTACAAGGACTGGGGCCGCAAAGACGGCCAGCCCATCATCTTCTCCCATGGCTGGCCGCTCAGCGCCGATGCCTGGGATGCGCAGATGGTGTTCTTCGCCAACAACGGTTTCCGCACCATCGCCCATGACCGCCGCAGCCACGGCCGCTCCGATCAGGTCTGGCATAACAATACCATGGATCAATATGCCGACGATCTGGCCGAGCTGATCGAACAGCTCGATCTTCACGACATCATTCTGGTCGGCCATTCCACCGGCGGCGGCGAGGTGACACGTTATATCGGCCGCCACGGCACGGCCCGCATCGCCAAGATCGCCCTCATCGGCGCGGTGCCGCCGCTGATGCTGAAGACGGAAAGCAATGCCATCGGCCTGCCGATCGATGTTTTCGACGGTATCCGCAAGGGCACCTATGACAATCGCAGCCAGTTTTTCAAGGACTTGACCATTCCCTTCTACGGCTACAACCGCGAAGGCGCCGTGATATCCCAAGGCATCCGCGACGAATTCTGGCGGCAGGGCATGATGGGCGGCCTGAAAGGCCAGCTCGACAGCATTCGCGCCTTTTCGGAAAGCGATTTCCATCAGGATTTGAAGGCCTTCGACAAACCGACGCTGGTTCTGCACGGCGATGACGACCAGATCGTGCCGGTCGGCGCATCCGCGCTTTCCACGATCAGAATAGTCAAACATGCGGTCCTCAAAATCTATGAGGGCGCCGATCACGGCCTGACGCAGACCCATCAGGACCGGTTCAACGCCGACCTTCTCGCCTTCATCAACGCCTGAAACCTTGAGACACAGGAGACACGGACATGACACAGAATACATTTCTCATCACCGGCGCGTCGGACGGCATCGGCGCGGTCTATGCGGAACGCCTGGCAAAACGCGGCCATGATCTCATCCTGGTGGCACGGCGCGCCGAAAAACTGAAGGCGCTGGCCGCACAGCTGGAAAAGGATCATCACATCGCAGTCGAGGTTCTCTCCGCCGATCTCTCAAGGGCGGAAGATCTCGAAAAGGTGGAAGGGCGGCTGCGCGACGACCGGCGGATTACCGGCCTTGTCAACAATGCCGGCATTGCCGGTGAAGGCGCGATCACGGCGCTGGATCCGGCCTATGTGACGACGATGATTAACCTCAACATTCTTGCCGTCACCCGGCTTGCGGCGGCCATAGCACCGCGCCTTGCCGCCGATGGAAAGGGCACGATCATCAACATCACCTCGGTCACGGCGCTGATGCCGGCGGCGTTCACCGCCGTCTATCCGGCCACCAAGGCCTTCGTCCTTGCCTTCACCGAGGCGCTTGAGGCGCAGCTTTCGCCCTCCGGCGTGCGGGTTCAGGCCGTCCTGCCCGGCATCACCCGCACGGCCATCTGGGAAGAGGAACGGCTCGACGCCATTCCGGCCGCCATGGTCATGGACGTTTACGAGATGGTGGATGCGGCCCTTGCCGGTCTCGACCTCGGCGAAGCGCTGACCATTCCGTCCCTGCCGGATACGGCCGATCTCGAAAATTTCCTTGCAGCGCGCGCGGCGTTAAGGCCCAATCTGTCGCATGCACTTGCCGCCAGCCGGTATCGTGCAGCCAAAACCGAATAGAGGGAGACGTATCATGATCCTCGGACTGACCATTCCCCAATTCACGGCACTGCATGTGGGCCTAAGCTTCATCGGCATCGCCACCGGACTGATCGCCCTACCCGCTTATGCGGCTGGGCGGTGGATGCCCCGCATGATGGCGATTTTCCTCGTCACCACGCTCGCCACCACACTCACCGGCTTCCTGTTTCCAATCGGAAATTTCACACCCGCACTCGGCGTCGGCATCATCTCGACCCTCGTTCTGGCAATCGCACTGGTTGCGCTTTACGGATACGGTCTGAATGGCAGGGCGCGCATCATTTATACGATCACCGCCACGATCAGCCTTTATCTCAATATGTTCGTGTTGATCGTTCAGGCCTTTCTCAAGGTCGAAACGCTCAACAATCTCGCACCGAACGGTAATGAACCGCCCTTTGTGATCGCCCAGACGGTTCTGCTTGTTGCAGCCATCTGTCTCGGCTGGAAGGCGACGCGCCGCAGGCTCGCCGTCTAGCGAGACTGGGTTCGAGCCGGTTTTCGTGAACATGCCTTGTGCCCCAATATTTGGGGCACAAGGCATGTCTTTGCGTGCCAAATACCGGCAGTCTCGCCCACCCGTCACAAAACGAAAAAATCCCGTGTCTAGGGTTCCTTCCGAACCCTTCCTGAAAATGTGGCAGGAGACATTCGGAACGAAGGCATTTTCAGCCTCTTGCAAATATACAATATACATTATATAATAATATATATTAATTTATTACAACAGGAGATGCCGATGAATGCCGTGAAGATCAACGAGCGTCTGACCGTTGCGGGCCAGCCGACGATCGCCGATTTCCACTCGCTCTCCGCTCAGGGCTATAAAAGCATCATCAATGCCCGGCCTGATGGTGAAGAGGCCGGTCAGCCGGGCAATGCGCAGGAAAAAAGCGCCGCCACCGCGGCAGGCATGGACTATGGCTTCATCCCGGTCAGCGGCCCTACCATCACCGAAGCCGATATCCGCGCCTTCCAGCAAAAAATGGCGGAAGCGCAAGGCCCTGTTTTTGCCCATTGCAAGGGTGGCACGCGCGCGCTCACGCTTCATGTTCTCGGGGAAGCGCTGGATGGGCGCATCGAAAGGGACGATATCGAGGCTTTCGGCAAGGCCCATGGCTTTGACCTTTCCGGCGCCACCCGCTGGCTGGAACGGCGCGCGGCGGCTGTCCCGCACGTCAAGGCATTCTTCGATCCGCGCACATGGAGCGTGCAATATGTCGTGTCCGATCCCGCGACCGGCGGCTGCGCCATCATCGACCCGGTCTATGATTTCGATGAGAAATCCGGCGCGACCGGCACGATGAATGCCGACACCATTCTGGACCATGTGAAGAGCGAGGGCCTGTCGGTAGAATGGATTCTCGATACCCATCCGCATGCCGACCATTTTTCCGCCGCCCATTATCTGAAGCAGAAGACCGGCGCGCAGACGGCGATCGGCGCGAAGGTCACCGGCGTGCAAAAGCTCTGGCAGGAGAAATATAACTGGCCGGATCTCGAAACCGACGGTTCGCAATGGGACCGGCTGTTCGAGGCGGGCGACAGGTTCAATATCGGTTCGCTGGAAGCGCGCGTGCTGTTTTCGCCCGGCCATACGCTGGCCTCCGTGACCTATGTGGTGGGAGATGCCGCCTTTGTGCACGATACGCTTTTCATGCCCGATTCCGGCACCGCCCGCGCCGATTTTCCGGGCGGCAGCGCCAGAGAACTCTGGGCGTCCATTCAGGACATTCTTGCACTCCCCGACGAAACAAGGCTTTTCACCGGCCATGACTATCAGCCCGACGCCCGCGCCCCGAAATGGGAAAGCACGGTTGGCGAACAGAAACGCAGCAATCCGCATCTGGCCGGCATGACGGAGGAGGGCTTCATCCGTCTCAGGGAAACACGGGATCGCACCCTGCCGATGCCGAAGCTCATTCTCCACGCCCTGCAGGTCAATATTCGCGGCGGCCGCCTGCCGGAGCCGGAGGCGAATGGCAAGCGTTATCTGAAATTCCCGCTCGATGTGCTGGAGGGCAGCACATGGTAAAGGAGACCACGCTGGAGGAGACACCACACATTGCTGAAATTCTCCTCCCCGCCATGGAGGAGCGGGCTGTCGAGGTCGCGCTGCTTCTGAAAACGCTTGCCCATCCCGCGCGGCTGATGCTCGCCTGCACGCTGGCGCAGGGGGAATTTTCCGTTGGCGAACTGGAAGTCAAGCTGGATATTCGCCAGCCGACGCTCTCCCAGCAGCTCGGCGTCCTGCGGGAAGCCGGCGTGGTCGAGACCCGGCGCGACGCCAAGCAAATCTTCTACCAACTGAGCGAGGCGAAAGCCGCGCAGCTGATCGAAGCCCTCTACACCATATTCTGCGCGCCGGAGGCAAAGACCCCGTGACCCCCTATTGGCCCTCTCTTTTCGGCGGCATGCTGCTCGGTCTTGCCAGCATTCTCCTGTTTCTCTTTAATGGCCGCATTGCCGGCATCAGCGGAATCCTGGGCAAAATGCTCGGCCGGGAGTGGCGTCTTGCCGATCTCGCTTTCGTCGCCGGCTTGCTGGCCGGGCCTTATATCCATGCCGCCGCCTTCGGCCGGCTGCCTGCCATCACCATAGTCGCACCCTGGCCGCTTATCCTCATTGCCGGCTTGCTGGTGGGTTTTGGTACGCGCATGGGCTCCGGCTGCACCTCCGGCCATGGCATCATGGGGCTGGCGCGATTTTCCCGTCGCTCCATCGCCGCGACCGCAACCTTCCTGATCACCGGCATCTGCGCCGCAACGATAACAGGGGCGCTGTCATGAAAAATCCAGCCGTGGCCCGTATTACTCTGGCATTGATCGCAGGCGCGTTGTTCGGCTTCGGCCTCTCGCTGTCAGGCATGATCGATCCAGCCCGCGTTTCCGGTTTTCTCGACCTGGCGAGTGGCCATTGGGATCCGAGCCTGATATTCGTCCTCGGCGGTGCATTGATGGTCGCCGTGCCGGGTGTTTTCGCCAGCCGGCGTCTCGCCAAACCGGTCCTCGCCGAGGATTTCAGCCTTCCGGCAAAAACCCGCATCGACCTACCGCTCATAACAGGCTCGGCGATTTTCGGCCTGGGCTGGGGGCTTGCCGGTTTCTGCCCCGGCCCGGCACTATCGGCTTTTGCCCTTGGGCTTATGCCGGTCGTTCTCTTCGTCTGCGCCATGATTGCCGGCATGCTGGTGCACGACCGCCTCTACGCAAGAGAACCATAGAACGCGCAACACTCATTCGGCAGACAAAAATGCGGCCGCGCGGGTCCAGAACGCCGGCGCGACCGCATCTGATTACAGGTCGATCAGGCTCTTGCCCGTCATTTCCGGCGGCAGCGGCACATTCATCAGTTGCAGCAGGGTGGGCGCGACATCGGCCAAAATGCCATCATGCAGTTTGGCGCCTTCCGGCCCGCCAAACAGGATCACCGGCACCGGATTGGTGGTATGCGCCGTATGCGGACCGCCCGTCACCGGGTCAACCATGGTTTCGCAATTACCGTGGTCGGCAATGACAAGCATCGCGCCACCCACTTTTTCAAGGGCGGTAACGACTGCGCTCAGCCCGCGATCCACGGCTTCGCAGGCCTTGATCGCTGCCTGCAGATCGCCGGTATGGCCGACCATATCAGGATTGGCGTAGTTGGTGACGATGAGATCGTATCCCTTGCCGATCGCCTCGACAAATTTCTCCGTCACCTCGGGCGCGCTCATCTCCGGCTGCAGGTCGTAGGTCGCAACCTTCGGCGATTTCGGCATGAAGCGGTCTTCGCCCACTTCCGGCTCTTCCTTGCCGCCATTCAGGAAGAAGGTGACATGCGGATATTTTTCCGTCTCGGCCAGGCGGAACTGCGTGAGCCCCTGCTTCGCCACCCAGGCGCCGAGCGTATTGGCGATATCGCGCTTCGGGTAAGCCGTGGTCATGAAATCATTATGCCTGGTGGAATATTCCACCATGCCCAGCAGCGCTGAAAGTACGGGCTTTTCGCGCGGAAAACCGTCGAAATCATCAGCACCGATGGCAAGGAGAATCTCACGGGCACGGTCGGCGCGGAAATTCAGGCAGAACAGGCCGTCGCCAGCCTTGAAGCCTTCATAACCATCGATCACCGTCGGCAGAATGAATTCATCGGTGACGTTGTTTTTGTAGCTCTGGGCAACGGCGCTCACCGCATCCCGCGCATGTTCGCCTTTCGCCAGAACCATGGCGTCATAGGCTTTCTCGACACGCTCCCAGCGATTGTCGCGGTCCATCGCATAATAACGGCCGATCACCGTGCCGATGCTCGCGCCCTGCGGCAGGCTTGCCACCAGCGCCGCCACGAAGTCTTCGGCCGATTGCGGCGCGACATCGCGGCCATCGGTGATGGCGTGCACGACGACCTTCAGACCGTGACTGACCATCAGCTTCACCGCCGCCTGGCCGTGGAGGATATGGCCGTGGACGCCGCCATCGGAAACGACGCACATCAGATGCGCCACGCCACCCGCGGCCTTCACCCTGGCGGCGAAATCGAGCATCGCCGCATTGCGGAAAAAGCTGCCATCCTCGATCGCCAGATCGATCTGGCCGAGATCCATGGCGACGATGCGGCCGGCGCCGATATTGGTGTGACCGACTTCGGAATTGCCCATCTGCCCGGTGGGCAGGCCAACCTTCGGGCCGAAGGTGGTCAGCCTCGCATTCGGGCAGGTGGCGAAAAGCCGGTCCATGGTGGGCGTATTCGCAAGCACCGGCGCATTGCTGGATGTGTCCTCGTTCAACCCCCAGCCATCGAGAATAGTCAGGACAACGGGTTTGGGAGTGCGCATGGGAGGACCTTCTTCTTCATTCGGTTGCCGGCGGACAGCGGACCGCCGGGCACCGGAGCGCCCTCGTCCGCCACTATGATCGTGATGAGAAAACATGCTTCTCGTTCTTCTCTTCTATACCCGAAGATGGCGAACGCAAGCCTATACCGACAGCGAAACAGTTCCGTGAAGGTCGAAAACGGCGGCTGAAAAACTCGCTCCCTCATTCCTGTGCTTGTCACAGGAATCCAGCCGACGCGCGTCTGCGCGACGGGAAGAGTCTTTTCAGCCCAGGGACTTGGGCTGACTGGATTCCTGTGACAAGCACAGGAATGAGGGGCGTGGGGATGGGATGAGCCGGTCGCAGGCGCTCACTCGATGAAAATCAGCGCCGGCTTTTCCAAGAGCGCCTTGACGGCCTGAATGAAGACCGCTGCATCCCAGCCATCGACGACCCGATGATCGAAGCTCGAAGACAGGTTCATCATCTTGCGCGGCACAAAACGCGTGCCATCCCAGACCGGGCGCGTCACGATCTTGTTGACGCCGATGATCGCCACCTCGGGATGGTTGATGATCGGCGTCGAAACAACACCGCCCAAAGCCCCCAGCGAACTGATGGTGATGGTGGAGCCCATCAGTTCTTCCCGATGCGCCGTGCCGGTGCGGGCGGCTTCCGCGACACGCGCGACTTCCTCCGCACAGTCCCAAAGGCCAAGCGTTTCCGTGTGGCGAACGACCGGAACCGTCAGACCCGCCGGCGTCTGCGTGGCGATGCCGACATGGACCGCCTCATAGTGGCTGACGACCCCTTTTTCATCATCGAAAGTGGCGTTCATTCCGGGATGATCGGCCACGGCTTTCACCAGCGCGCGCATCAGAAACGGCAGTATCGTCAGTTTCGGCTGCCCGGAACGGCGATTGCCGTTCATCGTCGCGCGCAGATCTTCGAGATCGGTCACGTCGACTTCTTCGACATAGGTGATGTGGGGAATGCGCGAGACGGACAGCACCATCTTCTCGGCAATCTTGCGCCGCAGCCCCGTCACCTTCACTTCCTCGACGGCGCTGTCACGCGGCGTCATCGGCTCGGGGCGTTCCGGCCGGCCCCGTACCGTTAAAAAACCATCGAGATCGGCATGGGTGATATGGCCGTCCGGCCCCGTTCCCTTGACCTTGGTGAGATCGATATCGAGATCGTCGGCGCGCTGGCGAACCGCGGGGGAGGCCAGCGGTTTGTGGTGCAGCTCGGCTGCGGGTACCGGCGGGGCCTCCTCGACCTGCCGCGCCGCCGGCTGGGTTTCAACGGGTGGCGGCGTCTCCGTCATATCCGCTGGCGCATCCGCTTCCATCACCCGGGTTGCTGCCTCCGCTTCCGGCACGCTGCCATTGGGGGCAACGGCGGCGACATCTGTTTCGATGCGAACCAGCGGCGCTTTCACCGGCACGGTGTTTCCGACCGTCACGGCGAGCCAGGTGACGACGCCCGCGACGGGTGACGGGATTTCCACCGTCGCCTTGTCCGTCATGACAGCGGCCAGCACCATGTCCTCATGGACGATATCGCCCGGCTTGACGTTCCATTCCACCAATTCGGCTTCCGCCACACCTTCACCGACATCGGGCATGGTAAGAACATATTCCGTCATAATCAGGCCTCCATGACGTCTACGAGGGCGCGCCCGACGCGGGCGGGTCCCGGAAAATAGTCCCATTCCTGCGCATGGGGATAAGGCGTATCCCAACCGGCGACGCGAACGACAGGAGCCTCAAGGTGATAGAAACAATATTCCTGCACCAGCGACACGACTTCGGCGCCGAAGCCGGAGGTCAGCGTCGCCTCATGCACCATCACACAGCGGCCGGTTTTGGAAACGGACTTCACGATGGTATCGAGATCGAGCGGCAGCAGGCTGCGCAGATCGATGATCTCGGCATCCACACCCGTCTCTTCGGCCGCCGCCAGCGCCACATGCACCATGGTGCCATAAGCGATGACGGTGACGTCGTTGCCGGGACGGCGGATTTCCGCCTTGCCGATGGGGATCGTGTAATGCCCTTCCGGCACCTCGCCCATCTCGTGTTTGGACCAGGGCGTGACCGGCCGGTCGTGATGACCGTCGAAGGGGCCGTTATAAAGCCGCTTCGGTTCCAGAAACATCACGGGATCGGGGTCTTCGATGGATGCGATCAGCAGCCCCTTGGCGTCATAGGGGTTGGAAGGGACCACAACTTTCAGTCCGCAGACATGGGTGAAAAGCGCTTCCGGGCTCTGGCTATGTGTTTGCCCGCCAAAAATGCCGCCGCCGGTCGGCATTCTCAGCACGATCGGGCAGGTGAAATCGCCATTGGAGCGATAGCGGATACGCGCCGCCTCCTGCGTGATCTGGTCATAGGCGGGATACATGTAATCGGCGAACTGGATTTCGACGCAGGGCCGCAGGCCATAAGCGGCCATGCCGATGGCGGTGCCGACAATGCCGGATTCGCTGATCGGCGCATCGAAACAGCGGGTCTTGCCGTATTTTCCCTGCAGCCCCTGCGTGGCACGGAAGACGCCGCCGAAATAGCCCACATCCTCACCGAACACCACGACATCGTCGCTGCGCTCCATGGATACATCCATGGCGCTGCGGACGGCTTCAATCATCGTCATTCTTGCCATGTCTTACCACCCTGCCTTCTGGCGCTGGCGGACGAGATGCGGCGGCATCTCGGCGTAGACGCCTTCGAAAATATCCTTTTTCGGCGGTTTTTTGCCCTCATGCAGCGTACCGTGGCTTTCCGCCTCGCGCTGCGCTTCCAGCACCTCGTCGGCGATTTCCGCCTCCGCCTGCCGGTGCCGCTCCTCTGACCAGACGCCGCGCAGGGTGAGGTGCTTCTTCAATCGCAGAACCGGGTCGCCCAAAGGCCATGCCTCGGACTCAGTCTTGGGTCGGTAAGCACTCGGGTCGTCAGAGGTAGAATGGGCACCAACACGATAGGTCACATATTCGATCAGCGTCGGGCCGAGATTGCGGCGCGCCCGCTCCACCGCCCAGCGCGCCACGGCATAAACGGCGAGATAATCATTGCCGTCGACCCTGAGCGCGGGAATACCAAAGCCCAGCCCGCGCGCCGCAAATGTGCCGGAACCACCGCGCGCAATGCCCTGAAAGGTGGAAATCGCCCATTGGTTATTGACGATATTGAGAATGACCGGGGCTTTGTAGGTAGAGGCAAAGACCAGCGCGGAGTGGAAATCCGACTCCGCCGTCGAGCCGTCGCCGATCCACGCAGCCGCAATCTTCGTATCGCCCTTGATGGCCGAGGCCATCGCCCAGCCAACCGCCTGCACATATTGCGTGGCAAGGTTGCCGGAGACAGTAAAGAAGCCGTGCTCCTTGGAGGAGTAGAGAACCGGCAATTGTCGCCCATGCAGCGGGTCGAGCTCGTTGGAATAGATCTGGTTCATCATGGTGACCAGCGGATAATCATCGGCGATCAGCAGCCCGGCCTGCCGGTAGGTCGGGAAATTCATGTCGCCTTTGGAAAGCGCCTTGCGGAAGGCGCAACTGACAGCCTCTTCGCCCAGATGCTGCATGTAAAAAGAGGTCTTGCCCTGCCGCTGCGCCATCAGCATGCGGGCATCGAAAGCCCGAAGCCGCATCATGTTCTTGAGGCCGACCAGCAATTCCTCATCCGAAAGCAGCCCGGCCCACGGTCCGACAGCCTCGCCCTGATGATTGAGGACGCGAATGATCGAATAGGCGAGATCGCGCATGCTTTCCGGTGCGGCGTCCACCTCCGGGCGCGGCACTGAGCCGGCCTTGGGTATCTTCACATTGGAGAAATCCGGCTCCCCGCCGGGCCGCACTGCGGGTTCCGGAACGTGCAGGCTGAGATGTGGCGTTTCGGTTATATCCATTCTACTCCTCCGGCGGGCGCGCACGCCCCACAAATTCCGTCATTCCGGCCTTGAGCCGGAATCCAGCCAACGCGCGTCTGCGCGGCGGGAAGACTTTTCTCAGCCCAAGGACTTGGGCTGGCTGGATTCCGGCTCAAGGCCGGAATGACGGATGTGTTGTTCCTCCAAACACACCCTCAAAGGTTCCGCGCGATCACCATGCGCTGGACATCGCTTGTCCCCTCGTAAATCTGGCAGATGCGCACATCGCGATAGATCCGCTCCACCGGATAATCCGCCATGTAACCGTAACCGCCGTGAATCTGGATGGCGTCCGAGCAGACGCGTTCGGCCATTTCGGACGCGAAGAGTTTCGCCATAGAGGCCTCCGAAAGACAGGCTTCGCCGGCCTCCTTCAGCGCCGCCGCATGCAGCACCAGCTGCCGTGCCGCTTCGATGCGCGTCGCCATATCCGCCAGCCGAAACGCCACCGCCTGATGTTCGAAAATCGCCTGTCCGAAAGCCTTGCGCTCACGGGCATAGTCCCGCGCCGCCTCGAAGGCGGCCTGCGCCATGCCAACGGCCTGCGCGGCGATGCCGATGCGGCCGCCTTCCAGATTGGCAAGCGCGATGCGATACCCCTGCCCCTCTTCGCCCAGCCGCAATTCGGCCGGAACAGCCATATCGGTAAAGGCGATCTGGCAGGTATCGGACGAATGCAGGCCGAGTTTCTCCTCGACCCTGATAACCTCGTAACCCGGCATATCCGTCGGCACGATGAAGGCGGTAATGCCCTTCTTGCCCGCCGCCGCATCGGTAACGGCAAAGACGATGACGACATCGCCATTCTTGCCCGATGTGATGAACTGCTTTGCGCCGTCGAGAATATAACGGTCGCCATCCCGCCGCGCCCGGGTTTTCAGATTGGAGGCATCGGAGCCGGCCTGCGGTTCGGTCAGCGCAAAGCCGCCGATCCATTCGCCGGAAGCGAGTTTCGGCAGGAAGCGCTGCTTCTGCTCCTCGGTCCCAAATTTGAGGATCGGCACGCAGCCGACCGAATTATGCACGCTCATGATGGTGGAACAGGCACCGTCACCGGCGGCGATTTCCTCCAGCGCCAAAGCATAGGCGACGGCACCGGTTTCCGATCCGCCATAATCCTCGGAGACCAGCATACCGAGGAAACCGAGCTCGCCCATTTCCTTCAATTCTTCCTTCGGGAACCGGCTTTCCCGATCACGCGCGGCGGCACCGGGGGCGAGCCGCTCGCGGGCGAAATCGCGGGCCATGTCCCTGATCTGCTGCTGGGCTTCATTCAGGATCATCGCCGCCTCCCCTCAATGCCGCTCGATGCCGAGCGCGGTTGCTTCACCGCCGCCGATGCAGACGGCGGCCACGCCGCGCTTTAGACCGTGGCGCTGCAGGGCGGCCAGCAATGTGACGACGATCCTTGCGCCGGAAGCGCCGATCGGATGGCCGAGCGCGCAGGCGCCGCCATGCACGTTCACCTTCTCATGCGGCAGATCGAGATCGCGCATCGCCGCCATGGCTACGACCGCAAAAGCCTCGTTGATTTCGAACAGATCGACACCGTTTGCCGCCCAGCTGGTCTTATCGAACAGCTTTTTCATCGCGCCGATGGGAGCCGTCGGATATCCGGCGGGTGCATCCGCATGGGAGGCCTGACCGATAATGCTTGCCAGCGGCGACAGGCCCCGCCTTTCCGCTTCCGATCTGCGCATGAGAACAAGAGCGGCCGCACCATCGGAAATCGAGCTGGAATTGGCCGCCGTCACTGTTCCGCCATCGCGGAAAGCGGGTTTCAGCTGCGGGATTTTTTCCGGCTTTGCCTTGCCCGGCTGCTCGTCCACGGCAACATCGCCAACAGGCGCGATTTCCGCCTCGAAGACACCTTCTGCTATGGCGCGTCGCGCCCGTTCCAGCGAGGTCAGCGCATAATCATCCTGCATGGCACGCGTGAACTGATAAGCTTCAGCACAATCTTCCGCAAAGCTACCCATCAGCCGGCCCTTGTCATAGGCGTCTTCGAGGCCATCGAGAAACATATGATCGGTGAGCTTGCCGTGGCCGAGACGATAACCGTTGCGGGCGCGGTCCAGCAGATAGGGCGCATTGCTCATGCTTTCCATGCCGCCCGCAATTACGACGGAAGAGCTTCCCGCTGCAATCTGGTCATGCGCCAGCATGATCGCCTTCATGCCGGAACCGCACATCTTGTTGATGGTCGTCGCACCGATCGTGTTAGGAATTCCGGCGGCAATCGCCGCCTGCCTGGCCGGAGCCTGCCCCTGCCCGGCGGTGAGCACACAGCCCATCAGCACATCGTCAATATCGGAAACCGGAACCGCAGCGCGTTCGACGGCCGCACGGATCGCCGCCGCTCCGAGATCGGGCGCGGCCACCGATTTGAATTCGCCCTGGAACCCACCCATAGCAGTACGGGCGGCCCCGACGATCACGACAGGGTCATGCACAGCCAAATTCACCTCCCTTTGATCGCCCTCCCGCTTGAAAGAACGACCACAGCCGCGATCTCCTCCAGACCGCGACTGATGTGAACGCTATCACTATCTCGAATTCATTTCAAAGCTATTTTGATTGACAGTTTTTTGATTGGCGATATCTTTGATCCAACAAATAGTCATATCATAGAGCAAATGATCCATGATTGAGCTCGACAGTTTCGACCGGAAGATTCTGCATGTGCTCGGCGATGAGGGGCGGGTGAGCTGGCGCGATCTCGCGGCCCGCATCGGCCTTTCCTTCACGCCAACGCTGCGCCGGGTGCGCAAGCTGGAAGAGGAAGGCATCATTCGCGGTTATACCGCCGTGTTCGATGAGAACCGGCTGCTCGGCAATATGGGCGTCTTCATCTCCGTCACGCTGGAACGGCAGATCAAGGAAGCGCTGACGACCTTCGAACACCATGTCGCTTCCATTCCCGAAGTCGTGGGCGGTTACCAGACGAGCGGCAGTTCGGATTATCTGATCCACGCCATGGTGCGGGATCTGCCCCATTATCAGGAGCTTCTGGATTTCCTGACCACGGTTCCCGGTGTGTCGCGCATCCAGTCCAATTTCGCCATCAAGACATTCGTGCGCCGTTCCGCCGCCTTCACCGGAAGTGACGCGCCATAAATCAGGCTTGCCGGCACGGAGGAGGTGCCGGCTGCTGGACAAAAGGGACGGCGGCAAGGGCCGTCCGGAGGAGGAGACGCGATGAGTTTGAACCTCGCCGCTATTTTCGATGCCGACCTCGGCCCGGAAATCGCAGCATTGCGCGACAGCGCCAGTGCATTCGCCGACGATAAAATTGCGCCGCTGGCGGCGGAGATCGACCGCGAAGACCGCTTCCCGCGCAAGCTCTGGCCGGAAATGGGCCAGCTCGGCCTGCACGGCATCACCGTTTCGGAAGAGTTCGGCGGTGCTGACATGGGTTATCTCGCCCATTGCGTGGCGATGGAGGAAATAAGCCGGGCTTCCGCTTCCATCGGCCTTTCCTATGGCGCCCATTCAAACCTCTGCATCAACCAGATCCACCGCTGGGGAACGCAAGAGCAGAAGCACAGATATCTGCCGAAATTGGTCTCGGGCGAACATGTCGGTTCACTCGCCATGAGCGAGACGGAAGCCGGATCCGATGTCGTCTCGATGCGGCTGAAGGCGGAGCGCAAGGGCGACCGCTACGTGCTGAACGGCGCGAAAATGTGGATCACCAATGGCCATGAGGCCGATACGCTGGTGGTCTACGCCAAGACGGATATGTCCGCCGGTGCGCGCGGCATCACCGCCTTCCTGATCGAGAAAGGCTTCAAGGGGTTTCGCCCGGCCCAGAAACTCGACAAGCTCGGCATGCGCGGCTCCCCCACGTCGGAACTGGTATTCGAGGATTGCGAGGTGCCGGAGGAAAACATCCTCGGACGCCTGAACGACGGCGTGACGGTGCTGATGAGCGGGCTGGATTACGAGCGCGCCGTGCTCTCCGCCGGCCCTGTTGGCATCATGCAGGCTGCTATCGATCTGGTGCTACCCTATGCCCGTGAGCGCAAGCAGTTCGGCAAGCCGATCGGCGAATTCCAGCTGGTGCAGGGCAAGCTCGCCGATATTTATTCGGCCATGAATGCATCCCGCGCCTATGTTTATGCCGTGGCCCGGGCCTGCGACAACGGCCGCATCACAAGGCAGGATGCGGCCGGCGCGATCCTCTTCGCCGCCGAGCGCGCCACGCAGGTTGCACTGGACGCGATCCAGCTTCTCGGTGGCTCCGGCTATGTCAATGAAAGCCCGGCCGGACGGCTGCTGCGCGATGCCAAACTCTATGAAATCGGGGCCGGCACCAGCGAAATCCGCCGGATGCTGATCGGCCGCGAATTGGTCAAAGGCAACGGGTGAGGAATGCGATGAAGCTAACATCCAGCCTGAACCGCGATCCCGCCTTCAACGCCAATGTCGATTTCATGTCGGGTCTCGTGGACGACCTGCGTCAGCACGTCGAAAAAATCTCCAGAGGCGGCGGCGACAAGGCCCGCGAGCGGCATCTTTCCCGCGGCAAATTGCTGGCGCGCGACCGCATCGAGGCGCTTCTCGATCCCGGCAGCGCGTTTCTCGAATTATCGCAATTTGCGGCCTATGAGGTCTATGACGAACCCGTTCCGGCCGCCGGCATCGTCACCGGAATCGGCCGGGTCGCGGGCCGCGAATGCGTGATCGTCGCCAATGATGCGACGGTGAAAGGCGGCACCTATTATCCGCTGACGGTGAAGAAACATCTGCGCGCGCAGGAGATCGCCACGGAGAACCGCCTGCCCTGCATCTACCTCGTGGATTCCGGCGGCGCGAACCTGCCCAATCAGGATGAGGTGTTTCCCGACCGCGATCATTTCGGCCGCATCTTTTATAATCAGGCCAATATGTCGGCGCAGGGCATCGCCCAGATCGCCGTCGTGATGGGAAGCTGCACGGCGGGCGGGGCCTATGTGCCTGCGATGAGCGACCAGTCCGTCATCGTCAAAAATCAGGGCACGATCTTTCTCGGCGGCCCGCCTTTGGTGAAGGCCGCGACCGGCGAGGTGGTAAGCGCGGAGGATCTCGGTGGTGCGGATGTACATTCGCGGCAATCCGGCGTCACCGATCATTACGCCCGCGATGACCGCCATGCGCTGGCGCTGACCCGGCGGATCGTCTCCACGCTCAACCGCCGTAAACAGGTGGAGCTGGATATTCGCGAACCTGCTGAGCCGCTTTATCCGGCAGAAGAACTCTACGGCATCGTTCCCGCCGATACGCGCAAACCCTTCGAGGTGCGGGAGATCATCGCCCGTCTGGTGGATGGTTCCGAATTCGATGAGTTCAAGGCGCTTTACGGCACGACGCTGGTCTGCGGTTTTGCCCATATCCACGGTTATCCCGTCGGCATCATCGCCAATAACGGTATCCTGTTTTCGGAATCGGCGCTCAAAGGCGCGCATTTCATCGAGCTCTGCTGCCAGCGCGGCATTCCCCTGGTCTTCCTGCAAAACATCACCGGCTTCATGGTCGGCAAGGCCTATGAGGCGGGTGGCATCGCCAAGGATGGCGCCAAGCTCGTCACCGCTGTCGCATCGGCCAAAGTGCCGAAATTCACCGTCATCATCGGCGGCTCCTTCGGCGCCGGCAATTATGGCATGTGCGGCCGCGCCTATTCCCCACGCTTTTTATGGATGTGGCCCAATGCCCGCATTTCGGTTATGGGCGGCGAACAGGCGGCTTCCGTGCTGGCGCAAATCCGCCGCGACGGCATCGAGGCCGATGGCCGTCACTGGTCGAAGGAAGGCGAAGAGGCCTTCAAACAGCCGATCCGCGAAAAATACGAGCGGGAGGGCCATCCCTATTATGCCAGCGCGCGGTTATGGGACGATGGCATCATCGACCCGAAGGATACTCGCCTGGTGCTCGGCCTCGGGCTTTCCGCCGCGCTCAATGCGCCGATAGAACCCACCCGTTTTGGCCTGTTCAGGATGTGAGGCGACGATGTTCTCGAAAATACTGATCGCCAACAGGGGCGAAATCGCCTGCCGCATCATCCGCACCGCCACCCAGATGGGCATCCGTACCGTCGCGGTCTATTCGGATGCGGACCGCGACGCCATGCATGTGGCGCTGGCCGATGAAGCCATCGCCATCGGCCCGGCACCGGCGCGCGCCTCCTATCTCGATGGCGAAAAGATCATCGCTGCGGCACGGGCGAGCGGCGCGGAGGCCATCCATCCGGGCTATGGCTTTCTCTCCGAAAATGCTGCTTTTGCCGAGGCCTGCGCCGCGGCCGGCCTCGTTTTCATCGGCCCGCCACCGCAAGCGATCCGCGCCATGGGCGGAAAAAGCGAAGCGAAGGCATTGATGGCGAAAGCGGGTGTTCCCATCGTGCCGGGCTATCACGGCGACGAACAGTCCGAAAAGCGGCTGGCGAATGAGGCGGACAAGATCGGTTATCCGGTGCTGCTGAAGGCCTCGGCCGGCGGCGGCGGCAAGGGCATGCGCGTCGTGCGGAAAAAACGTGAATTTTCGACAGAGCTTGCCGGCGCCAAACGCGAAGCCTTGGCCGCTTTTGGCAATGACCGCATGCTGATCGAAAAATACCTCGAACGTCCGCGCCATGTGGAAGTGCAGGTCTTTGCCGATGGCCAGGGCAATTGTGTTTCGCTGTTCGAACGCGACTGCTCGATCCAGCGCCGGCACCAGAAGGTCATAGAGGAGGCCCCTGCCCCCGGTCTGCCCGACGCCTTGCGGCAACGCATGTATGAAGCGGCCATCGCTGCCGCCCGCGCCATCGATTATCGCGGCGCGGGAACGGTGGAGTTCCTGTTCGACCCTTCCGGCGACTTCTATTTCATGGAAATGAATACGAGGCTTCAGGTCGAACATCCGGTGACGGAATATATTACCGGCCTCGATCTGGTCGAATGGCAAATCCGCGTCGCGAATGGCGAGGCCCTGCCGGAAAACTGGGCCGATCTCAGCATGAACGGTCACGCCATCGAGGCGCGGATCTACGCCGAAGACCCGGCCCATGATTTTTTGCCCTCGATCGGCACGGTCAGCCATCTCGTTTTCCCGGATGAAGGTTCTCACCTCCGGATAGACAGCGGCATCCGCGCTGGCGACGCCATTACCGTGCATTACGATCCGATGATTGCCAAGCTGATCGTCTGGGATCGTGACCGTCCCTCCGCCGTGCAGCGTCTGCGGCTGGCTCTGGAAAAACTGGCGATCAGCGGCGTCACCAGCAATGCCGCCTTTCTGATGCGGCTTGCGGGATTGGACGCTTTCGCGAATGCCGATCTCGACACAGGCTTCATAGCCCGCAACGACGCCACGCTTTTTGCCCCGGCCCCGATGGGCGGGAACGAGATAGCCATGGCCGCACTTGGCCTGCTTCTGTCGCGGCAGAAAAACGGAAAGGCAGGTTCATGGCCAAAGGCCGATTCCTATAGCCCATGGAACACGGCAGCCGCCTTCCGCCTCAATGCGCCGGCGCGGGAAACGCTGTATTTCGTTCTTGAGAACCAGCCGCTTGACGTCGGCGTCACGCATGCGGCGGACGGTTTTTCACTGGAGATCGACGGACGGACGATCAGCGTCCGCGGCGGTCTCTCGGATGACGGCCAATTCCGTGCGAGCGTGGAAGACAGGAAAAGGCAAGGCTATTTCTTTGCAGAAGAGGGCGGTTACGCGCTTTTCCTCAATGGCGCGCATTATCGCATCAGCCAGCCGGACCCCGTCGACATCGAGGATTCCTCCACCCACACCGGCGGCCTGGAAGCACCCATGCCCGGCATTATCCGCGCTTTGCTCAGCCGCGATGGCGCTGCGGTTGAAGCCGGCGAGGCGCTTGTGGTGATGGAAGCGATGAAAATGGAACACACGATCCGCGCGCCGGCGAAAGGCACCGTCACGGCCGTCAATTGCGCCGAAGGCGACATGGTCGCGGCCGGTGCGGTGCTGGTGGATTTCGAGCCGGAGGGTGGCTGAGATGCGCTGGCCAAGAGCGGTAAAAATCGTCGAAGTGGGTGCGCGTGACGGACTGCAGAACGAAAACAGTGAGGTCCCAACCGCCATCAAGATCGAGCTGATCGAACGGCTGGCCGCAGCCGGATTGTCGGCAGTCGAAGCGGGGGCTTTCGTCTCACCCAAAAAAGTGCCGCAAATGTCGGGTTCGAGGCAAGTGTTTCAGGGCCTCGAACGGCGATCCGGCACCGCCTATCCGGTGCTCGTTCCCAACATGAAAGGTTTCGAGACCGCCCTCGAAGCCGGCGTCACGGAAATTGCCGTTTTCGTGTCCGCATCCGAAGGTTTCAGCCAGCACAATATCGGCTGCTCACGCGCCGAAAGCCTTCAGCGCCTGCACGATGTCGCGTCAGCCGCGGCTGACCGAAACATCCTTATGCGCGGTTACGTCTCCTGCATTGCCGGCTGCCCCTATGACGGCGCGGTCGCACCCGCTGGGGTGACAGCCATGGCCGAGGCGCTGATCGCGCTTGGCTGTTACGAAATTTCGCTCGGCGATACGATCGGCGTCGGCACAGCCGGCCAGATTCGCGATCTCATCCAACATATATCGGCCCGCATTCCCCGTACAAAACTCGCCATGCATTTCCACGATACCTATGGGCAGGGCGTCGCCAATGTGCTGGCCTCGCTGGAGGAAGGTATCTCCGTCTTCGACAGTTCCGTCGCCGGGCTGGGCGGCTGCCCCTTCGCGCCGGGCGCCAGCGGCAATGTCGCAACGGAAGACGTTATCTACCTGCTGCAGGGGCTTGGCATCGAAACCGGTGTCGACCTGATGGCCGTGGCGAAGACCGGAGACTGGATCAGCCGGCATCTCGGCAGACCGAATGCGGCCCGCGCGGGGAAAGCGCTGCTTGCCGCAAAACTGGAGGGTGACGTGCATGGCGGATGAGTTGCTGAACGAAAGACGCAAGGACGTTCTCTGGCTGACGCTCAACCGGCCGGAGGTTCACAATGCCCTGAATGCCGCGATGACGGATGCCCTGACGAAGGCCATCCGCACGGCATCCGGCAATAGCGGCCTGCGCGCGGTGGTGATAACGGCCGCGGGGGATCGCAGTTTCTGTTCCGGGGCGGATCTCAAGGAAAGCGCTGGCGGCATGTTTCTCTCACGAAACGGAACCAACCCTATCGCCGATGTGATGCGCGCCATCGAGGACTGCGACAAGCCCGTCATCGCCCGCATCAATGGTCGGGTTCTCGCCGGCGGAATGGGCCTCGTCGCCGCCTGTGATCTCGCCTATGCCGCCGATCACGCCGAATTCGGCCTGCCGGAAGTCCGCGTCGGACTTTTCCCGGCCATGGTGGCGGCGAAACTTCTGGCGAAAATGCCGCTGACCCGACTTCAGGAAATGGCCTATCTCGGCCAGCCGGTGAGCGCCGTGGAAGCCGGGCGTTTCGGCCTCGTCAATCGGGCCGTCCCGTCGGCCGAACTCGATGACGCGATCGAGGATGTTCTCGCCCGGCTGCGGCAGAATGCGCCGGGCGCCATCGCGGCGGGAAAGGCGGCCTTGCTGAAGATGCGCGACATGCCATCCACCGAACGGCTCGCCTTTGCCGAGAGCGTCATCGCCACGATTGGCAGCGGCAACGAGGCACGGGAGGGGCGATTGGCCTTTTCCGAAAAAAGGAAGCCGCTCTGGGTGGAATGATCGCCGCCATTCCTGTCCGGCACCGGTTTTCCCGGAAGTCGTCCTGGGGTCAATCGATATAATCCCGAAGCCTCCGTTGACCCCGTTGGGCAAATCGCGTTCTATCCAGCACCTTTCGCCGGACGGCGATCGGGGGAGCCGGAGGAGACCCATGCATCTTGTAAAAACCGTTGCCGAATTGCGGGATGTCACCGCGGCCTTTCGCCGTGCGGGCAAAACCATCGGCTTCGTTCCCACCATGGGCTTTCTCCACATCGGCCATCTTACGCTCGTTGCCCGATCCAAGGCCGAAAACGACGTGACGGTGGTTTCGATCTTCGTCAACCCGCTGCAATTCGGCGCAAATGAGGATTTGGCCCGTTACCCGCGCGATCTCGCCCGGGATAGCGCGCTTCTCGAAGAGGCAGGTGTCGACATTCTTTTCGCGCCGGAAGTTTCCGAAATGTATCCGCGCCCGATGCAGACCGTGGTGGATGTGCCCGAACTGGGCAGCCAATTGGAAGGTGCGGTCCGGCCTGGGCATTTCGCCGGCGTTACGACCGTCGTGACCAAACTTTTTAACCTCGTCCAGCCGGATGCCGCCTATTTCGGCGAAAAAGACTATCAGCAGGTGACGCTGATCCGCCGCATGGTCGAGGATCTCGCCCAGCCGGTCAGGGTCGTTCCCGTCGCCACGGTGCGCGAGGCGGACGGGCTCGCCTGTTCCTCGCGCAATGTCTATCTGAGCCCCGCGGAACGCGCCGCCGCCGTGATCGTGCCGCGCGCGCTGGATGAGGCGGAACGGCTTTATGGTGAAGGTTTCTACGACCCCGCCGCATTCGAGGCGGCCATGACAAAATTCATCGCAGCCGAGCCGCTGGCCGCACCGGAAGTCGTTGCCGTGCGCGACCCAGATACACTCGCCCCCGTCGCTTCATTGCAGGCGGGGCCTGTGCTGGTGGCGTTGTTCGTCAGGGTCGGCAGCACACGGCTGCTCGACAACAGAGTCATCGGCCGTGGCAAAAGTGATAAAAGGGAGGCAGCCCGATGAGCGCCCATGCAAAACACAAGCGGCTGACGACAGCCTCCATCCGGCAGATGAAAGGCGAGGCGCGCATCGTCTGCCTCACCGCCTATACGACGCCCATCGCTCGCCTGCTCGATCCACATTGCGATCTGTTGCTGGTCGGTGATTCCCTCGGCATGGTGCTTTACGGCATGGACACGACGGTCGGCGTCACGCTGGACATGATGATCGCCCATGGCCGCGCCGTCATGCGCGGCGTCGAACACGCCTGTGTCATCGTCGATCTTCCCTTCGGCACCTATCAGGAATCGAAGGAACAGGCCTTCCGCAATGCGGTGCGGCTGATGCAGGAAACCGGCTGCGACGGCGTGAAGCTTGAGGGTGGCGAGGAAATGGCCGAGACCATCGCCTTTCTGGTGGCCCGCGGCATCCCCGTCTTCGGCCATGTGGGCCTGATGCCGCAGCTGGTCCATACCGCCGGCGGCTTCCGCTCGCTCGGACATTCGGATGCGGAAACGCAAAAGATCTGGCGCGACGCGATTGCGGTGGATCAGGCGGGCGCCTTCGCCATCGTGGTGGAAGGCACCGTCGAGCCGCTGGCCCGCGAATTAACCGAAAAACTCACAGTACCGACGATTGGCATCGGGGCATCACCGGCCTGCGACGGGCAGGTGCTGGTTTCAGACGACATGCTCGGCCTGTTTTCCGATTTCAAACCGAAATTCGTGAAACGCTACGCCGATCTCGGCACGGCGGCTTCAGAAGCGGCGGCGGCTTATGCTGATGAGGTGCGCTCCGGTGCATTTCCAGGGCCGGAGCATACGTTTCAGGTGCGCAAGCCGTCCCGTCCTGGGGGCGAGAAGGCTTGACCGGACCCCGATGGCAGCCTTACCTGAACCTCTCCTCCGTCATCCTCGGGCTTGACCCGAGGATCCATGGCGCAACGGGTGGTGGATCCTCGGGTCAAGCCCGAGGATGACGGCGGAGAGGTTCAGGCGATGACATCAGCTATCTCCGCCTGCTCTCAGCCTTTGCATACCTCATAAATCAAACGACTAAACAATACCCCCGCTACCACCAACCGAAGCCGGCCGTTCCGCCGCGACCTGCTTGCGATAGCCGCTCGCACGATAAGTCGCGACCGGATCGATCGCACCACCTGCCTGTTGCCGAGCCTGCGCAAGGATAGGTTCGACATCGGTGCGATAGGCGCGCTTCAGCATGTCGGTCGCCATCAGCGCATCATTATCCTGCTGGTAACCGTCGAGAGCGATGCGATCCACCAGCAGCGCCTGCGCATAGGCGCGGCGGATTTCGTTGGCGCTCGAGATCAGGCTTTCGATCGGGTCCGTCACATTGTGCGACTGGTCGATCATATGGGCGGGATGGAAACCCTTCACGCCCCGATGCTCGGCATCCACCAGTTCGTTGAAGACGAGGAACAGGCGGTAGGGCTCGATGGAACCGGCATCCAGATCGTCATCGCCATATTTGCTGTCATTGAAATGGAAACCGCCGAGCTTGCCGAACTGAATGAGCCGGGCGACGATCATTTCGATATTGGTGTTGGGCGCATGGTGGCCGAGATCGACGAGGCAGAAGGCCTTTTCGCCGAGCGTATTGGCGATGAGGTAATTGGTGCCCCAGTCCTGCACCACGGTGGAATAAAAGGCCGGCTCGTACATCTTGTGTTCGGAAAAGATGCGCCAGTCATCCGGCAGCGCCTTGTAGATATCGGCCATGGCGGCGAGATAACGCTCGAAACTTCTGGTGAAATTGTTCTGGCCGGGGAAGTTCGAACCATCGCCCACCCACACCGTCAGCGCCCTGGAGCCGATGGCCTTGCCGATTTCGATACATTCAATATTGTGCTCGACCGCCTGCCGGCGTGTCGCGGCGTCGGTGTGGCTGAGCGAACCGTATTTGTAGGAATGGCTCTGGTCCGGTGCATCGGAGAAGGTATTGGAATTCATGGCGTCGAAGCCCAGGCCCAGCGCATCGGCATGGGCCTTCAGCCGTTTCGGGTCCTGCTTGTCCCACGGGATATGCAGGGAGACGTTCGGCGTGGCGCGCGTGAGCTGGTTGATGACGGCGCAATCGTCGAGCTTGTCGAAAATGCCGCGCGGCTCGCCCTCACCCGGAAAGCGGGCAAAACGGGTGCCGCCGGTGCCGACACCCCAGGAGGGTACGGCGACGAAAAATTGCGCCACCTTGGCCGTGATGGCGTCGATGTCGATATTGCGGCGCGCCAGCTGGTTGCCCAGCGCCTGGTAATCGTCCTTCAGCGCGCCGGCGCGTTTGTCGTTTTCGGCCGCGACCAGATCGGCGGCGATTTTCGTCTCGGTCATCTTTTCCTCCCCGGACACCAATCCGTTGCATGCTGTTCCTAACGGCCCTCTCGTCCGCCATTCCGGCCTTGAGCCGGAATCCAGTCGACGCGCGTCTGCGCGGCGAGAAGGACTCCTTTCAGCCCAAAGACTTGGGCTGGCTGGATTCCGGCTCAAGGCCGGAATGACGGAAGAAGGGACGCGGCCACTTACCAAAGCATCGCGTCTTCTTTTATGTTCGGCATCGACCGAAATTCCTACCGCGTAAAACTCTGCGCATTACCGGCGTCAACATTGATGATGTTGCCGGTGGACTTGGCGGAAGCATCGGACGCCAGGAAGTAAATCGCCTCGGCAATATCTTCCGGGAAGACGTTGAGCTTCAGCATCGAGCGCTTGCGGTAATGTTCCTCGAGATCCGTCACCTCGATCTTGGAAGAGGCCGCACGCTGCTCGCGCCACTCGCCGTTCCAGATTTTCGAACCGCGCAGCACGGCATCGGGATTGACGGTGTTGACACGAATGCCCGCCTCCGCCCCTTCGAGCGCGAGGCAACGGGCCAGATGAATTTCCGCGGCCTTCGCCGTGCAGTAGGCAGAGGCATTGGGAGAGGATGCAAGACCGTTCTTGGAGGCGACGAAGACCACGTTGCCTCCAAGATTCTGACGCCGCAACAGCCGGAACGCCTCCCGCGAGACGAGGAAATAACCCGTCGCGAGAATGTCGATATTCTTGTTCCACATGGCAAGCGTCGTGTCTTCCACCGGCGCGGAAGAGGCGATGCCGGCATTGGAGACCAGAATATCCACACCGCCGAATTCCACGCTCGCTTCCGCGAAGGCTGAAATGACCGCATCTTCCTGCGTCACATCAAGCTTGACGGTACGCACCGCGTCAGCGCTGTAACGCTTGACGAAATCGCCACTGGCGGCTTCCAGCGCCGTTTCGTCAATATCGGCCAGCACCACGCAGGCGCCCTCGCCCGCCAGCCGTTCCGCCGTTGCCCGGCCGATGCCGCCTGCACCGCCCGTGACGAATGCCACCCGCCCGGCAAGGCTCTTCGGCTTCGGCATGCGCTGCAGCTTCGCCTCTTCCAGCAGCCAATATTCGATATCGAAGGCTTCCTGTTCGGGCAGACCCTGATATTCGGACACGGTGGACGCACCGCGCATGACGTTGATGGCGTTGACGTAAAATTCGCCGGCGATGCGGGCCGTGGCCTTGTCCTTGGCAAAGGACAACATGCCGACGCCGGGAATCAGGAAAATCACCGGGTTCGGGTCGCGCATCTTTGGCGAATTATCGTGGCGGCAGGTCTCGTAATAACGGGAGTAATCCGCGCGGTAATCCTCCAGCGCCTTGTCGAGCTTGGCCGTCAGCGCATCCACATCGGGATTTGCGGTATCGAGATCGAGAATCAGCGGACGGATTTTCGTGCGTAGGAAATGGTCGGGGCAGGACGTGCCGAGGTTCCCAAGCGGCTTCAGGTTCTTCGAATTGACGAATTCCAGAACCGCATCCTGATCGTCGAAATGGCCGAGCTTGCGCTCCTCGCGACCGATGCGGCCACGGATTTCAGGCATCAGCCGGGCGGCAATGGCGCGGCGTTCGCCCGCCGGCAGGCTTTGGGCTGCGGCACCGCCGAAAATCGTCTTGCCTTCGGTCTCAGCCGCAAACCATTCGATCGCCTTGTTGATGATGGCGAGCGTCAGTTCGTAGCAAGCCTTGGCATCATTATCCCAGGTGAACAGGCCGTGGCTTTCCAGCACGACGCCCTTGGCCCTGGGATTGGCCTTGACGAAAGCCTCGAGATCGAGACCGAGCTGGAAACCGGGGCGGCGCCAGGGCAGCCAGCCAATGTCATCGCCGAAGATCCGCTGCGTCAGTTCTTTCGAATTCTTCGAGGCGGCAATGGCGATGATCGCATCGGGATGCATGTGGTCGACATGATCATAGGGCACGAAACCGTGCAGCGGCGTATCGATGGAGGCGGCGCGCGGGTTGAGGTTGAAGGTGCAATGCGGCAGGAAGCCGACCATGCGGTCCTCATCCTCGACACCCCTGTAAATGCCCTTCAGTGCTTCCAGCTTGTCGAGATAAAGTGTGGCAAAACCATCGAGCTTGATGGTGCCGACATCGCCGCCGGAGCCTTTCACCCACATGACCCGGACCTTCTCGCCCGTCAGCGGATCGGTCTCAAACACCTTGGCCGATGTATTTCCACCGCCATAATTGGTGATGCGCTTGTCCGCACCCAAGAGATTGGAGCGATAAAGCAGCTTGCCCGGCTCATCGAGCGTTTTGGCATAGGCATCGTCCCAACGGCTTTCGAGAAGGCGGGATGTTCCCGTCATGTCTTCCTCCCAATATCTGTCTGCATTCGCGGAGCCGATACCGGCCCGCCTCCTTTGATGGCAGGTATCGCGCATCCAAAAGCACAATGTCAATCAAAAACGATCATAAATTTTCATGTTGCAGCGCGATATTGATTAATTTGATCGTTCTTGATTGACAACGTAAAGAGATTGCGAATAATCACGGTCAGGAGGACCCCATGCACGAACGCGAACGCCATCGCATCATCTTGAGCGCCACACAGGAAAAAGCTGTCGTGACGGTGCAGGATATTGCCGAACTGACGGATGCGTCGGAAGCGACGATCCGCAGGGATATCGCGTCTTTGCATGTTCAGGGAAAGTTGCGGCGCGTGCGCGGCGGGGCGGAAGCGGTGCATCCGCCGCAGCTCGGCAATCTCGCAGCCCGCCCGTTCCGCGTTTCCGAATCAGTCAATATCGACAAGAAACGCGCAATTGCGCGCAAGGCGGTCGATCTCTGCAATGACGGCGACGCGATCATCCTGAATGGCGGCACGACCACTTTCCAGATGGTGCATTACATGGCGGCGCGCCGCCTGCAGGTGATGACCAATTCCTTCGCGATTGCCGAGCATCTGGTCAAGCATTCCAAGTGCAATGTCAGCGTGCCGGGCGGCGCGATCTATCGCGATCAGAGCCTCATCCTGTCGCCTTTCGAGAATGATGCGATCCGCAATTTTTATGCGCGGCGTATTTTTCTCGGCGCGCAGGGCGTGGGCGCGCTCGGCATCATGGAATCCGACGCGCTGGTCATCCAGAGCGAACAAAAGCTGATGCGACAGGCCGAAGAGCTGATCGTGATGGTCGATTCCTCGAAATTCAGAAAACGATCCAGCCTGATTTTATGCCCGCTCGAAAACGTCACCACCATCATCACCGATGACGGGATTTCGGATGAGGCGGCGAGGATGGTGGAAAATGCCGGCGTCGAATTGCTGATCGCCGGCGCAGCGGGGGATGGCAAGACGGCCGCCCCGCCGGATGAAGAGGATTCTTCTTCGGTCGCCTGAGGAGCACCGGAGGGAAAAACAAGGTTCAAAACGGGAGGAAAAGGGACATGAAACTTACACGCAGAACATTGACGAGCGTTCTGGCGCTTGGCGCGGCGCTCTCAGTAGCAGGACTGGGCAGCGTTGCCCATGCCGCCGACGTGAAGATCGCGCTGGTGGTCAAATCGCTCGGCAACGGCTTTTTCGAAGCCGCCAACAAGGGCGCGCAGGAGGCCGCAAAGGACCTCGGCGGCGTCGAGATCATCTATACCGGCCCGACCAGCACCACGGCGGAAGGCCAGATCGAAGTCATCAATTCGCTGATCGCGCAGGGTGTCGATGCCATCGCCATTTCCGCCAATGACCCCGACGCCGTGGTTCCGGCGCTGAAAAAGGCGGCGCAGCGCGGCATCAAGGTCATTTCCTGGGATTCCGGCGTCGCGCCCGAAGGCCGCATTCTCCAGCTCAACCCCTCGTCCAATGCGCTGATCGGCAAGATGTGCCTGCAGCTCGCCGCATCGCATCTGGAAGGTGGAAAGGGCGATTTCGCCATTCTTTCGGCCACCACCACCTCCACGAACCAGAATATCTGGATCGACGAGATGAAGAAACAGCTGAAGGACTTCCCAGGCCTCAACCTCGTCACGACCGTTTACGGTGACGACCTTGCCGACAAGAGCTACCGCGAAGCGCAGGGCCTGCTCTCCTCGCAGCCGAATGTGAAGGTCATCGTTGCACCGACGACGGTTGGCGTTCTCGCCGCCTCGCAGGCCGTGAAGGATGCGGGCAAGATCGGTCAGGTCTATGTGACCGGCCTTGGCCTGCCGTCTGAAATGGCCGGCGCCATCAAATCAGGTGCCACCAAGGAATTCGCCATCTGGAACCCGATCGACCTCGGCTATTCCGCCACCCAGATCGCCTATCGCCTCGTGAAGGGTGAAACCGATGGCAAGCCGGGCTCGGAAATCGAGGCGGGCCGCATGGGCAAGATCAAGGTTGGCGAAAACAGCGAAGCGGCGATGGCCGATCCGTTTGTTTATGACGCGAAGAATATCGATCAGTTCTCGAAGATTTTTTGATCCGAGTAGTTGCTGACGGCGGGCGGAGGGCACCCCCCTCTGCCCTGCCGGGCATCTCCCCCTCAAGGGGGGAGATCGATATGCCGCACCCACTCGATCCATAGGCAGGGTGCCATCCGCTTGCCGATCTCCCCCCTTGAGGGGGAGATGCCCGGCAGGGCAGAGGGGGGTGCCCCTCGCCGCTCCAATCAAACTGACCGGTAAGACCTGATGATGCGTGCTGAAACCCAAACTTTAAATATCACAGAGGCTTCGAGCGCCACGCCCATCCTCGAAATGCGCGGCATCAGCCAGATATTCCCCGGCGTCAAAGCACTGGATGGCGTCGATATCGCGCTTTATCCCGGCAAGGTCACCGCGCTGATCGGCGAGAACGGTGCGGGAAAATCCACGCTGGTCAAAATCCTCACCGGCATCTATCGCCCGAACGAGGGTGAAATCCTGCTGGATGGCAAGGCCGTGACGTTTCATAGCGCGCAGGATGCCATCGATGCCGGCGTGACAGCCATTCATCAGGAAACCGTCCTGTTCGATGAGCTTTCGGTCGGCGAGAACATCTTCCTCGGCCATGCGCCCAAAGGCCGCTTCGGCCTGATCGACTGGAAGACGATCAACACGCGCGCGAGGGTTCTGCTGGAACAGCTGGAAAGCACCATCGATCCCTCCATCCGGCTGAAAGACCTGTCGATTGCCCAGCGCCATCTCGTGGCCATAGCCCGGGCGCTTTCAGTCGAAGCACGGATCGTCATCATGGACGAGCCGACGGCCGCCCTGTCCCGCAAGGAGATCGACGATCTCTTCCGCATCGTCGAAAACCTGAAGCGGCAGGGCAAGGCCATCCTCTTCATCAGCCACAAGTTCGATGAAGTCTATGAAATCGCCGAGAATTATGCGGTGTTCCGGGACGGCAGGATGGTCGGCGCCGGCACGCTTGCCACCACACCGCAGGATGAGATCGTGCGGCTCATGGTTGGCCGCGATGTGACGAACGCCTTTCCCAAGCAGGAGGTCACACTCGGCCCGACGGTTCTTTCGGTGCGCGATTATTCGCACCAGACGGAGTTTCGCGATATTTCGCTCGAGTTGCGCAAGGGCGAAATTCTTGGCCTTTACGGGCTGATCGGCGCCGGCCGCTCCGAACTCTGCCAGTCGCTATTCGGCATTACGCGGCCAGCTTCAGGGCAGGTCACGCTGGAAGGCCAGCCGCTCACCGTCCGTTCGCCGGAGGACGCGATCCGCGCCGGCATCGTTTATGTGCCGGAAGAGCGCGGCCGCCACGGTCTGGCGCTGGACATGCCGATCTATCAGAACATGTCGCTGCCTTCCCTCACCCGCACCTCGCGCAAGGGGTTTCTGGCCGCCGCCAATGAATTCGCGCTGGCGCGCAAATATGCCTCGCGGCTCGACCTTCGCGCCGCCGCGCTTTCGGTGCCGGTCGGCACGCTTTCAGGCGGCAACCAGCAGAAGGTGGTGATCGGCAAGTGGCTCGCCACCCAGCCGAAGGTCATCATTCTCGACGAGCCGACCAAGGGCATCGATATCGGCTCCAAGGCCGCCGTGCACGGCTTCATCAGCGAACTTGCGGCCGAAGGCCTGTCGATCATCATGATTTCATCCGAACTTCCCGAAATCCTCGGCATGTCCGACCGGGCCATCGTCATGCGCGAAGGCCTGATGGCAGGCCAGTTCGAACGCGCCGATTTTTCTCCGGAAAAGCTGGTGCGCGCCGCCACCGGCAATGCCTGAGAGGGGCCACGAACATGCAACGTCTACTCAAAAATCGCGAATGGCTGCTGGCGGGCATCATCCTCATCATGATCGCCGGTTTTGCGCTGCGCGCACCCGGTTTCGGCCGGCCCGGCAATCTCGTCAATATTTTCAATGACACCTCCATCCTCATCATTCTGGCGCTTGGCCAGATGGCGGTCATTCTCACCAAATCCATCGATCTTTCGGTTGCCGCCAATCTCGCCTTCACCGGCATGGCCGTGGCGATGACCAATGCCGCCTTTCCGGGCATTCCGCTGCCGCTTCTCATCGTCATGGCGGTCGGCATCGGCGCGTTTCTGGGTTCCCTCAATGGCATTCTGGTCTGGTGGCTCGGCATTCCTCCCATCGTCGTCACGCTCGGCACGCTCACCATCTATCGCGGCATGGCCTTCGTGCTGTCGGGCGGCGGCTGGGTGAATGCGCACCAGCTTTCGCCCACCTTCCTCAACGTGCCGCGCACCGTGATCCTCGGCATGCCGGTTCTTTCCTGGGTGGCGATCCTCATCATCGCCGGCGCCTGGCTGGTGCTTACCCGTACATCCTTCGGCCGCGCGGCCTATGCGTCGGGCGGTAATCCGGGTGCGGCGGTCTATGCCGGTATCGATGTCGGCCGCACCCGCTTTTTCGCCTTCGTGCTCTCAGGCGCGCTCGCCGGTCTCGCCAGCTATCTCTGGGTGTCGCGTTATGCCGTCGCTTATGTGGATATCGCCGCCGGTTTCGAACTGGACAGCGTGGCGGCCAATGTGATCGGCGGCATCTCGATTGCCGGTGGCATCGGCTCGGTGGCCGGCGCCGTGCTCGGCGCACTGTTCCTCGGTGTCATCAAGAATGCCCTGCCCGTCATCGGCATTTCGCCCTTCGCGCAGATGGCGATATCAGGCGTGGTCATCGTGCTCGCCGTCGTCTTCAACGCCCGCGCCGAAGCGAGAAAGGGCCGTATCATTCTGCGTGACCGCGCAGCAAGCGATCAGGCCAAGGAGGCCGCAGCATGAGCACGAGTTCTCAACCGACGCAGGCTTCGCGCATCATCCCCGACAGGCTCGGCACATCGCTCAGCCGCACCATGGCCAGCTGGGAAGTGCTGCTGCTGGGTGTTGCGATCCTCATCTTCATCGCCAATTCGCTCGCCTCGCCCTATTTTCTCAATGCCTGGAACCTCTCGGACGCGACCTTCAATTTCACGGAAAAGGCGATCATCGCCTTCGCCATGGCGCTTCTGATCATCGCCGGCGAAATCGATCTGTCCGTCGCCGCCATCATCGCGCTCGCCTCCACCGCCATGGGTGCCGCGGTACAGATGGGGGTCGGCACGCCGGGCCTCGTCGCCATCGGCATCGGCACCGGGCTTTTGTGCGGGGCGTTCAACGGCTTTCTGGTGGCGGGACTGAAACTGCCGTCCATCGTCGTCACCATCGGCACGATGAGCCTGTTTCGCGGCATTTCCTACATGGTGCTGGGCGATCAGGCCTATGGCAAATACCCGGCCGATTTCGCCTATTTCGGCCAGGGTTACGTGATCTCCGTCATCTCCTTCGAGTTCGTGCTGTTCATCGTCATGGCCATCCTCTTCGCCATTCTGCTGCACGCCACCAATTTCGGCCGGCAGGTCTATGTGATCGGCACCAACCCCTTCGCCGCGCGCTTCTCCGGCATTCCCGTCGAACGGGTGAAATTCATCCTCTTTCTCTTGACCGGCCTGATGAGCGGCATCGCCGCCGTCTGCCTCACCTCGCGGCTCGGCTCCACGCGTCCGTCCATCGCTCAAGGATGGGAACTTGAGGTGGTGACCATGGTGGTGCTGGGCGGTGTGTCGATCCTCGGCGGTTCCGGAACCATCGCGGGCGTCGTTATCGCCGCCTTCGTCATGGGTCTCGTCACTTTCGGGCTCGGTCTTCTGAACGTGCCAGGCATTGTCATGTCGATCTTCGTCGGCCTGCTGCTGATCATTACCATCGCCATCCCCATCGTCGTTCGCCGCCTTCGCGCCATGAGAAACTGAGCCATGCCGGAACTCGAAAAATACGCCTTCAAGATGAAACTCTTCGCCGGCAAAGAGGCAGAGTATAAACGGCGCCATGACGAGATATGGCCGGAACTGGTGGTGCTTCTCAGACGAGTGGGCATCAGCGATTATTCCATCCATCTCGACCCGGAAACCAGCATCCTGTTTGGCGTGCTGACCCGCCCGAAGAACCACGGCATGGCGGCTTTGCCAGACCATCCCGTGATGAAGAAATGGTGGGCGCATATGGCCGATATCATGGAGAGCAATCCCGATAATTCACCCATCGCAAAAGACCTGGTGACGGTGTTCCATCTGCCATGAGCGACAGCATCAAACCGGGCCGCGTCGCGGTCATCGATATCGGCAAGACAAACGCCAAGGTCGTCGTCATCGATACCGGCAGCGGAGAGGAAATTGCCGGGGAGAAGCGGACGAACCCCGTTCTTCGCCATGGCCCCTACCCGCATTACGATGTGGAAATGCTCTGGCGTTTCATTCTCTCCGCGCTTCAGCAATTTGACCAGAAGCCCGGTTTCGACGCGATTTCCGTCACCACCCATGGCGCTTCGGCAGCACTTCTCGATGGGAATGGCGATCTCGCCATGCCGGTGCTCGATTATGAACACGGCTATCCAGCAGCCATTCAGGAGGCCTATCGCCGCATCAGGCCCGATTTTGCCGAGACCGGCTCACCGCAGCTTCCCGTGGGACTGAACCTTGGCGCGCAAATCCATTTTCAGAAAGAGGCGTTCCCTGACGATTTTTCCAGAGTGCGCAGCATCGTCACCTATCCGCAATATTGGGCGGGGCGGCTGACTGGCGTTCAGGCGACGGAAACGACCTCGCTCGGCTGCCATACGGATCTCTGGAACCCACGGCGAAAAAGTTTCTCCTCGCTGGTCGAGCACCTCGACATCGCACATTTGATGGCGCCGGTCCGCTCCGCTTTCGATGTGCTGGGAACGATCCGCCCATCGCTGGCGCAGGAAACCGATCTGCCTTCGGATATGCCGGTCTATTGCGGCATCCACGATTCCAACGCGTCGCTCCTGCCGCATCTTCTGCGCCGGGACGGTGACTTTTCGGTCGTCTCCACCGGTACCTGGGTGGTGAATTTCGCCATCGGCGGCGTGGCGGGCGTGCTCGATCCCACCCGTGACACCCTCTTGAATGTCGATGCTTTCGGCCGACCCGTTCCTTCCTCCCGCTTCATGGGCGGCAGGGAATATGAAATGCTGGCGCAGCAATTCGGAGCAGCGGAAGACGGAGCGATTGACGCGGCTCTCGGCGGGGTGATTGCCGGAGGCATGATGCTGCTGCCGAGCGTCGTCAGCGGCTCCGGCCCATTTCCCGACAAGGCGGCGCGCTGGATCGCCGATGAAAATGCCACGACCGCAGAACGGCACGCGGCGACATCGCTTTATCTCGCCCTGATGACGGAATGCAGCCTTTCGCTCATCGGGCGGAAAGGTCCGATCCTTGTGGAAGGCCCCTTCGCCAGCAACGCGCTTTATCTGAAGGCTCTGGCCGGCTTCGCAGGGACCGAAGTAACGGCGGTCGAAGGGTCTACCGGCACCAGTGCAGGCGCGGCCCTGCTCACCGGTATCAAACCGCTTGCCGGTCGCGAGCGCCATTTCGCTCCTGACGCCATTGAAGGACTTGGTTCCTACCGCAACGCTTGGAGGGCAAAGCTAGTCTGACGACATGAGGCGGTAAATACCTCCGTCCCCCACCTCCACACGCGCCGTCATCCTCGGGCTTGACCGCAGGATTTATTCTTCGTGCTGCTGTGGATTCTCGGGTCAAGCCCGAGGATGACGGCGAATGCGAGGGACTGGTTGTGGAGCAATCACGAAATGCGGCCGACTATTCGGCCGCATTGCAATTTTGCAGAAGGATCAGCCCTTGATGAAGGCCAGAAGATCGGCGTTCAGCACATCGGCATTGACGGTGAGCATGCCGTGCGAGAAGCCGGGATAGGTCTTCAGCGTGCCGTTTTTCAACAGCTTCACCGATTTCAGGGCGGAGTCGGCGATCGGCACGATCTGGTCGTCTTCGCCGTGCAGCACCAGTGTGGGAACGCTGATATTCTTCAGGTCTTCGGTCTGGTCGGTTTCGGAGAAAGCCTTGATACCGTCGTAATGGGCCTTTGCACCGCCCATCATGCCCTGCCGCCACCAGTTCTGGATCACACCTTCCTGAACCGTCGCGCCATCACGGTTGAAACCGTAGAAAGGACCGGCCGGCACATCGCGGAAGAACTGCGCACGGTTTGCGGCGAGCGCCGAGCGGAAGCCGTCAAAAACCTCCATCGGCAGGCCTTCCGGATTGGCCTCGGTCTTCAGCATCAGCGGCGGCACGGCGGAAACAAGAACCGCCTTGGCGACGCGGCCGGCGGGTTCGCCATGTTTTGCGACATAACGGGCCACTTCGCCACCGCCGGTGGAGTGGCCGATATGGACGGCGTTCTTCAGATCGAGAGCTTCAACGACCGCGAAGGCGTCAGCGGCGTAGTGATCCATATCGTGACCGTCAGCAACCTGGGCGGAACGGCCATGACCACGGCGGTCATGGGCGACGACGCGGAAACCCTTGGAAAGGAGAAACAGCATCTGCGCATCCCAGTCATCGGACGAGAGCGGCCAGCCATGGTGGAACATGATCGGCTGGGCATCCTTCGGGCCCCAGTCCTTGTAGAAGATTTCGGTTCCGTCTGTCGTCTTAACAAAGCCCATGATCGTTTCTCCTTCGGTTGCGTTGGCATCTCCGGTGCGGTCTGTTGTGCGCCGGTTTGATGGAGGGATGATGACGCAGGACAGCGATTGCGACAATTGCAACAATAATTGGCAATGAATTGCTGTTTATGAAATTATCTTCTCGAACCGCATACCAATTCCGGTACGCGCATCAACCCGCTCCGCGCCCTCATGCAAGGGAAAGAACGAGATGGCGGGCGGACGGTTCCGTGAATTCGGCGCGGCCTCTTCGGCCTCAGTCGACCTCGGGATCGTATTCCCTCGGACTATCGTCCTTCGAAAACAGGACACAGGGCCCGCGCGAACCGCGCGGATCATAGGCATATCCCTTGGCGGTCAGCGCCTGCATGATGTCGCGAACCCCGGCGAGACCGTAAAGATGGTCGTGCAGCTCCACGAATATCCGCTCTACGCCGGTCAGATCGGCCCTGCCGAGCAGATCGCGCTCCGCGCCCTCGATATCCATGACGAGCGCGGTAATGCCGCGGCTGGCGATAAATTCATCGATATTGGCGGAGGAGATTTCGATGCGCTTTTCATAAGGCCCCTGATTTTCGTCCATGGACGACATCCAGAGATCCCTGCGAACGTAAAAAGGATAGGAGCTCGGCTCGTCGGCGGTGAGAAGCCCCTGTGAAAACACGACATTGCCACGGCAATTGGCCTTGATCACCCGTTCTGCCAGCGCCGCCGTGGAGGGGTTGGCCTCGAACGCCCAGACGGAAACATCCTCAATGCCGGCGATGATCGACGTGATGATCCCGATACCCGATCCCAGTTCCAGAACCCGATCACCGGGCCTGATGGCTTTCAGGACGCTGCGAGCCTCTTTCGCCTCATAGCTGCCGTCGGTCAGCGCCTGCCAGATGACGGGCGACACCTCATCGGAAGAGAGGGGAAGGGCAACTCCATGCACGTCCAGTATTTCCATGTCTCAAGCCTTTTCGCAAAACCCGGCCGCGTCGTTGGAATGATCCGATATCGACCGGGAATGCTCTACAGCATCGGAGCGGCAACCGATATCGGTTTTCGCAAGCAACACTATGACGTGGTAAAAATTCAAGATACGACCACCGGCAAACGGGCACCTCTCAAACGGAACTCCAGGCCACGAGTTCCTTGGCCGGCAATGGCCGGCTGATCAGATATCCCTGAACCTGATCGCATCCCAGACGCCTCACGCATTCATATTGCTCTTCCGTCTCGATGCCTTCCGCAATCGTCGTCATCCGCAGGCTGCGTCCCACACCCACCACGAATTCCACGATCGCCAGCGCGTCGCGGTCGCTGGTGATATCGCGCAGGAACGAGCGGTCGATCTTGATCTTGTCGAAGGGCACACCGCGCAAATTGGCGAGCGAGGAATAACCGGTGCCGAAATCATCCATGGCGATCTGGATGCCGACGGCCTTCAGCCGCGACAGCGTGTTGATCGTCTGGTCGCTCTTGTTGAGCAGGATCGATTCGGTGATTTCAAGCTCGAGCCGGCTTGGTTCCAGCCCGCTTTTCTCAAGCGCGCCCATGACGTTCTGGATGAGAGTGGTGCTGTGGAACTGAACCGGCGAAAGATTGACCGCCACCTTCATGTCTTCGTCCCATCGCATGGCCTCGCGGCACGCGGTCTCCATCACCCATTTTCCGAGCGAATGGATAAGACCGGTTCTTTCCGCCACGGGAATGAACACGCTGGGCGGCACATCGCCACGCACGGGATGTTTCCAGCGCAGCAGTGCCTCGAAGCCGCAAAGCTTGCGTGTCTGGGTCGCCACCTGCGGCTGGTAATAAACCTCCATCTCGTCGTTCTGCAACGCGGTCTGCAGATCGGCCTCGAAGGATTTCTTCTCGGTCAGCTGCTTCTGCATGCGGACCTTGAACACACTCGCCCGGCCCGGGCCGATGGCTTTCGCTTCATAAAGCGCCAGGTCCGCACGCTTGAACAATTCATCCGCATCGACAGCCCCATGCGATATGGCAATGCCGACGCAGGTGCCGATTTTGACCTCCTGTTCACCCAACTGGTAGGTGCGGCTGATCTGGTCGATAAGCTTGGTGGCCAGCCGACGGGCGGCATCCTCGTTCAGGTCGTCGGAAACGACGGCAAATTCGTCGCCACCCAGACGGCAGACCATGTCATAATCGCCGCCAATGGCCGAAAGGCGCTGTGCCACGGCCTGAAGCAGCGCATCGCCCGCATCATGGCCGAGCGTATCGTTGACGTCCTTGAACCCGTCGAGATCGAGCAGGAGGATGGCCGTCGTTCCCGTGCCGCCGAAGGATCGGCGCAACCTCTCGATCAGTTCCTGCCGGAACAGCGCGCGGTTCGGCAGCCCCGTCAGCGCGTCGTGATAGGCATCGTGCTCGAGCCGGACATTCTTCGCCTGCAATTCCAGCGTGGCGGCGCGCAGATCGTCCGTCAGGCCGCGCATGCTTTTCTGCGCGCGGTTCAGGAGATCGTTCTGGCGAAGCAGCAATATGACAAGCGCGATACCGCACAGGATCAGGCCGCCCGCCAGCGCGGTGTAAACGATGTGCAGCTTGCGCACATCCTCATGGGCCGTATCGATCAGATTGACGTCATAAGCGACGGAGGACGAGGCAAGCGTCGTCATCGGCGCATCGAGCGCGCTCATCGCCGACAGCAGATCGGGTACCTCCGCCGGGTTGAGGCTGTTCACCTCCTGCTCCAGGCGCGCCAGAACGGCATCGAGGCGGGTTACGAGATCCCGCCATTGCGGCTTTTCATTGATGAAAGCGCCCAGATTGCCCTGCTTCAGAAGCTCAAGACGGCTCAGCATGATATCCAGACGCAGTTGCAATTCATCCCGGTCGATCTTGCCGGGACTGAGCGCAAAGACGGCCAGCTTGTTCTGGAGACGCAGATATTCGGCTACGGTCTGGCTGACGGCCCAGGAATCATTGTAGCGGGCAAATTTCTGCAGAGCGGTCTGCCGCTCGGCAATGACGAAAGCGATATAGCCCGTTGCCAGGACAAAGCAACAGATGATCACCGCCACAAGTTTTCGCAAACGGCACCTTTATTCCACTATCAGTTTGGCAACTTGCCATGCGGACCGCGAATAATAGGTCTGCTTCTGCAGCTCCGGATCGCTGTCATAGGGATAAATGACGAACAACGGGCCTTTTTCGCGAACTGTCATGTAGTTGCCATCCAGCTTGATCGCCAGAATAACGTTAAATTTCTTAAAATCTTCAATCGGTATCGTACTGACATAATCGTTGAGAGCGACTGCCGTGACGCTTGTGCCCTTTGCGCCGACGATATCCATCAATTTCGCCAGCGAAACGCCATCGAAACGGACACGGCCATCATGCCAGGGTGTCGTGGTTTCCACCGTCTCCATGCCGAGCGCCTCCAGCATGTCGCGATCAAACTGCGCGGCACCGTCGGCATTCGTATTGGTGATGTTTCCGGATATGGTTAATATCGGTTTTCCTTGCGGTTTGGCAATTTCCGCGGCCCCGGCACAGGAAAGCCACACGAGCGACAAGAACGCACTGAGAAGTACCCGGGCGAAACTCATACTTTTTCTCCATCGATAACGTTCAGGTCGAGGGTTTTCGCCAACCTTTGAAGGTTAAGGGAACCGACACCAGCAATATATATCAGGAATGGATGTTATATCCTCACTGAGATTTTATCCGTATTTTCTCTAGGTTTTGAGTAAACCCTTTGGATAATTTTTCCGTCTTATTGTATTTTTTCGGGCCACACGTCCCGTTATGACGCAAGCGACAAGCGCCGGAGCCCCCTCCCGGTAATTCGTCAGATGCGACAACGGCCGAATTGTGGCGAGAGCCTTTCGCGGTCCGGCAGGTTCATCTGATTCGCGTAAGGTAGCCGCGCATGCGCCGCTCCATCTCCGCGCCAGATTGAAATGACGAATGACAAATTCCGCGTCACAGAAAAATCATGACGTTTGCCGGAGCACACGGTTGAAACATACCGCCCGGACCTTAATATAAAGGCTGTCGTTTCCGTTTCCGGCAATTCCAGAAGCCTCTTGCCGGAAATGCCCAGACACATGTTCCGCGCAGCGAAAGCCGCGATGCCGGATATCGTCCGGCCAGGAAAATTCTGTTCACGTCTCCGGGCCGGACGGCATTTCGCCGTATCGGCCGCATCATGAAGGTAGCCCCTATGCACACCTATCCCGACATCAAACTTCTCATTGATGGCGAATGGCGAGACGCCGTTTCCGGCAAGACGATCGCCGTATCCGATCCGGCAACCGACGAGATTATCGGTGCGATTGCCCATGCCGGGAAGGAAGACCTCGATCTGGCGCTTGCCGCCGCCGAGCGCGGTTTCAGGCTGTGGCGCGATACCTCTCCCTTCGAGCGTTCGAAGATCATGCGCAAGGCGGCGGATATCCTGCGCGAGCGCAAGGACAGGATCGCCTATATGATGACCCGCGAGCAGGGCAAGCCGCTGGCGCAATCGGGCACCGAAATCATGGGCGCTGCCGACACCATCGACTGGTTCGCCGAAGAGGCCCGCCGCACCTACGGGCAGGTTATCCCGGCGCGCGCGACCGGCGTTTCGCAGCTGGCCATCAAGCTGCCGGTCGGTCCCGTCGCGGCATTCACGCCGTGGAACTTTCCGATCAACCAAATCGTCCGCAAGCTTTCCGCAGCACTTGCCACCGGCTGCTCCATCATCGTCAAGGCGCCGGAAGAAACGCCGGCATCGCCTGCGGAACTGATCCGCGCCTTTGTGGATGCGGGCGTGCCGGCTGGCGTCATCGGTCTCGTTTATGGCGTTCCCTCAGAAATTTCGGAATATCTGATCCCGCATCCGGTCATCCGCAAGATATCCTTCACCGGCTCCACCCCCATCGGCAAACATCTGGCGGCGCTGGCCGGCAAGCACATGAAACGCGCCACGATGGAGCTCGGCGGCCATGCGCCCGTCATGATCTTCGACGACGCCGATATCGACAAGGCGATCGAAGTCACCTCGCTTGCCAAGTTCCGCAATGCCGGCCAGGTCTGCGTCGCCCCCACCCGCTTCCTCGTGCAGGACGGCGTGGCCGACCGCTTCCTCGAAGGTTTCGTCGAAGCGACGAAGGCCATCAAGGTCGGCAGCGGGCTGGAAGAGGGCGTCATCATGGGCCCGCTCGCCAATGAGCGCCGCATTCCCGCACTGGAAGGGCTCATCAACGACGCGGTTTCCCATGGCGGCGAATTGAAGACCGGCGGTCGCCGCATCGGCAACAAGGGTAACTTCTTCGAGCCGACGGTTCTCGCCAATGTGCCGACGTCAGCGAAAATCATGAATGACGAGCCCTTCGGCCCGGTCGCGATCATCAACCGCTTCTCGAGCTTCGACGATGCGGTTGCCGAAGCGAACCGCCTGCCCTTCGGCCTCGCATCCTACGCCTTCACCGGCTCGGTCAAGACCGCGCATGCACTCGGCCATCAGGTCGAGGCCGGCATGCTGACCATCAACCATAACGGCCTTGCTCTCCCCGAAGTCCCCTTCGGCGGCATCAAGGATTCCGGTTACGGCACGGAAGGCGGTTCGGAAGCGGTTCAGGCCTATCTGGAGACCAAATTCGTCAGCCAGATGAGCTGAGTTGGCCTTGAAATTTCTTCTCCCCGCCGGGGAGAAGATGCCCGAAGGGCAGATAAGGGGGCGAGCTCTCCGTGTATCTTTGCCGTTGCCCCCTCATCCCGCTGCCGCGACCTTCTCCCCGGCGGGGAGAAGGAGGCAAGGTGCATTCGCTCGATCCATCCTCACCTCCGATAGCTGCGCAGTCTTCCCTTGCCCCCGGGCTCACCCTGCCTTATAAAAGAACAAAAAGTGAACTTCGAGGGGCGATATGAGCGATACAGCGGCACCGGCATTGAAGGAAATCTTCAACCGCGAAAAACTGCGGCATATCGCCGATGAGACCAAGGCCGTTCATCCATCCTTTGACGTTTCCGCCTTCATGGCGCTCGCCACCGCCAATCTGGAAGCGCTGGGCATCATGCAGCGCATGCGGCAGGTGGCCACGAGCCTGCACGCCACGCTTCCCGGCGACTATGCCCGCAACATCGAGATCCTGACCGCCGCAGCGCCGGGCATCGGCAACGGTTTCGCCTCCATTTCGCTGCCGGAATATGTGGCCCTCTACGGTCTCGATGATTTCGATCTTTCCATGCGGGCCTTGTCCTATTTCACCCGTTTCGGTTCCTCGGAATTCGCCATCCGTCATTTCCTGCAAAAGGATATGGCCCGCACCCTTGCCGTGATGGAAACATGGTCAAGGCACGAAAACGAGCATGTGCGGCGGCTGGCGAGCGAAGGCTGCCGGCCGCGCCTGCCATGGTCGTTCCAGCTCAAACCCCTGATCGACGATCCCTCACCAGTGACCGCAATCCTCGACGCGATGAAAGCCGATGAAGCGCTTTATGTGCGCAAATCCGTCGCCAATCATCTGAACGACATCACCAAGGATAACCCCGCCTTCGTGCTGGCGCTCATCGATGCATGGCCGAAGGACAATCCGCATACGCGCTGGATCACCCGGCAGGCCCTGCGCACATTGATCAAGAAGGGCGATGCCGCAGCGCTTGCCCATCTCGGTGCACATGCGGAAGCGGAAATTGCGCTTGCGACATTTCAGGTCACGCCAGACAAGGTGGCTCTCGGCAACCCCGTTCGGATTTCAGCCTCTTTTACTTCGACGGCGAAACGCCCGCAGAAGCTGGTGATCGACTACGCCGTGCACTACGTGAAGAAGAGCGGCGATGCCTCCGCGAAAGTCTTCAAGTGGAAAGAGATCGAGCTTCAGCCCGGTGAGACATGCGCGCTGTCGATCAGCCGCGCCATACGAGATTTCACCACCCGCAAGCACTATGCCGGCCTTCACAGGGTCGACCTGATGATCAATGGCAGGCTGGTGGCGGAAAGCGCCTTCGAACTTCTGATCTGAATCCGGCGAGCGCCCCGCCGCGCCTCACGCGGCCGGGAAAATCTTTGCCCGGCGAATGATGACGGAACCGCGGTCTCCCGCAGCGACATCGTTTTCCGGCGGCACGTCGAATTCCAGAAGATCGCCGCCATCGGTGCTGGCAATCACCCGGCGTTCGCCCGCACGGTCGAGAACCCGTGCCACCGAGGCGGGAATGCCCTCATGCAAATCTTCCCATTCGAGATCGCCGGGGCGGGCATAGATATCCACCGCGCCGTCGCCTTGTGCGTAGGAGAAAGGCAGCTCGTTATCGCCGACATAGACCTTGCCGCCACGCGCCACGCCGGACACCCGGTTGGCATCGCCCAGAAAGCGCATGACGAAGGCGCTGTTCGGCTGGCGGCAGACGTCCTTCGGCGTACCCTGCTGCACGATCTCACCCTGATTGAGGATGACGACACGGTCGGCAAGATCCAGCGCCTCTTCCTGGTCATGCGTCACAAAAATCGTGGTGATGCCCAGAGAATCGTGAATTTCCCGCAGCCAGCGACGCAGATCGCGGCGGACATTGGCGTCCAGCGCCCCGAAAGGCTCATCGAGCAGAAGCACCTTGGGATCGACCGAAAGCGCACGCGCCAGCGCCACGCGCTGCCGTTGGCCGCCGGAAATCTGCGCCGGGAAACGGTCGCCCAGACCATCGAGCTTCACCAGCCGCAGAAGCTCCTCGACGCGGGCGTCAATCGCCGCCCTGTCGCGCTTCACTTTCGAGACCTTCATGCCGAAGGCGATGTTTTGATGCAGGGTCATATGCGGGAAAAGCGCATAATGCTGGAATACGAAACCGACGCCGCGGTCCCGCACCGGAATATTGGTGGCGTCCTCGTCGCCGAAAAAGATGCGGCCGCCGTCGCTATATTCGAGACCGGCGACCATGCGCAAAATCGTGGTCTTGCCGGAACCCGAGGGTCCGAGCAGGGCCAGAAGCTCGCCGCTTTCGATATCCAGCGAAACGTCGCGCACGGCGCGGAACGTATCGAAGGTCTTCACCACATTTTCGAGGCGGATTTTCATGGGAATCAGGTCTCCGTGGCGATGGCGGCATCGCCGTTGGTCTTTTTGGCCCCGCGCCCGGCGCCGCGCCGTTCCAGCGCTACCTTGGCAATGATGGTGACGACGGCGAGAGTAGCGAGGATCGAGGCCGAGGCGAAGGCGCCAGCCGTCTGGTAATCGTGGTAGAGCAACTCGATATGCAGCGGCAGCGTGTTGGTCTGGCCGCGAATATTACCCGACACCACCGATACGGCACCGAACTCACCCATCACGCGGGCATTGCAGAGTACGACGCCATACAGCAGCGCCCATTTGATGTTCGGCAAGGTCACCGAAAAGAAGGTGCGCCAGCCGGATGCGCCGAGCGAAGTCGCCGCCTCTTCCAGATCGCGGCCCTGCGCCTGCATCAGCGGGATAAGCTCGCGCGCCACGAAAGGTGCTGTGACGAACGTCGAGGCGATGACGATGCCGGGAAGCGCAAAAAGTATCTTGATGTCATGCGCATCGAGGAACGGGCCGAAAAGCCCCTGCAGGCCGTAAACGAAGAGATAGGCCACACCGGCAACGATCGGCGAGATCGAGAAAGGTATTTCGATCAGCACCAGCAGAAAGCGTCGGCCGGGGAAGTCGAACTTGGTGATCGCCCATGCGGCCGCGACACCAAAGGCCGTATTGACCGGCACGGCGATCAGCGCCGTCAGCACCGTCAGCATGATGGCGTGCCGGGTATCGGGATGGGTGATGGTGGCGGAATAGGCCTTCCAGCCTTGCGAAAACGCCTCGACGCCGATGATGATAAGCGGCGCCACGACCAACAGGGCGCCGATGACCAATACGAAGGCGATCAGGCTGCGGCGAACGAGAGGCGCGTCGCCGACGCGTGGCGGCTTGCGGTGTGAAGAAACGACGCTCATCTCTTAACCCCTCACCGTATAACGAAGCGCACGCGCCTGCAGATAATTGGTCACCGCCAGCATCACGAAGGCAGTGATGAGCAGCACGGAGGCGATGGCGGCGGCCGCCTGATAATCATATTCTTCCAGCCGGATGAAGATCAGCAGCGCGGTGATCTCCGTCGAAAACGGCTGGTTACCGGCGATGAAGATGATCGCTCCGAATTCGCCGAGGCTGCGGGCGAAGGAGAGCGACAGACCGGCGAGTAACGCCGGCGCCAGCAATGGCAGGATGACCTTTCGGAAGATTTCGAGATCGGAGCCGCCAAGCGACTGCGCCGCCTCCTCCAGCGCCGGGTCGAGATCTTCCAGCACCGGCTGCACGGTGCGCACGATGAAGGGCAGGCTGGTAAAGGCCATCGCCACCATGATTCCAACGGGCGTATAGGCCACCTTGATGCCGAATTGGGAAAGCACCGAGCCGAACCAGCCATTGCCCGCAAACAGTGTCGTCAACGCGATGCCGGCAACGGCGGTGGGCAGCGCGAACGGCAGGTCGACGATGGCGTCGACGATGCGCCAGCCCGGAAAGCGGTAACGCGTCAGCACCCAGGCGAGCGCCAGCCCGAAAATGACGTTGAACAGTGTCGCGGCCAAGGCGCAGAGCACGGTAACGCGATAACTGGCGACGGCTCGGGGCGAGGAGATGATCGACCAATATTCGACAGGGCCGAGGCTTGCCGCCTTGAACACCAGCGCCGAGAGCGGCAGGAGCACGATGATGGCGACATAAGTCAGGGTAACGCCGAGCGACAATTTCAGCCCCGGCAGAACATTCCGCTTCAAACCCCGCCCCCATTCATCAAAAAGCGACCCGGCGGTTTCCCGCCGGGTCTTTTACCTGTTGCGTATCGCTGTGATTAACGGCTGCCGTAAAGCGTATCAAGCGTCGCGCCGGATGCAAAATGCTCTTTCTGGATTTTATCCCAGCCGCCGAAGACATCATCGACATTGACAAGGCGAATGGCCGGGAACTTGTCCTTGAACTCGCCGACGACCTTTTCATTATGGACGCGGTGGCCGAATTCGGCAGCGATGCGCTGGCCTTCCTCGGTATAGAGGAAGTCGAGATAGCTCTTCGCCAGATCGCGCGAACCGCGCTTGTCGACGACCTTGTCCACCACCGCCACCGGGAATTCAGCGAGCAGGCTGACGGAGGGCACCACGCCTTCCACCTTGTCTGCGCCATATTGCTTGGCGATGCCGCGGGTCTCTGCTTCGAAGGTGATCAGCACATCGCCGATTTCACGCTCCACGAAAGTGGTGGTGGCGGCACGGCCTCCGGTGTCGAACACCGGCGTATTGTCGAAGATCTTCTTGACGAATGCCTGAACCTTCGCCTCATCGCCGTTGAACTTCTCCTTGGCATAAGCCGTGGCGGCGAGATAGGTGTAACGGGCATTACCCGAGGTCTTCGGATTGGGGAAGACGATCTTCACGTCGTCGCGGGCCAGATCGTCCCAGTCCTTGATACCCTTGGGATTGCCGGCGCGCACGAGGAAGGACGGGAAGGAATAGAAGGGCGATGCATCATTCGCAAAATCCTTCTTCCAGTCGGCGGAAACGAAGCCCTGCTTCACCAGAAAATCGACGTCGGTGACTTGGTTGAAGGTGACGACATCGGCTTCCAGACCCTCGACGATGGCGCGCGCCTGCTTGGAGGTGCCGGCATGCGACTGGTCGACGGTGACGCCCGGATGCAGCTTGATGAACGCCTCGTTCTCGGCCGCGAAGACTTCACGGGCGACATCGTATGATGCGTTGAGAATGGTGGTCGGAGACTGGGCCTGCGCCGCACCTGCAAAAAGAGCGGCAATGGCAGTACCGATAATGAGAAGACGTTTCATGAATACCCCCGGCAATTCGAATGGTGCTCAACATAACGGGCGGCAGCAACAGCGACGAGAAACAGGCGTGCTTTGCGCAGGCATCGATTGGAAATTTCGCCTAATTAATTCAAGCCTGAAAGGCGATGATTTCATATGAAGCGGGAAGCCGGATTTCTTTTGCGCCAGCCTTTCAGGCAAGCTCGGCGGGAAAGACGACATTCGTGGCTCCCCGCAGCACTCATTCCTGGGCTTGTCACAGAGATGAGGGAGGAGATTAGCGGACTACTGGTATACGCTGATCAAAGACGATGCTCGGGAAACAGATTGCCGGAATGCGCGACAAGGTAAGGCGCCAGGTCTTCCTCGCTCACCTCTTCCAGCCGGGCAGGCCGCCAGCGGGGATTGCGGTCCTTGTCGACCAGAGCCGCACGCACGCCTTCGTAAAAATCGTGCCGCCGCAATATCTCCGTACCGGCGGCAAATTCCCTTTCGAGGCATTCAATGAGACTTGCGCTTTCCCGGCCGAGGCGCAGCAGCTTCAGGGTCAGTTTCAGGCTGGTGGGGGAGCGTTTTTGCAGAACCTCGAGGGTCTCGCGCGAAAACGCATCGTGGCGCGCCGCAAGTGCGGCGAAAATTTCCTCGACCCTGTCAAAACGGAATGTCGCATCGATGACATCCCGATTTGTGGATAAAACGCCTTCACCGGGCTCAACCGCGCGCGCCGTGATCGCCGTCTCGATGCTGTCTATGTCCGCCGCCTGCGACAAATCCTGGACTAGCCCGTCGAGGCGGTCCGAAGGAACAAGATGATCGGCAAAGCCGGCATAAATCGCATCCGCAGCATTGACGGCGTTGCCCGTTAACCCGAGCCAGGTGCCGCATTCGCCGGGCGTTCTCGGTAAAAGCCAGGACCCGCCAACATCGGGGAAATAACCGATACCCGTTTCCGGCATGGCGAGCCGCGTGCGTTCGGTGACGATGCGGTGGCTGCCATGGGCGGAAATACCGACGCCGCCGCCCATGACGATGCCGTCCATCAGCGCAACATAGGGCTTGCTGTAATGGGCGATGCGATAGTTGAGCGGAAATTCTTCCCGCCAGAAATCAAGCACCTGAGGATCACCCGCCTTGCCGAGATCGTGAATGATGCGGACATCGCCCCCGGCGCAAAGCCCCCTGTCGCCTTCTCCGGTCAGCACCACACAGGAAACGTCGGGCTCCTCCTCGAAACGCTGAAGCGCCTGAAACAGACCGCGCACCATCGGCAACGTCAGGCTGTTGATGGCCTTCGGGCGATTGAGGCGAATGATGCCTGCCCCTCCCCGTTTTTCGACGATCACCTGCGCATCCGTTTCCGTTCTCTGTTCCAAGACCGCCTCCTCCGCTGCCATTTATCCGGCCATCTTGGCCGCCCCGGCGCGTTCACGCAACGTTGATCTTGTCTTTCGGGAACGTCTTTCGCTCAAACCGCTTTAACGGGCAGAAAATGCCAGAAATCGGTTTTCGCAATGCAGCATGTTTGCTTGACGCCCGGAAAATCATGGCATGTAATGGGCTCTGGAAATGCCGGCATTGATTCCTGTCGAGCGTGTGCCGGACCAAGCGGAATGTCGCCTTCTCAAAGGCGCTGTAAACAGCAACGGGAGACGAGCATGCAGGTTTCGGAACACGAATGGATCAGTAAACGGGCCTATACACTCTGGGAAAAGGAAGGCCATCCCCATGGGCGTGACGCGCACCATTGGGAGCAGGCCAAGCATGAATTTTCGCTGCTGAAGACATCGGAAGCGACGAAACCCGCGACGCGCAAGAAGGCCGCTCCCAAGACCGCTGCTGCCGAAACCGCACCGGATGCGGAAGCTCCGGCAAAACCCAAGAGCCGTGCCCGCAAGGCTGCCGCCGCGAAATAAAGGCCCCGAGAAGGTAAGCGGAAGCCATAAATGAAAAAGCCCGACGATCTCGCCGGGCTTTGTCTGTTTAGCGCGGGTCACAACCCTTTTCGCTGATCCGGCAGTCATCCCCGCGATTTCCCGCGTCAGGCGCACGGCGCTGTTCATCCCACTGGCGGCGCTCGGGGCGACGCTGGCCTTCATCCTGGTTCCGCTGGCCATCGCGATTGCGATCCCGATTTTCGTCTTCCCAGCGACGCCGGTCGTCATCGCGACGCGGTCTGTCCTGATTTCTGTCACCCTGGTTCCAGTCGCCGTAACGGCGTTCCCAGCGGCCATCGTTCGGGCCGCCGCCCTGGCGAGGGTCACGCCACTCGTCCCGGCGTCCGTCACGCCATTCGTCACGCGGACGCGGGCGATCCCAGTCGGCGCGGGGCGGCGGAGGCGGGGCGTTCCAGTAACCGCCAGACGGCGGCGGACGACGCCAGCGGTCGCGCTCGCGGTAGAAGTCACGGTCGCGATAATAACGGTCCCAATAACGGCCGACTTCGAAGGTGATCACCGGCACGCCGAGATCGCGGTAATAACGCGGTTCGACATAGACCCGGTTCTGCCGGTAGGTCGTGGCGATGTAACGCCCGGCAACCCAGCCGCGACCGCCCACGAAAGAGACATCGCACCAGGGCGTGTCCGACAGGCAGCCGTGGACGGTGAGCGGCGCGCCATTCGGAATCACCACGACGGCCGGATAAGCCGTGCTCGGGCCGGAGCGCATATTCACATTCGCGGTGGCGAAACCGCGCGTCGCAGCTTCGGCAAGAGCCGGCGCAGCGAGCATGGCCACCAGCGCTATTGCGCCAAACAATCTGTTCTTCACTTCTTTCTCCTCAAGCAAAGGCCCGCTTTGCCCTTGTCGGCATCCATCTCTTCGATGGACGAGCATGTGTTGGCATAAAGCCACGATCGGAAAATACGCGCCCGTCGATGAACGCAGCATGAAACAAATAAGGCGCCTCATCAGTTCCACCTGCGGCAATCAGCACCCGACAATTTGCCGGCGGAATGGACCGCCGGTCTTGACTTCGGGGGGCAATCATCCGACTTCAGTGCAACGGCAATATGGAGCAGAACCATGAGCGAAACCGCACAGACGACCGTCGACCAGAGCGAGGTGGATCGCTTCTCCGCGATGGCTGCGGAATGGTGGAGCCCGACCGGCAAGTTTCGCCCGCTGCACAAGTTCAATCCGGTGCGGCTCGAATATATCCGCAACCGCATCTGCGACAATTTCGGCCGCGACCCGAAGGCGCACCGCCCGCTGGAAGGGCTGCGCATATTGGATATTGGCTGCGGCGGCGGCCTTCTCTCCGAACCCGTTGCACGCATGGGCGCCGATGTGGTGGGCGCCGATCCTTCGGAAAAGAATATCGGCATCGCCTCCACCCACGCCCGCGAAAGCGGGGTCAGCGTCGACTATCGTGCCGTGACCGCCGAACAGTTGCAGGAAGCCGGCGAAACCTTCGACGTCATCCTCAACATGGAGGTGGTGGAGCATGTGGCCAATGTCGATCTGTTCGTCACCACCTGTGCGAAAATGGTGCGCCCCGGCGGGCTGATGTTCGCCGCCACCATCAACCGCACGCTCAAAGCCCGGGCGCTGGCGATCTTCGCCGCCGAAAACGTGCTGCGCTGGCTCCCGCGCGGCACACACCAATATGAAAAGCTGGTCCGCCCGGAAGAACTCGAGCGGCCGCTGGTGGCGAGCGGCATGGATATCATCCACCGCACCGGCGTCTTCTATAACGTGCTGCAGGATCGCTGGAATCTCTCGCCGGACATGGACGTCAACTATATGATGCTGGCGAAACGTCCGGCACAAGCGTAACGCCGGGCACTCTGTGAGTGATGTCGTTCTAAAGAAATTCAGTTGACGTCGTCGGGCAGCACCGGCAGCGGCGCAATCTCGATACCCTCGTCCAGCAGGGCCTTGGCTTCCTGCGCCGAGGCGTTACCGATGATGCCGCGCTCATCCGCCTCGCCATAGTGGATCTTGCGGGCTTCCTCCGGAAATTTATCGCCAACATCTTCGGCATTGGAGCGGATATTGGCGACGGCCTCGCGGATTTTCGCCAGCGCCTCTTTTCTGGCGGCATCCATGGCCAGTGTCTGGCGCTCGTCTTTCCTGCGGGCGGTGGAAACCGAAGGTGCCATCAACAGCTTGGAAACCTGCACGGAATTGCAGACTGGGCAGGACAGCAAGCCGCGCTGCAACTGATTGTCGAAATCGTCGCTACCGGCAAACCAGCCTTCGAACTCATGGCCCTTTTCACAGGACAGCGCATAACGGATCACGCCGCTTCACCTCCGGCAGGTTTCAGGGGAATAACCGTGTCCAGACCGAACTCGCGGGCATTCCGAAGATTGGGAATCTTGCCACGCGCAGCCGCCACCAGCGCCGTGTCGATCTCGGCGAAGATGATCTCTTCTCCAGCGCCGCCGGCAACGGCCAGAACCTTGCCCCATGGGTCGATGATGATGGAATGGCCGAAGGTCTCGCGCCCGTCCTCATGCACGCCGGCCTGCGCCGCGGCAATGACGAAAGCGCCGTTTTCGATGGCGCGGGCACGCAACAGGATTTCCCAATGCGCCTCCCCCGTCTGCCGGGTGAAAGCCGCCGGAACGGTCAGAACCTCGGCACCCGCCAGCGCTTCCGCGCGGAAAAGCTGCGGGAAACGGACGTCATAGCAGATCGCAAAGCCGAATTTCGCCAGCGGCAGTTCGGCGATACGCGCCACTTCGCCGGGTTGATAAGCAGCGCTTTCACGCCAGCTTTCGCCATTGTCGAGATCGACATCGAACATATGGATCTTGTCGTAGCTGCAGATGCGCGAACCGTCAGGCGCGAAGAGAAAACCGCGATTCGCGATCTTGCCATCCGGGCGGGCAATGGCCGTGGAGCCGACATGGACATGAATGCGGAGTTCGCGGGCGAGACGGGCGGCCGTCGCAACGATGATATCGCCATCGTCATCGCGCAGTTGCGCACGCAACGCCTGCCTGTCCTTCTGGATCGCACCCGTCATTTCCGGGGTCTGCACATAAACGGCGCCTTCGGCTGCAGCCGCACGCACCAGCCGTTCCATATCGGCGGCGTTTCTTGCCGGGTCGACGCCGGAGCGCATCTGAATGGCGGCAGCCTTGAAACTCATCACTTCCTCCGTCAATCGAGCCGATCAGGCGGCCAGCAGCGCGTCCAGTTTACCGGCACGCTCCAGCGCGTGCAGATCGTCGCAACCGCCCACATGCTGGCCGTTGATGAAGATTTGCGGGAACGTCGTTCCGCCGGATTTTTCGATCATTTCCTGCCGGTATTCCGGCGTCGTCGTGGCGTTATATTCGGCGTAATCCACGCCCTTGCTGTCCAGCAGCGCCTTGGCGCGCGCGCAATAACCACAAAAATCCCGCGTATAGATCGTCACCGGTGCCATGTTTTCAAAGCCCTCGCAAACGTGCGGTAAAACGCACGATAAAGTCATGTCATTCAGGTTTCATATAGGGCCGGAAATGGCCATTGCAAAGGTCAAAACCGTCACATCCGCGGCACCGGCCCTGCGCAGGGCGCGGCTTGCCGCACCCACCGTCGCGCCGGTGGTATAGACGTCGTCCACCAGTACCACGCGCTTGCCATGGACATCGGTTTCACGGCCGGGCGCGAGCGCGAAAGCCCCGCGCACATTGTCCCGCCGGGCCAGCGCGGAAAGCCCCACCTGCCGCTCGGTCGGCTTCACGCGCAGCAGCGTTCCGGCAGCCAAGGGCTTGCCGGAGGCCTTGGCGAGATGCCGTGCCAGCTCGGCGGATTGATTGAAGCGGCGACGCAGGAAACGGCGACGATGCAATGGAACGGGCACGATGCAATCACAGGCATTCACCGTTCCGTCACTTGCCCTCAGCATCCACAGCGCCATCAGGCGGGCGAGATCGGTCCGGTCCTGATATTTCAGCCGGTGCACGAGCTTGCGGGCGGTTCCCTCATGGCTTGCGACGGCGCGCAGGCGGTCAAAAGGCGGCGGTTCGGCAATCGCCTGTCCGCTCACGAAACCGTCTCCATGATCCCGCGCGAAGGGAATGCCCAGAACCTCGCAAAAAGGGCGGTCGATAAAGGCGACATCCCGCCAGCAATCCGCACATAAGGCACCCTCGCCGCCGGTCATGCGGGTGCAGCCCGCGCAGCTTGGCGGGTAAACCATACGGAAGATCGCACGCCACATGTCCCCTGCTGCCGCCGGCACGGCCGCGGACTTCGACAGCAACCCCGAAAACAGACTTTCACCAGCACCCATGAGGTTGACTTTACCGCCGAACGGGTGCCTTTGCGAGAGCGATATGTTCCGGCGCGATACCGGAAATGATGCCCGAAGCGGCATGACAGCAACATACGGCCCGCCGATCCCGAAGGCGTCTGAGGCCGAGCAGGCACGACGATGGATATTCTCTTTGACCAGGCCCTGATCGAACAAAACCGCCACCGGGCATGGACCCGGCGCGACGACAAGGCCCTGTTTCTTCTCGATATGGCGGCCGAAGAGCTGGCTGACCGTCTTGCCATCGTGGAGCGCAAATTCGAGACCGCGATCGAACTGCATGGCGGAACGGGCGTCACCGCCCGGCGGCTTGCGGAAACCGGCAAGGTGGATACCATTCGCCGTATCGAAACGGAGAGCTGTTTTGCAACGGATGCGAATATTCCCGAGGCCGCGTCCATGGAGCATCTGCCGATTGAGGAGGCCTCCGCCAATCTCATCGTTTCACCGCTTGCCCTGCATCTGACCAACGACACGCCCGGCGCGCTGATCCAGATCCGCCGGGCATTGAAGCCGGACGGGCTGTTTCTCGGCGCCATTCCCGGCAGCGGCACCCTGCAGGAACTGCGCGACGTGCTGCTAACCGCCGAGGCGGAACTGACCGGAGGCGCCAGCCCGCGTGTCATTCCCTTCGCCGATGTGCGCGATGTCGGCGCACTTTTGCAGCGTGCCGGTTTTGCGCTCCCTGTGACCGATGCGGAAAGCTACACGGTGCGTTACGATTCGATTTTCCCGCTGATGCGCGACCTGCGTGCCATGGGCATGGCCAATCCGCTGGCAAGCCGCAGCAGAAAACCCCTCAACCGCGCCTTTTTCCTGCGCGCGGCAGAGCTTTACGCCGAACGCTATTCCGACCCCGACGGGCGGATAAGGGCAACATTTTCCATCATTTATGTGTCAGGCTGGGCGCCGCACGAAAGCCAGCAGAAACCGCTCAAACCCGGCTCCGCCAAGGTGCGGCTTGCCGATGCCCTGAAGACGACCGAGGTGAAGCTCTCCTGAACGATCAGCCCGACGGCTTCAACTCTTTCAAAGTGTCTACGATGAATTGAAACACGGCATTGATATTGGTGCTGATGTTGCCGAGGCCGGCGATAAGTGCTGCGGAAATTATCCCTGCGATCAGGCCATATTCAATCGCTGTCGCACCGTCTTCATTTTTGCAAAAATTGATAAAAAAATGCAGCACAGGATATTCCCCATCCACCATCCGGTGCGTTGCGACAACCGGCATCCGCCCTGTTGAAATCAGCTCTATATTAGGTCGGCGATGTGAGGAATCCGTTACCGTTGATGGTAAACGATCAGCAACCGCTCTCGTTGCTATAACCCGTGACCACACAGGGCATTTCCGGCATCGGCTGGGTGACGCTGCGACGGATGGAGTAGGTCTTGCCGACATCGGTCTTCTTGATGGAGCCCGTGCTGATCATGTCGTAATTATCGGGAAACTGCGCCACCCGCGTGGAGGATTTTCCGGCAAGCATGGGGGTGACGATCAGCGAGAGCGCGATAACCGCCGTGCCGAAAAGCAGCGCCACATTGAGCACGCCGGTGCGACGGGATTTGTCGGAATACAAGTGACGACCTTCCACCGTCTTCCAGAAATCCTCGTTCATGACCAACCTCGTCTCGCGCAGTTTACCGCTTCTTTAGCTTAACAATCTGCCAGAGGGTGCTGAACGATCTCTTAACGAAGCCCCGTTTTGGCACGGTAAAGCACCGGAAGAGAGGCGTTTTCACGAAGCTGTGACGGGATGAGGCAGGAGGGCCGTAGCGGTCCCTCGATTCTACAGCAAATCCTGGAGGAAGGGGATGAGCGGCTCATCGGCCGGCGGCATGGGATAATCGCGCAGCGCCTGGGGTTTGACCCATTTAATCGCCTGTCCTTCGCGACCATGGGCGATGCCTTCATAACGACGGCACACATAAAGCGGCATCAGGAGGTGAAAGGTCTCATAGGTGTGGCTGGCAAATGTCAGCGGTGCGAGACAGGCGACCTTGGTTTTGACGCCCAGTTCCTCGTCCAGTTCACGGACAAGGGTTTCCTCCGGCGTCTCGCCATGCTCCACCTTGCCACCGGGAAACTCCCAAAGGCCGGCAAGCGACTTGCCTTCCGGCCGCTGCGCCAGAAGAATACGGCCATCCTGATCGAGAAGCGCGCAGGCGGCGACCAGCAGGATTTTTTTGCCAGCTTCGCTCATTCGCCTGAACCCTTGCGCCAGTAGCGATAACGATAAGCCTCGGAGAAGCCGAATTTTTCATAAAGCGCGATCGCCGGCGCATTGGTGGAGACCACTTGCAGCCAGGCGGTTTTTGCGCCGCTGATTCTGGCCCAGCGGAGGGCCGACGACAGAACCTGCGTGCCGAGGCCTTTTTTGCGCTGCGACTTTTCGACATCAAGCGAGATGATGCCGGCAAGATCATTATCCTGCACGCAGATCACGGTGGCGAGCGGGTTGCCCTCCACTTCCTCGTTGATGAAGAGGCCGAGCGTCGGCTTGATGGAACTGACGATTTCCGCGATTGCCGGACGCAGCGCCGGGTCACCGTCGCTGACCTTGATGCTCGCCTCGACAAAACGCCCGATATCATGGCTCGGCAGGCTGACCAGCGTTTCCGGCAGCTCCATGCCGGAGAGATCGGCCGTCATGACCATGACCTCTTCGAACACGGACCAGCCGTCATTCACCAGAAAATCCCTGAGCTGCGGCGGCATCAGCGTCGTTTCGCGCACCACCAGCGGTCGGCCGAAATCCTCGAAACGCTTGCGCGCCTTTTCCAACCGCACTGCGCAATTGCCGTAATCGGAGGGATCGAGCGGCACCACACAGTTGATACGCTTGGAGGGATGCGAACCCGTGAGGCGGATTTGCCAGCTGCCGTCATAAATCACCGACGAGGCAGGCCATGCCCGGAAGCTGACGGCTTCCAGACGGCGAACCAGCGGCAGATTGACGGCCTTGTTGTCCTGCATTCTCTTCGGCTCCAACGGTCAGCTCCGGTAGTCGCCGTTGATCGCAACATATTCCTTGGTCAGATCGCAGGTCCAGACCGTGGCCGTGCCATTGCCGAGGCCGATATCCACCTTCACCGTGATATCCTCCAGCTTCATGACGGCACTGGTCTCCGCTTCCGAATAATCGGGGTCGCGCTCGCCGTTCACGGCCACACGCACGCCACCGAACCAGATGGCGAGGCGGTCGCGGTCGGCCATTTCGCCCGATTTGCCGACGGCCATCACGACGCGGCCCCAATTGGCGTCTTCGCCCGCAACAGCGGTCTTCACCAGCGGCGAATTGGCGATGGAAAGAGCGATCTTCTTGGCGGCGGCATCGTTTTCCGCACCCGTCACGGTGACTTCCACCATCTTGCGCGCGCCTTCGCCATCGCGAACAACCTGCAACGCCAGATCCTTCAGGAGATCGTTGAGCGCGGCGCGGAAGGAGGACAGGCGCTCGTCATCGGCGCTTGTCACCTTCACCTGACCATCTTCGGCCGCCGCACCCGTGGCAAACAGCATCAGCGTATCGGAAGTGGAGGTATCGCTATCGACAGTCACGGAATTGAAGGTCGGGCCGACACCGGCCGAAAGCAGGGCCTGCAAGGCGGCCGGTTCAATATCGGCATCCGTCACCACAAAGGAGAGCATCGTCGCCATATCGGGCGCGATCATGCCGGCACCCTTGGAAATACCGTTGATCGTGACGACAACGCCGCCGATCTCGGCCGTTCGGGTCGAAACCTTGGGATAGGTGTCGGTCGTCATGATCGCCTTGGCGGCTTCCTGCCAGAAATCGGCTTCCGCCCTGACATTCATGTCGCCGAGAACACCGGCAAATTTCGAGGCATCCAGCGGCTCGCCGATCACGCCTGTCGATGCCAGGAAGACCTCGCCTTGCGAGCAGCCGACGGCGGCGGCGGCGGATTTCGCCGTCAGCTCGGTCGCGGCCTTGCCCTTCAAGCCCGTAAAGGCATTGGCGTTGCCGGAATTGACCACCACGGCACGGGCCACGCCGCCGCCGAGATTGGCGCGGCAGAAATCAACCGGTGCCGAGGGGCATTTCGATTTGGTGAAGACGCCGGCCACGCTTGCCGGCTTGTCGAACACCATCAGGAGAACGTCGGTGCGGTTCTTGTACTTGATGCCGGCGGCGGCCGTCGCCATGCGAACGCCGCGCAGCGCGGGCATGTCGGGATAGGATTTCGGAGCGAGCGGGGAAACGGCAACGGACATGGGAAGCGCCTGAAATTCTGGAAATGGGAGGTAGGAAATGCCTGAGATGAAACGGGGCGGCTCTTAAGCCGCCCCGTAACCTGAATTCTTACTGCTGCGGCTGAGCCTGCTGTTCCTTCGTGGCTTCGTCGTAGCCCTTCTTCAGCGTCTCATCCATGATTTCGATCTTCTGGTCAGCCTTTGCCTTCTCGATGAGGGCAACGTACTTGTCACGCATGACAAGCTGACGAACCTGCGGCTCGACCTGCTCGAAAGCCGGCGGCGGAGCGATGCGCTTGTCTTCCAGCTTGATGACGTGGAAGCCGAACTGGGTCTTCACCGGAGCCTTGGTATAGGCGCCCTTTTCGAGGCCGAAAGCGGCTTCTTCGAATTCCGGCACCATGCGGCCCTTGCCGAACCAGCCGAGATCGCCGCCGTCATCCTTGTTGGAATCGGTCGACTTTTCCTTGGCGAGCGCTGCGAAATCCTTGCCCGAATCAAGCTGCTTGATGATGTCCTTGGCTTCGTCCTCGCTGGCGACGAGGATGTGCGCGGCCTTGATTTCCTCTTCCTGCGGCAGGGCTGCGACTTCCTTGTCGTAGCGGGCCTTCACTTCGTCATTGGTGACGGCGTCGACCACATGCTTGCGGAAATAGGCGTTGTGCAGTTCGCGGTCCTGGATGAATTCCATGCGCTTCTTGAAATCTTCAGTCTTTTCCAGACCTTCGGCGCTGGCGTTCTTCACCAGAAGCTTGACGTCGATCGCGCCGGAAAGGGCTGCGACCTTTTTCTGCTCGTCGGGAAGCTGCGCGAGCTGCGGGTCGAGGTTGCCCATGGCGAGGTCGAGTTCGGACTGGTGGATTTCCAGATCGCCGACCTTGGCGACGACCTTGTCTTCCTGCGCGAAAGCCGGAAGCTGGAGGCCGAGCGTGGCCACAATCACCGCGGCCGCAATTTTATTATAGCGCAACATTTTGAACCTTTCGGGGACAATGCCGGCTCCAGACATGGTTTCCGGCTCTGAAAAAACTTCCAAACACCGGATTGTGGCCATTCTGTAACGGGCAGAACCGTTGACATCATTTGCCCCCCCTCTTATCTGTCACGCAACCTCGCGTCCAGATACGTTGAAGGGCGAAGTCCGTCATTTATGCTGAAAACAGCGTGACGGAGAAAAGCGCCCGGCAAAACGGAATTTCAGAAAGGGCCAGTAAGATGGTCAGTCTCGGCGGAATAGCCCGCAAGTTGTTCGGTTCGGCAAATGATCGCCGCGTCCGCTCCTATAAAAGCAAGATCGCAGCCATCAATGCGCTGGAAGAGGCCACCAAGGCGCTTTCCAACGAAGCGCTCGCAGCCAAGACGGCGGAGTTCCGCCAGCAACTGGCCGACGGAAAGACGCTGGACGATATTCTGATCCCGGCCTTCGCCGTCGCCCGCGAAGCCTCGCGCCGCGTTCTGCACATGCGCCCATTCGACGTACAGCTGACCGGCGCGATGATTCTGCATGGCGGCGCCATCGCCGAAATGAAGACCGGTGAAGGCAAGACGCTGGTGGCGACCCTTGCGGTTTACCTCAACGCGCTCGCCGGCAAGGGCGTGCATGTCGTCACCGTCAACGACTATCTCGCCAAGCGCGACGCCGCCACGATGAGCAGGCTTTATGGCTTCCTCGGCCTGACGACCGGCGTCATCGTACACGGTCTGGACGACGACCAGCGCCGCGAGGCCTATGCCTGCGACATCACCTACGCGACGAACAACGAACTCGGCTTCGATTATCTGCGCGATAACATGAAATATGATCGCGCCCAGATGGTGCAGCGCAGCCACAATTACGCGATCGTCGACGAAGTCGACTCGATCCTGGTCGATGAAGCGCGCACGCCGCTCATCATTTCCGGCCCGCTGGACGACCGTTCCGACCTCTACAACACCATCGACGCCTTCATTCCGCTGCTGACGCCGGAAGATTACGAAATCGATGAGAAGCAGCGCTCGGCCAACTTCTCCGAAGAAGGCACCGAGAAGCTCGAAAACCTGCTGCGGCAGGCGGGCCTGCTGAAGGGCGAATCGCTGTATGACGTCGAAAACGTCGCCATCGTCCACCACATCAACAATGCGCTGAAGGCCCACAAGCTCTTCACCCGCGACAAGGACTACATCGTCCGTAACGACGAAATCGTCATCATCGACGAATTCACCGGCCGCATGATGCCGGGCCGCCGTTATTCCGAAGGTCAGCACCAGGCTCTCGAAGCCAAGGAAAAGGTGCAGATTCAGCCGGAAAACCAGACGCTGTCCTCCGTCACCTTCCAGAATTATTTCCGCATGTACGAAAAGCTTGCCGGCATGACCGGTACGGCGGCAACGGAAGCGGAAGAATTCGGCAACATCTACGGCCTCGACGTCATCGAGGTGCCGACCAACCTGCCGATCCAGCGTATCGACGAGGACGACGAGGTTTACCGCACCGGCGAGGAGAAGTTCCAGGCGATCATCACCGAGATCAAGGCGGCGCATGAGCGCGGCCAGCCGGTTCTCGTCGGCACGACCTCCATCGAAAAATCCGAACTTCTCGCACATCTCCTGCGTCAGTCCGGTTTCTCCGATTTCCAGGTCCTGAACGCCCGTTATCACGAGCAGGAAGCCTATATCGTCTCGCAGGCCGGCGTTCCCGGCGCCGTCACCATCGCCACCAACATGGCCGGCCGCGGTACCGACATCCAGCTCGGTGGCAATATCGACATGCGTCTCGAGCGCGAACTGGAAGGCATGGAGCCGGGTCCGGAGCTTGACGCCAAGGAAGAGGCAATCCGCGCCGAGATCAAGGTATTGAAGGAAAAGGCGCTTGCCGCCGGCGGTCTCTACGTCATCGCCACCGAACGCCATGAAAGCCGACGCATCGACAACCAGCTGCGCGGCCGTTCCGGCCGTCAGGGCGACCCTGGTCGCTCGAAATTCTACCTGTCGCTTCAGGATGACCTGATGCGCATCTTCGGTTCCGAGCGCATGGACAGCATGCTTCAGAAGCTCGGCCTGAAGGAAGGCGAGGCGATCGTCCATCCGTGGATCAACAAGGCTCTGGAGCGCGCCCAGAAGAAGGTCGAAGCCCGCAACTTCGAGACACGCAAGAACCTTCTGAAATATGACGACGTGCTGAACGACCAGCGCAAGGTCATCTTCGAGCAGCGTCTCGAGCTGATGGAAGCCGACAATATCGGCGAGACCGCAGCCGACATGCGCCACGAAGTCATCGAAACGCTCGTCACCAAGCATATTCCGGAAAATGCCTATGCCGAACAGTGGGATATTGCCGGCCTGAAGGCCGGCATCGCCCAGTTCCTGAACCTCGACCTGCCGGTGGAGGAATGGGCCAAGGAAGAAGGCATCGCCGAGGACGATATTCTCCAGCGCGTCACCGAGGCCGCCGACAAATACGCCGCCGAGCGCGCGGAACGTTTCGGCCCCGAGATCATGACCTATGTCGAACGCTCGGTCATTCTCCAGACGATCGACCATCTGTGGCGCGAACATATCGTCAATCTCGATCACCTTCGTTCCGTCGTCGGTTTCCGCGGTTACGCCCAGCGCGATCCGCTGCAGGAATACAAGGCCGAAGCCTTCGAACTCTTCCAGGCGCTGCTCGCCAATCTGCGCGAGGCCGTCACCGCCCAGCTCATGCGCGTGGAACTGGTGCAGCAGGAACCGCAGCAGCCGGAACTGCCGGAAATGACCGCGCATCATCTCGACCCCAATACGGGCGAAGACGAGATGGCGCAGGGCATGCAGGCCGCACCCGCTGCCTTCGTGCCGGCCGAGGAGCGCGATCCGGAAAACCCCGCCACCTGGGGTCGTATCGGCCGCAACGAAATGTGCCCCTGCGGCTCCGGCAAGAAATACAAGCACTGCCACGGCGTCTACGAACAGGCCTGAAGCAGTAAATCGCAAATAAATGAAAATCGCCCGCGCCTTTGGTTGCGGGCGATTTTCATTGCACCCCTTGATCGCTGTTGACTGTTATCGGCAATTTCCAATATGGGAGCCGGATCGTCTTCCGGAAAACCCTTTCATGGCCCCTCGCGACCTTGCCGCCTATCTCTTTCTCGCGCTCGCATGGGGAATGTCCTTCCTGCTGCTGTTGCATGTCGTTGAGGCTTTCGGCTGGATCGGCGCGGTCACGCTTCGCTCGCTCGTCACCGCCATCACCCTGTTTCTGATTGCGATTGCGGCTCGCCGCAAACTCGCATTTTCCGCCAGCTGGCGCGCCTTTGCAGTCGTCGGCGCAACGACGGTCGCCGGACAGCTGGTCGGCCTCTCCTATGCGACGCCGCTGGTCGGCACCGCCATGGCGGCAATATTGGTGGCCACCGTCCCGCTTTTTTCCATGCTCATCTCGCAGCTATGGGGTCTTGAGCGTATGACGCGGCAAGGCCTTGCCGGTCTCATCATCGGCTTCGGCGGCATCGTCCTGCTTGTCGGCTTTCCCGCTGCTCCCGTCACCTCCAGCTTCATCACCGGCTGTGCCGCCGCCGTCGTCGCCTGCATCTGCGCCGCCTATGGCAGCAATTATGCCAGCCGCCATCTCAAAGGCGTGGGAGCCTGGGAAATCACCATCGGTTCCTTCCTCACGGGCGGCCTTATGACATTGCCTCTGCTTCTGGCCGTACCCGTTCCCGGAACGCCACGCCTCATCGATTACGGTTATCTTCTGATACAGGCGGTGGTGATGAGCGGGCTCACCTACATCACCTATTTCCGCCTCGTTTCCGTCATCGGCGCAACAAGGGCGATCAGCGTCGAATTCGTCGTGACCGTGGTGGCGGTGCTTGTCGGCGCACTGGTGCTGGACGAGCTGCTTTCGCTCCCCCAGCTCTTCGGCGCCGGCATCATCATTTTGGGCTGTGCGCTGGTCCTCGACCTCCTGCCCGGGAAAAAGGCTCCGCCCACACCCTCCGGCGCGTGAAGGGTTTATTAGCGTTTTCCACCAATAGTCGTGCTGGTCGTCACGGATCACGCGGGATCGCGTTTTCGGCGCGGGGGAAAAATGCAACCGGGCAAGCCAGACTATGAGCATTATTGGGACCCGCTCAGGGCCCTCCTGATGCTGCTCGGCATTCCCTATCATGCCTCCCTGCTCTACAGCCACGTTCTGCCCTGGGACATCAAGGATTTCGAGACCAGCCCGTTTCTCAGTGCACTCGGCGCGGCACTTGTCACCTTCCGCATGCCGACATTCTTTCTGGTGGCGGGATATTTCTCCACCATGGTCATCGGCAAGAAGGGCAAGATGCGCTGGCTGCGGCAGCGTTTCCTGCGCCTCGGCCTGCCCTTCATCGTGGCCGTGCTTCTGCTCGGACCATTGCAGCTTTTCCTGCTGCAACTGGCCGGCATCGCCAAAGGGGATATCCCGGCCGACCGACTGTTTGAGCGCCTGCCCGGCCTTCTGCTTCCGAGCGAACAGTGGATCATGCATCTGTGGTTCCTGCCGGCCCTTATCCTCTATTCTGTCCTGCTTGCCGGCCTGCTGTTTTTCGCGGAACGGCCGCCATTGGCATATGTCAAAGATTGGTTCGGCAGCCTGCAGCAGCGGCATACCACCCTGTTTTTCGCAGCGCTCTGCACGGTGCCGGTTTTATGGGAGCTGATGATCTACGGATCGGGCCTGCTTGCGGCAAAGAGCGGAAGCGGCCTCTTTCTTCTCTATGAACGCGCTTCCGACCCCTATGCGCGCTACCTGCCTTTCTTCCTCATCGGCGCGCTGCTGCACCGTGATCGCGCCCTCTTCCACCGTTTTCGCCAGACTGGTTTTCTCACCGGCGTCATCGTGGCGGGCGCCGTCGCCACGGCGGTGACCCTGCGCCTGCAACATCCCTTTTCGAATTCGGCCCTGCTGGTGCTGGTGTCGGGGATTGCTGCAGTGGCGGCAAGCCGCCTGTTGATCGACCTCGCCTGCCGCTATTTCGACAGGCCGAACCGGCTTGCCAGACGCATGACGGATGCCTCCTTCACCATCTACCTGTTTCACCATCCGCTGATTTACGCATTCGGAACCCTCTTCATCCTGATCGCATTACCGCCGATCCTGGAATTTACCCTCATCGTCGCGGCCACCACGGCGGCGGCCTATATGCTGCATCAGGCGATACGCCTCAGCCCGCTCGCCCTTTTCCTGTTCAACGGCGTCCGCAAGCCGCGCATGGTGGATGATATTGGCACACAGGCCGGCGCCTCCCAAACCCTTCGTTAAGGATGAAGCGCGTACAATGGGCCTGCCTATTCAACTGGAAATGATGGCGTGTGGATCATGGCTATCCTCAACACGGCGGAAAAAGCCTTACCCGCAGGCCTGCGCGCGAAGCTTTCGCCGCTGGTAGCGAAAATCGCCGTTCTTCTTTCCGGCGGAGATGAGGTTTCGCGCGCGCAGCGCATGGCGCTGGTCGCTTTTGCGGTGCGCATCGTCAGCGCCGGCATCGCCTTCATCTCCCAGATCATCCTTGCTCGCCTGATGGGCGAGTTCGAATATGGCCTGTTCGCCTTTGTCTGGGTTCTGGTGATCCTGTTCGGCAATCTTTCCTGCCTCGGTTTTCACACCACCGTCATCCGCTTTTTACCCGGCTATCGTCTGGAGGACGCCCATGACAAGATCATGGGCCTGACCTCGACGGCGCGGGTCTTCGCCATGCTTTCGGCCAGCGCGCTTGCGATTTTCGGTTTCGCTTTCCTCTATTTCTTCGGCGAGCGCATCGCCTCCTATTACCTCATTCCCGTTTCGCTGGCGCTTTTCACCCTGCCGATGGTGGCGCTGGGCGATGTGCTGAATGGCACCGCGCGCGCTAATGGCTGGGCGGTCTCCGCACTCAGTCCCACCTATATCGTCCGTCCGGTGCTGATCCTGCTGTTCATGCTGGTTGCAATCGGTTTCGGTGCGGAAAAAACGGCGACGACGGCCATGCTGACGGCGCTTCTTGCCACCTATGTCACCACGCTTTTCCATTTTATCTTCATGGACCGCCGGCTCAACCGGCATTTTCGCAGCACAGCCCGCAGGGTTCATTTCCGCCACTGGATAAGGTTCGCCTTTCCGATGTTCCTGATCGACGGCATCGGTTTTCTGATGACCAATTCCGATGTGGTGATTGTCGGGCTTTATCTGCCGCCGGATCAGGTGGGCATCTATTTTGCCGCGGCAAAGACCATCGTGCTGATGCAATTCGTGTTTTTCTCGGTGCAGGCCGCCGCTGCCCCGCGTCTGGCCGCCCTGATGTCGGCCAATGACCGGCAGGGGCTCGGCGGTTTCGCGAGCCAAGCCGCGCGCTGGGCTTTCTGGCCGTCGCTCGCCGTCGGCAGCCTGGTGCTTCTGGCCGGCCCGTTCCTGCTGTCGCTGTTCGGTCCCGGCTTCGTTCAGGGTTATGAGCTGATGTTCTTCCTCTTCGCGGGTTTCCTCGCCAAGGCGGTGATCGGACCGGGAGAGACATTGCTGAATATGGCCGGCAAACAAAAATTGTGCGTTGCGCTTTATATTGTCATCTTTGGTTGCAACATTGCACTCAACATGGCGCTCATTCCGGTCTATGGTCTGGCAGGGGCCGCGGCAGCGGTGGCAATAGCCATGTGCATAGAAGCTGTGCTATTGCATATTGCCATTCGCCGTACACTCGGGATCGTCCTTTTTGCCTTCAACGATCCCCGGGCGGGTCAAAACACTGGGAAGGCGGTGTAACGATAAGCATGTCCAGCGATCCAAAGAATCCGGATTTTCAGGATCCGCGCATCGCGGCACTGATGGCGTCTGCGGAGCGTGACCGCCCCGTGGCCGACAGCAGCCGACGCGTGGGCCGCGACGGTCGGGAATTCTGCATCTATCCGGGTCAGCTCGGTTACGACATGCAGGAGGAACTCGACTTTCTGTCCAACCGCGTGATGGAAGCGAATGTCTTCTTCACCGGACGGCTTCTCGCCCCCGCCATGCCGCGCATCGAGGACAAGTCCGTGCGCTTCGCCCTCATTCGCGATGAGAACGGCGCCAGAAGCCGCATGCGCTTCCTGATGCCCTTTACCGTGGAAAAGCCGGGCTTTTCCATCGGTCCTTCCATCATTCGCGTCTGGGCCAATCCGTTCGGGCCGCTTGGTACGCCGCTGGTCGACACCGAAGGGGCCGCCGAAACCCTCGACAATCTTTTCGACGCGCTTTCCGACCGGAACATGCGTTTGCCGAACGTTCTCGTGCTGCCGGATGTGCGGCTGGAGGGACCCTTCGCCCGCATGTTCAGGGCCATCGCGCTCAGCCGCAACCTGCCGGTGACGACGACGGGCAATTATCATCGGCCGATGCTGGAAAGCCTGCTCGATGGCAAGGCCTATCTGCGAAACGCTCTTGCGCCGCACCATTTGCGCGAAATGAACAGGCAGTGGCGCCAGCTCGAAAAACTCGGGGGCCTCTCCTATACCGTTACCCGGCAGCCAACGGATGTGCGTTACCGCATGGAGGAGTTTCTGGCGCTGGAGGCGAGTGGCTGGAAAGGCCGCAAGCGCACCGCGCTGGTCAACGACCGTTATCGCGCCGCTTTCGCCCGCGAGGCGATCACCAATCTGGCCGAAGCCGATGCGGTGCGTATCCACACCATCGATCTCAATGGCAGCGCCATCGCCTCGATGGTCGTCTTCATCACGGCCGGCGAGGCCTATACGTGGAAGACCGCTTTCGACGAAAACTATGCGCAATTTTCTCCCGGCAAGCTGCTGGTGCAGAAACTGACCGACTGGCATCTGGATGACGCCAATATTCTGCGCAGCGACAGCTGCGCCGTGCCCGATCATCCGATCATGAGCCGCTTCTGGCAGGAGCGGCAGGAAATGGGCACGCTGGTCGTCGGGCTTGCCCAGAACAGCGACCGGGACGTGCGGCAGGTTTCCACCCAGGTGGACATGTACCGCAACACCCGCAACCTCGCCCGCAGCCTGCGGCAGAAGATCCTGTCCTTCGGACGCAAGGGCAATTGATCCGAAGGGCACCCACGGCGCCCTTCGGAGTTTATGATGCGGGTAAAAACCCGCTTCAGCGCGAAGCCGTCCGGATCATCTTGCACAATTGCGTCAGAGCCGCATCGTATCCGCCGCCCAGAATATCGATGCAACGGCGGGCGAGCTTGATCTGCTCGGTGCGTGACATATCATTATAGGCTTGCAGGGCATTGCGCATCGCGCCGGGAGACACCGTGCCCGAGCCGCCGGGATTGGTGGTGCTGCCACCTGGGTTCCCGGGCGTGCCGGTCGAACCGGAGCCGCCGATGCCAACCCCGACACCGAGACCGACACCGCTCGATCCGCCCACATTGGCCCCGACATTGGCATTGATGCCGTCCGAGCCGCCAACGGAGGCGTTCACACCCGCATTGACGCCGCTGGAACCACCGACGGATGCATTGACATCCGCATTGACCCCATTGCTGCCGCCGACCGAAGCGTTGACATCCGCGCCCAGCCCGCCGCCGCTCCTGCCGCCGACATCCGCACTGGCGTTAACGCCACTGCTGCCGCCAACGGAGGCATCGACCCCGAGCCCGCCGCTGCCATTGTCGCCAACACTGGCGTTAACCCCATTCTCGCCACCGATCCCGATATCCAGCGCATGGGCATGGACCGGCAGGATCAGGCAGGCGGACAGTAACAAATTGCGAGAAAAAGCCCTCATAATTTCCTCCCTATGAGTTTGGCCATTCCCGCCCCGCGTGGAAACTCCACCCTGACATCATAATTCAATTAGTGATTGCGTATATTCTAATTTATTAGAGGTTCCTAATATTACATTAATGGGGCAACCGTGGGTGTAGCGAACCGGCACAGCCACCGTCCGCGACATTTTGATCGGCAGCAGGGTAAAGACGAAAAAGCGCGCGCGCAAACACGTGCAATTCAAAAGGATAAGTCAGCTTTGGGGTTGCACGCATGGCCTTGACCATGATAGACGCCGTGGCATTACCACCGTTGCCCCAATGGCGGAATTGGTAGACGCGCCGCACTCAAAATGCGGTTCCGAAAGGAGTGCTGGTTCGATCCCGGCTTGGGGTACCATTTCCAAAACGGACTGATTTTCCTCGTGTTTATCCAGCGCGTTGCCGTGGCCACCTCAATGGCCTCATGCCCTCGACGAGCTCACGAAACTTTGCTTGCACGCTTCCGAGTATTACCGGGCTTTCATTTGCCAGATGCGCCGGACTGGATTAGACGAATCCCGTGACACCCGTGAGGACCGGCGACTTAATTTCGCCATCACGCCCGCCTTTTTGAAAGCCCGTCCGGGATATCTGCTTCTTCGCGAAGTTTGAGGAAAACAACATGGCCAATGCGACCACCGCCGACAATAGCCGCACGCTCGCCGCTCTCGGCGTTACGGCGGGAATGATCTTCACCGTCGGCTCCGCCCTCGGTTTCCAGCATATTGGCGGTTATACGCCCTGCGCGCTCTGCCTCTTGCAGCGCGATCCCTATTATTACGCCATTCCGCTGGGCATATTGGCCATTGCGACCAGCGTCTTCAAACTGCCGACCCAGATCACCCGGCTGCTGCTTGCCCTTATCGGCGTGGCGATGCTGATCGGTGCCGGGCTCGGGGTCTATCATGCCGGCGTGGAATGGGGTTTCTGGGCAGGGCCGATCACCTGCGCGACCGGCGCGCCTTCCATCACCACCAATGCCGGCGATCTGCTGGGCAATCTGAACGCCATCAAGGCCCCGTCCTGCAACGACGCCGCATTGCGGGTGCTCGGCCTTTCCTTCGCCGGCTGGAATGTCATCGCAAGCGTTGCACTTGCGGCAGTCGCCTTTTTTGGCGCGAGCCGTAAAAGCCGGTAAGCGGAAAACCGCGTTGCAGTCCTCAAAGGATCAGGGCTGCAGTTCGGTATCCCAGTAAAGATAGTCCATCCAGCTTTCATGCAGATAATTGGGCGGGAACAGCCGCCCGTTATTGTGCAAGTCCTGAACCGTCGGCTGGAAGGGCTTCTGCGCCGGGAACATGCCCGCCTGCTTGGGAAGCTTGCTGCCTTTTTTAAGGTTGCAGGGAGAGCACGCCGCAACGACATTGTGCCAGGTGGTTTCACCGCCATGCGCGCGGGGAATCACATGGTCGAAGGTCAATTCGTCCCGCGTGCCGCAATATTGGCATTCGAACTTGTCCCGAAGGAAAACGTTGAAGCGTGTGAAGGCGGGGTTGCGGGTGGGCTGCACATAGGTCTTGAGGCTGACGACGCTCGGCAGCCGCATGGAAAAGCTGGGGGACGACACCGCGTGATCATATTCTGCAATGATGTTCACACGGTCTAGAAAGACAGCCTTGATCGCGTCCTGCCAGGACCATAACGACAAGGGATAATAACTCAGTGGCCTGTAGTCTGCGTTCAGAACGAGCGCCGGCAGGGCCTGTGGTGAAACTGCAATCGTCAAGGGCTTCTCCTGAGCGATTCGGCATCTGCACTTGTATATTAGGTCCGTTGTTACAGGATTGTGAAGCCTATAAATGCAGCGGCGAAGAGCTTAATTTTTGAGCCCTGGAATGGCGTTTTTTCGCATTCCTGACGATCAAGCGGCAGGGTGGCGTCTCCTGGCCAGGGACACCGCGGGCTGATACGGCAGGGAGGCGATTCGGCCCTTCCAGACACAAATCCTTCTCACACCGGATGCAATATCGGTGATATGATTACCCCCGACGGACGATTGGAAAATCAATGCGCGCCAGGCATGGCAAATGTGCGGCGGCGTCCGTCATTTCGTCAATGGAGGAACGGTCATGATGGTGGGCAGGCGGCAAGCGGCAGCATTGCGGGGCAGCCTCGCGGCCGGCGTCCTCTTTGCCGTGATCGGCCTCCCCGCGGGCGCCCATGCCCAGCAGTACCAGAATTACGAAGTGGCGCCGGATGGCCGCGGCGGGGCGCAGGGAACGATCGGCGGGCGCAATTTCGAAATTTACCGAAATTACGACCGGCCACCGGCAAACCGCGCCTCACCCGATACACGGCGCGAACTCAGACGGGCGGTGCCGCAACAGACCTGTATTGTCGACACCGAAGGCCGAACCCGCTGCAGGTGAGTTCGAAGCCGTCTTTTCAGCGTGCTATAACAAAATTAGATTTCGTTAAAATGCAATCTATCGACTTAAACGGCCCGCAAGAATGGGTCGCTATGGTGCCAGGCACGAGAGAAGACAACTGTGCAGGGGCAAGGACATGGCGAAGAGAACAATCCGTCTGGCAAAGATTTTTGCCGTCGCTGCCGGCATGGTGGCAAGCATCGCGACAACCGCATCGGCCGTCCAGCTTGGTGGCCTCGCCCAGAAGCCCGGCGCATCGCGGCCCGGCCAATTCATGACGACCAGCCGTCCGACCATCGCGCCGATCGCCTTTGCGAAATTCTGCGAAGGCGCGGCCGACCAGTGCATCCGGATCGGCGACCTTGATACGGTGGACCTGAGCAAACAGAAGCGCGCGGAACTCCAGCGCATCAACGCCGAGATCAACACCGCGATAAGTTATGTCGGTGAACGGGACGGCGAAGACGACTGGAAACTGAACCCGGCAAGCGGCGACTGCGAGGATTTCGCGGTGACCAAGCGGCAGCGCCTTCTGCGCGCCGGCTGGCCTTCAGGCGCCCTGCGCATCGCGACCGCCCGCACGACGGATGGCATAGGTCACGCCGTTCTGGTCGTCAGCACCAGCCAGGGCGATCTGGTGCTGGATAACCGCACCAATGTCGTCAAGCCGTGGAAGGCAGTGGATCTGAAATGGATCAAGATCCAGTCGCATGAGAACCCGCGTGTCTGGCTGAAACTCTAGAACAGGTCCTCATGCGGAGGCCGCCCTTTCGGTTTACGGCAACGTATCTTTCGGACGTCGAAGAGGCTATTCTCTCCACACGGAACTGACGCGTGCTGCTTTGCTAAAACCGCCTTTCGCCGCTTCGTCGGAGGGGTTTTAATGGACGACCAGGCATCGCGTCAGCGCAGCTTTGGCGGGTGATGCAACAGCCGCCTTCAACGCTCTTGACCTTGTGCGGGAGAGACAGTATCGGCAGCTATGCGCAAGGTGCTCAACTGGATTCGCGGTCGTAAACAACCAGCCCCCCGCGACGACCGGAGGCGGCGCAGAATCGACCTTGGCGACAAGCCGGCCTCCTTTCCGATCTATGCCATTGGCGACGTGCATGGCTGCCTCGACCTGCTTTTGCAGGCGGAACGGAAAATCCTCGCCGATCTGGGGCCTGAGCCCTCTCCCGCGCTGGTCGTTCTTCTCGGCGACTATGTTGATCGCGGGCGCGATTCCCGCGGCGTCCTCGAACATTTGTTGCAGGCGCCGCCAGCGCCGCTGCGCCGTATTGCGCTTTGCGGCAACCATGAGCAGCTCTTCCATGATTTTCTCGAAAATCCGCAGGAAAATATGCATTGGCTGGACTTTGGCGGCCGCCAGACGCTTCTGTCCTACGGGGTCGATATCGACTATTTCCTGCAAAAGGGTCGCCTGAGGCTGCCGCAATTCAGGGACGCCCTGCTCGGCGCGATCCCGCAGACCCACCGTCAGCTTTTATCCAGCCTGCCCATCTATGCCCGGATAGGGCCTTATATTTTCGTGCATGCCGGCTTGAGACCCGGATTGCCGCTGGAGGCGCAGACAGATGAGGATATGCTGTGGATCAGGGAGCCATTCCTTTCACAAGGGGCCGGGCTGGATCTCGTCGTCATCCACGGTCACACACCGGTAACGGAACCGGAAACCGGCCCGCAACGGATCGGCATCGACACCGGCGCCTTTACGACGGGCAGGCTTACCATTCTCAGGCTTTCGGATGCGGGCTTGCACCTGATCGGCTGAAACGGCCCCCCGCGTCGTTCCACGCGCCACCCGGACAGGGCCAGATGGCGGCGTCAGGGTGTGGTTTCAACCAACCCGCCTGCCGTTCAGAATATCGTCAAGGACCGTCATTTGTTGACGATTCCATTCAATGGCGTCCTCAAATGCCCTGTTTCCCAGCTCCTGCCGCTGATCGCGGCTGGAGGCGAGCCGCAGGATTGCATCGGCAAACGCCCTGTGGTCATCGTCTTCCACAATGACCACGCCGCGCCGGTAACGGTCGGAAAGTCCTCTCACACCCGTGCGGGTGCTGATCGTCGGAACACCGGCAGCCAAAGCATCAAGCAATTTGATGTTGATGCCTGTTCCGAGCGTGATGGGATTGATGGAGAGCGGCGCGCGCGTGAAGGCATCCTTCAGATTATCGACGCGACCGAGCTTGAGAATGCCCTCCCCGTCTTCAATCTTGCCGCATATGCCGCCCGCCAGAACCAGACGAATATCCGGCCGGACCGCCCGGACCAACGGCATGACGTTTTGCAGGAACCCCTTCAGGGAAATGATGTTGGCGTCATTGCCGGAACCGAGAAACAGAAAATCCCCCGACGTGACGTCTTCGACTTTTCCATCGAGATCGAGAATATGGCTGACGGTCGCAACAACCGGCGTCTCCGCCCCCAGCCGCTGCCTGAACGCCCGTTCCTCTTCCTCCTGAATGGCGACAACCACATCCGCACGGCGGAAAGCCTTACACTCCACGGCCGGCGGAACGGAGAACCAGTATCCATATTTGTTCGCGGTATGGATGAAAGCCTTGTGTCGATCGGCGAAGGAATCATGGGTGTCGAGAATGCGCAGCACATCATCCGGCAAGCCCAGAAATGCCCTCGAATGGAATGCATATTCGACAATGACGGCATCGATGCCAAGCCGGCGCTGAATATCCCGAACCTGACGGCCGATTTCGGGATAATAGAACTCGTCCAGATAATTATAAAAGCCGCTATCGCGGCCGAGAAGCCGGTGGACCTTTCGAACGGCCCGATAGGCCGTGAATCCAAACTCGAGGCCCATATCTTGACCAAGGCGAGATTTAAAGCCGCCCTTCTGGCGAGAGACGAAATGGACGTATTGAGATCCGAATTCCGCCTCATGCAGAGCGGAATTAAAGTCGATCGCGATCGGCGTGTCGACATAGGCGAAATGCACCTCGTGACCAAGGCTGCGGACAGCCCGCGTCAGTTGCAAAATCCGGCTACGATTGCCTTCAGACGCTGGAAGGGCGGGAATGGCTGAGACGAAGGCGACTTTCATGTGACTGATCGTTTATCTTCTGAAAAGGTCTCGAATATCTGGAAATTACTTTTCGACAGGCTGAGAACGCCCGGCAATTTCCTTCGCACCTGTTCGCGACGCTCGTCCACCTGGTCGACGAATTCCATCAGGGCAGTCCTGATGCCCTCATCCGTATAAAAAGCCGAAGGCGACAGCAGGTCTGAGGAAGACAGGGAAAAATGCTGATAAAGCCCTTCGAATTTTCCTTGGTAGGCAATGCATATGACAGGAACGCCTTTGCCAAGCCCCGCTATGGCAAGATGCATTCTGCCACTGACAATTCCATCAAGCTGTCCCGCTACCCCCTTGAGAACAGTCGCCGGCCACTTGCCCTCAAGATATCTAACCCGATCGTCAAGTGAAGGGCGCACCAACTCTGCAATGGCCTGAAGACAAGACTGATCGCCAAAACCCTCCCGGTAATCATGTGGGATAAGCAGCCAGCAAACCGGCCGCGCGTCAGCAACGAACCGCAGCGCCTCCGCGCCACGCTTGATGATCGTGTCAATCTGAGCGCGATCCGCATTCTTGAACAGCATGGGATGCAGGTTAAACCCCATCACCCTGTATCCTTCGGCGCGCTTACGCGCGATCCAGGAACCGGTATCCGCATCAGCCTCCGATGCAATGAGACTAAAGGCCGAATCGGCAACCAGCGCCGCATTCGTCCTCGCAAACACGTTCAGGCGGCCGAAGGAAACTGGGTCGCGCACATTGATTGATACGCCCGGATGAAGCGCGCTGTAAAACATCGACAAAGACGGATGCGGGGCTTCGTTGAAACTGAAACCGAGGATGACGTTTTTTATGCCGGCTGCCGCCGCCAAATCCGCACTTGCCAAAAGTTTCGCGGTCACCAATGGATGATAATATCCATCCATGACATCGGCCCCGATCACCACGACGCAATCATACCGCCTTGTCTCGAACTGACGGCAAAGCGCCCCGATGAAATCGACGTCTCCAAAGATATCGACGGGATTGAATCCTCTCTGCCGGACCAGTTCCGAAGCATCGGTGCCCTCGAGAAGGACATCGATATCAACATCGGGGTTCCTGTCGCGGGCATGTTGAACGGTCGCGGTAATCATGGCGTCATCGCCGATGGAGCCGAAAACGGAAAAAGGATCGCAGGCGACGATCAAAATCCGGTTTAGATGCTCCCCACCGCTGAGGGTCTTGATCCCGCGCTTCCGCTGTTGCAGGGCATCAAAAAAACGGCGAATTGCCATTTCTTCATTGCGGCCTTCGTTGAACTTCACCCATTCGCGATGCAGCGGAGCGGGAAGTATCTTTTTTACGAGTTTACGCATTCGCTTCCTTCCGTGGGAGCACCTTGCTGATGACGAACAGCAGGGCCGCCTGAACCTGCCGGCGCGCCACAAGCGCCATGAGCGAAAAATAAGTGACGACGAAGATGGATCCGAGCATGAGTCCCGCCATGAAATCGCCAAGGCCCAGGCCCGCGATTTCTGGACGTATCAACTCGACTGCGACAAAGCCGACGCCGCTTGAGACGAAACTTGGCAGAAGCAGGAAGATTATTCGACGAAGCGGAACATCCAGTTCCCGAGAGACATAAAAAAACGTGAAGGGCGTGGAGGCGAGTTGCCCCAGGACATACACCACGACGAGTTCACCGATGCTGTCTGTCGGGATGAGGAGGATCATGAGGATTGTCGAAACCGACTTGACGGTGCCGGCTATCAACACCTTGTTCGGGCTGCCGCGCGCGGAAAGAAACGGACCGTTTTGAAACTGCACGCATTGCAGGGCCCCGAGCAGCAGCAGGGGCCGCGCAATCTCATCCGCCCCTTGCCACGGCAGTCCGAAGAGGACGCGGCAAATCTCTGGCGCCAAGGCGGCGAAAAGCACAAAGGCCGGGGTGGAGACAATGGCCGATATGGCAATCAGCTGCTTGTACAGTTCCGCCATGCGCTCGCGCTCGTGCGATACGCGGGAAAGCACTGTCAGCGAGACGTCATACAGGGCCGACTGAAGCAGTTGCATGAGAATTTGATAAAGCCGGCTGCCCACGGTGTAGAGCCCGAAAGCCGCCACGCCGTAACGTCCCAGAATGATGAAATCGATCAGTCGGGTCGACCCGAATTCGACAATGCGCAAGCTCAGCGCCGACGAACCGAAACGCAGCAATTCCAAAAAGGTGCCGGGATTGAGGGTGGTTCCCGGAAGCCAATGCGGCTTTCGCCAAAGCCAGATCAGCGTGACGATGGTCGCAACATAGGTCTGAACGACAAGGCTCCAGACACCGAGGCCCTTGATCGCGAAAACGATAGCCACGCCGCCACCGACGATGTTCGATATGAAGGTTCTGATCGCCAGCGGCTTGAAAGCGAGTGCGCGGCGATAATTCACCTCCTGAAACATTGATGCCGTGTTCAGCGGCAGCAATATGCAGATCGCCACGATGATTGGCGCCAGCCCGTCAACCTCGAACCAGCGTTCCAGTTCCGGTGAAAAAACGCAGACGGCAACGGCCAGCAGCGTCGCAACCGAAACCGAGGCATAAAATGGCAGATTGACGTCGCTGGGCTCCAGATTGCGTTTCTGGACGATCGCATCCGCGAATCCGAACTCCGACAGCATCTGGATCAGCATCAACACCAGCCCGGCGGTGGCGACCATGCCATAATCGGTGGGGCTGAGGAAACGGGCGAGGACGATGAAGAGAATGGAGGTGAAGAGCTTGCCGCCCCAGTTCTGGACGATGGACCAGAACACGCCTGTGATGGCGGCGTTGCCTATCGAACCGGACATCAATTCGCCACCCGCAACGCTGGTTGTGGCACCAAATTACTGTTTATGAAATTGCGTGCCGGCTTCTCGAAATTTTTAAAAACGAAATGAGACGTGACGGTCAGAAAGATTATCGCAACGCTCAAATAAGGCAGAAAAAACTGTAACGGCGCCGCCATACTCAGCCATGTGAACTTTAATATAGTCGTAAATAAAATCGCATGGATCATGTAAATTGCGTAGGAAGAATCACCGGAGACTGACAAAATCCATGAAATTCTTTTGGAGTATAATATATCCCGCTCACCCAGTGCCGTGAGAAGCAACGAAACCGCTAACGTTGCCATCACATAATTCGGATTATAAAGCCTAAACATTTGCAACGATGCGAGAAAGAAAATCGATATTCCTATATATAGAAAAAATCGACTTGAAATTCTGATCTGTTGATAGATTTGGTATATGAGGCAACCGACCAGAAAGCTGGGTAGCGCCCGCAGCATGCCGAAGTCATAGTTTGCGCCATACATGCCTCCAGGCTGTTCCCAAAAAGGCATCCATGATCGGGAGAAAAAATAGAAGATGGCCAATACAAACGGTGCGGAAATATAAATCTTCACTTCACGCATCATCACAAGAATAAATGGAAACAACAAGTAGCAAAAAAGCTCGGCACTTATGGACCAGGACGGATGGTTTAGCGTTAACTTGTCGGACAGACCCCATGCTTGCATGAGAAAAATATTCAAAATCAAGTCCCGATATTCAATGATCGCTGAAGGATAAGAGAACGTCACCGACATCAATATCAAAACCGTCATGGTAGCCACATGAAGCGGATAAATACGGGCCAGCCTGCGAATCAAGAAGGTTGAATAGTTTGTCGTGCTAAGCTTCAGATCTTTGTAAGTGTGAAAAAGAACGAAGCCTGAAAGCATGAAAAAGAAATCGACGAAAATTCCAAAACTTCCGACATCGATAATCGATTTCGCACGGCTGTCGATACTATTTACATGAAACAGAACAACACCGATCGCAGCAAGAAATCGATAAAAATCCAGCATAAGGAACCGCAATTTATCAGCGCTACCTGCTTCCATCTGCCTGCCCCTTCGAAAAAAGCTTAAAAAATATAAAAGCTGTTGCGGACCTAAGATGCGCGTAAGGTTCGGCCTTCCCTGCTTTTCGTCAGTACGTCCTCATAGAGTTTCACATAATTTTCGCCGACCCGGCGTGAGGTGGATTCCTCGACGATGTTTCCGAAATCGGCCTCCGTCGGCAATTCTTCGCGCGAAAGCGTCAGCACCCGGCGGATACGGGCAGCAAGGTCGGTGGCGTTGCCCGGTTCGAACAGCCAGTCGTGATTGGTCTCGCCAATCAGCTCCGGTATGCCGCCGGAGGCTGCCCCGATGACCGGCACGCCCATGGCGTAGGCCTCGTAGATCGTGCGTGGCGAAGGTTCGGCCCAGAAAGACGGAACGATGAGCACATCGATTTCTTCGAGAAACTCCTTCGGTTTCGCCCAGCCGACGAATTCGATCGGCAGATCGCCGGCCTGCGCCGTGAAACGCTCGATGGAATCGTCCATCGCATGGCCGGCAACCAGACAGCGCCAGTTGCCGTGACCGATTTCCCTGAAGGCATCGACCATGGTGCCGACGCCTTTTTCCGTGTTGATGCGGCCGATATAACCGAAGGTCAGCGGCCGGCCCGTCCGGTCGATCTGCCGGCGGGCGACGGGATCACCGTCGGGAACCGTGCAGGAATAAAAGATGACGCGACGCAGGCTTTCCGGAATGTGATGGAAAAGCCCGTGATTGACATGGGTCCTGAGGATTTCGGTGCCAACGCTTGCGACGGCGCCGATATAACGCTGGGTGAATTTCTTGCTGAAATTCACCACCTGACAGCCGAGATGGATGTGCTCGCAGGGCTTGCCAGCCTTGAACATGGCCGCGTTGCCGCACAGGAGATCATATTCGCAGATCGTATGAACGATCGGAATGCCGCGCTTGTGCGCCGCCCGCCACACCAGCGTCGTCACATCCAGCAGCGAGTGGGTGTTGAGGACATCCGGTCTGAAATCGTCGAGAACGGCCTCGAACTGCTTTTCGACATCGAAATTCCATTGCTGCTTGAGCTTCTGCATACGCCGCTGCTGCGGCGTATATTGCGGCCAGTCCTCAAGCCAGAAATCGTTGTTGTGGAACATGCGATAGACGGTGACGCCGTTGCGCACCGTCTTTGGTTCGGCCTGCCGCTCTATGCAGGCGGCGCCGACCGTATGTCCCATGGAGACGAGTTCCTCGGCGAGATGTTCGACCGAGCGTTCGCATCCACCGACGATATGCGGCGGATAAAGGCTGCTAAGATGGAGAATTCGCATGCGGATACGCTCTGTTTTCCTTCATCGAAAATCTATGGCGTCCATCCCGGCCTCGTTCGTCTCCCTCAATTTCCGGAGACCAGTGAGACATCTGTAAAAATACAAGAACCGGAGCGGATCTAATGTTTGAAAATATGAATTACCAAAATCTACTTTTCAAAAAGCACGGGAATTGACGGCATTTCAAGTGATTTTTTTCGCGATGCGGCAAAAGCCATGCGGTGTTGCGAAAAGAACAGGTCTCGTGTTACGTTTTCCGCACATAAACAGGTGAACGGAAGCGAGGGGTTCCGTTTTCTCTGACGGTCATATTCGAGTTCATAATATTTATTTTATTTCAGAGACATGGATTTTAAGGCGACCATAGATGCCAAAAACGTCCACGACAGTCTGATCCCGACGTGTTGAGAGGCGTCATTGACGCTCAAACAACGACGTCCATGTCAACGACGTCCATGTGATGGCGTCTGGCTAATACTTTCTCCGGACATGCCAGGAGGCGCAGATGAATGGAAAACAGCCGATCGCCATGGGCAGCCTGACGCGGCGTGGCCTGCTTTCAGTCACCCCCATCGCATTGGTCGCCGCCACCGGCCTGCGCGCCACCTCCGCACGGGCCCAGGCGGTTGCCTCCGCCGATGCCGGGGCGTTTCTGGACAGTGTGGGGGTGTCGGGCCACTTCACCCGCCCCACGGGCGTCTATCCGGAACAGTTTGACCGGATCATGCCCGAGCTCGAAGCGCTCGGCGTACGACATCTGCGCGATGACGGGCTTATCGCCCCAAGCGACAGTCGCGACAGCCGCGTCTTTCAGCGGTTGCGCCGCATCGTGGCGGCGGGCATTCGCCTCACCATCATCTGTTACGACAATCTCAACCCTTACGTTTCCACACCGCTCGACAGGCTGGTGGATTTCTACGACTGGTGCGACGCGGGTATCGATATTTTCGAGGGTAGCAATGAGCCGAACCTGACGAGAGATCCGCAAAATGCCCCGCGCATTTCGGCGGAACATCAGGCCGCCCTGCACAACACAATCCGCTCAACCGCGCAATTGCGCTCGGTGCCCGTTGCGGCGCCGAGCTATGTCCTGGAGAGCAGAGCGCTGGCGCTGGACCTGAAAAATGTCTGCGACTACGGCAACATCCATCCTTACGCGGGGATGGAACATCCCGAAACGACCGGTCCGGGGGCTCTCTCAAAATCCGTCGCCGCTTCGGCGCATATAGCCGCCGGCCGGCCGGTATTCGCCACGGAAATGGGCTATCATACCTCGCTGCAAACGAAGAGCTTCCATTTCCCCGTCACCGAAGGCATCAAGGCGCGCTATATGCCGCGCATGCTGCTCTGGTGCTTCATCAGCGGCATCCGCCGATCCTATATGTATGAAATGGTTTCAAGCTTCGCCGCCGATGCGACAGACCCGGAATCTTCCTTCGGTCTCCTGCGCCATGATCTGAGCCGCACCCCGGCTTACGATGCCGTTCGCGCCCTTCTCTCCCTCTGCAAGGCACAACGGCAGACCGGGCCGGAAGAACGGCAGATCGATTTCCTCACTTCTGATTCCCAAAGATTGTCCCTGCATCTGGTGAGAGCGGACGGTGCCTTGCTCGTGCCTGTCTGGCTTGGAATTTCCGGCTGGCAATGGCCCGCACGCATCGAAAATCCGCCGGTGGAACGCATTGCGGCGTTTTCCGTGGCCGGCCCGCATAATCGCATCGTCGCCCACCGCTTCCGCGATGACGGCTCGGTGAGCCAGCAGACAATCACACAGGAGGGCGGAGAATATCGACTTTCGGTCAGCGACCAGCTCACGGTTCTGGAGGTTTTCTGAATGGTGCAGGTTGAAATGCCGCATCGCAAAATTGTGTGTATCGCGTCGGTCTATTGCGTGCTAGCCTGCTTCAATAATGGACTTCCGCCCCGCTGAAGCGGGCGCAATATTATACTAAATATATCTTTATTTTTATAGATTGACGATGATGAAAAACTTTAAAGAAGCGCCCGCCGCCGGGGCGCAGCGTCTCGATATCGTTCAGGTGATGCGCGCCGTCGCGGCGATCATGATCGTTGCGTTGCACGCGGACGTAAGCTGGGAATTCACGCTTTTCCCCCTGCATCTTTTGAGGTTGGGCGGCGGCGTCGACCTGTTTTTCGTCATTTCCGGCTTCGTCATCGTTTATGCGTCCCGGCCCTATTTTGCGGCAACAGGCGGTCGTTCCGCGTTTCTGCTGCGCCGCTTTCTCCGCATCGTTCCGCTTTACTGGTTTGCGCTGACCCTGCGGCTTGCCGTGATCGCCACCCTGCTCGGCGCAAAGGCGTTTCCGCCGTTACAGGCGATCCTGACCTCCTATCTTTTCATTCCTTATGACAGCATGGGTTATGGCGACGCCTATCCGTTTCCGATCTTCGATCTGGGCTGGACGCTGAATTACGAGATGTTCTTTTATATCGTTTTCGCAGCGTTCATCTTCCTGCCGCTGGAGCGCGCCGTGCTCACGACAGCCGGTGTGCTGTTTGCTGCCGTCATGATCGGCTCCACCTTCGATCTCGGCCTGCCGTTCAGCTTCTGGTTTCAGCCGATCATTCTCGAATTCGTCGCAGGCATGTTCCTCGCGTTACTTTTCCTGCGCGGCGTTCGCCTGCCGCCCCTGCTCGGGCTTGCAACGGCCCTGTGCGGTCTGGCGATCTGGATGCTGACCGATTTGAACAGCATAGGCTTCCAGTGTGATCCGGGCTGTTATTCCTTTTCGCGGTTGCTGGTTTTCGGCGGCGGCGCGATTTTGCTAATGGCAGCAGCGACCTTGACCAGAAACATCGCCCTGCCCCGTTTCGCACAGCCGCTGGCCAAACTCGGCGATTCGTCCTATGCGCTTTATCTGCTGCACCCTTTTATCTTCCGGGGCTTCAAGATTGCGCTCGGCGGTGTCACTTTCCCGCCGGAGTGGAGTAATCTCGTTTATCTCGTCATCGTGGTCAGCACCGTCGCCATAGCCCACGCCTTTCACTTGTTTGTCGAAACACCGGCCAATATCTGGCTTCGTGACCGGCTGATAACATCGCCGCGCAAAGTTGCCGTGTCATGAACCGCGCATGGAAAGACGCGAGCGGGCCGTTAACAATAGCGGACGGTTTCCGCCACGGGTTTATTTTAGCCCTTGATCCTTTGCGTGGGCTGTGCGATTTAAAAAAAGAGATTTTAGATGTTGGATGACCGTATCCAGCATTGGATATATTTAAAGTCGTATTTTAAAAGATTTGGAGAGTTGGATGCCCCGCATTCGTAACGGCTCGATGTTCGTTGGTGCGATATTTATTGCCAGCATGGATCTCTTTTCCGCTGTCGCCAACGCACAGAACGTGGAAGCCGCACCACCCGCTGCCCAACAGCAGGCGCCCGCCGTTGAGAGCGCGGCAACAGGCGCGCCCGTCAAGGCCGCCGATGAAACCACCGCCGCATTTCTGGCCCGCGTCAACACCACCAATCCGGACACGGTTTCCATGGCCGCGGCGGAGCTGTTCAAGCAGTCTCCGACGCAGGGAATGATCAAGGATCTGGTCACCATCGCTTCCAGCACGGATGCGGCAGCGGCCGACGTGACCGGAAAAGTGACGAGCGGGTTTCCGATCATCGCCGTTTCCACCAGCGCGGCACAGTTCTCCGAACAGCTTTCCGCCCTGGTCCTGAGTGACTCCGGCCAATTGCCCACAATCGTCGCACTGGCCCAGAAGGTCGGCAACAAGGACTTCTCCGAAGTGGTCGGCGAAGGTCTGGCGCTTGCCCACGCCACGGCGATGAGGAACGGCAATACGATACTTGCAGCCGCTATCCAGTTGCAGACAAAAGGCGCCAACGTGCCCGCCGATCTTCTCATCGCCTTTAGCGAGAATATCGCGGGAACGGCTGCCGGTCCGGCCGCCCCTGCGGCGGCGGCAGCAGCGGCGGCATCGCCGATCGGCGGCGCCGGTTCCTCGCCAGCCAGCGCCAACAGTATCGGCGGTTCGGGAACCGCAGGCGCTGCAGAAGGCACTGCACAGGCGGGTGGCGGAAGCGCGCCCGTTGGCGGCGGCGGCAGTAGCGGAACGACAGGCGGCACGGGCACGTCGTCATTCACCACAATCAATAATTTCTTTTCAATCGGCAGCACCACAACGCCGACCAGCACAAGTCCCGTTTGAGTTTGGCTTTGTCGCCTTCTCCCAAGGGGAAGGCTGCCGCCGGTTCTGTGATGCAACCGTGACTTGGCGGGCGCCGCGCCCGCCGAAAAGAGCGAGGCTGACAGTTGTTGCAAAGGCACGATCCCCTGACGATGGCCGACTACGATAAAAACGGGCTGACGGCCGAGTTTATCGATATCGACGCCGTTCTCGCGATGATCCGCCGGCAGTGGCGTATCGTGCTTGCCGCGATTGCCGTCGCCGGGGCAATCGGCCTCGCCTTTGCCGCGACGGCCGTTCCGATCTATTCGGCGACGGCGACCCTGCTGATCGACCGCAATAACAGCCAGATTGTCGAACAGCTTTCGACGATTGGCGGCGTTATAGAGGACGAGGCTTCCATTCTCAGCCAGGTCGAGGTTCTGCAGTCGGAAACCATCGGGCTTGCCGTTGTCGACAGTCTCAAACTCGCGGAAAATCAGGAATTCAGGGCAACGCGGGCGTCGCTTCTGAGTTCGATCGTTGGCACCATCCGCTCGCTCGTCAATGTCTCGCAATGGTTCTCGCCAGCGAAAAAAGAATCGGTGGTTGACGATGGAACCCTGAAGAGAGCGCTGTCGGACCAGCTGCTCAGCGGCCTCAGCGTCAAGCGCATCGGCCGGACCTACGCCTTGGAGCTTACCTATAACTCGACATCGCCGGTTCTCGCCGCGCAGATCGTCAACGCCGTGGCTTCAGCCTATCTGGTGGACAAGCTGAATTCCAAATATGAGGCGACGCGGCGGGCTAGCGACTGGTTGTCCGACCGTATTGCGGAGTTACGCCAGCGGGCTCTCGACACCGATCTGGCCGTGCAGAAATTCCGTGCCGAACATAATTTGATTTCGACCGGCAATAATGGCCTGCTTTCCGATCAGCAGCTGGCCGAATCCAACAGCGCGCTGATTTTGGCGCAGTCGGAAACGGCCAGGGCGCGGGCGCGGGTGCAACGGATCGACCATATTCTCGCCACCGACGATGTCGATGCGGTCGTTACCGATATTCTCGACAGCTCGGTCGCCAATGACCTGCGCAAAAAATATCTGGAATCCTCGAAGATCGAGGCGGAAATCACCGGCCGGCTCGGCAGCAATCACATTCAGGCGGTACGTCTGCGCAATGAAATGCAGGAATACCGGCGCCTGATGTTCCAGGAAATCAGCCGCATCGCGCAAAGTTACAAGAGCGACCTGGAAGTCTCTGAAGCAAGGGAAAAGTCGCTCGCGGAGAGTGTTGCCAAGGCGACCGACATCAGCAACTCGGCCAGCGAGACGCAGGTTCAGCTGCGCGAATTGCAGCGCGAGGCTGAAACCTACAAGAACATGTACCAGACCTTCCTGCAGCGCTATCAGGAAGCGATGCAGCAGCAATCCTTCCCCGTGACGGAAGCCCGTGTGATTTCCAAGGCGATGCCGCCCCGAATTCCGAGCAAGCCGAACAAAACCATGATTTTGGCCCTGTTCATGATCATGGGGGCCGCAGCCGGCGGCGGCATTGCCGTGTTCCGCGAATTCCGGGATCGTTTTTTCCGCACCGGGGAACAGGTTCGCGACGTTCTCGGGCTGGAATTCCTCGGCAATACCCCGCTCATCCAGAACAACAAGGCCATAATAGAAGATCAGGAGGGCGGCCATCCGGCCCTGACGCGCCCCACCAGCGTTGCGCGCTACGCGGTCGACCACCCGCTCTCCTCTTTCGCCGAAACGCTGCGCAGCACCAGACTTGCCATCGATCTCGGCATTCCCGCCAAAAGCGGGGCGCGAATTGTCGGCGTTGTCTCGGCCTTGCCGAGCGAAGGAAAGTCCACAATCTCCATCAATCTGGCGCAACTGCTCGCCGGGCAGGGTGCACGGGTCCTGTTGCTGGATGCCGATATTCGCAATCCCGGCGCCACACGCGCCATGGCGCGTCACGCCAGCGAGGGTCTGCTCGAAGTCCTGCTGGAAGGCCGCAGCGCTCAGGACGTGCTGGTTCGTGACGAAAAGACGCGGCTCGCTTTCCTGCCCACGGTGGTCAAACAGCGTGTCCCCCATTCCTCGGAATTGCTGACCTCGGCGCAAATGCACAAGCTGCTGGCTGAGGCGAGCAACGCTTTCGACTATATCATCGTCGACCTGCCGCCGCTTGGGCCGGTGGTCGATGCACGCGCCATGGCGGGGCGGATCGACGGTTTTATCTTCGTGACGGAATGGGGCAAAACCGCGCGCAGGGCGGTGCGAAACACCGTGGAGAATGAAGTCCATATTCGCAAGAAGTGCCTGGGCGTCATCCTCAACAAGGTGGATACCGAAAAGCTGAAGCTTTATCGCGCCTATGGTTCAAGCGAATATTATCACTCGCGCTATACACGATATTACCATGATCAAACGTGACGGCGTGCTGGGCCTGCGGAAAATCCTCGCGGTCGTACCGGTCCTCGTCATTTCCGTCTTTGTCCTGTCGGTCGCGGCGCAGGCATTTTCACAAAGCCGGCGTTTTTCCGATATTGTCGCATTGGCGAGGATCGCCGACGATAATAATGGCCTCGCACCTGATCTCCTTACGGAAACCGTGCCTGAACTGAACCCGGTCATTGCCGAAAAAATCTGCCGTTCGGATATCGTTAAAGCCGGTCTAAGGCTCGTTCTGGCCGATCTCGATGCAAATGGTTTCGATCCGGCATCCGATTCGGGTGCGGCGCGCCTCAGTTTTGCCGAGACCTTTATTCGCCACGCGCTTTTTTGTTTCCCCGCAAATGGCGATGTCTGGCTGCGTCTTGCCATGGTTCGTTCACTGCGCAACGCCTCGCCCATGGAAGTCGCCGTGCTGATGAATTTTTCACAGCTCTACGGACCCGCCGATGCCAATCTGATCCGCGGGCGTTTCGTGATGTGGCGGCAATTTCCGAAGAACACGTTGCCCGAGGCCGAGGCTGCCCGCGAGGCGGACACGGCCATCGTCTGCGGCAGCCAAGGAGAAATATTGCGATGGACCCTGGCGGACGTCTGCCCAAAACCACCATCGGGAGACACGAAACGCCCGGCGCCGCTGCCGTGAACTGAAACGGTGAAAGAACGAAGCCCTGCCCGTCATTCGGACATAACCACCACAGCAATTTCGACAAAGCCCAAGACATGTCGCTTACCGAAGCCAGATCAGAACCGCTCTCCTCCTCGCAGCCCCCATCGGTGGCGGTTCGCAACTATGTCCGGCCGGTCGCAATAGTCGCGTTCTGGTCGATCTTTTTGCTGGCGCTTCTCAATCGAGGCGCAACGGAAATCGAAAGCCGCATCGTTGTCACGGCTGCCATCTATCTCCTGCTGGTGCCATCGATCCTTGCGTTCGGGGCCCCCAGGGCCGGTGCGGGCAAGGTACTCGCGGCGGCCTGCCTTTTATTGGGAGCGGTCATCGTGCAGATGCTGTTGCAGGCATCCTCCCTGCCCGGCATCGCGCGCCCCAACCCGGCCTGGTCCGCCGCCGCCATGTTCATGCAAAATGCGCCAACCGCCACGATCTCGCTGACGCCGGCGGATGACCGGCTCGGCCTCATGAGCGCCGCCCTGCCCTTCGGCGCCTTCATGGCCGGCCTCGTGATTTTCGATAGCGACGAGCGCGCGGCAAAGACGCTGCGATGGTTCGCAATCGCCGGTGGCTGGCTCGCGCTGTTTTCGATCGTGCAATTCGTGCTTTTTCCCGAAGCTCTCGGCTTCATCCAGAAGCGCTTCTATCTCGGCAGCCTCACCGGCCTGTTTGTCAACCGCAACACCGCCGCGACTTTCTTCGGGCTCATCTTTCTCACGCTCACCGCATTGTTGCACAAAAGCCTCCTCGCGCCGGATTGGGCTATGGTAAAGGCGCTCGTGGCAAACCGCCTGACCGTGCCGGCCGCGCAGAAACAACTCATACGTAAGGCCGCATTTCTCGGTGTACTCGCCGGCTTTTGTTTCATCGCATTGATGCTGACGGGATCGCGGGCCGGGATCGGCTCAAGCCTCGCAGCACTGATTTTCCTGATTCTTCTGATTGTGTTCAACTCTCCCGCCAGAACCGGCCGCAATGGGGCCTCCAGCCGGCGCAGGCAGCGCGGGACGAGACGTCGTGCCGCGTTTTTGATCGCGGTCGCCATCGCCCTCTTCGCGCTTTTCGCCAACCGGGTGGCGCTTCGCATGGAGGCGCGTTTGGAAGACGACATGCGCTTCTGTTATATGCCGGGCATTGCGCGTGCCATCGCCGACAATTGGCCGCTGGGATCGGGCCTCGCTAGCTTTGCGGAAATCTATGCGCCCTATCATGCGGCGCGCTGCGGGGTGGATGCCGTCGTCACCCATGCCCATAATGTCTACGCCGAAGGCCTGCTGACACTCGGGGCGGCCTTTCCGTTTTACCTCAGTTTTTTTGTGCTCATCCAACTGGTGATTTTCATTCGCGGGGCACGCAAACGCAGAAATTACCGTTATGCCTCTCATCTCGGGCTTGCGGCGCTGCTGCTTGTGCTGCTGCATTCGACACTTGATTTTTCGTTGCAGATTCCCGGCTTTGCCATGGCCTATGCCGTTTTCCTCGCCCCCGTCGTCACGCTTTGCCTGAACCCGCCCGGGCTGGAACGGAGCGGCCACAAAAGGCAAAAACCATTTTCAGATGAAGCCGCAATGCCGGCGCCGATCCATTCAGGCCAATCAGTGGAAACCCCGCTTCATCTGCCATAACCAAGCGCGGCACGGATTTTTCGGATGCTAATAGTTGTCTTGGACTTAAAACCATGAGCGCAGGAATTTAAGCATGCGGATATTGCAAATAACCTCGCTTTTTTCCCCGGATCGGGTGGGCGGCGCGGAAATATTCGTGGAAGACCTTGCGCGTGGACTTGCCGGTAAGGGCCATACGGTCGCGGTGGCCGCCATTTCACGCGAAGAGCAGGCAGCGGAACAGCGCGACGGTTTTGCCATTCACCGCCTCGGGCACACCACGCCGTTCTTCATCGGCGACTGGGGGCAACAGCCGGAATGGAAGCGAAAATATTATAAGATCGCCGTGCAACTGGATCCGCGCCTCGTTCGCCGGCTTGCGCGTGTCATCGATGATTTCCGGCCGGACGTGATCAATACCCATTCGCTGTCGGAACTGACGCCGCTGATCTGGCCGATGATCCGCAAGCGTGGTGTTCCACTCGTTCATTCTCTGCATGATTTCACGAGCATGTGCACCAACGGCTCCCTGTTTCATGACGGGCATATCTGCGATGGCAGCGGCAAAAAATGCCGTGCCTTTTCTTATCTCCACCGGCGTTGCCAATGCGCGGTCGATGCTGTCGCCGGCGTTGGCCGCGATATTGTCGAACGCCACGTGCGGGCCGGCTTTTTCACCCATGTGCCTGAAAACCGCCGCACGGTGATCTGGAACGTCATCGCACCGCCAGATTCGCCCCAACCACGCATTCCCCGCATGCCGGGAGAACCGCTGGTTTTTGGCTATCTCGGCCGCATCGAAGCACCCAAAGGGGCGGATCTCCTGCTCGAGGCGTTGCGGCTTCTGCCGCCGCAGGGCTGGCAAGTGGTCATGGCAGGCCGCGCACCGGGCGGTATCGAGGCCTATCAACAAAAGGCGGCCGGCCTTCCGGTCACATTTCCGGGCTATGTGGAGGCCGACCGTTTCTTCGCCGGCATAGACTGCCTGATCGTCCCGCCCTTATGGCCGGAGGCCTTCGGCCGCACCGTCGCCGAAGCCATTCTGCGCGGCGTGCCGGTCATCGGCGCCAATCTTGCTGGTGTCGCCGAACAGATCGGCGCGGACAGGCCGGAACGCCTGTTTTCACCTGGTAATGCCGCCGAACTGGCCGCGCGCATGGCAGAGGCCATGCGCAATCCCGCAATGCTTGCGGAAACAGCTGAAACCCGGGAGAGAATCCGGCAGGGTGTCGCGCCTGAAGCGGTCGTCGCGGCCTATGAAAAACTCTATTCGGATGTGCGCAAAACCGTCGACGCGTGAGCTTTCAATGCCAAGACAGCGCGTGGGCATCCCTTCCCCGGGGGGCTCAACGCCTTGCTTGAAAAAGCTGCGCATAGCTCGCAGCCGCCTTCTGCCATGAATATAATTTACGGTTTTCAAAACCTGCCAGGCGAAGATTGTCTGCCAATTCCGGATTCGCCAGAAGTCGCTCGAGCACATCGACGAGGCTCTGGGCATCCGATGGATCGAACGTCAGGGCGCCTTCACCGGCGATCTCCGGAGTTGCGGAACGATTGGAGCAGACGACCGGACATCCCAGCTGCTGTGCCTCCAGCACCGGCAGACAGAACCCCTCATAGGTAGAGGGTACGCAAAGGCAGGCGGCATGGCGGTAAAGTTCGGCCAGTTGCCGGTCATCTATGCCGGAAAGCCGGATCAGCCGGGCCTTCAATTCCGGATCGTCCAGCGCGCCGGCGATTTCCTCAGACTCGTCGCGGCCCACATGCACGACGCGCAAATCCGGCCATTTTTTACCGAGCACGGCAAAGGCTTTGCCCAGGAGGGAGAAATTCTTGTTGGAAGTCGCGTTTCCGACCACCAATATGTAACGTCCGGCAACAGGCGATACCGTGTCAAAAGCCTCGGGATCGACATTCAGCGTGCTGTCGGAATGAATGGTGAGGCTCTTATTGGTAGCCGCAGGATAAAAACGCGCCAGATCCTTCCGCGTCGCTTCGGATACGCAGATGACCTGATCCGAACCCGCCATCATCAGCTTGAAGATGAAATCGGTCGTCAGGGTTGCCCGCCAGCCGATCTGTTCGGGGATGGTTTTGAAATAAAGGTCGTGAACAAGGGTCAGACGCCGTTTGCCGCCAAAGGGACTTCCGAAAGGATCGACGTTAAACAGCACATCGATGCCATGCCGGCGGCAAAGCGCGGGCAGCATCGCCGCCTGACGCACCACGTCAAAAACCATGATGCGCGGCCGTGGTGTCTCGATAAGCTGCAGCCGGCTGTCGCGCAGGTTTTCGGGCAATTGCGCCCGCGTCCAGGGAGAGCGCAGAATATAGTCATGACCCGTCTGCTCCAGCAGCCGCTCCAGCAGACTGAAGGTCACGCGGGCCACTCCGGAGGCCTTGCCGCCATATTGGCTTGGCATATTTACGAGAATACGCATCCTGGCCCTTCCGCTTGCCCGCATTGCCTGTTGCTGTCCTTCACCGGGCGAAACCTCACGCCGCCTCCGTCAGCAGGGCGGAAACGGACCGGCGGGTTTCCTCCAGAGAGAAACGCTGGCTCACATCCTCCCGCCCCTTTTGCGCCAGCCTTTCCGCCAGAGCCGGATGCGACAGGATGCAGCCGAGCGCGGCTGCCAGCGCCGATGCATCCCCCGGCGGCACGAGAAGGCCCGTTTCGCCGTCACGAATAATCTCGGTAACGCCGCCGCCGCGCGTGGCGACAACAGGACGCCCACACATCATGGCTTCCACGACCACCCGGCCAAAGGGCTCGGCAACAACAGATGTATGCGCAACCACATCCATCGCGGCCATCAGTTCCGGTACATCCGAGCGGAAACCGAGGAAGCGGACGCGGCCCTCGAGACCGAGACGGGATGCCTGTTCACGGATGCGCGCCTCATAGGCCTCCTGCCCGAAAAGCGCGGCGCCAACGATGACAGCCTGTACGCCCTCCATCGCCGCAATCGCGTCCAGAAACACATGCTGGCCCTTCCATTCGCTCAGCCGGCCAAAAAGGCCGACAAGCGGTTGCGGACCAAGGCCCAGTTCCGCTCGAAGCCGCGCCGCCATGCCGGGCTCATAAACCTTTGCTTTGGCGGGATCGAAGCCGTTGTAGACGATGCGAACCTTTTCCGCCTCGCCGCCGGCCTCGATGAAAGCCCGGCCCGTTTCTTCGGAATTGACCGCCACCAGCCTGGCGAAAAGGCGCGCAAATGCCAGCGACGCCCGGCGGTTGGTGCTGCTGAAAGCCGGATCGGTGACGATATCGTGCAAAATCCACACGAGAGGGCGGCGGCTGAGCTTCGCGGCCAGCGCACAGACAAACAGCGCCTTTTGCGAATTGGCGCAGATCACATCATAATGTCTCGCCTCCCGGCTCAATTGCCAGGCAACCGCCATCACATCAGCCGCTCCACGCAACAGGGCGCCAAACGACGCATTGCGGCGGATCGACAGCATTTTTTCTCCGGCGGACAGCATGACCGGAGGCCGCCCGGCATCAACGAGATCATCCGCGGCCGCACCGCCACTTAAAAAACAGGCACGCCAGGAATGCGGCCCAGCCTTGACGAGGTCCGTCAGGAAAAGTTCGGCGCCACCCTTCTCTCCGGTATGGCTGACAAAAAGAGCGGATGTCATGGCATCTCTCCTGCCGAGTGAGAGTACCCACGGTGCGTCTGGCCGAGATTGCGGGCATGAACAGCCGACAGGCGAAGAAAACGAACCTGTCCGATAACGGCCGGGGCACGTTTGCCGAAAGCTGCACGAAAACACACACTGCTAGATAAAAACACCAGCGCTTAAACCTTTATTCGAAATAAAATTCAATAATAACAATAATACTGGATTAATATTCTACTTATATACATCAAACGAAATCAAAGAAAAAATCATGACCTTCGTTTCTAGGCGCTGTTCGCCGTTTCGCTCCGGTATTTTTTCCCCATGCCTCATGGTGGAATTATCCTGAAGCCAGACCAGGAGAACGAACGATGACACCGCTTGACTGCAACATATGCATATATATGGCACGAACGGAAGGGGTGGCGGCATGATCGGCTTGACGCTCGGCATACGCCCTCTGAACATGGGCCCCATCGGACTTTCCTCGACTGCGTTCTCTCCCTTGCGTGCCCGTCTGGCGGCCGGCCAGAGTGCCACGATCTTCGTGAACGGCGACAGCACCGCCCATGCCGAAGCCGGGCCATTTCAACAATTTGCGATGATGCTCGGCGATCTGCACGATGCGACAGTGGTGTTATACCGCTGGGCGGAATGGGAGACGAGCGCCGCCACCGGGCCAAAGGCCTATGCCGATCCGATCACACTGCGCGCCGGCAAGGGTGCGACGCTCACGGTCTATCTCGCGACGCTACCAGGCGGCATGGCGGGCTACATGCTCGCGGAGCAGCGCGCAGCGGCATTGAATATCCCCCGCCCAAATCTCTGCATCATGCATCAGGGTCATAATATGCTGACCTTCGAGGTGCCCGGCGGCATTTTGAGTTCCGGGCGATCCAGCCTGCTTGGTCCGCTGGGCATGACCGAATGGCGATGGCCGGGCACACCACAGCTCATCACCACGCAGAATCCGTGGCGAGATGGAACAAGTTACGACAAGGTCTATCAGGCGACCCTCGACTTGGCCCGAGCACATCCGAACCTGACGCTGGTGGATACGCACGCGGCATTTCTGGCGAAGGGCAAAGACGCCACCCTTTATCGGGACAATGTCCACCCGAACGATACAGGCTCGCGGCTCGTCGCCCAAACCCTGTTCGATTCCTACCTCGCTTCGGCCTCCGACAGTGGTTTTCAGACGCCTTGCTGGCCGAAGCTTCCTGCCACCAATCTCATAGGCAATGGCGATTTCACCGATTGGTCCGGTTCGGTTCCGACGGGTTGGGGTCTGACCGCACCAGGCTCCGCAACCAAAACCACCGACCTCATCTTTTCCCCATCCTTCACCACCAGCCTTGCCCTCTATGCAAATGGCGACCAGACAGCCGGGCTTACGCGCTATTTTCGCAATGCAGAGGCCGCAGCAATGATCGGCAAGACCGTTTCCTTCGCCTTGCTTTACAAAAACAACGAAAGGCAGCGCCCTCCCTATGTGACGCTGATGACGAAAAGCGGCGGCGAAGTGCGGACGATCGTTTGCTCCGCCCTGCAATTCGGGGGTGCCAACATCTCCGGCAATAGCGGCTGGATGTGGGCGCTTGCCAACGGGATCTCCATAGACCCCGATATCAATCCGGCCGGATATAACTTCTATCTGCGAATCCTTCCGGCATTCGGCACCAGCCCGCCCACCTCGAATGAGCCCGTTCACATTCAGCGCATCATTGCCGTCGAAGGGGATTTGCCGAAAGGCAATCTGATCTCATGAAGAAACGGATAAATTTATCTTGCGTGGCGACGTCATCAAGCCCACTAATGGTCGTCATATTATATTTATTGCTGCGCGGTAGCGCTCTCCCTGTGCGAGCGTTGAAATCCGCCAAGAGAAAATAAAGGCCGCGGATGAAAAGACGAGCAGACGATGCGGCATCACGCCAGCCCGTTCTACCGGGTTTTGTGTTGGCAATGCCGCTTTACCCTTCAAAAACAATCAATATTCCCGGCATCTTTCTCGCAATATTCGTATTTTCCATTGGTTTCTTCATTCAATGCAATGTGTTGACCAGCAATCTTGGCCTGCGTTTTCTCAATATCACCGACATGCTGGTGCTGATGATGCTGCCCGTCATTGCGCTGCTTTACGTCCGCTGCCTGACGCTGTCGATCATCCTGTTTTATCTCCTGCCGCTGACGATCCTGTTCGCCCTCACGACACTGTTTGCCGACTCGCGCGGCGACGGCGAGTTTTATACGGCGGCGATGACCTATTTTTATGCGGTCTATTTTCTTTTCTTTGCCTATATGCTGTTCAAGGAGAACCTTCTCGAACTGTTTTGCTGGGGCATATTTGCGGGCTTCATAGCGGTGACGATCCTGCTTTTCCTGGACATTGTCATCCATGATCAGCTCGCCTCCCTCGGATTGTCTTTCATGTTCGATGAGGCGGGCGTATTGGAGCTTGCTGCGAAAGGTGAGATAACCCCGCTGCTTTTGCGCGTCGAAAAGGCGGGCGGTATATGGCCCGTGGGCAACACGGCTGGACCGGCCTTCGCGCTCGCCGGGGCCGCAGCCGCCTATGTCGCCGAACGCCAGAAACGCCCCTCGCTGTTTGCCGCGTTTCTGCTGGTATATCTCGCCAGCTTTACGCTCACGCTCAATCGCTCGGGGGTGTTTGCCGTTCTCGCTATCGGGCTTTATTTCTACATCCGAAATTTTTCGATCAAAATGCTGCTCAGCACCTATTTCGGTTTTGCCTTGTCCGCCCTCGTCATCGCCGCCGTTTTGCCGCTCGGCGCTTTCGACTTTGCGGAACAGGCCTTTTCGAAACGTTTTCTGGAGGACAGCAATAGCAGCAACAATCTGCAAGAGCGGTGGGAGACAATCGTCGGCGGTTTTCAGGTCATGCTCCAGCATCCCCTGGGCATAGGATTTGCCGCGCGATATGAGGAGCTCACGCAGATAACGAGGATCGGTACGCCCCATAACGGCTTTATGGCCACCGCCTATGCTTCCGGCCTGGGATTTTGCATCATGAGCGCCTTCGCACTTTTTTATGCAGTTTTCCGGAAACGCAAGGTCGGCTTTTTCGCCTATTCGGCAATCGGCGTCATTATCGGCTATCAATTTGAAGAACTGAATTTTAATCCCGTCTTCATGGCCCATGTAGGCCTTGCGCTTGCCTATGCCGCCATTGATCTGGACTTCAGGCTTTTCCTGAAAAACACGGTAATGCGGATGCTTGGAACGGCGGACAATGCACGCAACCGGGAAGAAGGAAGCGTCATCGGTAATACACCGGGTTTAAGGCCGCCAATTTTCTGACAGACCGCTTCAGGCGACGTTGAGAATCTCGATCTCTCGCCCACCCAAACTGACGAGATCGCCGGCCGCTTTTCCCATCAGCACCCTTGCAACCGGGGAAACATAGGACATCGTTCCCGCAGCAGGATCGGCCTCATCTTCGCCAACGATCCGGAACCGTTGCGTTCGCCCGTCATCGCGGCTGAACGTTACGACGCTGCCGAAAGCGACGACGCCATCCGCTGGCGGATCAGGCATCAATTGCGCGGTACGGACCCGCTCGGAGAAATATCGCAGATCGCGTAGCGGGTTGGCGGAAATGCGCCGTCTTTCATTGATGTCTTCAATGGCATTGGCCGCGTCACAGGCTTCCCGCGCCAGCCGCAACTGCTCTTCCAGCGCCTTCAGCCCGGACTGCGTCACCAGATTGGGATGAGGCGAGATTACCCGATCCGGCAGAACGGTTTCGGCTGCGGTTTCCGCACTGTCTTCCTTGGTAAAGGCTACACTCAATCCTGACACTCCATTCCCGAGATGCCGCACAGACATCTGCAATTCGCCCCAATCTTGCCATCGCCCGCAGGGGCACCGCAAGACCAGGCTGCGCAGGTTCAAAAAAACGGAGATGTAACAGGCGGAAGCGGGGGATGACAACGCGCCCGCTAAACAGCCGAATGCAACCGCAACGGAACATACCCCTCATATTTCGGCCTAACAGGAGGCTTTTTGCCCTGTTAGGGTGTGTAGCAGGAGGAGTGAGGAGACCAACGCTAACGGACAGGAGACGGTTCATGGCCCGGACAGTAGTGAATGCGCTTGGAGACACACTCTATTACAGCGGCAGTTCCACCGGTTTTTTCTCCGCCACGGGCTCCGGCCCGCTGCTCACCGGCACTGCGGGCAATGATTCCATGTGGGGCGACAGTTCCGTCAACGTCACCATGGCGGGCGGCACGGGCGACGATATTTATTATCTCTATTCCAGCATCAATCGCGCTGCCGAAAATGCCGGGGAAGGTATCGACACCATCGATACCTGGATGAGTTACACCCTGCCCGACAATTTCGAGAATCTCAGGGTAACCGGTGACGGGCGTTATGCCTTCGGCAATTCGCTCGACAATATCATCACCGGCGGATCGGGTAGCCAGACGATCGATGGCGGCGCCGGCAACGACGTGCTGATCGGTGGCGGCGGGGCCGACACCTTTATTTTCACCAGCGGCAACGGCACCGATCTCATTACGGATTTCAGCGCCAATGACACGATCCGGCTGAATGGCTACGGCATCACATCCTTCGACCAGCTCGTCGGCAGCTCCACGCAGCAGGGCAGCGACCTGTGGCTCAATTTTTCCAATGGCGAAGCCATCGTTCTTGCCGGAACGACCATAGACGACCTTCAGGCCGACCAGTTCGAACTCAGCCTCGACCGCTCGTCTCTCACCCAGACCTTTGCCGATGAATTCGATACGCTGTCGCTGCACAGCGGTGACCAGGGCACCTGGGACGCCAAATATTGGTGGGCGCCGGAAAAAGGAAGTTCGCTGACGACGAATGGCGAGGCGCAATGGTACATCAACCCTGCCTATGCCGGCACATCGGAGGTCAACCCTTTCAGCGTCGAAAACGGCGTCCTCACCATCACCGCCGAGGAAACCCCGCAGTCGATTGCCGACGAGGTGGAGGGGTACGATTATACCTCGGGGATGCTGAACACCTATTCCTCCTTCAGCCAGACCTATGGTTATTTCGAAATCCGCGCCGATATGCCAACCGACCGGGGCGCTTGGCCTGCCTTCTGGCTCCTGCCCGAAGACGGCTCCTGGCCACCGGAACTCGATGTCATCGAAATGCGTGGCCAAAATCCCAATACGCTCATCATGTCCGCCCATTCCAACGCCACCGGTGAACAGACCTCGGTCATCAACAATGTCAGCGTGCCGAGCACCGAAGGGTTTCACACCTACGGCCTGTTGTGGGATGCCGAACACATTACCTGGTATTTCGACGACGTTGCCGTGGCGCAGACGGATACGCCTGACGATATGCATGACCCCATGTATATGGTCGTCAACCTTGCCGTCGGCGGCACGGCGGGAACGCCATCGGACGCTGATTTCAGCGACGGCTCGCAGATGATGATCGATTACATCAAGGCCTATTCGCTCTCCGACTGGGCAGCGTAAATTAAAACACCGGCAGCCGCATCGGGACTGCCGGTGTTTCAAACATCAGCCTGTCGGCCTATGCCTGGTTCAGACCATCACTCGGCCGCGAGCTGGGTGCGGGCGGCATTGAGCGACATCAGATGCCGCGCCATTTCGAGGCTCGCGGGTTGCTCGGCGCGATAACGGCGGCCGATTTCCATCATCAGCACGGTATCGGGCAAGAAGGAAAGTTCCGAGAAGATGTCCTGCCAGTCGATATCGCCCCAGCCAAGCGGCATGTGCAGGTCACCGATACCGAGCGCCGTGTTTTCCTGGGCAAAATAAGGCTGATAGAAGCCCTGCGGCCGGCCGAAGGAATCGTGCACATGCAGGTGGCCGGCAACCGGCGCCATGGCGCGAAGCTCATCGCGGAAATCGAGGCCACGATAGGTGGACTCGAGATAGGCATGGCTGAAGTCGATCAGCGCCACGACATTGTCGTGACCGACAGCCTTGACGGTCGCTGCCACTTGGGCCGGCGTCTGGCGATATTGGCCGGGTTCGGTGGAGAAGATATTCTCAAGCGCGATGCGCACGCCATAGGGCCTGCAGAATTCCGCCAGTTCGAAAAGTGCTTCCCGCTCGCGGCTGTCGGCATCGGCCCGCTCGGCAATCTGGTCGGCACGCAGCGCGCCGCTATGCTGGACGAGAATGCCCGCGCCGATACGGTCGCAGAGAACGGCAAGCGCCTTGGCCGCATCGATCTGGTAACGGCATGTTACCGGATCCATGAAGTTCGAAGAAACGAGACCGTGCACGGTGTAACGGAAGTCGAACTGCTTCGCGAGCGACACGAAACGATCGGCGCGCTCCTCGATGATCCGGCCGCCGGCGATCATGTCGAGGCTTGTCGCGGCGATTTCCACGGTGTCGCAGCCAATTTCGGCAAGCGCGCGAAGATCGCTTTCGAGGGTGGCCAGTTCGCCATCATCTGAGCCGGCGTTGAAGCCGGTACCTATAAGATTGCTCACTTCGTCATCTCCAGGGCTAGAAAGGTCATGGGAGTTCAGGCGCCGCCCATGCGACACCACGTCAAACAGGTCCGGGCGGTCGATATTGACGTCGTCTAGCCCGGGCGATGCAATGTCGTAAGAAAGTCCGAGGTCGCCGCCGTGATGATAAAAAGCGACCGGGACATGTTGATCCGTTTCCGTCGAAACCGATCACTCAATTAAGTTTCTTCATTTACAGCTTTATGACATTTCCGCAGGCAAGCAGCAGAGAGAGCGAGCCTTCGCGGCATGACAGGCGGCGGCATCATGAAGAAGTGCGCGGGAGGCCGGCGAAGGGTCGGGTTGCGGTCACTCGGGTCCGCTCAAACGACGAAATGGCCGCAAATTGCGGCGATGGGTCTGCGTGCGTCGGCACGTCGAAGCCGGATATCTTCCGGCGGGGTGCTAGCCGAGATTATGCACCATGAAATAAATCAGCCAGCAATGCGCGATGGCCAATATCGCCCAGGCCCATTTTGCGGCCCTGATATCGGCATCGACAACCCTGTTTCGAATCTCGGTCCTGCCCGTCGCCTCTTCTCCGGCTCGGACATCCCCGATGGTGGATGAATGCAATATCTGTGAAACAGGCTCGCTGACAACGTAGAGCCTGTCGCTGCGCAGAAGCGGGCGCGGCTCGTCCTCAACGCTCTCCGCATCGGAAAGCGTATTATCGATGGAAACGCAATTCACCGCCACAAGCTGCGGTGACATCCCCCTGTTACGCACTTTACCTCTATTGGGCATCATAATGTTCCACACAATAAAAATAAAAATATTCCCGGATGACTTCCGACAAAGCCGCGCTTTGCCAGACATGAAGCAATAGGCGCAGTCCCTGCCTTCACGCCCCCTGAGCCAAAGACATCACCGCGATCAGGCTACCGGGACTCCCGGCAGACCACGCCTGCCCGCGTAAGGTTTTGCCTCCCGCTGGATCAGGAAGACGGATTTTTCGACCGGCAGCGGCTCCATCGTCCGGTAACGCTGAAACCGCTTGGAATATTCGAACCGGATGAGCCTGTCGTCGAACTTCCCCGCCAGAACGCGATAGCCGTTGACGAATTCATTCAGGATTTCCAGCTCTTCTCCCCACACCCAGCCGCCGTAGGATGTTCCTTCATTCGAACGCAGCACGATCTCGAAAAAGTGCCCGCCCGCCACCAGCGGCATACGGAAGAGAATATCGAGATTATCCTCGTCCTCGACGTCGCCTTTTTCCGCCGACAACCTGGCATGCGCGACCTTCGCATGGACCAGCGCCGAGACCGGATAGAACGGACGGCCCTTGAACCACATGAATTCGCTGACCGCATATCCGACATCGTCGGCACGCTGATAAGGTTCGATACGCGGCTCGAAGGCCATGTAGCTTCCGTTAAACGCTATCACTGTCGAAAATTCCCGATGCCTGCCCGCCGCATGTCCGCTGTTTTCCACCCGTCATTCATGCTTCTGTCTGCGACAATAGGCAGGCCGCGTCACACCAGCGTCAAATGGAACGCTATGATGACTTTCAATTTCCCGGGCACGTTGTTAGATGATGATTCATGAGGGGACAAAAGTGGCTGGGAACGCTGAACTGATACCGATCCGGCTTTTTGGCACCCCGCGCTGTGATGCGGTGCGGGAAGCATTTTTTCCGTCCAAGGGTTTCGCCCTCACCGCTGCCCTCATCCTTGCGCCGAACCAGTCCCTTTCCCGCCAGCACGCCGCATCGCTGCTGTGGGAAAATGTCGAGCAGAAAAGGGCTCTCGGCAATTTGCGGCAGCTGATCCTGCGCCTGCAGAAGCTTCCGAACGAGGATGAGGCGATCCTTCTGACCGAAGGGAACGATCTGAAGGCCGGCACGCTGGCGCAGCGGACCGACCTTGCCATCTTCCTTGCCGGCGCAAGGGCCGAAGACCCGATGCGGCGGCTCAATGCGCTGCTCGAATTCGGCGGCGAGTTGCTGGAGGGGCTGGAGGCCGGGCAGGACCACCTTTATCTCTGGCTGCTTTCGGAGCGCCGCCGTCTCCGGGACCTGTTCTTTTCGAGCTATACCCAGCTTCTGGAGGAATTGACGCGGTTCGGCCGGGCCAGTTCGAACGACATCGCGAGACTTGCCGAATGCGCCTGCAAGATCGAGCCGGAGCGCGAAGAAACCTACCGCGCCGCGATGGCGGCCTATGCGCGGATCGGAAATATCAGCGCCTGCGAGGGCATGCACCAGCTTCTGATGGAACAGCTTCGCCAGGAGGGGCGTTCGCCCGAAGCGGAAACCGTGGCGCTTCGGCGGAGAATACAAAGTCTGGCCGCCACGATAACGGCCCCCGCCGAGCCCGAAGAAGGCAATCGCCGAAAAACAACGGCAAAACCGCGCGTCGCATTCGTCCGCCCGGCAAGGGTTGACGGGCAGCCGGTCTCGCCGGTCATGCATGCCTTCGTCGAGGATGTCGCCAACAGCCTTGTCCGATACCGCACCTTCACCGTCCTTTCGCCGCACAGCACCTTTGTGCTGGCGCATGAGCGGGCCGATGACAGCTACGCCATGCTGCGGGCGGATTACCGCATCATTTCCACCGTGTTCGACGAAACCCGCATGTCGGTTGCGCTGATCGAGGATGCAAGCGGTGAAATCGTCTGGTCACTGGAAGCGGTCCTGACCGAGCGGCATATCCACGCCGCCTTCCGGCTGCTCTCCAAACAGGTGGCGGCGGCGCTTGCCCGCGAAATCGAGCGGCTTCAGGTGGAACCCGACCGCAACCATAGCGGCGAGGCCTACCGGCAATTGCTGGAGGGCCAGCAGCTCCTGCGCGGCAAATGCGACCTGCCGCTTCTCAGAAGAGCCCGTTCGATGTTCCGCAAGGCGGTCGATCTCGACCACAGCATGGCGGTGGCCCGCGCCCGCGTGGCGCAGAGCCTGCAGCTGGAATGGTTGATGCTGGGAGGCAACGACCCCCATCTCCTGCATCGCGCCAAGGCGGAAGCAGACTCTTCCGTCGAGATCGACCCCGCGCTCGGTGTCGGCCACTGGATGTGCGCGGTTGTGGCGCTCTATCAGCGGGATTTCGACATCTCCGCCGAAAAATTCTTCGAGGCGGAGGCGCTGGCGCCCAACTCGGCCGACCTCCTGCTCCAGCATGCCGATGCGCTCGCCCATTTCGGCGATGCGGAAACCGCCTGGGACAAGTTTCAGCAGGCCATCGACCTCAATCCGCTGGCGCCCGACATCTACTGGTGGGCCGGCGCCAGCATCGCGTTCAAGCGCGAGGATTACGGCGCGGCGGTGGAACTGTGCGGGCGGATGGAAAATGACGAGCCGGCGCTGCGTGTGCTGACCGCAAGCCACGCGCTGCATGGCGATCTGGCCGCCGCCCGGGAAAGCGGCAACAGGCTTCAGGAAAACTATCCGGGTATGACGGCGAGGGAGATCAGCAGCCTGTCTCCAGACCGCGACCCGATAGCGAATGAAAAATTCTATCACGCACTTCGATTAGCTGGGATCAAATAGGAGATATTATGTCCTCACATTTCTTCATTGTCGGAAAAAAGGGTTTCGGCGTTCTCTTCATTCGCACGGCGCCGCTCAGGGTTGCGTCCGTGGCGCATGAGACGATTGCCGCCTATGAAGCCAGCCATCCCGGCGTGGATGGTTATGCCCGCGTGGCAGCCGCCGCAAAGTCCATGCTCGTTCGCCAGAACGGTCAGCCTGAAGCGGAACTGGACCAGGTTCAGATTCAGGGCATCGAAGCCCTCGTCGCCGGTGGCGCGGTGGTTTCCGAAGCCGATTTCGCCTTTATCGGCGAAGTGAGCGACGCCGGCTGGGATTTCAACCGCATGGTACAGGCACCGATCGAAGCGGCCCTGAAGGCTGTCGGCCCGGCTGGCTCCGTCACCGGCGAGCTGTTCGACGCCATCCTTGCCGACGACAGCAACACGGCCCCCTGATCGCGGTTGCGCAGCCTTGACCGGCGCCGATGCTCCCATATCAGCGACAGCGGCTTCAAGGCATGCAGACGCTTCGTTCTTCGATCCCGGACTGCTTCGGCGGTTCGGGATTACCCGTGTCGGCGACGTGACCGGCCTCGATATTATCGGAATTCCCGTCTGGTTCGCAGCCCGGCCCAACTCACGCGGGCTGTCGGTATCGCAGGGCAAGGGGCTTGTCGCGGAACAGGCCCGGCTGTCGGCGATCATGGAAGCAATCGAAGGCGCGGTTGCCGAAGAAACCCGCAGACATATCGCCGCCTTTAGCTCCGTTCAGGAGATGCGGGACAAGGGAACTCCTCTCATTCCCTTCGAAACCGTCGGCAGGGTCGATCCGGACGCGCTCGATCCGCGAAAGCAACGCGCCTGGGTGAAGGGGACGTCCATTCGCCAGCAGCGGGAGATTTTTGCGCCCTACGAGCTCATCGGCATGGATTTCCGCGTGGATTTCCCATGGGACCGGCGGGCTTTCCGCATGAGTTCCCAAGGGCTCGCGGCGGGGTTCGACCATGACCATGCGGTCCTCCATGCCCTGCTCGAACTGATTGAAAACGATGCCTGCGTTCTCGTCGACACTTTCGAGACGCGCGCCATCGCACCACAACCGATCCTCATCCCGGCAGGTGTCGCCCCCTCGCTTGACGGCCTTGTCCAACGTCTTTCCGATGCCGGCCTGCCGCCATCCTTTTTCGACCTGACCAATGGGCTTGATGTGCCGGTGGTGATGGCGAGCCTGCCCCGGTCGCTTCAGGCGGAAGACGGGCCAGCCACCCGCAGCGCCGCAGGCGCCGCCTGCCGGCCGAATACCTATGATGCTGCGATTGCCGCCTTGCTGGAGGCGATCCAGTCGCGATTGACCGACATCAGCGGTGCGAGGGACGATCTTTCCCCTCTCCGCTACCAGCGGGACAAGGTTGCGGCCGGGCCTTCGGCTTCCGGCATACAGCCTGTGGAAAGGTTGCCGGCACATCTCGACTTGACACAAGGCGCCGCATCTTCCCCGCCATGGCGTCTGCTTGCGGAGCACCTGTTCGCCGGCGGCATCGAGGATATCTATGTCTTCCCGCTGGAAACGCAGGTCTCCGGCCTGCATGTCGTGCGGGTTCTGGCAAGCGGCCTTTCTCCTGCCGGCGGCGGCCTGCACCACATCTCGCAGCGCGCCCTCGATCACTTGCTGACTGTCGGGGGCCTCGGATGAAGCCGGTGGTTTTTGCAGGCCCGTCCATCCACGGCATCACAGGCGAACATTTGTCCGGCCTCGATCTTCGCGGTCCGGCCGCCTGCGGTGATATTTTCGATGCGGTCCGGCAAGGCGCCGGGACAATCGGGCTGATCGACGGGCTTTATGGCGATTGCGCCGCCGTCTGGCACAAGGAAATCCTGTTTGCACTGTCGAGCGGCGTCACCGTTTTCGGCGCAGCCAGCATGGGCGCGCTCCGGGCGGCGGAATGCGCACCCTTCGGCATGATCGGCATCGGCGGTATTTTCGAGGCCTATCGCGACGGGCGGCGTTTTTCCGATGCCGATGTGGCGGTGAGCCATGCACCCGGCGCGCTCGATTACCGCCCGCTGACAGTCGCGCTGGTCGATGCCGAGGCGACGCTTGCCGCCTGCCGTGAGACGGTCGCTCCAGAGGAATATGACGCACTCGCACATGCTGCCAATAATCTGCATTTTACCCGCAGGACATGGCGCGCCATCGCTCGGGAAGCCGGTCTCGGCCCCGCGGCGGCAAATCTGCTCGCGGCCAATTCCGTTTCCGTCAAAAGAAACGATGCCGCCGAACTTCTGGCGGTGCTTGCGGGCGAGACATTGCCATCGCCACCGCCGCAATCATGGAAGCTCCAGAATACGATGTTTTTCCAGCAATTGGCCGCGCGGCAGACGGCAGGGGACAAAACATCTTGAGCGCCATCCCGCCCCTGCCGCTGATGCCCGATTGTGGCGGGCTGATCCGCATGATCGCGCTCGCATTGCCCACCTCTTTTTTTGCGAAAAACAGGGCCGATGACACCGTTTCACCACTCATTCCAATCGGAAACCTGCTCTCGGCCCTGCCTGCGGATATCGCCGCCACGATTGTGATCGACCACGCCTCTCTCGGGTCGGCACGAGACTGGTTCGACCACCTGCCTGTCTCCTGCCGCATCGAGCTGATACCCCTTGCCGGAAACGACAGCGTTTCGCATCCTTGGGTACAGGATATGTTCCATGTGCGTGCGGCTGATCACGAGACGGACGCTGCGGCGGAATTCGTGCTGGTGGCGGAGAAGGCCATAGGCGCCAGCCTGGCCGAATATCTGGGAGCGACAACCACGCATTCGCATGTCGCCTTGGCAGGGGGCAACCAGCTTGTCGGCCGGGATTTTCGGCTGGTGGGCCATTCCAGCCTGCAGGATGACAGGGGGACCGGAAGGAATGCGGCCATCCCTTCGCAGCGATGGCGGGAGATTCAGGCTTTCGACGGCAGAAGCGTCTTCAGTTTCGGTTATCGGCCGGAAGATCTCGGCAAAATCCCGGTCTCTTCCGATTTTTCTTCGACGGAGACCTGCGAAACCCAAACAATTGGTGAAAAAATGCACCAATGCGGCTTCCACGTCGACCAGTTCGTTTCCGTCACCGGTCTGATAAGCGCGGGCCGGCCGCTATTGCTCCTTGCCGACCCCGTCGCGCATGGCGGATGCCATGCCCGCGCCGCAACCGAGCTGAAACGAAAACTGGATGCCTCGGCGCTTTGGCTCGCACGACAGGGCTTTGCGATTGAACGAAATCCCATCCCGGTTTCACCGGCCATCGATACCAACAAATGCCTGCCCAGGCTTTACAACAATGTCATTCTTGAAAATGTCACACGTTCCGGTCAGAAACGGCCATTCGTCTGGATCCCGCATTTCGGCGATACCGAGTCGCTTGAGGAATTCGACGCGATGAACCGAAAAATTTGGGACAGAATCGGCTTTCAGGCCATCGGTGTGGCCGGATGGAGCCATCTTTCCAGCCGCAACGGTGCGTTGCGTTGCGCGACAAAAATTATAAATCGCGGCCCGCACACGCGATTATGAACGAAAAAACGTGCTATTTTGTCAATAAAGCTTCATAATACCCGTGGAAATTGTGTTGAATGTATACCTTCAAGAATATTAATTGATAATCATCACATCTAAGAACCTCAACCGGAGGAATTTGTAATGCACGCCAAACTGCCCAGCCCGATCGACGTCCATGTCGGCGCACAAATCAGAATGCGCCGCAAGTCGCTCGGCATGAGCCAGAGTGCGCTGGCCGGGCGATTGGGCATCACCTTCCAGCAGGTCCAGAAGTATGAAAAGGGCGCCAATCGCGTCGGCGCGTCCCGTCTGCAGGCCATTGCGTCAATTCTCGGCGTGGAGGTCAGCTCCCTGTTCGCCAATGCCACGCCCGATGGCGACCCGGCCAATCCGGCCCTTGGCACGATCAATGCCATGCAGACCTTCGTGGCCTCGAATGAAGGCTTTTCGCTCAACCAGGCCTTTTCGCGCATCAAGAGCGCCACCGTGCGCAGAAGCATCGTCGCTCTCGTGACATCGCTCGCCGCGAGTGAAGCGGCGGAAAATGCCGCCGCGCCGGCGGACAAAAACGACGATTGACGCAGGTGTGACGCTCGCGTGACGCTCGATATGGTCGAAAATGAACAACGCAGCATCAACGCGTTTTCATACTGTCGACTGTCGAGAGGGAATCATGGCGGCGTCTACCACAGCTATACTTGAACAGGACAATGCAGACGAGATTCTGGCGCTCGGGCGGATGGTTTCCTATCTTTGCCAGCGCTCGAAATCTCTGGAACTGGGCATGTCGACCTATTTCCTGGAGATGGCATTGTTGTCGCTGGCCCAGGACATCAATCAGCAGGGTCTGCTGCCCGTAAGCGCAGAGCTGAATGTCAGCACCTTTGCGCAGGCCGACCTGCATTGAACGCTTTCGCAACGGCGTAAATCCGCCGGGATTGAGCGTTTCCACACCGATCTCCAGTCGTAGGCCCGGGAGCGTTCTCTTTATCTGCCTGTCCGGCCGGCTCCATCCTGCCGGACAGACATTCATATACCCTCCCCCACATTTTCCCGGCGGAAGCCGTGATGAGGCCCAGCTCCCGCCGGGCCTCATCCATATCAGAGTACTGCTCGGCGAAGCTCGGCAGCGGCAGCGACCATGTTGACCAGGGCCGACCTGACCTCTTCCCATTTGCGGGTCTTCAGGCCACAATCCGGATTGATCCAAAGCTGCCGGTCGTCAAGCCGCTTTCCGATTGCGAGCGCGATCTGCCGGCATGTCAGGCTCCTTGCGATATCGTCACGGACAAAGGACCAGTTGAGGATCGTCACCGGTCCGGCCAGCATGCCCTTGACGGGCTTTTCGGTGAGCGACTGGGAATAGTCCCACCATCACGGCCGTGCCGAGAACGTCTTGCCGATCGACGGCGCACCGGATTCCCTCTTAGCTCCGGGATCGGGCAACCAAGCCCGGAGAACCATGACATCGGCAATGTCTCACCATGGATGCCACCACATCAATAGACATATTCGGTGACGGCACGGCAGGTCGGTCGTCAGGAGACGACCGCGCCCGGCCCAGGCACCGCGCCCGAAGGCACCTTGCCAAGAATGATCATGCCGAGAACCTCGTCCTTGGTCACATCCTGCGTGCGGGCATGGCCCACCACCTTGCCGTTCTTCATCACGAAGACCCGGTCGGCCAGATCGAAGACGTCGTGAATATCGTGGCTGATGAGGAAGATGCCGATGCCCTGCCGTTTCAGTTCCTTGACGAGATCGCCCACCTGCGCCGTTTCCTGCGGCCCGAGTGCTGCCGTCGGCTCGTCCATGATGAGAATGCGGGCATCGAACAGAATGGCACGGGCGATGGCGACAGACTGCCGCTGGCCGCCGGATAGCGCCTTCACCGGCTCCTTGAACCGCCGGAAATTGGGGTTGAGACGCCCCATCACCTCGCGGGCCGAGGCTTCCATGGCGACATCATCAAGCGTGCCCCATTTTGTCTTCAGCTCGCGGCCGAGATAAAGATTGGCCGCCGCATCGACATTATCGGCCACGGCCAGCGTCTGGTAGATGGTCTCGATGCCGTATTTCTTGGCGTCGCGGGGATTGCGGATATCGGCATCCTCGCCATTGATGAGGATATCGCCGCCATCGCGCCGGTATGCGCCGGAGAGGATTTTGATGAGCGTCGATTTTCCCGCGCCGTTATGGCCGAGAAGGGCGACCACCTCACCGGGGAAAAGATCGACAGAGGCGTTTTCCACCGCATGGATGCCGCCGAAGGAAATGGAAATATTGCGCATTTCCACGAGGGGCGTGACTTGGTCCGTCATAGGAGTTCTCCTCGGTTCTTACTTGGCGCGGGCGCGGTAGATGGTGTCTAGCCAGACGGCGACGACCAGAACCACACCGACGACGATGCGCTGGAAGGGCGTATCGATGCCCACCAGCACCATGCCGGATTGCAGCGACTGCATGACGAGCGCGCCGAGCATCGCGCCCGCTATGGTTCCGACACCGCCGGCAAGCGAGGTGCCGCCGATGACGGCCGCCGCGATGGTGTAAAGCTCGTCCAGTTCGCCCTGGGCATTGGTGGCGGCGTTGAGGCGGGCGGTCGAGATCGCCGCCGCGATGGCGCAGAGAACGCCCATCAGCGTGAAGATCTTCACCGTGACCCAGCGGGTCTTGATGCCGGCAAGTTCGGCCGCTTCCGGATTGCCGCCGATGGCGAAGACATAACGCCCGAAGCGCAGCCGTGTGGCGATGAAGGTCATGACCGCACCGACGGCAAGCGCCATCAGTACCGGAATGGCGATGCCGTGCGAAATGAACAGACCGCCTTCAGGCCAGGCGATGCCATTGGCATCGGCATAGTTGCGGGCGATGTTGACCGGCCATGGATAGCTGTTGACCACCGCCACGAAGCCGATGACGATAAGGCAGCCGAGCGCCACCAGAAAATATTCCGCCCAGACCGGCCGCAGCGGAAAGCCGAAACGGCGGCGCTGATGGCGGGAATTCAGGATGGCCGCCACTATGGCGACGCAGGCGACGACGGCGGCGATCCAGCTCCATGTCGCGCCGATCGAACCGCTGGTGCCGCCGCCCATCAGGCGGAAGGTGGAATCCATCGGCGCCACGGTGCGGCCGCTGGTGATGAACCATGTGCCGCCGCGCCAGACCAGCAGGCCACCAAGCGTGACGATGAAGGAGGGCACGTTCAGGAAGGCGATGATCGAGCCCTGCAGCATGCCGATCGCGCCGCCGACGAGAATGCCGACCAGCAGCGTGATGATCCATGTCGCCGAATGTTCAAAGCCGAGGATTTGTGGCAGGATCTCCGCCTGCATGACGCCCATGATCATGCCGGAAAAACCGAGGATCGACCCGACCGACAGGTCGATATTGCGGGTGACGATGACGAGCACCATGCCGGTCGCCATGACAGCCACGGAAGCGGTCTGCACCGAAAGGTTCCAGAGGTTTCGCGGCGTCAGGAACAGCCCGCCGGACAGGATATGAAATCCGATCCAGATCAGAAGAAGTGCGCCAACCATGCCGAGCAGTCTGGTATCCAGCTCGGTAGCGTTGATGAAGCGTGTTATCGAGCCTGTTTTTTCCGTCTTTTGCGACGCTGTGGAATTGGATTGGGTCATGTCGGCCATGAACTGCCGGTGCTCCTCACATCTTGGGTCGTTTTGGCTTGTCTTCGAATCGCCAGAACGATCCAAGTTTTGTTCTTACGCATTGTCCGGACGGAAAAGCCGTTCCGCGTTTCCTGGAAATGCTCCAAAGGGCGCTGCGCCATGAACCATGGCGCAGCGCCCAACCGGGACGTATTCGATCAGTCGCAGGCCTTGACGGATCCGGCCTTCACACCCTGGCAGGCCGTTTCCTTCTTGATCCAGCCGGCATCGATGACAGTGCCGAGATTGTCCTTGGTGATGGCGATCGGCTTCAGGAAGACCGACTGCATCGTGACCTTCTTCGGGCCGCCATCAAAGGTGGTGACACCCTTGATTTCCGTCATCTTCTTGCCGCCCGCCAGTTCCAGCGCAACGCCGGCCGCTTCCTTGCCGAGTTCACGGCTGTCCTTCCAGACAGACACCGTCTGCGTGCCGAGCGCGACGCGGTTCAGCGCCGCGAAATCGGCATCCTGACCGGAAACGGGAACCGAACCGGCCATGCCCTGCGCGGCGAGAGCGGCGATGGCGCCGCCGGCGGTGCCGTCATTCGAGGCGACGACGGCATCGACCTTGTTATTATTCTTGGTCAGGAACTGTTCCATGTTCTTCTGGGCATTTTCCGGCTTCCAGCCATCGGTATAGGCTTCGCCGACATTCTTGATCTTGCCGCCGTCAATGGCGGCCTTCAGCACTTCCTGCTGACCGGCGAACAGGAAGTCCGCGTTCGGATCGGAAGAAGAGCCCTTGATGAAGACGTAATTGCCTTCGAGCTTCACCTTGAAGACTTCGGCAGCCTGAAGACGGCCGACTTCCTTGTTATCGAAGGTGATGTAGAAGGCGTTCTGGTTTTCGATCAGACGGTCATAACCCACGACCGGAATACCCTCGGCAACGGCCTTTTCAACGGCCGGGCCGATCGCATCGCTGTCCTGCGCCAGAATGATCAGCGCATTGGCACCCTGCGAGATCAGCGATTCCACGTCGGTCAGCTGCTTTGCGGCGGATGATTGCGCGTCGGCGGAGATGTATTTCGCGCCGGCCTTGTCGAGCGCTGCCTTGATGGCCGCCTCATCCGTCTTCCAGCGTTCTTCCTGGAAATTCGACCAGGAAACGCCGACGACGAGATCGGCGGCAATCGCGGCAGTATGCAGGGAAACGAGTACGGCCGTACCCGCCAAAAGCTTGGCAAAAGAATTCATGATGTCCTCCCGGTAAGGGCGCAGCCCCACACCTCCATGCAGGGAAAACGCCCGGAAAAAGCTGCCGGTCTCTGTGGTTTCACAATTTTCTCGACAGTCGAGAAAATTAATGTCAGAGATTCCCCATGCTGTCAACAACGGCTGCGGGCAGCATCCGGGTGCCTTGATCTTCTCTGTGGTATGGGCCATCAGACGGGATCAGCACGACAGGAAAAAGCCGTTCAGGGAGCAGGCCCCAGCCCATGTCCGCCATTGCAAGTACGGAACTGGTGCGCCAGAAAAACAGCCTGTCGGTGATGGCGGCCCTGCGCCTGCACGGCAGCCTTTCCCATACCGACATGTCGTCCTTCACCGGGCTTGCCTCCGCGACCGTCTCCGCCATCACCACCGAGCTCGAGCGGGCCGGTCTCATTCTGCGCAAGGAGCAGCTCGCCACCGCCGGCCGTGGCCGGCCGCGCATTCTCTTCGGCCCGCGCGGCGCTTTCTGCCACGTCGCCATCGTCATCATCTCCTCCGACAGCGTGCAATATTCGCTGGTCGATTATGCCGGCAAGCTGGTGGATCGCTTCACCGAACAGAGGATTACGGCTGAAAAAGGCACATTCGGCGGCGCTATCCTCGCCGGCCTTGCAAGGCTTGCCGATCGCTCGCGCATCGACCGGCACGATATTCTCCAGGTCTCGATCAGCAGCAAGGGGCTGGTGGATGCGGCCGCGGCAACGCTTCTCTGGTCGCCGGTTCTCGGCGACGAAAGGATCGATTTCCAGCGACTGATTTCCGGGGACGGCCGCATTCGCGTGACGCTGAACAACGAGACCCTGCTGGCGGCCAAGGCCATCTGGATGCGGGAGCACGCAAAGGAAAACCCGGCGCCGGAAGCTCTCGTCACCCTGTCGCTCGGCCACAGCATCGGCCTTGGCATCGCCCGCGCAACGGGCGGCGCGATCGAGGTCAGCGCCCCCAATTTCGGCCATATGCTGCATCTGGCCGATGGCGCGCTGTGCCGTTGCGGTACCAGAGGCTGCATCGAGGCCTATTCAGGGTTCTACGCCATCCTGCGTTCCGCTTTCGAAGCCCCGCCGCAGGCGGAACCGGCGAAATTCGTGCCGATCGCCGAGGTGGACAAGATCGCCGCCTCGGCGCGCACCGGCGCCCGCATGGCGCGGTTCGCCTTCCGCACCGCCGGCCTGGCGCTCGGCAATGGCCTTTCCCGCCTCTTCAGCCTGCATGGTCATATGCCGGTCTTCATCACCGGCCCCGGCACGCGTTATTTCGATCTTCTGGAAAGCGGCCTTCACGATGGCCTTGCACAATCTCAGGCGGTGCGTTTCGGCGGCATGCCGAAAATCGCCATCGCGCCCAACGAGCCGGAACTGGTGTTCGAAGGACACATGGAACACGCACTTTCGGCCGCCGATGACTATATCCTGAGCGCCGATGGCCCGGAGAGACCGGCCAGGAGTTCCGGGAACTGACGGGGCAACTGGCGGATTTTCAGGCCCGCTCCGCCAAGACTTCAGCCTTTTGCCCGCCGCCCGTCAGTACAGCTACGAAGTCATCGAGATCAGCGGCCTCGTCCTTGCTCAGGCGCAGGCCCTGTTTCGTGCGCCGCCAGAGAATGTCCTCGGCCGCAAAGGCCCATTCGTGCTCAACCAGCCAGCGCACCTCGCATTCATAGAGCGTGCCGCCGAAATGCCGACCGAGGCCGGAGACATCGGTGGCGCTGCCCAACAGTTCCGCCGCCTTCGTGCCGTAGTTTCTGACAAGCCGCTCGGCATGGCGCCCATCAAGGAAGGGATAACGGGAGACGAGCGCGCGCACCTGCGCCTCATATCTCTCCGCGCCGAAATCGCCGCCCGGCAGGTGGGAGCCCGCCGTCCACGGCTTGCCCTTTTCGCCAATCGCCGCGCCGATCTTTTCCAGCGCGTGCTCGGCCAGCCGCCGATAGGTGGTGAGCTTGCCGCCAAAAATATTGAGAAGTGGAGCCTCACCCTCGGCCTCCTCCACCTTCAGCACGTAATCGCGTGTGGCTTCCTGCGCTTTCGAAGCACCGTCGTCGAACAGCGGCCGCACGCCGGAATAGGTCCAGACGATATCTTCCGGTTTCACCGCTTCGCTGAAATAGTCGCTGGCCGCATTGCAGAGATAGGAAATCTCTTCTTCGGAGATACGCACCCTGGCGGGATCGCCCTTGTAGTCGCGGTCGGTTGTGCCGATCAGTGTGAAATCCCGCTCATAGGGAATGGCGAAGATGATGCGGTTATCAGGGTTCTGGAAGAAATAGGCGCGCGGATCGGAAAACTTCTTGCGCACGATGATGTGGCTGCCCTGTACAAGCCGGACATTATGAACATCCTTGCGCCCGAAGACGCCGGAAAGCACGGTATCCACCCAGGGACCGGCGGCATTCACCAGCATGCGTGCCTTGTGCAAGGCCGCTCGTCCGGTCTTTTCGTCCAGCGTCTCGATGAGCCACAGCCCGCCTTCGCGCCGTGCTGAAACAACCCGCGTGCGGTTCATGATCGTCGCGCCGCGATTGGCCGCATCGCGCGCATTGAGAACCACGAAACGGGCGTCGTCCACCCAGCCATCGGAATATTCGAAAGCCCTGGCGAAAGCCGGTTTCAGCGGTTTTCCTGCCGGGTCTCGCCGCAGATCGAGTGTGCGGGTCGCCGGCAGAAGCTTGCGGCCACCGAGATTGTCATAAAGAAACAGACCGAGCCGGACCATCCAGGCCGGGCGCACGCCGCCCTTCTGGACGGGCAGAACGAAGCGCATCGGCCAGATGACATGCGGGGCCATGGCCCACAGGATTTCCCGTTCCATCAGCGCTTCGCGCACCAGACGAAACTCGTAATGTTCGAGATAACGCAAGCCGCCATGGATGAGCTTGGTGGCAGCGGAAGAGGTGCCGGAAGCGAAATCGCCCTTTTCCGCAAGCGCCACGGAATAGCCCCTGCCCACCGCATCGCGGGCAATGCCGCAGCCATTGATGCCGCCACCGATGACAAAAAGATCGAAAATGGTCTCGCCGGACATAGAGCCTCCACGACAGCGCCGGGGGATTACGCCCCCATCGTTGAAAGACAACTGCCATAAAAACGAAAACAAAACGAATGTCAAAAGAAAACAAACGAAACACGTTTCGGCAAGGGCGAACGGCCGCTGCGCGCCGCACACCGCATGGTCAGCGTCTTAGGGGCTCAGTGTTTCAGCCGTGTGTCGGGGTAACCTGCTCAAGCTCATAGAGCACGCCGCCCATGTCTTTCGGGTGCAGGAAAAGAACGGGATTGCCATGCGCGCCGGTCTTCGGCTCGCCGTCACCCAGAATTCGGACGCCCTTTTTGACGAGATCATCACGGGCGGCAACAATATCCGCCACCTCGAAGCAGAGGTGATGGGTGCCGCCGCCGGGATTTCTTTCGAGGAAGGCGGCAATCGGCGAATTCTCCCCGAATGGATGAAGAAGTTCGATCTTGGTGTTATCAGCCTGAATGAACACCACCGTCACGCCGTGTTCAGGCAGCGATTGCGGCTCCGAGACATCGGCGCCCAACGCCCTGTAACGGGCAATGGCGGCATCGAGATCGGGCACCGCGATGGCGACGTGATTTAATCTTCCAAACATGGCCGTCTTTCCCTCACGCGTTCCGCCGGATGCCTTCCAACAGGTCGAGAACCTTGTTGGCGGCATCCATGACATTGGTGCCGGGACCGAAGATTGCCGAAACACCATGATCGAGCAGGAACTGGTAATCCTGCCGCGGGATGACGCCGCCGACGACGACGATGATGTCTTCCGCGCCCTTTTGTTTCAGCGCCTCTACCAGTTGCGGCGCAAGGGTCTTGTGCCCGGCAGCGAGCGACGACATGCCGACCACATGCACCCTGTTCTTGACCGCAAGATCGGCCGCTTCCGCCGGCGTCTGGAACAGCGGCCCGGCCAGCACATCGAAACCGATATCGCCAAAGGCGGAGGCAATGACCTTGGCGCCGCGATCATGCCCGTCCTGCCCGAGTTTGGCGACCATGATGCGCGGTTTGGTGCCGATCCGTTCGGCAACACCGGAAAGCCGCGCGGCGAGCGTGGCAAGTTCCGGCTCGTCCTTGTAAGCCTCGCCATAGATATCGCTCACCACCTCCGGCACGGCGGCATGGTCACCGAAGGACGCGCGCAACGCATCGGAAATTTCCCCGACGGTGGCGCGGGCGCGGGCAGCGACGACGGCGGCTTCGAGAATATTGCCCTTACCGCTGCGGGCAACCTCGGAAAGTGCTGCCAAAGCGGAGGTCACGTCCTTGCCATCGCGGCGGCGGCGTGTCTCTTCGATGCGGCGGATCTGTGCGGCGCGCACGGCGGCATTGTCGATATCGAGGACATCGATATCCTCTTCATTTTCCAGACGGTAGCGGTTAACGCCGACAATGACCTCCTCGCCCTTGTCCACCGCCGCCTGCCGGCGGGTTGCCGCCTCCTCGATCAATCGTTTCGGCAGGCCTTCCGCAACGGCCTTGGTCATGCCGCCCAGTGCCTCCACCTCTTCGATCAGCGCCCAGGCTTTCTCAGCCAGTTCGTTCGTCAGGCTTTCGACATAATAGGAGCCGGCCAGCGGATCGACGACCCTGGTGACGCCGGTTTCATGCTGGAGGATAAGCTGGGTATTGCGGGCGATGCGGGCGGAAAATTCCGTCGGCAGGGCAATCGCCTCATCGAAGGAATTGGTATGCAGCGACTGCGTACCACCGAGCACGGCGGACATGGCCTCGAAGGCGGTGCGGACGATGTTGTTATAGGGATCCTGCTCCTGCAGCGAGACGCCCGATGTCTGGCAATGGGTGCGCAGCATCAGCGACGACGCCTTCTGCGGCTTGAATTCCTCCATGATGCGAGACCAGAGCAGGCGGGCGGCGCGCAGCTTTGCCGCCTCCATGAAGAAATTCATGCCGATGGCGAAAAAGAACGACAGGCGGCCGGCGAAATCATCAACATTCAGCCCCTTGGCCAAAGCGGCGCGCACATATTCGCGGCCATCGGCCAGCGTGAAGGCCAGCTCCTGCGTGAGCGTCGCGCCCGCCTCCTGCATGTGATAACCGGAAATGGAAATGGAGTTGAATTTCGGCATCTCCTTCGCCGTATATTCGATGATATCGGCAATGATCCGCATCGAAGGTTCGGGCGGATAGATATAGGTGTTGCGGACCATGAACTCCTTGAGGATGTCGTTCTGGATGGTGCCGGAAAGGGCGGCGCGTGGAACGCCCTGTTCTTCCCCCGCAACGATGAAGTTGGCGAGCACGGGAATGACCGCGCCATTCATGGTCATGGACACCGACACCTTTTCGAGCGGGATGCCGTCGAACAGGATTTTCATGTCCTCGACGCTGTCGATCGCCACGCCCGCCTTGCCGACATCGCCTTCAACGCGTGGATGATCGCTGTCATAACCACGATGGGTGGCGAGATCGAAGGCCACGGAAACGCCCTGCTGGCCGGCGGCGAGCGCCTTGCGGTAAAAGGCGTTCGAGGCCTCCGCCGTGGAAAAACCGGCATATTGCCTGATAGTCCAGGGCCGCCCGGCATACATGGTAGCACGCGGGCCGCGGGTGAAGGGCGCAAAGCCCGGCAGGCTTTCGAGATGGGAAACCTTTTGCAGATCGTCGGCGGTATAGAGGGGCTTGACCTCGATACCTTCAGGCGTGTGCCAGACGAGCGCTTCCGGTGAGCGCTTCAGCTCCTTTTCGGCAAGCTGCAGCCAATCCCGCACCGTTTTTTCACCCGACATGCATCTCTCCCCTTCTGCATTTCATTTTAGCACTGTGGCGGGCAATCGTGACCTAAATCCAGCAATCCACTGCCGGATAAAACCCGCCGAGCCCATAAACCGCTCCGGCCCGCATGCGTTCCGGAAAAACGGTCACAAACATCACTCGAATTCGAGGATGACTTCGTCCACGGCGAGACTGTCGCCCGGTTTTGCCGAGACTTTGGCGACACGGCCGCGTTTTTCCGCGCGCAGGATGTTTTCCATCTTCATGGCCTCGACGGTCGCCAGCGCCTGCCCGGCCTCCACCTCGTCACCCTCACCAACCGAGATACCGGTGATGACGCCGGGCATAGGGCAAAGCAGCAGTTTCGACGTATCGGGCGGCAGCTTTTCCGGCATCAGCAGCGCCAGTTCCGCCACCCGCGGGCTGCGCACATGGGCGCGAATATCCATGCCGCGCCAGCGCAGGCGGATCGCCGCCCCGGCAAGATCGACCTTGGCGGCAATCACCTCGCCCGCCACCGTGAACAGGCCAAGGCTCTGGCCGGGAAGCCAGCCGGTGTCGACCGTCAACGCAGCACCGTCGTCAAAGCGGATCGCCGTGCCATCCGTGCCGGTTTCCACGCAGACGCTTCGATGGGATTTGCCGAACGAAACCACCCAGTCATGGCCGACGATGCGGCGGTGATTGCCGATGGTGCCGGAAATTTCCACCGCACGGTTCTGCAGCCGCTGATGGATGATGGCGGTAATGGCGGCAAGCTTGCGCGACGATGCCTCATCCGGTTCGACGCCGGAAAAGCCTTCCGGAAATTCTTCCGCGATAAAGCCCGTCGTCAGGCGGCCGGCACGGAAACGCTCGTGCTGCATGACGGCCGACAGGAACGGCAGATTGTGGCCGATGCCCTCCACCTCGAAACGGTCCAGCGCCTGCCCCATGGCGTCGATAGCGGTTTCACGATCCTTGCCCCAACTACACAGCTTGGCGATCATCGGATCGTAATACATCGATATCTCGCCGCCTTCGAACACGCCGGTATCGTTGCGGATGACGGTGCCGTTTTCCTGCTTGCCCTCCTGCGGCGGGCGATAACGCGTCAGCCGGCCGATCGACGGCAGGAAGTTGCGATAGGGGTCTTCGGCATAAAGCCGGCTTTCGATCGCCCAGCCATTCAGCTTCACATCCGTCTGCCCGAAGGAGAGCTTTTCTCCTGATGCCACGCGGATCATCTGTTCGACCAGATCGATACCGGTGACGAGTTCCGTTACCGGATGCTCCACCTGCAGGCGGGTGTTCATTTCCAGAAAATAGAAATTCCTCTCGCCATCGACGATGAATTCCACCGTGCCAGCCGAATGGTAACCGACTGCCCTTGCCAGCGCCACGGCCTGCTCGCCCATGGCCTTTCGCGTCGCCTCGTCCAGAAAGGGCGATGGCGCCTCCTCGATGACCTTCTGGTTACGCCGCTGGATCGAACATTCGCGCTCGCCGAGATAAAGGATGGTGCCGTGCTTGTCGCCCAGCACCTGAATTTCAATGTGGCGCGGCTGGGTGACGAATTTTTCGATGAAGATGCGGTCATCGCCAAAAGAAGATTTCGCCTCGTTCTTCGAGGAATGGAAGCCTTCCCGCGCCTCGGCATCGTTGAAGGCGATGCGCATGCCCTTGCCGCCGCCGCCGGCGGACGCCTTGATCATCACGGGATAACCGATCTCAGACGCGATCCTCACCGCCTCATCCGCATCCTCGATCAGCCCCATATGGCCAGGTACGGTGGAAACACCCGCTTTGGCAGCCAGTTTCTTCGAGGTGATCTTGTCGCCCATCGCCTGGATGGCACCGACGGGCGGACCGATGAAGACGACGCCCGCCTTTTCCAGCGCCTCGGCGAAGGCGGCATTTTCCGACAGGAAGCCATAACCGGGATGGACCGCATCCGCCCCGGTCTTCGCGATTGCCTCAAGAATCCTGTCGATGACGATATAGGACTGCGACGAGGGCGCGGGGCCGATATGAACGGCTTCATCCGCTTGTCTCACATGCAGCGCATTGGCGTCCGCATCCGAATAGACCGCAACGGTGGCGATGCCCATCTTCTTTGCTGTCTTGATGACCCGGTAGGCGATCTCGCCGCGATTGGCGATGAGGATTTTCTTGATCATGCGGTTATTCTCCCCTCGCATCGTCATCATCGTCACGGAATTTCTTTTCATAGGGCATCATCAGGATGGCCGAGGCGGTGGCGGCCGCACCGAACAGGGATGCAATGGGCATGACGACCAGCAGCACGGGCACGACCGGATTTGCGGCGCGGCCGATGCGCGTGCCCAAACCGCCGACGTCGAGAAAGATCAGCGCCGCACCGACACCGACGCCGATCAGCACGCCGATGGCCGCATTGAGCGCCATGAATCGCAGCATCTGCCGGTGATCGAGCCGGGCGGCCTCCCGTGTCATCCTGGGTTTGAGGTTGCGGTTGCCGGGCGCTTTACGGGTACCGCCGCCACGCCGCGGCTTCAGCCAGCGATGCAGCCAATCCATATCGATCTGAAATATGCCGACACCCATTTTGCCTCCCTCCTCCATTACCAAGCATCAGCCCGTTACCCATCACTCCGCTGAGGAAGCCTCGAACTCAGTCAGATAGGAAAATGGCACGGCGTCCGTCAGCCAAACGCCGTTATCGGCTCGGTAGAAACTGTAACCATCCGCAAACATCCGACCGGCATCGACAATCAGGACCACAGGCTTTCCGTGCCGTTGTCCGACGGCAAGCGCAGTCTTCCGGTCAGCGGAAAGATGAACCTGTTGCCTTTCCCCCGGGCGCAAGCCTTCCCGCAGAATGGGTTCGAGGAAACGGGTCGCCGTACCGTGAAACAATTGCGGCGGCGGCTCGACTGGCGGCTGGCCGAGATCGACCTTCACGGAATGCCCCTGCGCCGCCCGAATGCGGCGGCCGTCTTCCGACAGCGTAAAGCGCTTCTTGTCGCTTTCTGCGACCACCGAAAAGAGGCCTGCCTCATCGAGCGGCGTGCCACTCGCATTCGCTTTTGCCAACAGATCTGCGACGTCAGCCCAACCCTGAGTATCGAGAGTCAGGCCGATACTTTCAGGCGCATGGCGCAGAACATAACTCAGAAATTTGCTGGTCGCTGTCGACATCGCATTTCATTCCCGTTGGTGGATGACAGCACACTCAAATCTCGAAGAAATTCTCGAAGGATTCCGGGAAATTCTGCCGCGCGACGCGCTCGTCGATGACAAGCATCGCCTGATAGGAAAGCGGGTCGAAATTCTTCTCCGCCGGCACCACCTCGCGGCCGAAGAGGAGGTTGAGGCGGGCGGCGTCGAGATTGCCGCGCTCGAAAGGCTCAGGCCCAAAATGGTGCCAGAGCGAGTGCAGGAAGGCGGCATCGATGCGATGCTCCTTGGTGTCGTTGCGCGCCCTTCGGGGTATCATCTTGATAGGTGTTACCCCTTTGGGGTTGGCGCGGCGGATGGTGAACTGGACGCCCGTGCTCGGCATGCCGGAGGGAAATCCCTTGTGCTTGGTCATTTCGGGCAGGTTCGCCATCTTTTGTCCTTTCAGAACATTTCCAATAAAAGCGGCCTTGCTTTTACGTCCGGAAATGCGCCAACTCAAATAGTTAGAGCGCTTTTGGCGCTCTAATCCTTTTCTTACGCCTTGCCGATCTTATCCTGCGTCTTCATCTCGAAGTCGGAGGCATCGTGGCGTTCATGCAATTGTTCGGACGGATCGCCCGAGGTCTTGTTGACGATCACGCCGCGTTTGACCGCCGGACGTTCGCCGATTTCAAGCGTCCAGCGCATCACGTTCTTATAGCTGTCCGCCTCGAGGAAAGCACCGGCATCGCCATAGGCCTGACCGAGCGCGATCTTGCCATACCAGGGCCAGACGGCCATGTCGGCAATCGTATATTCCGAACCGGCGAGATAACGGTTCTCAGCCAGATGACGGTCCAGCACGTCGAGCTGACGCTTGACTTCCATCGCGTAACGATCGATCGCATATTTGATCTTCACCGGCGCATAGGCATAAAAATGGCCGAAACCGCCGCCGAGGAAGGGCGCGGAGCCCATCTGCCAGAACAGCCAGTTCAGCGCCTGCGTGCGGGCATTGCCCTCTTTCGGCAGGAAAGCGCCGAATTTTTCTGCGAGATAAACGAGGATGGAGCCGCTTTCGAAAACCCGCGTCGGCTCAGGCGTCGAATGATCCATCAGCGCCGGGATCTTGGAATTCGGATTGACGCCGACAAAACCGGAGCCGAACTGGTCACCTTCGCCGATCCTGATCAGCCAGGCATCATAGTCGGCGCCCTTGTGGCCGGCGGCCAGCAATTCTTCCAGCATGATGGTGACCTTCTGGCCATTCGGCGTCGCCAGCGAATAAAGCTGCAGCGGATGCTTGCCGACCGGTAGTTCCTTTTCATGGGTCGGACCGGCGATGGGCCGGTTGATATTGGCGAACTGGCCGCCATTGCCCTTGTCCCAGGTCCAGACCTTGGGCACTTCATATCCGGCGGGGAAATTATCTGCGGAGGAATTTTCGGCCATCAAAAATTGTCCTTGTTCGTTTCGGGAGGACACCCGGACATCCGGGTGCCTGAACATTCCATATAGTAAGGTGGCCGAAGCATTTTTCCAGCCCCGCAGCGGGTCAGAGCGGAATAGTATCGTGTTTCTTCCAGCGGGTTTCCACGCTCTTGCCGCGCAGCGAGGCAAACGCACGGGCGATGCGGCGGCGCGACGAATGCGGCATGATCACCTCATCGATGAAACCGCGCTCCGCCGCCACGAAGGGGTTGGCGAAACGCTCCTCATATTCCTTCGTGCGCGCGGCGATCTTTTCGGGATCGGCAAGCTCGGAACGATAGAGGATTTCCGCCGCCCCCTTGGCGCCCATCACGGCAATTTCCGCCGTCGGCCAGGCATAATTCACATCCGCGCCGATATGCTTCGACGCCATCACGTCATAAGCACCGCCATAGGCCTTGCGGGTAATCAGCGTCACCATCGGCACCGTTGCCTCGGAATAGGCGAACAGCAGCTTCGCGCCATGCTTGATGACGCCACCATATTCCTGCGCCGTGCCGGGCAGGAAACCCGGCACATCCACCAGCGTCAGCAGCGGAATGTTGAAGGCATCGCAGAAGCGCACGAAACGGGCCGCCTTGCGCGAGGCGTCGATATCGAGGCAGCCGGCCAGCACCATCGGCTGGTTGGCGACAACCCCCACCGTCTGGCCTTCGAGACGGATGAAGCCGGTGATGATGTTTCTGGCAAAAGCCTCCTGCAACTCGAAGAAATCACCCTCGTCGGCCAGCGCGTGGATCAGCTCCTTCATGTCGTAAGGCTTGTTGGAACTGTCGGGGATCAGCGTATCGAGCCGCGCTTCCAGCCGCGCCGGATCATCGTGGAACGGCCGCACCGGCGGCTTTTCGCGATTGTTGAGCGGCAGGAAATCGAACAGCAGCCGCACCTGTTCCAGCGTTTCGATGTCGTTTTCATAAGCGCCGTCGGCGACAGAGGATTTTTTCGTATGGGTGGAGGCACCGCCCAGCTCTTCCGCCGTGACGATCTCGTTCGTCACCGTCTTCACCACATCCGGCCCGGTCACGAACATGTAGGAGGTGTCGCGCACCATGAAGATGAAATCGGTCATGGCGGGCGAATAGACCGCGCCGCCCGCGCAGGGACCCATGATGACCGATATCTGCGGCACGACGCCGGAGGCGATGACATTGCGCTTGAACACATCGGCATAACCGCCGAGCGAGGCGACACCTTCCTGAATGCGCGCGCCGCCGCTGTCGTTGAGGCCAATCACCGGCGCGCCGTTGCGCACCGCCATATCCATGATCTTGCAGATCTTCTGGGCATGGGTTTCCGAGAGCGAACCGCCAAGCACCGTGAAATCTTGGGAAAACACATAGACCTGCCGGCCATTGACGGTGCCCCAGCCGGTAACGACACCGTCGCCCGCCACCTTCTGCTCCGCCATGCCGAAATCCACCGCCCGGTGGGTGACATACATGTCGTATTCCTCGAAGGAACCTTCATCCAGGAGCACGTCGATGCGCTCGCGCGCCGTCAGCTTGCCCTTGCCATGCTGCGCCTCGATGCGCTTGACGCCACCGCCGAGACGCGCCTCAGCGCGCCGCGTTTCCAATTGCTCCAGAATGCCGGGCATGTTTCCTCCATGCTTTGTCAAACGATGCATAGCCCAGAAAATAACATCCCAGAAGCCTTGATCGTGCGGGTATGCGTGCCATAAATATTTGCAATATTTAATTTTGCAAAGTTGCAACATGGCGACGGAAAAACTCTTCATCGGCCGCAAGGTGCGTGGCCTTCGCGAAAACGCCCGCGCCACGCAGGCGCAGTTTGCCGAACGGCTGGGCATCTCCGCGAGTTACCTGAACCAGATCGAAAACAACCAGCGCCCGGTTTCGGCCAGCGTTCTGGTGACGCTGGTGGAAAAATTCCAGCTGGATATGGCGGAACTGGCAACCGGCGAAAACGACCGGCTGGTTTCCGCCGTGCGGGAAGCACTGAAGGATCCGCTGTTCATGAATTACGAGCCGGGGCTTCAGGAACTGAAGCTGATTGCCCAGAACGCTCCCGGTTTTGCCCATGCGCTGCTGCGTGCCCATCAAGCCTATCGCCAGAACAGCGAACAGCTGGTGCAGCTGGACGACCGGCTGGGGCGCGGAACCGCGCAGGTGGAAAGAACCCCCTATGAGGAGGTGCGCGATTTCTTCCACTTCGTCGACAACTACGTCGCCGAGATCGATCTTCTGGCCGAAGAGCTGGCGGAGGAACTGGAGATCGAGGGCGGCGAGACCTATGGCATTCTGGCGGCGCATCTGCGCAACCGTTATGGCATCCATATCACCCGAACCGAGGCGGCGGGCGGCCTGATCCGGCATTTCGATCCTGCCGGCAAGACGCTTGCCCTCAGCTCCTACATGGCCGCGCCGACCCGCTGTTTTCAGCTTGCGTTGCAGATCGCCCAGCTTCACGCCGGCGCGACGGTGGACAGGGTGCTTTCCGGCGCCGGTTTTCGCCATGTGGAAGCGGCGGAAATCTGTCGCATCGGGCTGCATAATTATTTCGCCGCCGCCCTCATCCTGCCCTATGGCCAATTTCACCGGGCCGCTCAGGAACTGCGTCACGATCTCGAGCTTCTGGCCGTGCGGTTCGGCGCGAGCCTCGAACAGGTGGCGCACCGGCTGAGCACGTTGCAGCGGCCGGGCATGAAGGGCGTGCCGATCTTTTTCGCCAAGATCGACCGGGCCGGCAACATCACCAAACGCCACAGCGCCACGCGGCTGCAATTTGCCCGTTTCGGCGCGGCCTGTCCGCTGTGGAATATCCATCAGGCCTTCGAAAGCTCGGACAGGATCGTGCGGCAGCTGGCGGAAACGCCTGACGGCGTGCGCTATCTTTCCATCGCCACCCAGATCGAAAAGGCCGGCGCCGGTTTCAATACGGAAAGACCGCGTTATGCCATCGCGCTCGGCTGCGAAATTTCCCACGCGCAGAATTTCGTTTATGCCGATACGCTCGATCTCGGCAATGCGGCCTCCTTCAAACCCATCGGCATTTCCTGTCGGGTCTGCGAGAGGGTCGATTGTGTACAGCGCGCCGTGCCGCCGCTGAAACGCAAGCTGCATTTCGATCATCTGTCGCGCGGAGCCCTGCCCTACCAGATCGCAGACTTCTAAGGCTCGCGCAGCCCGCTCAGGGCAGCGGCACCATGGCGCGCCGCATGATATTGGCGTAATAGCCCCAGAAAAGCCGGGCGGCCACGGAGCGCCATGGCGACCAGAGTGTCGCCCGCTCCGCCAGCCACTTGCCATCCGGCCTCACCTCCAGATCAAGCGCGTGCGCGACCGCCGATCGCAGCGCCACATCGCCCACCGGAAATATATCCGGGTGCCCGCCGCAGAACATCAGATAGACCTCCGCCGTCCACGGGCCGACGCCGCGCAGCGCCACCAGCTCCGAAAGGGCGGCCTCCGCCTCCCTGCGCACCACGCCGTCAAGATCGATCTGCCCTTCCGCGACGGCGCGCGCCAGCCCTTCCAGCGTTGTGGCCTTGGCACGCGAAAGGCCGAAGGTGGCGCGCAATTCCTCCGGTGCCCCGAGATAGTTTTCCGCCGTGACCACACCGCCAGTGCCGGCAAGGATGCGCGCCCATATGGCATTGGCGCTGGCGCGTGATACCATCTGCGAGACGACGATATGAGCAAGGCCGGCAAAACCGGGTTCGTGAATCCGCAACTCCAGCGGACCGGCTTTTTCGATAATGAGGCTGAGAGCCGGATCGAGGCGGGCAAGATGGTCCAGCCCTTCGCTGATGTCATCCATCCCTGTAATGATTTTCATATCGGTCATTCCCTAAGCCGCCAGCCGGCTGGCGGGGCACTTTAAAACATGGCAGAAGAAACCATGCCTTCGCCTCTCCGTCAAAAACCGGCTTACCGTTTTGCGCCAAGCCCCAACGGCCCGCTGCATCTCGGCCACGCGCTTTCCGCCTTTCTGAACCACGATATGGCGCGGGACAATGGCGGCCGCTTTCTGCTGCGCATCGAGGATATCGACCAGACGCGCTGCACACCGGAACTGGAACAGGCGATCCATGACGATCTCGGCTGGCTGGGTCTCGGCTGGGAGATACCGGTGCGGCGACAATCTGAGCATTTCGATGAATACCGCGTGGCGCTGGACAGGCTGATCGAGGCGGGCCTTGCCTATCCGGCTTTTCTCAGCCGTGGAGAAACAAAGGCAATCGTAAAGGCCTTCGAGGCCGATGGCGGACTCTGGCCACGCGATCCGGATGGCGCCCCGCTTTATCCGGCCATCGACCGGGAGAGAGCTGAGGCGGAACGGGCGGCACTCCTTGCCTCCGGCAGGCCATACGCCTTTAGGCTCGATATGGAGAAGGCGATCCGCGCCGCCGGCAGCCCCCTGTTCTGGCAGGAGAGCGGCGATGGCGAGACCGGAGAGATCGAGGCCCTGCCCGCACTCTGGGGCGATGTGGTGCTGTCGCGTTCCGACGCGCCTTCGAGCTATCATCTTTCCGTTGTGGTGGATGATGCGCTGCAGGGCGTTACCCATGTGGTGCGCGGTATGGATCTCTTCCATGCAACGGCCATCCACCGGTTACTGCAACACCTGCTGCACCTGCCGCAGCCCGCCTATCACCATCACCGGCTGATTTTGGGCGCGGACGGGCGCAAGCTTTCGAAAAGCGAAGGCAGCACCGGCCTTTCTGCCCTTCGCGCGGGCGGGGCGACACCCTCAGATATCCGCCGGCTTGTCGGCCTCCTCTAGCGACTGCCCGCGGCGCGCGCCGTTGCCGCCGATATTGCGGCGAATGATCTGCCGGACCTTGTATTTCATCAGGGCCGCATTCACCTCCGCGCCAAGCATGAAGATGACGCCGACCATATAAAGAAACACCAGAACGACCATCACGGAGGCAAGACCCGCATAGGTGGCGGCGTAGTTGGCGAAGGTGGAGAGATAATAGGCGAAGATCGCCGCGCCGATGACCCAGAAGATCATCGTCAGGAGAATGCCGGGCCAGACATCCCAGATGCGGCGCTTGCCGGCGGGCAGCCACAGATGCGCCGCCACCAGCCCCGCCGTCAGCACGACGATGGTGCCGTAAAGACCGAGGCTGGAGATGGTGTTCAGCACGTCCGTCATCCACGGAAATCGCTGCTCGGCAAAGGACGTGGCAACCGGCACGGCGACAAGCACGATGCTGATGCCGGTGAAGACCACCACGGCAATCAGCACGTAAAGCAGGCTGAGCAGGCGGGTGACATACCACCAGCGCGTTTCGGTGACGCGATAGGCGCGATTGAGCGAAATACGCAGCGCTTCGACACCGTTGGAGGCAAAGTAAGCGGCGGCCAGCACCGAAATCGTCAGCAGCCCGCCGCGCGGAATGGTGAGAACCTGCTGCACCTGTGCCGCAAGCGGCCCGGCAATCGCCTCCGGCCAGGTGTCGAAAATGAGATGCACCGCCGTTTCGGAAAACTGATCCGCGCCCAGAAAACCGGCGAGAGCCGTGCCGAAAATCAGGAATGGAAACAGCGCCAGCAGGATGGAAAGCGCCATATGGCTCGCCATCGCCCAGCCGTCATCCTCGGCGAAATGGGAATAGGCATCGAAGGCAACCTTGCCTGCCAGGCGCACTGCGGCAACCATGTCACCTCCATTCATCGGCATTTCATTTGTAACTTCGTCGCGAATATGGGAAATCAGCTTCGCTTTGTACAGCGCGCAAGCGGGCCTTTCGGTTCCCGCAGGACACGGATTTCGCGCAATTTCGATTTTAACGGGCCGGGCAATCGGGCCAGAACAACAGTCGGTTTCCCGGAGCGGCAAATGTCTGAAAAACCCGTCATCATCATCACCGGCTGTTCCTCGGGCATCGGCGCCTATTGCGCCGGCGCGCTTCACCGGGACGGCTGGCGGGTTTTCGCCACCGTGCGGCGCATCACCGACATGGCGGCGCTCGAGAATCAGGGCATCGAAACCCTGATCATGGATTACACCAAGCCGGAAACCATTGCCGCGCTGGTGGAGACGGTGAGGGCGCGGACAGGCGGCCGCATCGATGCGCTTTTCAACAACGGCGCCTATGGCCAGCCGGGCGCGGTGGAGGATCTGCCTGTCGAAGCGCTCAGGGCGCAGTTCGAAACCAATGTCTTCGGCTGGCACGATCTGACACGGCGGGTCATTCCCTTCATGCGCTCCCGCGGTGCGGGGCGCATCGTGCATTGCTCCTCGATCCTCGGCCTCGTTCCCTATCGTTATCGCGGTGCTTACACCGCATCGAAATTCGCGCTTGAGGGGCTGGGCGTGACGCTGCGCATGGAGCTTCAGGGCAGCGGCATCCATGTGAGCCTGATCGAGCCGGGGCCGATCACCTCCAAATTCACCGCCACCGCGCTTGCCCATATCAACGAACATATCGATCTTGAAAATTCGGCCCATGCGGCGGAATATAAACGCCAGTTGGCGCGCATGGATGGCTCCGGTCCCGTCAACCGGCACAAGCTTGGCCCCGATGCCGTTTATGCCGTGTTGAAACACGCCCTGACCGCCGCAAGGCCGAAACCGCATTACCCCGTCACCGTTCCAGCCAAACAGGGGCTTATCCTGAAACGGCTCTTGCCTGCCGGACTTTTCTATCGTCTGCTGCGCAGATTCGATTGAGGAGGAGTAATACCGCATGTCCGGCTTCACCACCGTTCTGGCCCTTATCGTCATGGGCCTCGTCGTCATCGTGCTGATACGCGGCCTCTTCAACATGCTGAAGGGACAGGACGCCAACCGTTCCAACAAGCTGATGCAGCTTCGCCTGCTTTTGCAGGCCGTCGCCATCGTGCTGATCATGTTCACCCTCTGGCTCACCGGCGGCGGCCGCTGACATGGTGAAGCTGAACAGGATCTATACCCGCACCGGCGACAAGGGCACCACGGCGCTGGTTTCCGGCCCGCGCCGCCTGAAGCACGATCTTCGCGTCGAGGCCTATGGCACGGTGGACGAGGCCAATTCGGCCATCGGCGTTGCACGACTGCATACGGGCGGGCTGGAAAAGCTGGATGCCATGCTGTTCCGCATCCAGAACGACCTTTTCGATCTCGGCGCCGATCTCGCCACGCCGGAAAGCGGCGAGCCGCTCTCCTACGAGCCGCTGCGCATCGTCGAAAGCCAGGTGACCCGGCTTGAAAACGAAATCGACGAAATCAACGCCGCGCTTGAACCGCTGACCTCCTTCGTGCTGCCGGGCGGCAGTGCGGCGGCAGCCAGTCTCCATATGGCGCGCACGATCTGCCGCCGGGCGGAAAGGCTGATGGTGGCGCTTTCGGTCACCGAGAACGAGATTGTCAGCCCGGCGGCTATCAAATATGCCAACCGCCTGTCCGATTTCCTGTTCGTGGCCGCCCGTTTTGCCAATGACACGGGCAAGGCCGACATTTTATGGGTTCCCGGCAAGAACCGCTGACACAGTGCGACAACCGTTCAGACAAAGGGCATTCGATGTTCATCCCCCTGCACGATGCGAATTCCCTCAAGCACATCCGGCTGCAATATGTCACCATCGGCCTGATCGTGGTCAATGTGCTGGTCTGGCTGTTTACCGGTGTGATCGCCAGCGATACCGAAGCCAATGCGGCAGCGCTCGGCCTCGGTTTCATTCCGGCGGTCGTGTTCGATTACGCCTATCTGGAACCCGCCCTGCAGATCGTGCCTGATGACCTCACCGTTGTCACCTATGCCTTCCTGCATCTCGATTTCTGGCACCTCGCCGGCAACATGCTGTTTCTCTGGGTCTTTGGCGACAATGTCGAGGATGCACTCGGTCATTTGCGTTTCCTGGTCTTCTATCTCGCCTGCGCCATTGTCGGCGCGCTGTTTCATGGCTTCGTCGCCCCCACCTCGGAAGGGCCGCTGATCGGCGCTTCGGGTGCCGTGTCCGGCGTCGTCGCCGCCTATTTCCTGCTGCATCCCAAGGTACGCGTCTGGGTGCTGGTTCTCATGCGCATCCCGCTTCCTTTGCCCGCCTTCATTCCCCTGGCGCTATGGATCGGCCAGCAGTTCCTGATGCTGGCGCTCGGGCTCGAAGAAAACGTCTCGTGGGGCGCGCATGTCGGCGGCATATTGGCTGGGGCGATCCTGGTGGTTTTCATGCGCAGGCCGGGTGTTCCCCTGTTTGACCGCACCATTGTTCCGCCGAGGGCGGCGCAGTTCAAGAATCCGTCGCAAACGGCGGGGTTGTCGCAAATCGAACGGGGCTATGACGGGGGCAGATGATCCCTTGGCGAAGAGATAGCGTATTTACGTGAACGTCAACGTAGGATATGCCTAACGTGCATGCGATAATGAAGTTTGCTCCGTTGTAATTGCGGGAAAAATGCTTATCCATGTCGCCAACCTTTTTTTGGAGGTCCGCGCGGTCCAGTGACCAAACGGACAGGAGTTTGAGGAAAGCCGCCGATGAAAATCCTTGTCCCCGTTAAACGAGTCGTCGATTACAACGTGAAGATCCGCGTGAAGTCGGATGGTTCAGGCGTTGAGCTTGCGAATGTGAAGATGTCGATGAACCCGTTCGACGAAATCTCGGTGGAAGAGGCGCTGCGTCTCAAGGAAGCCGGCAAGGCCGAAGAAGTCGTGGTCGTCTCCATCGGCCCGGCCAAGGCGGAAGAAACGCTGCGCACCGCACTCGCCATGGGCGCCGACCGCGCCATCCTGATCGAGACCGACGAGACGGTCGAGCCGCTCGCCGTCGCCAAGCTTTTGAAGGGCGTGGCGGAAGCCGAACAGCCCGGCCTCGTCATCGTCGGCAAACAGGCGATCGATGACGATTCGAACCAGACCGGCCAGATGCTGGCCGCCCTGCTCGGCTGGGGCCAGGGCACCTTTGCCTCGAAGGTCGAGCCGTCCGACGGCAAGGTCGCGGTCACCCGTGAAGTCGATGGCGGCCTGCAGACCGTGGAGCTGAAGCTTCCCGCCGTCGTCACCACCGATCTGCGCCTGAACGAGCCGCGTTATGCTTCACTGCCGAACATCATGAAGGCCAAGAAAAAGCCGCTCGACAAGAAGTCACCGGCCGATTTCGGCGTCGACGTCTCGCCGCGCCTGAAGGTGCTGAAGACCGAGGAGCCGGCGGGTCGCAAGGCCGGCATCAAGGTCGGCTCGGTTGCCGAGCTGGTCGAAAAGCTCAAGGCCGACGGCGTCCTCTAAGATTTCGGAAAAGGGAGATATTCTCATGGCCATTCTTCTTCTGGCAGAACACGACAACGCAACCCTTTCCGACCTGACGGCAAAGACGCTGACGGCGGCAACGCAGATTGCCAAGGGGACGGGAAGCGACGTGCATGTGCTGGTCGCCGGTTCCGGCGCCAAGGGCGCAGCCGACGCAGCCGCAAAACTCTCCGGCGTCTCGAAGGTGCTGCTCGCCGACGATACATCCTATGCCAATGCGCTGGCAGAACCGCTGGCGGCGCTGATCGTTTCGCTCAGCCCTTCCTATGATGTCATCATTGCGCCGGCCACCGCCTCGGCCAAGAACGTGACGCCGCGCGTTGCGGCGCTTCTTGACGTGGCGCAGGTCTCGGAAATCATTGAGGTCGTATCGCCCGACACCTTCAAGCGGCCGATCTATGCCGGCAACGCCATCCAGACGGTGCAGGCGAGCGATGCGAAGAAGGTCATCACCGTGCGTCCGACCGCCTTTGCGGCAGCAAGCGAAGGTGGTTCGGCAGCGGTTGAAACCATCGGCGCGGCGGAAAACCCTGGCCTTTCCAGCTTCGTGTCCGATGCGCTGGCCTCGTCCGACCGTCCGGAACTGACCTCTGCGAAGATCATCATCTCGGGTGGCCGTGCGCTTGGTTCCTCGGAAAAATTCAGGCAAGTCATCCTTCCCGTCGCCGACAAGCTCGGTGCCGCCGTTGGCGCCAGCCGTGCGGCGGTCGATGCCGGTTATGCGCCGAACGACTGGCAGGTGGGCCAGACCGGCAAGGTGGTTGCACCGCAGCTTTATATCGCGGCGGGCATTTCCGGCGCCATCCAGCATCTGGCCGGCATGAAGGACTCGAAGGTCATCGTCGCCATCAACAAGGATGAAGAAGCGCCGATCTTCCAGGTGGCGGATTATGGTCTCGTCGCAGATCTCTTCGAGGCGCTGCCCGAACTCGAAAAATCGCTGTAATTTAAGCATGAATTGGAGGCGGCGCGTTTTTTGAACGCGCCGCCTTCTCTTTTTCGGCGATATGCGTAACATCGCCGGCCATAACGCAGACAAATCCCTGAGAGGAGACCAGCCTATGACCGCCCCCTTTAAAAACATCGGTGTCATTGGAGCCGGTCAGATGGGATGCGGCATTGCGCATGTCTCCGCCATTGCCGGCTACAGGGTCCATATTTACGATCTTTCCAAGGAAGGCATCGAGGCCGGCCTTGCCACCATCAATGGCAATCTCGCCCGCCAGGTCACCAACGGCAAGCTTTCCGACGAGGCCCGCAAGCAGGCGCTGGCGCTCATCAGCGGATCGACCGACGTCAATGATCTGGCGCCAATGGATCTCGTCATCGAGGCCGCCACGGAAAACGAAGAGATCAAGCGCAAGATCTATACGCAGGTCTGCCCGGTCCTGAAACCCGAGGCGCTGCTCGCCACCAATACCTCGTCGCTCTCCATCACCCGGCTCGCATCCGCCACCGACCGTCCCGAACAGTTCATGGGCATCCACTTCATGAACCCGGTGCCGGTCATGAAGCTGGTGGAGCTGGTGCGCGGCATCGCCACCAATGAAAAGACCTTTGACGCGGCGAAGGATTATGTGCGGACGCTGGAAAAGGCGATCACCGTCGCCGAGGATTTCCCCGCCTTCATCGTCAACCGCATCCTGCTGCCGATGATCAACGAGGCGATCTATACGCTTTATGAAGGTGTCGGCTCGGTGGAAGCCATCGACACCGCCATGCGGCTCGGCGCCAACCACCCGATGGGCCCGCTGCAGCTTGCCGATTTCATCGGTCTCGACACCTGTTTGTCGATCATGCAGGTGCTGCATGACGGCCTCTCCGACAGCAAGTATCGCCCCTGCCCGCTGCTGGTCAAATATGTCGAGGCCGGCTGGCTCGGCCGCAAATCCGGCCGCGGCTTCTACGACTATCGCGGCGAGACGCCGGTTCCGACACGGTAAAGATCAGCCGCAGCGAGGGAGAGAAAAATCTCTCCCGAAAGCCGGCTTACTTAGCGGCTGCGGCCGTCACCAGCGCCTTGGCATCTTCGCTGTCCCATGCCGCCGGGCCGTTCATGGCGGCAAGCAGGCAGCCGTTCTCATCGAGCAGCAGCGTTGCCGGCAGGCCGAAGGCGAGGCCTTCCTTTTTCAGAATGTTGAAGACGCCCATGGAACTGTCGCGGTAAGGCTTCAGCGCATCGATCTTGTATTCATCCATGAAGGCTTTCGGCTTTTCATCCCCGCCGACATCGATATTGATGGCGACGACCTCGAAATCCTCGCCGCCCTTTTCATGTTCCAGCGCATTCAGAGCCGGCATCTCTTCCCGGCAGGGCACACACCATGTGGCCCAGAGGTTGAGAAGAACCGCCTTGCCCTTGAGATCGGCAAGCGTCATATCCTTGGCCTCCGGTCCCTTGAAGGACAGCGGAACGATGCGGGGCTTGTCCGCCGCCGACATGGCTGCCACCTGCCCCTTCAGAAACGGTTTCAGCGAAGCGATGCGGTTTGCCGCCCCCTCACATAAACCGCCCTCTGCCACCGCTGCCCCTTGAACCGGGCTCTCAGACCCAATATGCCTGAACCAGACCGCGCCCGCGCCGCTTAAAAGACCGGCAACGGCAGCAATTGCAACCAACTTGGCGGAAGGAAGCCGGAACGGCCTTTTTTCTGTCATCGAATACTCCAGGGCACTAAAAACATGGCTGACGGCACAGATCAGAAATCCTCCAACCAGATGTGGGGCGGACGTTTCGCTTCCGGGCCATCTGCCATCATGGAAGAGATAAATGCCTCCATCGGCTTCGACAAGAAGCTTTACGCCCAGGATATCCGCGGCTCTATGGCGCATGCCGCCATGCTGGCATCTAAAGGCATTATTTCGCCCGAAGATAAAGACAAGATCACGGACGGCCTGAACACGATCCTGTCAGAAATCGAATCCGGCACCTTCGAATTCTCCCGCAAGCTCGAAGATATTCACATGAACATCGAAGCACGGCTTGCAACGCTGATCGGCCCCGCCGCCGGCCGCCTGCACACCGCCCGCTCGCGCAACGACCAGGTGGCGCTCGATTTCCGCCTGTGGGTGAAGGAAGAACTGCAGAAGACCGAGGGCATGCTGACCGCCCTCATCGCCGCCTTCCTCGACCGCGCCGAAGAAAATGCCGACACCGTGATGCCGGGCTTCACCCATCTGCAGACGGCGCAGCCGGTCACCTTCGGCCACCATTGCATGGCCTATGTGGAAATGTTCGGCCGTGACCGCGCCCGCGTGCGCCACGCCATCGAGCATATGGACGAAAGCCCGATCGGCGCGGCCGCGCTGGCCGGCACCGGCTACCCCATCGACCGTCATATGACGGCGAAGGCGCTCGGTTTCCGCGAGCCGACCCGCAACTCCATCGACACCGTTTCCGACCGCGATTTCGCGCTGGAATTCCTGTCGATCGCTTCCATCTGCGCCACGCATCTGTCGCGTCTCGCCGAAGAGATCGTCATCTGGTCGACGCCGCAATTCGGCTTCATCCGCCTGTCGGATGCCTTCTCCACCGGTTCCTCGATCATGCCGCAGAAGAAGAACCCGGACGCCGCCGAACTGGTGCGCGCCAAGACCGGCCGTATCAACGGCTCGCTGATCGCGCTGCTGACTGTCATGAAGGGCCTGCCGCTCGCCTATTCCAAGGATATGCAGGAAGACAAAGAACAGGTTTTCGATGCCGCCGAAAGCCTGGAACTGGCGATTGCCGCCATGACCGGCATGATCCGCGACCTCGAGGTGCGCAAGGACCGCATGCGTGCGGCGGCCGGTTCGGGCTATTCCACCGCCACCGACCTTGCCGACTGGCTGGTGCGCGAGGCGGGCCTGCCCTTCCGCGACGCCCACCATGTGACCGGCAATGCCGTGGCGCTGGCGGAAAAGAAGGGCTGCGATCTGGCCGATCTTTCGCTGGAAGATTTGCAGGCCATCCACCCCGGCATCACGAAGGGCGTTTTCGACGTTCTGTCCGTCGAGGCGTCGGTCGCCAGCCGCACGAGCTTCGGCGGCACGGCGCCTTCCGAAGTGAAGAAGCAGATCGCCTGGTGGCGTGGACGCAACTGATAAGCCGATCTGCCGCCGTCACCCCGGACTAGATCCGGGGTCCAGGGCGATCAAGTCCTTGATCGCAATAGACTCTTCTCACGGCGCAGACGCGCCGTGGCTGGATGCCGGATCAAGTCCGGCATGACGGCGGAGAGATTTTCGCGCTTTGCCCCAGTCTGAGGGTGCACAAGCGCCCTGTTTTTCGTTATCAGAGAGGCACATATTTCCTTTGGACAGGCTCATGCTTTCAAAAACCGCGCGCAAACTCATCGTTCCCATCGGCATGACGCTCGCCGTCAGCCTTGCTCTCAGCGCCTGCGGGCGTAAAGGCGACATCGATCCGCCGAGCACGCCGGTCGAAATGCGCAACAAGCGCGCCGCCGATGGCAGCGAGCCGAAGCCGGCGACGGCAGAGCGTCCGTTCATTCTCGACAAGCTTCTCTGACGGGTAAAAAGCCGTGAACCATTTTGGCTATATCGACGGCGTGCTGCACGCCGAAAACGTGCCTGTGCCCGAGATCGCCAAGGCGGTCGGGACGCCTTTCTATGTCTATTCCACTGCGACGCTGGAGCGCCACTACAAGGTGTTTTCAGGCGCTTTTGCGGATGTGGACGCCATGGTCTGTTACGCCATGAAGGCCAACTCCAATCAGGCGGTTTTGAAGACGCTGGCAAAGCTCGGCGCCGGCATCGACGTCGTCTCGGGCGGCGAGTTGCGCCGCGCACTCGCAGCCGGCGTGCCGGCAAGCCGCATCATGTTCTCCGGCGTCGGCAAGACGGTGGCGGAAATGGATTATGCGCTGGAAGCCGGCATCTACTGTTTCAACATCGAATCCGAGCCGGAACTGGAAGTCCTCAACCTGCGCGCGGTCAAGGCGGGCAAGCGGGCGCATGTCTCCTTCCGCATCAATCCGGATGTGGATGCGCGCACCCATGCCAAGATTTCCACCGGCAAGAAGGAAAACAAGTTCGGCATTTCCTATGAGCGGGCGCGGGCGGTCTATGCCCATGCCGCCACCCTGCCCGGCATAGACGTGACCGGCATCGACATGCATATCGGCAGCCAGATCACCGAATTGCAGCCTTTCGAGGATGCCTTCCGGCTGCTGCGCGAACTCGTGGAAGTGCTGCGCACCGACGGCCACACGATCAGCCACGTCGATATTGGCGGCGGTCTCGGCATCCCCTATCGCGATGACAATAATCCGCCGCCGTTGCCGGATGCCTATGCCCATATCGTCAAGAACGAGCTGAAGAGCCTCAACTGCAAGATCGTCACCGAGCCGGGCCGCCTGATCGTCGGCAATGCCGGTATTCTGGTGACCGAGGTGATCTATGTGAAGGATGGCGGCGAAAAGACCTTCGTGATCGTCGACGGTGCGATGAACGATCTCATCCGCCCGACGCTTTATGAGGCCTATCACGGCATCCGCCCGGTAGTGCAGCCGGCCGAGAACACCCCGCGCATCAAGGCCGACATCGTCGGTCCGGTCTGCGAAACCGGCGATTATCTGGCGCTGGACCGCGAGATGGCGGCACCGCAGCCGGGCGATCTCATCGCCGTCAGTTCCGCTGGAGCCTATGGCGCGGTGCAGGCCGGCACCTATAATTCGCGCCTGCTGGTGCCGGAAGTGCTTGTCAAGGGTGACAAGTTCCACGTCATCCGCCCGCGCGGCACCTATGAGGAGCTGATCGCTCTCGATTCCGTGCCCGCCTGGCTCGACTGATCCCGCTCACTATCCGGCGTGACCGATCACAATCAAGCGAAGCTGCCTAAAAAATGGGGGTGAGGGCTTAGGTGCCCTCGTCTTCGCCACAAAGAATGTTATCCTTGCCCCCGTGATATGAACAGCGCGCCGTTCCGGGAATGGCGTTCGACGTGGCCAGAACCGGGAGAACGGATTGATGACCACTGCCGGAGAGGACAAGACTGGCGGAGAGGACAGGACGGGCAGAAAGCGCCCGACCGGCGCATTCGCGCAGCGGCCGGACCTTGCCCGCCGGGTTGCCGCCAAGCGCTTCTTCGCAAAAATCGTCCTGCTTGGCGAAAAAATCGCGCCGAAAACGCTGTGGCCGCTCTCCATCGCCGCCATCTTTCTGGCGCTTGCCTGGTTCGGCCTCTATCGGCACATGCCTGATGTCCTGCGGCTCGGCGTCGTGTTCGTTCTGGTTTTCAGCTTTATCGCCACGCTTCTGCCGATCCTTCGGCTGAAATGGCCGACGGATCATGACGCGTCGCGCCTTCTCGAAGATCGCAACGGTCTCGCGCACCAGCCGGTCGGCGTGCAGGAAGACGAGCCGGCCTTCGATACGCCTTTTTCCCGCACGCTCTGGAAAGAACACCAGATCCGCATGGCGGAGCGTATCGCCGCGCTGAATGCCGGCCTGCCGAAACCCGATATTGCCCGGTACGACCGTCTGGCGCTGCGCGCCATCCCCGCCCTCATTCTGGCAGCAGCATTCGGTTTCTCCTATTCGAATGGTGCGGGTACAATTGCCGATGCCTTCCGCAGCCGGCCGGTCGTCGGTCCGCTCAATCCCGATATCCGCCTCGATGCCTGGGTCACGCCACCCGCCTATACCGGCCGCGCACCGATCTTCCTGACCGGGCGCGATGCGTCCGGTCGCGACGCGGTTTCGGTGCCGCAATCCTCCAGGCTGACGATCCGCATGACCGGCGGCGATGGCGGCGAGGAAGTGACCTTCGAACCGGAAATGGCAGGCGCGCTGCAAAAGCTTGCACCGGAAGCGGCACGCGCCGACAGCGCAAGCGGCGATATCGCCGTTCAGACACCGATACGCTCAGCGGATCAGCCCGTCGCGCCGCGCACCTTCGCCATGGATGTTACCGAAAGCGGCATGATCACCGCCAATGGCGAACAATGGGTGTTCAACGTCATTCCCGACCAGCCGCCCAGCATCGCCTTCGACAACATGCCGCGCCGCGCCGTCAATGGCGCGCTGGAAGTGGGTTTTACCGCCAAGGACGATTATGGCCTGAAGGAAGCGCATGCCATCATCGAGCCCATCGGCGTGGCCGAAGGCGCGACCGCGCTTTATCCGCCGCCGGAATTCAAGCTCGATCTGCCGCGGCAGAACAATCGCGAGATCAAGGGCCTGACCAGCCGCAACCTGACCGAACATCCGATGGCGGGAAAACGCGTGCGCATCACGCTCGTGGCGACGGATGGCGCCGGCCAGACCGGCCGCAGCCCGGCACATGAAATGGTGCTGCCGGGCCGCAATTTCTCCGAACCACTGGCCGCTTCCGTTGCCGAACAGCGGCAGATCTTCTCGCTGGATACACGCCAGATGCCGAAGGCGATCGCCTATAACGAGGCGGTGGGCATGCGCCCCGAGGAGACCATTCCCAACACCACGCATTATCTCCTGCTGCAATCCGCCCAGACCCGCATGCGGCTCGCCTATAATGAGGAGATGCTGAAGGAGACGGCGGATTATCTCTGGGAAATCGCGCTTGGCATCGAGGATGGCGATCTTTCACAGGCCGAAAGACGCCTGCGCGATGCGCAGAACGCGCTGTCCGAAGCGCTGCAACGCAATGCCTCCGACGAGGAAATCGCCAAGCTGATGCAGGAACTGCGCGAAGCCATGCAGCAATTCATGAGCGAGCTTGCCCAGCGCATGCAAAATGCGCCGCAAGCCAACATGAACCAGCAGTCGCAAAACGTGCTGCGCCAGCGCGATCTGGAAAACATGATGAACCAGATCGAGAACCTCGCCCGCTCCGGCAATCGCGACGCGGCGCAGGAAATGCTTTCGCAGCTGCAGCGCATGATGAACAATCTGCAGGCCGGCCGGCCGCAGCGTCAGGGCCAGCAGGGGCAGCAGCAAAGCAGCAAGATGCGCCAGCAGATCGACAAGCTGGGCGAAATCCTGCAGCAGCAGCAGAAACTGATGGACGAGACCTTCAAGCTCGATCAGGCGCTTCGCGACCGCATGCAGCGCGGCGATCCGCAGCAGGGCGGGGAAAGCGAAGACGACCAGCAGATGGGCGAGAACGGTCAGCCGCCGCAACAGGGCCAGCAGGGTCAACAAGATCAACAGGGTCAAAATGGCCAGCAGGGCGGACAGCAGCAGAGCGACCAGATGACCGCCGAGCAATTGCGCGAGGCGCTGAAAAACCTCAGGGCGCAGCAGGATGCGCTCGGCAAGCAGCTCGGCGAATTGCAGCAGGGCCTTCGCGATCTCGGCATGGAACCGGGGGAAAACTTCGGCAAGGCCCAGCAGGAAATGCAAGGAGCGGGCGAAGCGCTGGGCAAGGGCCAGGGTGAACAGGCCGTCGAAGGTCAGGGCAATGCGCTGAACGCGTTGCGTCAGGGCGCACAGGACATGATGGGTCAGATCATGCAGGCCATGCGCCAGCAGGGGCAGCAGCCCGGACAGGGACAGGAAGGCATGGCCGGTCAGGGCGGCCAGAATGGCCGCGACCCGCTCGGCCGCCCGCGCAGCACCACCGGCCCGGATTTCGGCGATCAGGTTAAGGTGCCTGATGAGATCGACGTGCAGCGCGCCCGTGAAATTCTCGAGGTGATCCGCGAAAAGCTCGGCAACAATCCGCCGGGTGAAGTGGAACGGCGTTATCTGGAGCGGTTGCTGGATATTCGGTGAAGGTTATACGCACGGATCATAGTGCACGTCGATACGTCCTTAGAGCTTAAACTTTTCCGTCATGCCGGACTTGATCCGGCATCCAGCTGACGCGCGTCTGCGCGGCGGAAAGAGTTCTTTCAGCCCAAGGACTTGGGCTGGCTGGATTCCGGCTCAAGGTCGGAATGACGGAAGTAGGGAACTGCGCTGAGCCAGAGGCCGACCAACAAAAAAGGCGGCCTAACAGCCGCCCTTTCAATCTCTTCGCCCTTATCAATCAGGCCGCAAGCGCGCGCGCCACGGCCTTGCGAATATCCGGAAGCGCGAAGGGCTTGGAGACGACGTCGACAATCTTCTCCGCCAGATCGTCCGCACGTTCGCGCTGTTCGGCATAACCCGTCATCAGCAAAATGCGCATGGCCGGGAAGCGTTCGGCGGCGCGGTGCGCCAGCTCGATGCCATCCATGACCGGCATGCGGATATCCGAAAGAAGAAGATCGAAACTGGTTTCCTGGAGCTTCTCCAGCCCCTGCTCGCCATCCGCCGCCTCATAGGTCTCGTGACCGTCGAGACGGAGCGCCCGCGCCACGAAAGAACGCAGCGCATCCTCGTCTTCGGTAATCAGAATCTTTGCCATTACTCATTGCTCCTGGGCATCATTTCCAGCCGTGAGCAACATCGCAGGCTCCTCTTTTCAAGAGGTAAACACCCAGGCTTTGGCTGGGTGAATGGTTAATGAGGCGTCTCCGCCCTGTGCCGTTCCGGCACGGCAAATATGCTCAGGCGTCGCCGGTCACAACGCCGACAAAGGGCAGTTCGCGGAAGGCATAAGCGACATCCATGCCGTAACCCACGACGAAATAATCTGGACATTCAAAACCGACATAATCGGCCTCCAGATCTTCCTTGCGCTTCACCTTCTTGTCGAGCAGCACGGCGATGGTGACGTTGCGGGCGCCACGCTCGTAAAGCAGTTCCTTGGCGAAACGCAGCGTGCGGCCGGATTCGAGAATATCGTCGATCAGCAGGACATCGCGGTCCTTCACGTCGCTGTCGATATCCTTGACGATCCTGACGCCCTGGGACACCGTGCCGGCGCCATAGCTAGAGAGCGTGATGAACTCGACTTCCGGAGCAAGACCGCTGTCATGCAGCGCGCGGATAAGATCGGCCGCGAAAATGAACGATCCCTTGAGCACGGCGATGACCAGCAAATCCTTGGTCGGGCCGCTGGCAATGTGCTTGGCCATATCGCGATTGCGCTCGGCGATCTGCTCGGCGCTATAAAGCGGCTCGATGTTTTTTCCACGGACGACGGGCATTCTTACTCCTGTGCTGCGTCTTGCCGATTTTACCTTTCAGTAAAAATAGAAGACACGCGTTAGCACAGTCAGCGTTCGGACGCACCCGCCTCAACGAAGGAAAGCTTGATGTCAGGCGTTTTTCCACCGGGATGGCGCAACTTTGCCGAAAAACCATGGCTGAAACCCGGCTGCATCTCTTTGACCGGCGGTTCGATGACCATGCTCGCCACCAGCTGTCCCTTGGCGGCGAAGAGATCGGCGCGAAGGGCCGGCACCTCTTCCAGATGGCCGCCATTGTTTTCCACGATGCCGTTGATGAGCAGGATATCCATGCCGCCAGCCTCTTGCGGGGTCACGGTGACATGGGAAATGGCAAGCGGATTGACCGAGGCCGCAACGGCCGTCTTTTCCGGTATGACGACAGACAGACCGCCCGAACAGACGAAGACAAAAATGGCAAGCCCGGCCACCAGCGCCGAATAGGCATCGGCCGACAGGCGCGACAATCTGCGATCCACCCAGCCGATGAAAGCGAGGCAGAGCATGGCAAGGGTGACGGGTGGTTTTTCCATCTGCCGGCGCGCTGCGCCACGATTGTCATTTCCGGGCCGGCGCGCACGGTTTTCCTTGATGGTGACAAATTCCGCGTCTACCACATCGCGGTCGGGATTTGTCGCCCGCGCCGTGCGGCGCGCCGGCGTTTCCGGCATCAGGAGGTCAAAATCGAATGCCGCTTGCCGGCGAGATGAACGGAACATAGCCATAGAATTCCTTGGGTGAGGTTTTCCGGCCCGCAAAACTGGGCATTGCAACGAATCCTGCCAAGTTTTAAATTTAATTGGTTAATGCTTCGCAAAAACGGCTCGCACAGGCCACCGGAACCGGGTTAAACCCGCGCCGTCCGGGCCTCATGCGCCGGCGGCTTGCGAACCACCACGAAACGAAGAGACTGGAAGTCCGTTGATCCATTTCGAAAATGTCGGGTTGCGTTACGGCATGGGACCCGAGATCCTGAGGGACATGACCTTCGATATTCCCAAGGGTTCGTTCCAGTTTCTGACCGGCCCTTCGGGTGCGGGCAAAACGACGCTGCTGCGCCTGCTTTTGATGTCGCTCCAGCCCACCCGCGGCAATATCCGCATGTTCAATCGTGATGTGTCGCGCATTCCGCGCAGCGAGCTGCCGATGCTGCGCCGCCGCGTCGGCATCGTGTTTCAGGATTTCCGGCTGCTCGATCATCTGACCACCTATGAGAATGTCGCTTTGCCGCTGCGCGTGCGCGGCAAGGAAGAGAGCGCCTATCGCAACGACGTGATCGAGCTTCTGAAATGGGTCGGGCTCGGCGAGCGTATCAACGTACTGCCGGCCATTCTTTCCGGTGGGGAAAAGCAGCGCGCCGCCATCGCCCGCGCGCTGATGGACCAGCCGGAAATATTGCTGGCCGACGAGCCGACCGGCAACGTCGATCCGCCGATGGCCAAGCGCCTTCTCAACCTTTTCCTGGAACTCAACCGGCTGGGCACGGCCGTCGTCATCGCCACCCATGATTTTGGCCTGATGGACCAGATCGATGCGCGCCGGATGATCCTGACTGAAGGGCGGCTCGACATCTATGAATGAGATCAACCGCAAACCGTTGAAGCCGGAAGCGGCGCAGCCGAAACGCCCGCCCATGCGCATCCGACCGATGGCGCCCATCCTGCCGCCCTCCAATATTCAGGGTAATGCGCTGATGGTGGTGATCGCCATCATGGCCTTTCTCGCCTGCCTCACCCTTGGCGCCGTCTCCATGGTGCGCGCCACCGCCGCCACCTGGCAGAGCCAGATTTCCCGCGAGATCACCATCCAGATCAAGCCTGAAGACGGGCTGGACATGGATGCGGCGCTCTCCAAGGCGCGCAATCTGGCGCTCACCTTTGTCGGCACGCGCGATGGCACGATCCTCGACGATGCGGCGACATCGCGTCTGCTGGAGCCATGGCTCGGCAGCGGTCTCGATCTTTCCGAACTGCCGGTGCCGCGTCTCGTCGTCATCACCATCGATGAAAACAACCCGCCCGATTTCCAGGCGATGCGGGACATGCTGAAGGCGGAAATTCCTCAAGCCTTTCTCGACGACCACCGCACCTGGGTCGACAGGCTGGTCTCCATGGCCAGAACCACCGTCATGATCGGCGTCGGCGTCCTCATCCTCGTCTTCACCGCCATGGTGCTGACGGTGGTGTTCGCCACGCGCGGCGCGCTTTCCGGCAACCGGCACATTGTCGAGGTGCTGCATTTCGTCGGTGCCGAAAGCAGCTTTGTGGCGCGCGAATTCCAGAAGCACTTTTTGAAGATCAGCCTCAAGGGCGCCGCGGCAGGCAGCGCGCTGGCCGCCGCCGTGTTCCTCGTCGCCGGTTTCTGGCAGTCGAGCACGGTCGCGACGCCACAAAGCGATCAGGCAAGCGCACTTTTCGGCTCGTTTTCGGTCGGTCTCGGCGGTTATCTCGGCATCGCCATGACGATGATCATCATCGCGCTCCTCACCACCATCACGGCGCGCATGACCGTTATCCGCACCATCGACGATATCGACCGTGTCCGGTCCGATCCATCGAAAAGCGACGGCCTTGCATCGTGAGAATGCCCCCCGGAATCCTGCGGGAAAACTGAAACCGTCACACGCCGGATGTAACCTGCGGACGGTGGACAAAAATGCCTGTTCCTTGCCTTAATCGGCGAGTATTCAGGAGGAATGTTTGTGAGTCGGATGGACCAGGATCAGACGACGGTGCGGCCGGCCAGGAAGGGCCTGTTGTCGCGGCGTGGTCCTCTGCGCCGTTTTATTCGCGGCCTCATCCTGCTTTGCGTCGTCGCACTGGGTGCGTTTTCCGGCGGTTTCCTGTGGTTTGCCGATTCCGTCGCCTCCATGCGTCCGCCCGAGGGAGCGAGAGGGGATGCCATCATCGTGCTTACCGGGGGTTATCAGCGGATCGAACAGGCGGTCGGCCTGCTCCGGGACGGCGTGGGCAAGCGGCTTTTAATCTCCGGCGTCAACCCGGCCACAACCCGCTCGCAGATCCGCAAGATGACTCAAGGGTCTTCCGACATGTTCTCCTGCTGCGTCGATATGGGCTACAAGGCGATCGACACGATCGGCAACGCCAATGAGGCGGCAAGCTGGATACGCGATCACAACTATTCCTCCATTGTCGTCGTCACCAATAATTACCACATGCATCGCAGCCTGCATGAATTGCGCAGCGCCAGCCCGCAGACGGAATTCATCGCCTATCCCGTCATCAGCGCCGATCTCGCCCGCACCAACTGGTTCGTGGAGCCGGATGTGGTGAGAACCATGCTCTATGAATATCTGAAGTTCGTGGCTGCGGCCGGACGGGACCTCACCGGCTTCGGCAAGGGCGATGGCCTGCGCAAGGCCGCCACGGATCACGCCCCGCCGAAAGTCACGGCGGCTTCGTCGTAAGCATCCAGAAACACGCTTGCTGCCGCCCCTTGTTTTCGTGTAGGCGTCTGGCATCGGCATCCGGCATCGAGACGCTCAAAGTTTCGGGACGGCTGCATCCCGGGAAGGCTGTTGATGCTCAAACTGCGCTCTTTTCTTTTCAATACGCTGTTTTACCTCAATCTGATTGTCCGCATGATCGTGCTGACGCCGATCTATTTCATCCTGCCGCGCAAGATCGCCTTTGAAATCCCCAAGAACTGGGCGCGATCCAACCATTGGCTGATGAAAACCATCGTCGGCACCACATTTGAAATCGAGGGGCTGGAGAATATTCCGGAAACCGGCTGCATCTTCGCCCCCAAGCATCAATCCTTCTGGGATACCTACGCGCTGCTGCCCAATCTGCCAGACCCCGTCTATATTCTGAAACGGGAGCTGATGTGGATTCCGCTGTTTGGCTGGTATGTGATGAAACAGCGCATGATCCCGGTCAACCGCGCCGCGCGCGGCAAGGTGATGCTGAAGGTTATGGAGCGGGCGAAAGAGGAAATGGCCGCAGGCCGCGAACTCATCATCTATCCCGAAGGCACGCGCCGCCCGCCGGGCGCGGAGCCTGAATATCGTTACGGCATAGCAAGGCTTTACCGTGACCTTCAGGTGCCGGTCATTCCCGTTGCCATGCATCCCGGTCTCTTCTGGCCGCGCCGGTCCACCATGCGTTATCCCGGCCATTTCAAGGTGCGCATTCTGCCGGCCATCGAGCCGGGGCTCGACCCCGACGTGTTTTTCAAGCGATTGATCGACGTGACGGAAAAGGCGAGCGACGAGCTGCTTCTGGAAACCGTGCGCAACAACCCGCATTTGCCGCTGCCGCCGACCGCCGTGAAGCGGATCGCCGAACTTCAGGGCAAGGACACCGCCGCCGGCTGAGCGGCGAGTGTGCCGACATTTTTTGCGATGCTCTCCAGCAGGGAGTCGCGAATGCCCATCTCCTGCAGATGCTGCACGGTGTTGAAGACATAATCCGTGTTCGGCCCGGAACGACCGGTGGCGGCCGCGATGATGACAGCCGATTCGGCAACGCCGAGGCCGCCGATATATTGCTCATGCGCGGGATCGGCCACATAGGTCACCGCACTGCCGCGCCGGCCATTGGCGAGCGCAATGGAAACCACCCGCTCCTTGTAGACATTCGTCACCAGTTCGCGCTCGCGCAGATAGGCCATGACGGGATCGTGGTCCTCTCCCCGCACGCGGAAAGCGACACCAAGGCAGGAACCGCCGCGCTCCAGACCGAGGACGAGGCCGGGCTTTTCATCCGTGCCTCTGTAAAAATTGGAACTGATGCAGAGCGAGCGCCGATAACCGTGCAGCCGGGCCTGCTGCCGCTCCTCGAAAGCGAAGCCGGGGTTCCACATCAACGAACCGTAGCCAAAGACCCAAAAATCGTCCATATCCCAAGCCAAATCAAAATTCCCTGAAGTCTGTTCATCGGAGATCAATATGGCAGCGTCAAGCCAATCCGGCACGGCCAAAAAATTCCTCTGGCTCGCCGTCGCCATCCTCGTGGTCATCGGACTTTACACCGCCGGGTGGTTTTATGCCGCCGAGCGGCTGAAGCAGACGGTGCTGAACGTCATTGCCCCCTCGCAGGCCCGCAGCGTCAGCGGCGATTGCGGCGATATCGCCTTCAAGGGCTATCCCTTCCGCATCGGCCTCTTCTGCTCCAAGGTAACGGTGGATGACAAGGAGAACGGCGTTTCCGCTTCCTTCGGCGAACTTCGCTCGGCAGCCCAGGTCTATAATCCCGGGCATATCGTCTGGGAGCTCGATTCGCCCGCGGAAATCCGCTCCGCCCACGGGCTGACGATTTCGGCCGCCTGGCAGAACATGCAGTCCAGCATCGTCACCAAGCTGAAGGGCATCGACCGCAGCTCGCTCGTCATCGACGGGCTGAAAGCGCAGGCGGTTTCCTCCGTCACCGGCCAGACGATCGACTTCGATGCCGTCAAGACGGAGATGCACCTGCGCCAGAACGGCGCCGATCTCGATGGGGCGATCACGCTTACCAAGTCGGCGACCGTTATCAAGGACTGGCCGCAGGTTCTTCCGCGCCTCGACGCCATCTTGGATGTCACGCTCGCGGGCAAGGCGGGCATGGTGGATGGCAGCGACAAATCCGGCCTATATGGCACGAGCGGCGAACTTCGCCGGCTGGTGGCCGATATTGGCGAGGGTCGCACCATGCACATCAGCGGCCCCTTCTCCTTCGACAATGAGGGTTATCTCTCCGGTCAGTTCAAGCTGGAAATCGAAAAGCTCGGCGCATGGTCGGACAATGCCAAACAGGCGTTTCCGCAGCTGCAATCCACCATCGATACCGCCCGCAAGCTGCTCGGCGCGCTGGCCGGCGGCGGCGACAGGGCATCCGTCGACCTCGTAGTGGATCGCGGCCGCGCCACCGTCAGCGGCTTCATTCCGCTGGGCAAGATTCCGCCGATTTGAGCAGTTGATTTATACCCTCTGTCATCCTCGGGCTTGACCCGAGGATCCATGCTGCGTCGGATCGTGGATCCTCGGGTCAAGCCCGAGGATGACAGAGGGAGACTAAATGCGCCCTACTTCTTCTGATCCAGCGCGTGACGCCCAAAGTCCGGCGCGTCGACATCCTGACCGGCCTGGACGATCGAGCGGCGGATGGCGCGGGTGCGGGAAAACAGTTCGAACAGCTTGTCGCCCTCTCCCCAGCGGATCGCCCTTTGCAGCGAGGCGAGGTCTTCGGAAAACCGCGCCAGCATCTCAAGGATCGCATCCTTGTTATGCAGGCAGACATCGCGCCACATGGTTGGGTCAGAGGCGGCCAGACGGGTGAAGTCACGGAAACCGGAAGCGGAATATTTGATGACTTCCGATTCGGTCACCGTCTCCAGATCATCCGCCGTGCCGACAATGTTGTAGGCGATGATGTGCGGCAGATGCGAAACGATCGCCAGAACCTTGTCGTGGTGTTCGGCATCCATTTCATCCACGCGCGAACCGAGCGCCCGCCAGAAATCCTTCAGGCTTTCCAGAGCCTCGGCATCCGTGCCCGGCAGCGGCGTGAAGATGCACCAGCGCTCGCGGAAGAGGCCGGCAAAGCCGGCATCCGGGCCGGATTTTTCCGTACCCGCCAGCGGATGGCCGGGAATGAAATGCACGTTATCAGGCATATGCGGGGCCATCTGCGCGATGACCGAGGCCTTGGTGGAGCCGACATCGGTGACGATGGCGCCCGGTTTCAGATGCGGTGCGATCTGCTGCGCGACGCTTTCCGAGGCACCGACCGGCACCGAAACGATGACGAGATCGGCATCCTTCACCGCTTCCGCCGCCGAAACCGTGTAATCCGTGCCGAGCGCCAGTTCTTCCGCCCGTTTCAGCGTGTCTTCGCTGCGGGTGGAAATCGTCACGTGGCGGGCAAGCCCCAGCTCTTTGATATCGCGGGCAATCGACGAACCGATCAGGCCGATGCCGATCAGCGCGATGCGTTCAAACATGATTTCCCCCATCACGCCTGCCCCATGAACTCGGTGAGAGCAGCGATGACGCCGAGATTGGCCTCTTCGGAACCGACGGTCATTCTCAGCGCATTGGGGAAGCCGTAACCGCGCACCGCACGCAGGATGTAACCGCGACGGCTCAGGAACTCATCGGCATCCGTCGCCCGCTTGCCGTCCTGGTCCGGGAAATGGATGAGGATGAAGTTGGTGACCGAAGGCGTGAGGGTGAGGCCGAGGCCGGTAAAGGCCGTGACCAGCTTTTCCATCCACAGCGTATTGTGCGCCACGGCCTTCTCTACGAAGGCCTGATCACGGATGGCCGCAGCCCCGGCCGCGATGGCCGGCGCGCTCATGTTGAAGGGGCCGCGCACGCGGTTCAGCGCATCGATAATATCCACCGGGGCATACATCCAGCCCACACGCAGTGCGGCCAGACCGTAAACCTTGGAGAAGGTGCGGGTCATCACCACGTTGCGGTTGCCGGAAACCAACTCCAGCCCGGCTTCGTAGTCATTCTTGCGGACATATTCGGCATAGGCCGCATCCAGCACCAGCACGACATGTTTCGGCAGCCCGGCCTGCAGGCGGCGGATTTCCGCGACGGGAACATAGGTGCCGGTGGGATTGCCGGGATTGGCGATGAAAACCATCCTGGTCTTCGGCGTCACGGCGGCGAGGATCGCATCCACATCGACAGCGCAATCCTTTTCCTTCACCGTCACCGGGGTCGCGCCCGCACCCATGATCTGGATCTTGTAGACGAGAAAACCGTGTTCGGTGATGATCGCCTCATCGCCCGCGCCCAGATAAACGTGGCAAAGCAGGCCGAGAAGCTCATCCGAACCATTGCCGCACAGGATGTTTGCAATGTTGAGACCATGCACATCGGCAATCGCCTGACGCAGCGCGATCGCCTGACCGTCCGGATAGATTTCCAGATGGCTGGCGGCGCTGCTGAAAACCTCTATCGCCTTCGGGCTCGGCCCAAGCGGCGTTTCATTGGAGGAGAGCTTATAAACCTTCGCGACGCCGTCCCCATGTTCCTTGCCGGGAACATAAGCGGCGATATCCAGAATACCCGGACGCGGAACAGGTTGGTTAAGCTCTGCACTCATTTGATCGACCTTTGGAAAAACGCCGGAGAACCCGGCAAAAGCAATGCCGGAGGCATTAGACCGGAATGGGCGCTTTGTCGAGGGTCAGCGCGGCTTTCCCTGCGAGGTGGCAGCGCGAGTCGTTGGAACCCCCTGCGGCGCGAGCACGGGCACAAAAACGCGACGCGAGGCGCGCTGGGTGACGGGCAATCCCTGATAGAGACGCTTCTGGGCCTCCACCACGATGACGCCGGAAAACAGCGGCCAGAGGCGACGGCCGGTATGTTCGAGGTAACGGCGGAACTTCAGTACCGGCCGGCTGGTGGTGGGCGGAAAGAACAGCGCCTCGGCGGTGGCGCCCGGCGTGAAATTGGTTTCGCGCAAAAGCGCCGTCAGCTGCCCGCGAGAATAGGGCCGGCCGGAACCGAAGGGCGTATGCTCCATGCGCGCCCAGACCCCGCGCCGGTTCGGCACCACGATGACCAGACGGCCGCCGGGCGCCAGCACCCGCCACAGTTCCTTCAAGCTTTCGCGTGGATTTTCGGCAAATTCCAGCGCATGCACCATCAAGACGCGATCGATCGACGCATCGGGCAGCGGCAGTTCCTCGTCAAACACCAGCGCCGTGGAAGATAGCTCGCCCGCCGGCCAGTTCACCGCCCCCTGCCCCGCCGGCATGAAGGCAAAGGTGCGCTCCGTATCGCGGCGAAACCGCTCCAGAAACGGCACGGCGTAACCAAGGCCGACCAGCCGCTCTTCCGGCAAGGGTGGCCACAGCGTCGAAAGCGCCATGGTGATCGCCTGCTCGGCCGAGCGGCCAAGCGGAGAATGATAGAATTCGCGCAGATCGACGATATCGGTATTCATGGGCGAGAATGTAGCATCAGGCGGTTGGACTTCAAGGCGTCTGCCCTTACATTGGAAATCAGTTGGGAAAGTCAGGCGGGCGAATGCGCCGGTTTTGGCCGGCAAATGGAGAGGATACGATGAAACCTTTGGAAATAGACGTCTTTCTTTGCCGTAGCGACAATTTCGGGGTTCTCCTGCACGACCCTGAAAGCGGGGCGACCGCGACCATCGACGCGCCGGAAGAAGGCCCTATCCTGCAGGCTCTCGACGGCCATGGCTGGAAGCTCACGCATATCTTCACCACTCACCACCATCAGGACCATGTGGAAGCCAATCTGGCGCTGAAGGACAAGTTCCGCTGCGAGGTATACGGCCCCTATGACGAGGCGATCGCAATCCCTGGCCTCGACCGCTCGCAGGCGGATGGCGATGAATTCGAATTTGCCGGACGCCGCGTTCAGGTCATCGCCACACCCGGCCATACGGCTGGCCACATCTGTTATTATCTGCCCGATGACGGGCTGCTGTTTGCCGCCGATACGCTGTTTGCCATGGGCTGCGGCCGCCTGTTCGAACGCCCGGCGGCGGATATGTGGCATTCCTTCCAGAAGCTGATGGCCCTGCCGGATGACACGAAGGTCTATTTCGGCCACGAATATACGCTGAGCAATGCCCGTTTTGCCCTGACCGTCGATCCCGACAATGCCGTGCTGCGCGAACGTGCGGAATGGGTGGAAAAGGCAAGACAGGCAAATGAATTCACCATCCCCACCACCATCGGGCTCGAAAAACAGACCAATCCCTACATGCGCGTGGCGGATGCCGGTATCCGCAGACATCTTGGCCTCGAAAGCACCACCGATGCCGATGTCTTCGCGGAAATCCGCACGCGCAAGGACAATTTCTGATGGGAACGGATATATCCGCGCAGGCGATCATTCGCGAACTGGGGCTGGAGCCGCATCCCGAGGGCGGCTTCTACCACCAGACCTTCCGTGACAGGGCCGGCGGCGAGCGCGGCCATTCAACGGCGATCTATTATCTCTTGGAAAAAGGCGTACGCTCGCACTGGCACCGGGTTACCGATGCGGTGGAGGTGTGGCACTATTATGCCGGCGCACCAATCGCGCTGCATCTTTCGCAGGACGGCCGGGAAGTGCAGACCTTCACGCTCGGCCCCGCCATTCTGGAGGGCGAGCGCCCACAGGTGATCGTGCCGGCCAATTGCTGGCAATCGGCGGAAAGCCTTGGCGATTTCACCCTCGTCGGCTGCACCGTCTCCCCGGGCTTTGCGTTTTCGAGCTTCGTCATGGCCGAACCCGGCTGGTCGCCGGGCGATGCGCCGTAACCTCAGGGGGCGAGCGTCGAGATATCCGGAGAGCGTGCCCCCTCATCCGACCCTTCGGGCCACCTTCTCCCCGGCGGGGAGAAGAAACACGCCGCACCGCCGGGCGTCAATCAGCCGGCAACAAACCTTCGTCAGCCGCCGTACTTCGTGGCGGTGATATAAACCTGCCCCACCCGCGTTGGAATGATCGCATAAACGGGCGCATAGACATCCATATTGTTCGACTTGGCGAACCATATCTCCATCGAGATCGATTTCAGATATTCGATATCCTTGCGTCCCTGCCGGTAACCCGACTTCGGCACGTAACGCGCCTTGCAGACGATGGCGTCGCCACTGAAACCGTTCGTCTTGAAAGGCTTGGTGCCGCTGGAACTCAAAACGAGATCGAGTCGCGATTCGCCGTCATAGATCGGCAGGCGAGTCGGGCAGATGCGGCCGCCCGCGGGAATGATGAGACCGGAAATCGGGTCCAGAACCGAGCGCAGGTCTCGATCCTTCACATCCACCCAATTGTCCGGACGGGCCTTCGGCTCGGGTTTCACCGTCGTCGATGTGACGTTGCCGTTGCGATAGACGACGTCATAGGTTCGCACGCGCTTGCCGTCCTTGTAGACCAGCGAATATTCATTGGCCTGCAGCCGGTGACCTCGCTTGGCGCCCGACACGGTCGTCTTGCCGGAAATATCCTTCAGAATGCTGGCGAGGCCGGCGGCACTGAAGGAACCGGAGATCGAATAATTCGGGCCATTCATGCGAGTCGAAAAACTTGCCCGCGCGATCGGCAAAATGCCGAGATTGATGCTGTATTCGCTTGTGTGGCGCGCTTCGGCGGCGAGCGAGGGGGAGACGCCCGCAAACGCTACAGCAGCGGCCATGAAAATGCTTTTTCCTCTGGCAATCATTTCGATATCACCTTAAAAGAGGCGCGGAAGCGGCCTTATCGGGCGATCATATACGCTGACTTGTGGCAATAAAAAAGCGGACGACGGTTGAAAACGCCGGAATTTCCTTTGATTTGATCGCGAGCGGCTTGACTGTTAAGTCTCGTCTGACTATAGAACCGCAACTTTCCAATCATGGCCAGTTGGATTGCCACCCCGGTTTCGCCGGTGGCGAGCCAGTGGTGAAACAGACGAAACGAAATAGGTGTACCCATGTCCCGTGTATGCGAATTGACCGGCAAGGGCGTCCAGACGGGCAACAACGTCAGCCACGCCAACAACAAGACCAAGCGCCGGTTCCTTCCGAACCTCTGCCAGGTCACGTTGATCTCCGATGCTCTCGGCCAGCGCTTCCGCCTGCGTGTTTCCGCAGCCGCTCTGCGCTCCGTTGAACACCGTGGCGGCCTCGATGCTTTCCTTCTGAAGTCCGGCGAAAACGAACTGAGCATGCGCGCTCGTCTCCTGCGCCGCCAGATCGCCAAGAAGACGGCTGAAGCTGCTTAATAGCGGCTTCGCATCATCTGATATTCAGAAGGCTTGAATGGCTTTTGCCGCTCAAGCCTTTTGTTTGTTCCAGATTTTAGTTGCATCGGATTTTGCGGAAACCGTTTCAGACGTTTCGCTCCGATGTTTGGCTCCAACTGGTGGCATCACCCAGGATAAAAAAATGCCCTATCTGCGCTTTACGCTTATCTACGTGCTGCTGATGACGCTCGTCGTCGTCGCCTCCAATATTCTGGTGCAATATCCGCTGTCGGGCTCGCTGTTTGGTATCAACCTCGGCGACCTTCTGACCTGGGGCGCCTTCACCTATCCGGTCGCCTTCCTCGTCACCGACCTGACGAACCGCCAGTTCGGCCCCTCGGTCGCGCGCCGGGTGGTGCTTGCCGGCTTCGTCGTCGGCGTCACGCTGTCCTTCTGGACATCCATCCCCCGCATCGCCGTCGCCTCCGGCACCGCCTATCTGATCGGCCAGCTGCTCGATATTTCGGTCTTCAACCGCCTGCGCCGTCAGCGCTGGTGGCATGCGCCGCTTGCCGGCTCCATGCTGGGTTCGGTGCTGGATACGGCGCTGTTCTTCTCCATCGCCTTTGCCGCAAGCTTCTCCTTTGTCGGCCCTAACGATGCCTTCGCCATCGAAAGCGCGCCGCTGCTCGGCGTTCTCGCCCTGGAAGCACCCCGGTGGATTTCCTGGGCACTGGGTGATCTTTCCGTCAAGGTCCTCGTCGGCCTCGTCATGCTCTTGCCTTACGGCGCGCTGATGAACACGCTGAAGCCGATGCCGGGCGCCGTCAAATCGGGCTGACATTTTCGTCAGCCGGATTTTGATGTTAGAGCGCGCGGATCAAATCGCGCTTGCAAACCCAAAGGTGGCGTTGCAGTCTGCCGCCCGTGTCACAGCGCGGAGGCGGATCAACATGCAGATCAAGGATGTTATCGACATTGTGGATGCCACCAGCGCCACGCTTTCGGGCTCAAGCTTCGATGACGTCAATCTGTCGGGAACCACCTTCGAAAACGTCAATCTGGCCGGCACACGCTTCAACGACATCAACTTTTCCGGTGCATCGTTTACGGACAGCAACATGTCCGGCTGGTCAATCGATGACGTCAATTTTACCGGATTGAAACTGAGCCATTCAAACCTGTCCGGCGCGCAGATAACGGCATGCCGGATGACCGGCATGAAGATCGACGGCATTCCGGTCGAGGATCTGCTGGCTGCCTACAAGGCAGCGCAGGAGACGGCCTGATATTCACTCCACCAGCTTGAATTCAAGCATAAGATTGCGCTGGAGGAACGAGTGATTGTCATCGGAAACGATGATGAGTCGCGTTGAGCCGTCCGGCCCCTTCACCACATCCATGCCTTCCATATTGTCGATCTGGTAGGCCATGCCCGCTTCCATGAGGATTTCGCCATCCACCACGGCACCCGGCCGGATATCGCCTCCGCGGATGCGGCGGATCCGCATGCCCACGCCTTCGGCGAAGTTGAAGCGCCGCTCGAGAAGCAGCAGGTCGCCGTTCGGCAGGAAAGCGCCATCCGTCACATCGAAGGACGGATGATGGGTAACAGCGAAGGTGCCCTTCAGCGGACCTTCCAATATGGCCGCGAGAAGATTGCCGTCCGTATCGATGCTTTTTTCAGCCACTACGACCAGAGCGCCCGCGAGCGGCGAATTAGCCGGCGACACCGCCAGTGCCTCCATGCCGCCATTATGGCGCAACTCGTTATTGGGAATGAGGTGCGGCAGGCGGGCGAGCGGCTTTGAGGTGGCGAAGCCCGGATCGGGATAGATGTCGATCCTGTGACGCTGCTCGTAACTGACGAACACCTTGCCGTCGCGCAGCGCCAGCCCTTCCGCATCCATTTCCATCTTGCGCGGCGGTTCGCGCCCGCTCATGTCCAGCATGGGCGTGATACGGGCATCTTCAAGCCCGGACAAAGCACCGCGAGCGTCGCGCGTGACCCTGCCCGTCAGCCAATGGCCGGTATCCAGCACTGCAACGAATTCCTCCCCATCGGGGCGGAAACGGATGGAGGATATCGCTCCAAACAGTTTTTCCGGCGCGCTCATCACCATGCCGCCGACAAATTCCAGCTTGCCAAAATGTTTTTCGCTGGTGCCGACCTCGAAGCCGGACAGAAGACGCGCGCTGACAGGCACATCGATAGTCGACGCGCCGATGGGAACGGGAAACAGCGAAGCCGCCGTAAGAACGGCGGCCAGCGCAACAGACTTGCAGGCAGAGGAAGCCCGACCCCGCTTATCCGGCACGGCGAATCCTGCGGGACGAACCGGAAGCACCGCTCGTATCCTCGAAGAGGGCAGCGAGCTGCTCGGTCATCGCGCCGGCCAGTTCGTCCGCATCGACGATGGTGACCGCGCGGCGGTAATACCGCGTCACGTCATGGCCGATACCGATTGCCAGTAGTTCCACCGGCGAACGTGTCTCGATCTGCTCGATGACGGCGCGCAGGTGCCGTTCCAGATAGTTACCCGGATTGACCGACAGGGTGGAATCATCGACCGGCGCACCATCCGAAATCATCATCATGATCTTGCGCTGCTCGGGGCGGCCGATCAGGCGGTTATGCGCCCACATCAGCGCCTCGCCGTCGATGTTTTCCTTGAGCAGTCCCTCGCGCATCATGAGGCCGAGATTGCGCCGCGAACGCCGCCATGGGGCATCGGCCGACTTGTAGATGATATGGCGCAGATCATTGAGGCGGCCCGGCGAAGCGGGCTTGCTGTTCGCCAGCCACTGCTCACGCGACTGCCCGCCCTTCCACGCCTTGGTGGTGAAACCGAGGATCTCCACCTTCACGCCCGAACGCTCCAGCGTACGGGCCAGAATATCGGCGCAGGTGGCCGCAACCGTGATCGGCCGGCCGCGCATCGAACCGGAATTGTCGATGACGAGCGAGACGACGGTATCGCGGAACTTGGTGTCGCGCTCCTTCTTGAAGGAGAGCGGCTGCATGGGATCGATGATGAGCCGCACGAGCCGGGCAGGATCGAGATAACCCTCTTCCAGATCGAAATCCCAGGAACGGTTCTGCTGCGCCATCAGGCGGCGCTGCAGCCGGTTCGCCAGCCGCCCGACCGCGCCCTGAAGATGGGCGAGCTGTTTGTCCAGGAAGGCGCGCAGACGGTCAAGCTCGGCCTCGTCGCAGAGTTCCTCGGCGCGGATTTCCTCGTCGAATTCCTCGGTGAAGATGCGGTAATCGACCTTCTCGTTGAAATCGTCGAAGGGGCTGTTGGGGCGGCGGGTCTCGCCGGGCGTTTCGGAATCCTCGTCGAGATCGTCGGACATTTCCTCGTCCGACATCTCGGCGCCGTCCATCTCGCCTTCTTCCATTTCCTCCTGCGAGGCCTCGTTCTCATCGGCGGGCGTCGCGTCGGAGCCGGCCTCTTCCTCGACCTGCTCTTCCTCGGTCTCGTTGGTGCGCGGCTGGTCCTCGTTGGACTCCGCTTCCTGGCTTTCCGGCTCGTTATCCTCGTCGCCGAAATCTTCCGCCATCTGCATGGAAGTCAGCATCTTGCGCACCAGCCGCGAAAACGCCTTCTGGTCGGTGATAACGCGTGAGAGATCGTTGAGGTCGCCGGCCGCCTTGTCCTCGATGAAATCGCGCCACAGATCGACAACCTTGCCGGCGCTTTCCGGCGGCTTTTCGCCGGTCAGCTTCTCGCGCACCAGAAGTGCAACGGCTTCCGCAAGCGGCGCGTCATCCTTGTTGCTGATGCCCGAAAAATTCGCCTTGGCATATTTCTCGGTGTTCATGGCGTTGATGTTGGAAGCCATGCCCGGCATGCGCAGCGCGCCGATGGACTCCACGCGAGCCTGTTCGACGGCGTCAAAGATCAGCCGTGCTTCCGCACCCTGCGGCGACATCACCGCATGGGTATCCGCATCATGGCAGGCCAGGCGCAGCGCCATGGAATCGCCGAGGCCACGCGTAATGGCGATTTCCTGTGCGGTGGGTTTCTTGGATATTTCCGGCAGGCGCATGCGTTCGCCGGCAAGGCCCGGCCGCTCATTGGCAAAAACGACCTCGACTTCGGCATCGCCGGCAACGGATCGCACGCATCCGGCAATCGCCTGACGCAACGGTTCCGTATCGACCGCCGTACCCGGTTTCGCTCTGGAATTGTCGCCGCGCCCTGCCATTGTCTTTCCTGTCATTCGTCGGCGCCTGCGGCACGCCCATCCCTAGGATGCGCGGCCGGCCGGCGTCTTCAAGTCATCGGTGATCTTCTCCGGACAGACCGGGGACGATCAGGCGCTGAGAACGATGTTCGCGGCGCTTTCCTTCAGCTCGACACCGAAGGCCCGCTGATATTGCTCGGCCACCAGCGTGCGCTCCAGTTCGTCACACTTGTTGAGGAAGGTCACACGGAAGGCAAAGGCGAGATCGCCGAAGATTTCCGCATTTTCCGCCCAGGTGATAACGGTACGCGGGCTCATGACGGTGGAAAGATCGCCATTGATGAAGGCCGAACGGGTGAGATCGGCCACGCGCACCATCTTGGAAACGGTTTCGCGACCCTTCGGATTGTCGAAGCTCTTCACCTTGGCGGCAATGATGTTCACTTCCTGCTCATGCGGCAGATAGTTCAGCGTGGTGACGATGGACCAGCGGTCCATCTGCGCCTGGTTTATCTGCTGCGTGCCGTGGTAAAGGCCCGTCGTATCGCCGAGGCCGACCGTGTTGGCGGTCGCAAAGATGCGGAAAGCGGGGTGAGGACGGATGACGCGGCTCTGGTCGAGCAGGGTCAGACGGCCGGAGGATTCCAGCACGCGCTGGATAACGAACATCACGTCCGGGCGGCCGGCATCATATTCGTCGAAAACGAGCGCGACATTGTGCTGGTAGGCCCAGGGCAGAATGCCGTCCTTGAATTCGGTGACCTGCTTGCCGTCTTTGAGGACGATGGCGTCCTTGCCGACGAGGTCGATACGGCTGACATGGCTGTCGAGGTTGACGCGCACGCAGGGCCAGTTGAGGCGGGCGGCGACCTGCTCGATATGGGTGGATTTGCCCGTGCCGTGGAAACCGGACACCATGACACGTCGGTTGTGAGCAAAACCGGCGAGGATCGCAAGCGTCGTATCGCGATCGAAAAGATAGTCGGGATCGAGGTCAGGCACATAGGCGTCGCCCTGGGAATAGGCGGGAACCCGCAGATCCGTATCAATGCCGAAAACCTCCCGCACGGACACCGTCGTGTCGGGCAGGTTGGAAATATCAAGGTCGATTTTGCTCATCACGTCTCCAAGGCGGGCGGCAGCCACCCGGCCACATCATCAATCAGGCGGTAAACACGTAAGTTGGCTTAGCAGAAACCTGACTGCTTTAACAATTGATATGCTTGAACAACAGCCCGAAAACGTTCTTCCGAACCACGATCGCCACCATTAGCATCAGGATGGTGCTTTTTGACAAGCTCCTTATAGCGCCTTTTTATGTCTTCCTGCTTTGCGCTGGAAGAAAGACCGAGCGTATCGAAGGCTTTTGCCTCCAGCGTCTTCAGCTTGCGGTCCTGCTGCATGCGGGTGCCGCCTGCCCTCGAGCCACCCGCAAACCCGCCCGCAAAGCCGAAAGGATCGCGGATACGGGCATTGCCGCTGGCAGTGCCGGAACGCAGGGTGGAGTGAAGCGGGCTATCTCGGGCCGTCTTGTTGACGCCCACTGTCCAGGTGGGGCGATGGCCGGTGATCGCTTCCTTCTGGTAACGGGCGATCTCGCTGTCGGAGAGGCCGGAAAAATAATTATAGCCCTTGTTGTATTCCTTCACATGCTCAAAACAGAACAGGAAGAATTGCCCCTCGGCATTGCGGCCGACGGGTGCCCGGTGAATACCCGGCTTGTCGCATCCGTCCCACTGGCAGGTTGGGGCCTGAACCTCAGGTTCCCGCTCCCTTTTCCGGCGCGTGCGGATGCGATCGAAATATTTCGAATCCAGTTTCATGATGCCCTGATTATGGGGTGCGAAAAGCCGCACAACAAGAATTGACAAAGCGGAATGTTACAGGCTTTTAGGGAGCCCCCTTCAAAGACCGAAAACAGAATTGGAGCCCTTCGCATGTCGCTGCGAGACCGCATAGAAACCAAGCTTAGGGAAAGCTTTTCACCGGAACGCCTGAGGGTCGTCGATGAAAGCCAGATGCATGCAGGCCACCAGCCCGATATGACAGGCACGGGCGAGACGCATATGCGTGTCCAGATAGTGTCTGAAAGCTTCTCAGGCAAGTCTCGTGTCGAGCGTCACCGGGCGATCAACGCGCTTTTGAAGCCGGAACTCGATGCCGGGCTGCATGCGCTGGCGATTGAGGCAGCGGCGCCGGGGGAAGTGGTGCGGTTTTAGTCGCGCAGCATTACTTTCGTATTTCCGGGTTAAGAATTCAGTCAGCGCGAATATTCTGCACTCCAAGACAGAACCTTAACTCGGTGGATCACTCGAATGTCGACGGTAGACAATCCTTCGGTCCGCATCGCCGTCATCGGCAATAGCGGCTCGGGCAAAAGCAGCCTCGCAGCAAGAGCCGGTTCGGAGCTGAAATTGCAGGTCTACGATCTCGATCACGTTCACTGGCAGGAGGATGGCCTCAAGCGGGACGAGGCGGACGCGAGACTTCTCGTGACGCAACATGCCAGCACCAGCGACTGGATAATCGAAGGGGTCTATGGCTGGCTGGCCGAAGCAGCGCTGCCTCGCGCGAAAGCGCTGATATGGCTCGACCTGCCTTGGGCAGAATGCCGTGATGGCCTGTTGCGGCGCGGGGTGCAGCACGGCGAAACCGAGGGCGATCAGGCGGCGCTTCTCACTTGGGCAGGAGAATACTGGACACGGACGACGTCATCCTCCTTTGCCGGGCATCTGAAGCTTTACGAAACCTTCAGCGGCGGCAAAATCCGCCTTCAAACGCGGGCAGACGTCGCAGCCCTTGCTCCGCTAACGATAGGGCGTCTCGCCAGCAAGACCGCGCCTTCTGATTAAACGGTGGTCGACCAGTTTATCGCGGATGTTTCTCCGACAGGAAAGACTGCACCTCGGACGCCGCCACATCATCGGCCACGAAGGACTGGCCGATGCCGTGGGTGAGGATGAAGGTGAGCTTGCCGCCCTTGACCTTCTTGTCCTGCGCGATTGCCGCCATCAGCGTCTCGACCGGTGGCAATTCGCCGGGAATGTCCTTCATCGTCGTCGGCAGGCCAACAGCCTTCAGATGCGCCTCGACGCGGGCCGCATCATCAAGGCTTGCGAGGTTAAGGCGGGCGGAGAACTGGTGCGCCAGCACCATGCCGATGGCGACGCCTTCGCCATGCACCAGCCGCTTGCTGTCGTAATTGGTCGCGGCTTCCAATGCATGGCCGAAGGTGTGGCCGAGATTGAGAAGCGCGCGCACGCCGTTTTCCTTCTCGTCGGCCACCACCACATCGGCTTTCGCTTGGCAGCTCGTGGCAATCGCCTGAATGCGGGCCGGGCCACCGGTGCGGATGTCATCCCAGTTCTTTTCCAGCCAGAAGAAGAAATCCGGCTTGTCGATCAGGCCATATTTCACCACTTCGGCATAACCGGCGCGGAATTCCCGCGGGCTCAGCGTATCGAGCACCGCCGTATCGGCCAGCACCAGATCTGGCTGGTGGAAAACGCCGACGAGGTTCTTGCCGTGGCGGCTGTTGATGCCGGTCTTGCCGCCGACGGAGGAATCGACCTGCGCCAGCAGCGAGGTCGGTATCTGCACGAAGCGCACGCCGCGGCGCACGATGCCCGCGGCAAAGCCGGCGAGATCGCCGATCACGCCGCCGCCGAGCGCGATCACCGCATCGTTACGCTCCACCCTTGCTGCCAGAACCGCATCGCAGACAGTGACGAGATGCTCGAAGCTCTTTGTCTTTTCGCCGGCCGGCAGGGTCAGCGAGACGGCCTCGATGCCATCCGTCTGCAGGCCATCCATAAGACCTTCGAGGTAGAGCGGTGCAACATGCTCATCGGTGATGATCGCCGCGCGCCGGCCCTTCAGCCGCGCCGAAATCTCGCCGCCCGCCCGGCCGATCAGGCCCGGCCCGATCAAAATGTCATAAGCGCGCTCGCCGAGCGGCACATGGACGAGACGTTCATCGGCGTGGATTTCGGAAGGCGTCATGGGGATCAGTCTTTCTTTTCGATGCCGGCTATGGCGGCCAGCACTTCGGTCACGATGATTTCCTTGCGGACATCACGGGATTCGATGGTGAGATCCGCCTCCGCATAGATCGGGTAGCGCTTCTCCATCAGGGCCGCCAGCGTGGCCTTGGGGTTTTCGGTCTTGAGAAGCGGGCGGTGGTCGCGCTTGTTGACCCTCTCCCATAACACCTCGAGATCGGCCTTCAGCCACAATGAAATGCCGCCGCGCGTGATGTGCCGGCGGGTATTGTCGTTGATGAAGGCGCCGCCGCCGGTGGAAATGACCTTGGGGCCACCGCGCAAAAGCCGCTTGATGACCCGCGTTTCCAGCGCCCGGAATTCTTCCTCGCCATAGGTGGCGAAAAGCTCCGATATCGTCATGCGCGAAACGCGCTCGATTTCGACATCCGTATCGATGAAAGGAACCTTGAGCTGCTGGGCGACCATGCGGCCCACCGCCGACTTTCCAGCCCCCATCAGCCCGACGAAGACGATGTTGCGCCGTCCGAGCTTTGCCCGCGCTTGCTCCCCGAGTGTGGCCGGGACGGATAAATTCGTTTCATTCATAAATTTGAAAGCCCGTTTGGCATGGATATCTGCAAATGTTTACGAAGCGTCAAGCCAAATTGCTGACTGAATGGTGGTGAATCACAATCAACGCCGCATGCGGCGCGGGGTGGAGCGGGCATTTTGATCTTGTCGCCGCTTTCGCCGCACCGCATATACGTTTCGACCGCCACCTTCACGGAGCCGCCATGCCCACCCTCTTCCGCTTCACGATGATACTGGTGACCATCGCGGGGCTGATCTATGGCGGCATGGTGCTGCTCGTCATGGTCGTCAAACCGCGCGATCGCGAAGTGACGGTGCGCATACCCTCCGAGCGGCTGAACCCGCCCACCACCGAACCGGCAAGGCGCACCCCATGAGCGGACAGCCGACGGCAGGGCGCGACGGCGCGCGGCTGGAAAGTTTTCTGGAAATGATGAGCGCCGAACGGGGAGCAGCCGCCAATACGCTCTCCTCTTACGAACGCGACCTTTCCGATCTCCGCGACTTTCTCTCCGGTCGCGGCCAGTCCCTCACGGAGGCGCAGACACCGGACCTTTCCGCCTATCTGACCCATCTTTCCGCTCAGGGTTTTGCCGCCACCTCACAGGCGCGGCGCCTCTCCTCCATGCGGCAGTTTTATCGCTTTCTTTATTCGGAAGGGCTGCGCGACGATGACCCGACCGGCATCATCGATGCGCCAAGGAAAGGCCTCGCCCTGCCGAAAACCATGAGTGTGGCCGATGTGAACCGGCTTCTTGGGCTTGCGGCGCAGGAAGCGGCAACCGAAGGCCCCGGCCAGCTTGCCCGTATCCGCATGCATCTGCTGCTCGAACTGCTTTATGCCACCGGCATGCGTGTCAGCGAGCTCGTCTCGCTGCCGGTCAAGGTGCTGCGTCAGGAGGGCCGCTTCCTGATGATCCGCGGCAAGGGCAACAAGGACCGCATGGTTCTGCTGTCCCGCGCTGCCATCGAGGCGATGGAAAAATACGAGGCCGCCAGAAAGGCGCTCGCTTCGGAGAAAAGCAAGGTGGCCGCTTCGCAGAAAAAACCGGAGACACCGGAGAGCCAATGGCTGTTTCCTTCGAACGGCAAGGAAGGTCACCTGCCCCGCCAGGTCTTTGCCCGCGACCTCAAGGACATCGCCATTCGTGCGGGCCTAACCCCGTCCGCCGTATCGCCGCATGTGCTGCGCCACGCCTTCGCCAGCCACCTCCTGCAGAACGGCGCGGATTTGCGCGCGGTGCAGGAACTGCTCGGCCATTCCGACATTTCCACGACACAAATCTATACACATGTGCTGGAAGAACGCTTGCAAGAGCTGGTACAAACACATCACCCCCTTGCCAAACAGGGCAAAAACCTTGATTAGAGCGACCGGAACCGCCGGATAATCCGGTCAAACCTTGCGCAAAACGATCGGAAACGGATCTCATGCACAATTATCTCGACTTCGAAAAACCTATCTCGGACCTTGAGGGCAAGATCATCGAGCTGAAGAAGCTTGCCGATGAAGACGAGAGCATAGACACCTCGGAGGAGATCAACCGTCTGGAATCGCGGGTCAACGACGCGATGCAGGACATTTATTCCAAGCTGAATGCCTGGCAGAAAACGCAGGTCGCGCGCCATCCGCAGCGTCCGCATTTCGTCGACTACGCCAAGGCGCTGTTCACCGATTTCACGCCGCTGGCCGGCGACCGCAAATTTTCCGAGGACGCCGCCATTCAGGCCGGTCTTGCCCGTTTCAACGGTCAGCCCGTCGCCATCATCGGCCAGGAAAAGGGCAACGACACCAAGAGCCGCCTGAAGCATAATTTCGGCAGCCCACGCCCGGAAGGTTACCGCAAGGCGATCCGCGTCCTGGAACTGGCTGACCGCTTCTCGCTGCCGGTCGTCACCCTCATCGATACGGCTGGCGCTTATCCCGGCGTTGGCGCGGAAGAGCGCGGACAGGCCGAAGCCATCGCCCGTTCGACGGAAATGTGCCTCAACGTCAAGGTTCCGATCGTCTCCGTCGTCATCGGCGAAGGCGGCTCGGGCGGCGCGATCGCAATCGCCACCGGCAACCGCGTCTACATGCTCGAACATGCGATCTATTCGGTGATCTCGCCGGAAGGTGCCGCCTCCATTCTCTGGCGCGATTCGACCCGTGCCAAGGAAGCTGCGACCAATATGAAGATCACCTCGGAAGATCTGAAATCGCTCGGCGTCATCGACGGCATCATTCCCGAACCCATCGGCGGCGCGCATCGCGATCCGGCAACCGTCATCCATGCAACGGGCGAGGTCATCGCCCATGCGCTGGCCGATCTTTCGCAGCGTTCGGGAACGCAGCTTCGCGCCGAACGCCGCCAGAAGTTCCTGGATATCGGCCGGAACCTCTAGAGCATCTCCAGTAAAATTGCGTAGCGGTTTTACGTCCGGAAAATGCGTCAAAAGAAAGAGTGAGATTGATTTGGCGGTTCGAAGAAAAGCCAAATCAATCTGACACCAGCCTTATTTTCCTTGAATATCGCCCCAACTCGGCCATAGTCCGGTCACATCAACAGATGTATCGGCGGCCGCGGGGGCGGATCCGATTTGAGTTAAGAAGATGTAAACGGTTAATACCGTATTTAAATTACACACGGAACGGTATAGAACTGCCGCCGCTTCGTGCCATCGTCTTTCGGATCAGATCATGCGTTTGACACATTTTGCCCTTCTTGCCTGCACCGCGCTCGTTCTTGCCGGCTGCAACGATACGCTCGAAACCGTCGAACGCGACGTTTCCCACGTCAAGAACAAGGTCGATTACCCGCTGTCTCCCGCCATTCTGGCCGAGATCGACAAGCGCGGCATGGACCGCACCTCGCCGATCATGATCCGCATCTTCAAGGAAGAAGGCGCGCTGGAAATCTGGAAAGCCAGGCGCGACAACCGTTTCGAGAAGATCGCCGGCTACGAGATTTGCGCGTGGTCCGGCAAACTCGGCCCGAAGGTGAAGGAAGGCGACCGGCAGGCGCCGGAAGGTTTCTACAACCTGACCCCAGCCCATCTCAATCCGAATTCCAAATATTATCTCGCCATCAATACCGGCTTTCCGAACCGCTACGATGCCGCCAATGGCCGCAACGGCACCAATCTGATGATCCATGGCGCCTGCTCATCGTCAGGCTGTTATTCGATGACGGATGCGCAGATTCTTGAAATCTACGGTTTCGCCCGCGATGCCTTCAAGGGCGGCCAGAAGACCGTGCAGCTGCAGGCCTTCCCGTTCCGCATGACGGCGGAAAACATGGCCCGCCATCGCCAGAGCGAGCATCTGGAATTCTGGAAGATGCTGAAGGTCGGTTACGACAATTTCGAAGTGACCAAGCGCCCGCCGGAAGTGAATGTCTGCGACAAGAAATACGTCTTCAACCAGCAGACGGAAGGCGGCAGCTTCAACGCGTCGGCCCAATGCCCGGCCATGAGCACGCCGCCGGCGCTCGTCAGCGCGCTTTCGAGCTACGAGAAGACCTACGATCTCGCCTATGAAAAGGCGATGAAGAAATATGATGGCATGGCCTGGTACGACCCGAGCGAGGCGGAGCGCAAGGCGCTGGTCGCCGAAAAGCGCAAGGGCCGCGAGCCCGCCTATGCCCCGACCGGCTCGGCGCTGAAGGCCGGCAAGCTGATGAAGGAAACGGAATATGCTGCGCTGATGGAGAAAAAGGCGCAGCAGGTGACGTCGTCCTCTCCAACCACGACCGCAACCGCCTCGGCCCTGCGCGGCCCGCGTCCTTCGGCGGTACAGCCCGCCACGGCACCGCAATCGAACCCGGCGCCCGCGGCACCGACGATGGTTGCCTCGGCCACCCCCGCAGCCGCCGGTCAGACCGGAACTGCCGCCCAGAGCATCCCGGTTCCAGCCATGAACCCGCTTGCCTATTCCGCAGCACCTGCACCGGAAGCGCCGGAAAAGAAGCCGTTCTGGAAGTTCTGGGCCAAGGAATGAGCGACACGGCCGAGATCGTTTATGATTTGAGGGGGCTTAAATGCCCCCTTCCGGTTTTGAGAAGCCGCAAAAAACTCGCAACCCTGAAGGCAGGCGATGTTCTGACCGTCGAGACGACCGATCCGCTGGCGGTGATCGATATTACCCATATGTGCAATGAGGATGGGCATAGTCTGGTGGAAACGGTTGCGGTGGATAAGGGGCATCGATTTCGGATTGTGAAGGGCGGGTAAGCGACATTCGACGCTGACGGCTGTGGTTTACCCCCCCCTCTGTCCTGCCGGACATCTCCCCCACAAGGGGGGAGAGCAGTTGTAGTGACCGCTCGTTCCCTCGCAAATCTGCTCACAGCGGTCGTGTACGTAGATAAGAGCATTCGGATCAAGCCGCTTGTCGATCTCCCCCCTTGAGGGGGAGATGTCCGGCAGGACAGAGGGGGGTTACCCCGCCCACGCCCCAACCAAAGCTGGCGCAAACTTCAAAACCGCAACCCGGAAACCGCCAGCGGATTATCCGTCATTGCCTGCCTGTCCGGCCGGTCGATGCCCGGCGCGCTGGTAAAGGCCGCGAACAGATCCTGTACGAAGGCTTCGGGCAAATCCTTCGTAATCAGCACCATGCGCGTGCGCTGATCAACCGGGTCCGGCCACGCCGCGAGGCGCTCCGGCGTGTGGAAAATAGCCTGAACCCCATGCAGCACGAGCGGCCGGCCCGGATTATCCGACAGCTTGACGATGGCCTTCATGCGCAGGAGCTTTTCACCATGTGCCGAGCGCAGCAAATCCACGAACATGTCGATCGCCATAGGACTGACCGGCTGATCGTGAATGATCGAAAAGGACCGGATAGATGCATCGTGCCGGTTCACATCGTGATGATGGTGATGGTCATCATGATCGCCATGATGGTGATGTTCATGGTCGTGGTCGTGGTCGTGGTCGTGATGGTGGTCATGGTGATCATGAGCCGTCTCTTCACCCAGCCAGCGGCCGACATCGGCAGTCTTGCTGCCGGCATCGTAAAGGCCGTTGTCCAGAAGCCCCGCAGCGCTCCAATCGGTTTTGTCGCCATCCTCGATGGTCGCACGCGGATTGAGTGCCTGAAGACGGCCTGTCAGTGCGGCAATCGTGGCGGCATCGGCAAGCGCGCGCTTGGTCATCACCAGACGGTCAGCCACAGCGACCTGTTTCACCGCCTCCTGGTGGTTATCGAGCGTGGAAAGGCCGTTCACAGCATCCACCACCGTGATCATGCCGTTCAGGACGAAATTCTGTGCAATGACCGGATTGCCCATGACCGACTGCATGACGGGGGCGGGATCGGCAAGGCCCGTGGTCTCGATCACCACCCGCTTTACCGGCTTCAGCTTGCCGGTCTGGATACCGTCCATCAGTTCCGCCAGCGTATCCACCAGTTCACCGCGCACCGTGCAGCAGAGGCAGCCCTCCGCCAGTTCGATGATGCCCTCACCCGCGCTTTCAACCAGCATGTGATCGATGCTGACATCGCCGAATTCATTGATGATGATCGCCGCATCGCTCATCTCGGGGTCTTTTAGAAGCCGGTTGAGCAGCGTCGATTTTCCGGCGCCGAGAAATCCGGTGATGATGGAAACCGGGATGCGATCGCGAGACATGATTTGCCTGTGTGTTGACGGCTGCTCCGGCATGTCATTGCACGACACAAGAAACCGGAGCCGCATAGAGCGAAAAGAAATCGCCCGAGGCTGGAAGCCACGAGCGACACTGTAATATCATAACATCATCGGCCTGCGAATACACAAAGCGCATCTCAACCGCGCCATTGCCCCCGAGGCCGTCACCGACGATCAGAATGTCGGGCGCGGGATCGGGATCGGCACATTGGCCACTTCGCCCTTGCCGGCCGCGCCCTTGGCGGTGTTCACCGCCACGGTCTCGCTGCCGGGAATGAGGCCGGCGAAGGAATATTCCGGCGGGCGGGTCATTTCCTGAACATAGGGCGAATGGATGACCATGCGGCCAGCCTCGTCGCGGCTTTCGCTGCGCACCTTGGCGGCCTTCGGGTTGCAGATTTCGGCGCTGACATCATTCACCTCACCGGTATCGCCATAGGGCGCCAGTGCGGCGAGCGAAACGCCCTGACCGGAAGGTGCGGTCAGCCCCATCTGCAAGAGATCGGCAGACTGATCGGTGCGCCCGGCAAGACTGTCCGCACCCAGCACCACGGTGATGACCGACCGGCCGTTGCGCACGGCTGACGACACCTGGTTGAAGCCCGACGCACAGATGAAGCCGGTCTTCATGCCATCAGCGCCATCGAAGCGGCCGACCAGCATGTTGAAATTGGCATAGTTCTTCTTGCCGGTGCTGACGCCCTCCAGCGAGAAATAATGGGCATATTCCGGGAACTCACGCTTGATGATCAGCGCCAGCAGCGCCAGATCCCGGGCGGTCGTATATTGTCCCTTGCCGGGCAGGCCATTGGCATTGATATAACGGGTGGAGTTCATGCCGAGGCGCTGCGCCTGCGCATTCATCTGCGCCACGAAATTGTCGCTGGTGCCGCCGATCGTCTCGGCAATCGCCACGGCGATGTCATTGGCGGACTTGATGAGCAGCAGCTTCAGCGCGCTGTCCATGGTCAGCTTCTGGCCGGGCTTGAAATACATTTTCGAGGCCGGCTGGTCGGCGGCCTTCTTGCTCATCACCACTTCCGTCTGCGGGCTGATCTTGCCGGCCTTCATCTGCGAAAAGGCGATATAGGCGGTCATCAGCTTGGTCAGTGACGCCGGATACCACTTACGGAAGGCTTCCTGATGGGAAATCACCTTGCCGGTTTTGACATCGACCACCATTTTCGGATTGGCATTTGCCACGGGCGCCACGGCAACGAGGCCTGCGGTCATGATGGCAACGGCTGCGGAGAGCCGTCTGGCGGCGTTTGGCGATTTCACTGTGTTTGGCAAGGCTAGTCCTCGAATTCCCGTCTTCGGTCGGGGAATGGCAATATTCACCATATATGTCCTAGCAATGGCAAAGTACATTGATTACGTCAATTATGCGGCGCACTATCCACCATGGAGGATAGGATTTTACCACAAGCCGCACCGATGAACCCAGGAATGAACGAATGCCGATTTTGAACAGAGCCGCCGAACTCCAGCAGGAAGTCAGCGAATGGCGGCATCACCTGCATGAAAATCCCGAGATCTTGTATGACGTCGACAACACCGCGGCCTTCGTTGCGGAGAAGCTGAAATCTTTCGGCGTTGACGAAATCGTGACCGGTCTCGGCCGCACCGGAGTGGTCGGCATCATCAGGGGCAATCTTTCCGGCAATCGCACCATCGGTTTTCGCGCGGATATGGATGCCCTTCCCATCGTTGAAGAAACCGGCAAACCCTGGGCCTCAAAAACGGCGGGCGCGATGCATGCCTGCGGCCACGATGGCCATACCGCCATGCTGCTCGGCGCGGCGAAATATCTCACCGAGACCCGCAATTTCGCCGGCTCGATCGCCGTCATTTTCCAGCCTGCTGAAGAAGGCGGCGCGGGCGCTCTCGCCATGGTCGAGGACGGGCTGATGGAGCGCTTCGGCATCGATGAGGTCTATGGCATGCACAATATGCCGGGAATTCCGCTCGGCGCCTTCGCCATCCGCAAGGGCGGCATCATGGCGGCACCGGACAAGTTCTCCATCACCGTCAAGGGCCGCGGCGGCCACGCGGCGCAGCCGCACCGCACCATCGATCCCATCACCATCGGCGCGCAGATCGTCGGCAACCTGCAGATGATCGCCTCGCGCAATGCCGATCCGATCCGTTCCGTCGTCGTCTCCGTCACCCGTTTCCAGGCCGGTTCCAGCCACAACATCATCCCCAACGAGGCATTGATCGCCGGCACGGTGCGCAGCCTGGATGAAACGGTGCGCGATCTGGCGCAGGATCGTATCAAGCAGATGGCGGAAGGTATTGCCCTTGCCAACGGCGCGGAAGCGGAAGTCGTCTACGAGCGTTATTGCCCGGTGACCTTCAATCACGCCGCCGAGACCGACCACGCCATCCGTGTGGCCCGCGATGTGGCGGGCGAACCGAATGTCGACCCCGATGTCGACCCTTCCATGGCGGGAGAGGATTTCTCCTTCATGCTGAAGGAAAGGCCGGGCTGCTTCATCTTCATCGGCAATGGCGATTCGGCCGGGCTTCACAATCCGGGTTATGATTTCAACGACGAGGCCATCGCCTACGGTATTTCCTATTGGGTGAAGCTGGCCGAGCAGCGCCTGACGAGCTGATTGCCGGGGCGCGGGAAGAAAGCCGGAAAAGAGATCGACCGCGATGAAGAACGCGGTTGATCCGCGGGCATCGTCGGGTTAAAGAGCAATTCAGTGTCCACGTAGCTCAGCAGGATAGAGCACAGGATTCCTAAGACAAATTGGGGGTTGCGCCCGGAAACGACGCAATCGATCTGCTCAAAGTCGGGGAAAGCTTCGCTGGTCTTCCAGCATGCCAATCCCGAGCCAAGCTCCGGAGAAATCCGGTGAAGGTGTAGAGACTGGATGGGCAGCACCTAAAGGCCTGATGGCCCATGGTGAAGGGACAGTCCAGACCACGAACGTCTTGCCCGACCAGCGGCGGGGCGGCGGTTAAAGCCGAAGTGGTATGAATCCTGGGGTCGGAGGTTCGAATCCTCTCGTGGACGCCATTTTCCTGTTTTATTTGCTATCGAAAATGCAAGGCGCATTTATGCGAGATCAGGAAGATATGATATCAACTGTCAGCGGAGCCACCGAGACCGCCTCCACCTTATTGGCTTTCAGGAAACCGGCAACTAGACCTTCGGCTTTGGCGCTTTCCACAAACGCGGTCAGATAGTTCTCCGCCACCGGACCATGTGTCCGTGCCACTCCCATCGCCTGCTCGATCACCATAAAGCGGCCGGGCAGAAGCCGCAGTCCACCGAACCGGTCCGCGTCCTCTTCGAGTTGCTGGCGAACGCCCGCCGCGACGTCGGCTGACGTTTCCAGGAAATGCTGGACGACGGTGGGGGACGTCGCGGCGCGCTCGATCGCGGCATGTCGAAGTTCTCGTGTAAGATACAGGTCGTAGGCACTGCCCTTGCCCACAACCACCCTGCGGCCCGCAACATCAATGTCTTTCATTTCGGAGAGCGGAGAGCCGTCTCGGACAAGATAACAGCCCTCGATCAGCACGTAGGGGGCGGTGAACGCAATCAGTTGCGCGCGCGCGGGATCGCGAGCGAAGAAGCCGATATCGGCACGGCCTTCCTCAACGGCGGCGACTGCCTTACCCGCTGACTCCAGAACGACAAGTTCGAGCGGGAGGTCCAGCCGCGCAGCCAGCGTCCGGGCAAGATCGACGGAAACGCCTGCGACGCCTCCTGGCACGTCCTTCCGGCTTGCGAGGATCGGATTCCCGACATTTATCGTCGTCCGCAACGTTCCCGAGGGGGCGATCGCGCGTCGAACTTCGGCGATGTCGATGTCTGCCATTTCGCTTCTCCGATTACACTTCCTGCCCGGATGCCTTCCGACCCGGCCTGTTCAGCACTTGCCTGAGGATGAGCGGCAGCACACCGCCTGCCCGAAGAATGCCGACCTCCGCGCTGGTTTCGATTGCCGCTACGGCATCCAGGATCATCGAGGTGCCATCCGCCTTCCTTATTGTCACTGTCACATCGCAACGTGGCGCCATGGTCTGTGGATCGGCGTCAATCACGACGACATCGTCGGCCGAGACGCCGAAGTCAGCGGGCTTGACGCCTGGCGGTAACCGTAGGGGCAACACACCCATGCCGATCAGGTTCCAGCGGTGAATGCGCTCAAAGCTGGTTGCGAGCACGGCGCGGACACCGAGAAGCGCCACGCCCTTGGCTGCCCAGTCACGAGAGGAGCCCATTCCATAACGCTCGCCTGCCAGCACGACCACGGACCTGCCCTCGGTTTGGTATCGTTGCGCCGCGTCCCAGAGCGACAGGACATCGCCCGATCCGGCGTGAATGGTGGAACCGGCGGGAATGTCGTGGCCGAGAAGATTGCGCACCGTCTTGTTGGTGAACAGGCCACGGATCATCACTTCCCAGTTGCCACGGCGCGACGAGAAGACGTTGAGGTCAAGGGGGTTTTCCCCGCGTTCGATCAGATGGCGCCCGGCATCGCCCTTTGCGGGGATCGCGCCGGCCGGTGAAATATGGTCGGTCGTGATGTCATCGCCGACGACGAGGATCGGATGCGCCTCATAGGTTCCGAGTTTGGTACCCTTGCCGAAACTCGCGAATGGCGGACGGCGGATGTAGGTGGATGTCTCATCCCAGGGAAACAACGTCGTTGTTGGAGCCGGAAGCTCCTTCCACGCCCTGCTCGCTTCGGCGGCATCGTAAGCGGGCGCGAAGTCCTCGATCTTCGATGCGGCAGCCAGGGCTTCGTTGATCTCCGCAGCACTCGGCCACAGCATGGAGAGGGTCACCGGCGTACCGTCCTTTGAAACCCCGATCGGATCCTTCATGATATCGAGTTCGACGGTCCCGGCGAGTGCGAAGGCCACGACCATTGGCGGCGAGGCGAGGAACCCGGCCTCCAGCTGGGGATGGACGCGCCCGGGAAAGTTGCGGTTTCCCGAAAGCACGGCGACCGGAAGGATGCCACGCTTGGCCATCGCATCCGCGACCGGCTCGGTCAGCGGGCCGGAATTGCCGATGCATGTCGTGCAGCCGTAACCCACGATACCGAAGCCGATGGCTTCGAGATCGGACAAAAGCCCTGCCCGCACGAGATAACGCTCCGCCGTCGGCGAGCCGGGAGCGGTGGATGTCTTGACCCAGTGCGGAGGACGGAGCCCATAGGCCTTCGCCTTGCGGGCCAGAAGTCCAGCAGCGATCAACAGACGTGGATCGGACGTATTGGTACAGCTAGTGATGGCCGCGATCGCGACCGAACCGTCGTTCGGTTTGCCCTCGACGGAAGGCGCGCCGCCGTTCTTTTTCATTCCCGCGATTGCGCTACGGGTTTCGCTGACCGCAATCCGGTCCTGCGGGCGGCGGGGGCCTGCGAGGCTAGGCTCGACGCTGGACAGCTCGAGATCGATTGTGGACGTGTAGCGCGGATTGGCGTTCGGATCGAACCAGATGCCGACCCGTTTCGCGTAGGTCTCGACGAAAGCAGCGTGTACCGACCTGCGCCCGGTGGCGAGAAGGTAATCGATCGAGTGGCGGTCGATCGGGAAATAGCCGCTATTCGCCCCGAATTCGGGCGTCATGTTGGCGACGACCGCACGGTCGCCCGCCGTGAGGTTTGACACACCCGGGCCGTAGAACTCCACGAACTTGTCCTGCAAGTCGATCTGGCGGAGCAGATGGGTAACGACAAGCGCCAGGTCGGTCGCAAGAACACCCTCCCTCAGCGCCCCCGTCAGCCGGACGCCGACAACATCGGGAACGCGAAGGGCGACAGGCATGCCGAAGAAAACGCTTTCCGCCTCCAGCCCGCCGACACCCCAGGCCAGCACACCGATCCCATTGATCATCGGCGTATGACTGTCCGTCCCGATCAGCGTGTCCGGCATGGCCCACAGCCTGCCGTCGCGCTGCACCGACGTCACGACCGTCGCGAGCCGTTCGAGGTTGAGCGTGTGCATGATCCCGGTTCCCGGCGGATGCGCCCGGAAGTCGGCAAGGCTGTTGGTCGCCCATTTCATGAAACTATAGCGCTCGGCATTACGTTCATACTCCCTCTCCATGTTGCGCGCGAGCGCCGCCGAAGTCCCGAAAGCATCGACGGCGACCGAGTGATCGGTGGAGACATCGACGGGAACCACCGGGTTGAGCAGGGCCGGATCGCCACCTGCCTCGGCAAGCGCCGAGCGCATTCCGGCGATATCCACGAGCGCGGGCCCGCATGTCGTGTCGTGCATCAGCACCCGGTTCGGCAGGAAGGGGATTTCGACATCGCTCTGGCCCGTTTCGAGCCAGGCGAGCATAGCATCCTTGGCACGAAAGGCGTCGTCCCCTGCCGTACGGAGAACGTTCTCCAGCAGGATGCGATGGATATAAGGCATGCGCACCAGACAATCGCCAGCCTCGGCCGGAAGATCGATGATGTCGTGGCTGACGCCGTTGATGTCGAATGTGGTGCGCATGCTGTTTTTCCATTCAGGCTTTGCGGGAGAACGTGCGGCCGGCGTGGAACTGTCCGGTCGGACTGTCATCGGCGTCGGGAGCCGGGAAACGCATGAACCATGTCATGAAGAATGAAATCACGAGAAGCACCGCCAGGAACAAAAGGCCGCCGAGCGGGCTGCCTGTCGCCGTCTTGGCCCAACCCATCGCGTAGGGTCCGACGAAACCGCCGAGGTTGCCGATCGAGTTGATCGCCGCAATCGATACCGCCGCCGTTGAACGTGACAGGAAGAGGCTCGGCAATGACCAGAACGGCGATTTGAACGCATAGATGCCGGCGAGAGCCACCGAGATGAGGCCGATCGCGACATAGGGATCGTGCGTCAGGCCTGTAGCGGCCAGTGCGAGCCCTCCGATCAGGAGCGGTACGGCACTATGCTTTTGCCGTTCGCCCGTGCGGTCGGAACTCTTGGACCACAGGACCATGGCGACGGTGGCGATCGCATAGGGAACCATGGCGACGAGGCCGATCTGGGTATGTGTCAGCGACTTACCGAAGCTCTGGATGATCTGGGGCATCCAGAGGCCGATCCCGAGATTGCCGACCTGATAGATGAAATAGATCGCTGACAGGAAAAGCACTTTCGGGTTGGAGATTGCAGCCCACAGCCCAAGATGCTGGACGTTCTTGCGCTTGTTATGGTCTTGGGCAAGCTCGCCGACCAGCCAGTTGCGCTCGTCCTCGGTCAGCCACTTCGCCTTCTCCGGGCGGTCTGTCATGTAAAAGTAGTTGAAGACGCCGGCCAGGATCGCGGGCAACCCTTCGAGCACCAGCATCCAGCGCCAGCCCGCATGTCCGAACCAGTTCACGTTGTCCATGATCCAGGTGCTGAGCGGCGCGCCGAGCAGATAGGAAGCCGGGATAGCGGCGGTGAAGAACGCCACCGTCGTCGCCTGTTCCTTGGCGCGGAACCAGTAGGTGAGATAGATGATGATACCGGGGAAGAAGCCTGCTTCCGCGACGCCGAGGAGGAAGCGGAGTGTATAGAGCTGCCAAGCTTCCTGAACGAAGCCCGTCAGGACCGCAACTGCACCCCAGGTGAGAAGAATACGCGAAATCCAGATGCGCGAACCGTATTTCTGGAGGGCGACGTTGCTTGGAACCTCGAACAGAAAATAGCCGATGAAGAAGATTCCCCCCGCAAAGCCGAAAGCTTCGGCGGAAAGCGCAAGGTCCTTGTTCATCTCCAGGGCCGCATATCCGAGATTGGCGCGATCCAGATAGGAAATGACATAGAGGATGAAACAGTAGGGCACGATTCTCCAGAAGACTTTACGCGTGGTCGTCTTCTCAAGCGTGCTCGTATCGGTGAGCGTCATGGCTCCCTCCCAAAGGTGTTTATGTCGCTTGCCTCCCAAGGCAGGAGCTTTATTTACATATTATAGTTATAAAATGCAATTGCGATTTTTGAAAGATAGGCTTATCAGGTTCTGGGAGATAAGGAGGAGACCTGGGAAATGGAAAATTGTGGCGATCTGGTCGTTTATGTCGGCGCACGAACAACGCGGCAACGCAACGCGCGCGGCAACGGCCTCAATGTGTACCGTCTTCGCGATGGCATGCAGTGGGAACACCTCCAGCTCCTCGAGATGGAAAACCCGTCCTTCCTGACATTCGACCGAACCGGCCAGTTCCTGCACACCGTCCACGGCGACTCGGATCGGGTGACTTCCTTCTCGATCGAACGATCGACAGGCAAGCTGAGGCAACTGGGAACGCAATCGACGCGGGGACGCAATCCGGTCGATCTCTCCTTCGATCCGACGAACCGATACCTTGTCGTGGCAAATCACGTTACGTCGTCGATCGTCCTTCTTCCCCGCCTCGAGAACGGATCCCTCGGCGAGGTATGCCACCTTGCCGCAATTAACGGGGGAATCGGCCCGCATCGCGTCGAGCAGCCCATGCCCAAGCCTCATCAGGTGGAATTCGATCCGAGTGGCCGGTGGATCGCGGTGCCGGACAAGGGTACCGATACGGTCCTCATCTACGAGATCGACGCGGCGAACGGAACCCTGCGGGAAGCGAGTGCCTGCGCCGCGCGGGAAACGTCGGGTCCCAGACACATCGCGTTCCACCCCAGCGGCCGCCTCGCCTATGTTGTCAACGAGCTCGATTCAACTGTCACCGCGTACCGTTTCGATCCCGACAACGGACGCCTCTCGCCCTTCCAGATACTCTCGGCCCTTCCCGACACCTTCACCGGAAACAGCCGCGCTGCCGAAATCGCGGTATCGGGCGACGGACGGTTCGTCTATGCCAGCAATCGCGGCAGCGACACCATCGCGGTCTTCGAGCTGGACCGCTCCGGCCACATGCGTCTCGCCGGACATTGGGCGACCGGCGGAAAGACACCGAGATTTTTCACAATCCTTCCAAACGGCGTCCTTCTCGCGGCAAACGAGGATTCGGACACCGTGACCGCGTTCGACATAGACGCAATGACCGGTCGCCTGTCTGCGAGGGATGAGGTGCTCTCGGTCGGGAGCCCTGTCTGCATCGTCTTCAAGGCGCAGGACTGATGGACGTCAGACCTTCGGGGTCTTGATGCGGCTTGCGCCCATGATGTGGGTGAATAGAAACGCCGCAGCCTCGTTTCGTCGCCCGTCCTCAACGAGATCGAGGATATGGAGATGTTCCGCCGTCTGCTTCGGCAGGCGGCTGCGGTCGATGGTGATGTGATATTCGATGAGGCGGCGAAGCCTGTTGATCCGCTTGATGGAGTCGAGGAAGAACTCGTTGCGGGAGCATGCGACGAGCATCTCATGGAATTCGTTGTTGGCCTTGAAGATATCGGCACGCGACCAGGTCTCGAAACCACCGTCGCGCAAGGCGGTCTGGACCTCGCGGGCGCGCTTCAAGCCCTCGACGTCGGGCTCGAACGTCGGCAACAGCATCGCCTGCTGCTCGATCACGGCCCGAAATGCATATCCATCCTCGTAACTCTGTCTGGACGTCAGAGCCTGGCGGAACGCCCACCCATTCCCCGGCAGTCGCTCGATCCAGCCTTCGTCAGCGATGCGGTGCAGAACTTTCAGGAGACGGGTTCTGGGGACGTCGTAGAAGCGCATCAACTCGTTTTCGCTGACGCGCTCCTCAAGCTTGCCCGACAGACGGTCTTCGGCCATGCGGAAGTAGATTGCCTCGTCGCCCGCCGTGTCCATATCGTCGTTGGCGGTTTCAAGCGCGATATTCTCAGCGTCGACGGCAAGGAAGTAGCCCCTGTTTGGCTCGGCCCGGACGATGCCATCTCCTTCGAGTTTCTGGAGAGCGCTCAGGATCGGTGCACGCGAGACCCGAAACGTGTCGGCCAGCATCTGCAATGGCAGGTGCTGGCCCTGCTGCATGCGGTTCGTCTGCACATATTCGATGATGTTGCTGCTGATCTGTGGTACCAGGCTTTTCCTAGCCATCCGCCGCCCTGTCCTGTTCGTCGCATGCTCGCGATGTCCCTTTAAGGAACATCGCGCCATGTTACCATAGCGCGATGGGTCGATGGTCGCCACTCAATCCTCGTCCTGCTGGAAACGTGACAGCCCGCGGAAAATGAACGGTGCGACGAGAGCGACGACCGCGATCCCGATCATGATGGCCGAACTCGGATGTTGTAAGAAGACAATCGGATCACCGAGGCTCATCTGAAGCGAGCGACGCAATGCACTGTCGGCAAGAGGCCCAAGGATAAGGCCAACGACAGCAGGGGCGATCGGATAATCGAAACGCCGCATGAGAAATCCGACGACACCGAATCCGGTGAGCAAGAGCAGTTCGACGACGGATGGATTCGCCGCGATCGTTCCCATGGAAGCGAAGACCAGAATTCCGGCGTAAAGCCATGGAAGCGGGATTTTCAGCAGTCTGATCCAGAGGCCAACCAGCGGTAAATTAAGCACCAGCAGCATCACGTTGGCGATGAACAGGCTCGCGACGAGGCCCCATACGAGATCGGCGTGCTGAGCGAAAAGGAGCGGTCCAGGCTGGATGTTATATTGCTGGAATCCCGCAAGCATCACCGCCGCCGTCGCGGACGTAGGCAGGCCGAGCGTCAGCAACGGCACGAGCGTTCCTGCCGCGGAGGCATTGTTCGCCGCTTCGGGGCCCGCAACGCCCTCAATCGCGCCTTCGCCGAATTCCTCGGGTTTGCGGGACAGCTTCCTTTCGATGTTGTAGCTGAGGAATGTCGGGATTTCCGCGCCGCCTGCCGGAAGCGCGCCGATCGGAAAACCGATGAAGGTTCCGCGCAACCAGGGTTTCCACGACCGGCTCCAGTCCTCCTTCGTCATCCAGATCGATCCCTTCACCGGGATCGGCTTTTCCGGCTTGTAGAGATGTCGGGACGCCACGATCAGGGCTTCTCCTATGGCGAACAGGCCGACCGCGAGCGTCGTCACCTCAACCCCGTCGAGAAGTTCGGGGACGCCGAAGGTCAGACGTGCCTGACCCGTAAGCTGGTCTATGCCCATAAGACCGAGCCAGAGGCCGAACGCCAAGCTCGTCAGACCACGGAGCGGCGATGATCCGAACGTCGCCGAAACAGTGACGAACGCAATCAACATGAGGCCGAAATAGTCCCACGGCCCAAACTTGACCGCGACTTTGACGAGGACGGGCGCGAGGAAGGCGAGGCCGACCGTTGCGATCAGGGCCGCAACGAAAGATCCGATTGCGGCCGTGGCGAGCGCCGGACCGCCCCTTCCCCTGCGCGCCATCTGATTGCCTTCGAGCGCGGTCACCACCGACGCGCTTTCCCCGGGCGTATTCAGAAGGATCGCGGTCGTCGAACCACCGTACATCCCGCCATAATAGATGCCCGCGAACATGATGATGGAACCGCCGGGATCGAGTTTGAAAGTGACGGGAAGCAGAAGCGCGACCGTCAGCGCCGGGCCGATACCGGGAAGCACGCCGACCGCCGTGCCGATGATGACCCCGATTGCCGCGTAGATAAGGTTCGCGGGATCGATGGCAATGGCGAAGCCCTGGAAAAGATAGATGAGGGTGTCCATGGCGACCTCAGAACAGCCGCTCAAGCGGGCCCATAGGCAACGCGAGCGTCAGAAGCTTGTTGAAAAGAAGGAAGATGATGATGCCGAGGATCGCGCCAAGACAAATATCGGTGACGAATGCCTTGCGGCCGAAAGCGCGCGCCGTGAAGGCGAAAAGCAGCGTCGAGCCCAGAATGAACCCGCCCCCTGCCCAGATGGACACGATAAGTCCCGACAGGGCGAGACCGATCCAACCGACGGCCTTCCAGTCGACCTCCTCGTTCTCGACATCGTTCGGCTTGAACGCGCTGATCAAATGGCCGGCCGCCAGAATTGCGAACAGGATCGCAACGAAATATGAAGCCGCGGTGGCGTTCATTCCGTATGTGGCCCGTACGACCATTCGGCTCGCGTCCCAGTAGGTCACGGCGGCGATAGCGAAAAGCACGATGGCGATGACCGCCGCGGGGCGGTTGTGGATAAAAGCTGGTTTGCTGGTCATTGTTTCCTCGTCGCCGGGATGCCGCAGACGGGGCATCCCGGTCTTGGGAGAAATCAGTCGGCAAGGCCGATGGACTTCAGAATGCCGTGCACGCGCTCGGTCTCCGAGCCGATGAACGTCTTGAATTGACCGGATGGCGCGTAGTAGTCGGTCCAGCCGCGCGTCTTGAGAACGCCCTGCCACTGTTCGGATTTTACCGTCTTCTCTACGGCAGCCTCGATAGCCTCAAGGTCAGCGCCCTCAACGCCGGGACCGGCGAAAACTCCGCGCCAGTTGACGAGTTCGATATCAAGACCCTGTGCCTTCAGCGGCTTGGCCTCGATTCCTTCGATAGGCTCGGGATAGGAGATAGCCAGAGCGCGGAGATCGCCGGACTTGATCTGGCCTTCCCATTCACCGTAACCGGAAACGCCTGCCGTCGCCTGCCCGCCCAGCATGGCCGCCAGGGATTCACCACCACCGGAGTAGGCGACGTAGTTGATCTTCGCGGGATCTTCGCCAGCGGCCTTGGTGACCAGCGCAGCAAGGATGTGGTCCGCGCCCCCGGCGGAGCCGCCGACCCAGATGGCCTTGGCAACGTCGGTCTTGATGGCCTTGAGCAGGTCATCCATGGTTTGGATCGGGGAGTCCTTGGGAACGACGATGACAAGCGGATCACCTGTCAGGCGGGCGACCGGCGTGACCTGCGTAAGATCCACGGGCGACTTGTTCGAGATGCTGGCGCCGACAAGGGTAATGCCCGCGACGAGGAGTTGATTGGGACTGCCCTTTGCCGACCCAACAAACTGCGCCAGCCCGACCGTGCCGCCGGCTCCCGGAACGTTGACGACCTGCACGCTCTTTGCCGCCCCCGTGGCCATCATGACTTCCTGGAGCGAGCGGGATGCCGAGTCCCACCCGCCGCCGGCTCCGGCCGGCGCAGTGATGGTGAGCTCAAGGCCCTGCGCCATCGTGGCGTTCGCCCCCGACATCGCGGCAGTGGCGGCGATGGTTGCAGCCACGAGAAATTTTCTGAGATGAAGCATTGCGACGATCCTCCTTATCGCGTGAACCCACCTCCATGGGTATGACGAGGAGAAACTGCATTATATAATCATAAAAGTAAATGGATATTCCGTGCTTCTTTGTGAAGAGATTGGTCGCAGCCGGCCAGGCTCGCATACAGTCAGTCACGGCTCATTCCCTCGCTTGCCTGTTTCGATGCTGCTCATCGGGCATCCAGCTGACGCTTCCATGCCTATCGCACTTGGGGAAGGCTGCTTGCTACGATGCTGGCATCGACCGCTTCATAACTTGCAAGGTCGATCAGATCGTAGAGTTTGGCACGGGTCTGCATCCTGTGGATGGCATCCGTCACGGCTCCCCGCCGAGCAAGCTCAGCATAAAGTTACTGCTGCGCCTTGCTGGCGCCCCGGAGCGATGAGACGGGCCAGATAACCATCCGGTAGCCGAGCGCCTGCAGCGCGTCGGCCGTCATGGCGGGAGAACGACCGAATTCCGTCATATTGGCCAAAAGAGGTACGCCGTCCATAGCGGCTGCGAACTCGGCGAACATGGCCTCGGTCGTCAAGGCCTCAGGGAAGATGGCGTCCGCTCCGGCCTTCACATATAGACGAGCACGATCGATCGCCCGTTCCATTCCTTCATCGGCCACCGCGTCTGTCCGTGCGACGATCACGAGAGACCGCCGGGCCCGGGCCGCCGCCGCAATCTTCGCGGCGATGTCCGCAGCGGTGGCCAGCTTCTTGTCGTTCAGATGACCGCATTTCTTCGGCAGCACCTGATCTTTCATCGTCCGCCTGGAGCGGGACCGATCACCGTTTCTCGCTGATATACAGATAACGATCTACGATAATTTCACTTTCCCCAAGCCGTTTCTGATAAATTTCCTTTCGGTCGTGCACCCGTTCCGCAACCCTTTGCGAAGGGATGTTTTCAGGCGTGGTGATGCTGACCACCCTGGGCAAACCAAGGTTGTGAAAGGCATAGTCGCGACAGGCAATGGCCGCTTCGGTCGCCAGACCCTTTCCCCAGAAACCGCGCCAGAGATGATACCCTATTTCCGGCTCAAGGCCCGCAGGGGTCCTCTGCAGCGTAATTCCACAATCGCCGATGATCTCTTCCGAGATCGAATCGACGACGGCCCAGAGACCGAAGCCATGCCGGTCGTAACTATCGAAAGCCAGTTCCTGAAACCAGGCAAGGGTTTGTGAAGGTGACTTGGTACTCGGATAGAATTGCATGCAGTCCGGGTCAGCGTAGATCCGGCTCAATGCGGCCAGATCAGCGCTCTCGACTTTCCGCAGATGTAATCGTCTGGTCCTTATGATGATCGACACGCGAACCCCTCCAGCGCCATGCCGCACCCTGCCCCCATCTCTTTATGAAGGCAACACCGTCGCCCCTCCTTCCGCCATTCTCGGTTCAGTGGAGGACTTGGCAGAGAAATTCACACGACTTTCCGGACCGGCATGCCTGTCCGAAAGGTCGATTTCCGGCGCAGTCCGCTGCACACCTATACCGCCACCGGGGTAATCCAGCGCGGATCGGCACTTTCGGCGCTGTCCACCACCGCCTCCACGAAGGCGACACCCTTCAGCCCGTCATAGGCAAGCGGAATGTTGCGGCCGATCGCACCGGGCTCGCGTCCCGCCTTGCGGGCGCAGATGGCTTCCGCGAAACCGGCATAGAGGTTCGCAAAGGCTTCAAGATATCCTTCCGGATGGCCGGGCGGAGTGCGGGTGCGGACCTTCGCATCTTCGGAAAGATCGTCCGCGCCGCGCTTGATGGTCTGCACGCGCCCGTTAAGCGGCGTATAGACGAGTTCGTTCGGCTGTTCCTGAAACCATTGCAGCGAACCGGTCGCGCCGAAAACCCGCAGACGCACGCCGTTGGAATTGCCGAGCGCCACCTGCGACGACCAGAGGAGCCCCCGCGCGCCGCCCTCATAACGCATCATCACATGGGCGTTGTCATCCAGCGCCCGCCCCGCCACGAAAGTGGCGAGATCGGCGGTGAGCGACTGCAGTTTCAGCCCGGTTACGAAACCGGCCAGATGATAGGCATGGGTGCCGATATCGCCGATGGAGCCGCCGCGGCCGTTCTTCTTCGGGTCGGTGCGCCATGCCGCCTGGGCATTGCCCTGCTGTTCGATGGCCGTTGCCATCCATTCCAGCGGATATTCCACCTGCACGGTGCGAACCTCGCCGATCTCACCCGCCGCGACGCGCGCACGCGCTTCGTGCACCATCGGATAGCCGGAATAGGTATAGGTCACCCCAACGAAGCGGCCGCTTTCCCGCGACAGTTTTTCCAGCGCAATGGCGTCTTCCAGCGTCGCGGTCAGCGGTTTTTCGCAGATCACGTCGAAACCTGCCTCGATCAACGCCTTCGCGATCGGATAGTGGGTGAAATTCGGTGTGCAGATTGCAACCGCATCGACACGATCCTCGCGGGCAGCCTCGCCGGTAATCAGCTCCTGATAGCTGCCATAGCTGCGGGCCGGATCGAGTCCCTCATTGAGGGCGAAGGCGCGGCCCCTTTCGGGATCGACATCGAAGGCCCCGGCCACAAGCACCCATTTGCCGTCAAGGCGTGCGGCAAGACGGTGGATATTGCCGATATAGGCTCCCTGACCGCCGCCGATCATGCCCAGACGAAGTGGTCTTTCGCTAGTCATTATTCCTCCAGCCCCAGCATGGCGCGGTTGGCATTGCGGTTCGCACCGGATTTGACGAAATCGTCAAAGGCGCGGTCCGAAACACGGATGATGTGGTCAGTGATGAAACGCGCGCCTTCCGACGCCCCGTCCTCGGGGTTCTTGACAAAACATTCCCACTCCAGCACCGCCCAGCCATCAAAGCCGTAGGTCGTCAGCTTGGTGAAGATCGCCCCAAAATCGACCTGCCCGTCGCCGGGGCTGCGGAAGCGGCCGGCCCTTTTGGACCAGGGCTGATAACCGCCATAGGCGCCCGATTTTCCGTCTGGACGAAACTCGGCATCCTTGACGTGGAAGGTTTTTATCCGCTCGTGGTAGTGGTCGATGAAGGCGAGATAATCCATTCCCTGCAGAACGAGATGCGAGGGATCATACATCAGGTTCGCCCGGGGATGTTCCTTGACCTTGTCGAGAAACATCTCCCAGCTGTGGCCGTCATGCAGGTCTTCGCTGGGATGGATTTCATAGCAGACGTCCACGCCATGGGCGTCGAAGTCGTCGAGGATCGGCGTCCAGCGGCGCGCAAGCTCGTCAAAGCCTTCCTCCACCAGCCCTTCCGGCCATTGCGGATAGGGATAAAGGTAGGGCCATAAAAGCGCCCCGGGGAAGGTGACATGGCGGTCGATGCCGAGGCGCTTTGAGGCGCGGGCGGCAAAGCGCAGCTGTTCCTCGGCCCATGCCCGACGCTTTGCGGGATTGCCGCGCACATGTTCCGGCGCAAAACTGTCCATGATCGCATCATGGGCAGGGTGAACCGCCACAAGCTGCCCGGTAATGTGGGAGGCGAGTTCGGTGATCTCCAGCCCATGCTCGCCGAGCATGCCCTTCAGATCATCACAATAGGCATCGCTTTCCGCCGCCTGTTTCATGTCGATCAGGCGCGTGTCCCAGGTGGGAATCTGCACGCCCTTGAAGCCCTTGGCCGAGGCCCACGCCGCCAGCGAGGCAAGCGAATTATAGGGCGCCTCATCGGCCGCGAACTGCGCCAGAAAGACGCCCGGCCCCTTGATGGTCCGCATCATCCTATTCCTCCAGCTTTTTCGCCGGCACCGGCGCGTCGTCGTAACCGCCATAGACCGACTGATCGAAGGGGATAACCGCGCCCGTCATCATGCCGCTGTCTTCGGATGCCATCCAAAGGATGGCGCGGGCCACTTCAAGCGGATCGAGGATGCGCCCGAACGGCTTGGCAGCCGCTGCACGGTCGATGAAATCGGGATCGCCAGTCTCGGAAAGGACAAGCTTGCGCTCGTGATCGGAATTCATCCAGCCGATATCGAGCTGGTTCACATGGATACGATGGCGCATCAGCGAAAAGCCGGCATGGCGGGTGACGGTGGCAAGCGCGCCCTTGGACGCCGCATAGGGCGCAAGGAACGGCTGGCCTGTCAGACCCGACATTGATCCGACATTAACGACACGACCCTCGATCCCCTCGCGGATCATCACCTTTGCCGCATCCTGAATGAGAAAGAATGGCGCGCGCGTATTGACCGCAAACATCCGGTCGAAAAGCTCGGGCGTCGTGTTGAGCATATTGCCGCGATCCGTCAGGCCCGCCGCGTTAACGAGGATATCGACCCGACCAAAGCGTTTGTCCGTCGCCGGAATGATGCTGCGGACATCATCGATATCGCCGAGATCGGCCGCGACCATCTCTACCGGCACGCCGGATTTCTGCGTGATGGTATCCGCGACCGCCTGTCCTTTTTCCACACCGCGCCCGACGATGACGATGCCGGCCGCGCCCGCCAGCGCAAACACCTGCGCAACCGCCGCGCCCAGCCCCTGGGTTCCGCCGGTAATAACGGCGATCTTTCCTTCAATACGGTTCATTTCACGACCTCATAACCAGCGGCGTCCATCACGCGCAGCAATTCCCTTTGCCCCTTGCGGGCCATGTCCAGCGGCGGGTTCCTGATCGGATCCTGTTCCGCCTCGACCACGAACCAGCCCTCGTAACCTTTCGACGCCAGCGCCTTGACGATTTCCCCGAAATCCAGGCTACCGTCACCCGGCACGGTAAAGGCGCCCTTGATGACGGCATCGAGGAAACTCTCCCGGCTTCTGTCCAGCCCATCGACAACCTCACGCCGGATATCCTTGGTGTGGACATGGGTAATGCGCGCATGGTGGTTTTCAATGACACGCATGACATCGCCGCCCGCAAAGGCCATGTGCCCGGCATCAAACAGCAGGGGCACGGAGGAGTGCTTCATGAAGAGATCAAGTTCCGGCTCGGTCTCCACCACGGCCGCCATATGGTGATGGTAAGAAATCGGCATGCCCTTCGCCGCGCACCAGTCGGCAAAGTCGGACATCTTGCGGCCATAGGCCGCCATGCCGGCCTCGTCGAGCCGGGGCTTCGTGGCAAGCGGTGCGGAGCGCACGCCCTGAATGGAGCGCGCCGTTTCACCATAAACGATGCAGGGCGCGCCGGCGGCGATGAAGAATTCCATCTGCTGCGCGATGCGGTCTTTCTCCGCCTCGATGTCACCATCCAGCAGCAGGCCGGAAAACCAGCCGCCGCATACCGATATGCCGTAACGGTCGAGGATCGGCCCAAGCTCCGCCATATCCATCGGAAACCGGCGCCCGGTCTCCATACCGGTAAAGCCGGCTTCGCTTGCCTGCCTCAGGCATTCCTGAAGGCTCACATCATCGGAAAGCTCGGCGAGATCGTCATTCCACCAGGCGATCGGCGCGATACCAAGTCTTGCTTTCATCTCAGACCCCCACTCGCTGCGCCTTGCGGATGTTTTCCTGCGCGGCGCGGGCGGCACGCACTGTCTCGAAACTGGAGACGGAGGGAACACCGACATCCCAGTCGGCGTCACCCGGCACCCATTTCCAGGCATCGGAAACGATGGAGATGACGGTCACGCCATCATTGCCCTGCGCCCAGATCATCGCGTCTTCAAGATCGGCAAGGCTTTCGGCCCTGCGCGCATGGGCGCCCATGGCTTCCGCATGTTTGACGAAATCGACATGCAGCGGATTTTCTCTGTCCCTGACGCGGCAATCGGTCAGCAGATTGTTGAAACCCGGAACGCCCTTGGCCTGTTGCAGACGGTTGATGACGGCATAGCCGCCATTATCGCAGACCACCACGATCATCCGGTGCCCGGTAAGCGCGGCTGAATAAATATCGGAGTTCATCATCATGTAGGTGCCGTCACCCAGCATGACGATTGGAACGCCGCCGGCACCGCCCGGCCCTTCCTGCGCCATGGAGCAGCCCCAGCCGGCAGCGATCTCATAACCCATGCAGGAAAACCCGAATTCGCAATCGAACGTATTCGGGTTCTTGACCCGCCAGCCCTTGGTCACCTCACCCGGCGTTCCGCCCGCCGCCGCAATCAGCGTATCTTCGGGCCGCGCAACCCGGTTCAGCACGCCAACCACCTGCGCATAGGAAGGAACCGGCGCATTGGTGATGCGCTGGTGTTCGTTGAGCAGATTGTCCCATTCGGCGAATAGCATTTTGGCCCGCTGCATATGGGTAGCATCGGCCTTATAGGCGCCGAGCGCGTGGTCAAGCTCGTCGATCGTCTCCAGCGCATCGCCGACCACGGAAAGCGCCCGGTGTTTCACCGCATCGAAGCGGGCGGCGTTGACGGAAATGAACTGCGCATCGCGGGAGAAAGCCGTCCAGGAACCCGTGGTGAAATCCTGAAGCCTGGTACCGATTGCCAGCACGACATCCGCCTCCTTGGCCAGCGCATTCGCCGAGGTCGATCCGACGATACCGATCGGCCCGGCATGGACCGGATGGTGATGGGTGAGCGCGCCCTTGCCGGCGATGGTTTCGACCACGGGAATGCCGCGCTTTGCAGCGAAATCGGCAAGGCGTTCTTCCGCCAGCGAATAACGCACGCCGCCGCCGGAAATGATGAGCGGACGTTTCGCCTGCGCCAGCAGCCGGGCGGCAGTCGCCACAGCGTCACGGTCAGGACGCGGCCGAGGAATTTTCCAGACCTTCGGTTCAAAAAAGACTGCCGGATAATCGAAAGCGATTTCCTGCGTATCCTGCGCAAGGCCGATAAAGGCCGGGCCGCAATCGGCCGGATCGAGCATCGTGGCGACCGCCTGCGGCAGCGATTGCAGCAATTGTTCCGGCAGCACGATCCTGTCCCAGTAACGCACCACGGATTTGAACGCGTCATTGACGGTCAGTGTCGGATCGCCGAAATGCTCGACCTGCTGCAGAACCGGGTCCGGCAGGCGGCTTGCGAAAGTATCGCCTGCAATGAGGAGAACGGGCAGCCGGTTGGCCATGGCGACGCCGGCGGCGGTCACCATGTTCAACGCCCCCGGCCCGATCGAAGTCGCAGCGACCATGATCTGCCTGCGCCGCTTTGCCTTGGTAAAGCCGATTGCGGCAAGCGCCATGGATTGTTCATTCTGCCCGCGCCAGGTCGGCAACTGGTCCTGCACCGTCTCCAGAGCTTCGGAAAGGCATGTGACATTGCCGTGCCCGAAAATGGCGAACACGCCTGCAAACAGGGGAACGCGCTCTCCGTCGATCTCGGTAAACTGGTTGCACAGGTAACGTACTAGCGCCTGGGCCATGGTCAGGCGTAAGGTCTTCGCGGTCATCTCGCCTCCTCCTGCGGATGGTTGTTGATATGTTTTTGGAATGCATATTGACAAATTCGATACTTTGCAATGATTATTGCCAAATACCTCGGGAGGAAAATTTCAATGCTGAGAATTGCAGTGCTTGGCGTGGGCCGTATCGGCCGCATGCATGCGGAAAACATCGTCGCTCATCCACGCGCGACACTGGCTGGTGTCTTTGATGTATACGAGCCCTCGGCGAAAGAAATTGCCGAAAAGCTTGATGTGACACGATTTGAGTCGGCCGAGGCGGTTTTTGCCTCGCCTGAGGTCGACGCCGTGCTGATCGCCACCTCAACCCCCACCCATGCGGATTTGCTGGAAAAGGCGGTTGCCGCCGGAAAACCGGTGCTTTGCGAAAAGCCGATCGATCTCTCCCTCGACCGCGTCAACGCCTGTGCAACAAAAATTGCCGGCAGCGATGTACCGATCATGCTCGGCTTCGTCCGGCGTTTTGACAGCGGGCACCGCGCCGTGCGTGAGGCCGTCGAAAACGGAACGATAGGCGATCTGCATCAGGTCGTCATCACCTCGCGCGACCCCGGCATGGCTCCCGCCGCCTATATCGAAATGTCGGGCGGCATTTTCCGCGACATGACGATCCATGATTTCGACATGGCCCGCTTCATTCTGGGTGAAGAGATCAGCCAAGTCTCCGCTACCGGTTCACGGCTGGTCGACCCGGCGCTGATGGAAAAATGCGACGACTACGACACCGTGACCGTGGTGCTGAAAACCGCTTCGGGCAAACAATGCACGATCAGCAATTCGCGCCGCGCGGTTTATGGCTACGATCAGCGGGTGGAAGCCTTCGGAAGTGCCGGTATGGCGATTTCCGAAAACCGGACGCTCAATCACCTGCGCCTCCACACCGAAACCGGCACCGACCGGGCAGCACCGCTGATGAACTTCTTCATCGACCGGTATGCCGATGCCTTCGCAGCGGAAATCAGCGCCTTCGTCGATGCGGTGGAACAGGGCAAGGCACCGGAAGTCGGCTTCGAAGACGGCCGGCTGGCATTGCTTCTCGCCGAAGCGGCGATCCGCTCTGTCGCCGAGGGGCGCACCGTCAACACAAGCGAGATCGGGTAAACCATGTACGCGAATTTTGGACTTTTCATCAATGGCCACTGGCTTGCCGGTGCCGCAACGGGAGAGGTCGTCTCTCCGGTCACCGGCGCCGCGCTCGGCGAGGTGATGCTTGCCAGCGCCGATCAAACCCGCGATGCGATCGACGCGGCCGCTGCGGCCCTTCCGAAACTGCGCGCCATGGGCGGCTTCGCGCGTGCAGAAGCGCTGCACCGGGCAGCCGACGAAATGTTGCGCCGTGCCGACGAGGGCGCGAGAATGATCTCGCAGGAGACCGGCAAACCGATTGCCCAGGCGGGCCGTGAATGGACGCTTTCCTGCGACCAGTTCCGCTGGTTCGCCGAAGAAGCACGCCGCATTTATGGCCGCATCGTCGACAGCCGGGTGCCCGGCGGACGATTTGAGGTGACCCGCGAAGCCGTCGGTATCGTCGGCGCTTTCACCGCCTGGAATTTTCCGGCCGCCCTTCCGGCCCGCAAGCTTGCCCCGGCGCTCGCCGCAGGATGCCCCGTCGTGCTGCGCCCCTCATCCCAGACGCCGGGTGTCGCCATGGTCATGGTCGATTGCCTGAGGGCCGCCGGCTTTCCCGATGGCGCCGTCAATCTGGTTGTCGGTTCGACCGCCGATACCTATGGCCCGATCATGGCGGACAAGCGCGTGCGCAAGGTGTCGCTGACCGGCTCCACCCGGGTCGGCCAGCAAATGATCCGTGACGCTGCTGAGACCGTGAAGAAGGTCTCTATGGAACTGGGCGGCAATGCGCCCCTCATCATTTATGACGATGCGGATCTCGACAACGCGCTCGATCTTGCCGTGCCCACCAAATTCGCCAATTGCGGCCAGGTCTGCGTCACGCCGGATCGAATCTTCGTCCACGAGAGCCTGCACGACGCCTTTGTTGATGGTTTCGTGGCCCGCGCGGCGAAGATCAGGCTTGGCGACGGGCTTGATGCCGATACAGGAATGGGGCCGCTCATCAATACCGGTCGCCTTGAGGACATCGAGGCGGTGGTCGCCGAGGCCGTGCGCGCCGGTGCAAAAATCGCCCATGGCGGCAAACGCCCCTCACACCTGAACCACGGTTTCTTTTTCGAGCCCACCGTGCTGACCGGCGTGACGGACACGATGAAGGTTTTTGCCGAAGAAAATTTCGGTCCGATTGCCGCAATCACCCGCTTCAGCACCGAGGACGAGGTTCTGGAGCGGGCCAACGCCTCCGACATGGGCCTCTCCGCCTATGCATTCACCCGTTCTCCGGACAGGGCACGACGAACGGTAGCGGCACTGAAATCCGGCATGGTCGGCATCAACAGCTTCGCGCTCGCCGCATCCGAAGCGCCTTTCGGCGGCACCAACCATTCCGGCATGGGGCGTGAGGGTGGTATCGAGGGGATAAGCGATTATCTCGAAACCAAACTCGCCCAGATCGTCTTTTGAAGACGAATATTCTTGCAGGAGAAAATCATGCGGAAAAACAAATTGAAGGAAATCTGGGCCGAGGGACGTCCGGTGCTGCATGGCTGGCTGTCCATTGCCAGCCCGTTCAGCGCCGAAATCATGGCGGCGCAGGATTATGACGCCATCTCCATCGACATCCAGCACGGCGCGGTTGACTACAAGGACGTACTCGGCATGTTCCAGGCAATGCGCGCTTCCGACAAGGTGCTGATGGCGCGGGTGCCCTGGCTCGATCCGGCGTGGATATCCAAGGTTCTGGATGCCGGGGCCTATGGCATCATCTGCCCGATGATCAACAACCGGGCGCAGGCCGAGCAATTCGTTCGTTACATGCGCTACCCGCCGCTCGGGGAGCGCAGCTTCGGCCCCACCCGCGCCGTTTACGCCGCAGGCGGCAATTATGCCGCGGAAGCCAATGACGAAATCCTCGCCTTTGCGATGATCGAAACGGCAGAGGCGATGGACAATCTCGAAGAAATCGCCTCCACCCCCGGCCTCGACGGGATTTATGTCGGCCCCGCTGATCTGAGTTTCTCGCTTTCTAAAGGGCAACTGACACCTGCCTTCGACCGCGAGGAGCCTGAAGTCATCGACGCCATCAAACGCATCCTCGATGCCTGCCACCGCAACGGCATCAAGGCCGCCCTCCATTGCGGCACGGCGGATTACGCGGCCCGTGCAGTGGAATGGGGTTTCGACATGACCACCGTATCAGGCGATTCCCGCCTGCTGGCCGCTGCAGCGACGGAATCGACCGCGACCTGGCGCAAGCTGGTGGAAAAGACCGCCAAAAAAACCGATGGCAAAGGGGGGTATTGAATGCCGAACCTTCTCGTGGCCGGAAAACTTCATCCTTCCGGCGAGGCCATGCTGCGTGACCTGCCGGCCCTCGGCTTCTCCGTCCGCTATATCGAAGACGTTTCCGAAGCCTCCTACGCCCCCTTCATCGAGGAAGCGGATGCCATCGTCATTCGCACACAGCCGCTTTCGGCAGCCACCATTGCCAAGGCCGGACGGCTGAAAGTGGTGTCCCGCCATGGGGTGGGTTACGATAGCGTCGATCTTGCCGAACTCAACCGCCGCAACATCGCGCTCACCATCGTCGGCGATGTCAATTCCGTCTCCGTCGCCGAACATGCGATGATGCTGCTGCTGGCGGCGGCAAAGCGGGCCATACTCGCCGACCGCGCTGTCCGGGAGACCGGACAGTGGAGCTGGCGCAACAGGCTGGAGCAGCAGGAAATATCCGGCAAGAACCTTCTCATCCTCGGTTATGGCCGGATCGGGCGGCATCTCGCCAGAATGGCTTCGGGTTTCGGCATGCATATCCGCGCCTACGACCCCTACCTGCTGCAATCGGGATGGCCCGAGGGGCCGACAAGACCCGTATCGCTGGAAGAGGGCCTGCCCTGGGCCGACTATATTTCCGTGCATATTCCCAAGGGAGCAAGCCCGGCAATCGGGGCCGCGGAAATCGCGCTGATGAAACCCGGCGTCGTCCTGTCAAACACGGCCCGTGGCGGTGTCGTTTGTGAAAAGGCGCTCAGCGAAGCGCTTGCCTCGGGTCATGTCGGTGCGGCCGGGCTTGATGTCTTCGACGACGAGCCACCGGAAAGCTCCTCCCCGCTGCTATCGCAGTTCAATACCGTCCTGTCGCCGCATATTGCCGGGCTTACGACGGAATGCGGGGAGAGGATGGCCATCGCATCCATCCAGAACGCCGTCAACTACCTGAAAGGGACGATCGATCCCGGCCTCATCGTCAATCCGGAATTTGCCCATGTCTGAAAAACCCGTTCTACGCGTCGGCCTCATCGGCACCGGCTTCATGGGCAAAGCCCATGTCTTCGGTTTCGCCTCTGCCCAGAAGGTCTTCGACCTCCCCTACCGGATCGAACTGCACACCGTTGCCGACATCACCGAAGATGCGGCTGCACGGGCAGCTGCGGATTTCGGCTTCGCCCATTCCACAGCGGACTGGCGCAGCATCATCGCCGATCCGGATATCGACCTCGTCGACATCACCGCGCCGAACGCCCTGCACAAGGAAATGGCGCTTGCCGCGATTGCCGCCGGCAAACATGTCTATTGCGAAAAACCGCTGGCGCCGCTTGCTGCGGATGCCGGCGAGATGGCCGCAGCCGCGGCTGCCCGTGGCGTCAAAACGCAGGTGGGCTTCAACTATCTCTGCAATCCCATGCTGCGGCTGGCGCGGGAAATGGTGGCGGCAGGCGAACTCGGCAAGATACGCGGTTATCGTGGTCTGCATGCCGAAGATTATATGGCCGACGCCGCAGGCGCCTTCACCTTCCGCCACGATCCCGCCGGCGGCGGTGCGCTTGCCGATATCGGCTCGCACGCACTTGCCACCGCCGAATTCCTGCTTGGTCCGATAATCGAAGTGATGGGGGATTGCGTGACGCTGATTGCCGAGCGGCCGGATGGCAAGGGCGGTACACGCAAGGTGGAAGTGGACGATGTGGGGCGCGCCTTCCTGCGTTTCGCCAATGGCGCGCAGGGCTCGGTCGAAGGCAACTGGATCGCCACCGGCCGCAAGATGCAGCATGATTTCGAGATCTACGGCGACAAGGGTGCGCTTTATTTCACACAGGAGCGGTTCAACGAGCTGCATTTCTATTCCGCCGCTGACCCGGCCGGCCGCCGTGGCTTCCGCAAAATAGAGGCCTCTCCTGACCACGCGCCCTATGGCCGCTTCTGCGTCGCGCCCGGCCATCAGCTCGGCTTCAACGACCTGAAAGCCATCGAAATCGAGGGTTATCTCCGGGCGATCGCGGGACAGGCACCTGAGCCTTTCGGCTTCGCTGCCGGCCTGCGCATCCAGCGGCTGGTCGAGACGATCCAGCGCTCGTCATCCACAAGGCAATGGATGGATGTCGACGCCTGAAATCCCGGATTAAGCGGCGGGCTGCGGACCTTCATGCCTCTTGGAAAACCGCAATAAATATTGCAAGATCATGCCATGAAGCAACAACCGCAGCCCGTCGACCCTCCGAAAGATTACGAAGAACTGATCCGCCTCATCCATGATCGTCATGATCAGATGAGCAAGACCTATCAGCGGATCTCCGTTTATCTGACGCAGAACCCCAATGAAGTCGCCGTGCATTCGGTCAATACCATTGCCGAGCGGCACAACATCCACGCCTCCAGTTTTGTGCGGTTTGCGCAGTCGCTGGGCTACAAGGGTTTCAAGGAACTCCAGGCGCTGTTCCAGAAACGGCTGGCCACGGCGGCTCCGGGTTTCGAGGCACGCGTGCGCGCGCTCGACGATGAATTGCAGAGCCGCGAGGACCGTTCGGAATATGGTTTCCTTCACGATCTGGTCGTCAGGGATATCGCCTCGCTACAGGACCTGCTCGAACGCATCAGCGCCGAACAGCTCGGAACCGCCGCCGATCTGATCGAGGCCGCCAGTACAGTCTATCTCGTCGGCCAGCTGCGCTCCGCACCGGTGGCGGAGCTGCTGCGTTACATCCTCACCATGCTCGGTAAGCAATGTATCCTTCTCGATCCCGGCGGCGGCCTCGCCACCCATATGGCGCGGACGATGAAGACCGGTGACGTGCTGATCGCGGTGTCGTTCCGATTTTACGCGACGGAAGTGGTGAATATCGTCGAGGAGGCGGAAAAGATCGGTGTGCCCACCGTGGCAATTTCCGACAGTACCCTGTCGCCGCTGGCAAAATCCGCAAAGGTCCTGTTTTCGGTCCCCGAGCATGATTACAGCTTTTCCCGGTCTCTGGCCGCGCCGATGTGCCTTGCGCAGGCTCTGGCCGTCGCCGTTGCCGCACGGGTTCAGAAGAACGAAACGGCGCCGCGCATTCCGACGGTGACCGGCCTCTAGGCACTCACACTCAAAGCCCTGTCACGCCGTCCCAGATCAGCTTCACCGCCACCAGCGCCACGGACACATAGGTCAGCGGATAAAAGATCGAGGCGCGCATGTGGCGCACCGTCCAGGCGCCAAGCCATGTGGAGACGATAGCCAGCGGCACCATCAGGGCGGCGCGGCCGAGATTTTGCGCGCCGAAACCGCCAAGAGCCGCATAGGGCACGAGCTTCAGCACATTGGTAATGGCAAAGAACATCACATTGGTGCCGGTAAAAACCTTCGGATCCATGCGAAGCGGCAGCAAATAGACCTGCAGCGGCGGCGCGCCGGCATGGGCGACGAAACTGGTGTAACCCGCAAGCAGGCTCCAGAAGCGTCCCGCCATCGGCCGCTCCTTCGCAACCGTCACCAGAACGCCCCTTGAAAGCACGACGCGCAGCACGAACACGGCCGAGACAAGGCCGACAATCAGGCGCACCACGGCATCCGAGGTGATCTCGGCGGTCATCCAACCAAGCCCGATGCCGAGAACGGCTGCCGGCAGGAGCTGGCGCATGATCCGCCAGTCGACCCATTTGCGCCAGGCGGCCACGCCGACCATGTCCATGACCACCAGAATGGGCAGCAGGATCGCCGCCGCCGTGACCGGTGACATCACCAGCGCCATCAGCGGCACGCCAAGCAGGCTCATGCCGCCGAGCCCGCCCTTGGAAAGCCCGACCAGCACGACGGCAAGCACGGTGACGCCCAGTTCCAGAGGAGAGTTGAAAAGGTTCAAGTGCATCTCCTCGGCATTGCCGCCGGCACCCCTGCCGGGGCACCGCGCGCATGGATATCAGCCCTTCCTGAGCCGGGCTTTTTGACGGTAGACATCAGCAACGACCGCGCTGACGATGATCAGTCCCTTGACGATCTCCTGATAGTAAGCATCCACACGCAGAAATGTGAAGCCCGACATCATCAGACCGAGGATCACCGTGCCGATAACGGTGCCGAAAATGCGTCCCCGCCCGCCGGAAAGGGATGTGCCGCCGATGACCGCCGCGGCGATGGCGTCGAGTTCATACATCATGCCCATGCCGGCCTGCGCCGTTTCCGCACGCGCGGCGGTGACGATGCCGGCGAGGCCCGCGAGCAGGCCGGCAATGGCATATACCTTGACCAGATGCAGCTGGACATTGATGCCCGACACCCGGGCCGCCTGCATGTTCGCGCCGATCGCATAGGTGAACTTGCCATAACGCGTATAACGCAGGGCAATGTGGAAGGTGACGGCGACGAGCAGGAAGATGACGACAGGCCATGCGCCCGAGCCGATCGACGCGAAGCTCTCCGTCGGGAAGGAGATCGGCTGCCCCTTCGTATACCACTTGGCGATGCCGCGTGCGGTCACCATCATGCCAAGCGTGGCGATGAAGGGCGGTATTCCCGTCACCGCGATGAGCATGCCGTTGACGATGCCGGCGATCAGGCCAAGACCGAGGCCGACGACCAGCGGCACCACCACGGGCATATCGGTGAGCGCCGGATAGATCGCCCGGGCGAAATCGCTGCTTTGCGCAAAACTCATGGCGATCATGGCCGTCATCGCCACCACCGAGCCCGAACTGAGGTCAATGCCGCCGGTGATGATGACCTGGGTGACCCCGACGGCGATGATGCCGACGACGGAGACCTGCAGGATCATGATCGTCAGGCGCTGCGGACTGCCGAGAAAGCTTTGCCCCTGCACGAACCAGCCGAGCAACTCAAACACAAGTGCGACGCCGATCAGCACGGTCAGAATATTCAGTTCCTGCGGCAGCTTGCGCCTTTTCCGTTCGACCGGTTCGGTCTGTACGCTATCCATGATTTTTCCTCCCCGGCATTGCCGCCGTCGCAGCCTCAGCGGGCCGCCAGTTCCATGATTTTGACTTGGTCCGCTTCGGCGCGATCGAGAATCCCGGTCATATGCCCCTCATGCATCACGACAATCCGGTCGGACATGCCGAGAACCTCCGGCAGTTCCGACGAGATCATGATGACGGCGACACCTTCCTTCGCCAGACTGGAAATCAGGCGATGGATTTCCGCCTTGGCGCCGACATCGATGCCGCGCGTCGGCTCGTCGAGAATGAGGATTGCCGGTTTTGTCAGAAGCCAGCGGGCGATCAGCACCTTCTGCTGGTTGCCGCCGGACAGGTTTTCGATCCGCTCGTCGAGATCGGGCGTCTTGATACGCAGCGCCTTCTTCATGTCGTTGCACAGCACCGTCAAACCGCGTTCATCGACATAACCCATCGCCGCATGGCCATTCTGGAGGGCCGCGATCTGCATGTTTTCGAGGATCGAAAGCAGCAGAAAACAGCCGGTTGCCTTGCGGTCTTCCGTCAGCAGCGCCATGCCCCTGCGCATCGCATCCGCCGGCGAGTGGATCGTGACCGGGGCACCGTTGATGCGGATGGTCCCTTCGCTCGCCGGCACCACCCCGAAAATCGCCTCGGCGACGTTGGAACGGCCGGATCCCACCAGCCCCGCCACGCCGAGGATTTCACCACGATGCAGATCGAAGGAAATACCGCGGAAAACGCCGGACAAGCCGAGATCGCGGACCTCGAGAACCACGTCGCCGATCGATGCCTCCTGCTTGGGAAACATGTTGGTGATCTCGCGGCCGACCATCATTCTGATGATGTCGTCCCGCGTGACATCGGTGCTCGCATGGGTTCCGACATATCGCCCGTCGCGGAACACCGAAAACTCGTCGGCGATCTCGAACAGTTCGTTCATCTTGTGGGTGATGTAGACGATGCCGATATTGCGTGACCGCAGGTCGCGGATGATATCGAAGAGATGCGCGACCTCGGACTCCGTCAGGGCCGATGTCGGCTCATCCATGATGAGCACGCTGGACTGGTAACTGACGGCCTTGGCGATTTCGACCATCTGCCGCTGCGCCACCGTCAGCGTGCTGACCTCCGCCGCCGGATCGATATTGATCTTCAGCTGGTTAAACAGCGCCTGCGTCTCCGCCAGCATTTTCGCATGGTCTATGAGGCCGAGACGGTTTTTCGGCTCGCGGCGGATCCAGATGTTCTCCGCCACGGTCATCCAGTCCATCAGCGCCAGCTCCTGATGGATCATGGCGATGCCGCGCTCCAGCGCATCCCGAGGACTTTTGAGGCGGACATCCTCTCCCCGCAGCCTGACGGTGCCGGCATCCGGGCTGTAGATACCGGCGATGATCTTCATGAGCGTCGACTTGCCGGCGCCATTTTCGCCCATCAGCGCGTGCACGGAACCGGGGCGCAGCCGAAACTGCACATCATCCAGCGCGACGACACCCGGGAATTCCTTGCGCACCCCCTCGATTTCGAGAAGGTATGGGCCGGCGGCCTGCTTGAAGCGTTCGATCGCCTCTAAGGTGGTTGTGGAAATCATATCTCACCCGTCCTTTATCCGGCCAGTGGCCGGGCCGTGATTTGCTGTGCCGGCGACCGAGGCAATGCCCGGTCGCCGGCCACAAATCAGTTGTTGGACTTGTATTGAGCAACATTGGCGGGGGTGACGAGTTCAAAGGGCACATCGACCTTGTGCTCGAATTTTTCGCCACGCGCGATTTTAAGGACGGTATCGAGAGACCCTTCGCCCTGCCCCTTGGCGGACTGATAGACGGTGACGTCAAGGTCGCCCGCTTCCATCGCCGCCAGCGCATCCTGCGTTGCGTCAACACCGGCGACGATGACATCCTTCATGCCGACACCGGATGATTTCAACGCCTGGATCGCGCCGAGCGCCATCTCATCATTGTTTCCAAGCACGATGGTCGGCTTCATGCCGGATGTGATCCAGTTCGTCATCAGGTCCATGGCGGGAGTGCGCATCCAGTTCGCGGTCTGCGCATCCAGCACCTTGATGTCCTTGCAGGCATCGCTTTTGAGTACACGTTCAGCCGCCGCGGTGCGGCCGCGCTGGCCGGTGGTGCCGAGTTGCCCCATGAGAATGACCGCATCGCCCTTGCCACTGGCAAGCTTGCAAACCTCGGTCGCCTGCAATTCGCCGGCCTGCTCCTCATTGGAACCGACCCATGCCTGCTTTTCCGGGAATTTTTCCATATTGGCCGGCAGCATGTTCACGAAGACCAGTGGAATACCCGCCTGATCGGCGATCTTCGACATCGCCCTGCCGGAATCCGCATCCACCAGCATGGTGATGATGCCATCAACACCAGCCGCCACGAAGTTTTCGATCTGCGACTGCTGGCGGGCGATATCGCCCTGCGCATCTTCCATCTGGACTTCGACGCCGAGGTCCTTGGCATGGCGCTGAATGTTGTGACGCAATACGGTGAGATAATTGTCGTCGAAAAGCGACATTGCCACGCCGATCTTCTCGGCATGGGCAGCGTTTGCCATCAGGGCGCAGAATGCGGTTGTGATTACGATTTTTTTGATCACGAGATTTTCTCCTCCTCTTTTCCCCGCACGTGACGAATGTGTGCGATCACCCAAACCGGCGCCTCCCGGCCGTCTCCAGGGCATGGCTTCGCCGGTGACGGATGCAGCAGCAAAATCCGCCTCAAGCGAAGTCATGTCCTGTCGATCAGTCGAAACGGCAGCACTGTTTGCGCGCAGCTTTAGTGCTGCGCCCGTCTCTCCCATGCGACCGGGTATTTTCCGGGCGCAGTTTCAACATAGCGGGATGGAACAGGATTCGCAACAAAAATTGCAGAATTTCTATACGGCAATAAAATTTCCAAAATCTCACTCGTGGGCCCTGGGGCCATCATACGCCGGAAGATGATTGAGGAGAGCGCCGGGCCCGGATGCCGCGGCTTCGCCGACCGCACCGCGTGACTGGAGCGTTGTCGCATTTCCGGAGGGAAACCCGAGAGCCACTTTTCCTGGATATGTTCTATATCGCTTTTGGGGAACAGCAGTTGAAAGCGGCACCGTCAGGCCGCAAAACTCACTCGACGAAAATCCGCACGCTCGAGGCGCGGCCATCGGCATCGATCACCGTGAGGGTGGAAAACCCTTGCCCCTCGGGTCGCCACTCGCTGTTGCGGCGATGGGAAGCGTCGGGCAGAGGCATGCCATTCGCGAGCCAGCGGAAGGGAGCACGCCCGCCCTGCAGCTTCAGCACCAGCGGTGAAATGCCCGACTGGCCGGAAAGCTCAACCCTTGCTCCTTCCGGCGGATAAACGATGCGCGGGGCGCTTTCGCGTCTCGAGGCCGAAAGCAGGCCGCTTGCGGTCAGGGTGAAACGCCGCTGGTTGGCGGGAAGGTCGGTGACGGCAACGCGTGCGACACCGGAGGGTGCGCCGGGCATCGGCGTGATCGCCACACCGGATTTTGCGAAGGCCTCGAACAGGATCGGGGCCGCTGTCGCGTAACCGGCAATACCCGGCACCGCGCCATTATCAGCCCGGCCGACCCAGACGCCGATCACGTGCCGCCCGTCATAACCCACCGACCAGGCATCACGATAACCGTAACTCGTGCCGGTCTTGTAGGCGATGCCGCGCTGTTTCATGCCGAGCGGCGGCAGCACGCCGGAAAGTATGTCGGAAACATTCCAGATCGCAGCATCGGAAAACAGCCGGTCACCGGCAAGGCGTTCAGGGACTGACCGGACGCCGTCGCCCAACCGCACGGGATCACCGCTGCCGGCAAGCCCGGCATAAAGCTGCACCAGATCAACAAGCGAGATACCCGCCCCGCCAAGCGCAATGGCAAGTCCGGGCGCCTCGCTTGACGGCAGCACCAGCCGGACGCCTGCCCGCCGGAACCGCACCATCAGCGCCGATGGGCTGACGGCATCGAGCAGCTTGACGGCGGGTACGTTGAGCGACAGTTGCAACGCCTGCCGGATGCTCACATCGCCCTGATAATGCATATCGAAATTGCGCGGTCGATAACCGGAAAAATCCGCCGGGCGATCCTCGATGATGGTTTCCTGCCCGACAAGACCATCTTCAAAGGCAAGGCCATAGATGAACGGCTTCAGGGTGGAGCCCGGCGAGCGTATCGCCCGGCTCATCTCAACGAAACCACGCCTCGCCGTATCGAGATAATCCGCCGAGCCGACCTCCGCGAGAATATCGCCGGTCTGCGCGTCGGCCATGACGATGGCGACGGAGACCTTCTCGCCTAGCTTTTCCGCCGCATGGCGGGCAACCCACTCGAGCTCCCGCTGGATCGGCAGTTTCAGCGTCGTGCGCGCTTCTGTGGTATTCGGAAATTTCGCCCGCGCAGCGACTGCCATATGCGGCGCATAGGCCGGCAGGTCGCGCCGGCTGGCGGGCACGGCGGAAAGAGACGCCCGCTCCGCTTCCCCTTCGCCCACCACGCGCTCGACGGCAAGCCGTTGCAGCACCCGCTCGCGCGCCTGCCTTGACGCTTCCGGAAAACGGTCCGGACGACGTTTCTCCGGCAGCTGCGGCAGCGCCACCAGCAGGGCCGCCTCCGCCGTATCGAGCCGGCCTGGTTCCTTGCCGAACCAGGCGAGGCTTGCGGCCCTGACGCCTTCGAGATTGCCACCATAGGGCGCGATATTCAGATAGAGATCGAGGATATCAGCTTTATCGAGCCGTCTTTCGATCTGGAGGGCCCGTATGGCCTGCAGCAATTTTGCCGAGAATGAGCGGTCGGCACGCGGCTCGATCAACCGCGCCACCTGCATGGAAAGAGTCGAAGCGCCGGAGACGATCCGGCCGTTGCTGGCCAGTTGCCAGGCGGAGCGCATAAGCGCCCATGGGTCGACCCCGTGATGATCGTAGAACCGCTGATCCTCATAAGCGACCAGCATGCGCAGGAACTGCGGATCGACCTCGGCTGCAGTCGTTTTCAGCCGCCAGCGGCCATCCGCTGTCGCAAAGGCGCGCAACAGCTTGCCGTCGCGGTCCAGCACCTCGAAGGATCGTTGCTGCGCAGCCTCCAGCGGCGGCGGATAGGCCTTGTCCAGTGCATCAAGACCGAAGGCCGCGCCGCCGAGAAGCAGCGCGGCTGACACGATGCCGACGATGATCGCCTTGCGTCGCCTCATGGGGTTGCCGAGCGCACCTCCATGCGGCCGGTTGCCGTGCGGGCGGCAAATTGCGGCCGGTACATATCCTCAACCGAGGCTGCCGGATGGTCATAGGTGCCGGGGGTAACGGCGCGGACGACATAGGCAAGCGTGATCTCCGAACTTTCGCCGGCCGAGCGGTCGAAGGCCGCCACGAAGCGGTCGTAGCGGAATTCGGTATGGGCCGCTTCCGTTTCCGGCAACCAGTCGAAATTCGAAAGCGCTGCCGAATTGACGAGGCTCGGATTGTCGATTTCGAAACCGGAGGGCAAGAGATCCGTCACGAGAATGCGCGACTGCCAGTTATTTTGCGGCACGACGTTCAGCACCGCGACATAACGCTCGTTTTGCGTGACCTCGCTCGGGTTCACCTCCGCGCCATCCATGGAATAATAGGTGCGGGTGATGGTGAAGCCCTCGCCACCCGCCGCAAGCGGTTGGGCCGGCGGTGCCACGGTGGTGACAACAGCCGTAACCGGATCGGCCGAGGCATTGGCGATCTTCAAGGGAGCTGCCAGCAATTCATCGCCGCTCATCCGCTTGCCGAAACCGCCGGTCTGCAGGTCGCCGTTCACGTCGAGGCGGATATCCTTGTCCTCGCCTTTGACGGCACGGGCGGCCAGCAGCATCCAGGCCTGTTCCTGGGTGCTGGTGTATGGCTTCTTTTCCCATTCCTTGGCCACCGCACCGGCAAGCTGCGGCACGACGGCCGGAACCGGACGGCTTTCGGCCGCAAGCGCCAGCGTCGCCGCGCCGTCACGCAGGGCAGAGCCATAATCTGCCCGCGCCAAGCTGACATTGGTGGCACGGCTTGCCATATCGAGCGAAGCGCCGAACACACTCTTCGAACGGGCCTGATCGCCATAAAGCGAAAGCGCGGCGGCAACCTGCGCCTTGGCAAGCGGCGTCGGGAAATCGGCAAGCGCCGTATCCGCGTAATAACGCAGATCGTTGATCGCCGCCTTGCGGTTGCGTGCCAGCACATAAAGCGAATAGGCGATCTCGTTACCGCGATCCTTGACGTTGCTGTCATAGGAAAGGCCGTTCTGCAGATTGTTCAGCGCCTGCACCATGGCCGCTTCGGGAACATCATAATTCTGCTCGCGGGCCCGGGTCAGGAAGTCGCTGATATAGGCATCGAGCCACAGATCGCCATAACCCGGCGACCAGAGGCCGAAACTGCCGGAACTGGACTGGAAGGACAGCACCCGGTAGATGGCCTCCTGCACCCGCTTGCGGGTATCGGGGTCTTCGGCCATGCCGCTATCCTTGGTCAGCTCCGAGACATAAAGCAGCGGCAAAGCGCGGCTCGTCGTCTGCTCGGCGCAGCCATAAGGATATTTATCCAGCATCATCACCAGCGCCGGAATATCGAAGGCCGGCGAACGCGTTACGTTAACGGCGACGGAAGAGCCGAGCAGCATGCTGTCGGCCAGAAGATCGCCGTTGATCGTCAGGCTGCTGTTCGGCGCAATCTTGATTTCGCGCCGCGTTGTGACAGGCAGAACGGCCGGGCGCACTGGAACATTCAGAACCTGCTCCAGCGAGACACCCGCAGCATTGGAAACCTTGATGGTGATTGCGCCATTACCGGGCTGTTCACCCGTCAGCGGAACGGTCAGCGACGACTTTCCACCCTTTTGCAGCGCCAAGGTCTGCGACATCTCGCCTTGATCAACCGTCAAGGCCGTGTTGCTTGTCACGTCCAGCCGGTAATCGCCGGCCTCGCCGTCGGTATTGGCGATATCGAGCCGCAATTGCGAGACATCGCCGGGGGCGAGGAATTTCGGCGCGCTGGCCGTGACCACGACGGGATCGCGGATGACGGCATCGGAAACCGCATGGCCAACACCCGTCTTCGTCCAGGCCACAGCCATGATGCGCGCCGTGCCGTTGAACTGCGGAATATCGAAGCTCACCGTTGCCTTGCCGTTAGCGTCGAGTTCGACCGGACCGGCAAAGAACGCGACCAGCTTTTCGGTGGGCGGGCTGCCCTGAAGGGCTGCCCCGCCGCCATCACCACCGGTGCGCAGCCTGCCGGTAGCGCCAAGCGAACCGTCAATCAGGCGGCCATAGAGATCACGGATTTCCAGCCCCAGCCGGCGCTGGCCGAAATACCATTCATCCGGCTTCGGCGGTTCATAGCGGGTGAGGTTCAGGATGCCGACATCTACGGCCGCAACGATGGCATAGGCCTTTTCGCCGACACCAGCGCCCGCAACCGTGATCGGAATTTCAAGCGGCTGGCGCGGCAGCGTCTTCTGCGGCGCGCCGAGGGTGACGGCAAGCTTGCGCTCGGCCGGATCAACGGCAAGCCATTTGATGCCGATGGCGCGCATCGGCATGCGGCTTTCCTGCGCATCGCCGGGCCGGAACAGCGTGGCCGTGACGTAAGCGCCCGCACCCCATTCCTCGGTGACCGGAATGTCGATCTCGCCGCCATCCGCGCCGATCTCGGCATTCTGAACGGAAATCAGCTTCTCGGAACCGGACGTGATCATCAGCTCGCCGGCAAAACGTGAGGAAACCTTGAGTTTCGCAGTATCGCCGATCTTGTAGCTCTGTTTGTCCAGCGCAATTTCCAGCGCATCCGGCGTTTCGGTCGAGCTTGCCTCAACGTAAAAACCGGCATCGAATTCAACGCTGGAAACCGGTGCGCCATTACCGGCACCCTCCACTTCCAGCCGGTAGCGGCCCCAGGTGACCGGCACGGAAATCTCGCCGCCACTGGCATCGACGGACAAGCTGCCGGCTTCCTGCTGCTTGGTATATTCCACCGGCTCGTAACGCCAGGAATTACCCTGACGATACCATTGATAGTTCCGCTCGACCTTGATGAGCTTCCAGTTGAGGCCGCTCATCGGCTGTTTTACGCCATCGGCATCAACGCCGATGATGTGGAAACGGCCAACGGAATTCTGGGCGAGGTCGCCCGAAAATTGCGGCTTGATGCCGATGACAGAGGCTTCCGCCTTGATAGGCAACGTCAGCGAGCGCTCCACGGCACGCCCACCCGCCTCCTGCATGCGCACGGTGATGTTGGCGGAAAGCAGCTGCGTGGTGGAGGGCAGGTCGATTAGATCGACATTGAAGCTCGCCTTGCCCTCTTCATCCAGAACCGGCAGATCGGCAAGCGTGGTGCGGTTTTCCTCTTCGCTTTCCTCATCGGCCAGACCAAAGAAATAACCTTCGAAATCGGCGCTGGTGCGCGTCGGCTTGATGGCGACCTCGCCTTCCAGCGTCAGGCCGGCAGCGGGCGCGCCATAGAGATAACGGCCATCGACGTCGATTGCCGTTTCCGCAGCCGGGTCGATCTGTTTTGCCTTGCTGGAAAGATCGAACTCGGTGCGATCAGGCACGAAATCATCGACGAGGAAGCTCTTTTCGCTGATGGCAGCCGTCTTCGGGTCGGTATGGATGCGCATTGTCCAGGTGCCGCGCATCGCATTTGCCTGCAGAGGCAGATCGACCGCGTGGCCGCCCAGCGCCTTGCCGTCGCTGACGAAGCGCCGGTCCTCGACACCGTCAGGGCGCGAGAAGATGAAGGTGAGCGGCAGATCCTCGATTGCCTTGCCGTCGACATCGCGGGCAAGCGCTGCGGCATGCACGGTCTCGCCGGCGCGGTAAATGCCGCGCTCGGTCCAGCTGAACACATCGATCGCGCCGGGGGCGGCACGTCCCGTCACGCCGCGGTCGGAGAGATCGAAGCCGGCGCGTGTCATGTCGAGGAAGACGTAATCCTTGTCGCCGTTGCGTGCGGTGAGGATTGCAGGCGCCTGCGCAGCCGTGCCGCGCATCAGGCCGGCGGAAAACACCGCGCGGCCGTCCGCATCGGTCTTCGCGGTGCCGAGTACCTCATTGTTTTTGGCAAGCAACTGCAAATCCACGTCGGCGAGCGGCTTGGCGCTGCCAAGGGCGCGGACGAAGACATTGAGCCCGTCAGTTCCGGCATAGGTGGTGATGCCGGTATCGGATACGAGAAACCATTGCGTGGCGCGCGAATCCCAGGTTTCCGGTGCGGTGCCCGGCGGCACGGCGGTCAGCACATAGATGCCGGGTTTCCGCTCCGGCAAGGCCTCATCCACCGGGAAGCTCGTCACCACATCCTTGTTGAGATCCGGCTGGATATCGATCGAGCCTTGCCAGACGAGTTCGCCGAGCTCGTTTTCGATGCGGTCGGCATTGTAGCCGTCCATCTGCGTCAGAAACTGCGAATTCGCGAGCAGCGAGGTGATGTTGCGGTCGCCGACGCGATAAAGCTTCAGATCGGCCTTGTCGGCATTCACAGAAACAATCGGGATGCCACGGCGCGCGGTGCCCGGCAGGACGAAATTCTCACCCGTGAAGCGTACGCTTGCGGCGCGGTCACGCACGTAGATATCGAGATCGACCTGCTTTTCCAGGGGCTCTTCCACCGAAGACGGCAGGCCGGCGCGCAGCGCGATCTTGTAGCGCTGGCCATGGGTCAGGCCTTCCACGCAGATCTCGCTGCCCTTCGCTTCGATGGCCTTGGGGGCTGCCCCATCCAGCGTGATGAAGGAGGAATAATCGACGCCGTTCTTCACCAGCGGTTCGGAAAACTGCACGCAGGCGCGCGGGCTGACGCTATCCGTATCCACGGTGTTGTTGATGACGCGGAAACCCTGACGCGTGCGCAGATCGGCATAGGCCGCCTTTGTCTGTGCGTTGTCGGTGAGCGCAAGGCTCTCCTTATAGGCATTGAGTGCTGCGCGATAATTCTGGGTTCGCTCAAAAGCCTTCGCCAGCCGGTTCAGGGCCTCGGTGCGGGCGCTGACCGTGCGGCTCAGCTGATAGGCGTTGATGGCGGCGGACGCCGCCTGCCCGGCAATCGTATAATTATCGGTGACCTGTGCCGCCTTTTCTGAAAGCTCCGCCCAGAGCGCGCCATCGTCAGGCGTGATTGCGAGGGCCTGTTTATAGGTCGTGACCGCATCGGGAATATTGCCCGCAGCTGCCTGCTGCCGCGCCGTCTGCACGAGGGTTTCCAGCCCCTGCTGGCCCTCACCATCATCCGCCGCAAGGCCGGATTTCAACCGACGCGCTTCCTGCTGCAGGCTGTCGGTCACGAAAGACAGGCGCTGCGGCGCGCCGATATCGGCTTCCGTGGCCACTTCCACGATCTTGCCGGCAACCGCGCCCGGGAAAGCGTTCAGCTGATTGAAATCCGACTTGAGGAAGCACCATTTCACCTTGGGATTGTAGGTAAAGGCCTTGCAGGCGGTATCGCCCACACAGATCTCACCGCATTGCTCCAGCGAAACATTCTGCTCCGTCCTGAGATCGAAGCCGAAATAATCGCCATTTTGGGTGGTAACGACCTTGCGGGAAGGCTCCGCCGCCATGGCTGGCGGAAAAATGAGGGCGGTTGAGACCGCAACCAACGAAATCCGGACGAGCGCGCGCAACGACATCAGTTTTCTCCCCGCAACAGACATGTTGGGCGGGACTCTGGTCAAATCCACGCATGGTTGTCAACGCATCTTCGTCAATTCACGCCATGCAATGCGTAAAGGCGGGGGTAAGCAGAAAGGTTAGTCTTCTATTTTGCGCGCCTCCGAGATCAGCATGATCGGCACGCCGTCGCGGATCGGATAGGCAAGCCTGGCGCTTTCGGAGATGAGTTCATTGCGGGCGCGGTCGTAGGAAAGGCGCCCCTTCGTCAAGGGGCAGACCAGAAGCTCCAGGAGCTTGGGATCGACATTGCTCATCCTGTCGTCCATGGGTGGCGATCCTATTGCAGCACGTTGCCGCCCTCGCCCGATCCCTGGGCAAGAACGATCTCGGTAATGGCGATCAATGTCTCGGCCCGCGTCTTCAGATCAGGCGCTTCCAGCAGCGCCTGTTTCTCAGCCGGTCCGAAGGGAGACATCATGGAAAGCGAATTGACGAGAACACGATTGCCCGCCCTTTCCACGCTTTCCCAATCCGCTTCCAGCTGGTTCGCGTCAAGAAACGAGCGGAACACTCGGAGCAGATTTTCGCGGTCAACGGCCTCTTCGTCATATTCGCCGGAAAGATCGGCGATGAAAGGCGCATGCCGGAAGCTGCGATAGGGTTTGCCCGCCTCCACCTCTTCCAGCAGGCGGAAACGGCACACACCGGTGAGCGAAATGATATAACGGCCATCACCGGTTTCTGAAAAGGATGTGATGCGGCCGAGGCATCCGACTGCGCTCAGTGGCCCGCCTTCAAGGCTTGCCTCGATGACGTGAAGGGCCGGCTGCACCATACCGATGAGCCGATGGCCCGCCAGTGCCGTGTCTATCATGGCGAGATATCGCGGCTCGAAAATATTGAGCGGAAGATGGCCTTCCGGCAACAGCAGGGCGCCTGGCAGGGGAAATACCGGCACGGTTTCCGGCAGATCGTCGTTCTTCACATATCTCACATTTCCGACATGCATGGGAATCAAGCCCCCTGTTCATTGCTGCCCGGCCGGCGGTTCAACCGCCACGGCCGGGATATGCCCGCATTACGAAAACAGTATCGCCGAAAGCTTCCTGCGGCCGGCAACCGTTGCCGGATCCTTGAAGCCCCAGGCCTCGAAAAACTCCAGAAGCTGGCGGCGCGCGCCGTCATCATCGAAAGTCCGGTCCTTGCGCATGACGTAGAGCAGATGATCGGCGGCCTCATCGCGCCGGCCTTGAGCATTCAGCACCTTGGCAAGCTTCACCCGCGCCTCGTGACGATCGGGATCGAGCGCCAACTCGCGCTCCAGCGCCACCGGGTCGCCGATCTTGCGAGCTTCCTCATATTGCGCGATCTTTTTCGAAACGAGCTGAATGCCCGCATCTTCGGTAAGTTCCGCAGGCAGCGAAGAGAGCAGTTCGCTTGCCCGCTCATATTGGCCGGCCGCGATCATGCATTCGGCGATCCCGGCAATCGCTACGGGATTTTCCGGATCGGCCTGCATGACGGCACCGAAAAGCTGCGCGGCACCGTTAAAATCGCCATCCGCCAGAAGCTGCTTCGCCTCCGTCAGAACAGCCTCGATCTCGGCCTTGGGATCGCCCGCGTCGGGCCCGGCTATCTTCTCGATGAACTGCTTGATCTGGCTTTCCGGCACCGCACCCATGAAGCCATCCACCGGCCGGCCGTCGGCAAAGGCGACGATGGCCGGAATGGACTGGATACCGAGCTGGCCGGGAATCGACGGGTGGTCGTCAATATTCAGCTTCACGAGCTTCACGCGGCCATTCGCCTCGTTGATGACCTTCTCGAGCACCGGCGTCAGCTGCTTGCACGGGCCGCACCAAGGTGCCCAGAAATCCACCAGAACCGGCTGGCGGCGCGATTCCTCAAGGACGTCCCTAGAGAAACCCGCCGTCGTGGTGTCCTTGATGTGGCCGGAGGCCGCACCGTTCAGCTCACCATTATGGTGGGCGCTTGCGGTCATCTGCCCGCTATAGGAACCGCCGTAAGGATTATTCGTGCCGCTCATGCCGGTCTCCCGTAACCTCTGTCACATGTCTTATTTGAAGCAAAGATCGTATCTCACTCGCTGACTTTCAAGACAAGCGGCGCATGTCCGGTTGCCTCAAGAAAGCGAACGAGATCCTTGGACGCGATCGTCGTTGTCTGGTCGTTGGAAAGCGGATGGCCATTGACCAGCTCGTTTTCCAGAAGCCCGCTGTCGAGCACAAAGGTGACCTGCCTGTCGGTGTCGTTGATGGCTCCGAACACCGTCACAGAGCCCGGCACGACGCCGAGATATTCGAGCATTTTTTCCGGTCTGCCAAAGGACACGCGGCTTGCCGCACCGATGGTCTTGTGAACGCTCTTCAGATCAACGACCGCATTTTCCTCAACGGTCAGAACGAAATACTGATCCTTCTTGTCCTTCACAAAGAGGTTCTTTGTATGGCCGCCGGGAATGAGGTCGCGCAGTGACTGGGACTCGGCGACGGTAAACACCGGCTCGTGCTGCTTTGTGGCGTGGGAAATGCCGAGCCCGTCGAGAAACTCGAACAGCTCCGTTGCCGTCTTCCGGGAATTTTCCGCCATATCCTGCCGCCTGCCTCTGCCGATTCCACTATCCTTGTTTCCTGATTAAGGGGGCAACTGACGCTTGGCAACGCAGGAAAAACCAGCGGGAGGAAAAATTCTCAATCATTTCCGCCGCTTGTCGCATTTCTCAAAGAAATTTTCGTGTTTTTGTCATTTCCCTGTTGCATTCCAAAATCGATTGAGCGATATAGCGCCCGTCGCCACTTGGCGGCCCACGGTTCAGCGAACTACCCCGGACCGGTGGATTTGAGCGGGTGTAGCTCAGGGGTAGAGCACAACCTTGCCAAGGTTGGGGTCGAGGGTTCAAATCCCTTCGCCCGCTCCAAATTTCCCAGAGATCGAATACTCATCAAAGTGTCCATTCCCTCGCGCGTCGCCTCGTTCCGTGTCATGCGGCTTGACACTTGGCCTTCCCAGCACCCCTGTCGGCAAAGCGCGACGGAAATTATCCCCCAGGCGGAACCTATGCGGAAGATATCCGTTTCAGACCCGAGGCTCCTAACCTCAGTTCCCCTCTGATTGCCCGCCATGAGCGGGCATTTTTTTACCGGCGCCCCGGGAACAGCTTATGTGCGCAACACGTTCTCCTGCGTTGTTCAACGCGGGGAAGAGCCATGTCCGCATATCCCAGAAGAATTCTCTTGATTGCCGCACTCACCACCTTGTCGATATCAGGCACATCGCTTGCCGCAGATATGACGGTTTATCGTGAGGAACGGGTTTCGCCGTATAAAACACATCATCAACCGCGGCGGATCGAAAACATCCATTCAAATCCCGCAGAAACGCGCTGCGGCGAAAATATCGTCTCCTACCGCTCCCCTTACGAACGGTATACGGAACCGGTCACGCTCTGCCATCCGCCGATAAACTGGAGAACAGGGCCATCAACAGCAACAATATGGTCGCCTTGATCTTGCCATAATTCATTTGATGTGCTTTTGTGCAGCCGCCCTTGTGGGAGGGGGTAGAGGTTGAGACCCGCTGGCTGCATTTTGGCAGTAGGCGGGTTTCCCTTTTTTTGGGCGACACTTACCGGCAAATACCATCTGATCCATCGTTTCTCGGATTTGGAGAAACAACGAAACCCGTCGCGAAACGGTGCAGATTTGATTTTTCATAGGAAGGAAAGTGGTAGCGGGAGAGGGACTTGAACCCCCGACACGCGGATTATGATTCCGCTGCTCTAACCACCTGAGCTACCCCGCCACAGGGGAAACGTGACAGTCATGTGACCGGCCGCTCCATCAGGATGAGCGGCTTATAAGGTGCCGCTCCCCAAAGTGTCAAGCGCAAGATGCGCAAAAAATTCGCTTTCCACATCGCTGCAAAAAGCGAATGGTTTCAGGCGGCAACCGGCTTTTCGAGAAGCGCCTTGAGCGACGCCTCGGCTTCCGCCGAGCGTTCCGACCGTTCGATGAAACCGCCGCCATAAACGCGGGCATCCGCGCCCGGCGCGGAATAGAGCACGCAGGCCTGACCGGGGGCGACACCCGCCTCCCCCGTCATCAGGTCCACATAGATGCCGTTTTCATCGGCATGCAGCACCGCTTCGGTCGGCGGGCGGGTGGAGCGCACCTTTGCAAAGCAGGCAAAGCCCTGACCGGCATCATCCGTCAACTCGCCGTCGCCCAGCCAGTTCATGTCACGCAGATAGACGCGGCGGGTTTCCAGCGCTTCACGCGGGCCAACGATCACCCGGCGGCCCCGTGCATCGAGATGCACGACATAAAGCGGCTCGCCCGTCGCGACGCCAATGCCGCGACGCTGGCCGATCGTATAATGTACGATGCCATCGTGGCGGCCGAGCACGCGCCCGTCGAGATGGACGATATCGCCCGCCAACGCCGCATTCGGCTTCAACTTGTTGATGATATCGGTATATTTGCCCTGCGGCACGAAACAGATGTCCTGGCTGTCGGCCTTCTTGGCCACCACAAGCCCCATATCTTCCGCCAGCGCCCGCGTTTCGGCCTTGGAAAGGCCGCCGAGCGGAAAGCGCAGATAGTCGATCTGCTCCTGCGTCGTGGCGAACAGGAACCAGCTCTGGTCACGGTCGCTGTCGATCGGCCGATAGAGGGCGCGCCGCGCCGGCTGGCCGGGAACGGGATTGGGACGCGAGCGGATATAATGGCCGGTCGCCAGCGCATCGGCGCCCAGTTCCTGTGCAGTCGCCAGCAGATCGGCGAATTTTACCGTCTGGTTGCAGGCCACGCAGGGGATCGGCGTCTCGCCCATCGCATAGGCTTCGGCAAAGGGATTGATGACGGTTTCGCGAAACCGCGCTTCGTAGTCCAGCACATAGTGGGGAATGCCCAGCGTCTCGCAGACCCGGCGCGCATCGTCGATATCCTGCCCCGCGCAACAGGATCCGGCGCGGTGCACGGCAGCGCCATGGTCGTAGAGCTGCAAGGTGATGCCGAGGACATCATAGCCCTCGCGCTTGAGGATACCGGCCACAACAGAAGAATCGACGCCACCGGACATGGCGACAACGATCCGGGTATCTTCCGGCCTCTTGTCAAAATCGAGCGTATTCACGTTTTTTCCCATCGTCAGTCATAACGGGGGTAAAGGCCCCGCCGCCTGTCGGTCATCCGCCACGAGAACCCTTGGCCATCGATCGGGCCGTTTGCTCGTCATCCTGCGGATTTAAGGGCTGCATATAGAAAGGAATGGCCGCGCACGCAAGTACGGGGCGGAAAACCGCCCCGTAAAGCCGTCAGATTCGGGTCGTAACAAGGCCGTTAAGCACCGGCCGTCTTCTGGCCACTGCTGCCGAACCACCTGTCGCGTTCTCGCCACAGGGCCGGCAAGGCCAGCAATCCGATGGCCGTGAAGGCGATCAGCGTCTTGTTAAGCTGCGACAGTTCCGCCGTGCGGCCATCCAGATAATAGACGCCATACACGATCGCGACGTGCCAGACATAGACCTGCAGCGAGTGGCGGCCGAGCAATTGCAGGAACTTCAGCGACAGCACCCAGATGACGCCTTCGGCGATGGAGCGCACGAGCGGGCGGTGGTGATGGGGACCCGCAATCACCAGCCAGGTGAGGCCGACACCAACGGCAAGGAAGTTGATGAGGTAGACCGGGCCGAAATCGGCGCGGATTTCCATCGTGGAAAATTTCCCCATCATGAATTCCGGCATCAGGCCCCAGGCCGTGGCGATGCGCAGCGGCATGAAGAACAGGCAGATGACAAGCGCGGCCTTCGGCAGCCACGTATGCTCAGGCGAGAAAATCGCCTTCCACGGAATGCGGTTCTGCGCCGTCATCGCGCCCATCACCAGCGCCGAATAGAAGACAAGCTGCCAGCCGAGCAGGTTGAAGCTGACGCGGATACCCTGCTCGTCCGCGCCCTTGACGAGTTCGTTGAGCGGCGTCGTCACGATTTGCTGCAGGCCAAGCTGACCCGCCATCCAGACCAGCAGGGAGCCGGCCATGACATAGGCCCACTTGCCGTCGAGGCAAAGCTTCACCAGAACGGGCGCAAAAATCATGTAGACGATATATTGCGGCAGAATATCCATGAAGGTCGGCTGGAACAGGAAGGTGGCAATCGCCGCCAGACGCAACGGATCATCGAAGGTCGTCATGCCGAGCCAATTGTACCAGATATAGGGGGCGTGCGGGATGATCATGCGGAAGAACAGCACAGCGATGACGAGGCCCATCGCATAACGATAGAGCTCCATCGCGCGGTTCCAGATCATCTGCTTGCCGGCATCATAGCCGTATTTCATCATCTTGCGCGCATAGACCATGCCGATCAGCAGGCCGGACAGGAACACGAAGCCCTGCGCGTCCTCGACAAAGGCAAACTGCCGGTGATTGATTTCCACCAGCCAGAAGCCGCCGGCAAACACCAGATGGTTGATCAGCATGAAGACGAGGAAGTAACCACGCATCCCGTCGATCAGGTCAAAGCGTTTCATCTCGATAGCTCTCCGTTCTCGCAGGGCCTGCATTGCCCGGCCACCCAGCCCGGCCTGGGAGGGGCCGGGGATTGGATTGTCAACGCTGTTTTGCGCCTGAGGTTCCCTTTCCAAAGCGGTTTAGAACCGGCGCGAAAAGTCACATTGACGTGTATGCATTCTGGTTAGGACCTAGGGACTGAATGCCGGATGAATAAAAAAAGGCAATTCCGTGAAGCGGAGGAGCCATGCGCGAGCAACATGCCGCAACAAACAGGGCTCAAAGCCTTGCATAGCAAGGCGAAGCCGAATTCACCACCAATGACCGGCGGAGATATCACCCGTTAGATTTATCAGTCGTTTTTTTGGAGCACCTCGCCGTGCCTTTGGCCGATCGAGCGTCGGCGTGACCACGCTTCACGCAGCGAGACGAACAAAGGCCCGGCGGTAGCAAAACCGCCGGGCCTTTATCTGTTAAAGTCGATCCGATTCGTCAGGCAGCAGCCTGGATGGCGGCGACCTGCCAATTGTCGTTTCCGGGGCGGCGGACGAAGGTCCACATTTCCACCGCTTCGGACGGATGCTGTTCGTCACCCTCGATCACCTTGCCGGAGGTGCGGTCACGCATCACGTCGATGGCGGAGTAGCGCATGGCGACCGTTGCATAATCCTGGCCCTCTTCGTGCCATGCTTCAGCAACGTCACCCTGCAGCAGCGTCACGTCGCGCACGTCGTTTTTCACGCCGCTGGTTGCGTTGTCGCTCAGTTCCTCGGCCAGATAGGACATGGCTTCCGGCGTCGTCAGCTTGCGCAATGTGCCGTAATCCTCGGCGGCATAAGCAGCCTGCACGTCTTCCAGCATTTTCTGGAAGGTTTCGAGGTCGCCCTGGGTAATGCCGATTTCATCGCCTTCCGACATGGCATTGGCATGGGGCGTCGGCTTTGCCGCTGCGGCAGAAGCGGCCGCCGCACCACCCGCAGCACCGGCAAGTGCGCCGATCTTCGGAATCTTGAACGAGGATGCGGCAGAACCCGCCTGCGAACCGCCATTATAGGAGGGGCTGGAATGATCCGTGCGCTGCGATCCGCCGGCCGAGCCATAAGCGGGCTGGCCCTGACGGCGCGAAGCGAAGAAACGCATGGCAAGCATGACCAGCAAGCCGATCAGCGCCACCTGCAGCAGCATGCCGAAGAAACCGGCCATGCCGCCAAAGCCGCCGCCCAGAAGCATGCCGAACAGACCGCCCATCAACAGGCCGCCCATCAAACCACCCATCATGCCGCCAAACAGGCCACGATTTTGCTGTGGTGCCTGCGCGCCGGGACGGGCCGGCTGAGCAGCATTGGGCGTCGCCGGGTTGGTGTTGGGCGTCATGCTGCGGTTGATCGGCGCGGTCTGGCCGGGCGCCGTGCTGGTCGAGGGCGGAGCGGAATAGGTCCGCGTGCCGCGGCTGCCGAAACCGCCGCTCGCGCGGCGCGCCTCTGCCATATCAACCGCCACGAAAGACACCGCGATACCCAGCGCGGCGACTGCGAACAAACCCTTGAAGCGCCGAAAGGCAGCAAACATCACTATCTCCTGTTGGCCGCCCTCCCATGAGCGGCATGTCAGCAGGCGATATAGCAACTCATGATCATCATTTTTAGAGCACCCGGCTTAAATTTTTTGTGATATGCAACCAAAGCGCGATATCGGCTTGTTACGTTACCAATCTGGCGGCCGGAAAACCAGAAAACCCGGCACAGGGTTTCCCCTGCACCGGGCCTTATTGTCCCCTTGGGAGGAACGACAAGATCAGTCGACGTTAAACGTCAGCGGCTTGACCTGGCGGATCGCCGGGTTGGCGCGCAGCTTGTCGAGCACGGTTTCGGAAACCGGGCCATCGACATAAAGCAGCGCGATGGCGTCGCCGCCTTCCTTTTCACGGCCGAGCTGGAAGTTGGCGATGTTGACGCCAGCCTCGCCGAGCGTGGTGCCCATGAAGCCGATCATGCCGGGAACGTCGGTATTGGTGATGTAGATCATGTGCGATCCGACATCGGCATCCATGTTGATGTTCTTGATCTGGATGAAGCGCGGCTTGCCATCCGAGAACACCGTGCCGGCAACCGAGCGGATCTGGTTTTCCGTCTTGACCGTCAGCTTGATGTAGCCGTCATAAACGCCGGTCTTGTCGCGCTTGACTTCGGAAAGGATGATGCCCTTTTCCTTGATCATGACCGGGGCGGAAACCATGTTCACATCCGCAACCTGGCTGCGGATGAGGCCGGCCAGCAACGCGCTGGTCAGCGCCTTGGTATTCATGTTGGCGGTTGCGCCATCATAAAGGATTTCGATTTCCTTGGTGGCGCTTTCCTGCACCTGACCGACGAAGGAGCCGAGAACATCCGCCAGGCGAATGAAAGGCTTCAGGCGCGGTGCTTCTTCCGCGGTGATCGACGGCATGTTGATGGCGTTGGAAACGGCACCCTTGACGAGGTAATCCGACATCTGTTCGGCAACCTGCAGGGCAACGTTCTCCTGCGCTTCCGTGGTCGAAGCACCGAGATGTGGCGTGCAGACGACGTTAGGCAGGCCGAAAAGCGGGCTCTCGGTGGCGGGCTCGACTTCGAACACGTCGAAACCGGCACCGGCGACATGGCCGGACTTGATGGCTTCGGCAAGGGCTGCCTCATCCACCAGCCCGCCACGGGCGCAGTTGACGATACGCACGCCCTTCTTGGTCTTGGCGAGGTTTTCAGCGTTCAGGATGCCGCGGGTCTTGTCGGTCATCGGCACGTGCAGGGTGATGAAATCGGCCTGGGCCAGCAACTCGTCCAGCTCAACCTTGGTCACGCCCATTTCCTGCGCACGCTCCGGCGACAGGAAGGGGTCATAGGCCAGAACATGCATCTTGAGGCCGAGCGCACGCGAGCAGACGATGGAGCCGATGTTGCCGGCGCCGATGACGCCGAGCGTCTTGCCGGTGATTTCGACACCCATGAATTTCGACTTTTCCCACTTGCCGGCCTGCGTGGAGCTGTCGGCGGCCGGAAGCTGGCGGGCGACGGCGAACATCAGCGCAATAGCATGTTCGGCAGTGGTGATGGAGTTACCGAACGGCGTGTTCATGACGATGATACCGCGGCGCGAGGCAGCCGGAATATCGACATTGTCGACGCCGATGCCGGCGCGGCCGATGACCTTGAGGTTGGTCGCAGCCTCGATCAGCTTTTCGGTCGCCTTGGTGGCGGAACGGATGGCGAGACCATCGTAATTGCCGATGATTTCGGCAAGCTTGTCCTTGTCCTTGCCGAGCTTCGGCTGGAAATCGACTTCGACGCCACGATCGCGGAAGATCTGGACGGCGGTTTCCGACAGTTCGTCGGATACGAGTACGCGAGGTGCCATGGTTCACGGGCTCCTTGAAAAGCGGTGCAGTTTTGAAAGCGGGGAATATGCGGCCCTGCATCTGCGCAGGGCCGGTATCAAAATCAGGCGGCAGCCTTGGAAAGCGCTGCCTTCTGCGTCTGGTAGGCCCAGGCGAGCCAGGGCATGACGGCTTCCATATCGGCCGTCTCAATGGTGGCGCCGGCCCAGATACGCAGACCGGACGGTGCGTCACGGTAAGCGCCGATATCGAGGGCGACATTTTCCTTTTCGAGCAGGGCGACGACACCCTTGGCGAAATCCGCCTGCGCGGCGGCATCCAGCGCCTGCACCTCGGGATCGACGATCTTCAGGCAGACGGACGTGTTGGAACGGGTTTCCGGCTTGACGGCCAGATTGGCGATCCAGTCATTCTTCTCGATGAAGTCGTAGATGACCTTGGCATTGGCATCGGCACGGCCGATCAGCGCCTTGAGGCCACCGAGGTTCTTCGCCCACAACAGCGCATCGATGTAATCTTCAACGCAGAGCATGGACGGCGTATTGATGGTTTCGCCGGTGAAGATACCTTCGATCAGCTTACCGCCGGAGACCATGCGGAAGATTTTCGGCAACGGCCATGCCGGCGAATAGCTCAGCAGGCGCTCGACGGCGCGCGGCGACAGGATGATGACGCCATGGCCGCCCTCACCGCCCAGAACCTTCTGCCAGGAGAAGGTAACGACGTCGAGTTTTGCAAAGTCCATGTCCTGCGCAAACGCCGCCGAGGTGGCGTCGCAGATGGTCAGGCCCTTGCGGTCGGCAGGGATAAAATCGGCATTGGGAACGCGAACGCCAGAAGTCGTGCCGTTCCAGGTGAAAACCACGTCGCGGTCGAAATCGACTTCGGCAAGGTTCGGCAGCAGGCCGTAATCGGCCTCGAACTTGCGGACGTCCTTCAGTTTCAGCTGCTTGACGACGTCGGTGACCCAACCGGCACCGAAGCTTTCCCAGGCGAGCATATCGACGCCGCGTTCACCGAGCAGCGACCAGAGCGCCATTTCAACGGCGCCGGTGTCGGATGCGGGAACGATACCGATGCGATAGTCGGCGGGAACGTTTAGAATTTCACGGGTGAGATCGATGGCCTGCTTCAGCTTGGCTTTGCCAACCTTGGCGCGATGCGAGCGACCGAGCGGCGCATCGGAGAGAGCATCTAGCGACCAACCGGGACGCTTCGAGCAGGGACCAGAAGAAAAATGCGTATTGCCCGGACGGACGTCCGGCTTCACTATATCTGTCATTTAACTACCCTTTCAGATAGGCGCCTCTCGTTAGGGAGAGGTGTCCTGACGCCGTTGCTATTCCTGTCGCCGATCCCAGTCAAGCGGAATATGTCGCTACGCAGAAGAATTTTGGTCCATATGCGTCATGCGCCGCGTCAGGTGCCGGTAAAACAAAACCGCCCGCACCCGGAGGATGCGGACGGTTTGAAACTACCAGCTGGGCGTGACGTTTATTTATAAACGGCAGGCTGCAGCGGAATATCGGCGGGCGGCATATATTGTGCGGTATCGCAGCCGTTGAAGACATAACGGCCACCGACGCGCACTTCATGCGAATAGAGACCCTTGTCACGGCCCGGACCGCCGCCATTCTCATAAGCGAACATGTCGCCCTTGTTGATGTGGCGGAAACGATAGCCGATGTCGGCCTTCAGGTTACAGGTGACGTCGATGGATGCGCCGGCCATCAGAGCGTAGGCGAAGCGCCACTTGCCCTTCCCGCCGTGTTCGGTGGTCGGGTCGCAGCCAAGGCCATTGGTGCTGCACGAGGTATTGCGCAGCTTGTCCCACTTGACATAGGAGCCGCCGATACCACCACCAACATAAGGTGTGACACGGCCATAGGTGCCAAGATCAACATAGGCGTTCGCCATCAGCGTGTAGGCACGCAGCGAGCTAAGGTCCGTCGAAACACATGGACCCAAAACAGAGCCACATTCGCCTCTCGTCGAACCACGGAAATCCGACTTGCCCATGTAGTCGAAGGTCACATCGCTACGGAAATAGTTGTTGAACTGATAACCGACACCGGCACCGATGACATAGCTGTCCTTGATCTTCGCGGTTTCGAAATCCGCGAGATAGCCGCCGGGGCCGCCCTGATAATAATGAGCGCCGCGCAGCTTGTTGAAGGAATAACCGACATCGCCGCGCAGATACCAGCCGCTTGCCTGGGTGATCGCGACTTCGGGGGCCTCGACATAGGCGGGTGCGGGCTCGGCTTGATAAAGATCGGCAGCGATAGCGCTGGTACCGGTCAGCAGGACGGCCAGAAATCCGGCCAGGGCGTTTTTCATGACTTCCACTCCAGAAGAGGCACGTGCGGTTTCGGCAGCAGATGCCAGTGAACTGTTCAGTCATGGAGATTGACGTAAAATGGTTAAGTCCCGATTAACCACGATCATTCACTATATTTATTAGGAAATACTCAAAGAAAAAGCCGGCTGGAAAGCCGGCTTTTTTAGGCGTTACTGACGCTGCGGCTTATGCGGCCGAGCGGGCATTGGCAATAACACCGACGAGATCGTTGACGATCTGCTCCACCTTCGCGCTATCGTCGCCTTCCGCCATGACGCGGATCAGCGGCTCCGTACCCGAAGGGCGAATGACGAGGCGGCCATTATTGGCCAGGGCACTTTCCGCATCCGCGATCGCCTGCTGCACGACAGGATTTTCCAGCGGCTTGCCACCGGAGATACGGACGTTCTTCAAAAGCTGCGGCACCGGCTCGAACTTGCGGCAGACTTCGCTGACCGTAAGACCGGAGCGCTTGACCTTGGCGAGAACCTGCAAGGCCGCAACGAGACCATCGCCTGTGGTGCCGTAATCCGACAGCACGATATGGCCGGACTGCTCTCCGCCGACATTGAAATTGTGATTGCGCATATGCTCGACGACATAACGGTCGCCGACCTTGGTGCGGGCAAGGGTAAGGCCCTTGTCACCGAGGAAACGTTCCAGGCCGAGATTGGACATGACGGTCGCAACGATGCCGCCGCCGCGCAGCGTGTTGTCAGCGGCCCAGCTATCGGCGATAACGGCCATCAACTGGTCGCCATCAACGATCTCGCCGCGCTCGTCGACGATGATGACGCGGTCCGCATCGCCATCGAGCGCGATGCCGATATCGGCCCGCACTTCATGCACCTTCTTCTGCAGCGCTTCCGGGTGGGTGGAGCCGCATTCGAGATTGATATTGATGCCGTTCGGCTCATTGCCGATGGTGACGACTTCCGCACCGAGTTCCCAGAGTGCCGCGGGAGCCACCTTGTAGGCAGCGCCATTGGCGCAATCGATGGCGATCCGCAATCCGCTCAGCGTCACATCGCGCGGCAGGGTGCGTTTGACGAATTCGATATAACGGTAGATGTCGCCATCCACGCGCTTGGCGCGGCCGATCTCGCTCGGCTTGGCCAGCTGCGCATAGATATCCTTGTCGAGAAGATCCTCGATCTCCAGTTCCAGCTCGTCGGAGAGCTTGTAACCATCCGGTCCGAAAAGCTTGATGCCATTATCGGAGAAGGGATTGTGCGAGGCCGATATCATCACGCCGATATCGGCGCGCAGCGAGCGGGTCAGCATGGCGACGGCGGGCGTCGGAATGGGGCCGAGCAGGAAGACATCGAGGCCGGCCGCGGTGAAACCGGCGACCAGCGCGTTTTCCAGCATGTAGCCCGAAAGGCGCGTATCCTTGCCGATCACCACACGATGGCGATGATGGCCACGGCGGAAGATCGTCCCGACCGCAATGCCCACACGCATCGCCAGATCAGGCGTCATGGGAAAGACGTTCGATTGTCCGCGGATACCATCGGTTCCGAAATAACGGCGTGCCATTTGAACTCCAAATCTCTCGGGCATTCCGGCAAAAGCTGAAAACAGCCGGAAGCGTTTTTGGCTAGATGCCACAAACCACGATAAACAGCACGTAAATTAGCGCAAAAATGGCTTATATCTTGTTACCAAAATGAAAAGGCCACCCGGAAGCCCGGATGGCCTTTTACAATTTTCAGCTTGCGCGGGCGATCAGTGCGGCTGCGGCTCCATGCCGCCTTCCGCCTCGCCATCACCCTTTGCTTCGCTCGGGCCGTCCTTCTTGGTGCCTGCCTTCGGAACAGCAGAACCACGGCTGCCCGGAGAATCGTCGCCCAGATCGCGGGCGGGCTTTTCGCCCTTCAGCAGGGCCTTGATCTCGTCGCCCGTCAGGGTTTCGTATTCAAGCAGACCCTCTGCAATCGCAACGAAACCATCGTGGTTTTCCGTCAGGATGCGGCGAGCCTCGGCATAGGCCTCATCGATCAGGCGGCGAACTTCGGTGTCGATCGTCTGGGCCGTCGCTTCGGAGACATTCTTCGACTGCGAGACGGAATGGCCGAGGAAGACTTCCTGCTGGTTTTCACCATAGGAGACCTGACCGAGCGCATCGGAGAAGCCCCATTGCGTGACCATGGCACGGGCAAGCTTGGTGGCCTGCTCGATATCCGAGGACGCGCCGGAGGTGATGTTTTCCTTGCCGAAGGTCAGTTCCTCGGCAACGCGGCCACCCATCATGATGACGAGACGCGACACCATCCACTTGTAGCTCATGGAATAACGGTCGCCTTCCGGCAGCTGCATGACCATGCCGAGCGCACGGCCGCGCGGAATGATCGTCGCCTTGTGCAACGGATCGGCCACGGCAACCTTCAGCGCGGTGATGGCATGACCCGCTTCGTGATAGGCGGTCAGCTTCTTTTCGGCCTCGGTCATGGCGGAGGAGCGGCGTTCCGCACCCATCATGATCTTGTCCTTGGCGTCTTCGAATTCCTGCATGGTGACCACGCGCTTGTTGCGGCGGGCGGCCATCAGGGCTGCTTCGTTGACGAGGTTCATCAGATCCGCGCCCGAAAAGCCGGGTGTGCCGCGGGCCAGAACCTTGAGGTCGACATTCGGCGCCAGCGGCACGTTGCGGATATGCACCTTGAGAATGCGCTCGCGGCCGACAATGTCAGGGTTCGGCACGACGACCTGACGGTCGAAACGGCCGGGACGCAGAAGTGCGGGGTCAAGAACATCAGGACGGTTGGTGGCGGCGATGAGGATGATGCCTTCATTCGCCTCGAAACCGTCCATCTCGACCAGCAGCTGGTTCAGCGTCTGTTCGCGTTCATCGTTACCGCCGCCGAGACCGGCGCCACGATGGCGGCCGACGGCGTCGATTTCGTCGATGAAGATGATGCAGGGCGCATTCTTCTTGGCCTGCTCGAACATGTCACGCACGCGGCTTGCGCCGACGCCGACGAACATTTCCACGAAATCCGAACCGGAAATGGTGAAGAACGGCACATTGGCTTCACCGGCGACGGAACGCGCCAGAAGGGTCTTACCCGTGCCGGGCGGGCCGACGAGCAGCACGCCGCGCGGAATTTTACCGCCGAGGCGCTGGAATTTCTGCGGATCGCGCAGGAACTCGACGATTTCCTCAAGATCCTGCTTGGCTTCGTCCACGCCCGCGACGTCGTCAAACGTCACGCGGCCATGGGCTTCCGTCAGGAGCTTGGCCTTGGACTTGCCAAAGCCCATCGCGCCGCGCGAGCCGCCCTGCATCTGCCGCATGAAGAACAGCCAGACGCCAAGGATGAGGAACATCGGCAGAAGGGTGCCGAGATAGCTCAGGAAACCGGAGGAACCGTCGCTTTCGGGACGCGCCACGATGGTGACGTTCTTGCTCTGCAAGCGCTCCATCAGGCTGTCGTCGATAACGGGGGAATAGGTCTGAAAGGCCGTGCCGTTTTCGGTGTAGGTTCCGAGAACCCGGTTACCGGTGACGGTCACGTCGCGAACTCGCCCGGAATCCACATCGCGAAGAAACTGGGAATACGGGATTTCCCGCGAACCCGTTTGCGTCGGCGACGTCTGGAACATGCTGAACAACGCGATCAGCAAGAGGGCAATCACGGCCCACAAGGCGAAATTTCTGAAATTTGGGTTCATCGAACTCCCCGAACTCACACGGGCATATCTGCTGCCCGCTCTTACGTGCCCCTAACATAAGGACGACATATGCCGTTGCCAAGGCAAAGCGCATTATCTGATGCGTTTTGGTGTAAAAACTATTCCATGGCAATTCACGAAAAAGAGGCCGGATTTAAACCGGGGGCTGTGGATAGGCCGCCCGTCCGAATAAATTGGCGATTGCATTCGCCAACTCAAGGTCGAAACGCGGCAGGAAAAGATCGAAAGGTGCGAGCCTCGGCGTAACGGTGACGGCCTCCTTCAGCAAAACCGGCCCATCCGCCGCGGCGGCAATTTGCGGCAGACCCGCCATCGCCTGTTTCGCCACCCCGGCCGGTACTGACGGAAAAAGCGCGGCCGCTTCCGCAGCATCGCCGGCTCTGCGCGCTTTGACATGGAGTGGAAAAGCCGATGCGTTCTTCACGAGGAACCGATCGTCCCACAGTCCTTGGTCATTTGCGCCAATATGAAGCTCCGGCAGGTTTCGCTGCTCGCGGAACATATAAAGCCCGTCCCGCCGGCGATCGAGCAGGACGCGACCGACCGTCAGTCGCCCGTTTTCAGCCGTTTTGAGAAACCGCAAAACGCGCTCCATGCTGCTTGCCCCCGGAAAATATGCCCTTCCGCCAAGGGTGACGATCAGCGCCGCCAGCCCATGCCGGAACTCGGGACGATCGGGTGTGACGCCATCGTCGGCCAATCTGGCAAGAGCGGCATGGAAGACCCGCGTATGATCGCGCAGGAAAGCGGCCGTTGTTTCGGAAAGCGCCTGCCTTTTGAGAGAGGTTTCCGCATCGATCCGAGCGGGGGAAACGGGAAGCGCCTGCCGTATACGCACCCTCTCATATCGGATGTTCTCATTGCTCGGATCGTCAAACCAGCCGCGCGAGCGGGAAGACACATAGTCGCGGATCTCCTGCCTCTCACACATCAGGAACGGCCGCATGATCCAGTGGCGACTATCGTATAAGACCGCATCCGCCATGCCGGAGAGACCGAGATTGTCAGAGCCGCCGCTGCGGGCGGCACGCATCGCAACGGTTTCGCGTTGGTCGCCGACGGTATGTCCCGTCACAACAAGATCAGCGCCGGTCTCGCGGGCGACGTCGGCAATCAGACGGTAGCGGGCAAGTCGGGAAGCTTCGGAGAGGCCGGAGGCCGGTTTGGCGCCGTCCCATCGGCGGGTGACGTGTGGGATGCCTAGTTCAGCGCAGAGCATCGCCACCTTGCGCGCCTCATCGGCGGATTCCGCTCTCAGCGCATGGTCGACCGTGACGGCGGAAAGGCGCAAGCCATCCCGATCCATCTCCGCCATTGCCTCGTGCAATGCCAGCAACAGACCGGTGGAATCACTGCCTCCGGAGATTGCGACTAGGATATGGGCGGGTACGTGGAGATTTTTGACAAAAGACCTCGCCGCTTCGAGCGGCGCAACAATCTTTTCGTTCAGAATGCGGGCATCAACCGGCATGGAAATACCCGCCATCGCAGGGGAAAATCAGCAGCTCAGCCGTTTCTGCTCGCTGGCAACCTTGCTCAATACGGTCTTCGAGGCATTGGGATAACGCTTCGGCACCTCGCGCAGCGTGGCGCAGGCGGTTTCGGTGTTGTCGAGCGCTGCAAGAGACATGCCGAGCTTCATCAGCATTTCAGGGGCCTTCGGAGATTTGCCATAGGCCTGATGGCCGTTCAGGAAGGTCTTCGCCGCCTCATTGAACTTGCCCTGGGAATATTGCGCCTCACCCAGCCAGAAGCTCGCATCCGCGGCCTTCGTGCCCTTGGGATAACCCTGCAGATACTGCTGGAAACCCTGTTCCGCCAGTTTGTAGTCGCCGGAAAGCACATGGCCATAAGCGGCCTGATAGATATCGCCTTCGCTGGTCAGAGCCGCCGTATTGACCGGATCGGTCTTGCGGGTGCCGTTACCGGTGGTGACGCCCGGAAGGCTGCCGGAGGAATTGTTGGCGCCCTGGTTCAGCGTGCCGCCAACCGGCATGCCCTTGGAATCAAGCTCGATGGAGCCAAGCGTCGTTTCTCCCGGCGCGCCCGTCGGGGCGCTGGAGGACGCAGGCGGAGAAACGGAAGCGCCACCCTCGGGTGGCGTTTCGATGATCGTTGCAACGTCGTCGGTCGGCGGTGAGGCCGGATTGACCGGACTGGCTTCCGCCTTCTTTTTCGGTGCAGCGGTCGGGCTTGCACCCTTGCCACCGCCGCTTTCCAGTTCCTGGAAGCGGAACTCGTTGTCTTCCTGCGCCTTGCGGATCGTTTCCTGCATCTGCAGAAGCTGGAAGCTCATTTCTTCGATACGGCCGTTGAGCTGCCGGATCTGCTCTTCAAGCTGCTGAACCTTATAGGCTTCATTGGCCTGAACCCGTACAATCGGGGGCTGCTGAGAGTTGATCGTGCCGAAGCTACCCCCCGCACCGAACAGCGGACCCGAAACGGCGATGCCGCTCAAGCCGGTGCAGGCTGCAAGCCCCAGCATTCCCGCCACGACAAGTTTCTTCATCTCATTCGTCCTGCCTTAACTGATTTGCACCGGAATGGCGCAAGCCGGATTTTTTCCATATCAACCGAAAAAGCAACTTAACTTCGGCCAAACTATGAAAAAAACAAAAGGCGGCCCGAAGACCGCCTCTCATTCACGTTCACAATAACGTCAGGCAATCACATGCCCGCGCCACCGAGAACCGTCACGGCGCGGCGGTTCTGCGACCAGCAGGAAATGTCGTCGCAAACCGCGACCGGCTTTTCCTTGCCGTAGGAGATCGTCTTCATGCGGTTTGCCGGCACGCCCTGGGAAGCCAGGAAGTCGCGGGTTGCAGCCGCACGACGGGCGCCGAGAGCCAGGTTGTATTCACGCGTACCGCGTTCGTCGGCATGGCCTTCAACGGTGATGGCGTAGTTCGGGTAACGGGCCAGCCACTGGGCCTGGCGCTGCAGGGTCTGCTGGGCGTCGGCGCGGATCGAGGTGGAGTCGGTGTCGAAGAAGATACGGTCGCCGACATTGACCGTGAAGTCCTGCTGGGAGCCCGGCGTTGCGGAGCCCGCGCCACCGAGGCCGAGTTCACCGGCGCTGTTCGGCATGTTCTTCTTGTTCGCGCAGCCTGCGAGAGCAAGCGCGAGCGTCATGGCGATGACAGCCGGGTTACGGGCCAGTTTCTGCATGGGGCTGAGTGCCGAAATGTGTGTACGGCTCATCGCCGGTCTCTCCTTAGGATTTCAATAACGTTGCCGGACACTAACGGATCGCGGTTAATAGCCGGCAAACGCTTATGGTTAACAGAAAGGAAATGTCCCACTTTTTTGCTCCCTCACAACACTTTGCGGCAAGAAAGAGGCGCACTTCCCCATGGTATCAAGTAAAACACAACGGCGCCGGTTCAAGCCGGCGCCGCCATGGCAGTCCATATCAGTCCAGAAGCGGCGACCATGCCGGATCCGAAGCAAATGTCGGCGTCTTGATGAGCTGTTCGTTATAGCCCGTCAGGTCGATCGAATAGAGCTGCGGACCACCCGCACCGGCGTTCTGACGGAAGAACATCAGCACGCGGCCGTTCGGCGCCCAGGTCGGGCCTTCATTGTGGAAACCGCTGGTCAGGATGCGCTCGCCCGAACCGTCGGTCTTCATCACGCCGATCGAGAACTTGCCACCCGACTGCTTGGTGAAGGCGATCAGATCGCCGCGCGGCGACCAGACCGGCGTGGAATAGGAACCATCGCCGAAGGAAACGCGCTGCTGGCCGGAACCATCGGCATTCATCACATAGATCTGCTGGCGGCCGCCTCGGTCGCTTTCAAAGGCGACGCGCTGTCCGTCCGGCGAATAGGAAGGCGCGGTATCGATCGCCGCCGTATTCGTCAGGCGTGTCGTGGTGCGCGAGCGCAGGTCCATGGTGTAGATATTGGCGTTGCCATCCTGCTGAAGGCTCATGATGACCTTCTGACCATCCGGCGAGAAGCGCGGCGAGAAGGTCATGCCGGGGAAGTTACCGACGACTTCACGCTGTCCGGTTTCCAGCTGCAGCAGGTAAACGCGCGGCTGCTGGCCTTCGAAGGACATGTAGGTGACTTCCTGACGGTTGGGCGAGAAACGCGGCGTCAGAACGATGTCGTTCGAGTTGGTGAGGTTGCGGACGTTGAAACCGTCCTGATCCATGATCGACAGCTGACGCTTGCGGGCTGTCTTCGGGCCGCTTTCGGAGACGAAAACGACGCGGGTGTCGAAATAGCCCTTTTCACCGGTAATACGCTCATAAATGGCGTCCGCGATGATATGGGCCACACGGCGCCAGTTTTCCGGCTGGGTAAAGAATTGCTGGCCGGTCATCTGCTGATTGGCGAACGTATCCCAAAGACGGAATTCGGCGCGCAGGCGGCCATCGCTTTCACGCGTGACACGGCCGGTCACGAGCGCCTGAGCGTTGATGACCTTCCAGTCTTCGAAACGCGGCTGCTGATCCGGATTGCTGATCTTTTCGATGAAGGCGTTCTTGTTGACCGGCGCGAAAAGACCGGAACGCTGCAGGTCGGCGGCAATGACCGCGGAAACCTGCGCGCCAATGCCGTCGCTCGACATGAAGTCGGTGATGGCGATGGGCAGCGGCTCGACATTGCCCTTGTTGATGTTGATTTCCACCCGCGCAAAAGCCGGTGCGGAGAAAACCGACATGAGGGCCGCGACAGCGAGCACCAGCCGGATCGGCGAAAATATCTTCATGTTGCCAGGCCTTTCAGCATTCATAGCAATTCACTGGGATCGAAGTTCACGACAACTTCGTTCCATGCGTCATATTTGTCGGCAGGAAGGTTGGTGAACGGAGCAGAACGCATGATGGCGCGATAGGCTCCGCCGGAAAGAGCACGACGCGTCCCTTCGGAACCGCCGGTCGCCTCGATCTCGGGCCGACCGATGATGGTTCCATCACGGTCGAGCTTCATGGTGACCCGGACGCGAACGTCCGAGGCATCCGCCATGCCGGGGATGATTTGCCAGTTCTTCTGGATCGCACCGCGCAGCGCATCCATTTCCGTCTGGCTGAGCGTCGAACCGCCCGTCGTCTTCTTGCCGCCAAGCGAGGCCTGCTGGGTGGAGCGCTTGGCGCCGCCGCCCGAGGGCGCCTGCTTGTTCAAAAGCGCGGCGATATCGTCAGCGTTGAAGTCGCTTTCCTTCGAGGAAGCCGATTTCGCAGTCTCCTGCTTCTTCTCGCCGGGCTTCTTGTCGGAAGGCTTGTCCGTGGACTTCGCCTGATCGGGCTTGGTCTCGGCCGGTTTTTCCGCGGGCTTCTGCTCGGCAGGCTTGGTCTCAGCCTGCTTCGGCTCTTCCGGCTTTGGCGGCTCGGGACGGGAGTTCGGACGCGGCACGTTCTGCGGCACGGGTATTTCGGCCGGTTCCTGCTGCGCGGGCGGCGGCTCTTCGGCCTTGGTTTCCTGCGGCGGCGGTTCCGTCTTCGGCTGCGGCGCGATCTCAGGCTTGGTCTGCGGCAAGGCGGCCATTTCCTGCGGCTTCGGAGCCGAGGTTTCTTCCTTGACGATTTCCTTTACCTCGTTCGCCTTGGTGTCGACGACCGGCTGCGGCTTTTCCTGCTTTGGCGGAGCGGCCGCGCTGATATTGTCGTTGGGCTTGGTGGTCGGCGTCGGCGGCGCTTCGATATCGGCTGTGTTGTTGCCGACGTTCTGGGCGTTTTCGACAATATCCGGCCGCGTGGTCGGGACCGGGGCTGACTTCTCCGCTTTCGGCGCGTTCTTGTCGCCCTGCTGGATCTGGCTCAGCTCCTCGATGGGCACCAGTTCCACCGGCAGGGCCTCGGCCTGCGACACGTCAAGCGGCTCCGGCGAGCCCAGGGAAACGAGGGCGAAAGCCAGAAGCGACGCATGCACGATCGCGGATGTGGTAAGGCTGCCCTTCATCGTTTTACGTCAATTGTCCTGTTTCTGCTGGGTCACAAGGCCGATATTCTTGAAGCCCGCCGCCTGGATGCGCGCCATCACATCGGCAACGACGCCGTAAGCGGCAACGGAATCCGCGCGCACGAAGATACGCTCGTTATAACCTGTGGTGGCGATCGCCTGCAGCTTGTCGGCCACTTCGGCCGCCTGGATTTCGGTTTCCTGCAAATGGATCTGGCCATTGGCATTAACGGAAATCGTGATCGGCTGTGTATCCGAATTCAGCGCATTGGCGGATGTCTGCGGCAGATCGATCGGCACGCCGACCGTCATCATCGGCGCGGCCACCATGAAGATGATAAGCAACACGAGCATGACGTCGACGAGCGGCGTCACGTTGATCTCGCTGATCGCCCCGCCCCTGCGCCGTCCGCCGCGCCCCCGGCGTCCACCGGAACCGCCGCCGCTGCCACCTGCTGACATACCCATACCATCTACTCCATTTTGCCTTGCGGCAAATTACTGCACAGCATGCGGCCGCTTACTGGGCGGCCTGCCGCGTCTGAAGTTTTTCATCGATCTGGCGCGACAGGATCGCGGAGAACTCGTCGGCGAAACCTTCCATGCGGGCGGAAAGCTTGTGCGCGTCGGCCGTGAACTTGTTGTAGGCGATAACCGCGGGGATAGCCGCGACAAGGCCGATGGCCGTCGCCAGAAGCGCTTCGGCGATACCCGGCGCCACGACCGCAAGGTTGGTGGACTTCGAACCGGCGATCGCCTGGAACGAGGTCATGATACCCACAACCGTACCGAAGAGGCCGATGAACGGACCGGCCGAACCGATGGTGGCGAGCGAACCGAGGCGCGCCTCGTATTGTTCGCTTTCACGCGCCATGGTCACGTCCATCGCCCGGTCGATACGCATCTGCAGACCGATGGGCGAGCGTGCGCCGCGTTCGAAGGATTTCTTCCATTCGCGCATGGCGGAAACGAAAATTGCCGCAAGACCGCCATTCTGGCGTTCCGCCAGCGTGCGATAAAGCTCTTCGAGCGACTGGCCCGACCAGAAGACCTGTTCGAACTGATCGAACTGGCGTCTTGCCTTGCCGAAGCTCACATATTTGTCGAAGACGATCGCCCACGTCCAGACCGAGGCGGCGATAAGTCCGATCATCACGAGCTTCACGATGAGGCCCGCCTGCATAAACAGTGCCCAGAGACTTACATCGTGCGTCGCCGCTGCCAAACCTGCCTGTTCCATAAATATCCAATCCCCGAATCCAAACGCCCGGTACGGGACCGGGCGATTCAAACGCGTGTTAACGCTCGAAGTCCTGCGGCAACAGCCGCCAACCCCTTAGCCATACCCCGATACTTGCCAGTAAGCCTTACTTGCCAATAAATTTGGTGAAAGGAAGGCGTGCGCCGCACAAATGCCAGTTGCTAAAGTAAGACACCATTATGGTTAAAGGAGTGTTACAGCAGGGCCACGCCGGATGGATTTACTGGATGCGGCCGCCAATTACTTCAGGAATTTTTCCGCAACCGTCTCCGGAAGCCGCCTCGGGCGACCATTGGCGTTGATGACGGCGATGATGACCTTGGCGGCGACCAGCAGGGTTTCACCACGCCGGATTTCCTGATTGAGCACCATTTTCGCGCCGCCGGCTTTCTCGGTGATGGTGGTGATCGTCAAGACGTCATCCATCCGCGCCGGGCTTTTGAAATCGATCTCCATGCGATGCACGACGAAGACCAGACCTTCCTCGTCAGCGGTCAGAAGCGCGCTTTGTTCGCAGCCGAGGCAGCGCAGGTAGTCGGTTCGGCCGCGTTCGAGAAAATGCAGATAGCGGGCGTGATAAACGAGGCCGGAAAAATCCGTATCCTCGTAATAGACGCGCTGCGTCAGGCGGTGGCCATGTTCGATAAGCTCACCCGAAAGCGAAACCACAAGCTCGCTCATATTATCTCCTTGAGAATTGCGGCCGCATCGGAACGTCCTTCGCGGACGATAAGATGCTCATGCCGTTGCGGCAGCGCCTCGATACGCTCCGCGATGAAACGGGGCCTCAGATCGCTCTTCAGAAGCGCGGAAGGCTGCGCTGGCAACCAGCGGAACTCCACTTCGACGCCATCCAGCACCCGATGCACGATATCGCTTTCATGGAACGGCAGGGGCTGGCGAAGCGAAACGAGATAATAAAATCCGAGTTCATGCGCCGCAAAATCGTCATAGGCGAAAAAATTTTCGGCCGACCAGAGAAGACGCTCGACCGAACAATCCCGGTCAAGCTCCTCGCCGATCTCACGGATAATGGTTTCCTGCGAACTCTCGCCGATTTCGGCCCGCCCGCCGGGCAAGGCCCAGTAACGGTCCTTCGCGCCGCGCTGGACGAGAACATGACCGTTCTGAAAAATCAGCGCCGCCACGCGCATGCTGAAAAGCTGCGGTTTCCGGTCCAGCCGGATCATGTGGCGTTCAGGGGCAGCGGTCATTTATCGTCCAGATCGCCGTCATGCCAGACGAGGTGTCTCGTGGCCTTCGGCAGATGCTCTATTTCGTCGGCGATGAAATAGGGCGGAATATCAAGCTCCGTCAATGCCTGCCGCGTCGCCGCAACCCAGCGGAACTCCAGTTCGTTGTCGCCGTCCTGAACGCGGTGGATGATATCGGTCGGATGAAAGGCCAGCGTCTCCGGCAGGTCCATCAGGTAATAAAATCCGAGTTCGTGCCAGTCCCTGCCTTCGTAGTGGAAGAAATTTTCGACCGCCCATAAAAGCCGCCCGACCTTGGCCTCGACGCCAAGCTCTTCCACCATTTCGCGCGCCAGCGTTTCTTCGGAGCGTTCGCCCATTTCGGCACGGCCACCCGGAAAGGTCCAGAATTTTTCATGCGACGCCCGATGCACCAGCACGTGACCATCGCGAAACGCCAGTCCCGCCACCCGCATCTGGAAAATGCGCTTCGGCTTGAACTTGATGCGGATGCGGGTGTCCTGCTTGGTATCGTGTGTCATGGTGTTGGCCTGCGGGCTGGAAACATCAAATCGGTCTCCGTCCACCCTAACGCATCCATCGCGTCTTTTCTCGCCTTTGCATCATCTCCCACAATGAATTCATCCAGTTGCGGTGGCTTGACCTCGGTGCCGGACAACATCGCATGCGCCTGCCCGCGATGATGCGTCTGGTGCTGGAGGAGATGCGACAGAACATCGTCGCAGCGATCCTGCTGGATGCGCGCGCCACGATGGATATTGACGGCGGCGGCGAGGCCTTCTTCATCGAGACTGTCGACAAATGCGATCAGCACCTCGTCCAATTCCGTCTGGGCGACACGCAGATCCGCCATGGTGGCGAAAGGCTCCTCTTCGGCAAAGGCCGCAAGGCCGAGTGTGCCGCCCTGCAGGGCATCGATATAAAACCGGTCGACGGTGTAGATGTGGTTCAGCGTCGCGCGCAGCGTCGGAAAGAAACTGACACGGGAGGCGACGAACGCGTCCTGCGAAAGCTGAAGGCAGGACTGATGCAGCCGAAAATTGGCCAGCCGGTTGTTACGCGCGAGTTTGCGGAAAACCCGCAACGGATCGTAAGACATGAAGGTTCCTCCGTTGCCGCCGAAGGACGGCGTCGTTCAATCGACGCGCTCAAGCTCCGATCTGCTTTTCAGAACCTTCGCGCCGTCTTCCTGTTCGATCAGATAGGCAGGCTCCCGCCTGCTCGCTTTCCGCTTTATTCTGGAGCCGGAAATGGTGCGTTCGACATCATCCGTGAAAGTCTCGACAATCTTACCTTCACCGGTGCCATTGCCCCAGTTCCACCGGACCTTCATGCCCTTGCGATATACCGCCATGATCATCTCCGTGCCAAAGACGATCAAATGCCAACGCACCGGGCTTGTTCCCTCAATCCTCCTCCAGCGTCAGCCGGAACTGCGCCGCCTCGATATCCTTTGGCGGCTGCATGCCCAGATGTTTCCAGGCCGTGCCGGTCAGAATGCGGCCGCGCGGCGTGCGCTGGATGAAACCCTGCTGGATCATATAGGGTTCGATAATATCCTCGATCGCATCGCGAGGTTCCGAAAGGCCGGCGGCGATGGTCTCGATGCCAACCGGGCCTCCGCCGAAATTGACCGCGATCATGGTCAGATAACGCATGTCGAGCTGGTCGAGGCCCATTTTGTCGACCAGAAGCCGCGTCAAAGCCTCGTCGGCGATCTCACGGGTAACGGCTTCCGCCCGCGCCACCTCGGCGAAATCACGCACGCGGCGCAATAGCCGTCCGGCGATACGCGGCGTGCCACGGGCACGCCTTGCCACCTCGCGCGCGCCCTCGTCGGTCATGTTCAGCCCCATCAGCCGTGCACCGCGCCGGACGATCAGCTCCAGCTCATCGACCGTGTAGAAAGCCAACCGGACGGGAATGCCGAAACGGTCGCGCAGCGGCGTCGTCAAAAGCCCAAGACGGGTGGTCGCTGCCACAAGGGTGAATTTGGAAAGATCGATCTTCACCGAGCGCGCCGCCGGTCCTTCGCCGATGATGAGGTCGAGTTGGAAATCCTCCATTGCCGGATAGAGAATTTCCTCCACCGCCGGATTGAGGCGGTGGATTTCATCGATGAAGAGCACGTCGCGCTCCTCGAGATTGGTCAGAAGTGCGGCGAGATCGCCCGCCTTGGCGATGACGGGGCCGGAGGTGGATTTGAAGTTGACGCCAAGTTCCTTGGCCATGATCTGCGCCAGCGTGGTCTTGCCGAGACCGGGCGGGCCGACGAACAACACGTGATCCAGCGCTTCGCCACGGTTCTTGGCCGCCTCGATAAATACCTTGAGATTGGCGCGGGCCTCCGCCTGGCCGGTAAAATCGTCCAGCGATTGCGGGCGCAGGGTGGTGTCGATGTCCTCACCGCGCTTTTCGGGGGTAATCAGCCTTGCCGCATCGCTCATGTCAGAAGTTCCATTCCGGGCAGCTTGCGAGCAGCCTTTTTATCAAACGTATATGTCGCCACGCAGCCATTGACCCTGTTGCTTTCCGATACAATCGCGTCAGAAAAATCCGCATTTGTATTCCGGCATATGTCGATGGCATTGCCAATCGCCTCATAATCCGGAATTTCCAGTTCCCGCCGCTCAAGTATAAGCTGGAAAAACTCCAGAACGGCACTTTTGGGATAACCGTAGAACTGGCCAAGTACCCACGCCGTCTCCAAAATCACAGCAAGACTTACAAGCAGGGTTTCTCCGTCTTCAAGCCGTGTAAGAAGACGCTTTACCGTTTCTTTTTGTTCGACATCATCATCTACCACGATGCGTAGCAGAATATTCGTGTCTATTCCGAAACGGCTGGTCATTCGTCTTCCGTCTTACCCGTAGAACGCTTATATCGCGCAACCGCTCCCTCACCAATCGCGTCATTCATCTGCTCGACGGTAAGCTTTTTGCCATTCGGAGGTTTACCAAGAATTCCGGCCAGATCGGCAAGAGATTTATTGCGAGGGACAACGATCATCTCCCCATTACGAACCCAGGCGTAACATTTGTCGCCAGGCTTGATTTTCAATTGTTCGCGCACGTTCTTGGGAACTGTCATCTGCCCTTTGGAGGTGATTGTCACCTGAAAGCCCATGCTGCTGCCCTTTTCTTACTTTCCACCCATTGTAAGGAATTTAGCATTAAGCGCATCAACGCGAAAGCTCTTTCAGCCCGAGCCGGATCAGCTTGGCGCTGTCGCCGCCCTCCCCGCCGTTCTTCAATGCGGCGGCAACCGCATTGGCGGCCTGGTCACGCGAATAGCCGAGATTGGTGAGCGCGGAAACGGCATCCGCCACCGGCGCGGATGCAACGCCTTCGCCAAGCTCCTGCTTGAGGCCGATCGAGGCGGAAGCCTCTCCGGCAAAGGCAGGCGCCTTGTTGCGAAGCTCGGTCACAAGACGCACCGCCACCTTCGGCCCGACGCCTGGTGCCCGCGAAATCATCACCTTGTCCTGAAGCGCGATGGCATTGGCCAGTTCGGAGGGCGACAGCGTGGAAAGAACGGCCAAAGCCACTTTCGAGCCAACACCCTGCACGCTCTGCAACAGGTTGAACCATTCCCGCTCAAGCGCCGAGAGAAAACCGAAGAGCTTCAGCTGGTCCTCACGCACATAGGTCTCGATGAACAGCACCACCGCCTCCCCGACGGAGCCGATTTTCGACAGCGTGCGCGCCGAACAATAGGCGACGTAACAGACGCCGTGCACATCCACCAGCACGTAATCCGCGCCGATTTCCTCGATGTTGCCTTTCAGTTTTCCGATCATGATGCCGCCCGCTGCAATGAGACTTTAATATTCAACCGGCCGCCAGCAGTCGCCGCATCCTGTCGCCGCCGCGATTATGGGCGTGGCAGATTGCGATGGCGAGCGCGTCCGCCGCATCGTTACCCTTGAATTCGGCCTTCGGCATCAGGATTTTCAGCATCATGTGAATTTGCTGCTTTTCGCCGTGCCCGACGCCGATCACGGCTTTCTTCACCGCGTTCGGTGCATATTCAAAGACCGGCAACCCGGCGCGCGCCGGAACCAGCATGGCGATGCCGCGCGCCTGACCGAGTTTCAGGGTCGCAACCGCATCCTTGTTCACGAAGGTCTGTTCCACTGCCGCTTCGTCAGGCTGATGGCTGTGCACGATATCCGCCAGCCCGTCATGCAGCTGGCACAGGCGGGAGGCGAGATCCATATCGCCATCCGACGTCACCGTGCCGGAGGCGACAAACCGCAGGCTGTTGCCGAGGGTGTCGATCACCCCCCAGCCGGTGCGCCTTAATCCCGGGTCAATGCCGATGATTCGAATCGTCTTTTGCATGAGGCACCTTATCTTTCCGGTTGCGACCCTGCCAGCGATAAGTGAACAAAACGACAACATTCATCAAATTTGCAGTGCAGCATTTACCTCTGCTTAAACCGCGTGTCGCATTGTTCTCGCAAAATCAAAAAGGGGAGCTGCGGACATGATGATCCGCAGCACGATAGTTTCGCCATATCAGCCGTCCGATGGCGCCATCCGTGCATGGCGTGGGAACTGATCCGGCATTGGGGACTGCATCGGCCATGCTGAACCGTTTTCATTCCATATCCACCAAGGTGCTGGTGATTTTCCTGGCGCTGATGGCGATCTCGACCGGGGCTCTGACACTTCTCGGTTATCAGAGCAGCAGCGGCGTTCTTGAGGAACAGGCGTCGAAATCCATGGAAAGCATTCTCGTCTTCCGCGGCGACATGCTCCAGGAACGCCTTGAACAGCTGAAGGTGCAGGCGGACTCCATCGCCAAGATAGAAGCCCTGCAGATGGCTGTCGTCTCCATGCGCAGCGGCTGGGCCACCGTGCAGAAGAATTCCGGCGACGCGAAGGCGGAACTGCAGCGTGTCTTCGTCAAGGAGAACCCCTTCGGCGAAAAAGAAAAGCTGATCAAGCCGGAAAGCCCGAGCGGCTTTTATTATTCGACCCATGAGAAGACCCAGACGGATATCGGTGGTTATCTGCAGGGAACGCCATTCAGCGACGTTCTCTTCATCGATCCGGCCGGCACGGTCTATTACTCCTATCTTAAAGGATCGGCTTTCGGGGAAACCGTCACCGGCAGCGCCTGGGCGGAAAGCGGCCTCGGCGCGGCCTTCGCACGCGGTGCCGCGAATGCCGAAAAGGCCGTGAACGATGTGGCGCAGACCAGCTTCTCCGGCCTGCGCATCGATGCCGCCACGAAAGAGGCTAGCATTTACTTCGGCGTTCCGGTCGTCAAGTTCGGCGCGTTCAAGGGCATCGTTCTCTTCCGGGTCAAGGAAGGCGTCTTCAGCCAGATTCTCACCAAGGGTGTGACGGCCGGCAGTTCCGAACAATCCGCGATCATCTCCGCCGATGGCAAGGTTCTCGGCGTTGAGGGCGAAAGGCTGGTCAGCCTTGACCCGGCCATCTACGGTTTCCATGGCGCGGCTCTGAATGCGACGGGCATGACCGTCGCCAAGATCGACCGCGCGGATGGCGAAGCCAATGCCTATGCCCGCCCCTTCTCTTTTGCCGGGGAAAAATATCTCGCGGTGGAAAGCATGCTGCGCAGCGAGTTGAATGCCGGCTCCATCTCGATCGCCGGCACGCTTGCCGTCATCGGCCTCTGCGTTCTCGCCGCCATGTGTGCTGCGACGGCCTTTTTCGCACGGCGCCTTTTCGCCCCGCTGGAAAAACTTGCCGGCCTGACCGGCGAAGTGGCGGCCGGGCGTCTCGATGCCGAAATCGGCAATCAGGACCGCAGGGACGAGATTGGCCGCATGGCGTGCGCGCTCGGCAGCTTCCGTGAAAAACTCATCCTGCAGCGGGACATGGAGGAGACCGCATCGCGCACGCGGGAGGAAGCCGAAACGGCGCGGCGCGCCCATCTTGCGGAACGGGAGGCCGAGGCCGGCACGCTGCAGATGGTCGTGCGTTCCCTGGATGCGGGGCTGGACCGGCTGGCGAACGGCAATCTCGCCTATCGCATAGAGACCATCTTTCCGGACGATCTCGAAAGCCTGCGCCACAATTTCAATACCGCGCTTGCCCGGCTCAGCGAGACCATGGAAGCGATTGGCGGCAACTCCGCCGCCGTTCGTGGCGGCTCCGAGGAGATGCGGGTGGGCGCCGACCAGCTGGCGGAACGCACCGAGCGGCAGGCGGCCTCCATCACCGAAACGGCAAGCGCCATCAAGGCGATTACCGAAGCGGTCCGCGACCAGATCGAACGCGCCGAACAGGCAACGCGGATTGCCCGCGATGCCAGCACGGAGGCAACGGCATCGAGCCGCGTGATGGAGCAGACCATCGCCGCCATGGAGGCAATCCAGACCTCGTCGCGTCAGATCAACCAGATCATCGGCGTCATCGACGAAATCGCCTTCCAGACCAACCTCCTTGCCTTGAATGCGGGTGTCGAGGCGGCCCGCGCGGGCGACGCCGGCAAGGGTTTTGCCGTCGTGGCGCAGGAAGTGCGTGAACTGGCGCAGCGTTCGGCAGCCGCCGCGAAAGAAATCACCAGCCTTCTGAAGCGCTCCACCGACGAGGTTTCCGCAGGCGTGGCGCTGGTGGAAAAGGCGGGTGCTTCGCTGAGCGGCATCGGTAAGCATGTGCAAACCATCAGCACGCGTATCGAAGAGATCATGGAGTCTACCCGCGAGGAAGCGCACACGCTTTCGGAAATCAACAGCACCGTCACCAGCCTCGACACCATGACCCAGCAGAACGCCGCCATGGTGGAAGAAACGACGGCCGCGATTCACAATCTCGCTTCCGAAGCGGGTGAAATGGATGGCAGGCTCGGACAGTTCGTGCTGGCTTCGGAAACCGCGGCGGGGCGTCACGAAAGCCGGCAATTCCGGCGGGCGGGCTGAGGCGGCTCAGTCAAGAAAGACAGGGGCCTCTCCGGAGGCCCCAATTTTTTTGAACCATCCTTCAATTCTGCGCGACTTCTCTGGTAAATCGGGACACGCGCCTTACATCCGCAGCAAAGACTTAAACTCTGCAGGAGCGTCGGATGATCCCCTTTTCCATTCTCGACCTTTCACCCATCGGTGAAGGCGAGAGCGTCAGCGAGGCGCTTGAAAATTCCCGCCGAATGGCGATCAAGGCCGAAGAACACGGCTATAACCGCATCTGGCTGGCGGAGCACCACGGCATGCCGGGCATTGCCAGTGCTGCAACATCACTCGTCATTGCCCATGTGGGCGCGGCCACGAAACATATTCGCGTCGGTTCCGGCGGCATCATGCTGCCCAACCACTCCCCGCTCGTCATCGCCGAGCAGTTCGGCACACTTGCCGCACTCCTTCCCGGTCGTGTCGATCTCGGTCTCGGTCGCGCTCCCGGAACCGACATGCGCACGGCGCGGGCGTTGCGCCGCAATCTCGATGCCGGCGCGGAAAATTTCCCGCACGATATCGTCGAACTCCAGCGCTATCTCGGCCCGCCGCAACAGGATCAGGCCATTCTCGCCGTGCCGGGCATGAATTCCAATGTCCCGCTCTGGCTGCTCGGCTCCAGCACCTACAGCGCGCATCTCGCCGCAGCCCTCGGCCTGCCCTATTCCTTTGCCTCGCATTTTGCCCCTGACATGCTGATGGAGGCGATCCATATCTATCGCGAGCGCTTCCAACCTTCCGAGGTGCTGGACAAGCCCTATGTCATGGTGGGTGTGATGGGGGTCGGCGCCGATACGGACGAAGAGGCGCAGCATCTCTTCACCTCCTCGCAGCAGCAATTCGTCAACCTGCGCCGCAATGTGCGCACACAGTTTCCGAAGCCGGTGCATAACATGGACGATTACTGGAACGAGATGGAGCGTTTCTCTGTCGAACACACATTGCGTTTCGCCGCCGTCGGCTCACCTGAGACGATCCAACGTCATCTCGACGGTTTCCTGGCGGAAACGCAGGCGGATGAGCTGATCGTTTCCATGCCCATCCATGACATCGAAAAACGGCTGCGGTCGGTCGAGATTTTCGCCGACGTGCGGACCTCCATAAAGAAGGCCGCCTAAACAAAAAGCCCCGGAGCGGATCGCTGCCGGGGCTTTTTTGAAACATGAGACGTCAGGCGGAAAGCTTGGCGAGAATTTCTTCGGACACTTCGAAGTTGGAATAGACGTTCTGCACGTCGTCATCGTCTTCGAGATTGTCGATGAGCTTCATCAGCGACTGCGCCTTTTCTTCATCCACCGGCACCGTGTTCTGCGCCTTCCAGATGGCCTTGACGCTTTCGGCTTCGCCCAGCACGCCTTCCAGCGCCTTGGAAACCTCGTTCATCGCTTCGAAACCGCAAATGATGGTGTGGCCGTCTTCGCTGGATTCGACATCGTCGGCACCGGCCTCGATGGCGGCTTCCATGACCTTGTCGGCATCGCCGACTTCAGCCTTGTAGGAGATTTCGCCGACGCGGTCGAAAGAGAAAGAGACCGAACCGGTTTCGCCAAGAGCGCCGCCGGCCTTGGTGAAGATGGAGCGCACGTTGGAGGCCGTGCGGTTGCGGTTGTCCGTCAGGGCCTCGACGATAACGGCAACGCCGCCCGGGCCGTAACCCTCGTAGCGGACTTCGTCATAGTTTTCGCCATCGGCGCCGGACGCCTTCTTGATCGCACGCTCGATATTGTCCTTCGGCATGGACTGGGCCTTGGCGTTCTGGATCGCCAGACGCAGGCGCGGGTTCATGTTCGGGTCGGGCATGCCCGTCTTTGCCGCAACGGTGATTTCGCGCGCAAGCTTGGAAAACATTTTGGACCGCACGGAGTCCTGCTTGCCCTTGCGGTGCATGATGTTCTTGAACTGTGAATGACCAGCCATGGAAAACCTGATTGTCGTAATTTGGAGATTGCGGGCCTTATAAGTGCGATAGCCGCGCCATTCAACCCCGCAAGCGCTTTCTCTTGCCGCAACAACAGAAGGAACTGATTTATCCGCTCTTCGTTCTGATCATGAACGCGGCGGAACAGGGCATCTTTTCCTCCGTCGCAGCACGAGACCGGAAGGAGAAAACATATGGTCAGCCTGACTGAAGCAAGAGAAGCACCGGCCCGCCAGCTCTGGGACGAGATCAATTCCGTCCATGCCGGCATGCTTGGGCTGGAAGGATTGCACAACCACATGCAGCCCATGGCACCTCATGCTGACCCCAAGACCAATACCATCTGGTTTTTCTCCAAAAAAGACACCGATCTGGTGAAATCGCTGAAATCCGGTTCCCGGGCGCATTTCTGCGTGGTGGGCAAGGATCATGACTACCACGCCTGCCTTTCGGGCATCCTCGAAGCGCGCGACGATAAAACCAAGATCGACGAATATTGGAACTCGGTCACGGCGGCCTGGTACGAACATGGCAAAAGCGATCCGCAACTGACCATGCTGGCGCTGCATGTCGATGACGCCGATATCTGGGCTTCGACGGACAGCACGCTGAAATTCGGCTGGGAAATCGCCAAGGCGAACATGTCGGATGACAAGACGCCCGATGTCGGCGTCCGCCAGCACCTCACCTTCGCCTGAGCAACGGCTCCCCCGGCCTTCCTCGCCCGCCGCATGCTACATGCCTTTCGGCACCAGTATCTGCGGTTGGCGGGGAAGGTTTCGCATCGAAACCCGGATCACCGGATCGGTGGCATAGGCAATGCGGAAACTCTCGCCGAACATCGTGAGAAACTGTTCCAGCGGCGGGCCGGTCCGGTGCATCGGCAGGATCAGCGCGGAGCGCAGGCGCTTGACCACCCGGCTCATGCTGTCGGCACCCATGGTCAGACCGCCATCCACCGGCACCATCAGCACATCCAGACGGCCGATCTCGGCATAATGTGTATCCGTCAGCTCGTGATGCAGATGGCGGAGATGACCGATGCACAGCCCGGCAACCTCGAAGATGAAAATGGAATTGCCGTTTTCCTGAAACGACTCGTAATCACCCCAGCGGTTGCGGATATCGGTGGCGACATTGCGGATATAGACATCGCCCACCAGAACCTTTTGCTCGGCCTTTTCTCCCGGCGTATCGCTCCAGCCATGCAGCACATATTGAATCGCTGGGTCCGGATTGAGGGTGAAATGCGTCGAATGCGCCCGGTTCATCGTCACGACAGTTGGCGTGACGGGAGGTCGATAGACGCCGTTATAGTCCGTGGCGATGGTCACACCGCCGGGGCTTTCGATCAGATAGGTGGAATGGCCGATGAAGCTGATCTTCACCTCTTCCTTTGCCGTCGCCTGAGCCAGCTGAACACCTGGCGGATTGAAGCTCGCGAACATGACGCCGGGAATGTTGCTGGCGATCGCCTGGCACTGGCTGACGGGAGGCCGGCCCGCCGTCTGGGAAAAGGCGGCTCCCGCACAGGCGATCAGCCCCGTCATTGCAAGCATTAGCACGCGCAGCATCATGCCACTCCCCTGAACTTGCGAAGGTGGAGAGGATGAGGCAGGTTTTGCGGGGCGTCCAGTTACAAGAACGGCGGAAAGCTTACACTCTCGTCATTGTGAACGCTTCCGGCAGAAGTTTAAGCCCAGAAGGAAGGCAGCGTTTCCGAAAGCCGCGGCCCGATGCGCAGCGGCGCGATTTTCTCGGCAAGCCCGGTACGGTCGGAGATTTCAACGCCGACGCCGCAGATCGTCGCCGGCCCGCTCGCCGCCTCGAAACGGCCTTTCGGCATTTTCGAAATGAAGCGGTTGATCGGCTCTTCCTTCTCCATGCCAAGCGAGCTGTCATAATCGCCGCACATGCCGGCGTCAGACATATAGGCCGTGCCGCCATTCAATATCTGCGCATCAGCCGTCGGAACATGGGTGTGGGTGCCGACGACGAAGCTTGCGCGCCCGTCGACAAAATGGCCGAAACACTGTTTTTCACTCGTCGCTTCCGCATGGAAATCGAAGATGATGGCGTCGGCCTGTTCCTTCAGCGGGCAGGCAGCAAGAATGTTTTCCGCCGACTTGAAGGGATCGTCCAGTTCCGGATGCATGAAGACCCGGCCCATGATGTTTGCGACAAGCACGCGCGCGCCGTTGCGGGCATAAAAAATGCCCGAGCCCTTGCCCGGCGTACCGTCAGGATAATTGGCGGGCCGCAGGAACTGGTCGTGCCGCTCACAGAAGGAAACCGCTTCCTTCTGGTCCCAGACGTGGTTACCGGTGGTGACGACATCGGCGCCGGCATTGATGGTCTCGAGATAGATATCTTCGGTGATACCGAAGCCACCGGCGGCGTTTTCACCGTTGACGATGACGAAATCCAGCTTCAGATCGGAAATCAGCCCCGGCAATCGTTCCCAGACAGCCGTGCGTCCGGTCTTGCCAACCATGTCTCCGAGAAAAAGAAGCCTCATTCACCCGCCCCGATCTTGCGCATGTTTTAAAAATTCCGTCCCCTCTAGCGGGTAATCCATCTTTTAAAAAGTGCTAAAGCGCCTTTTGCCCACTATCGGAGATCGACAGGGGGTCGGAAAACCAGCGTAGGCCGCTTTCCGTCAGAATGGCGTGAAGCGATACATCGTGCGGCTCCGCCGGGACATACGGCACTTCCTGACAATCGAATGCGACGCCAATGAGAACAGGTTGTTTTCCCCTGGCGTGCAAACGCGCAATGGCGCGGTCATAATGACCCGCGCCGTAACCGACTCGTTGCCCATGCCCATCGAAGACGGAGAGGGGCACGAGCAGAATATCCGGATCGAGAACTTCCGCATCCTCACCCGGGCCAGTCGTGCCGAAGCCGGTCTTCACCAGCGGCGTATCCGTTTCAAAGGCACGGAAGACAATGGTTTCACGATCCAGCACGACAGGAAGGATAAGGCGCCCGCCGCGTTCGCGCAACGCCTCCATCAGCGGCCGGGTATCGGCCTCGGAACGGATCGGCATGAAGCCGGAAATGACGGTGCCCGGCCCAAAAGGAATGCCCGAGGCGCCATGAGCCGTTATGGACCGGCTCTTCTGCTCGCGCTCCGTCAGCGTCAAAGCGTCGCGCGCGGCAAGCCTTTCGCCGCGCAGCCTCGCTTTTTCGGCAACGTCGCCCGGCATCAGGCAGCCCGGCTCACGAGAACCTTGTCGATGCGGTGGCCATCGAGATCGATGACCTCGAAACGCCAGCCGTTGCGGGTAACGTGTTCGCCCAGTTCCGGCAGACGACGGAACTCGTCCAGAACCAGACCGGCAACGGTCTCGAATTCGGCGTCCTCATCGATCTGGAAACCCATGCGATAAGCGAATTCATCGGCGGGCATCCAGCCGGCGACGAGGAACGAACCGTCCTCGCGCTCGACCATGGCCGGCTCTTCGTCATTGTCTTCCTGGAACGCGCCGGTAATGGCTTCCAGAACGTCGCCGGAGCTGACGATACCTTCGAAATGGCCGTATTCGTCATAGACCAGCACCATGTGCACGGTGGAGCGACGCAGCGACTGGATGACATCCACCGCGCTTGTCAGATCCGACACGACGGGAACCTCGCGCAGAAGCTCGCGAATGTTGAGTTCCTTGCCGGAGGCCAGCGCATCGAAGGCATCCTTGGCGAAAAGCACACCGAGAATTTCGTCCGAGGCACCATTGCGCACCGGCAGGCGCGACCGCTGCGTCTGGCGGAGCTGCTCGCGGATTTCCTCGGCGCTGTCTTCGATATCGACCACTTCCACATCGCGACGCGGCGTCATCAAGCCGCGCGCATTGCGGTCGGCAAGGCGCATGACGCTGGTGATCATCGCCGATTCCTCGGTCTCGATCACGCCGGCGCTATGGGCTTCGGCCAGAACCGTGCGGATTTCATCGTCGGTGACCGATGCGTTGGATTCACCGCTATGGCCGAGAAGGGCGAGAACGGCCTTACCCGATTTGTCGAGCAGCCATACCAGCGGCGCGCCGACCCGCGACAGCATCACCATGGTTGGCGCGACCCGGGCGGCAACCTTTTCGGGATCGCGCAGCGCGATCTGCTTGGGCACCAGCTCGCCGACGATCAGCGACAGATAGGTAATGGCGACCACCACCGAACCCACACCGATTGCATCGGCAGCACGGTCAGGAACGCCCTGCTCCAAAAGCCATGCTGTAAACCGGGCGCCGAGTGTGGCACCGGAAAACGCACCGGACAGAACGCCGACCAGCGTGATGCCGATCTGCACCGTGGAAAGGAAACGTCCGGGATTTTCGGAAAGGCCGAGCGCCATGGTGGCGCCTCTGCTGCCTTGCGCGGCAAGCACTTTGAGCCTCGCCGGTCTGGAGGAGACAACGGCAAGCTCGGACATGGCAAGCACACCGTTCAGTACGGTGAGCAGGACCACGATCATAATTTCAGTAAACAAGTTTAGCTCTTTGGGCTGTTGAACGGCACGTCGCGGTTTTGACCGCAGCGCCCTTTTTTAAAGGGCATGACAGACATACCAATCCGGATAATAGGGAATTGTTCCGCCATTGCAATGACGGCAATATAAAAAAGCCGCGTCCGGCAGTTATGAAAAATGACTGTCGAATATATCAAGGGTACAGGGAAGCCCCGGGGGTTGATCCGAAACTTCAAGCGCGATCCACGGCGACCGATGGAGATTTACGATCCTGGGCGCCTACAAAAGTAGGTGGGCACCGTGTGTCCAGCCCCACGGGACTGGCCAGGGACAGCTCCCTTTGGATCGAGTATGGCCCCAGGGATTGTGGTTCCTGTCGGGAAGCGCAGAACGCATTCAAGATATAGGACGGATCGATGAAAATCGCCAGAGGGTGCGGCGCGAAATTTTGCCGCCTCAGAAACCTGCACCCGCTCAATGCGCGGCGGGCTTCGGCCGCGCCAGCAGTTTTTCGGTGATCCCGTTCAGACGGTCGGCCAGATCACCGATGGCAAGCGCCACTATCTCGTCCGATTTCGCCTTGTGCTCGGCCATGCCGTCACGATTACGGGACAGGGCCGCAACCTCCCCCTCCAGCTTGTCGATCTTGCGGTTAAGTTCGGAAAGCTCGTCCATCACCATAATACCGGCCATGACGGTGAGCCTCAGATCGCCGATCTCGCCGAACTGGCTCTTGAGGTGGCCGACATAGCGGTCGAAACGTGTGGCGAGATCGGTCAGGTGGTCTTCCTGTCCCGCCTCGCATGCCATGCGATAGGCCTTGCCGTCGATCATAACAGTGACTTGCGCCATGAAACCGCTCCTATCGATCCAGCACCGCGCGGATCGTCTCCATGGCCGTTACCAGCCGGCGGGAAACCTCGCGGTTGACTTCTTCAAGACGATTGGCGCGAAATTCGGCCTGGTCAAGCTCGTGGGCGAGCCTGGCGCGGTCCACATGGACCCGCTTGACCTCATTGTCGATCTCGCCCGTCTCCCTTTGCCGCTCGATACGCATATCGATGGCATTTTCGAGATTTGTGATGGCAGCATTCAGCTCCGTCAGCGCAGATTGTACGGTCTTCTCAGCCGACATCGTTTTTTCCAACTCGCACACCACCGGCCGAATCGTCCGGTTTCAGGCCTTCCCAACAATCACGAGGTTATTACCCGATTTACCATCCCGTCAATCAAACCAGTGCATTGAGGCGTTTTGCTCTGTGGATGAACGAAGAGACGCCAGTCCATATCGCACGAATTTTGTCAGGATGCCCGGTTTTCTAAACGATTTTTTCTCCCTGAGCGAACCGCAAACGCCCGTGGATTTATTGACTTGCCTGCCTCACCTGCTATGGATCAACCCGCTTTTTGGATAGTTGCGTAAAACTATCTCCTTTCACCCGGAAACAGACGGAAAAGCCATGATTTCTCGCGACAAACACAACCGGATGGCAAATGCGATCCGCTTTCTTGCCATGGATGCAGTGGAGAAGGCCAATTCAGGCCATCCCGGTCTGCCGATGGGCGCCGCCGATGTCGCCACCGTTCTCTTCACCCGTTACCTGAAATTCGATCCCAAGGCGCCGCTCTGGGCGGACCGCGACCGGTTCGTGCTGTCGGCAGGCCATGGTTCGATGCTTCTTTACTCGCTGCTCTATTTGACGGGCTACGAGGACATGACGATCGACGAGATCAAACGCTTCCGTCAGTTCGGCTCCAAGACGGCCGGCCATCCCGAATATGGTCATGCCACCGGCATCGAAACCACCACCGGTCCGCTCGGCCAGGGCATCGCCAACGCCGTCGGCATGGCGATCGCTGAGCGCAAGCTGGAAGAGGAATTCGGCTCCGACCTGCAGAGCCACTTCACCTACGTGCTGTGCGGCGACGGCTGCCTCATGGAAGGCATCAGCCACGAAGCCATCGCGCTTGCCGGCCACCTGAAGCTCAACAAGCTCGTTCTGTTCTGGGATGACAATAACATCACCATCGACGGCGAAGTCGGCCTTTCCGACAGCACCGACCAGATCGCCCGCTTCCAGGCCGTTCACTGGAACACCATCCGCGTCGACGGCCACGATCCGGACGCGATTGCCGCCGCCATCGAGGCCGCGCAGAAGTCCGACCGCCCGACCTTCATCGCCTGCAAGACCGTCATCGGTTTCGGCGCGCCGAACAAGCAGGGCACCCACAAGGTGCACGGCAACCCGCTCGGCGCCGAGGAAATCGCGGCCACCCGCAAGCACCTGAACTGGGAAGCCGAAGCCTTCGTGGTTCCGGAAGACGTGCTGGACGCCTGGCGTCTCGCCGGCCTGCGCTCCACCAAGACGCGCCAGGACTGGGAAGCCCGCCTCGAAGCCGCTGAAGCCGGCAAGAAGGCCGAGTTCAAGCGTCGCTTTGCCGGCGACCTGCCCGGCAACTTCGACAGCTCCATCGATGCCTTCAAGAAGAAGATCATCGAAAACAACCCGACCGTTGCCACGCGTAAAGCCTCGGAAGATTCGCTCGAAGTCATCAACGGCATCCTGCCGGAAATGATTGGCGGTTCGGCTGACCTGACGCCGTCCAACAACACCAAGACCAGCCAGATGAAGTCCATCACCCCGACGGATTTCTCCGGCCGTTACCTGCATTACGGCATCCGTGAACACGGCATGGCCGCGGCCATGAACGGCATCGCACTGCATGGCGGTCTCATCCCCTATGCCGGCGGCTTCCTGATCTTCTCGGATTATTGCCGTCCGTCGATCCGCCTTGCCGCGCTGATGGGCATCCGCGTCGTCCACGTTCTGACGCATGATTCCATCGGCGTCGGCGAAGACGGCCCGACCCACCAGCCGGTCGAGCAGATCGCAGCTCTGCGCGCCATTCCGAACCTTCTCCTCTTCCGCCCGGCGGATGAAACCGAGACGGCGGAATGCTGGCAGCTGGCGCTGGAACAGAAGCACCGTCCCTCGGCGCTGGCGCTGACCCGCCAGAACCTGACGCCTTCGCGCAAGGAATATGAAGAGAAGAACCTCTCCGCTTACGGCGCTTACGAACTCGTCTCCGCAAGCGACGCCAAGGTTTCGATCTTCGCTTCCGGCTCGGAAGTGGAAGTGGCGCTGAAGGCCGCCGCAACGCTGAAGGACAAGGGCGTTTCCGCCCGCGTCGTCTCCGTTCCCTGCTTCGAGCTCTTCAAGGAACAGCCGGAAACCTACCGCAACGCCATCATCGGCAAGGCTCCGGTCAAGATCGCGGTGGAAGCCGCCATTCGCCACGGCTGGGATTACTTCATCGGTAACGACGGCGCTTTCGTCGGCATGCACTCCTTTGGAGCCTCTGCGCCGGCGAAGGATCTCTTCAAGCACTTCGGTATCACGGCGGAAGCCGTCGTCGCCGCAGCCGAGGCAAAACTTGCGTGAGGGCTTTCCAGGCCCTCACCATTCAGCAAAGACCACGCCCATTCTTGTTCGGGAGACTGTAAATGACTGTAAAAGTTGCCATTAACGGCTTCGGCCGCATCGGCCGCAATGTTCTGCGTGCCATCGTCGAATCCGGCCGCACCGATATCGAAGTCGTTGCCATCAACGACCTCGGCCCGGTTGAAACCAACGCCCACCTGCTGCGTTACGACTCGATCCACGGCAAGTTCCCGGCCGATGTGAAGGTCGAAGGCGACACCATCGTCGTTGGCGGTGGCAAGCCGATCAAGGTCACGGCCGTTCGCGATCCGGCAACCCTGCCGCACAAGGAACTCGGTGTAGACATCGCGCTCGAATGCACCGGCATCTTCACCGCCCGCGACAAGGCCGCCGCACACCTGACGGCCGGCGCAAAGCGCGTCATCGTTTCGGCTCCGGCTGACGGCGCGGACCTCACGGTCGTCTTCGGTGTCAACCATGACCAGCTGACGAAGGACCATCTGGTCATTTCCAACGCGTCCTGCACCACCAACTGCCTCGTGCCGGTCGTGAAGGTTCTCGATGACGCCGTTGGCATCGATCATGGCTTCATGACCACGATCCACTCCTATACGGGCGACCAGCCGACGCTGGACACCATGCACAAGGATCTGTACCGCGCCCGCGCCGCAGCCCTTTCCATGATCCCGACCTCGACGGGCGCCGCCAAGGCCGTTGGCCTCGTTCTGCCGCACCTCAAGGGCAAGCTGGACGGCACGTCGATCCGCGTACCGACCCCGAACGTATCGGTCGTCGACTTCAAGTTCCTCGCCAAGCGCGACACGACGGTTGCGGAAATCAACGAAGCGATCAAGGCCGCAGCCGATGGCAAGCTGAAGGGCATTCTCGGCTACACCGACGAGCCGCTGGTTTCCCGCGACTTCAACCATGACAGCCATTCGTCGATCTTCGCGAACGACCAGACCAAGGTCATGGAAGGCAAGTTCGTGCGCATCCTGTCCTGGTACGACAACGAATGGGGCTTCTCCAACCGCATGTCGGATACGGCCGTCGCCTTCGCGAAGACCATCTAAGCAAGACCCCGCTTATCAAAAAGCCGGCAGGAGCAATCCTGCCGGCTTTTTATTTGCAAAAAATGCCGGCGGGAACGAGGAAACCCGCCGGCATCGATCCAGAAGCAAGGCGAAGGGGCGCTTCGGATCGAAAACCATCACCGGCCGCAAAGCGTGCCTAAGCCGGACGGATGACGCATGCCATCCATCATTTTTTATTGTTGATGATGATGTGATCCGAGCTGGCGCCTCGCCAGATCGTATCGAAAGTCTGTTGCCTCAGCTCGCTCTGCTGCATGGACAGTTTCATCATGCAGTCGGCGAAATCCCGTGAACCTTCGTAATAACCGAAGACCCGGCAGCGTTCGCGTTGCGCGGCCATATTCTCAGCTGTCTGCTCGGTGCTCGAGCAACCCGAAACAATCGAGGCTGCCGCCAATAGTATGAGGGTAGATATTTGTTTCATCCGATTGCTCCGGTCACGATGCAAGTAAATCCGGAAGCGACACCTAACCCGCCTGCATTGTCTCTATGTTACGTGTAGCCGGCATCGGCGAAATCTAATTTCGCCAAAGATATTTGCCGTCAGCTGTCCAGAATGTTTTCACCCGCAGGCCGAAAAAATTCCCATTTCCTGCCTTTGTCTGGTCCATTTTGAGACGGACAAGAAACAGAGGGATAACGGTCGTGCGCAATGCACTTCGGCCCTGCCGTATCATTCGATACACCCCGCCTTGCGTCGCCTTTCAACGCCATCAGAAACAGCGCTGACAGACCGCAACCCGTGGCGCATTGACTGCAGACGCGCAGAGCATTCATTGCGCCACGGGTTGCGGTCCATCAACGCGGTTTGAATGAGGCGGTGGACGTGGAATCATTTTATCTTCTGTTACTGGTGGCAACTGTTCTGGTTCTCGTCGCCGCTTTTTCCAGCCTCATCGCCTTCCGCTTCGGCGCGCCGCTGCTGCTGCTTTTCCTCGTTATCGGCCTTGTCGCGGGGGTGGACGGCCTCGGCATCGAATTCACCAATAACCCGCTCGCCTATATGCTCGGCTCGCTCGTCCTTGCCGTCATCCTTTTCGATTCCGGCTTCGGCACGTCCATACAATCCTTCCGGCTGTCTGCAGCGCCCGCGATGGCGCTCGCTACCGTGGGCGTCATTCTAACATCCGTCTTTTTCGCGGGCGCAGCCGCCCTGCTGCTCGGGCTCTCATGGCTGGAAGGCCTTCTGCTTGGCGCCATCGTCGCCTCCACCGATGCGGCGGCCGTGTTCTTTCTGCTGCGCATCGGCGGCATTCATATCCGCGATCAGGTGCGGTCGACACTGGAGGTTGAATCCGGCACCAATGATCCGATGGCGATCTTCCTCACCATCGCGCTTGTGGAAATCATCGCCAAGGGTCAGGGGCTGGCCGGCATAGACAGCGGCTTTCTGCTGCTTTTCATAGAGCAGATGGGCCTTGGCGTGATCTTCGGCCTGCTCGGCGGCCTCATGATCGCCACCGTCGTCAACCGTTTCGCCGCCGACCGCGGGCTTGCGCCGATCTTCGTGCTGGCCTTGGCCCTGCTCGTCTTCTCCTTCACCGGTACAATTGGCGGCAGCGGTTTTCTGGCGGTCTATGTGGCCGGCATCGTTGCCGGCAACCGCAGGATTTTCGCCAAGGAAACCATTCGCCGTTTCCATGAGGGGCTGACATGGCTTGCCCAGATCATCATGTTCCTCATGCTCGGTCTCCTCGCCACCCCGTCGCAATTTCCGGCGATCGCCATTCCGGCCGTGCTGCTGGCGCTTTTCCTGATCTTCGTCGCCCGCCCGCTCGCGGTCTGGCTCAGCCTCATGCCTTTCAACTATACCCAGCAGGAAACCTCGTTCGTCGCCTGGGTGGGCCTGCGCGGCGCCGTCTCCATCCTGCTCGCCATCATGCCCATTCTCGGCGGGCTCGATGATGCCCAGATATATTTCAACGCCGCCTTCATCATCGTGCTGGTGTCACTTCTGGTACAGGGCTGGACCATCAAGCCGGTGGCGACAAGGCTCGGGCTGATCGTGCCGCCACGCATGGGCGAGGTGGACAAGCTGGAAGTCGATCTGCCCGGCACCGCCAATCACGAACTGATTTCCTACCGGGTCGCCAAGGGCAGCGCCATCATGCAGGGCGAGCGCATTCCGCGCTGGGCCATGCCGTCGCTGGTGGTGCGCGACGGCAAATCGATCCGCTATCAATATGCCGGGCGACTACGGGAGAACGATCTCGTCTATCTTTTCATCGCACCCGGCTATTCCCGCCTGATCGACCGGCTGTTTGCGAGCGCTCTGCCGGTCGCCGATGACGACGCCGATTTCTTTGGCACTTTCGCGATCTCGCCCGCCCGCCCGGCGAAGGAGCTGGACGCAGCCTATGGTCCCGGCCTGCTTTCGCCCGCTGAACAGGCAATGAGCGTTGCCGAACTCATCGAAGCGCGTCTTGCCGGGAAGGCCGACTATGCCGACCGCGTACGCCTCGGCTCCATCGTCCTGATCGTCCGCACGCTGGACGAACACGAGGCGATAACGGGTGTGGGCATCTCCCTCGAACCGGTGGAGCCGGCCACCAGCCTGCCGATCTTCATCAGCTTTTCGGAAATCCTCAACCGTGTGCGCAGCTATCTGGCAGAGAAGCGCCAGCCGAGCCTCGCCGGCGTTGAGGAAAGCGCCCCCGCGCCTGCGAATACAGTGAGAGAAAATGAGGCCTGACCGGCTTGCGTCGGCATTCAGGCATAGTATGGTCCGTGCCGAACTCGCAACAACATCAGGATCGACCTATGCCCGCTTTCAAGACCCTCGACGACCTTAACGACATTGCCGGAAAGCGCGTTCTCCTCCGCGTTGATCTCAACGTGCCGGTCGCGGATGGAAAAGTGACGGACAAGACCCGCATCGAACGCGTTGCGCCGACCATTCTGGAACTCTCCTCAAAGGGCGCGAAAGTCATTCTGCTTGCCCATTTCGGCCGTCCGAAGGGCGAACCGGTGGCCGACATGTCGCTTTCCCAGATCGTGCCTGCCGTCGAGGAAGTGCTGGATCACGCCGTTTCCTTCGCAGCCGATTGCATCGGTGCACCGGCGGCGGATGCTATCGCTAAACTGAATGACGGCGATATCCTGCTTCTGGAAAACACCCGCTTCCACAAGGGCGAAGAAAAGAACGATCCGGCCTTCGTCGAGGCTCTGGCCGCCAATGGCGATATCTATGTGAACGACGCCTTCTCCGCCGCCCACCGCGCCCACGCCTCCACCGAAGGCCTTGCACGCCATCTGCCCGCCTATGCCGGCCGCACCATGCAGGCCGAGCTTGAGGCTCTGGAAAAGGGCCTCGGCCAGCCGGTTCGCCCGGTCGTCGCCATCGTCGGCGGCGCCAAGGTGTCGAGCAAGATCGATCTCCTGATGAACCTCGTCAAGAAGGTCGATGCGCTGGTCATCGGCGGCGGCATGGCCAACACCTTCCTCGCCGCCCGCGGCGCGCAGGTCGGCAAATCGCTTTGCGAGCATGATCTGGCCGAAACCGCTAAGCAGATCATGATCGAGGCTGCGACATCCGGCTGCGCCATCGTGCTGCCGGAAGACGGCGTCGTGGCCCGTGAATTCAAGGCCGGTGCGGCCAATGAAATCGTCGACATCAACGCCATTCCCGCCGACGCCATGGTTCTCGACGTCGGCCCGAAATCGGTTGAAAGCATCAAGGCCTGGATTTCCCGCGCCGAAACGCTGGTCTGGAACGGCCCGCTCGGCGCTTTCGAAATCGAACCCTTCGACGCGGCGACCGTCGCCGCAGCACGACACGCGGCGGAATGCACAAAGGCCGGCAAGCTCGTTTCCGTCGCCGGCGGTGGAGACACCGTTGCCGCACTCAACCATGCCGGCGTTTCCGACGACTTCTCCTATGTTTCGACGGCTGGCGGCGCCTTCCTTGAATGGATGGAAGGCAAGGAACTGCCGGGCGTTGCCATCCTGGCCGCCGCCAAGTAAACTTATCCTACTTGCCTGACACGAGGCCGGACAAGCCATGCTTGTCCGGCCTTGTTTTTTGGTAAGTGCACATGGGAGGAAAAGTTTCAAACGATTGAAATCATTTCAATCGTTTCAATGAGTTAGCGTGCCATTTCCCTGCCCTGGAACTTCTGTTATCGGGAATTTATTGTGCCTTGGGAGAATAGCAAATGACCGAACGTCTCGAAGACATTGCAATCAAAATGGTCGCCGACGGCAAGGGCCTGCTCGCCGCCGACGAATCCACAGGAACGATCAAGAAGCGTTTCGACAGCATCAATCTGGAATCCACCGAGACCGCCCGCCGCGACTATCGCGAAATGCTGTTCCGCTCCGACGACGCCATGAAGAAATATATCTCCGGCGTCATTCTTTATGAAGAAACCCTGTTCCAGAAGGCCGCCGACGGCACGCCTTTCGTGGATATCATCAAGGCGGCCGGCAGCCTGCCGGGCATCAAGGTGGATATCGGCGCCAAGCCGATGGCTTTCCACCCGCATGAATTCATCACCGAAGGCCTCGATGGTCTTTACGAGCGTCTGCGCAAATATCATGAAGCCGGCGCCCGTTTCGCCAAGTGGCGCGGCGTCATCACCATTGGTGATCAGCGTCCGAGCTGGGGTTCGATCAAGGCAAACTCCCAGTCGCTCGCCCGTTACGCCGCTCTCTGCCAGCAGGCGGATATCGTGCCGATCGTGGAGCCCGAGGTGCTGATGGACGGCGAGCCCGGCACGCACGACATCGACCGCTGTGCGGAAGTCACGCAATGGGTTCTGCAGACCGTTTTCGCCGATCTGTTCGACGCCCGCGTGAACCTTGAAGGCATGATCCTCAAGCCGAACATGATCATCGACGGCAAGAAGGCCCGCAAGGCTTCCGTCGAGGAAGTGGCGGAAAAGACCGTGAAGGTTCTGAAGGCGACCGTGCCTTCCGCCGTTCCGGGCATTGCCTTCCTTTCCGGCGGTCAGTCCTCCGAAGAGGCAACCGCCCATCTCTCCGCCATGAATGCCGGTTACGACCTGCCCTGGTCGCTGACCTATTCCTACGGCCGCGCCCTTCAGGATACGGCCCTCAAAACATGGGGCGGCAAGCAGGAAAACGTTGCCGCCGGCCAGCGCGCCTTCACACACCGCGCCGCGATGAACAGCCTTGCCGCCAAGGGCAACTGGAAACAGGAACTCGAAAAGGCAGCCTGAGGCCCCTCGCCACAGGCATCTGGTCAAACAAAAGCCGCCCTCTGGGGCGGCTTTTTCGTTATGGACGCAGAAGCAGCGTCGCCGACCAGATAACAAAGGCGGCAACCGCAATCTTCCAGCAATCGCCTCTTTTCTTAAGGCCCGGCAGACCAAGCGGCCGGATGATCTGGATCGCCATGGCCAGCAGTAAAAAAAGGCCGATTGCCTTCGTCATTTATTGAGCCTTTTCTTTATTTCTGCATCGTCACAGGCTGGACATTTTTACCGTTCACCAGAAGAGTGCAACTCATTCGGGTAACGCCCGTCCTATGGCCTGTCCGACCGTCCGTCCGAACGCATGAGAGTGTTTTCATGAGCAGAAATCTTCTACCCGTATTCGCTCTTTTATCCAGCACTCTGTTTCTTTTTCTCGGCAACGGCCTTCAGGGTCTCATCCTGCCGGTGCGTGGTTCGGCGGAAGGCTACTCCAATGAAATTCTGGGCTTTCTGGGCACCTCCTGGGCGGCGGGCTTCGTCGTCGGTTGCTTTGTCGCGCCTGCCATCGTGCGCCGCGCCGGCCATGTGCGGGCATTCGGCTCCTTCGTGGCACTGGTGTGCCTCACCGTGCTCATGACCGGCCTCATCATCGATGACACCTCCTGGATCGCGCTGCGTGCGCTGACCGGTTTCTGCACGGCCGGCACCTCGATGATCATCGAAAGCTGGCTGAACGAGCGCGCCACCAATGAAAGCCGTGGCATGATCTTCTCGCTCTATATCGCCATCACGCTGCTCGGCGTCGTGGCGGGGCAGATGATCGTGCCGATGGGGGATATCAGCAATACCTCGCTGTTCATGATCTGCGGCATCATCTATTGCATCGCCATTCTGCCCGCCACACTTTCGAAAGCGGCCAGTCCGCAGCCTTTGCAGAAGGTGAAACTGGATCTGCCGGCCCTTTACCGCAATTCACCGGTTTCCTTCGTTGGAATTCTGATGATCGGCATTGCCAACGGCGCCTACGGTACGCTCGGCGCCGTCTTCGGCGCGCGGGCAGGTCTCGACCCGACCATGATCGCCATCATGGTTTCGGTTACGATTTTCGTCGGCGCTCTGGCGCAATTTCCGGCAGGCCGGCTGTCGGACCGGATAGACCGCCGTTACGTGCTGGCAGGTCTCGCCGGTCTTGGCGCGGTCGCGGGTCTGGCGGTCGCCGTGGTCCAGCCGCATGATGTCTATGTGCTGATTTTCATGATCGCCATTTATGGCGCCGCCGCCAACGCGCTTTATCCCATCGCCGTGGCCCATGCCAACGACTTCGCCGCCTCGGAAGACTTCGTCAAGGTCTCGGGTGGCCTGCTGCTGCTTTACGGCATCGGCACCATCATCGGTCCAACGCTCGGCGGCGCGATCATGACCCACTTCGGACCCTATGCGCTGTTTCTGGTGACGGCTGTAGCCCATCTGCTCATCACCGCTTATGCCATCATCAGAAGCCGCCAACGCGCCGCGCTCTCAACCGAGGAAAAAGACAATTTCTCGACCATGATGCCAACGACCCCCTCCCCGCTCGTCACACCGGAAAGTATTGCGCTCGACCCGCGCGCGCCGCAATATCCAGGCGACGATGGCGACTATGTGGAAAAAGGAGCAGGCATATGAGCCTCTTTGACGATGACCGCCCGAAAAAACCGGTAGCGCACGAGATCGGTGGCGATCTCAGCCTTCTTTCGGTGGACGAGTTGAGCAGCCGTATCGATCTTCTGCAAGCCGAAATCACGCGACTCGAAGAGGAGAGGACACGGAAATCCGCCGGCAGGCAGGCGGCCGAGAATCTCTTCCGATCCTGACAGGCGCTGCAGAATAGATACGCGGCAACACTTCTATTGCCACAAGCTGCGGCTTAGCCTGTGCCCGAAAATGAATATTCCGGGGCAGTCTTTCATTTACCATTAACCAAAAATTAAGCTTTCTGAGAGATTACTATACATGTCCAGTTCTTCTGGACCTCAGGCATCTTCTCCATACGGCGAATTGGTCTGATTTTTCTCCCTGTTTTACCTTGAGAGCCGCTTTCGCGGCTCTTTTTTTGCCGCTTGCCGGATTCCGTAAAACTGTGGGTATTAACCCTTCTTTAATAATTGCCTTGCGCATTTCAGGTAAAGATACCATCCTGAAAACACTAAAGGCCGGAACAAAATATCCGGGTCGTCGTTGCCTGACAGTGTGGTGCGTGAGCAGGGATTTAAAGAAAATGTCGGAACAGGTTTTAAATACCATAAGCTTTGCGGGTCGCGCGGCTGCTTCCAACCAGTTCAAGTCCCTCTATACCGAAGGCATGACCTTGGTGGAGGAAACGGCAAGTTATCTCGACGGCGCCGGCCGCGCCGCGTCCAAGGTGCTGCCGCGTATGGCCTCGGTGCTTTATGCGGCGGAATCGATGCGCCTCACCACCCGCCTGATGCAGATGGCCTCCTGGCTGCTTCTGCAGCGCGCCGTCAACAACGGCGAAATGACGCGTGATCAGGTTCTGAACGAAAAGAACAAGGTGCGGCTCGACAGCTTCAACGTCGACCGCAACGCGCCCGGCTGGAACGACCTGCCGGAATCCTTCCGTGACCTCGTCGAGCGCTCGCTGCGTCTGCAGAACCGCATCGCCCTGCTCGACCGCGAAATCTATCGCCCCTCCGAAGCCGCCAAGGTGCCGGACAATGAAAATAGCGTGCAGGCGCAGCTCAACCTCCTGCGCACGGCTTTCTCGATCAACTGAGAAAAGACCACCTTATCCGGACAATTTGAAAAGCAGGCTCATCGGCCTGCTTTTTTGTTTTTGGGAGGAAGCAGAAATATCTAGACATGAAACAATAAGTTTCATCGTCACGCCACATTTCATATTTTAATACACATCTACAGTACAATAATAGGAATGAAAATGCGTATCCTTAAGTATATTATGGCTGCGTCCGGATGCGCCCTACTAATTGTCACTTTTATTATCGGCAAAGAATTCTGGGATATAAACGAAAAGATTGACCGGTGCTTTGATGACTACTCTCCGGCATACATCCATGATGACGCTGCGAGAGCCGCTGCCTGTGATTGATCAAACCAGGCACTCGTAAAATTTAAGATCTCTGGCCGCTATCAACAAAGCTGTTGGATCAACCTGAGGCAAATCCAGTCGAAAAATGGCAACAAAAAAGCCCGGTAAAACCGGGCTTTTTTAAACGATCCGTCCGCAAGAGGATCAGAGGCCGAGGCCGCCGAAACGCTTGTTGAACTTGGAAACGCGACCACCGCGGTCCATAAGCTGCTGGTTGCCGCCCGTCCATGCCGGATGGGACTTGGGGTCGATTTCAAGGTTCATGACGGCGCCTTCCGAACCCCAGGTGGAGCGGGTTTCGTATTCGGTGCCATCGGTCATGACCACCTTGATCGTGTGATAATCGGGATGGATATCAGCCTTCATGACAATCTTCCTGGTTAAGTGACGTGCGGTCCATTTGCCGCAATTGCGTCAACTGAGCCATTTCAATAAATGAAGCCATAGACCAGATGGGCTATGGCTTCCCAATTCGATGCGGAGCCTATACATGAAGGTCGCCCAGATAACAAGAGCCTGCTATCCCCTTGTGAAAGGAGATGGCCAAAGGGGTGGGAATTTTGCCGCACATCGGAAATTCACCCGCAAAAGGCCCCAAAACGGCAGGGAATGAGGAGCATAAAGGACGTGGCAGACATTGACGAGCAGAAAGCGGCGAAACAAAGAAGCCTGAAGCCGCTTCTTGGCCTGTTTCCCTATCTCCGGCGTTATCGCGGCCTGATGGCGGCCGCCCTTTTCGCGCTTGTGCTTTCTTCCGCCACGACACTTGCCCTGCCACTTGCCGTTCGCCGCATCATCGATCACGGATTCCAGACGCCGGATGGCGGCATGATCAACAGCTACTTCGCCATGCTTCTGGCGATTGCCGTTGTCCTCGCGCTCGCCAGCGCCATGCGTTATTATTACGTCATGACCATTGGCGAAAGGGTTGTTGCCGATCTTCGCCGCGATGTCTTTGCCCACCTCACCACGCTGTCACAGCAGTTTTTCGACAGCAATCGCTCGGGCGAGCTAACCTCGCGGCTGACCGCCGATACCGTGCAGATTCGCTCGGCCTTTGGCTCGTCTGCCTCGGTAGCGCTGCGCAATATCATCATGTGCTGCGGCGCGGTGGCGATGATGATCTATACCAGCCCCGGCCTCTCCGGCCTTGCCCTGCTTGCCATTCCCTTCATCGTTTTTCCGCTGATCGCCTTCGGGCGCTCGGTTCGCGCCCGCTCCCGCACCACGCAGGATACATTGGCCAATTCCGCCGCCTATGCTTCCGAGACGATTGCGGCGAGCCGCACCGTGCAGTCCTTTAATGCCGAGACACTGGCAAATGCCCGTTATGGCGCCTCCGTGGAAGCCGCCTATCGGGGCGCGCGCGCCGCCATCGGCGCCCGCTCCATTCTCACCGCTGTTGCCATTGCGCTCGTCTTCGGCAGCGTCGTCGGCATTCTCTGGTATGGCGCGCAAAGCGTTTTGTCCGGCAGCATGACCGCGGGCACGCTCGGTCAGTTCGTGCTTTATTCGGTCATTGCCGCAAGCGGTCTCGGCCAGCTCTCGGAAGTCTGGGGGGAACTGGCGCAGGCAGGCGGCGCGGCCGAACGCCTTTCCGAACTGCTCAATGAGCGCTCGCCCGTGGCGGAACCCACATCGCCGGTCGCCATGCCTCAGCCACCGCGCGGCGAGGCGGAATTCGAGAATGTCGATTTTGTCTATCCGCTCGCGACAGGGCGGCCGATCGTTTCCGATCTCTCCTTCAAGGTCAGTGCCGGCGAAACCGTCGCCATCGTTGGGCCTTCCGGTGCGGGCAAGAGCACGGTCTTTTCACTGCTGATGCGCTTTTACGATCCGCAGCAGGGTCGCATCACCGTCGATGGTACGGATATCCGCGACGTCACCCTTGCCGATCTGCGCGCGCGCCTGTCCATCGTTCCGCAGGATGTGGCGATATTTGCCTCCTCCATCCACGACAATATCGCCTTTGGCCGGCCTGACGCGACACGCGAGGAGGTGCGCGCCGCTGCTATCGCCGCGCAGGCCGACAGCTTCATCGAACGTCTCACCGATGGATATGACACGCAGGTGGGTGAACGCGGCGTGACGCTTTCCGGCGGCCAGCGCCAGCGTATCGCCATCGCCCGCGCCATCCTTCGCAATGCACCGATCCTGCTTCTCGATGAAGCGACCTCGGCGCTGGATGCGGAAAGCGAAACGCTGGTGCAGAAGGCGCTCGATGAGCTGATGAAAACCCGCACCACCATCGTCATCGCTCACCGCCTTGCCACCGTGCTGAAGGCCGACCGCATTCTGGTGATGGATGAGGGCCGCATCATCGAGGAAGGCACGCATCAAAGCCTCATTCGCCAGAACGGCCTTTATGCGCGTCTCGCCCGGCTGCAATTCCAGACCGGGCCGGACGAATTGCGCGCCCAGGCTTAGATCACGCCAGCACTTTGCGCCCCGCAACGCGGCCGGAAAACAGGCAGCCGCCAAGGAACGTGCCCTCCAGCGCATTATAGCCATGCATGCCGCCGCCGCCAAAACCCGCGACTTCGCCGGCGGCATAAAGGCCCGGCACCGGCGCGCCGGCAGCATCCAGCACCCGCGCTTCAAGATCGGTATGAAGGCCGCCAAGCGTCTTGCGTGTCAGCACATGCAGCCGCACGGCAATCAGCGGCCCCATTGCCGGATCGAGCAACCGGTGCGGTTTTGCCGTCCGCATCAGCCGGTCACCGAGATAACGGCGCGCGCCGTGGATGGCCGTTACTTGCGCATCCTTGCTGAAACCATTTTCGATTTCGCGATCGCGCGCTTCGATCTGCTGGCGGATATGGTCGATATGCAGCCGCTCGTCCCCACCGATGGCATTCATTGCCGCCACGAGTTCTTCCAGCGTATTCCGAACGGCGAAATCTTCGCCGCGCTCCATGAAGGCACGCACCGGTCCCGGCGGCTCCTTGCCCAGCCGCTTGAGCAGCAGCCGTATATCCTTGCCGGTCAGATCCGGATTTTGCTCCGAGCCTGAAAGCGCAAATTCCTTCTTGATGATCGCCTTGGTCAGAATGAACCAGCTATGGCTGCTGCCGCGTTCGCCCAGCATTTTAAGCGTGGCGAGCGTGTCGAAGCCCGGCATTGCGGGGGCGGCGAGGCGGTTTCCATCCGCATCGCACCAGAACGACGAGGGGCCGGGCAGAATGCGGATACCATGCCCCGGCCAGATCGGATCGTGGTTCTTCACGCCCTCGGTATAATGCCACATACGGTCACGATTGATGACGGCTCCGCCGGCCGTTTCCGTGATGGCGATCATGCGGCCATCCACATGCGCAGGAACACCGCAGACCATGTTTTCCGGTGGCTGGCCCAACCGTTCCACCGGCCAGTTGCGCCGCACCAGTTCCTGATTGCCACCGATGCCGCCGGAACTGACGATGACCGCAGCAGCAGAGAAGGTGAAATCGCCCTGCTCTTCCCGGCTGCTCTCCTGCCCGCGTTGCACCGGGTCAGGTGCAAGAACCGCGCCCGAAACACCAGTCACCCGGCCGTCGGTGATGTCCAGACGATCAACCCGGCGGCGGAATCGCAAAGTCAGCCGGCCGGCTGCCGCCATGGCCTTCGCCTTTTTGACGAAGGGTGCGAGTACGCCCGGACCCGTGCCCCATGTGACATGGAAACGCGGAACGGAATTGCCGTGACCATGCGCGAGGCTGCCGCCACGCTCGGCCCAGCCGACCACGGGGAACCAGCGCATGCCCATGCGATGCAGCCATTCGCGTTTCTCACCGGCAGCAAAATCGAGATAGGCCTCAGCCCAACGGCGCGGCCAATAATCCTCAGCACGGTCGAAACCGGCCGAGCCGAACCAGTCCTGCCTCGCAAGATCGAGACTGTCTCGCACCCGCATCCGGCGCTGTTCGGAACTATCGATGAAGAACAGTCCGCCCAGCGACCAGAAGGCCTGTCCGCCAAGGTTCTGCTCGCCCTCCTGATCCACGACGCAGACGCTGAGACCCCGCTCAGCCGCCTCGGTCGCCGCCACCAGCCCGGCAAGCCCCGCGCCGACAACGATCACATCATAGCCTTCCATCAGCCCCTCCCAGATATGACGGAATTACTTTTACGCGAACGTAAATTTACTTTGATCAGAAGGCAACCGCCGTGACGCGGTCCGCGATTTCAGCGCTCGGTGAGCTTGAGTTCGATACGGCGGTTCTGCTGCCGTGCTTCCGGTGAGTCACCTTCGGCAATCGGCTGATATTCGCCGAAACCGGCGGCGACCAGACGGTTTGCCGGCACGCCCTTGGCGATCAGGAATTTCACCACCGAGGTGGCGCGGGCCGACGAGAGTTCCCAATTGTCCCGGTAACGGCCGGAACCGGAAAGCTGGACATTATCCGTATGGCCATCCACACGCAGGACCCAGTTGATCTCCGCGGGAATTTCCTTGGCGAGATCGAGCAGCGCAACCGCCAGCTTCTCCATCTCCGCCTGACCTTCCGGATTGAGCTCATTGCCACCGGAAGGAAAGAGCACTTCGGACTGGAAGACGAACCGGTCGCCAACGATGCGAATATTTTCGCGGTCCGACAGAATTTCACGCAGCCGTCCGAAGAAATCGGACCGATAGCGGTTCAGCTCCTGCACCCGCTGCGCCAGCGCAACATTGAGCCGGCGGCCAAGATCGGCGATCTTGACCTGAGAGGAAGCATCCTTGGCTTCCGAGGCCTGAAGCGCGGCTTCCACGGAAGCGATCTGCGCTCTCAGCGCCGCGATCTGCTGGTTGAGCAATTCGATCTGCGCGGAGGCACGGGAATTGGCCTGCCGCTGCTCGTCCAGCTCGCCGGTCAGGCTGCCGATCCGCGCATTGGCGTTCGCATTGCTGCCCGATCCCGCATCGAGAAGCGCCTGCAGCCGGGAACGCTCGTTTTCGGATGCGGCAAGGGTGGATTGCAGGCTCGCAAGCGCGTCCTCAATATCCTGCTTGTTGCCTTTTTCCATGGCCAGAAGTTCGGTCAGTTCGGCAATCTGGCTGTTGAGACGTGTCAGCACCTCGTCCTTGCCGGTAATTTCCCGCGACAGAACGAATTGCGCCAGCACGAAGACCGTGAGCAGAAACATGATGGCCATGAGCAGCGTCGACAGCGCATCGACGAAACCCGGCCAATAATCCACACCCCTGTCGCGGCGGCGGTTGCGCGCAAGCGCCATGGCTACTCGCTCCCGTTATCGTGCCGGGTGCGTCCGGAGGATTTGGTCTCGCTATCGATCCGCGTCGACAGCCGGTCGAGCGTGCGGCGAAGCGATTTCGATTCCTCCTGTTGCGCTTCGATCCAGTCACGCAACATCTGCTGTTCGCTGCGCATGTTCTTGACGAGGCCCTGAATGCCTTCGGCAAGGCTGGTCATGGCCGCAAGCGAACGCTCGGTGCTGACCATGGCGCCCGGCTCCGCGACCTTGAACTCCCTCGGCCCCTCCGCCGAGGTATCCGTTACCGATGACAGCCAGTTTTCGAGCTGGGTATAAAAACGGTTCTGCGCGCGGCCGGCCTGAAGATCGAGGAAACCGAGAATCAGCGAACCCGAAAGACCGAGCAGCGACGAGGAAAACGCCGTTCCCATGCCCGCCAGCGGCGCGGTGAGACCGGCCTTGAGCGAACTCAGAATATCGTTGCTGTCGCCGGCGCTCGGATCGAGCGACTGGATAACGTTGCTGATGGCGCCAATGGTGCCGATCAAGCCCCAGAAGGTACCGAGCAGACCGAGAAACACCAGCAGGCCGACGAGATAACGCGATGTGTCACGCGTCTCGTCGAGGCGCGTCGCGATGGAATCGAGGATCGTCCGCTGCGTAACAGCGGAAAGCCGGACTTCGCCGCGCTTGCCGATCAGCGTGCTCATCGGTGCCAGCAGTTTTGGCGCGCGGCCGACCTTTTCGACGCTGCCGGCGGCACGAAAGGCATTGAACCAGCGGACTTCCGAGCGCAGGCTCATCGTCTGGGTAAAGACCAGAATGATGCCGATGGCCAGCACGCCGAGAATGAAGCCGTTGAGCCCCGGATTGGTCATGAAGGCGGTGTGTGCCTGCCGGTAAAGAATGGCCGCCAGAAAACCCACGAGGATCAGAAACAGAACCATCGTCCAGAGAAACGGTGTCGGGCTGGACAGCTTGTGGCTGTATTGCCGTGTGGTCACCGGTTTCTCGACGCCAAGATCGAGCAGCTCCGAATCCGCCATAACGTTCGCATTCCCTCTGGTCACGTATCCAGCGGAAGCTATTTGAAAATTGCGACGATTTGAAGCGAAAAGCCGGTCTTTCGTCACAGGCGTTTCACGAAAACAGCCCGAGACCCAACGACGGAAAACAAAAACACCCGGCGAATATTCGCCGGGCGTCTAAAACTTGCAGAAAATGGCAGGTTTTCCGCCAAAAACCAATCAGCGGCCCGGGATGGGACGGTTGGCGACCTCAACGAGCGCCTTGTGGATATATTCGTTACCGGCAGCAACGGAACTGCTGCCGAAGATATCCGTGCCGCCCTTGATGTCGGAGGCGAAACCGCCGGCTTCACGAATCAGCACCAGACCGGCCGCCATGTCCCAGGGAGAAAGATCGGCTTCCCAGAAACCATCGAGACGGCCAGCGGCAACATAAGCGAGATCGAGCGATGCAGCACCCATGCGGCGGATGCCGGCTGCCTCACCCATGACATGACGAAGTTCGACGAGGAACTTGCCGTGATTGCCGCGGCCGAGATGCGGCACGCCGCAGCCGATGACACAATCGGTCAGCGCCTTGCGCGCAGCGACGCGGATGCGGCGATCGTTGAGGAACGCGCCGCCGCCGCGCTCGGCGGTGTAGAGTTCGTCGGTGGCCGGATTGAAGATCACGCCGGCGACGACTTCGCCGTTACGCTCGAGCGCGATGGAAACCGCGAAATGCGGAATGCCGTGCAGGAAGTTGGTGGTGCCATCCAGCGGATCGACGATCCAGCGATGCGCGCCGTCCGTGCCTTTTTCCTCGCCGCCTTCTTCACCCAGGAAGTCGTAGGTCGGACGGGCCTTCATCAGTTCGTCGCGCACGATCTTTTCGGCTTTCAGGTCCGCCTGCGAGACGAAATCGCTCGGTCCCTTGACCGAGACCTGAAGGTTCTGCACTTCACCGAAGTCACGCGACAAAGACTTACCCGCCTTGATGGCGGCCTGAACCATGACATTGAGAAGGGCTGAACGGGCCATCGATGTTGTTTCCTGGAAAGCTTGCGAACCGCCCGGAAGCTCACCGGGCAGGCACGTCATTATTTTCTTGAATTGAAAGTTTGCGGTTCAAGACCACAAAACGCGCGGAAATTCAAGGCAAAAAGCCCATGGGTCAACGCCAGCCTGGCAAGGCCACCCTTCCATCACGTCGGGCGGAAACGATTTGCGGCCTCAATCGCCTTCTTCTGCTGCTCGTCGGTGATGCCGAGATAAAAGTCCTCGAGAGATGGATCCTTCAGCCCGGCACGGCGGGAAAGCACATACCATTTGGCCGCCTCGACCGGATCCGGCCGGGTGCCAAGCGCCTGAATGTAAAGATGCGCCACCTTGTTCTGCGCCACGACATTGCCGCGCTGCGCCGCACCGTAAAGCCAGCGGAAGCCCTCATCCAGATTGCGCTCACCGCCGAAACCATTGACCAGCCAGATGCCGAGATCGACCTGCGCGGTATCGTAACCCGCCTTCGCGGCCCGCGTCAGCCAGTCCCGTGCCTTTGCCTTCTTCTCGGCCGGCACATCCTTGAGCGACCAGTAAATCTGCGACACCGCATATTGCGCATCGGCAATGCCCTGTTCGGCGGATTTTTCGTAAAACGGCAAAGCCATCAGCAGGCCCTTGGCGCCGGGATTTTCCGAAACCAGTATCTGACCCCAGTTGAACTGGGCAGAGGCGTTGCCGGCTTCCGCCGCACGGCGCATGAAATCGTCGGCCTTGACCTTGTCGCGGGTGACGAATTTACCTTCCATCAGGATCAGGGCGAATTTGAACATGGCGACGGCATCGCCACCCTCAGCCGCCTGCTGGTACCAGAACGCGGCGGTCTTCTCGTCACGGGCGATGCCCAGACCACGCGACATCATTTCCGCCACCAGCGTCTGGGCGGCTGCGTCACCGTTCTGCGCGCGGTTCAGCGCCTTGTCGAGCGCCTGCACATATTCGCCGCGCTGGAAATGCCCGTAAGCTTCGTCCACCCGGCCCTTGAATTCCTTTTCCGGCGGCAGGGCCGGCAGTTCCGCGCCCATACGCTGATAGACATTCACGCCCGCAGACGGCTGCAAATCCTTCTGCTCTTCGGATTGCACCCTGCCCTGACGGGTCGGCTGAGCCTCGTTTTCCAGCTGGCGGGACAGCGCATTGCTTTCGCTCTGCGGCCCCGACTGGGCAAAAGCGACACCCGCCGGCGTGCCGAAAGCAAGCGCCAGCAGCGAAACGGAAAAGCAGAGGTGAACCGAGCGCATGATCATCGCCTGTATCAACCGTCAAACCGTGGCGCTTTTTCGTCAAGCAGGGCGTTGATTTCAGAAACGGCCTGGGCAGCGCCGCTGGCATTGTCGAAAACGCCGCTGCGCATCGCCACGAACTCCACACCGGTTTCCGCCACGGCAACCACCGAGGAAATATCCGTGCCGCCCATGACGATGGCCGGGATTTCGATCATTGATGCCCACCATTCGCCGAGCGCGAGATTTTTGGGATGCGCTTCCGGCTTGATGTCGCCTTCGAGCTTTCCGAAAAACACATAATCGGGATTGGCTTCGCCCTGCTCCAGCGCCTTGTGGCGGTCATCCGCATTGCCGCCGCCGACGATGAGCTTCGGCGTGAATTTTTCCACGGCCTCGGCGAGCGCCTCGCCGTTGCCGACCACATGCAGCCCATCCGCCTTCACGCGGCCGGCGACCCGGCTGTCACCGGCGATGAGCGCTGCCGCACCTGCCTTCTGGATGATGGGCACGATCAGCTCTGCGCGTTTCTGGAAAGCGGCGTCATCCAGACCATATTGCGGAATGATGACGGAAGCGACATCGCCGCCCCGCAATGCGTCTTCCACCTCTGTCACCTGCTTTTGCGCGTCATCCGATTGCGGAACGATCAGGACAAGGCGGCAACGGTCTTCAACTAGGGTCATCGGTTCGTCCATTTCAGACAGAAGACGCTTACCGCGCAATCTGCACTCGTTTTCATATGACAAATCCGATAAACCGGACCGGCGAAAGGATCAACCGTCCATCCATGCTCACCGATTTTCATTTTTATCTCGTCGCCATTCCCGCAGTCGTGCTCGTCGGCCTTTCCAAGGGCGGGCTGGGCGGCGCTCTGGCCCTGATGGGCGTGCCTTTGATGGCGCTTGCCGTTTCGCCCGTGCAGGCGGCGGCGATCTTCCTGCCGATCCTGATCGTTATGGATCTTGTGGCGCTCTGGGCGTGGCGGCACCATAATCACCGGGAAACGCTGCTCATCATGCTGCCCGGCGCCATCGCCGGTATCGCGCTCGGCTGGGCGACCTCGAGCCTCATATCTGCCGATGCCATGCGTCTCGTCGTCGCCTCGGTCACGATCCTGTTCGTGCTGCGTTATTTCCATGAGAGCTTCAAAAGCCGGAAGGGCCAGGAAATTCCGGCCAAACCGCAAAGACCGGCTGCCGCCACGCTTTGGTCCAGCCTTTCCGGTTATGCGAGCTTCGTGGCCCATGCGGGCGGACCGCCCTTTCAGATTTATGTCCTGCCGCTGAAGCTCGATCCGAAGACCTATACCGGCATGAGCGTGCGTTTCTTCGCCATCATGAATGCGATCAAGCTCATCCCCTATTTCGCGCTCGGCGCGCTCGATGCCACCAACCTCAAGACATCGGCGAGCCTGCTGCCGGTGGCGATGCTGGCGACGCTCGCCGGTGCGAGGGTGGTGAAATATCTGAAACCATCAGTCTTTTACCCGCTGATGTATACCATGGCGCTGATTGCGGCGCTGAAGCTCCTGTGGGACGGGCTGCCTTTCTAAAAATCGGCAATAAAAAGCTCTGGCAGCAGGTTTTCGCCGCCAGAGCTCGAAAGGCTCAGACCGCCCGGCCCTCATTCATCGAGGGTCGGCGGTCTGGCATAAATCAATGTCTTGTCGAGGCCTTGAGCCTCTGCAGTTCATCCTTCAGGCGCAGTTTTCGACGTTTAAGGTCCGCGATCTCTCTATCGTCAGACGACGGGGAAGCAAGAATACTTTCGAGCTCCTCCTCCAGAGCACCGTGTTTCTTTTCGAGCGATGCAATATGAGCCTGAATGGTCATGCGGCACGTCCTTCCTTTTTGAACCTACCTCCAGCTCTCCATCGCTGGAGTTTCAGGTTTACGACGGCAATGTGACACGGATCGCGCCGCTTGTCGAAGGCGAAATGAAGGCAATAAGTGGGCAATTTGGTCGCAAGGGATAACTTCCCGTTACCGCGATTTGATGATAGAGCCTCCAGAACGGATGACATACGCGCCGGAGCCGATCCGGCGGCATAAAATGGGGATGACGAGATGCCCGATCAGGACCAGGCGGACATCAGGCTCACGCTGGCGCGGCTGCGCCAGGAGCATGAGGATTATGACGCGGCGATCAACGCGATGATCCAGACCAGCTGCGATGCGCTGAGAATACAGCGCATGAAAAAGAAAAAGCTGGCCGTCAAGGACAAGATGACCCAGCTGGAAGACCAGGTCATTCCCGATATCATCGCCTGAGCCGGAGAGATTACGTGACAGCAGAAACGCCCCCCGTCGCCATCATCATGGGCAGCCAGTCCGACTGGGAGACCATGAAGAACGCCGCCGATACGCTGGATGCGCTCGACATCGAATACGAAGCCCGCATCATTTCCGCCCACCGCACCCCGGACCGGCTTTATGACTTCGCCAATGGCGCGAAGGACGAGGGCTTCAAGGTCGTTATCGCCGGCGCCGGCGGCGCTGCCCATCTGCCGGGCATGACGGCGGCCATGACGCCGCTTCCGGTCTTCGGCGTTCCGGTACAATCGAAGACCATGTCCGGTCAGGACAGCCTCTATTCCATCGTGCAGATGCCAGCCGGCATTCCCGTCGGCACGCTCGCCATCGGCAAGGCCGGCGCGATCAACGCAGCCCTTCTCGCCGCCGCGGTTCTGGCGCTGAGCGATGAGGACCTCGCCGACCGGCTGGATGCCTGGCGTGCGCGCCAGTCGGCGGCTGTCGCGGAATATCCCATGGACAGCGCCCAGTGACGACAAATGTGATGGCAAAGACGACCAACCTGACCATCGGCATCATCGGTGGCGGGCAGCTCGGGCGTATGCTGGCGATGGCCGCAGCCCGCCTCAACCACCGCACCATCGTGCTGGAACCGCAGGCCGATTGTCCGGCTGCGCAGGCCTGCAACGACCAGATCGTCGCGGAATATGATGACGAAAAGGCGCTTGCAGAACTCGCAAGCCGCTGCGATGTCGTCACCTACGAATTCGAAAACGTGCCTGTCGCAGCCGCCGAAAAGCTCAGCACTTCCGTGCCCGTCTACCCACCGGCGCAGGCGCTCAGCGCCTCACAGGACCGGTTGACGGAAAAACGCTTCCTCAACGACTGCGGCATCCCGACCGCCGATTTTCGCGCCGTGGACAGCCAGGACGAACTGGAAGCCGCTCTCGCCGCGTTTGGCGGCAAAGGCGTGCTGAAGACCCGCCGCATGGGTTATGACGGCAAGGGCCAGCGTCTCTTCCGGGGTGGTGAAGACCTCACGGGCGCCTTTGCGGCGCTTGGCGGCGTGCCGCTAATCCTCGAGAGCTTCATCGCCTTCGAGCGGGAGATTTCGATCATCGCCGCCCGTTTCAAGGACGGCACCGTCACCTGTTACGATCCGGCCGAAAACGTCCATCTGAATGGCATTCTGCATACTTCGACGGTGCCGGCAGCGCTTTCGCATGCCGCTCGGGCCGTTGCCGTGCAATCGGCGGAGAAGCTTCTGGCCGCGCTCGACTATGTCGGTGTCATCGGCATCGAGTTCTTTGTCCTGCCGGATGGTTCGTTGGTCGCCAATGAAATGGCGCCGCGTGTCCACAATACCGGCCACTGGACGGAAGCGGCCTGCGTGATCTCCCAGTTCGAGCAGCATATCCGGGCCGTCTCGGACCTCGCACCCGGCAACACGGAGCGCCACTCCGATTGCATCATGACCAACCTCATCGGCGACGACATCAACGATGTACCGGCATGGTTGTCGAAAAAAGACTGTCTCGTGCATCTCTATGGCAAGACGGAAGCACGGCCGGGCCGCAAGATGGGCCATGTGACCGAGCTTTTGCGCACAGGAAAAGCCTAGTCTTTTAAGGCAAAGACGCGGCCGAGTGTTGACAGGCAGGGCTCAAACGGGTATCTGCCTGCCAACCGAAAAGAGCGCGCCCCGTTGCGCGCTTTTGATTGTTTGAATAAGCACGGCAGAAACCGTGCAAAACTGCGGACCAGTAAAATGAAGATCAAGAATTCGCTTAAAGCGCTTAAGGCCCGTCATCGCGATAACCGCCTGGTTCGCCGCAAGGGCCGCGTCTACATCATCAACAAGCAGAACCCGCGTTTCAAGGCTCGTCAGGGCTGATTGACTGCGACTGCGGTTCGCGATCAAACGCGCGGATCACTTTGTTGACAGTGCAGAAGTTTGCATTTGATATTGGGCGCAGTCGGGTTAAGCTTTAACCCATGCGCCCAAATCGTTTTTGCACGGCTGTCCTCCTCGCTCAGGGTTTCCTGTCTGCCGGCCTCCTGATTCCGGGAATGGCCGCCATTGGTCATGCAGCGGACGGACAACAGCCTGCCGTGGCAGAAGCCGCGCCTTCCGCTGCCAAGACCATAGACACTCTTTTCGCGTCACTGAAAAAAGAGCGCAACGCGGTCAAGGCGCGCAGCATCGCCAACCAGATCGCCTCCGAATGGAATGATTCCGGCAGCGCGACGATCAATCTCCTGATGCAATGGGCGGGCGAAGCTGCGGACGAAAAGCGCAACGCCGCCGCCTATGATTTTCTCGATCAGGTCATTTTGCTCGACCCGAACTATGTGCAGGCGCCCTATCGCCGCGCCATGGTGCATTTCGCCGATGGCGATACCCGCAAGGCGATGGCGGACATCAATCTGACCCTCGAAAAAGAGCCGCGCTATTTTCCTGCGCTCGCAAGTCTTGCCAACATTCTCGAAGCCTCGGGCCGCGACGAGCTGGCACTGAAGGCCTGGGAACGCTATCTGGCGGTTTACCCCGCAGACAAGGACGCCCGCAAGGAAGCCGCCGACCTCTCGGAAAAGCTGGCGGGCACCCGCGGCTAATATTGATCGTCGCTGATTTTATTTATTGGATTTAATAGGGCTGTGTTTTGAAAGAGCGGAATGAGTTCGAGGCGGCAGAGAGGCTTTTAAACTCTATCGGAGACAATCCGAGTTTCGACATCAGCGAATTCATCGAACGCATTTCCGTGGCGGAAGACTGGGGAAAACTCATAGTCGCCCACATCTATCTGGACCACATTATCACCGAAGTTTTGAATACCCACCTGGATCATCCAACCGCTTACTTCAATGGTCATCGATCATTCGCTGAAAAACTCAGTTTATGTCAGGCGATGGGATATTTTCGCGATAAATTTGGCGACGTTCTAAAAGCCATAAACAATTCGCGGAATAAGTTTGCACACAAGTTGGTGTTCCATGTTTCGGATGAGGAGAAACGCAATTTGTTTCGTACCCTCACGACAGAGCGCCCCACATCCGAAGTGACACGGCCCGACGGTTTCGAGGAATTTCTCTTCACGATCGTTATATTTGCGGAAATCTCACGATCGGCAGAAGAACGACAAGCTGAATTGTCAAAAGAGCAAGAGGCCGTGAGCAAAAAAATCCTCGAACTCCTTATCGCCAACAAAGACATGTTGGGCGATAAATTTTAGCCGTAGGGCGCAGCCGTGTGCGCCCTACGCAAAATCATAACTACTGATCATTCCATGCCGAGCGCGGCCATATAGGTCTGGAGAATGGTTTCTTCCTCGATGCGCTCATTGGCATCCTTCTTACGCAAGCGGATGATCGTGCGGATCGCCTTGGTATCGTAACCGCGACCCTTCGCCTCACCAATTACATCTTTGATATCGCCCTGAATGGCGGCTTTCTCTTCTTCCAGACGCTCAATACGTTCAATAATCTGACGCAGTTCTGCGGCGGCGACGGTTTCGGTGGTGCTTGTTTCGTCCATCATATCATCCTTTATTGACGGCCCACATCTGAGCCTTGTTCATTATATCCGGGCGAAGCCCTCGCCGGTCGCTGCCAGTGGGCAGCAAAATTCCGGCCTGTGAACTGCCCACTGAAAGGCGTCCCGTCAAGTCGTTTCCGTCGATCGGCAGCTATTCCTTGGGGCGGTTCTGCTCAAAGGCGGCTTTCTGGGCATCACTCGCCTCCGCCTGATATTTCTCTTTCCAATCTTCATAGGGCATACCGTAGACGATTTCCCGGGATTGATCCTTGCTGAGCGGAACGCCGGCCTCCTCGGCCGCCTCCCGATACCAGTTGGAAAGACAATTGCGGCAGAAGCCCGCGAGGTTCATCAGGTCGATATTCTGCACATCGTGGCGCTCACGAAGATGCTGGACGAGGCGGCGGAAGGCGGCCGCCTCGAACTCGATCTGCCTGTTGTCGTTCTCATTCGTCATGGCAAAACTCCAGGCTCAATAGGGACCGGTGCGAGAAGCGAACTGCTGATATTCATGCAGGACGGGATCGTCGTTCATTGCGGCGAAAATGGGAGCGAGCCGGTCCGACCATTCGGCGATGCCCTTCTCATCCGCGATCAGATCCTGCCGGACCTCCAGAAGCGCATGCGGTATGCCCTTCATCATGCAATGACGATACATGGTGTCGCCCTTGAGCGCGCCGTCATAGGGTTCGTTGTCGCCAACGAGAATGTCGCCGGTGGCGCGCAGATGCGCCAGAAGCGGATCGACCGCACGATGATCCGTGTCCCACAGGACCGCCGCATGCCATGGCCGCGGCGTTTGCTTCCAGAACGGCGTATAGGAATGCAGCGACAGGACAAGCGGCGCTTCTTCCGATGCTTCGGCAACGCCGGTCAGCACACGATCCACGGCATTGTGATAGGGCCGATGAAAAATCTCGATCCGCCTCTGCCATTCCTCATCTGAAATCGGATGATTGCCGGGGATGATCGCCCCGTCCGAAATCTTCATGATGAGGGTCGGATCGTCCTCGCCGCGATTCGGATCGATCAGCAGCCGTGAGAACCGCCCGAGCACGGCCGGCACGCCAAGGCGCGCGGCGAGCGAGCGCGTCAGCCCTTCTATGCCGATATCAAATGCGATGTGGCGATGAAAAGCGGTTTGCGGAAGGCCAAGATTGCCGTAGTGTGCCGGCAGGAGGTTCATGGCATGGTCCGCCAGAAGAACCATGCCTTTGTCATAATCGCCTTCTATGATTTCATAGGGTATGAAGTCGTTCATCGATAATTTTCTGGGGCAGGATTGAGGAGAGAAACTTGATGGCATGGCTTGAGGCCGGGCGCAAGTTCAGGCGGAAGAACAGCCATCTACCTTATCGCACTCACGATCCCACGAACAATATAATCGATTAAACTCGCGTTGACTTTCTGTGGCGGCCACGCCAAGAAGTGTGTTCATTATAACCATGGAATCCGGATGGAAGCCGTGACTCAGTCATCTCTCGCTCTTCCTCGCCACTTCAGGCATATCGCCCGTCTTTTTTCCGCAGCGGCATTGTTTCTGACCCCGTTCATGATGGCGGCGCCCGCACATGCGGATTTTCGCGTGTGCAACAGCACGCAAAATCTCGTCGGGGTCGCAATCGGCTATCGCGGACAGGAGGGCTGGGTCAGCGAAGGCTGGTGGCAGGTCCCCTCCTCGACCTGCGCAACGCTGATCGAGGGTGAGCTGCAGTCACGTTATTATTATCTCTATGCCGAAGATGCCGCCCATGGCGGCCGCTGGACCGGTGACGTCAACATGTGCGTGGCGGAGAACGAGTTCAAGATCAACGGCGTAGACGATTGTTTTGCCCGCAGCTTCCAGAGAATGGGTTTCAAGGAATATGACACGGGCAGACAGGGCAGCTGGATGGTCCAGCTTTCCGATACGCCAGGCACACAGGGAAATCAAAACTGATGAAGCGTAACCGCAAAGTCAAAATTCTTGCAACTCTCGGCCCGGCCTCTTCCGAAGAGGCCATGATCGAAAAGCTGCATCTTGCTGGCGCTGATCTTTTCCGGATCAACATGAGCCATGCGAGCCACGACGTGATGCGGACGCTCATTCAGCGCATCCGCTCCGTCGAGAGCCGTACCGGCCGTCCCATCGGCATTCTGGCCGACCTGCAGGGTCCCAAGCTGCGCGTCGGAAAATTCGCCGAGACCAAGGTCGATCTGGTTCCGGGCCAGACCTTCACCCTTGATAACAACGACACCCCCGGCGACAACACCCGCGTTTTCCTGCCGCATCCTGAAATTCTCGAGGCGGTCAAACCCGGCCACCGCCTGCTAATCGATGACGGCAAGCTGCACCTGCGCGCTGAGAAGAGCGACGGCAAGAGCATCGTCACCACGGTCGTTTCCGGCACCCGCATTTCCGACCGCAAGGGCATCAGCCTGCCCGATACCCTGCTCGGCGTCGGCGTTCTCACCGACAAGGACCGCGTCGACCTCGATGCCGTTCTGGAGACCAACGAAGTGGACTGGGTTGCCCTTTCCTTCGTTCAGCGCCCGGAAGACCTGGCGGAAGTGCGCAAGATCGCGCGCGGCCGCGTTGGCCTGATGTCCAAGATCGAAAAGCCGCAGGCTGTAGAGCGCATCGAAGAAATCATCGAGCTTTCCGACGCATTGATGGTTGCCCGTGGCGACCTGGGTGTGGAAATGCCGCTGGAAGCCGTTCCGGGCATCCAGAAGCAGCTGACCCGCGCCTGCCGCCGCGCCGGCAAGCCGGTCGTCGTCGCCACGCAGATGCTGGAATCGATGATAACAGCACCTGTACCGACGCGCGCCGAAGTGTCGGACGTCGCCACCGCCGTCTTCGAAGGCGCCGATGCCATCATGCTCTCGGCTGAATCCGCCTCCGGCGACTACCCGGTCGAAGCGGTTTCCACCATGGCCTCCATCGCGAGCACCGTGGAACAGGACCCCTATTATTCCAATATCATCTATGCGCAGCGCGCCCAACCGGAACCGACAGGTGCCGACGCCATTTCGCTTGCTGCCCGCCAGATCGCCGAAACGCTGAAGCTTGCGGCGATCGTCACCTATACGTCCTCGGGCACGACCGGCCTGCGCGCCGCGCGCGAACGGCCGCAGGTGCCGATCATTGCGCTGTCGCCGATCATCCAGACCGCGCGTCGCCTCTCGGTCGTCTGGGGCCTGCACTGCGTCGTCACCGGCGATGCGAGCGATCTGGACGACATGGTGAACCGCGCTTGTCGCATCGTTGTTTCAGAAGGTTTCGGCAAGCCGGGTGATCGCATCATCATCTCCGCCGGTGTGCCGCTCGGCACCCCCGGTGCCACGAACATGGTGCGCATTGCCTATATCGGCTCGGACGGCCAGAGCGGCGTCTGATCGACGATTACCAAGCAACAAAAAACCCGCCGGCGACGGCGGGTTTTTTGTTGGCCTTTCGGCCGTCTGATAAAACTGGCTCAGTGCATCTTCACCGGCGTGCTGAAGCGGCTGGATTCGATGGCCACGGCACCGGGCTTGAAGCTAGCCGAGGTGGCGGAGGCCGACATGTCGTTGCTGAGCATGCGGTTGGCGACAACACGCGGCGCCTTGACCGAGCGTCCGGTGGTGCCCTTGTTCTGGTTGAGCGCCCAATCCGAAATAAGATCCTGCGTCAGGCGTCCACCGCCCACCATGGCCTGCTGGGAAACGGCGGCATCCTGCTTGCTCGGACGCGAACCCTTGGTCGGCATACCGGCGCTGAGGCCGCCATTGATGGCAGGCTTGAGGTCGAAGGCATCACCGAAGCCAGCCTGCGGTTCGGCCTTGGCCGTTTCGGCGGGTGCGACGGTAACCTTGTGGTTGACGGCGGCCGGGAATGGCGCGGCTGTCGGCATGGCAGCCGACTGGACCTGCGACCGGGCGGCCTGACCGCTCTGTTCAAGAGCCGCAACCACCGTCGGCGAAAGCGTATCCTGCTGTGCCTCGGCAAGATCGTCCTCACCTTCAGCATCGGCATTGGCCGCCGCCAGCAGGGCTTCCGCCACAGCCGGGCGATTGGCGGGAACCGGCACAGAGGCGAGTTCGCCGGTCGCAGCCGGTGTCGCACCATCTGCGGAAGCCGTCAGGATCGATCCTTCCGCATCACCTCTCATGCCACGCGGGCCGAGAAGCGTGGGCACGGGCACGGATACCTCAGCCAGATCGGCAAATTGCTGGCGCTCGGCCGGCGCGGAAGCCGGCGTCGGCGTGGTTGCTGCCTGCAAGGCATCCTGCGCGGCATTGCGGGCCGGCGAATAAAGCGCCGTCGCAAGGCCGGTATTGGCCGGCGGCTGGTTGCCGAAGGCGGGACGAGCCGTCGGCAGCGGTGCATCGTTCACGCCGGGAAGCGCCTGTGCCGAAGCAACTGCAATGGTGGGTTCAGGCTCGGGAGCCGCCTGCTGCGGAGCCGCCGGGCGGGCAACAGCCGGGCGTTCTGCGGGCTCCGGCGCTGCGATGCTATCGGGATCTTCATCCTCGTCGCCGCCGCCACCAAAGAGCGCCTGCAGCAACGTCTTGCGCTTGCCGCCACCGGAAGAGGCAGGACCTGCACCGGCGCTGGAAGCAACCTGAATGGAGGAGGAGCTGACGCGCTTCTTGTAGTCGGCGAGCGCCTGCTCATAACCGGGAAGCGGCTTGCCATCGGAAGGAAGATGCAGCGTATTGCCGTTCGGGAAGATGCGGACGAGTTCCTGACGGCTCATGCGCGGCCAGGCGCGAACGCCGCCGACATCCATGTGCACGAAGGGAGAGCCAGACGTCGGATAAAAGCCGACGCCGCCGATCTGCATCTGCATGCCGATTTCACGCAGGCGGGCAAGCTTCACGCCGGGAATATAAAAGTCCATGGCCTTGCCGAGCATATGCTGGCTTTTTTCCGCGACACCCTTGGTGCGTGTGCGCAGAAGGCCATTGGTCTCCGGTGAACGGAAGGCCGAAACGACGTTGATGTAATCGGTGGCGCCACTGCGGCGATAGACTTCCCAGACAAGATCGAAAAGTCGCGGGTCCATGCGCGTCGGCTGGTTGCGACGCCAGTCGCGCAGGAAGCGGTTCAGCTCCTGCAGGCCCTTCTGGTCGTATTTGCCATTGCGCTTGAAGGTGATGACCGCCTTCTCGCGTGTATGGATATAATACAGTTTGAGGCTGCGCGTCTCGGCGGCGGCTTCCGTCGCCGAAACACCGACGAAAGGCATTGCGGCGAGCATCAGGCAGGCAAAGGTGACAGCGCGCGCCGACAGCTTCGTGCATATATCCTTGATCAAGCCGCGCGCGATCTTGGTCGAAAGCGCGTTATTCCGATGCAGATATGGCAATTCGATCCCCGCCTGGAAGACAATTTCTGTCACATTGCCTCAAATGAACGTCAAATACGGTGACACGATGGCAAAATTGCCACACACATACAACCTTCCTCTACATAGTGAATCAGCCACTAACAAGAGGTTTATAGACGGTAAGCGGATATCCTTGCTCAGAAGTTAACGAATTTCACGATCTGCCCTGGAATAAGCGGTTTGGGGCCTCAGGCGGCATCTCGAAGCGGATCATCCGGATCGATGCCATAATCCTTCAACTTGCGATAAAGCGTCGAGCGGCCGATGCCGAGCTTTCTTGCGACCTGGCTCATCTGACCGCGATAAAAACGCAGGGCGAAACGGATGAGTTCCTCTTCGATCTCAGCGAGTTTCCGGATATTGCCCGAATCGTCCATGCTGGAGATCAGGTTTCCGCCGCGATAAATGGTGGTGGAAATATCCGACGGCTCCTCGATGACGGCATGGTTTTCGGCAGCCGGCGACGGGGGCGGCGAATAGGCCGCAAGCTTCAACGACGATCCGGATGGCGAGTGGATGATATCGTCCCCATCATCGCCATTCGCAAATTCAGGCAACTGCAGCACGATCTGCGGAAAATCGGAATCCGACAGCTCCTCACCCTGCGACAGAACCACGGCGCGGAAAACGGCGTTTTCCAGCTGGCGGATATTGCCGGGCCAGTCATAGGCCGTCAGCAGCGCCAGCGCACTCGCATCGAGACCGACGGCATTCGGCAATTTCTGTTCCGCCGAAAAGCGTTCGGCGAAAACCCGCGCCAGATGGGGAATGTCTTCCTTGCGGCGGCGCAGCGCCGGAATGGTGATCGGAAAGACGTTGAGGCGATAATAGAGGTCCTCGCGGAAGCGGCCTTCCTTCACCTCTTCGATGAGGTTCTTGTTGGTCGCGGAAATCAGCCGCACATTGACCTTCTGCACCCGCGCGGAACCAACGGTTTCGATTTCGCCCTGCTGGACGGCGCGGAGCAGCTTCACCTGCACATCCAGCGGCAGATCGCCGATTTCATCGAGGAACAGCGTGCCGCCATCCGCCTCCATGAATTTGCCGACATGTTTTTCCGTGGCACCGGTGAAGGCACCCTTCTCGTGGCCGAAAAGGATGCTTTCCACCAGATTATGGGGGATGGCGCCGCAATTGACGGTTATGAACGGCTTGTTCGCCCGGTCGCCGGCCGACTGGATGGCGCGGGCGACCATTTCCTTTCCAACACCGGATTCGCCTTCAAGCACCACGGGAATGCTGGACTGGGCGGCGCGCTGTGCGAGTTCAATGACCCTCAGCATGGCCGGGCTTGCGGAAACGATATCGGTAAAATTCACTGCATTGCTCCGTCCGCGCCTGCCCGTGCGGGCCTTTGCCTCTCTCCTGTCGAGCTTGAGCGCATTGGAGATAGCGGCGCCGATCCTTTCCGGCGAAACCGGCTTCACGACGAAATCGAAAGCACCGGCGCGCATGGCCTGCACAACGGTGTCGATGCCGCCCTGCCCGGTCTGTACGATGACGGGAACATCCGTGCCGAGTTCGCCGATGGCCTTCAGAAAGGCAAGCCCGTCCATTTCAGGCATCATCAGATCGAGGACGATGACGTTGATCTCGCCGCTATATTGCTTGAGCAACTCCAGCCCCGCCTTGCCGTTTTCAGCAAGCAAGGCGAGATGCCCATAACGTTCCACCGCATTTTTGAGCAGGCGGCGCTGGACGGGATCATCGTCTATCACGAGAACATGCGCGGTCATTTTTAGCTCCGGTTTCCGGTTTCTGGACCTGCTTCATGCGGTCCCTTATTCCGCACTCTGGCATGGGAGACTTGAACATCCAGTTTTGAGAATTGCTTGCATTTTATCCATTGCCGCGGGAAACAAGGTCCCCATATGCTTCGCACGCATAATCAGAAGGACACGTTGGATGACCCTCAATCGCCCCACCCCGCACCCCCTATTCTCCCTTGCCGAAACCTCCGGCCCGGCGCTTGGCGATCTGCCCGGATGGAAACTCTCGGATCTCTATCCGTCGGGGGATTCGCCGGAATACGAGGGCGATCTCGAGAAGGCGGCGTCGATGGCGGCGGCTTTCGAGGAGAAATGGAAAGGCAGGCTCGAAGCCGCAGCGAAGGCCACGGGCGAAAAGGGCATCGGCGCCGCGCTGAAGGAATATGAAGCGCTGGACGATCTCATCGGCCGCATCGGCTCCTTTGCCGGGCTCACCTATTTTTCCGATACGTCCAATCCGGCAAATGGCAAGCTTTACGGCGATGCCCAGGCGAAACTGACGGATATTTCCGCGCATCTCCTGTTTTTTACGCTTGAACTTAACCGCATCGACGACGCCACGATGGACGCCTGCATGGCGAATGACGCGGCGGCGGGCCACTATCGCCCGTGGCTGGTGGATCTGCGCAAGGACAAGCCGCACCAGCTCGACGATCAGCTGGAGCAGCTATTCCTCGAAAAATCGATGACCAGCGCGGCAGCCTTCAACCGCCTGTTCGACGAAACGATGGCCGATCTGCGTTTTGACATCGATGGCGCAAGCCTTCCGCTTGAAGTAACGCTCAACATGCTGCAGGAGCCGGAACCGGAAACCCGAAAGAAGGCGGCAGAAGCGCTGAGCGCCACCTTCAAGGACAATCTGCGGGTCTTCACCCTCATCACCAACACGCTTGCCAAGGACAAGGATATTTCCGACCGCTGGCGCAAGTTCGAGGATATTGCCGACAGCCGCCACCTCGCCAACCGCGTCGAGCGCGATGTGGTCGATGCGCTGGCCGCCGCCGTCAAAAAGGCCTATCCGCGCCTTTCGCATCGTTATTATGCCATAAAGGCGAAGTGGCTCGGCATGGAGCAGATGAATTATTGGGACCGCAACGCGCCGCTTCCCGATACGTCGAACACGATCATTCCCTGGGACGAGGCAAAGGACACGGTGCTTTCCGCCTATGGCAATTTCGCCCCCGAGATGGCCGATATTGCCCGCAGATTCTTCGATGAAGAGTGGATCGACGCACCCGCCCGCCCCGGCAAGGCGCCCGGCGCATTCGCGCATCCGACCGTGCCCTCGGCCCATCCTTACGTGCTCGTCAACTATCTGGGCAAACCGCGCGACGTGATGACGCTCGCCCACGAACTCGGCCACGGCGTGCACCAGGTGCTGGCCGGCCAGCAGGGCGCGCTGATGTGCGCCACCCCGCTGACGCTTGCCGAAACCGCTTCCGTCTTCGGGGAAATGCTGACGTTCCGCAAGCTGCTCGATGACACCAAGGATATCCGGGAACGCAAGGCCATGCTCGCCCGAAAGGTCGAGGACATGATCAACACGGTCGTGCGCCAGATCGCTTTTTACGAATTCGAGCGCAAGCTGCACACCGCTCGCAAGCAGGGTGAATTGACGTCGGAACAGATCGGCGAACTCTGGCTTTCCGTTCAGGCCGAGAGCCTGGGTCCGGCAATCCGGATTTCCGAAGGCTATGAGACATGGTGGACCTACATCCCCCATTTCATCCATTCGCCCTTTTATGTTTATGCCTATGCCTTCGGCGATTGCCTGGTGAACTCGCTTTATGCGGTTTACCAGAAGGCCGAGACGGGCTTTCAGGAGAAATATTTCGAGCTTCTGAAAGCGGGCGGCACCAAGCACCATTCGGAGCTTCTGAAACCCTTCGGTCTCGATGCCACCGATCCCTCTTTCTGGGACAAGGGGCTTTCGATGATCGAGGGGCTGATCGACGAGCTGGAAGCGCTGGATAAAAAACAGGCTTAATCTCTTCCGCCGGCAGGACTATCCTATTTCGGACAGGTTTTGCCGGTTGATATTGCCGGCAGAAGACACCGGTAAACAATTCAGGCGACGAGCACAGGCCATGAAACGCAAACCCGCCGATCTGACCTTGAGGGAAACCCTGCGCTGGGAGCCGCAGACCGGCTTTCAGCGCATCGATCAGCATATGCGCCGATTGCTGCGCTCCGCCGATGCGCTCGGTTTTCGCGCGCCGGTCAATGCGGTTCAGGTGCTGGAAAAGAAGGTGGGTGGCGAAAAGCCGCTCTGCGTCAGGCTGGTCATGAACTACAAGGGCGAACTCGATATCGAAACCGCCGACTTCCAGCCCTTGGCCCAGGATGCGGTCTGGCGGGTTCGCATCGCCCGGCAGACCACGCTCGATTCGACCGACACCTTCTATCGCCACAAGTCCTCACGCCGCGAACCCTATGATGCCGCCCGGGCCGAATTTTCAGCCGGGGAGGCCGACGAGGTGCTGCTGCTCAACGAGCGCGGTGAGTTGTGCGAGGGATCATCGACCAGCATTTTCGTCGAAATGCCGGATGGGCAATTGCTGACGCCGCCGCTCGACAGCGGCATCCTGCCGGGTGTGCTGCGTGCCGACCTGATCCGCGAACGCAGGGCGCGCGGACAGGCGCTGAAACCGGAAGACATCGCCGGCCGCAAGCTCTTCGTCGGCAATTCGCTACATGGGCTGATTGCCGCGGAATTGCTTTAAACGGTTACCGCCAGAAGCCGGTCGCGGCCTTTTTCCTTGGCCGCATAAAGCGCCTGATCCGCCCGCAAGAAAACATCATCGGCGCTTTCCGGCGTGCGATAGGCCGTCAAGCCAGCCGAGCAGCTATAGGAAAAATCCGGAAACTCAGAGAGCGGTCTGGAAAGGCGCACCTTCTGCAGCAGCCGCTCAACGATCTCCTGGCCTTCGGTAATTGAACTGCGCGGCAGGACGAGCATGAACTCTTCCCCGCCAATCCTGCCGAAACAATCCACCCGCCGGATGACGGAATGGGCGATGGTAACAAAATCGCGCAGCACCGCATCACCGCATTTGTGACCGAAACGATCATTGATCTGTTTGAAAAAGTCGATGTCGAGCGTGCAAAGGCAAAAGGGTGCTTCAAGCGCCTTGGCGACCTGCTCCACCTGCAAGGCGAGCTTGGCGAAGACGAAACGGCGGTTCGCCGTTCCCGTCAATTCGTCCGTCTGCGAGGCGCGCACCGCCAGATCCCGGTCCTGCCGCAGGGTTCTGTAGCCCTGGCGCAATTCGGTAACGTCGCTTGCCACGCAGAGCATCCAGCCATCCTGCTGCACCGTCTCCGTCATCCAGAACCAGCGACCATCGTAAAGGTCCATCTCAAAGGCACGGTAGGGCAGCTTGCCACGCCGCGACTGCGCCGAGAGCAGCCATCCCTCGAAATCATTGTTGCGGATGACGACACCGGTGCGTAGCCGGTGGTTCAGCCGCATGATATCCGCCCAGGTCGGAAATTCATCGGCGGCAAGCTGAAAGCTTTCCCGGAACGACGGATTGGCATGACGCAACCGGTCCTCGGAATCGTAAAGGGCAATAAGAACGGGGGTGGCACTCTGAAGCGCTGCTACGCGCTCTAAAAGATCATTCAACAGGCAACTCCCCTGTGATGGCGAAAAATTCCCCTGTCGTCGTCAGGCCAAAGCCCCCAAGCCCTTGGACATAGAGAGGAAAAGAAGAATTCAATTATAAACGCACTCTCTAAAATGCGAAGAGGCAGAATGCGGTGGAAAGGATGCACACGCCTGTCCCCCGGTTTGTATCGTCATATGTCCGTCATCCACCTGCCCTTTATTGTGGCACGCTTTTATGATCTAGCTTACTTATTGGCTGAAAAAGGAAAATTGAGGAATGACGGACGCAAACCACCCGATCTACGGCGATATAAACGGCCCCATCATCATGATCGGCTTCGGCTCCATCGGGCGCGGCACTCTTCCGTTGATCGAACGTCATTTCAATTTCGACAGGACCCGTCTGGTCGTCATCGACCCGCGCGAGGATATCGCGGCCTTTCTGGCCGAGAGGAACATCCGTCATATCCAGACGCATCTGACCAAGGAAAATTACAGGGAGATTTTGAAGCCGCTTCTCAAGGGGGTTCAGGGCCAGGGATTCTGCGTCAACCTTTCAGTTGATGCCGCCTCCGTCGACCTGATGCGGATCTGTCGTAAACATGGCATGCTTTACATCGACACGGTCGTCGAACCCTGGCCCGGTTTCTATTTCGACGCCGATGCCGACAATGCGGCCAGAACCAATTATTCACTGCGCGAAACCATGCTGAAGGAAAAGGCGCGCAGGCCCGGCGGCACGACCGCGGTTTCCACCTGTGGTGCCAATCCCGGCATGGTGTCCTGGTTCGTGAAGCAGGCCCTCGTCAATCTTGCAAAGGATATCGGCCTCGACATCGAGGAGCCGCAGTCGCATGACCGGGAAGGCTGGGCAAAGCTGATGAAGCAGCTTGGCGTCAAGGGCGTTCACGTGGCCGAACGCGATACACAGCGGGCGAAGGAACCCAAGCCCTTCGGCGCTTTCTGGAACACATGGTCCGTCGAAGGTTTCATCGCGGAAGGTTTTCAGCCGGCCGAACTCGGCTGGGGAACGCATGAAAACTGGATGCCCAAAAACGCGAAAAAACAGAAAAAGGGAAGCAAGGCGGCGATCTATCTCGATCAGCCCGGCGCCAATACGCGGGTGCGGACATGGTGCCCGGGCCTCGGGCCGCAATATGGATTTCTCGTCACGCATAACGAAGCGATCTCGATTTCCGACTATTTCACGGTCCGCGACGATGATGGCGACGTGACCTATCGGCCGACCTGTCATTATGCCTACCATCCCTGCAACGACGCCATTCTTTCCCTGCATGAACTTTTCGGCAATGGCGGCACCCCGCAGCCGATCCAGCATGTGCTCGGCGAAGACGAGCTTGTCGACGGCGCCGATGAACTCGGCGTTCTTCTTTATGGCCATGACAGGAATGCCTATTGGTATGGCTCGCGGTTGAGCCTGCAGGAAGCACGTTCGCTCGCCCCCAATCAGAATGCGACCGGGTTGCAGGTCAGTTCCGCGGTGCTGGCCGGCATGGTCTGGGCGACTGAAAATCCACAGGCCGGCATCGTTGAGGCGGATGAAATGGATTACCGCCGTTGCCTTGAGGTACAGCGTCCCTATCTCGGACCCGTCGAGGGACATTATACCGACTGGAAGCCGACCGATGGCCGCCCCGGTCTGTTTCCCGACAATATCGATGCATCCGACCCGTGGCAGTTCCGCAATATCCTCGTGCGCTGACGGGACGGAGTCTCATATTTGTCACGCTGGGGCTTTCCTGAACGACATCAGGAACCGGGGAGAGCAAACAACGTTGCCTTGAAATAAAGAACGCTTCACGGCATGGTCGAAGCACAGAAGGTTTCATCGAATCGCAGGAGAACAGGCTCATGAACTTCAAGACAAGCGCTGCTTTGCTTTCAGCCGCTATCGCGGTGTCTTCATGCGTCGCGCCGGGTCCCTCCCAGCAGACCTCGATGGCGCCTTCGCTTGCCCGCGGCCCGGCCGTCGACGGTCGCTGGATCGACCGCAACGGCATCGTATCGACGTTCCAGAACGGCGCCTTCTCCACCCGTTCGACCGACACCAACACGCTTCTGGCCTCCGGCACCTATGTGACGATTTCGCCGACGCTTTACGAAATCAACATGACCTCGCTGGTGCGCAACACGCAGTCGCGCGTCAACTGCGCCCTCGTCTCCCCATCACAATTGAACTGCACGACGGACACGAACAGCCAGTTCTCGCTGACGCGCCAAGGCTGATAACCTCGGCTTTTCAAAGAGATGATCTTCTGAAACGCACGCCTCCGGCGTGCGTTTTTGTTTATTGCGCGACTGTCATAATTTCACTTGCGGCGATTGCCGCTAAATGGAAACATCACGCTTTGAAAGACTGACATGTTTTCAGACTAGAAAATAAGCACGGCCGGAGGATGATCGACCGGCCCGGGCTTCCGCTTTGAACAGGAGAGAGGGACCATGAAGAAAATTTTGGGACTGGGCATGCTAAGCGTTTCGGCGATAACGCTTTCGGCCGGAGCGGCTCTGGCCGATTACGAGCTCAACATTCTTCACATCAACGATTTTCACTCCCGTATCGAATCGATCAACAAGTTCGACTCGACCTGCTCGGCGGAAGAAGAAGGCAAGAATGAATGCTTCGGCGGTGCCGCCCGTCTTCTGACCGCGATCAATCAGACCCGTGACGCCCTGAAGGCTCAAGGCAAGAATGTCCTCCTGCTCAATGCCGGCGACAATTTCCAGGGATCGCTGTTCTACACCACCTACAAGGGCACGGTGGAAGCGGAAGTGCTGAACGCCATGAAGTTCGACGCCATGACCGTCGGCAATCACGAGTTTGACGACAGCGAAGACGGTCTTGCCGGCTTCCTCGACAAGGTGCAGTTCCCCGTCGTGACCGCCAATGTGGTGGCCACCGCCGCCTCGAAAATCGGCGATCGCGTCAAGCCGTCCATCGTGCTCGAAGTCGGCGGACAGAAAATCGGTATCGTCGGTGCAGTCGCCAACGACACGGCGGAACTGGCAACGCCCGGTCCCAATATCACCATCGCCGAAGATGTCGCGAAAATCAGCGAGCAGGTGCAGAAGCTGAAGCAGGACGGCGTCGACAAGATCATCGCGCTCACCCATGTCGGCTATCCGCGCGATCTCGAATTCATCGCAAAAATCCCTGACGTCGACGTCGTGGTCGGCGGCCACACGCACACACTGCTTTCCAACACCGACCAGAAGGCTGAAGGCCCCTATCCGACCCTCGTCGACAATCCCGGCGGCTACAAGGTTCCGGTCGTTCAGGCCGGGCAATACAGCAAATATCTGGGCGACCTCAAAGTCGTCTTCGACGACAGTGGCGTGGTCAAGGAGAGCAAGGGCGATCCCATCCTGATCGACTCCTCCTTCAAGCCTGATGAAGCCACGCTGAAGCGCATCGATGAGCTGAAGGCGCCGATCGAGGCGCTGAAATCGAAGGTCGTCGGCACCTCGGAAGGCCCGATTGAGGGAGACCGCAAGGTTTGCCGCGTGAAGGAGTGCTCCATGGGCAATCTGGTGGCCGATGCGACGCTGGCGCGTGTCAAGGACCAGGGCGTGACCATCGCGTTCGCAAACAGCGGCGGCCTGCGCTCCTCCATCGATGGCGGCGATGTCTCCATGGGCGAAGTGCTGACGGTTCTGCCGTTCCAGAACACCGTCGCGACCTTCCAGCTGAAAGGCGAGGATATTCGCGCCGCTCTCGAAAACGGCGTCAGCCAGATCGATGATGGCGCCGGTCGTTTCATGCAGGTCTCCGGCCTGAAATATTCCTTCGACCGTTCCAAGCCGGCCGGCAGCCGTGTCGTTTCGGTCGAGGTCAAGGAAGGCGACGCCTTCGTGCCTCTCGATCCCGCCAAGACCTATATCGTCGCGGCCAATAATTACGTGCGCACCGGCGGTGACGGCTTCAAGGTCTTTGCGACCAAGGCCATCAATGCCTATGACTTCGGCCCCAACCTCGAGGAAGCCGTTGCGGCCTATATCACCGCCAACAGCCCCTATAAGCCCTACACGGATGGCCGCATCAGCGAAGTGACACCTGCCGGTTACGTCGCTCCGGCAAAGCCCGCGGCACCCGCGCCGGCAGCAACCGCACCCGCTCCGGCCGCCACACCGGCCCCCGCGCCCGCAGCGCCTGCCGCTACCGCACCGGCTGCCACAGCGCCGGCCACGACGACGCCTGCTGCAGCCGCTGCCGCCGCCAGCAAATATGTCGTTGAAAAGGGCGACTCGCTCTGGAAGATCGCAGCGGAGAAATATGGCGATGGCGCTCTCTGGAGCAGAATTGCCAAGGCAAATACGCTGAAGCATCCGAACCACATCGAGATCGGCGAGGAACTGGAACTGCCGGCTCAATAAGCCGCACGGGAACAGACAGGGCAATTTGCCGCAGACACGAAGCCGGCCCCCGGACATCGGGGCCGGCTTCTTATTTTCCTTTTAAAAACAAACCGTTATAGATCGGATTTTGGCAAGGGATATCCTGCGGCTCCCCCCGCCCCGGAAATAGCCTGCGTGGATGGTTTAATCCTGAAAAATTTCGTCTAGAACACGTGAACAAATTGACGGCACGAGCGTATAGCTCGGGCATTGCCGGCCCAACCCCGTCGCGGTTTGCGTTCGGCGCGCATAAACAGAAGATGGAGCGTTTCCGCCCTTGTCCGAAACGGAACCGCTCCTCACGCAACCAGTCCGAGTTTCAGGGTGTCATTCATGGCGACAGAACTATCCGCACTCCCCGCAAACCATCCCCGCACGGCATTTGGCAAGGTCGGCGTCCTGCTCGTCAACCTCGGCACACCTGACGGTACGGACTATTGGCCGATGCGCCGTTATCTGGCGGAATTCCTGAGCGACAAGCGGGTGATCGAATGGTCGCGTCTCTACTGGTATCCGATCCTTTACGGAATTGTCCTCAACAAGCGCCCACAGAAAGTCGGCAAGGCCTATGAGGAAATCTGGAACCACGAGCGCAACGAAAGCTATCTGCGCACCTATACGCGCAGCCAGGGCGAGTTGCTGGCGGAAACGCTGAGGGATCTGCCGAATGTCGTGGTCGACTGGGGCATGCGTTACGGCCAGCCCTCCATCGCCTCGAAGATCGACGCTCTGAAGGAACAGGGCTGCGAAAAAATCCTGCTTTTCCCGCTTTATCCGCAATATGCCGCATCGACCACGGCAACCGTGAACGACAAGGCTTTCGAACATCTGATGAAGCTGCGCTGGCAGCCCGCCATCCGCACCGTACCGCCCTATCACGACGATCCGGCCTATATCGAGGCGCTCGCCACCTCCGTCAAAAACCATCTGACGACGCTGGACTGGGAACCGGAAATGCTGATCACCTCTTTCCACGGCATTCCGCAATCCTATTTCAAAAAGGGCGATCCCTATTATTGTCACTGCCAGAAAACCGCCCGGCTGCTGCGCGAGGCGCTGGGGCGGACAGATAAAAATTTCATGATCACCTTCCAGTCGCGTTTCGGCCCGGAAGAATGGCTGCAGCCCTATACCGACAAGACGGTGGAAAAGCTGGCCTCCGAGGGCATCAAACGCATCGCCGTCATGAATCCCGGCTTCGTGTCGGATTGTCTTGAGACGCTGGAGGAAATTGCCGGTGAAGCGGGCGAGATTTTCCTGCATAATGGCGGAGAGAAATTTACCCATATTCCCTGCCTGAACGACAGTGCCGAGGGCATGAATGTTCTCGAAAAGGTTGTGCGGCGGGAGTTGCAAGGATGGGTGTAATCTTGCCATAACGATGCCGGGGTAAAACCCCGATAGTTCTGATCCGGAGGAAAAGTGATGATTGCATTGGGCGGTTTCGACATCGTCGTCATAGCGGCGGTTGTTTTGGTTATTCTGGTGCTGTTTGCCGGCATCAAGACCGTGCCGCAGGGGCATCGTTACACGGTTGAACGGTTCGGGCGCTACACCCGCACACTCGAACCCGGCCTGAACCTCATCGTGCCGTTCTTCGAAACCATCGGCTCGAAGATGAACGTGATGGAGCAGGTGCTCCACATCCCGACACAGGAAGTCATCACCCGCGACAATGCCAGCGTCTCCGCCGACGCGGTCACCTTCTATCAGGTGCTGAACGCCGCACAGGCGGCTTATCAGATCGCCAATCTGGAAATGGCGATCGAAAACCTCACCATGACAAATATCCGTTCGGTGATGGGCTCGATGGATCTCGACGAATTGCTGTCGAATCGCGACGCCATCAATGACCGCCTGCTGCGCGTGGTGGACGAGGCGGTGGGACCCTGGGGCATCAAGGTCACCCGCATCGAGATCAAGGACATCGCACCGCCGAAGGATCTCGTCGATTCCATGGCGCGGCAGATGAAGGCCGAGCGCGAAAAACGCGCGCAGGTGCTGGAAGCCGAAGGCGCCCGTAATGCCCAGATCCTGCGGGCGGAAGGCGCAAAACAATCCGCCATTCTGGAGGCGGAAGGTCAGCGCGAAGCGGCGTTCCGCGATGCCGAGGCGCGCGAACGTCTGGCCGAGGCCGAGGCCAACGCCACCCGCATGGTCTCGGAAGCCATCGCCGCCGGCAATGTGCACGCCATCAACTATTTCGTCGCCCAGAAATATACCGAGGCTCTGGCGGAGATCGGCACGGCGAAGAATTCCAAGATCGTGCTGATGCCGATGGAGGCTTCGGCGCTGATCGGTTCTCTCGGTGGTATCGGCACGATTGCGAAAGAGGTCTTTGGCGACAGGGGCGATGCGCCGACTGCGCCTGCCGCTTCCGCATCGTCCCGTTCCGTGCCGCCGACGCGGCCTTCCGGCCAGAGCATCAACGTCACGATCCCGGGTAATCCCTTCGGTTCCTCATCGGAGAAGTGACGATGCTGCAACGACTTGCCACTGAGCTGGGACCATGGAGCTGGTGGATCGTCGGCTTCGTGCTCCTGGCTGCAGAACTCATCGCGCCCGGCGTCTTCCTCATCTGGATCGGCCTTGCCGCACTGGTCATCGGTACGTTTTCGCTGTTTTTCTGGGAAGCGGCATTCTGGGCCTGGCAATTGCAGCTGGTGCTGTTTGCCGCACTTTCCGTGGTCTTCGCCCTTCTCGGCCGGAAATATTTCGGCCGGAACCGCGCGGCAAGCGACGAGCCCTTCCTGAACCAGCGCGAAGCAAGCCTTGTCGGCCGCACCGCAACCCTGCAGGAACCGATCGTCGAGGGACGCGGAAGGATCAGGCTGGACGATACCTGGTGGCCGGTCAACGGTGAAGACCTGCCGGCCGGCACCCGGGTAAGAATCGCTTCCGCGCGGGGCCGAACGCTGACAATCGAGCCGCTAGACCGATAGGTTCAGGATCAGCTTTTCAGGATCGGCGGAGCTTCAAGCCACGCCAATTCTCAAGAGATCATGGAAATGCACCAGCCCGATGGGCCGGTTGTCGTCATCGATGACAATCAGCGCGCCAATGTGGAATTTCTCCAGCGTCGCCAGCGCGCTGGTCGCCAGCACCGATTTTTTGACGGTCTTCGGCGTGCGGGTCATGATGTCGTCGACTGTCATCTCGGCAAGGTTGCGCGACAGGTTGCGCGCCATATCACCCTCGGTGACAATGCCGCACAGGCGGCCATCCTCGTCCAGAATGCCGACGCAGCCGAAATGCTTGCGGGAGAGAACGCCGACCGCTTCCGGCATGGCCGTTCCCTTGTTGACCAGCGGCACACGATCACCGGTATGCATGATATCGCTGACCAGTGTCAGGCTCGCCCCCAGCTTGCCGCCGGGATGGAACACCTTGAAATCGCCTGCGGTGAAATTGCGCGCCTCCAGCAGCGCAACGGCAAGGGCATCGCCCAGCGCAAGCTGCATCAACGTAGAGGTGGTGGGCGCAAGGCCGAGCGGACAGGCTTCCTGCTCATTGGGAACCAGCAACACAATGTCGGAAGCCTGTGCCAGCGATGAATTTTCAGAACAGGTGAGCGCGATCAACGGAATGGAGAAACGGCGTGAATAGTTGATGATGCTGCGCAGTTCCGCGCTTTCGCCACCCTTGGAAATGGCCAGCACCACATCATCGCCGCCGATCATGCCCAGATCGCCGTGATTGGCCTCCGCCGCATGCACAAAAAAGGCGGGCGTTCCGGTGGAGGCAAAGGTGGCGGCAAGCTTGGCGCCTATGTGGCCGCTTTTACCGACCCCGGTGATGATGAGGCGGCCATTCGACTGGCCGATGGTCTCGATCGCCTTGCAGAAGGGTTCGGAAAGACCGTTTCTGAGAGCATCCTCAAGGGCGGCAAGGCCAGCCCGCTCCATCGAAATGGTCCGCACGGCGGATTCGATAGCATTGTCTTCGACCAGTTTGACAGCGCGCGTAATCATGGCCGACTGTTACTCTTTCAGCCGGAATAAGTCCACTCTTCAGCCGGCTGACGCCGAGTTTTCGTCGATGCCACCCGAAACCCTTCGACGATTGCCGTATAACTGCATGTCATCAGTGACGCCGGTCCGGCGGAGAAATCTCCTCCATCGTTCCAAGCCGCTTGAAAGGGATGTTCTCTTCATCGACCAGATATCGCCCGAGCGTCCTTACCCATGAGACCGAGCCGTCGCTGCGGCGCACGGCATATTCCTGATCATAAAAACTCGCAGCCTTCAGGGTAATCAATGCCGTTTCGATCACACGGTTTCGATGATCCAGGTCCACTTTTTCGAGCATCTGAAAAATGCTGATGCCCTGCATCGCCTGTCGCAGTGGAATCCCGAAAAGTTCAGCACATACTTCGTCTAGATAGAAACGGTCATTGGTAATATCCCAACAATAAAAACCGACCTGCTTGGTGTTCAAAACGGGATTCATGAAACGACGCTGTCACACAAAATAAAATTCAATACCACTTGCTGAGCAATAGAAGATCAGCCCCTGTAAACTATAGGGCGATTCCGTGCCAAATTGAAACGTTTTAATCTTCTCATATTAGAAATATTTTGCATTTACGGCCATTTTCCTTCAATTCTCAGGGCGAATGAAATCGGGGCTACCGGATCCGATGATGGGTGTCGCTGATTTCCCGCCCCTGCCATAACGCTGAAATCCCGGCGATCTTTATCAACTGTTAACCATAAAAAACCTATTGTTAAAGCGATGTTAAAACTTGCGTCGCCTGTCTGGTCCCTGGTTTCCTCATGTCATTTCATCGGCCCGTCACGCATCGGGTCTGAGGAGATGCCCTGGTGGGCCTTCGATCCGGCATCGGCCCAACTTGCCGGGTGAAAAGGAATGAATGTGAAGGGCACCGCCACACGTCTGCCGACGTCGCGGAAAGCAGCAACCCTGCTGCTCGCCTGCACGATTTTTTACCCGCAGGGAAGCGCTTTTGCGCAGACCGTAACGACAGCCACACCGGCATTGCCGGGCGCCGCTTCTGCCGCAGATGGAACAGCTTCACCCACGGCGACAACGGAGAGCGGGCTGAGCACAGGTGCCGTTCCGGCCACAGCTGCGCCAGCGCCTGCACCGCAACTGTGGCGCCCATCCAACAATCCCGGCGATCCGATTTACGAACAGCAGGACGAGGCGGGCCAACCCTATGCCGAAGCCGAAAACCCCTATGAACCGACGGTGGATGGTGGCGAAAATCCACGGATAGCAACCGAACCCGGCCAAACGCCCGGCATCCGGCTCGGCACATTCCTGCTTCGCCCTTCGATCAGCCAGACGATCAACACGGAAAAGCAGACGAATACCGGCGGTCCTTCGAGACGTAACTATCTGACGACGGGCATACGCGGCACGCTCACCAGCGATTGGTCCCGTCACGCTTTGACGGTGACGGGCGACGGCGCCTGGGAGAGGAACTTCGGCAGCGACAAGGACGGCGAAGAACCCCGGGCAAGAATAGAGGCCGATCTGCGCCTTGATCTCGGTGAAGAAACGACGGCCAATCTCAAGGCCGGTTACGAATTCAGCCGCGAGGACACCACGGACCCCAATGCTCTGACCGGCGCTGCCGTGCAGGGCGGTGAGCACCGCTTCACCACCGGCGCGTCGATAGAGCGGGATTTCGGCAAGCTGCGCGGCCTGGCGGCGCTCGATCTGTCGCGCACGGTCTATACGGATGCGAAAGGCGTCGACGGCCGGCCGATCAGCCTCAGCGACCGCGATCAGAACGGCGCGAACCTGCGTGGACGCATCGGTTATGAATTATCGCCGACGCTTATCCCCTTCCTGGAACTGAATGCCGGGACGACCAAATATGACAGGCGTCTCGACAATTCCGGCTATGCCCGTTCCTCCAATGCCTATGGGGCGAAGGTCGGCGCGGAAGTCGATCTTGGCGAGAAGACCCGCGGCGAGGCCGCCATCGGTTATCTGCGCAAGCAATATGATGACGATCGTCTCGCCTCGATCGGTGCATTGACACTGGATGGCGAACTCAACTGGTCACCCCAGCGCGGCACGAACGTCAATCTTGGCCTGCGCACGACGATAGAGGATTTTGCCGGCGGACCGCAGGGTGGCTGGATTTCCTATCGGCTGGATGCCGGCCTGACCCACGAATTGCGCAGCAACCTCGTCGCCCGCCTGACGGGACAGATCGTGCATCGCACATTCCCCTCTTCCGATATGGAAAATGCCGTTGAATATACCGCAGGCGCCGGCCTGACCTGGGGTCTCAACCGCTATCTCGATCTGACCGCGGATGTCAGCTACCAGTGGACGCCGGTTTATGACAGCAGCGAGCTGCGCGTCGGCGCAGGGCTTGTCCTCAAGCGATAGGCTTCGGCCAAAAAGAAATCCCGGCGCTAAGGCCGGGATCCCGTTTCTGTGCTGGTGGATTACTTCAACCCGTCGATCAGGGCCTTGATCGGCTCTTCGATCGCAGGGCGAATATCGCCACGCTCCAGCGCAAAGGCGACGTTGGCGAGGATGAAACCGTCCTTGGCGCCGCAGTCGAAGGTCTGGCCGCGGAAATGATAGCCGGAGAACTCCTGCGACTTGGCAAGCGTCAGCATGCCGTCCGTCAGCTGGATTTCGTTGCCGGCGCCACGCTCCTGATTTTCGAGGATGTCGAAAATCTCGGGCTGAAGAATATAACGGCCGTTGATGTAGAAATTCGACGGCGCCGTACCCTTGGCAGGCTTTTCGACCATTTCAGTGATCTTGAAACCTTCACCCACGGCGTCGCCCACACCGACGATGCCGTATTTATGCGTCTGGTCGGGAGCGCATTCCTGCACCGCGATGACGTTGCCCTGGGTCTGGTCGTAAAGTTCAACCATACCCTTGAGGCAGCTTTTCTGCGAATGCATGATCATGTCGGGCAAGAGCACGGCGAAAGGCTCGTCGCCGACGATATCACGGGCGCACCAGACCGCATGGCCAAGACCAAGCGGCACCTGCTGGCGCGTGAAGCTTGCCGTGCCCGCCTTGGGCAGAAGGCCGGCCAGCAATGTCAGCTCGGCATTCTTGTTGCGCTCGCGCAGCATCTGTTCGAGTTCAAATTGAATATCAAAATAATCTTCGATCACCGCCTTGCCGCGGCCGGTGACAAATACAAAATGCTCAATGCCCGCTTCCGCCGCCTCATCGACGACGTATTGAATGACCGGCTTGTCGACGACGGTGAGCATCTCTTTCGGAACCGCCTTGGTTGCGGGCAGGAAACGCGTGCCGAGACCTGCGACCGGAAATACGGCCTTCCGAATTTTCTTCTGTTCTACCACATATCCCTCCTGAGAGATAAAACTTGATCACAATCCCCGCACGCTGTTGTTATTTCAAAAATAACAACGTTTTGTAAAGGGTGACGCTACCATCTATTAATGGTAAAGAATTTGTTGACGTTCTTTTGTTATCCATGATGACGCCCGATGCGTTTTCGCAATCGAAATGACATTCGAGAGAACGAAAGACAGACGATGACAAAGATGATCCTTTCAGATGTCCGCAAATTCGGCTGCATGGTTGTTGCAGGCCTGGCAATCTCGCTGGCGCCCGTTTCTGCCCGCGCCGATCAGGGATTCCGTCAGTGGATCAACCAGTTCTATGCAACAGCCGCGAAAGAAGGCATTAGCAAGGCGACCTATCAGAAGGCCTTTGCCGGTGTCAGCGAGCCGGATCCGGACGCGCTGCGCAAGGCCACCTTCCAGCCGGAATTCACCACGCAGATCTGGGATTATCTCGATTCCCGCGTCAATCCGTATACCGTGCGGATCGGTCGCGAAATGAAGATGAAACATGCGACGACCCTCAACTGGATCGAGCGCAACTTCAACGTCGACAAACATATCATTCTCGCCATCTGGTCGATGGAATCGAATTACGGCGCCGTTCTCGAAAAGCCGGAACGTCTGCACAACATCCCGCAGGCGCTGGCAACGCTCGCCTATTCCGATCCCAAACGCGCCAAATTCGCGCGCACGCAATTGATCGCCGCTCTGAAGATTCTCCAGGCCGGCGATGTCACGCCGAAACAGCTTACAGGCTCCTGGGCGGGCGCGATGGGTCATACCCAGTTCATTCCCACCAGCTACCTGCTTTATGCGGTGGATGCGGATGGCAACGGCAAGCGCGACATCTGGCACTCCGTGCCGGACGCGCTGGCAACCGCCGCCAATCTTCTTTCCAAGAACGGCTGGGAGCCCGGCCGGACCTGGGGTTATGAAACCGCCGTTCCGCGTGGCGGCGCCCGTTTTGAAGGGCAGACGAAAACCATTGCGGAATGGACGAAGCTCGGCTTCGCCCGCCCCAACGGCAAGAATTTCACCCGCGGTTCCGATCGCGCCATGCTGAAATTGCAGGGCGGGGCAAACGGCCCAGGTTTCCTGATGATGAAGAACTTCTTCACCATCAAGAAATACAACGCATCCGACAGCTATGCGCTCGCCGTCGGCCTGCTTGCGGATGAGATCGCCGGTTATGGCGGCATGCAGCAGAAGTGGCCGCGCCCCGATGGGACGCTGGATATTCGTGAAAAATTCGAGCTGCAGACCCGCATGAAGGAACTCGGCTATTATGACGGCGAAGTCGACGGGAACTTCGGTTCCGGCTCGAAAGCCGCCATCAGCGCCATCCAGTCGCGCATGGGTATGGAAACCGACGGCCAGCCGTCGCAGCGGTTGCTGAGAGCCCTGCGCAATTGATAATGTGCCGGTGAATTCGGCGGCGTCATGAACGCCGCCGATGCATCCGGAAAGGTTGATGTCATGAGTAGGAAACCTGCGGAAAAAAACGGAAGAACCGGCTGGCGTTTCTGCGCTGTCCTTCTTTCCGCTGTGCTTGCCGTGCCGCTCGTTCCTTCCGAAAGCTTCGCACAGGAGCAACGGCGCACCCTGTTTGAAATGCTGTTTGGCAGACCGGTGGGCCGCGATGGCGGATCCGGCAGAGAATACCAGCCCCGCAACCGCCGAGATTTTCCCTCTGCCCCGCGTGAAAGATCGGTCACCCGCCCGCAACCCGCCAGAAAAGCGCCCTCGGTGGTGCAGATGCGAACCGCAAAACCGGAGCCGGCGGCCAAGCTTGAAAATGCACGGCGCGTTCTGGTCATCGGCGATTTTCTCGCCGGCGGCATGGGGGAAGAACTGGTCAATGCCTTCGCCAGTTCGCCGGCAATCGCCGTCGATGTGCGAGCCAATGGTTCTTCCGGTCTCGTCCGCACGGATTATTACGATTGGTTCACCACCCTGCCGCAATTTATCAGCGAGACCAATCCGGCCACCATCGTCATCATGATGGGATCGAATGATCGCCAGCAAATGCAGATCGGCGATATCAGGGAAAAATTCGGCACGGAGGTCTGGTTCAAGGAATATGAACGGCGGATCGACGAGCTTCTCACCCTTGCCGGACGCCAGAAGGTGCCGCTGCTGTGGGTTGGCCTGCCCGCCTTCCAGTCGCCATCGCTTTCGGCCGATCTCGTCGGTTTCAACCGGCTTTATCGCAGCCATGTCGAAAAATATGGCGGTGAATTCGTGGATGTCTGGGACGGCTTTGTCGATGAGGCGGGGAAATTCGTCATCACCGGTTACGACATGAACGGCCAGCAGGCCCGCCTGCGTGAGGCCGATGGCATCGGCATGACCCAGGCCGGCAAACGCAAGCTCGCCTTCTACGTCGAGAAATTCGTGCGCAGGCACCTCGATAGCGCCGGGCCGGACCTCGTGAAACTGGATGGCAGCAATCTGCCAGCGCTCACCTCCCTGCCGGCACTCGGCATCGATGCGGGCCAGGTGCGCACCCAGCCGATCAGCCTGACCGATCCCAATCTCGATGGCGGCGACAAACTGCTTGGCGACGCCCCCGTTGCTTCCGGACCGACACGCGTATCCGTGGTGGAATCGCCACGCGAAAGGCTGACCAAGCGGGGCGAGATGGCCGACGCACCGGCAGGCCGCATCGATTACTATCGGGTGATGCCCGATACCACACAGGCAAAACAATAGACGCCTGCCAGCGATCTGGCGCCTCTTCAGCCGGCGTAATGTTCAGGCAATCCCCCAATGACAGGATAATTGCAGCTTTGCAGGAATGCGGAGATTGGCCACCAGCCTTCTCCGATCCCACCTTTTGCAGGGCGATATTTTTTCGACGGCGACGCGTCGCTTGCCCTGAGCGTCAACGTCACCGTTGCTTTTGACTTCATGCGCGCCCTTCCCCCGGAAGGCGTGCCGGACAATGCCGAGACGAATTCATGCGCCTGCTGCTTGTTGAAGACGAACGCGAAATGGCAGCAGCCCTGTCCGCCGCGCTCCACCGGTTCGATATTATCGTGGATACGGTCGGCACGCTCGATCTTGCCCGTCACGCCATCATGGACGGCGTCCACGACCTTGTCGTGCTTGACCGGCAATTGCCCGATGGTGACGGCATCCAGCTTATCGAAGATTTGCGGCTTCTGCCCGTCACTCCGCCCGTCATCGTGCTGACGGCGCAGGGCGCGCTTGTGGATCGGGTGAAGGGTCTGAATCTTGGTGCGGATGACTATATGGCCAAGCCATTTGCCGTCGAGGAACTGCTTGCGCGCATCCGTGCCCTGATGCGCCGCCCGGCCGGCGCCGTGACGATGACGGCAAAACTGGGCAGGCTGGAATTCTGCTTCGAGACCCGCGAAGTGCGCATCAAGGGCGAATTCCTTCCGCTGACCAGACGCGAACTGCTGATCCTCGAAGCCCTGTTGCGGCGACAGGGCAGAACGGTGCTGCGCTCCCTGCTCGAGGAGGCCGTCTATAATTTCGACGATGAAATCCAGTCCAATGCGCTCGATTCCCATATTTCCCGCTTACGCCGCAAGTTGGCGGCCGCAGATGCGGGTGTCGAGGTTCACGGCATTCGCGGTGTCGGTTACCTGCTGAGGGCAACCTCGTGAAATCGGCCAAAAGAAAATCGCTCAAGCGCCGGCTGACCATTCAACTGCTGCTGTTCCAGATCGGTAGCCTTTTCTTCGTCACCGCCGCCATTGTCACCTATATGTCGAGCGGCGGCGCAGGCAGCGCGCTGCTCAGCCCGGAGGCAGCCCAGATAACCGCCAACGCGATCATACGGAATGAGGATGGTCGACTGGTTCTCAAAGAAACGCCCGAATTCATCAACCTGCGCAGCAATACCTCCGATTTCTGGTTCGTCGCGGTCAGCGAGAAAGGTGAGATCGTGCAGGGCGGGCAGGTGCCCGAGGCGTTCAGCAACATGGATCAGCAGCTAAGCGACATCAAGGTCTCCGACGTGCGCGACGCGGCGCTGTCCTATTCCTATCTCGCCGTGGTGCGCATCGCCGTCGTTCGCCGCGCTTCGGGGCCGGCGGGAGAATTCGTCATGATCGGCAAAGGCGGCCCCTTCAGCATGACCTTCCCCGTTCTGTTGTTCTCGAACATATTGATCATGCCGGTCCTCATTCTCATGTCGATCGTGACGACCGTAACCATCCCCTGGATCATCCGCAGGGAATTTCGCGCCCTTTCCACCATCGCCCGCACGGCGGAAACAATCGATATCGACAGGCGCGGATACCGATTGCCGGATGGCGATATTCCACGCGAGGTGCAGCCGCTCGTGCATGCCGTCAACGGCGCGCTGAAGCGGCTGGACGACGGCTACGAACGGCACAAGCGTTTCATTCTCGATGCCGCCCATGAATTGCGAACCCCCGTCGCCATTCTCCAGACCCGCGTTGAAACGCTGCTGGACGGCCCTGCCCGCAGCAGGATATTGGCGGATGCCAGCCGTATCGCCGTGCTGGCTGAACAATTGCTCGATTTGCAGCGCCTTGGCGGGCAGAAGGCCCCTCTGGTCCCCCTTGATCTTGTCACCCTGTGCAGATCGGTCGTCGCCGATATGGCGCCGCTTGCCATATCGCAGGGATATGCGCTCTCCTTTGAGCCGGAGGAAGAGCCGATTCTCGCCCTTGCCGACGACGCCTCGTTGCAGCGCGCCCTGATGAACATCGTGCAGAATGCCATCGAACATGGCGGTAATCGCGGAACGATCACGATAAGGGTTGCGGCAAATCGGGTGATCGAGATAGCCGATGAGGGCAACGGCATTCCCGAGGAGGAACGGGAGCTGGTTTTCGATGCCTTCCACCGCCTGCGGCCGAAAGATCGCGGCACCGGGCTCGGGCTCAACCTCGTGCAGGAAATCGTCCGTTATCATGGCGGAGAGATTACCATCAGCGATGCTTCCACCGGTGGTGCCTGCTTTCGCATCACCCTTCCCTATTGCTGAGGAAGAAACCCACATTTTCGCAGCCAAAAGAAAAGGCCTGTTGCGTCTGCAACAGGCCCTCCCGGTTCGGATCATCTTCGCCTGCTCAGAGCGGCAGAACGGTCGCGCCCATCAGTGCCTCGTCGATCGCACGCGCTGCCTGACGGCCCTCGCGGATCGCCCAGACCACCAGCGACTGACCGCGGCGCACGTCACCCGCCGCCCACAGCTTGTCGACCGAGGTCTTGTAGTCCGTTTCGTTGGCGATGACATTGGTGGAGCCGCGACGGTCGGTGTTGAGCGTCAGCTTGCCGTCCATTTCCTTCAGCACGCTATCGGTGAAGGGGCCGGAAAAGCCGATGGCGATGAAGGCGAGATCGGCCTTGATGATAAATTCCGTGCCGGCAATCGGCTTGCGGCGATCATCTACCTGACAGCATTTCACACCCGTCAACACGCCGTCTTCGCCGACGAATTCAAGCGTCGCCACCTGAAACTCGCGGATGGCGCCTTCGGCCTGCGAGGACGAGGTGCGCATCTTGGTTGCCCAGAAGGGCCAGACCGCAAGCTTGTCTTCCTTTTCCGGCGGCATCGGGCGGATGTCGAGCTGGGTGACCTTCACAGCACCCTGACGGAACGCCGTGCCGACGCAGTCGGATGCGGTATCACCGCCGCCGACAACGACGACATGCTTGCCGCCGGCCAGAATCGGATCGGCAGGCCAGCCGACGCTGTCGATGTTTTCGCGACCGACGCGGCGGTTCTGCTGCACGAGGTAAGGCATGGCATCGTAAACGCCATGCAGATCGGCACCGCCGATACCGGCCGGGCGCGGGGTTTCCGAACCGCCGCAATAAAGCACGGCATCGTGGTCAGCGAGCAGCGCCTCCACCGTCACATCAACGCCGACATTGACGCCGCAATGGAAGGTGACGCCTTCACCCTTGATCTGCTCGACACGGCGGTCGATAAAATTCTTCTCCATCTTGAAGTCGGGAATGCCATAACGGAGCAGGCCGCCGGGCTTGGATTCACGCTCATAGACATGAACCTCATGGCCGGCGCGGCCTAGCTGCTGCGCCGCCGCCATGCCCGAAGGGCCGGAGCCGATGATGGCGACCTTCTTGCCGGTGTGGATCGTCGCCGGCTTCGGCACGATGAAGCCCAGCTCGTAAGCCTTGTCGGCAATGGCCTGTTCGACGGTCTTGATGGCGACCGGCGCATCCTCGAGGTTCAGCGTGCACGCCTCCTCACAAGGCGCGGGACAGACGCGGCCGGTAAATTCCGGGAAATTATTGGTGGAGTGGAGGTTGCGGATCGCCTCTTCCCAATTGTTGTTATAGACCAGATCGTTCCAGTCGGGGATCTGGTTATGCACGGGACAGCCCGTCGGGCCGTGACAATAGGGAATGCCGCAATCCATGCAGCGCGCCGCCTGCTTCTGCACCTCGGCATCCGACATCGGAATGGTGAATTCGCGGAAATGGCGGATACGATCCGATGCGGGCTGATACTTGCCCACCTGCCGGTCGATCTCCAGAAAACCTGTAACCTTGCCCACGTTTATGTCCTCACATCAAAGCGGAGCGCCTGTCGGGCCCCAGTACCAGTAAGCGAAACCCAAAGCCGCCCCCAATACGATGAACTCAAATCCGGTCTCGCCGCTCGTCCAACAGATCGCCGTGGGAACGGCGACCGCTGTTATCAGCGAGACCAGTTGGTGTAGTGTCCTCATGCGGCGGATTATTCCGCCGCCACGCCCATGCGCATGCGCTCCATTTCCTCAAGTGCACGGCGGTACTCGACCGGCATGACCTTGCGGAACTTCGGACGGAACTCGCTCCAGCGGTCGAGTATATCCTTGGCACGCGACGAATTCGTGTAGTGGAAGTGGTTCGAGATCAGCTGGTAAAGGCGCTCCTCGTCGTGACGCGTCATGTCCTCGGAAACGTCCACACGTCCCTTGTGCATGAGGTCGCCACCGTGATGGTGCAGCTTCTCCAGCATGTCGTCTTCTTCGGGAACCGGCTCCAGCTCGACCATGGCCATGTTGCATCGGGTGGCGAAATCGCCCTTCTCGTCGAGAACATAAGCCACACCGCCGGACATGCCGGCCGCGAAGTTACGGCCCGTTTCGCCGAGAACGACGACGATGCCGCCGGTCATATATTCGCAACCGTGGTCGCCGACGCCTTCGACAACCGCGACCGCGCCGGAGTTACGCACCGCGAAACGCTCGCCCGCCACACCGCGGAAATAGCACTCGCCGGTGATCGCGCCGTAAAGCACGGTATTACCGACAATGATCGAGTTTTCCGCAACGATGCGGGTGTTTTCCGGCGGGCGCACGATGATGCGGCCACCCGAAAGACCCTTGCCGACATAGTCGTTGCCGTCACCCACCAGATCGAAGGTGATGCCGCGTGCGAGGAAAGCGCCGAAGGACTGGCCGGCCGTGCCCTTGAGGGTAACGTGGATCGTATCGTCCTTCAGGCCCTTGTGACCCCAACGTTTGGCAAGCGCACCCGAAAGCATGGCGCCTGCGGAACGATCGACGTTCTTGATCGGCACTTCGAACACCACGGGCTCGCGGTTTTCGAGCGACGGCAAGGACTTCTCGATCAGCTTGCGGTCGAGAATGTCGTCGATCGGATGCTTCTGGCGCTCAGTCCAGAAGGTTGCTTCCTTGGGAGCCTCGACCTTGTGGAAGATGCGGCTGAAATCCAGCCCCTTGGCCTTCCAGTGCGCCAGCATCTCATCCTTCTCGAGCAGTTCGGAAGCGCCGATGATCTCGTCCAGCTTGGTAACACCAAGCGAGGCGAGGATTTCGCGCACTTCTTCGGCCACGAAGAAGAAATAGTTGATGACGTGTTCCGGCGTGCCCTTGAAGCGCTTGCGCAGAACCGGGTCCTGCGTGGCGACGCCCACCGGGCAGGTGTTGAGGTGGCACTTGCGCATCATGATGCAGCCGGCCGCAATCAGCGGCGCGGTGGCAAAGCCGAATTCATCCGCACCCAAGAGCGCGCCGATGATGACGTCGCGGCCGGTCTTCAGACCGCCATCCACCTGCAGGGCGACGCGCGAACGAAGGCCGTTCAGCACCAGCGTCTGCTGGGTTTCGGCAAGGCCGATTTCCCAGGGGCTACCCGCATGCTTCAGCGAGGTAAGCGGCGAAGCGCCTGTGCCGCCATCGAAACCGGCAACGGTGATATGGTCGGCACGCGCCTTGGCGACACCGGCCGCAACCGTGCCGACGCCCACTTCCGACACCAGCTTCACCGAAACATCGGCTTCCGGGTTGACGTTCTTCAGGTCGTAGATCAGCTGCGCCAGATCTTCGATGGAATAGATATCGTGATGCGGCGGCGGCGAGATGAGGCCGACACCCGGGGTCGAGTGACGCGTCTTGGCAACCGTCGCATCCACCTTGTGGCCGGGCAGCTGGCCACCTTCGCCGGGCTTGGCACCCTGCGCCACCTTGATCTGCAGCATATCGGCATTGACGAGATATTCCGTCGTCACGCCGAAGCGGCCGGAAGCGATCTGCTTGATGGCGGAGCGCTCCGGGTTCGGCTGGCCGTTCAACAGCGGCATGTAACGGTCGGATTCTTCGCCGCCCTCACCCGTGTTGGACTTGCCGCCGATGCGGTTCATGGCGATGGCGAGCGTGGTATGCGCCTCGCGGCTGATCGAGCCGAAGGACATGGCCCCCGTCGAGAAGCGCTTGACGATATCAGCCGCCGGCTCGACCTCGTCAATGGAGACCGGCTTGCGGCCGAGCGCTTCCGCCGACTTGACCTTGAACAGGCCGCGTATGGTGTTCATGCGCAGCGCCGTCTCGTTCACCATGCCGGCGAATTCGCGGTAACGATCCTGGCTGTTGCCACGCACGGCGTGCTGCAGCGAGGCGACGGCATCCGGCGTCCACGCGTGGCTTTCGCCGCGCATGCGATAGGCATATTCGCCGCCGATATCGAGCGTGTTGGCAAGGATCGGGTCCTTGCCAAAGGCAGCCGTGTGGCGCGTTACGGTTTCTTCGGCGATCTCCGTCAGGCCGACACCTTCGATGGAGGTGGCGGTGCCGAAGAAATACTTCTCGACGAATTCCGATGAAAGGCCGATGGCGTCGAAGATCTGCGCGCCGCAATAGGACTGGTAGGTAGAAATGCCCATCTTGGACATGACCTTGAGGATGCCCTTACCCACCGCCTTGATGTAGCGATAAACCACTTCGTCGTCGGAGACTTCCTTCGGGAAGGCGCCGTGCTTGTGCATGTCGAGCAGCGTGTCGAAGGCGAGATAGGGGTTGATCGCCTCCGCACCATAACCGGCCAGCAGACAGAAATGGTGGATTTCGCGCGGCTCACCGGTTTCCACGACGAGACCGACCGAAGTGCGCAGACCCTTGCGGATCAGGTGATGGTGCACGGCAGCCGTCGCCAGAAGGGCCGGGATCGCGATACGATCAGGGCCAAGCTGGCGGTCGGAAAGAACGATGATGTTATAACCGCCACGCACGGCCGATTCCGCCCGTTCGCACAGGCGGTCGAGCATTTCCGGCATGCCTTCGGCACCACGCTCCACATCATAGGTGAAGTCGAGCGTCTTGGTATCGAAGCGGTCTTCCGTGTGGCCGATGGAGCGGATCTTTTCCAGATCGCCATTGGTCAGGATCGGTTGGCGCACTTCCAGACGCTTGGCGCGGGCAGCACCTTCGTGATCGAGAAGGTTCGGGCGCGGGCCGATGAACGAGACGAGGCTCATGACGAGCTCTTCGCGGATCGGATCGATCGGCGGGTTGGTGACCTGCGCGAAGTTCTGCTTGAAATAGGTGTAAAGCAGCTTCGACTTGTCCGACATGGCCGAAATCGGCGTATCGGTGCCCATCGAGCCGATGGCTTCCTGACCCGTCGTCGCCATCGGCGACATCAGGAGCTTGGTGTCTTCGCTGGTGTAACCGAAGGCCTGCTGGCGGTCGAGCAGCGACACGTCGCGGCGCAGCGCGCGCGGCTCCACGGGCTTCAGATCCTCAAGAATGAGCTGGGTGCGGTCGAGCCAGGTGCGGTAAGGGTGCTTGGCGGCAAGCTCGTGCTTCACATCCTCGTCGGAAATGATCGCGCCCTTTTCCATGTCGATCAGCAGCATCTTGCCCGGCTGCAAACGCCACTTCTTGATGATGCGCTCCTCCGGCACCGGCAGCGTGCCGGCTTCGGATGCCATGATAACGCGGTCGTCATCGGTGACGAGATAACGCGCCGGACGCAGGCCGTTACGGTCGAGCGTCGCGCCGATCTGCTTGCCATCGGTAAAGGCAACGGCGGCGGGGCCGTCCCACGGTTCCATCAGCGCGGCATGATATTCGTAAAACGCCTTGCGTTCCGCCGACATGGACAGGTTGCCCGACCAGGCTTCGGGGATCAGCATCATCACGGCATGGGCCATGGAATAACCGCCGCGCACGAGGAATTCGAGCGCGTTGTCGAAACAGGCGGTATCCGACTGGCCTTCATAGGAAATCGGCCAGAGCTTGGAAATGTCGTCGCCGAACAGCACGGAGGACACCGAAGCCTGACGCGCCGCCATCCAGTTGACGTTGCCGCGCAGCGTGTTGATTTCGCCGTTATGGGCAACCATGCGGTAAGGGTGCGCCAGCTTCCAGGACGGGAATGTATTGGTCGAGAAACGCTGGTGCACGAGGGCAACGGCGGATTCGAAACGCGGGTCCGCCAGATCCTTGTAATAGGCGCCAACCTGATAGGCGAGGAACATGCCCTTGTAGACAATGGTCGAAGACGACAGCGAAACCGGGTAGAAATCCTGAGTTTCCTTACCGCCGCCCTCATCATAGATGCGGTTGGAGAGAACCTTGCGGATCAGGAACAGTTTGCGCTCGAAGTCATGATTGGTCGCGGCATCGCGGCCGGCGCCGATGAAGACCTGAACATGGTGCGGCTCGGTCGCGGCGATATCCGGCGCCTTTGACAGCGAGGAATTATCAACGGGCACATCGCGGAAGCCGAGGAACTGCTGGCCCTCTTCGCCGATGACATCGACGATGACCTTCTTGTAATGCTCGATGCGGGAAGGATCGCGCGGCATGAAGATGTGGCCGACCGCATATTCTCCAGCCTTCGGCAATGTCACGCCCTGCGCCGCCATTTCCTCGCGGAAGAAGCGGTCGGGGATTTGCACGAGAATGCCCGCGCCATCGCCCATCAGGGGATCGGCGCCGACAGCGCCGCGATGCGTGAGGTTTTCGAGAATGAACAGGCCATCCTTGACGATCTGGTGCGACTTGACGCCCTTCATATGGGCAACGAAGCCGACGCCGCAGGCGTCATGTTCATTGGCGGGATCGTAAAGACCCTGCCTTTCCGGCAAGCCGCCCGCGAAACGCGCTTTCGCAGAAACGGGTGCGGCCGCAGCCGCGGTGGGACAGTCTGTGGTCAGGGTTGCGGCGGCGATGTCCGCCTGCGGCTTGTTCGTCATTTTTGTCCCTCCTGCAAAATTACTTGCACGGTTTCATGCGAAGATCCGGCTCGATACGAATTTTTCGCTTCCCGCGAAATCCGCATTCCATCCGGTTTGGTCAAATTTAGGACAGTAAAGCTGTCTCAATTCAGGAGGATTTTGGCAGAAACGGGCGAATTTGGCAAGGGTACGAATCCAATTAGTGAAAGCCCCATTTGCAGCGAAGTTTCGATACTGACCTATTGGGCGAAACTTTCTTGTCGCAAAACAGGCTGGCCCGTTGCTTTCATTACCGGATTTGCCAAGCTCAATGTTCCGACCTAGAACTTTCCCTGTTATCGCTTCGAACAGCCCGAACAGAACCTCAGCTATCGGAAAGCCTTCAGAGATGTTTTTTGCTTCAGACAATTGGGCTGGTGCCCATCCGGCCGTCAATGAACGGCTGTCGCGCGAATCCACGCGGTTTGCTGCCGCTTATGGCACCAGCGAGCTCGATCTCTCCATCGAAAAGCGCTTCAACGAAATTTTCGAGCGCGAGGTCGCCGTATTTTTCGTCGCCACCGGTACGGCGGCCAATTCGCTTTCGCTGGCCAGCATTGCCCGCGCCGGCGGCCTGACCTTCTGTCATTCGGAAGCGCATGTGATCGAGGATGAATGCGGCGCGCCGGATTTCTTTTCCGGCATGCGCATGGTCGCCGTCGAGGGCCCAAACGGCAAGATGCTGCCGGAAAACCTGATCGAGCGCATTGCGCGTTATCCGCAGGATGCCGTGCACCACGGCCGCGCCGCAGCCATCACCATGACGCAGGCAACCGAAGCCGGCACCGTCTACACGCTCGACGAAATCGATGCGATATCCAAGATCGCCAAGCAGAACGGCCTGCCGCTGCATATGGACGGCGCGCGTTTCGCCAACGCGCTTGCCGCCCTCGGCACTACGCCCGCCGAAATGACCTGGAAACGCGGCGTCGACGTCCTGTCGTTCGGCGGCACGAAAAACGGCTGCTGGTGCGCGGAAGCCATCGTCTTCTTCGATCCTTCGCTCGCCCGGGACTTTTCCTTCCTGCGCAAGCGCACCGCCCAGCTTTTTTCCAAGTCGCGCTTCATCGCCGCGCAGTTCGAGGCCTATCTGCAGGACGATCTGTGGCTCGGTCTCGCCGGCCACGCCAATGCTATGGCCAACCGGCTGCGCGCCGGTTTCGGCTCATTGAACAGCGCCCGCCTGGCATGGCCAACACAAGCCAACGAAGTTTTCGCCATTCTGCCGAAGGCGGCCGCCGAAGCCGCCACGGCAAAGGGTGCGAAGTTCTATGACTGGCTGGAGCCGCGCGACATGCCGGAAAAGGTCGGCAAGGACGAAGTGCTGATCCGCATGGTCACCAGCTTCGCGACAACCGAGGCCGATGTGGATGAATTCCTGTCGATCTGCGCCGCCGTTTAAACTATCGGAGAGCGTCGCCTTGCGGCGCCCTCAAACCTCCTGCAGCCGGTAACCGACCCCGGTTTCCGTCAGGATATAGCGCGGCTGATCCGGGATTTTTTCGATTTTCTGGCGCAGCTGGCGCACATAGACCCGCAGATATTGAACGTCGGTCAGTTCGTCCCAGACATGTTCCAGCAGGAAACGGTGCGTCAGCACCTTGCCGGCATGCTGCACCAGAACCCGCAGAATATCATATTCCTTGGGCGAGAGCTTCACTTCGCGATCTTCCACCTTGACGATGCGCCTGACGAGATCGACGGAAAGGTCTCCGGTCTGGAACACCGGCCTCTCCCCCTGGCTTTGCAGACGATGGCGGAGCGCGACGCGAATGCGGGCGACGAGTTCGTTCATGCCGAAAGGCTTGGTGATATAGTCATCGGCCCCCAGTTCCAGCGCCTTGACGATACCCGCCTCATCCGTGCGGCTGGAGAGAATGATAACCGGCAGCGCCAGCCCTTCGCCGCGCCATTTCGCCAGAAGATCATGCCCCGACATATCCGGCAGGCCGAGATCGAGAACGACGAGATCGGGCTTGTCCTCACTGACCAGCTCCATGGCCACCTTCGCATTCATCGCCTCGCTCACCGCATATTCCTGGGTCGACAGCCCGACGCGCAAAAGTTTGCGGATCGGCGGTTCGTCGTCGACGATCAGAATACGAACGGCGGAATTGGTCATTCCCGATCTCCTTCAGCGGCCTTGTGCGGCATCATCGCTTGTCGCCGCCGATCGTGCCTTAATCATGGTCTATCACCGGAGCATCGGCGGGAACCGGCAGACTGACGGTAAACTGCGCACCGGTACGACCCGACCTGTTTTCCGCGCGGATCGAACCGCCCATGGCCTCGATAAATCCCTTGCAGATGGATAGCCCGAGGCCCGTTCCGGCCTGCACATGGTCCGTCTTGCGTACCCGGTAAAAGCTGTCAAACACCCGTTCCGTATCATCAGGTGGAATACCGGGCCCCGCATCGGCTACAGACAGAAAGATATTCCTGCCCTGCCGCCAGCCGCGAATCTCGATGGCGGTATGTTCGGGAGCGTATTTGGCGGCATTGTCGATGAGATTGAACAGAACCTGTTCGAAAAGCACGGGATCGACCTTCAGCATCGGCAGGTCGGAGGGAATATCCAGAACGATCTCATGCCTGACGACAATTTTCGCCGCGCGCGAAAGCGCGGTTCCGACCATATCGCCCAGGAAATGCAGACCGTAATTCGGCTCCATCGCACCCGAGCCGATCCGCGTCATATCAAGAAGATTGGAAATGAAACGGTTCAGCCGCTCGGATTCCTCAACAATCGTCGAAAGCAGTTCGGCCCGCGCATCCGGCGGGATGTCCTCGGCAAAATCCTTCAGCGTTCCGGCCGAACCCAGAATGGCCGCGAGCGGCGTTTTAAGGTCGTGAGAGATGGATGTCAGAAGCGCCGTGCGCAGCCGGTCGGTTTCCGCCGCAAGCCTTGCCCGGTCGACATCCGAGACGAGCTGAATCCGCTCGATGGCAAGTGCTGCCTGATCGGCCAAGGCGTCAAACAGCCGCTGCTGTTCCGGCGTCAGAAGCGGCCCGAGCCGGTCATCGTCCAGCCCCACCACACCAACGGCGCCGCTGCCGGTGCGCAACGGCAGATAAAGCCGTCTGGCGCCGGGAAGCGTATCCGCGCCCCGGCCCGCAGCCTTGTTATGTTCCCAGGCCCACTGGGCGGCGGCAATATCGGCATCCACCAGCGTATCATCAGGCGGATATCCCGCCTTGACCGTGATCGTATTGTTTTCCGGTAAAAGCAGAACGATCCGAACCTTCAGCATCGAGGCCATCTGGAAGGCGGCGGCCCACAGCACATCGTCCAGCGTTCCTGTCACCGAGAGCTTCTTCGAGAACAGATACAAATCTTCCGTGGTGCGTGCCCTTGCCCGCGCGGCGGCGGCCTGCCGTTGCACCGCCGCGGTGAGGTTGGAGGCGACCAGCGCCACGCCAAGATAAAACAGCAGCGCCACGACACTTTCCGGATCGCGAACGGTCAGGTTGTAACGCGGCTCAAGGAAGAAAAAATTGAATGCAAAAGCCCCGAGCAGGGAAGCATAAAGCGCTGGCCCCAGCCCGCCGCGTACGGCGGCGGCCAGAACCGCCATCAGAAACACCAGCGCCAGATTTCTGACATCGAGCGTCTGATCAAGCACAATGCCGGCCACGATCGCCAGACCGACAAACAGGGTGCTTTTTAGATAGGGCCGTATGGAACGATGCGATTGCGCCGAGGCCGGCCTTGCGGCATGGCCCGGCTTCTCTTCTTTTTTGTCGCCGGAAATGACGTGAACGCTGATATCGCCGGCATGATCGATCAGATCATGCGTCAGCGAACGCTGAAAAATCCGCTGCCACCAGGATTTTCGCGGGCGGCCGATGATGATGTGGGTAAAATTATTGGCGTTGGCGTAGGAGATGATCTCCCGCGTCAGGTCGAGCGCCGGCAGGGTCACTGTCTCGCCGCCGAGCTGCTGGGCAAGCCGCATGGTGCCGGCCAGCCGGTCCTTCTCCACCTCCGACAATTGTTGCGAACGCGGCGTATCGAGATGCAGGGCCGTCCATGGTGCGCGCAGACGATCCGCCTGCCTTCGGGCATAACGCACCAGCCCCGGACCGTTGCCGCCATGGTCGAGGCACACCAGAACCCGGTCTCCCGCCGCCCAGGGGCCGGAAATGGCATGCGACTGCATGTGGTTGAGCAATTGCTCATCCACCCGCTGCGCAGTGCGCCTCAATGCCAGCTCGCGCAGCGCCGTCAGATTGCCGCGCGAAAAATAATTCTCGATGGCGCGCCGTGCGGTGCGTGGCATATAGACCTTGCCGTCGTTCAGCCGCTTGATCAGATCGTCGGGGGTGATATCGATGATTTCGACATCGTCGGCGCGGTCGATGATGCTGTCGGGCACCGTTTCGCGAACACGGATGCGGGTGATCTGCGCAACGACGTCGTTCAGGCTTTCGACATGCTGGATGTTCAGCGTCGTATAGACGTCGATGCCCTGCGCCAGAATTTCCTGAACATCCATGTAACGCTTGGGGTGGCGGCTGCCGGCGGCATTGGTGTGGGCCAGTTCATCGACCAGAACCAGAGCGGGACGGCGGGCGAGAATGGCATCGAGATCCATCTCCTCCAGCACCTGACCGCGATAGTCGATACGCCGGCGCGCGATGATCTCGAAACCCTGCACCAGCGTTTCGGTTTCCCGGCGGCCATGGGTTTCCACGACGCCGATGACGGCATCCACCCCATCCGCCAGCTTCGCCCGGCCGGACATCAGCATTTCATAGGTCTTGCCGACGCCGGGTGCCGCGCCTAAAAAAATCTTCAACCGGCCCCGCGCCTCGCGCCGAGCGTTTTCCAGCAGCGCATCGGGCGATGGTCGGCTGGGCATATTGCTGATATCCTCAGGCATTGAACCCACCAGTGGTCGAGGCTATGGCTTGCAAACAAGCCATAGCCATTTCAGGTCATGAGCCGGCTGCGTCAAGAGCCATGTTGAGCGCCAGCACGTTCACGACCGGCTCTCCCATGAAACCAAGCTCCGGTCCTTCGACATGGCGCTCGACGATGGTGCGCAGGGCTGCCTCATCCATGCCCCTTGCCTTGGCGATGCGGGGAACCTGAAAATAGGCGGCCTCCGGCGAGACATGCGGATCAAGGCCGCTGCCCGAAGCCGTCACCAGATCGGCGGGAACCTCAGCGGCCGGATTTTCGGCCTTTGCGGTCTCGTAATCCTGTTTCACACGGTCGATGAGCTTGGCGCTCGTCGGCCCGAGATTGGATCCGGACGACGAGGCGGCATTATAACCATCGCCGGCAGCCGATGGCCTGCCGTGGAAATATTTCTCACTGGCAAAGGCCTGCCCGATCAATTGCGAACCCACGACCGCACCATTCTTTTCAACGAGGCTGCCGTTGGCCTGAAAAGGAAAGATCGCCTGTGCGAGGCCCGTCATCCCCAGAGGATAGGCAAGGCCGGTTATGGCGGTCGTGGCGAGGATGAGCACCAGTGCGGGACGAAACTGTCTAAACATTGTCTTTACTCCTCAGGCGAGACCGAGCGCCGTGATGGCGAGGTCGATGGCCTTGATGCCGATAAAGGGAACGATGATGCCGCCGAGGCCATAGATGACCAGATTGCGCGACAGCAGTGCACCGGCCCCGATCGGGCGATATTTGACGCCTTTCAGCGACAGGGGGATCAGCGCGATGATGATGAGCGCGTTGAAGATGATGGCTGACAGGATGGCGCTCTGCGGTGTCGAAAGCCCCATGACGTTCAGGACGCCAAGCTGCGGATAGAGCACCAGGAACATTGCCGGGATGATGGCGAAATATTTGGCGATATCGTTGGCGATGGAGAATGTGGTCAGCGCACCGCGCGTCATCAGCAATTGCTTGCCGATTTCGACGATCTCGATGAGCTTGGTGGGGTCGCTGTCGAGATCGACCATATTGCCCGCCTCACGTGCCGCCACCGTGCCGGTGTTCATGGCAACGCCGACATCGGCCTGCGCCAGCGCGGGGGCGTCGTTGGTGCCGTCGCCGCACATGGCGACAAGCTTGCCCTTGGCCTGTTCCTCGCGGATAATATCCAGCTTGTTTTCCGGTGTCGCCTGGGCGAGGAAATCATCTACGCCTGCTTCCGCTGCAATGGCGGCAGCCGTCATCGGATTGTCGCCGGTGATCATGACAGTGCGGATGCCCATGCGGCGAAGCTCCGCGAAACGCTCGCGAATGCCGCCCTTGACGATGTCCTTCAGCTGCACCACGCCGAGCAGCTTGCCATCGCGCACGACGGCGAGCGGCGTGCCGCCGGTCTTGGCGATCTCTTCCGCAATTGTCCGGATGCCGCGGGTGGCGTCCGTTTCGGTTTTGACGGCGAGCGCAACATTGCCCTGCTGCGAAGCGCCGCCGTTAACATAAGCGAGAACCGCATCGACCGCGCCCTTGCGAATGGAGGAGCCTTCGAAATCGACACCGCTCATACGGGTCTGGGCAGTGAAGGGTACGAAATTCGCATGAAGCTTCTGCATGTCGCGGGCGCGTATGCCGTATTTTTCCTTGGCCAGAACCACGATGGATCGGCCTTCCGGCGTTTCGTCGGCAAGGGAGGCAAGCTGCGCGGCATCGGCGAGTTCCTGCTCGGAGACGCCGGCGACGGGGCGAAACTCGGTCGCCTGCCGGTTGCCAAGCGTGATGGTGCCGGTCTTGTCGAGCAGCAGCGTATCGACGTCACCTGCCGCCTCGACGGCACGGCCGGACATGGCGAGGACATTAAAACGCACCAGACGGTCCATGCCGGCAATACCGATGGCGGACAGAAGCGCGCCGATGGTGGTCGGGATGAGCGTCACGAACAGCGCCACCAGCACGATGATCGATATGGAGCCGCCGGCATAGGCCGCGAAACTCGGAATGGTCGCGGTGGCGAGGACGAAGATCAGCGTCATGCCGGCCAACAGGATGTTGAGCGCGATCTCGTTCGGCGTCTTCTGGCGCTCGGCGCCTTCGACCAGCGAAATCATCCGGTCGAGGAAGGTGGAGCCGGCGGCGGCGGTGATGCGCACCCTTATCCAGTCCGACAGCACCTGCGTGCCGCCGGTGACGGCCGAACGGTCGCCGCCGGATTCGCGGATGACGGGGGCGGATTCGCCCGTTATCGCCGCCTCGTTGACGGAGGCGACACCTTCGATGACCTCGCCGTCGGAGGGGATGATATCGCCTGCCTCGACGAGAACGACATCGTTCACCTTCAGGCTGGTGCCCGCCACCATTTTATATTGGCTGCGGTCATCGCCGCTCAGCAGTTTCGCCTGGGTTTCGGTACGGGTCCGGCGCAGCGAATCCGCCTGTGCCTTGCCGCGCCCTTCGGCGACGGCTTCGGCGAAATTGGCAAACAGCACGGTGAACCACAGCCAGAGATTGATCTGGAAGGAAAAACCGAGATTGGCGCCGCCGGTGACGAGATCGCGGATGAACAGTACCGTTGTCAGCACCGACACCGTCGCCACCACGAACATGACCGGGTTGCGCGCAAGTGTGCGCGGATTGAGTTTTTTGAATGCAGCGGCAATGGCCGGCACGAGAATGCGAGAATCGAGGATGCTCGCTTGTTTGGACTGGCTCATGAAGAGGCTCCAGCGTTTGAACAGGGCGACCGATGAGGGTCGATCAGCCCGTGATAACTTCGCGAGCGACGACGGCGGCGACGAGAGCCGCCATCATCGCAAGAATGAGATTGGAAGCACACCAGCCGCCGGGCGTGGCGCTCCCCTTGCCGGGAGCGCCTTTGCGGACGGGAACGATGCGGTTACTTCGGGACTTGTCGTTCATGGCATCACCTCAGAAGAGCTGGCCTGCCGCCATCACCAGATGTTCGGCAACGGGGCCGAGCGCCAGTGCAGGCAGGAAGGTAAGGCCGCCGACGATCAGGATCGTGCCGACCAGCAGGCCGACGAAGAGCGGACCGTCCGTCGGGAAGGTACCGGCCGATGCCGGAACCGTCTTCTTGGTGACCAGCGAACCGGCAATGGCGAGTGCGGGAATGATCACCAGAAAACGGCCCATCAGCATGCCGAAACCAAGCGTGATGTTGTACCAGGTGGTATTGCCTGTCAGGCCGCCGAAGGCCGAACCGTTATTGGCCGCCGCCGAGGTATAGGCGTAGAGGATTTCGGAGAAGCCATGCGGCCCTGCCGTGCCGATCGACGCCACCGCCGAGGGCAGGACGGTGGCGGTTGCCGTGAAGACCAGCATGGCGAGCGGCAGGCAGAGAATGGCCAGGACCGCCATCTTCATTTCCTTGGCCTCGATCTTCTTGCCGAGATATTCCGGTGTGCGCCCGACCATCAGCCCCGCCACGAAGATGGCGATGACGATGAAGAGCAGAATGCCGTAGAAACCCGCACCGACACCGCCGACGATCACCTCGCCCAGCTGCATGTTGATGAGCGGAACAAGGCCGCCGAGCGCCGTGAAGCTGCCATGCATGGCGTTGACCGCGCCGCAGGAGGCGGCAGTGGTGATGACCGCAAAGAGCGACGAAAGCGCCACGCCGAAGCGAACCTCCTTGCCCTCCATGTTGCCGCCGGCAAGACCGAAACTGTGCATCAGCGGATTTCCGGCCGCCTCCGCCCAATAGGTGACGGCGACGCCGGCGATGAACAGAACGCTCATAGCCGAAAGGATCGCCCAACCCTGGCGCTGATTGCCGACCATACGGCCGAAGACATTGGTAAAGGCCGCGCCGATGGCAAAGATCGACACCATCTGGATCATGTTGGAAATGGCATCCGGGTTTTCGAAAGGATGCGCGGAATTGGCGTTGAAGAAGCCGCCGCCATTGGTGCCCAGCATCTTGATCGCCAGCTGCGATGCCACCGGACCGACGGCAATCGTCTGCTGCGCGCCTTCCAGCGTCTGCGCAGTCACATAGGCGCCGAGCGTCTGCGGCACACCGAGCCAGACGTAAACGAGGGTCAGCACGATGCAGAGGGGCAGAAGCACGTAGAGCGTGGAGCGGACCATATCCACCCAGAAATTGCCGATCGCCTTGCCGGAAGCGCGCGAAAAAGCGCGGATGAGGCCTATGGCGATGGCCATGCCTGTTGCGGCGGAAACGAAGTTCTGCACGGTGAGACCGGCCATCTGGGTCAGATAGGACAGGGTGCTTTCCCCGCCATAATTCTGCCAGTTGGTGTTGGTGACGAAGCTGACCGCCGTGTTGAAGGACAATTCCGGTCCCACAGCCGCCATTCCCTGCGGATTATAGGGCAGCACCGCCTGAAAGCGCATCAGGGCATAAAGCAGGGCAAAACCGAGGAGGTTGAAGAGAAGCATGGAGAACGCATAGGTCGTCCAGTGCTGTTCCTCGCGCTCGCTTGTTCCGGCAAGGGCATAAAGGCCGCGCTCGACGGGTGCGAGAACCGGCGAAAGCAAGGTACGCTCGCCATTAAAGACACGCGCCATATAGAAGCCGAGCGGCTTCACCAGCGCAAAAACGATCCCGCAAAACAGCAGGACCTGAAACCATCCATTGAGGGTCATGGTATTGAACTTTCAATAAAGCATCGGACCGAAAAGTGTCATGCGGTTTTCGGAAAATCCGATGCTCGGACAGAAAGAGAGAGCGGCGGATTCGATTCCGTTTTCTCTCCGCCGCTCGAACCGCCGCTTCCCGATCAGAAGCGTTCGGGGCGAATGAGAGCATAGGTGAGATAGGCGGCGATAAAGACCGTGACGGCACCGCTCAAAATATAGTCGAATGTCATCGCAGCCTCCGTCTAAAGCCGGTCGCAGGCGCGCGTATAGGCAAAGCAGAGGGCGAAAAACACCGTCGCTGCACCGATCAGAACAACATCCATCATCGATGGGACTCCTTTTTAATCGAGGAGCCGGACAGGAAGAAAAGCGCCGTCATGTGGGACGTCGCTTTTCATTCTTTCTGGCTGAGAAGGGAACACCATCCCTTCCCGCACAGAAGAATGCACCCGAACCGCATAAAGGTTCGAGACGGCCACAGAGGGAATAAAATAGGAATCCTATAGGAATTTCGATGCCCGCCGGTCGCGGGCATCGCTGCCGCTGCTTGGAGTTTTTCGCTTTTCTTCGAATCGCGAAAACACTCTAGCTCTTTGTTTTGGCGCATTTCCGGACGGAAAACCGGGGTCCACTTTTCCTGGAAATGCTCTAAGAGAGCGGGCTGTCACCGAAAGCGGAAATGATGGTTTCCGCCGGACTTTGATTGGCGAGCAGCGCGGCCAGTAAGATGCGGGCCTGGCCCGGGCGAAGTGTCGATGAATGTACGGCGCCCGCCGCGACAAGATCATGCCCGCCGCCGCCGCCGCCGTAACTCGCCACCAGCCGTCCTTCCGGCACGCGGCTCGTCACGATGACGGGAACACCGCGTTCGGCGCAGCGCTTCACGGCTTCGGCGATACGCGGATTGGCGTTGCCGGAACCAAGTGCGGCAAGAACGATGCCTTTCGCGCCCGCCTGCAGGCTTGCATCGATATGGGTCGCGTCACAGCCGGGATGAATGGCGACAATATCGACGCGCTGGCCGGTTACCGGGGCGGAAAACCGCAGGCTTGCGGCAGCAGCCAGCGGCCGGGCCGAACGGAAAGCGTCCGCCTCGTCCGCGCTCAGCTTGTAAAGCCCCCAAGCCGGCAGACAGCGCCCGCCGAAGGAGACAAGCACGCCTTTTGCAGCATTCGCCTGATCGAGCGCTGTTTCTATGGCCCGGGCCAGATTGGCCGGTCCGTCCGCGTTCTTATTGTCTGCCGTAAACTGCGCGCCGGTGAAGACCACCGGCTTTGTGATGGCCTGCTGCAAATGCACGAGCAGCGAGGATTCTTCCATGGCGTCGGTTCCGTGCAGAACCACGATGCCGGAAACGGCGGGATCATCAAGCTCCACACCCACCGCATCGCTGATGCGCTGCATGTCTTCCAGCGTCAGGCTGGAAGAATCCTTCGCCATCAGATCGACCGGCTTCAGCCGGACGTTGATCTGCGGAACCAGCGCCAGCAGATCCTCACCCGAAAGGCTGGGCTGGCTTGCGCCATCGGCGCCACGCCGGCTGGCGATGGTGCCGCCGGTGGCAATGACCGCCACCAGAGGCGTTGCGCCCTGCCCGCTCAACGCGATGCTCCCGCACGCTCGTCCGCAAGGCGGTAGATGCGGTCACGCAACAGATACCAGCAGATGATGAGCGTCGGGATGATGATCAGCAGCGAGGCGATGGTCCAGGAGCCGACGGGATAGTCGAAGGCCATCAGCACCAGCACGCCGAACAGGAAGATGAGCGTGAGAATGCCGGTATAGGGCGCGCCGAACATGCGGAAATCCGGACGCACAAGCTCACCGCGCTCAGAAAGCTGCCAGAGCTTCAACTGGCAGAGCACGATGACGGCCCATGCGCAGATGATGCCGAGCGCCGAGAGATTGAGCGCGATCTCGAAGGCCGAGGCGGGAACGACGGCGTTCAGCGCCACACCGAGAACCGTGACGACGGCGGTCACCGCAATGCCGCCATAGGGCACACCGTTCTTGTTCATCTTCGCAAGGGCTGCCGGCGCCGAACCGGAAACCGCCATCGAATGCAGGATGCGTCCGGTGGAATAAAGCCCGGCATTGAGCGAGGACAGCACGGCGGTCAGAACGACGAGGTTCATGATCACGTCAGCGCCCTCTACACCGATGGAGCCGAAGAAGGTGACGAAGGGGCTCTCGCCGGCCTTATAGGAGGTGTAGGGCAGAAGCAGCGAGAACAGCAGCACCGAACCGACATAAAAGACCACGAGGCGCAGAACCACGGCGCGGATGGCGCGGGGCATGACCTTGCGCGGATCTTCCGTCTCGCCGGCCGCGGTTCCGATCAACTCGATGGAGGCATAAGCGAACACCACGCCCTGTATGATGACGAAGGCTGGCAAAATGCCGTTCGGGAAGAAGCCGCCATTATCGGTGATGAGGCTGAAGCCGGTGACGTGGCCTTCGATGGGCGTGCCGAAAATGACGAAATAAACGCCGACGACGAGAAAAATGGCAAGCGCCAGAACCTTGATCAGGCTGAACCAGAATTCAAGCTCGCCGAAGACCTTCACCGACAGCATGTTCATCGCCAGCACGACCAGAAGCGCCGTCATGGCGAAGACCCACTGGTCGATACCGGCGAGCCACGGAACATATTGCTTGAAGAAATTCATATAGAGCGCGACGGCGGTCACATCCGCCACCGAGGTCATGGCCCAGTTCAGCCAATACATCCAGCCGGCCGCAAAGGCCATCTTCTCGCCGTAGAACTCGCGGGCATAGGACACGAAGGAACCGGAGCTCGGACGATGCATGATCAGTTCGCCGAGCGCGCGCAGCACCAGAAACGCGAAGAAACCGCAGAGCGCATAAACGAAAACCAGCGCCGGACCTGCCTGCGCCAGCCGTCCGCCCGCGCCGAGGAAAAGCCCCGTGCCGATGGCGCCGCCAATGGCGATCATCTGGATCTGACGCGGCTTGAGGGCCTTGTGGTAACCGAGGTCTTCTTCGACGAAGACCTCACGGTCGGCAGACGTCGTTTTCCCAGAATGCATGGATATTTATCCTCCCGATAAAGTGCTTGCAGTCGGCGATAAGCCGGAAATGAAATGAAACTGGCACAGTCCGCGCTGGAATATGGCCAGCATGCATGCTCATGCGCGCTGTAAAGCTGCATGACAGATTTTCGCCCCTCATAATGGCAGATAATGCCGTTCGTCAAGCGTATTCGATATGATTGACCTTCTCCTCTGCCCCAATTAAGGTCAAAAAATCTGTAAGACAGCTTTACAGATATAGCAACACTTAAAAGCCAGTGGAGGAAAAAGTGAGCGTGACGCGCAAGGAGCATGATTTGCTCGGGACGAAGGAAATTCCGGCGGATGTCTATTGGGGCGTGCACACGGCGCGCGCTGTGGAAAACTTCAAGATCACCGGAGTGACCATTGGCCACAACCCCTATCTCGTCCGGGGACTGGCCTATGTGAAGGAGGCGGCGGCACGCGCAAATCACGAGCTCGGCCTCATCGACAAGGAGCGGATGGAAGCCATCGCCGAGGCATGCCGCGAAATCCGCGCCGGCGCGCTGCATGAGCAATTCGTGGTCGATGAAATTCAGGGCGGAGCCGGCACCTCCACCAATATGAACGCCAATGAGGTCATCGCCAACCGTGCGCTTGAACTGCTTGGCCACGAAAAGGGCGATTATGCCCGCCTTCACCCGAACGACCATGTCAATCTCAGCCAGTCAACCAACGACGCCTATCCGACCGCGGTCAATGTCGGCCTGATCGAATCAATCGACGATCTGGCGGCTTCCATGGGCGTGCTGAAGGACGCCTTCGACCGCAAGGCGCAGGAATTTGCCGAATTCATCAAGATCGGGCGCACGCAATTGCAGGACGCCGTGCCGATGACGCTCGGCCAGGAATTCCGCACTTTCGTGGTGATGCTGGGAGAGGATCAGGCGCGCCTCATCGAATCCGCCGCACTGCTGCACGAGATCAATCTCGGCGCCACCGCCATCGGCACCGGGCTGAACGCGCCACGCGGTTATGCGGCGCTTGCCTGCCAGCATCTGGCGGCACTGACCGGACGCCCGCTGGTGACGGCCGCAGACCTCATCGAAGCCACACAGGATCCCGGCGCCTTCGTACACCTCTCCGGCGTGCTGAAACGCGTTGCCGTGAAACTGTCGAAGACCTGCAACGACCTTCGCCTGCTCTCTTCCGGCCCACGTGCCGGGATTGGCGAGATCACCCTGCCCTCGGTTCAGGCGGGTTCCAGCATCATGCCGGGCAAGATCAATCCGGTCATTCCCGAAGTGGTCAATCAGGTCGCCTATGCGGTGATCGGCAATGACATCACCATCACCATGGCGGCCGAAGCCGGACAGCTGCAGCTGAACGCCTTCGAGCCGATCATCGTGCGTGCGCTTTCACAGAGCATCAGCCAGCTGAGCGCCGCCTGCCGCACGCTGGCGGAACGCTGCGTCGACGGCATCGTGGCCAATCCGGCGATCATGGCGCAGCGCGTGGAGGAATCCATCGGTCTCGCCACCGCTCTCAACCCGCTGATCGGTTATTATGCGGCGACCGAAGTGGCGAAGGAGGCGCTTGCCAGTGGCCGCACGGTGCCGCAGGTGGTTCTGGAACGCGGTTATCTCACCGATGCGCAATTGCAGCAGGCATTAAGCCCACGGCACCTTGCCAACCTGCCCGCCGTCACGGTTGGCGAAGCCGATCTTCGCCGATGATCGTCGTCACCACCTGCTTCACCTGCCCAAGGTGAAGCTCCATCGCCTCCCGCGCCTCGGGCGCTGAACCCCGCCGGATCGCCTCGACGATCCGGCGGTGCTCGAAATTCGAAGCGACGCGTCGGCCGGCCATCAGGTTGACCATCTCAGACTGTTGGGACAGCGCCTCACGGGCATCGGCCACCACCTTGGCGAACAGCCTGTTGGCCGAAGCTTCCGCAATGGCGCAATGGAACTGCCCATCCAGCAGCACCCAGGGATGCGGCCTTTCTTCGGCTTCCATCCGGCCACAGAGGTCAAGCAAAACCTGGAGCTGGGCATCGGTGCGCCTCAACGCCGCCCAACCGGCCGCAGGAACCTCGATGAAGGGCCGGGCCTCGATCAGATCGCGGGCGGAATAGGCGCCATAATTCAATTCGGAGGGCGGCGTCGGCGTCATCACATAAGTGCCGCTTCCGGTGCGGGTCTGCGTCAGTCCCAGGGTCTGGAGCGACCGTAACGCCTCGCGAATGATCGGCCGGCTGACGCCATATCGTGCCGCAAGATCCGCCTCGGAAGGCAGCCGGGTGCCGACCGCAAGCTGCCCGGAGGTAATTGCGGAACGGATATCATCGAACACCGCTTCCGCGGCATTCTTGCGATTGATCGGCTGCGCATCCGCAAGCCAATCCGACAACCCGCCCATCTTTAAACCCTCCGCACTTTCAATATGTCCGCAATATCGACGCAAACCAGACAACCGTCCAAACGCAAAAGGACGGCCGCCGCTTTCGCGGCCAAGCCGACCTTCCTAACATTATCCTGCCCGCCGGAACAACGACGGCGGATATTTTTGTTGGAGAGAGGATGCGGTATCGCCGCACCCTCTCTCCGCGTCCGGTACTACGCCTTGACTTCCGCTCCCTCCGGCTTGTCATCCTCACGCGGAATGCGGAACCATGCGACATAGAGCGCGGGAAGGAAAAGCAGCGTAAGCGCCGTACCCACCACGATGCCGCCCATCATCGCATAGGCCATTGGACCCCAGAAGATTTCCCGCGATATGGGGATGAGGGCCAGTGTGGCCGCCGCCGCCGTCAGCATGATCGGCCGCATGCGGTGCTCGGTCGCCTCGATGACGGCACGCCATGCCGAGACCCCTTCGCTTCTCAGATGCTCGATCTGCACGACGAGGATGACCGAGTTGCGGATGAGGATGCCGATCAGCGCCAGCACGCCGAGGATGGCCACAAACCCCATCGGCGCATTGGAGAAGAGCAGCGCCACGACGACGCCGATCAGGGCAGTCGGCGCCACGGCAAAGACCAGGAACAGCCGGCTGAAGCTCTGCAACTGGATCATCAGGATGGTCGCCATCGCAAACAGCATCATGGGCACGACGGCGACGATCGGCGCCTGCGAATCCGCACTGGATTCCACCGAGCCGCCCGTCTCCAGCGTGTAGCCGACGGGAAGCGTTTTCTGGAACGCCTCGATCTTCGGCTTCAGCTGTTCGACGATCGTGGCCGGCTGCGTCGGGCCGATAATGGCAGCCTTGACGGTGACCGTCGGGATCCTGTCGCGCCGCCAGATGGTCGGCTGCTCCAGTTCGTAGCGGAAATTGGCGATCGCCGAGAGCGGCACGGCCTTGCCGTTCGTCGCCGGCAATTGCAGGTTCTGCAACGTCTCGATGGAGCCGCGCTCCGAAAGCTGCGCCCGCGCCACCACGTTGACAAGGTAGATATCGTCCCTCACCTGCGTGACGGTGGACCCTTCGACAATGCTGTTCATGGCATTGGCGATGTCTTCCGACGAGACGCCGAGCTGGCGGGCCTTGTCCTGCAGGACATCCACTTTCACCACGCGTGTCGGCTCGTTCCAGTCCATGACCATGTTGGACAGGAGCCGGTGTTCGCCGACAATGCCCGACAATTGCTGTCCGAGTTCGCGCACCTTCTGGATATCAGGGCCGCTCAAGCGGTACTGCACCGGTTTTCCGACCGGAGGACCGATATCGAGCAGTTTCACGAAGGCATCGGTGCCGACGAATGTCCGGTTCAGATAATCCTGCAAGTCGGCGCGTACCTTGTCGCGCACATCCAGCCCCTTGGTGACAATGACGGTCTGGCCGAAGGTCACGTCAGGTGTCTGCACGTCGAAGGACAGGATGAAACGCGGCGCGCCTTCGCCGACATAGGTTGTCCAGTGGTCGATATCCGGATTCTTGGCCAGCATTTCCTGCTCGAACTGCGCCATCTGCCGATTGGTTTCGGCAATGGAACTGTTCTGCGGCAGGTTCCAGTCGACGATCAGCTCCACGCGGTCGGATGACGGGAAGAACTGCTGCTGCACGAGGGTCATGCCGCCGACGGAAAGGCCGAACAGCGCAATGGTGAGAATGATCGTCACCCAGCGCCAGCGCAGCGCCCGGCCGAGAATCCAGGAGAAGGCAGAGGCGAAACGGCCCTTTTTCTCATGATGCGATTTCATCGTCTTTGGCAGGATCGTCACGCCGAGCAGCGGCGTGAACAGGACCGCGACGATCCACGACACGATCAGCGAAACGGCGATCACCACAAAAAGCGTGAAGGTAAATTCACCCGCCGCGCTGTTATTGAGACCGACGGGAATGAAGCCGGCGACGGTGACCAGCGTGCCCGTCAGCATCGGAAAAGCGGTGGAGGTATAAACATAGGTCGCCGCTTTCCTGAGATCGTCGCCGACCTCGAGCCGCGCGACCATCATCTCCACGGCGATCATCGCATCGTCGACGAGAAGCCCGAGCGCGATGATGAGGGCGCCGAGAGAGATACGCTGCAAGGAAATGCCGGTATATTCCATGTAGACGAAGGTGATCGCCAGCACGAGCGGGATCGAGACGGCAACCACCATGCCAGCCCTGAGGCCAAGGCTGATGAAGCTGATGACGAGAACGATGGCGATCGCCTCGAACAGCGCCGAGGTAAAGCCCGAGACCGCTTCATCGACCACGGCCGGCTGATCGGACACACGATGCACATCGACGCCAACAGGCAGATCCGCCACCACGCGCTTCATCTGCGCATCCAGCGCCTCGCCGAAATGCAGCAGGTTCGCGCCGGTTTTCATGCCGATCGCAAGGCCGATGGCCGGCTGACCGTTAAAACGGAACAGCGAGGACGGCGGATCGACATAACCGCGCCGGATCGTCGCCACTTCCGTCAGCGGGAAGAACCGGTTGTTGACCCGGAGATTGATGGACCGCAGGCTGTCTTCCGAGGTGAATTGCCCGCTCACACGCAGCGCCACGCGCTCGGGGCCCGCATTAACGAAACCGGATTGCGTGACGGCGTTCTGGGATTGCAGCGTCTTGATGATCGACTGCTGGTCGATGCCGAGCGCCGCGATCTGGCGTGTGGAAAACTCCAGATAGATCGTCTCGTCCTGCGCGCCGATGACATCGACCTTGCCGATATTGTCGACGGTCAGCACCTTCGCACGGGCATCCTCCACCAGATCGCGCAACTGCCGCTGGCTGAGACCATCGCTGGTGAAGGCGTAGATATTGCCATAGACATCGCCGAAACGGTCGTTGAAGAAGGGACCGACGACGCCCGAGGGGAAATCGCCCTTGATGTCGGCGATCATGTTGCGCACCCGCACCCAGGTCGGCTCGACGTTCCGCGCCTTGGTTTCCGGCACCAGCTCCACGAAGATCGTTGTGCGGCCGGCAACCGTCTGGCTGCGCAGATGGTCGAGATTGTCGAGTTCCTCGAGCTTCTTCTCGATCCTGTCGGTCACCTGCCGCGCCACTTCTTCGGCGGAAGCGCCGGGCCATTGCGCGCTGATCACCATCGTCTTGATGGTGAAGTTCGGATCTTCCTCGCGGCCGAGGTTGAGATAGGAGAAAACGCCGGCAAGAACGAAAACCAGCATGAAGTACCAGACGAGCGAACGGTGTTCGAGCGCCCAGTCGGAGAGATTGAATTTCTTCACTGACGGACCTCCTGATCGATCCTGATGGCCTGTCCATCCCTAAGCTTGTGAACGCCGGCGCTGGTAACGCGCTCGCCGGGCTTGACGCCGCCGGTGATGCGCACGCTGCCGCCCTCGGCAGGCTCGCCCTCTATCGTGACCGGGCGGAATGTCACCGTTGCCGTATCGGCATTGACGATCCAGACACCCCATCCATTGTCGGTTTTCAAAAGGGCTGATGAAGGAAGCGTGATCTGCGGTTCGGATGCGGCAAGCACCGAGGCTGTGACGACGGACCCCAGCCGGAATGCCGGCGGCGCATCCTGAAGGCTGATCTTCGTGCGGCGCGTGCGCGTCGCCGTTTCGGCTTCCGGAGCGATCTCGCGCACCACGCCGGTGGTGCGGATTTTCGGGTCGAGCTGCAGGGCGATCTCGAAGGCGGAACCGATCTCCAGCCGCTGCGCCGCAAATTGCGGAACGTCGACCACCACGTCGCGCACTTCCGGGCGGGCGATGGTCACGACCGTCTGGCCGGCCGAGACGACCTGACCGATTTCGCCCGAGGTTGCCGTCACCACGCCATCAAATTCCGCATGCAGCTGCGCATAACCCAGCTGCTCCTCGGCCTTGTCCAGATTGGCGCGGGCCTTGGCGACGGCGGCATTGGCGGTGCGCGTCGCCTGTTCGGCTTCTTCGAGTGCGGCTTCCGTGCCGCTGCGAGCTTCGGCCAGCACGCGCTGGCGCTGCTCGGTCGTCACCGCATTGGCGAGTTGTGCCTCCGCATTGGAAAGATCGGACTGCGCGCTCTTCACCGCAAGCTCGAGCGCCAGCGGATCGATCGACGCCACCACGTCGCCTTTCTTCACCAGATCGGCCACATCGACATTGCGGGCGATGATGCGCCCGAGCACGCGAAAGCCGAGATCGGTCTGAATGCGCGATTCCACCGTGCCGGTCAGCCGCAGCGCATCGGCCGGCTTCTCTTCCACGACGACGGAAAGCACCGGGCGCGGCGCCTCGGCGGCGGCTTCCTGCTTCTCCTCACAGGAGGAAACTGCAATCACCACGGCCGCCAAAAACAAGCTTCTGTATATTCTGGACATTATTGTGCCTGCCCCTTTTCATAGGCGACCTTTTCACCGGTGCGGAGAAATTTGGTCCCGACGGTCACAACGAGGTCGCCGGGGTTAAGCCCTTGGGCGATGACGAATTGACCGGTCTCATAATCGGCGACCTCGACACGCCGCATGGCGATTTCCGACGTTTGCGGATCGACCACCCAGACGGCGGGAAAACCATCCTGCGACGTCATCGCCGACCACGGAAGCTCAATCGCATCCACCTGCTTGAAGCGGAAATGGCCGGATACGGGCGCCCCGAGCGGCATGGTCAGATCGCCGTTCAGACCCACCTTGACCCTGATCGTTCCATTGTCCGGATCGATCGTCGGAGAAATCTCCCGAACCGGCGCCGCAACGCTGCGGGTGGGATCCGACAGAAGGCTGACATTGACGAGATTGTCGATATCACGCTCAAGGAAGAGGGATTCGTAGACATCGAAAACCGCATCGCGCGGTCCGTCATGCGCGAGCGTGAAGACGAGCTGGGCGGCCTGCGCCACCTGGCCGACCTCCACATTACGCGCCGTGATAACGCCATCCGCATCCGCCCTGAGTTCGGTATAGGAGAGCGCATCGCGCGCCGTGTCGAGCTGCGCCTGCGCCGATCTCACCGCGCCCTGCGTCGTGAGCAGGGTCTCCTGGGCCTTGTCGACCGCCGAACGCGACGTCACCTGCGTCTTGAACAGGCTTTGCTGACGGTCGAACGTCAGCTGCGCCTGCGTCTGCTGCGCTTCCGCGGATTGCAGGTTGGCGAGCGCGACATCGAGATCGGCTTTTTGCTCTTCGGGATCCATGCGGGCAAGCAATTGCCCGGTCTTGACCCGCGTTCCCACATCCACCAGCCGCTCGGTGATCTTGCCGCTGACCCGGAAAGACAGATCCGTCTGGACCCTTGCCCTCACTTCACCGGTTATGACGCTGCCGCGATCGACAGGCTTTTTCTCAGCCGCGACCACGTCAACGGTGCGTAACGGCTTTTCAGCCGGCGGCTCTTCATTGCTGCAGGACGACAGGGCGAAAATACCGCCAAGCGCCGCCGCGATAAGAATGGTTCTCATGGTGACCTCTTGATCTTCGCCTCATCCTATAATATTTGACTAACTGAATAGTCAATGAAATTCTTATGCCGCTGATCGGGGAGCTGTCCGGGATATCCCGCCGGCCTCCCGAATGATCATTCTTCCTTTGTCCGGCACATTCCTGCGGGCGATCGGAAATGTTCCGGCAAATGAGCCACGCGTGCGCCTTCACAAAAATCCATTTCGGTTTTTGCGCCGGTGCTATAGGCAACCACTCTCATTTCCGCCAATCGCGACGGACAGAAGGGCACGCGCCGAAAAACATAGGGATCCGGGGCCATGGCGAAAGCAAAACTGACACGTGCTGAACAGAAGATACAACGTCCGCTGCAAATTCTCGATGCCGCATTCGAGGAATTCACCAAAAGGGGATTTACCGCGACCCGGGTGGAAGACATCGCGGAACGGGTGGGGGTGACGAAAGGGACGGTCTATGTCTATTTCGAAACCAAGGAGGCTCTCTTCGAGGCTATGGTCAAGCACGCCTCCCAGCCATTCCAGGAGGCGTTCAACGCCTATGCGCATACATCCGACGACCCCGTCGAGGAGCTTCGCCTGCTGCTGGAATTCCTGTTCGATGCTCTCGTCGACAACAAAAAGATGCGGGAGTTGTTCCGCCTGATCCTCGCGGAAGGCGCAAAATTCCCCGATCTCATCGACCAGCACCATGACACGTTGATGGCCCCGGTCTTTGCGCGCATCGATGCGATCCTCGAGGAAGGCGTGGCGAAAAAAAGGTTCAGGGCCAATCCTCCCGAACTAGCCAAGGTCGTGATGTCGCCCATGGTCGGAACATTGGTGTTTCGGCTGATTTTCAACGACCGGCGCATTTTGGACAGGCAGGCCGTTCTGAAGATTCATCTCGAACTGATCATGCGCGGGCTGCTGGCATAGGCATACGTCTTCGAGGCCCGGCCTCAGCCGATGCCGCCGATACAGACATATTTGAGCTCGGTATATTCCTCGATGCCGTGGCGTGACCCTTCCCGGCCGAGACCCGACATTTTGACACCACCGAAAGGCGCCTCGGCTGTGGAAATAGCGCCCGTATTCACGCCGACCATGCCATATTCGAGGGCCTCGGCAACCCGGAAGACCCGTGACAGATCACGCGCATAAAAATAGGAGGCGAGGCCGAAATCGGTATTGTTGGCCTGCGCGATCACATCCGCCTCATCCTCGAAACGGAAGAGCGGAGCGAGTGGCCCGAAGGTCTCCTCACGCGCCACCTGCATGCCGGCATTGACATTGCGCAGGATCGTCGGCTCGAAGAAATTGCCGCCAAGCGCATGTCTCCTGCCACCGGTGGCAATCTCTGCGCCTTTTGATAGCGCATCGGCAATATGCGTCTCCACTTTTGCAACGGCATTCCCGTCGATGAGAGGCCCGAGAATGCTCCCCTCCTCCAGCCCATTGCCAACCTTCAGCTGTTTTACGGCGCGTGCGAATTTTTCAGCGAAGGCATCATAGACACGGCTCTGCACATAGAGACGGTTGGCGCAGACGCAGGTCTGGCCATTGTTGCGGAATTTGGCAAGGATCGCGCCTTCAACAGCGGCATCGAGGTCAGCGTCATCAAAGACGATGAAGGGCGCATTGCCGCCGAGTTCCAGCCCCAGTTTCTTGATCGTCGGCGCACATTGCCGGTAAAGATGTTCGCCCGTGCGCGTCGAGCCGGTGAAGGTCAGAAGGCGGATATCCGGGCTTGCCGTCATTACACCGCCGATCTCCGTGGCAGGTCCCGTCAATATGCTGAAAAGTTCGAGCGGCAGGCCCGCGCGCTCGGCGAGGATGGTAAGAGCGATCGCCGAAAACGGCGTCTGCGGCGCGGGTTTCAGCACCACCGCACAACCCGCGGCCAAGGCCGGGCCGACCTTGCGGGTAATCATGGCATTGGGAAAATTCCACGGCGTGATGGCCGCGACCACGCCGACCGGCTGGCGAAGGACCAGAATTCGCTTGTCCGGCTGATGGCCGGGCACGGTCTCGCCATTGATCCGTCGCGCCTCCTCTGCAAACCATTCGATGAAGCTTGCGCCATAGGCAATTTCGCCTTTGGCTTCAGCGAGTGGCTTTCCCTGTTCCAGCGTCAGGATCATGCCGAGATCGTCACGGTTTTCCATGACGAGCCGATACCACGCCTTCAGGATGGTCGCACGCTCACCGGCCGTGCGGCGCGCCCATGCCTTCTGGGCAATCACAGCAGCAGCGATTGCCTCCTGCGTTTCCGTTGCACCAAGTTCAGGAACCTGCCCGACGATGTCTCCCGTTGCGGGATTGCGGATCGTCGCCGTGTCGCGGCCATCGCAGCCGACCCAGCGGCCGGCCACGGGCACTTTTTCACCTAGAAGTGTGGGATCATTCAGATGCATGGGCCGGTCCCTCAACAGAAAACCTGGGCCGAGGCCGGATCGAAGGCGAGATGCACGAGATCGCCCCGGTTAAGACCGGAAATCGCTTCGTGGCCGAAGGGCAGACGCACCGCAAGCAGTTCACCCGAACCGGTATGAGCAACCACATGAACGTTGTTGCCGAGGAAGGTGATGTCGCTGACCGTGGCCTGAAAACCGGCAGACGCGACCGGCCGGCTGCGGCTGAGCTGCAGTCGCTCCGGACGCAGCATCAGCGCCGCCTTCTTGCCCGGTGCGGCCTCACCATGCATCGGAACATGATCGAAGACGATATCCTGCCCGAGCGAAACCGTCGCCTTGCCGTCCGAGCTTGCGAGGAGATCGCAGGCGATGAAATCGCTGTCGCCGATAAATTCAGCCACGAAACGGGTCGCCGGGTGGGCATAAAGCTCCGGTCCGGTGCCGATCTGGTCGATCACCCCTTTCGAAAACACGGCGATCCGGTCGGAAAGACGCAAGGCCTCTTCCTGATCGTGGGTGACGTAGAGGATCGTCACTTCCGTCTGCTGGTGGATGCGGCGGATTTCGAACTGGATTTCCTCACGCAGCTTCTTGTCGAGCGCCGAAAGCGGTTCATCCATCAGAAGCACCGGCGGATCATAGGCAAGCGCGCGCGCCAGCGCCACACGTTGCTGCTGCCCGCCCGACATCTGCGCCGGCTTTCTGTCCTCGAAACCTTCGAGACGGACAAGCCGCAGCATCTCCTTCACCTTGGCATCGATTTCCGCCTTGCCTTTACGGCGAACCTTCAGCGGAAAGGCGATGTTCTCGCCGACCGAAAGATGCGGAAACAGCGTATAACGCTGGAAGACCATGCCGATATTGCGCTTGTGGGACGGCGTCGACAGCAGGCTCTCGCCATTCAGCAGTATGTCTCCCGAGGTCGGCTGTTCGAAACCGGCCAGAATATAAAGCGTCGTGCTCTTGCCCGAACCCGATGGCCCGAGAAACGTCATGAACTCGCCCGGCTGCACGTCGAGATTGACGTCCTGAACGGCGACGACCGGTCCATATTGCTTGCGGATACCGCGAATCTGCAGGAGCGGTTTGGTCATGTTTTCAGTCCTTTTCGCACAGCCGCGACAAGCAGCATGAGAATGATGGTCACCGCGATGAGAAGCGTGGAGGCGGCGGCGATGACAGGCGTCAGATCCTGACGCAGCGTCGCCCAGATTTTCACCGGCAGGGTCTGCAATGTCGGGCTTGCCATGAAGATCGCCAGCACCACCTCATCCCAGGAGGTGAGGAAGGAGAAGATCGCCGCCGAAAACAGGCCGTGGCTGATGGCGGGCAGCGTGATGCGGATTTTCGCCTGCAAGGGGCTTGCGCCGCAGAGCACCGCCGCATCCTCGACCGATTTGTCGAAACCCTCGAGCGCGCCGGTCAGCGCCAGGATGGAAAAAGGCAGCGCCACGACGAGATGGGCGATGACGAAGCCGGCGGTGGTACCGGCAAGGCCAAGCTTCAGGAAAAAAGCGTAAAGCGCCACCGCCAGTACCACGACGGGCAGGATCATCGGCGTCATGAACAGCGCGCGAAGCGTACCCCGCCCGATGAAGCGGCCGCGCACCAGCCCGAAGGAGGCGACAAGTCCGATCAGCACGGACAGCACCGTGACCATCAAAGCGATGCGCAGGCTCGTCCAGGCGGCCTCCAGCCATCGCGGATCGGCGAAGAAATCCGCATACCATTTCAACGTCCAGCCGGGCGGCGGAAAGATCAGCCATTGCGACGAACCGAAGGACAGCGCGGCGATGAAAACGATCGGCAGGATGAGGAATGCCGCCGTCAGCACCGTGATCAGCAGGAGCAGCCATTTCCAGAGGCCGAGGCTGTTATAGTTCAAAAGCATGTCAGCGTCCCCCTGCCCCGGCCGCGCCGAAGAATCTGAGCTGCACGGCGTAGAGAGTGAGCGTCACGACCAGAAGCACCAGTGCGGCCGCACCGCCCATGCCCCAGTTGACGAGCGATTGCACGAATTGCGCGATGAGTTCGGCCAGCATCATGTTCGCCGTGCCGCCGAGCAGCGCCGGGGTGACGAAATAACCGAGCGACATGACGAAGACCATCAGCGCGCCGGAAATCATGCCGGGGGCCGCCAGCGGAATGAGAATGCGCGTCAGCGCCTGAAAGCGCGTCGCGCCACACAGCGCCGCCGCCTGAAGAATGGCCGGATCGATCTTGCGGATGACGCCATAGAGCGGAATGATGATGAAGGGCAGCATGATATAGGTCATGCCGATCGTCACACCCGTGAGATTGTTAACCAGCGGCAGAGGCTGATCGATGATGCCGAGCCCCATCAGCGTCTTGTTGACCACGCCGGTGCGCTGCAACAGCACCATCCAGGCATAGGTGCGCGCCAGAAGATTGGTCCACATCGACAGGAGCAATATGGCAAAGACGACGGAGGCGAGCCGCGCCGGCATGATGGCAAGCGCCCAGGCGACGGGAAAGCCGATCGTCAGCGACACGACCGTGACCAGCGCCGACACCGCGAAGGTATTGAAGAAAATCTTCAGATAGGTGGAGCTTCCCAGCAGGGCGGCATAGTTGCCCAATCCGAAGACGGGTTCGGTGACGCTGCGCGACAGCAGGATCAGAACCGGAACGACGAAGAACAGGACAAGCAGAATGAGCGCCGGCAGGGTAGCGGTAAAATTGCCGGGCCGGAAAGGCATCCGCACCTTCGCCTTCGAGCTGACTGTTTCATCGGTAAGCGAAACCATGTCCAAACCTCCCGGACGTGGAAAATCGCGCGGGCGCCTGTCGCAGCCCGCGCCGTTGTCTTACTTTGCCTGCCAGGCGTACCAGCGCTCGCCGATCTCGTCACGATGCTGCGCCCAGTAGCTCATATCGGCATTGACCTGGCCTGCCGTCTGCTGGTCCGGCAGGGTCTTGGCGGTTTCCGGATCCATCAGCTTGGCGGATTCGATGTTGACGGGCGCATAACCCGTCGCCGTCGCCATATCCGCCTGCGCCTGCGCCGAGGTGGCGAGCGCGATGAACTTCATCGCCGCGTCCTTGTTCTTCGTTCCCTTGGGAACGACGAGGGAATCCGCCGCGGTGATGTTCTGCTGCCACGAGGTCTCCACCTTCACGCCGCTTTTTTCCAGCGCCGTCATACGGCCGTTCCAGACGCTGCCGAAAGGCGCTTCCGCAGATGCAATCAGCTGCTGCGACTGGGCGCCGCCGGACCACCAGATGATATCGGATTTGATCGTATCGAGCTTCTTGAAAGCGCGGTCGAGATCGAGCGGATAAAGCTTGTCGGCGACCACGCCATCGGCCAGAAGAGCGGCTTCGATCACGCCCGGTGCCGACCATTTGTAGAAGGTACGCTTTCCGGGAAACTTCGCGGTGTCGAACAGATCCGCCCAGCTCTTCGGGCAGGCCGCCACGGCATCGACATTGCAGCCGATGACGAAGGAATAATAAAAGCTGCCGACGGAGTAGTCCGTCACGAAGCGCGGATCGAGCTTGGCCTTGTCGATGACGGTAAAATCGAGCTTCTCCAACAGGCCCTTCGGGCCTGCCTGCGCGGCATAATCGCCCTCGACGTCAACCACATCCCAGGTCACGCCGTTCGCCTCGACCATGGCTTTCAATTTGCCGTAATCCGTTGGGCCGTCCTGCACCACGTTGATGCCGGTCGACACCATGAATTTATCGGCCCATGCCGCCTTCTGGGCATCCTGCGTTGTTCCTCCCCAGCTGGAGAAAACCAGATCATTCGCCTGAGCAGAGGCACCAAGGGCAAAAAGAGCTGCGCATGTCGTCAATACCAGTTTCAGTTTCATGTTCCCTTACTCCGTTTTAGAGCTTGTTGTTGGCATGCACGTCGCGGACGGCGCATTTCACCCGAGTGGTGAAAACCGCGCCGGTTTCATGATCTTGTTTTCGGCGACTTCGATGAGGTCGCGGATTTTTGGAAGGAAGGACAGCCAGCGCGGATCGGCCATCAGCCGTGCGCGCCGTTCCTCGCGGTCATCCAGGCTCGAAAAGGCCCAGATATGGACAATCTCATTGATCGGGCCGATTTCCGAAAAGAAGTAACCCACGAGTTCGCCGAGATGGCTCTTCTGGATTTCGATACCTTCCTCCTCCACCACCTTGAGGTAGGCGGGGATGGCGCCGTTCTTCAGCCGATAGGTGCGGATTTCGTAAAACATGGGCTCACCGCATCACGAAAGGATCGGGGATCGGGTCGTCAGAGGTTCTGAGCCATATGGTCTTGGTGCGCGTGTAATCGAGCGCCGCCGCAAGCCCGCCCTCGCGACCGTCGCCGGACAGGCCAAAGCCACCGAAAGGCGCAATCGGCGAGACGGCGCGATAGGTATTCACCCAGACGATGCCGGCACGGATCGTCTTCATCAGCCGGTGGGCACGCGTCAGGTTCTGCGTGAAGACACCGGAGGCAAGGCCGTAGACCGTGTCATTGGCCAAAGCGAGGGCTTCCGCTTCGGTTTCGAAGGAAACGACCGAGAGAACGGGGCCGAAGAACTCTTTTTCCATCGATGGCGAACGAATGCCATCGCAGTCGAGAATGGTCGGCCGATAGAAATAACCGTCGCCGTCCATCGGCACCCCGCCTGTGACCACCTTAGCGCCCGCATCCACCGAGGCGGAAACCAGAGAAACGATATGCTTCCTTTGACGCTCGGTTGCGAGCGGTCCCACTTCCGTCGCCATGTCCAGCGGTGAGCCGATACGGATCGCCTCGGCCTTCGCCTTCAGAATCTCAAGGAAACGATCCTTGATACTTCTTTCGACGATCAGCCGCGAGCCGGCGACGCAGCTCTGGCCGGTCGCGGCAAAAATGCCCGCCACCTGCGCATTGGCAGCACTTTCGAGATCGGCATCGGCAAAAACGAGGATCGGCGATTTGCCGCCGAGTTCCAGCGAGGTGGAGGCGAGATTTTCAGCGGAATTACGAACGATATGACGCGCCGTTTCCGGACCGCCGGTAAAGGCGATATGGGCCACCTTCGGATGGGTGGTGAGCGCCGTGCCGCAGGACGCGCCAAAGCCGGAGACGATATTGACGACACCGGCGGGAAAACCCGCTTCTTGCACCAGCCGGGCAAATTCCAGAAGCGGCGCCGGCCCGTCTTCCGAAGCCTTGACGACGATGGTGCAGCCGGCAGCGAGCGCCGGGCCGATCTTGACGGCGGCGAGAAACAGCTGACTGTTCCACGGCACGATGGCCGCCACGACGCCAACGGGTTCGCGCCGCAGCCAGACATCCATATCCGGCTTGTCGATCGGTAGATAGGCGCCCTCGATCTTGTCGGCGAGACCCGCATAATAACGGTAATAATCCGCGACGTAGGCAATCTGCGCGGAGGTTTCGCGAATGATCTTGCCGGTGTCGCGGGTTTCAAGTTCGGCGAGCGTTTTCGCATTCTCAGTGACCAGATCGGCAAGCCGGTAGAGCAGCTTGCCGCGCTGTGTCGCCGTCAGTTTCGACCAGCCTGCATCTTCATAGAGCGCCCGATGCGCGGCTTCGACAGCACGGCCGATATCCGCCTCGCGGCTTTCCGGCATTTCGGCCCAGGCAGCGCCGCTTGCGGGATCGAGACTTGCGAACCGCGCCTCACCATCCTCGAAACGTCCGTCGATATAGCACTGGAAACTGCGCATCGCATTACTCCCCGAAAGCCGGCATCACATCGGAAAGGAAGCGCTCCAGCGAGGCCTTCTTCCGTTCAAAGCTCATGCCCGTATCGATCCAGAAGGAATATTCGTCATAGCCCATCGCCTCGTAGGCCTTGATCCGGCTAATCACCTCACCGGCATTGCCGACGACATTGTTCCGGCGCATCACATCAGCGGAAAGCATGGCGTTGGCGGCGATGTCTTCCGGCGCAATTCGCTCGATAAGCCCCTGATGAACGGGTTTTTCGTTTTTGAACCAGGCGAAGAAATAATTGTAATAGACGCTCATCTCATGCGCCGCCTGCGCGATATCGGCTTCATCGGACCCGACATAGGTGTGGCGCAGCAGCATGATTTTTGGCCGCTGTTTTTCCGGGTTCTTGGTGCAGGCCTCGTTGAAGCGGCCCATCAGGGTTTCCACCTCGTCATCGCCCTGCCACAGCGGCGTCACCTGCACGTTGCAATCATTGGCGACGGCGAATTCATGGGAATTCGGATCGCGCGCCGCCACCCAGATCGGCGGGAAGGGTTGCTGCAACGGCTTGGGAGCGGAAGTGGTGGCGGGGAACTTGTAGAATTCGCCGTCATGGGCGTAGTCGCCCGCCCACACACCTTTGACGGCCGGGATGAGTTCGCGCATGCGCTGGCCGGCACCCCAGGCATCGAGACCCGGAAGCAGCCGCTCATATTCAAACGAGTACGCGCCGCGGGCAATACCGATATCCAGACGGCCGTCGCAGATGAGGTCCGTCATCGCCGCTTCGCCGGCAAGTTTGATCGGATGCCAGAAGGGTGCGATCACCGTTCCCGTGCCAAGACGCGCCGTCCTGGTGCGCCGGGCAAGATCGGCGATGGTCACGAAGGGGTTTGGGGCAATGGTAAAATCCATGCCATGATGTTCGCCGGTCCAGATGGCATGCATGCCGCCGCGATCAGCGATTTCGCAAAGCGTCACGAACTCCTCGTAAAGCGTCTTGTGATCCTGCGAGGCGTCCAGCCGTTCCATATGGACGAAGAGGGAAAATTTCATGGGTTTGTCGCCTTCATCGAGATGGGATGGACCCTGCCGGCAGTCTCGTTACCGACATAGACACCGAAATTGCCGATCGAACTTTCCAGTGCGAACCGGCTGACAATGTCCGCGGTCGCGCCGGAGTCGAACTTTGCCGAAGCCAGCGCGCCGGGCAACAGAAAACGGCCCTGACGCGGCGCCTCATCGCCATCTGCCAGTGCGTGGTAGACGATGTGCTGACGCCCATCCGCCTTGTTTTCATAAACCGAATAAAGAAAACCCGTCCTGACCGGCAGTCCGGTGAGTTCCTCAAGCCGCGCCGTGAGCGCCGCGACCGGATCGCCGCCGGACACGACGCAGCCGGGCAGCGACAGAACATCCTCACCAACGAGGTAAATCTCACCGCGGCGCTCAAGAACAGCGCCGACAGCAACTTCCCCCTCCGCCGCAGCCGAAAGCGCCTTGGCGGCCAACATCGGCGTGAAATAACCACCGCGCGCATAACCGAGGCCGTTCAGGCCGCTATTCTCGAAGGCGCTGATGCGACCGAGCAGAATGACGTGGTCTCCGGCCTCGATCACCTCCTGCATCGAACATTCGAACCAGGCCGCAACATCGGCAAAAACCGGCGATCCTTCCGGCGCATCCGACCAGATGGCGGCGGCGAAACGATCCTCCACGGGCCGGGCGAAGGTATTGGACAGGTCCTTCTGGCCTTCCGACAGAATATTGACGGCGAAATTTTTCGCGCCCGTCATCGTCGCGAAATTGCGCGAGCTGCGGGCAAGGCAGATCAGCAGCAGCGGCGGATCGAGCGAGACGGAGGTGAAGGAATTTGCGGTGAAACCCACCGGCTTTCCAGCCTCGTCGCGGGTGGTAACGATCGTTACCCCCGTCACGAAGGCGCCGAATGCGTCGCGCAGGGCGCGCGGGTCAAGGGTTGCAACGGTCATTGCGGCTCCTCCTCTAAAGCCAGCCATTCGGCCATCATTGCATTGACGGTTTCAGGTGCGGTCAAATTGACCATATGCCGGTGCACCTCGACGATGCGGGCATACCCGCGCGGCGTGATCGCCGCCATCTGCTCCGCCATCAGCGGCGTTGAGTTCGGGTCATCCGAACCGGTCAGGAAAAGCGCCGGGCAGGTAACCGAAGGCCAGCGGTCCGCATAGGTCTCATCTCCCCCCGCAAAAGCCGTATAAGCGACCGCGTAACCTTCCGGATCGACCATTTCCAGCCAGCCTCTCGTCAACTCCCGCGCGTGCTGGCTTTTCAGATCATCGCCGAACCAGCGCAGCAGGGGGCCTTCCTTGTCCACTCCCGTGGTGCGGATCGCCGCCGCGCGCGCAAGCACCGCCGCTTTGGCGGCTGGATCCCGGCGATAGACGCCGTTCAGGTATCCGACGCGTATGATGCGATCTCCAAGGGTGGCGGCTGCACCGCCGGAAATCAGCGCACCCATCGAGTGTCCGGCGACATTGGCGCGGTCTATCCGCATATCCTCAAGGAACCGGCCGAACCAGCCGACGAAATCCTCAAGAGTGCTGCCAGCCGCGAGGCGTTCGCTACCGCCATGGCCCGGCATGTCGACAGCGATGACGCGATGCGTCCTTGAAAACACCTCGATCTGCGGCGTCCAGGCTTCGAGCCGCATTCCGACCCCGTGGATGAGGATCAGGGCCTCGCCCGTGCCGGCTTCAAAATAGGCGGCTCCGTCCCCGGTCGTTTTCCGGGGAAGCGTGGCGGCACCTGCCGTTGCAACATTGACCTTTGACGTGTCGGCGACCCCTTGCATTGGCGTCCGCCTCACACGCCGGCCGGATTAGCGACATCCTGGCCGAGATCCTTCAGATCCTGATAACGGTCGCCGATGCGGTGGTGTGGCCGGCCACCAACGGAAGCGCCGAGCGCGACCACGATCTCGTCGGCGGCCGGGGCATCGGGAATGGCCGTCTGGATCGTCAGATAGTGCGAACGGCGGCCTTCATCGTTCTTATCCATCAGCGGGATTATGATCGGCGCATTGCCGGGGCCACGCGTGTTGCAGAAGGCGAGATAGGATTTGGCGCCCACAGCCTGACGATAATGGTTGCCGAAACGCAATGTGTGGATGAGCGCGGAAGCATGTTCGATCTCCCCGTCCAGCCCCACGACCGCCGCCTTGCCATAAGCCTCCACCGCCTCGCCGGAACCGACGGCATCGAGGATCATCTTCGTCAGCAATTCGCCGAGCACCGGCGCGCCTGCGTGAATTTCCGGCTTCAGATCGCCCACGAAACCTTTGCCCGCCCACGGATTTTTAACGACCGCAATGGCGGCGAACAGCTTCAATGGCGTCGCGGCGGCCTTGCCCCCCTCAATCAACGTCGTTTCGACCTGAAGCAGGGTCTTGCGGATCTGGATGGACATCAGCGCTCTCTCCGTAAATATGATGGCTTATGGTATGCCATAATATATGACTGTCAAGTACCGTAATCCGGTATGAGCGAGCCGTTCGGTTTTTGGGTATTATCGTGGCCGGCAAGTCGAGCGGCATGAGCAACCGATTGCGATTGGCAAGCGACGACTTGAGGCGGGAAAAAAGGGCACATTTAACCGAGGCGTCATCAGCGGGGCTGGATACGCAAGTGGCCGGTTCATGTGGCGATAATGTTGCGGAGGGTCAGGTCAGCCGGGGCTGGCGGCCGCTACTCCTGACTTTCGAGCCGGTATCTGGAACCGGGATAGAGCAGCCGCACGGACGTGACGGCGCGGCTCGATGACCAGGTTCTGCGGCGCACCAGAAGGCAGGGCTCATTTCGGCTGATGGCCATCAACTTGCACTCCCAGGGCTGGGGTGACGCGGCCTCGATGAATTGCTCGGTCCGTGAAATGGGTGCCGCCGCCGTCAGATAGGCATTCGGGGTAAGCGTATTGAAATCCTGCATCAGATAATCCGGAGCGATCTCCGCATTGACGAAGCGATCCTCGAGCTGGATCGGCACATCATCTTCATGGTGCACGATGATGGAGTGAAAAACCTTTGCTCCCACACTAATCTCCAGCGCGGTTGCGAGATCCGGACCGCAAACTTCCGTCTGGGCGAGAATGAGGCTCGGCCGATGCGTCGAACCGCGCTCCTTGATCTCGTCGGCGATGTTGCGCACGCCCATCATGCCGGCGCTTCGCTTTTTCGGGGCGACAAAGGACCCGCGCCCCTGCACGCGAACGATCACCCCCTCGGTCGCCAGCTCCCGCAAGGCGCGGTTTGCCGTCATGCGACTGACACCCAGCATGTCGACGATCTCGTTTTCGGAGGGTATCCTGTGGTTGGTCAACCACTCTCCGCTGGCGATCTTTTCCTTGATCTGTTCTTTCACCCGCTCATACAGCGGCAGGGAGGAGCGATCGCCCGAGACAGGAAACTCGTTTTCGGTGACGGGCAGCATTAAAACTCCTAAAAATCGGGCGGCTGCACAAAACGCAGCCAGAATCCGCGCAAGCACAAAATTATCACATCCTATCTTGCTTGTCTTTCGCAAATGTGTGAAGTTACATATACAACTTGAGGGGAAAATAATGGCAAGCGAAGACTCGATCTCCAGCGGCCGCAAGTCTCCGGCCGATAGTCGGGGCGATATTCGAATGCCCGCCCAGCGCAACGGCAGGAGCTGCCATACCAGAGCTGAAGCCATGTTTGATGGCTCGCTTGGGCAATATGCGCTGAAAGACCGCCCTTTCCCGAACCGGCCAGCCGCATGCGCCTCCAATCCGACATCGCCGATGCGCGCGACCCATATGAATTTCTCAAAGTTGTATAGTGAACTTTCGGCACGCCGTTTCAAGGCGAACATCGAATTCCCTGTTGATTCGATGATCAACCGGCCGCCGATTTTGACAGGATATGAAATGCACCAATGACCGCCGGGTTCAGGGCAAACGCCTGCCTTGAGCGTCCGGCTGAAACCACAAAACACATGCCAGCAAGTTGCCAATCATCAAACCAAAAGGGGAATGCAATGCTGAATTCAAAGCTGAAAATCGCGCTGGCCACCACCGCGCTCATCATGGGAGCCCATGCCGGCGCCGCGAGAGCGGAAGGCTATTGTGCTGCTGGAAAGACCATCACCTTCGCCGGCATCGACTGGGAAAGCGGTGCTTTCATCACCGAAGTCATGAAGGAAATCCTTGCCAAAGGTTATGATTGCAAGGTCGATTCCATTCCCGGCAATTCCGTGACGCTGGAACAGGCGACCGCCAATAACGACGTGCAGATTTTCGCTGAAGAATGGATCGGCCGCTCCGACGTCTGGAACAAGGCTGCGGAAGCCGGCCAGGTCACGTCGGTCGGCAAGACTTTCGTCGGCGCCGCCGAAGGCTGGTTCGTGCCGGAATATCTCATCAAGGGCGACCCGGCAAAAGGGATCGAAGCCAAGGCTCCGGACCTGAAGAGCGTCGATCAGCTTTCCGATCCGAAGATCGTTGAACTGTTCAAGGATCCGGAAGAGCCGACCAAGGGCCGCTTCCTCAATTGCCCCTCGGGCTGGACCTGCGAAGGCGTCAATACCGCCAAGCTGCAGGCCTACAAGCTGGAAGCAAACTATGTGAACTTCCGCCCCGGCACCGGCACCGCTCTCGATGCCGCCATCGCCGCCGCCTATCTTCAGGGCGAGCCGATGCTGTTCTATTACTGGAGCCCGACGGCAATCATGGGCAAATACAAGCTCATCCAGCTGCAGGAGCCGGCCTATAGCGACGCCTGCTGGAAGGAACTGACGAGCGCCGACGGCAAGCGTGATGCCGGTTGCGCCTTCCCCTCCGTCGAGGTGGCCTATGGCGTGAACAGCACCTTTGCGAAGGAAGCGCCTGAGATCATCGCGATCCTTGAAAAGGCGACGTTCCCGCTGACGGAGATCAACGCCAGCCTCGCCTATATGACGGACAAGCAGGTCGATGCGACAGCCGCCGCCAAGACCTTCCTTCAGACCAAGGCCGATATCTGGGGCAGCTGGGTTTCCGCGGACGCCAAGGCGCGTATCGAAGCCGCCGTCAAGTAAACATCGCAGGCGCGCCGGGTTACCGGCGCGCATTTTCCCGTCAGGACAGGGGCCGGCTCCCGGACATGGGGTCGGCAGGCGCGAGGACGACACCAATGTTTCCTGAAGTTTTCCATATTTCCATCCGGGGCCCGATCAATGAGATCGTGCGTTCGCTGGTGGTGAATTACGGCTCCGTTTTCAAGGCGATCTCGCAGACGATCCTGCAGGCGATCCTCTTCGTGGAATGGGTGCTGCGCGGTCTGCCCTGGTGGGCCGTTTTTCTGGTCTTCCTGGTGCTCGCCTGGTTTGCGGCGAAAAAGATTTCGCTCGTCATTATGGTGGCGGTGATGCTTTTCATCGTCGGCTCGCTCGGTCTCTGGGACCTGACGATGCAGACGCTAGCGCTGATGCTGATTGCCAGCCTCATCTCAATCGTCATCGGCGTGCCCATGGGCATCCTTCTTGCCAAAAGCGAATGGGCGCGGCGCATCACCCTGCCGGTGCTCGACGTCATGCAGACCATGCCGAGCTTTGTCTATCTCATCCCCGCCATCATGCTGTTCGGCCTCGGCAAGGTTCCGGCCGTGCTTGCCACCATCGTTTATGCCGTGCCGCCGCTGATCCGCCTGACCGATCTCGGCATTCGGCAGGTGGATCGGGAAGTGGTGGAGGCGGCAACCGCCTTTGGCGGCAGCCCGCGACAGATCCTGTTCGGTGTCGAATTACCGCTCGCCACGCCCACGATCATGGCCGGCCTCAACCAGACGATCATGATGGCGCTCTCCATGGTCGTCGTCGCCTCGATGATCGGCGCGCGCGGTCTTGGCGAGCAGGTGCTGAACGGCATCCAGACGCTCGATGTCGGCAAGGGCCTCGAAGCAGGTCTCGGCATCGTTATTCTCGCAATCGTGCTCGATCGTATCACCCAGGGTTTTGGCCGATCCAGCCGGAAGGAAATGGGCAATGACTGATATCCATATCCGCAACGTGTCCAAGATCTTCGGCGGCAACTGGAAGGCCGCGCTAGCCATGGCGCAGCAGGGCGCGGAAAAGAGCGACATCCTGGCAAAGACGGGATGCAGCGTCGGCCTCGACAATGTCAGCCTCGACATAGCGGGCGGCCGCATTTTCGTGATCATGGGCCTTTCCGGTTCCGGCAAGTCGACGCTGGTGCGCCACATCAACCGCCTGATCGAACCAACAAGCGGCGAGATTCTCGTCGGAGACGACAATGTTCTCGCGCTGAAGGCTAAGGAACTGCGGGATTTCCGCAACCGGCGCGTCAGCATGGTGTTCCAGAATTTCGGCCTGATGCCGCACCGCACCGTGTTGCAGAACGTCGTTTATGGCCAGCGCGTGCGCGGACTGACTAAGGCCGATGCGCGACCCATCGGCATGAAGTGGATCGAGACCGTCGGTCTTTCAGGCTATGAGGACAAGTTTCCGCACCAGCTGTCCGGCGGCATGAAGCAGCGCGTCGGCCTCGCCCGCGCGCTGGCCGCCGATACTGACGTCATCCTGATGGACGAGGCCTTTTCGGCACTCGATCCGCTGATCCGCGCCGACATGCAGGATCAGCTGCTGCAACTCGAAAAGAACCTGCACAAGACGATCGTCTTCATCACCCACGATCTCGACGAGGCGCTCCGCATCGGCGCGCAGATCGCGATCCTGAAGGATGGAAAGCTGGTGCAGGTGGGAACGCCGGACCAGATCCTTAACAGCCCCGCAAACGACTATGTCGCCCGTTTCGTGGAGCGCCGCGCGGGTGCGGGAGAAGGCCAGCATGGCTGATACGATCACCATCGATCGTCCTCTCACCTGGCAACAGATCGCCACGGTTGCAAAAGGTGCCACGCTTTCCCTGTCGGATAAAGCGTCGCAGCGCATCGCCGATGCCCGCGCCATCGTTGATGCACTCGTCGAAAAACGTGTGCGCGGTTACGGCATCAATACGGGTGTCGGCGCGCTCTGCGATGTGATTGTCGACATTCCCAAGCAGCAGGCCCTCTCCCGCAACATCCTGCTCAGCCATTCCTGCGGCGTTGGAGAACCGCTCGGACGCGAAGAAACGCGCGCCATCATGGCCGCCCAGATCAACAACTTCGCGCATGGCTACTCCGGCGTGCAGGTCAAAACGGTCGAAATGCTGCTGGCCCTGCTGAATGGCGACATTCTTCCCGTCATTCCGTCGAAGGGCTCGGTGGGCTACCTCACCCATGCCGCGGCCATTGGCCTCGTGCTGATCGGCGAAGGTCAGGCCCGCCACGGGGGTGAATTGATCAGCGGCAGGCAGGGGCTCGAAAAGCTCGGCCTCGAACCCATGGTTCTGCAGGCGAAGGAAGGGCTGAGCCTCGTCAACGGCACACCCTGCTCCACCGGCCTCGCCAGCCTCGCGCTTGCCCGCACGACGTCCCTCCTTGACTGGGCCGATGCGGCAGCGGCAATGAGTTACGAAAACCTTGGTGCGCAGGCCGATCCCTTCGCCGCAGGACCGCTTGCGCTACGCAGCTCGCCCGGCATCCAGACCGTTGGCGCGAACCTGCGCCAGCTTCTGGCGGCAAGCCCGCTTCTTGCCCGGTCGGCCGGATCGCGCACGCAGGATCCGCTCAGCCTGCGCGCCGTGCCGCAGGTGCATGGCGCCGTTCGGGACAGCGTCGCGCAGATCGCCGATGTCGTAAACCGCGAGCTCGCGAGTGTCACGGACAACCCTGTTGTCGGCGGCACGCCGCAGGCACCCGAGGTCCATTCCCAGGCCCATGCCGTCGGTGCGGCGCTCGGGCTTGCCATGGATGGGCTGGCGACGGCCGCGGCCGAACTTGCCGCCATTTCCGAGCGGCGTATCGACCGGCTCGTCAACCCGCTTGTCAGCAGGCTGCCCGCCTTTCTGGCGGAAAGCGATGGCGTCTGTTCCGGTTTCATGATCATCCAGTACACGGCTGCAGCACTTGCCGCTGAAAACCGCCGCCTTGCCGCCCCCGCCAGCCTCGATGGCGGCATCACCTCCGCATTGCAGGAGGATATATTGACACATGCCACCGCCGCTGCCGACAAAACGCTCTCGATCATCGGCAATCTGGAAACCATTCTGGCGATCGAGGTCATGAGCGCGGCTCAGGCTTACGACATGCAGCCAGACCAAGCCGGCCGCGCGCCCGGCACCGATACACTCTACCAGCGTGTCCGGACGGCGGTGCCCTTTTACCGCGACGACCAACCGCTCAATAATTTGGTAGCTGCCGTTCGGGAAATGTTGCAAACCACGCTTGCGGGGATACCCGCCGGCGCAGATTGAATGCTGCACCGGAAATTTTAGCCGCACGCGATGCTGAAGGGGTTACTCTTTGCCGGTCTTCTGGGCGATGAGAACGGCCTCCGCAATCGCGCTCGCGCTCGCGACATGATCCAGAGCCGCCTTGTAGGCGGCGTCTCCATCCCCCTGCCGGATGGCCTCGACGATCTTCTCCATTTGCGCCGGACCTTCGGTATCGCGGCTTTTCGTCTTGATCGTCATCGAACGAAGATGGTTGATCCGCACCGTCAGCAGGTTGACGACACCCCAGGCGACATGCCGGTCGATCTTGCTGAACAGCGTCTGATAAAAGGACGAGGTATGCATGAGAACGCCAGGCATATCCTTAGCGACATAACTTTCGCGGATATGCCTGAGCGAGGCTTCAAGCGCCTCCACGATGGCAGGATCGCGGCGTTCCGCGCAAAGGCGAGCCGCCATTCCTTCCAGCGCACCACGAATTTCATAAATCTGCTTTGCCTCATCGAGATCGAGCATCGCGACCATCGGGCCCTTGTTCGGCAAATTCGCCACCAGCCCCTCGGATTCCAGATGCCGCAGGACCTCACGGACGATGGTGCGGGAAACGCCGAGCTGGGCGCAGAGATCGCGCTCCACCAGACGGTCGCCCGGACGGAAATAACCGTTCACGATGGCGTCACGGACCTTGTCGAGCGCGAGTTCCCTCAGCGTCTTTGTCGGGCGCTCAACGCGAATGGCAGTTCCGTGCGAAGCATCTGTCATGGTATCACCTCGTTTGACACATCCCGTTTCGTTACAGCACAGTTACGAACGACACGGGAGATGGCTTTTGTATTATGGCGTACCAGCTTATTTAGCGCTGTGCTCTCCTTAAGGCAACATCAGCGCGACGTGCGGAGAATGGTCATCCCATTCTTTCCGAAGCATAAGAGCCGGGACCAGGAGGAAACACCACGGTTCGGCTGCCGTTCAGGAATACGCGCCGGTGAATGTGGGCGTGGATGGCACGCGCCAGCACCTGCGCCTCCACATCCCGGCCGAGCGAGACATAATCCTCGGCCGACTGCGCATGGGTGATGCGAACGATATCCTGCTCGATGATCGGCCCTTCATCCAGATCGGCCGTCACATAATGGGCCGTCGCACCGATCAGCTTCACACCGCGCTGATAGGCCTGCTTGTAGGGGTTCGCCCCCTTGAAGGACGGCAGGAAGGAATGGTGGATATTGATGATCTTGCCCGACATCGCCTCGCACATCCGGTCCGAAAGCACCTGCATATAACGCGCCAGCACGACGAGTTCCGTGCCGGTACTTTCCGCGATCTCCATGATCCGCGCTTCGGCCTGCGGCTTGTTCTCCTTCGTCACCGGAATGTGGTGAAAGGGAATGTCGTGATTGACGACCACCTTCTGGTAATCGAAATGGTTGGAGACGACGCCGACAATATCGATCGGCAAGGCCCCGATCCGCCAGCGATAGAGCAGATCGTTGAGGCAATGGCCGAAGCGCGACACCATGAGCAGAACCTTCATGCGTTCAGCCTGATCGTGCAGCGCCACTTCCATGCCGAATGTCTTCGAAATCGGCGCGAGTCCAGCCATCAGCGCATCACGCGTCGCGCCTTCCTCGGATATGAAGCCCACGCGTATGAAAAAACGACCGGTGCCGAGATCGTCGAATTGCGAACTGTCGACGATGTTGCAGCCTTTCTCCGCCAGAAAGCCTGAAAGGGCAGCAACAATGCCGCGGGTGGATTTGCATGTTACGGTCAAGACGAAGTTCGTCATCTGGCGGTCTCCCTGTCATCGATATTAGAAAAACCCGCGCGGTTTGACGCGCGCGGGAAAAGCCGCAAGGGCGGCGGGGAAAACCGGGCTCAGACGTCGAGCGTGGTCTGGTGCTCCCAGGCGGTGAACTGCGAGCAATAGCTGTTCCACTCGCCCTGCTTGAGCTTCAGATAGGCCTTGGAGAATTCCGTGCCGAGCGCCTGCTGCAACTCCGCATCCTTCTCATATTCGCGCAGCGCATCGAGAAGATTGAGCGGCAGCTTCGGCGCATCCGTAACCGTATGACCCTCACGATACATGTCGATATCGTGATGCGGACCGGGATCCGCCTTGGAGCGGACACCCGAGAGGCCGGCAGCGATGATGATGGCCTGCAGCAGATAGGGGTTCACCGCACCATCCGGCAGGCGCAGCTCGAACCGACCCGGCCCCGGCACGCGCACCATATGGGTGCGGTTATTGCCGGTCCAGGTCACCGTATTCGGCGCCCAGGTGGCACCGGAAATGGTGCGCGGCGCGTTGATGCGCTTGTAGGAATTGACCGTGGGATTAGTGACCGCGGCAAGCGCCGACGCATGTTTCATGATGCCGCCGAGAAAGGTCTTGCCCTTGGCCGACAGACCGAACGGCATTGCCTTGTCGGCGAAGGCGTTGACCTTGCCGTCGAGGTCCCAGACCGAGATATGGGCATGGCAACCGTTGCCGGTCAGCCCCTTGAAAGGCTTCGGCATGAAGGTGGCGCGCAGCCCGTGCTTTTCGGCAACGGACTTGACCATGAATTTGAAGAAGGAATGTTTGTCGGCGGTCTGCAGCGCGTCGTCATATTCCCAATTCATCTCGAACTGGCCATTCGCGTCCTCATGGTCGTTCTGGTAGGGCTTCCAGCCAAGCTCCAGCATATAATCGCAAATCTCGGCGATCACATCGTAACGGCGCATGACGGCCTGCTGGTCGTAGCAGGGCTTTTCCGCCGTGTCGTATTCGTCGGAGATTTTCGCACCGTCGGGCGAAATCAGGAAAAATTCCGGCTCGACGCCGGTCTTGACCCTGAGCCCTTCGCTTGCCGCTTCCGCGATGAGTTTTTTCAGCACCACACGCGGCGCCTGCTCCACCGGCTGGTCTTCCATGACGCAATCGGCAGCAACCCAGGCAACATCCTTTTTCCATGGAAGCTGGATGACCGAAGAGGCATCCGGCACGGCGAAAAGATCGGGATGAGCAGGCGTCAGATCGAACCATGTGGCGAAACCGGCAAAACCCGCGCCACCCTTCTGCATATCGGCGATCGCTTCCGCCGGCACCAGCTTGGCCCGCTGGCCGCCGAAGAGATCGGTGTAGCTGATCATGAAATATTTGATGCCCTTTTCGGCAGCAAATTTGGAGAGGTCCAGTGTCACGTCATTCCCCTTTTTTTGGTATCAGACACTTCATTGAAAAAAGACGGGCACATCCTCCCAAATGCGCCCGTCCGTTCTTATGGCTTAAAAGCTGCCTTTCCCCGGGAACCAGTTCGTTCCCGCCAGCGGAACCTGCGCCATGGCAGCCGCCTCCATGGTCAGCGCCACCAGATCTTCCGGCTCCAGATTGTGGAGATGGTTCTTGCCGCAGGCACGCGCGATGGTCTGCGCTTCAAGCGTCATGACCTTCAGGTAATTGGCAAGGCGGCGGCCGGCAGCGACGGGATCGAGGCGTGCTGCCAGTTCCGGGTCCTGCGTGGTGATGCCGGCGGGGTCTTTGCCTTCGTGCCAGTCATCATAAGCGCCGGCCGTGGTGCCGAGTTTCTGATATTCCTCTTCCCAATGCGGATCGTTATCGCCAAGCGCCACCAGCGCCGCAGTGCCAATGGCAACCGCATCGGCACCGAGCGCCAACGCCTTGGCGACATCAGCGCCTGAGCGAATGCCGCCGGAGACGATGAGCTGCACCTTGCGGTGCATGCCGAGATCCTGCAGCGCCTGAACGGCGGGACGAATGCAGGCGAGCGTGGGCATGCCGACATTTTCGATGAAGACATCCTGCGTGGCCGCCGTTCCGCCCTGCATGCCGTCAAGCACCACCACATCGGCACCGGCCTTTACCGCGAGCGCCGTGTCGTAATAGGGCCGCGCGCCGCCGACCTTGATGTAAATCGGCTTTTCCCAGTCGGTGATTTCACGCAGTTCGAGGATCTTGATTTCGAGATCGTCCGGGCCGGTCCAATCAGGGTGGCGGCAGGCGGAACGCTGGTCGATGCCCTTCGGCAGGTTGCGCATATTGGCGACGCGATCGGAAATCTTCTGGCCGAGCAACATACCGCCGCCGCCCGGCTTCGCGCCCTGGCCGACCACGACCTCGATGGCGTCCGCACGGCGCAGGTCTTTCGGGTTCATGCCATAACGTGAGGGAAGATATTGATAGACCAGCGTCTGGCTGTGGCCGCGCTCCTCATCCGTCATGCCGCCATCGCCCGTCGTGGTGGATGTGCCGGCGATGGTCGCACCGCGGCCAAGCGCTTCCTTGGCATTGCCCGAGAGAGCGCCGAAGCTCATGCCGGCAATGGTGATCGGCGTTTTCAGCGTGATCGGCTTCTTGGCGAAACGGGTGCCGAGCGTGACGGTCGTATCGCATTTCTCACGATAACCTTCGAGCGGATAACGCGAGATGGATGCGCCGAGAAACAGGAGGTCGTCGAAATGCGGCACCTTGCGCTTGGTGCCCGCACCGCGAATGTCATAGATGCCGGTCGCCGCCGCACGGCGGATTTCCGCCAGCGTGTGATCGTCAAAGGTTGCGGATTTGCGCGGCGGGGTGAAGGGGTTGTGATAGCTCATCGGAATATCCCTCGCCTCAATACGCGTCGGCGTTGTCGATGTTGAAATTGTAGAGCGTGCGGGCCGAGCCGTAGCGCTTGAACTCACCGGGGCTGACATCCGTGACGCCGGCCTTTTCGAGGAGTTCTGCAAGCTTTTCGAGATGTTCCGGGCGCATCTCCTTTTCGATGCAATCGGCACCGAGGCTCTTCACCGAACCGCGCACGAAAAGCTTAGCCTCATAAAGGCTGTCACCCAGCGCATCGCCCGCATCACCGCAGACGACCAGATGGCCCGACTGGCCCATGAAGGCAGACATATGGCCGATATTGCCTTTCACGACGATATCGATGCCCTTCATGGAAATGCCGCAGCGGGAAGCGGCATTGCCCTTGATGACCAGAAGCCCGCCGCGACCGGTGGCGCCAGCATATTGCGAAGCATCACCCTCGATGACGACTGTGCCGGACATCATGTTTTCGGCGACACCCGGCCCGGCCGAGCCGTGAACGGTAACCGTGCCGCCATCATTCATGCCGGCACAATAATAACCGACCGAACCGTGCACATCGACGGTAACAGGACTGTCGATGCCGACAGCGACGGCATGGTGGCCGCGCGGATTGACGACTTCGAATTCGGTATCGTTGACACCGGAGGAGAGGCCGTGAAGTGCGCTATTCAATTCACGCAAGGGCGTGTGGGAGAGATCGAAAACTGGCATGGATTATGACTTTCAAAACAGGCGCCGATGACGGGTCTCAGGCAGCCTTTTCATGGTCCCAGAAATAGACGGTCGCCGGTTCCGGCTCCCAGACGCGGGCATTTTCAATGCCGGGCAGATTGACCAGCGCGCGATATTCGGAGCCGAAAGCGACATATTGATCGGTCTCAGCCATGACAGCAGGCTTGCAGGCGATGGGATCCCGCACCACGCCGAAACCGGATTTGGTGCCGACAACGAAGGTGAAGAAACCGTCGAGATCATCGAGCGCGCCGGTGAGCGCCTCGCCCAGATCCTTGCCCTTGGCCATTTCCGCCGTGAGATAGGCGGCGGCGACTTCCGAGTCGTTCTGGGTCTCGAAGGTCATGCCTTCGCGCACCAGTTCGCGGCGCAGATTATTGTGGTTGGAAAGCGAACCGTTGTGTACGAGGCACTGGTCGGCACCGGTGGAGAATGGATGCGCGCCAAGCGTCGTCACTGCCGATTCCGTCGCCATGCGGGTGTGGCCGATGCCATGGGTGCCGGCCATGGAGCGCACGTCAAAGCGGGTGACCACGTCCTTTGGCAGGCCGGTTTCCTTGTAGATTTCTACGCTATCACCGGAGCCCATCACCCGCACATTCGGGCGGATAGTGGCGAGAACCGCGCGAATTCCGTCAAGCTTCTGCGATGGAATATCCAGCACCGCATGGGTGCTTTTTACCGTGACCGAGGCTTCAATGCCGTTTTCCTTCAGCACCTCGGCAAGGCCCGAAAAATCGGCAGCGGGATCGGCCGACTGGATCGTCACTTTCGCACGACCATCGGCCGCACTTCCATAGATCGCGATGCCGGCCGAATCCGGCCCACGATCGGTCATGGTGACCAGCATGTCCGAGAGCAGCTGACCCAGCTGCGGTTCAAGGCTTTTGTCTTTCAGGAATAGTCCAACAATGCCGCACATCGACAGGCACCTCCATTCGTTTCTGAATGAAGGGCTAACATATGGAATTCCATTCCGTCAACTATCAGGAATATTTTTTTCTTCTAAGGCAAATTCTCAATCATTGGTCATTCGCCTTTGCGGATAGGAAATGATCGACAGATACCGCGCCGGAAGCTTCACCAGCTCTTCCGGCCCGTGCGGCGCATCGGCGTCGAAAAACAGGCTGTCGCCGGCCTGCATGGTGAAAAGCTGCTCGCCATGGCGATAGACCACCTCGCCTTCCAGCATGTAGAGAAACTCCATGCCCTCATGCTGGAAGGTCGGGAAAACATCCGAATCCGTTGTGAGCGTGATGAGATAGGGCTCGACGGTGACGCCGCTGGTATTGTTGTCGATATGACCGAGCAGGCTGTATTGATGGCCGGCGCGGGTGCCGCGCCGCTCGATATTCACCCCCTGCCCCGCCTTGACGAAAGTGGCGCTGCGCGGCTCCTCGAAACCGCGGAAGAAAGCCGTAATCGGCACGCCGAGCGCCTTGGAGAGCGTCTGCAGCGTGGTAAGCGACGGGGAGATATTGCCGTTCTCGATCTTGGACAGCATGCCGACGGAGACACCGGTGGCCGAAGCAAGATCAGTAACGGTGATGCCGAGCTTCTTGCGATAGGCGCGAACCTCGTGGCCGATCGCCATTTCCAGATTGTTGACCCTCGGCTCACGAACGGCATGCGGATCCTGCGACAGGAATTGTGCAGCTTCGGTCTTGGTGGCATCCTTCGCCATGGTGTCCTCCGGCATTATCGTGTTTTCCCTTCCTTACAGGAAAACTATTTTAATTCGGAGGAAATCTTTGCCGCAGCGTGTTCGGCGTCTGGCCGAAGCGGGCCTTGAAACATCCCGAAAAATGGCCTGCACTGGAAAAACCGGTGGCGAAGGCTACTTCCGCAATGGAGAGCGGGCTTTGCTCCAGCAATCGCCGGGCGTGGTCGAGGCGGATTGCGCGGTATGCCTCCAGAAAACTCGACTTCAGGTGGGTCGCGAAAAGCCGGTCGAGGTGGCGTGCGCTTGTGCCCGCCAGCTTTGCCATGGTCTGCCGGTCGAGCGGGCTTTCAATGGTCATTTCCATTTTTTCCAGCACGGTTAGCAAGGCCGGATGGTTGGTGCCATGACGTTCGGCCGAAGAGCCACGCTGCGGTGCGCCGGGTTCGGCGACCGCCGTGTGCAGATACCAGTCGCTGACACGCCTTGCGAAATGCGCACCCATTCTCTGCGAAATCATCGCATACATCATGTCGAGGGGGGCAACGCCGCCGGCGCAGGTGATGCGGTCTCCATCGAAAACAAACCGCGCCTGCCGGGGCGTGAGATGGCCGAAGGCCTCTTTCAGCACCGGCGCATGTTCCCAATGAATGGTGAAATCGCGGTTTTCCAGCAATCCCGCCGCTGCCAGCACATAAGCGCCGCTGGAAATGCCCCCGATCCTGACACCCTGCCGCGCCAGCCGCCGTAACGTCCCGTAAGAATTTTCCGCAACGGTCCAGTCCTGCGGCCCGCCACCTGCACAGACAAAAATCGTATGGCATCGTTCGCCAGCAGCGGCGAGCGCCTCGCAGCCGACAATGATGCCGGACGAGCTTCTGACTGCCTCGCCATCGAAAGATAGGGGAACCACATCGTATAGATCGGTTCCAGCAATCAGATTGGCGGCGCGCAATGGCTCCGCCGCCGAGGCGTAGGACATCAGCGCAAAATTCGGAACCAGGATGAAACCAATGCGCTGGACATTCTTCTGCTCGATGGTCGTCATGTCTCTTTTTTAAATCATAATGTCCCTTATCTGCAATACCCTTCCGTACAGCATCGCTAAGCTTGCTTGATATCGTTCGAGGTACGCAGATGCGCTATTCCGCCTTTTCCATTTTCAAGAACGGCCTTTTCGGCAACAAATCGTGGAAACCCGCATGGCGGGCTGTGTCACCGAAACCCCATTATGACGTCATCATCGTCGGCGGTGGCGGGCACGGGCTGGCGACCGCTTATTATCTCGCCAAGGAATTCGGCGTCACCAATGTCGCGGTGCTGGAGAAAAACTACATCGGCTCCGGTAATGTCGGCCGTAACACCACGATTATCCGCTCCAATTATCTGCTGCCGGGCAATAACCCGTTCTACGAGCTTTCGATGAAGCTGTGGGAAGGGCTGGAGCAGGATTTCAACTTCAACGCCATGGTTTCCCAGCGCGGCGTGCTGAACCTCTTCCATTCCGATGCGCAGCGTGATGCCTATACAAGGCGCGGCAATGCCATGCGGTTGCACGGCGTGGATGCCGAGTTACTGGACCGCGCCTCCGTCAAGGCGATGTTGCCATTTCTCGATTTCGACAATGCCCGCTTCCCCATTCAGGGTGGCCTGCTGCAAAGGCGCGGCGGCACCGTCCGTCACGATGCCGTAGCATGGGGTTATGCCCGCGGCGCAGATAGCCGGGGCGTCGATATCATCCAGGGCTGTGAGGTGACGGGTATTCGCCGCGAAAACGGGGCGGTCGTGGGCGTCGAAACGAGCCGCGGCTTTATCGGTTGCGGCAAGCTGGCTTTGGCGGCGGCGGGCAATTCCTCTCAGGTCGCCGCCATGGCCGGGCTGAAGCTGCCGATCGAAAGCCATGTCCTGCAGGCTTTCGTCTCCGAAGGGCTGAAACCCTTTATCGATGGCGTCGTCACTTTCGGGGCGGGCCATTTCTACGTCTCGCAATCGGACAAGGGCGGCCTCGTTTTCGGGGGCGATATAGACGGCTACAATTCCTATGCGCAGCGCGGCAATCTGGCGACGGTCGAACATGTCGCCGAAGCCGGCAAGGCGATGATACCGGCACTTTCCCGCGTCCGGGTGCTGCGCTCCTGGGGTGGCATCATGGATATGTCGATGGATGGTTCACCGATCATCGACCAGACCCCCATCGACAATCTCTATCTGAATGCCGGCTGGTGTTACGGTGGCTTCAAGGCAACGCCCGCCTCCGGTTTCTGCTTCGCCCATCTTCTGGCGCGCGGCACACCGCAGGAAACGGCAACGGCATTCAGGCTTGACCGCTTCCGACGCGGTTATCTCATCGATGAAAAAGGCCAGGGCGCACAGCCCAACCTTCACTAAATCCATAGCGGGATTTCAGGCGAAAACCCCTCACAGTTTTCGCCATCCCGCTATCTCGCGGATCAAGGACATTCGAAATGGCAAGTCTCGTGCCCTGCCCGCATTGCGGGCCAAGACCCAAGGAAGAATTCACCATCAAAGGTGCTGCCCTCGCCCGGCCCACGGCAGATGCCGGCACCGAGGAATGGTTCGACTATGTCTATCTTCGCGACAATCCTCGCGGCACTTATGAGGAGTATTGGCACCACACATCCGGTTGCCGCCGCTGGCTGGTCGTGGCCCGCGATACCGTCACCCATGAGATATCCGCCTGCCGCGACGCTGCCGAAAAGACGAAAGTGACAAGCGCATGAGCTCCCACCGCCTGAAGACCGGCGGTCTGATCGACCGCTCCAAACCGCTTTCCTTCACCTTCGACGGCAAGCCGATGTCTGGCTTTGCGGGCGACAGCCTCGCCTCCGCCCTGCTCGCCAATGGCCAGCAACTCGTCGGCCGCAGTTTCAAATATCACCGCCCGCGCGGCATATTGACGGCGGGCGCCGCCGAGCCGAATGCGCTGATGACCATCGGCAGCGGCGGCCGAACGGAGCCGAATACGCGCGCCACCATGCAGGAGCTTTATGCCGGGCTGGAAGCGAAAAGCCAGAACCGCTGGCCCTCGCTCGATTTCGATATCGGCGCATTGACCGGCCTTCTGTCCCCATTCCTCGGCGCGGGTTTTTACTACAAGACCTTCATGTGGCCCGCCGCCTTCTGGGAGAAAATCTACGAGCCCTTCATCCGCAAGGCGGCCGGTCTCGGCAAGGCGAGCTACGAGGCGGACCCGGATGCCTATGACAAATGCTGGGCGCATTGCGACCTGCTGGTGATCGGCTCCGGGGCTACAGGACTTGCGGCAGCTCTCACCGCCGGCCGCGCCGGCGCGCGCGTTATCATCGTCGATGAACATTCCGTGGCGGGCGGCGGGCTTCTCTCCGAAACCGCGACGATCGGCGGCAGCAGCGCTGCGGATTTCGCCGCAAACTGCGTCGCCGAACTCGAAACCCTGCCTGATGTGACGGTGCTGCCGCGAACCACGGCCTTCGGCTGGTATGACGGCAATGTCTTCGGCGCGCTGGAGCGGGTGCAGAAACACCTGGCCAACCCGAAAGCGCATGTGCCCGTGGAGCGCCTGTGGCGCATCGTGGCCAAGCGCGCTTTGCTTGCCACCGGCGCCGAAGAGCGGCCACTTGTCTTCGGCGGCAACGATATTCCCGGCGTGATGATGGCCGGCGCCATGCGCAGCTATCTCAACCGTTATGCCATAAGTCCCGGCACGGCGACGGCGATTTTCACCACCAACGACAGCGGTTATGCGCTCGCCCACGACCTGGAGGCACAGGGTGTCACGCTCGCCGCCATCATCGATAGCCGCGAGCAAGGCAATCCGGGCTACGAAGGCAAGGCGCGGGTCATCAAGGGTGGCTTCGTTGCGAATGCGAAGGGCGGCAAGGCGCTTTCCGCCATCGAGATTTATGCGAATGGCAGCACGGAAAGTCTCAACGTGGATGCGCTGGCGATGTCAGGCGGTTTCAGCCCCGTCATCCATCTTGCCTGCCATCGCGGCGGCAAGCCGGTCTGGTCGGAAGACAATGTTGCCTTCCTCGCACCCGCCAATCTCAAGGGGCTCGAACTCGCCGGTGCGGTATCCGCGATAAATGGCATCGCAGCCTGCCTTGAAGACGGCGCGCGAAAGGGTGCGGCGCTTGCGCAGGATCTCGGTTTTGCAGCAACCACAGCGACATTTGGCGTCGTGGAAAACGATATCGTGGCTCCGCCCGCAAAGGCGCTCTGGTCGATCCCCGGTATCAAGGCAAAAGCCTTTGTCGATTACCAGAACGATGTTCATCGCAAGGATCTGGGTCTCGCCATCCGTGAAGGTTACGGCCACGTCGAACTGGCCAAGCGTTATACGACGAACGGCATGGCGACCGATCAGGGCAAGCTTTCCAATGTCAACGCCATAGGCCTGCTGGCCGAAGCGCGCGGCGTTTCCCCGGCGGAGGTCGGCACCACCACCTTCCGGCCCTTTTATACGCCGGTCTCCTTCGGCGCTCTGACGGGAGCTTATCACGGCCATCATTTCCAGCCGGTGCGCAAATCGCCGCTGCATGGCTGGGCCGAGAAAAATGGCGCAATCTTCGTCGAAACCGGCCTCTGGTATCGTTCCTCGTGGTTTCCGCGCAAAGGCGAAAACGGATGGCGGGAAAGTGTAGATCGCGAGGTTCTGAACGTGCGCAAGAATGCCGGGCTTTGCGATGTATCGATGCTTGGCAAGATCGAAATCTGTGGCAAGGACGCCGCCGAATTCCTCAACCGGGTTTATTGCAACGCTTTCCTGAAGCTGCCGGTCGGCAAGGCGCGTTATGGCCTGATGCTGCGCGAAGACGGCATGATCTACGATGACGGCACCACCAGCCGGCTGGAGGAGAACCGCTTCTTCATGACGACTACTACGGCCTATGCGGCGGGTGTCATGAACCATCTGGAGTTCTGCGCGCAGGCGCTCTGGCCGGACCTTGATGTACGCCTCGCCTCCGTCACCGATCAATGGGCGCAGATGGCGATTGCCGGACCGAAGGCACGCACCATCCTCCAGAGGATCGTCGATGAGGATATTTCCAATGAAGCCTTCCCCTTCCTTGCCGCCAAAGAAGTCTCGCTGTTTGGCGGGCAATTGCACGGACGCCTGTTCCGGATTTCCTTCTCCGGCGAACTGGCCTACGAGCTTGCCGTCCCGGCCGGCTACGGTGAAAGCGTTGCCGATGCACTGATGGAAGCAGGAAAGCCCGATGGCATCATGCCCTATGGCGTTGAGGCGCTGGGCGTGCTGCGCATCGAAAAGGGCCATGTCACCCATAACGAAATAAACGGCACGGTGGTGCCCGCCGATCTCGGCTTCGGCAAAATGGTCTCCGCCACCAAGGCCGATTTCATCGGCCGGCGGATGCTGGAGCGCGAGGGCCTTTCGGCGGCGGACCGTCCCAGCCTCGTCGGCGTCGTGCCGCTTGATAAAAACCAGTCCTTCCGCACCGGTTCGCATATTCTTGCCAGAGATGCAGCGGCAACGCTGGAAAACGATCAGGGTTATGTGACCTCAAGCGCGTTTTCACCACATCTCGGTTCGACCATCGGCCTCGCCCTCGTCAGGAATGGCCCTGCCCGCCACGGCGAGGAGGTCATGGTCTGGAACGGTCTGCGCAATGAATTCACCGCCGCCCGCTTGTGCCATCCGGTTTTCTTCGACCCTGAGAACGAGAAGCTCCATGTCTGATTTCAAGCCTGATTTCAAATCCGGTTTCCGGCCGACGCTCCGCCCGGTGCTGGGCGCAAAGGGAGCGATTGCTTCAACCGCCATCAAGCTCTCTGCCCTGCCGGAAGGCGCGATCATCCATGTGCTGGCCGCCCCCGACACATCGGACATGGAGGCCCTTGCGGGCAACCTCGCAAAAGGCGATGTCCGGGCGGTTTCTCCCGGCCAATGGTTCATCGTCGGCGAACAGCCGCTGTCTCATACGGATATGAAAGCGGCTCTCGCGGCATTTGAGCCGCAGGCAACGGGTGTGGACCAAAGTCAGGGGCGCGTACGCATCCGCATCGAAGGCAAGATGGCCGAACGGACGCTGGCAAAAGGAACGGCGGTCGATCTTTCCCAGGCAGCCTTCCCGGTCGGACACTCGGCCACGACATTGATCGGCCATATCGCCGCCCATCTCACCCGGCTTGACGGGCAGGTGTTCGAAGTCATCGTTTTGCGCGGTTTCGCCGAAAGCCTGTGGGACGATCTTGCCCGGATGAGCCTCGAATTCCAGTGATCCTGTCGGCCTAGGTCCAGATGCTTTCAGGCGTCAGGATTTCAAAGGGAACGATCCGCTGTTCGACGGAGGACGAATCTCCGTTTTCGATGCGCCGTAACATCACATCGATCAATTGCTGCGGCATCCTGTCGAGGGGAAGCGGCAGCGAGGCTGTGATCAGCCCTTCGTTGAGGCCCTTGCGCGTTTCCGGGCCGATATCGTTACAAACGATCTTTATGCCGCGCTGTTTCTCTGCAGGCAGCTCCCGAAGTGCCCGCAGAACGCCCGATATGCCACCGCCATTGACGTAAATTCCCCTGAGCCCGGGTTCGGCGGCGATCATGTCGCGAACAATGACATAGGCATTTTCCGGCTCCTCGTGGGTCAACAGCGTTTCTGCGACCTGCAATTCGGGTGTGTTCTCGCGCATGTAGGAGCGGAAACTCGCATCCGAAACATCCTGACACTGGTAACGATTGCTGCCAATAAGCGGCACGACCGTCCCCTCGTCCTTCACCGTCTGGCTGAGGAACCATGCCGCCGTGCGACCGCGTTTCCAGCTGTCGGTTCCGACAAAACCCGCCCGGCTTGCCGCCGACAAATCGGATACATAAGTCACCACGGGTACGCCCCTGCCCCGCAACTCATCGATTGCCTGGCTGACAAGCGGGTGATCGGCCGTCACCACCGCGATTGCGCCGCAGGATTGCCCCATCTTCAGGAGATTGGCGGAAACGGCCTCGGGTGAAAGATCGTCTTCGAAAACGACGTCCGGCTCGATGACGCTGTCTGGCCTCTGGCGTGCAGCGGCGACGATCCCTTCCGCCCAAAGCCGATAGAGCGGCCGATGGGATTGCTGCAGCAGGAAACCGAGCCTGTAGTGGGGCATCGCCTCACGACGCCGGTCCTTGATGGTGCCGAGACCATAAAAACCGATCTCTTCCGCAGCCTTGAGAATCTGGTCGATCGTATCCTGACGCACAGCGGTCGATCCATGCAGCAACCGGTTGACCGTGGAGATGCTGACGCCGGCTGCCTTGGCAAGATCGGTAATGGTCGGTCGGTTCATGGCGCCTCACAATCGTATCATCCATGAATGACATGTAATGATACGAAATGCAACATTAAATGAAATATAAATTCCATTCCTATGATAATGAAAGATATAAATCATCCTGTCATTTTGGCCCATCGGGAGAATGGGCAGGGAGGAAACAATGGCATATTTCAAGAAATTTCTCATCGCGGGTGTCGCATCCCTGGTGATGGCGTCCGGCGCGTTTGCTGCGAATATTGCCGTTGTCGGCGGCAAGAATGACGATGCGTTCTGGAACCTCATCAAAAAGGGTCTGGATGACGCGCGCCTCGTGGTCGAGGCGAATGGCGGCAAGGTCAATTATCTCCGCCTGCAAACCTACGACAATTTTGCGCCCGATGTGGTGCAACTGATCCAGACCGCCATCAGCCAGAAGGTCGATGGTCTCGTCATTCCGAACTGGGTACCGGAAGGCGAAGACCCGGCGATACGCGAAGCCATCAAGGCCGGCATCAAGGTCATTCTCATGAATGCCGGGGGCCATGAAAAGGCGAAAGAACTCGGTGCGATCAATTATGTCGGCTCCGACGAATATCTGGCGGGTGTGGCCGGCGGCGAATATTTCGCCAAACAGGGCAAAAACAACGTCATCTGTGTCAACACCGTTCCGGGCGCCGCCAATCTCGAAGCTCGATGCAAGGGTATCCTGGACGGCATCACCAAGGCCGGCGGCACCGGCAAGCAGCTGCCGCTGCCCGCCACCAGCTTCGGCGACGCCACCGCCGTGGCCGAAGCAATCAAGGCGACACTGCTTCAGGACGGCAAGATCGACGGCGTTCTGACCATTTCCGCCGGTGATGCGGATTCGGCCGCCATCGGCGTCATGCAAGCCGGCAAAACCGAAACGGCCCTGCTCGGCACATTCGACCTCAACCAATCCGGCCTCGACCGCATCAAGGATGGAACGCAGGGTTTTGCAATCGACCAGCAGCCCTATCTGCAGTCGCTGCTGGCGGTGACGCTTCTGGCCTCGGCCATCGATTTCGGAACCGATCTGCCGACCGCACCGGTCCTGACCGGCCCCAATATCGTCGACAAATCCAACATCGAGGCCACGCTTGCCGGCGTCGCCAAGGGTGCGCGCTGAGCAATGATCCACGCTTTGTCCCGATCCCGATAGCCGGGCTCGGGACAAGCGGACAGGGACATCGACGCAAAACCCGGAATCTATCGTGGAGTAACGACGTGAAAAATCTCTCTTTGGGCGACCTTCTGCGCCGCCCGGAATCAGGCGCCTTTCTCGGCCTTGTTTTCGTTCTTGTCTTCTTCGTTGTCTTCGGCAGCATCGAATTCCTGAAACCGGCGGGCGCCGCAAGCTGGCTGAATGTCGCTGCCAATCTCGGCATCGTCGCCATTCCCGTCGGCCTTCTCATGATTTCCGGCGAGCTGGACATTTCCATCGGCGCGATGATCCCGGCCGGCGCACTGACTGTCGCCATCATTACCGGTTATTACGGCATGCCGATCTGGCTCGGCATCATCGGTGCGCTTGGCCTTGGGGTGCTTGTCGGGCTGATCAACGGTTTTCTGGTGATACGGACCGTGGTGCCGTCACTGATCGTCACCCTCGGCACGCTCTTTGCCGTGCAGGGTCTAATCCTCGGTTTTTCCGTGCTGCTGACCGGCACGACCAGCGTGGCGTTGAGTCCGGCGCAATCCGGCCCGATCGCCAAATTCCTGTTCGGACAGTTCATCGGCGGCAGTTTTCAGGTCAGCATCGTCTGGTGGCTGCTGCTGACGGCGATCTATATCTTCTACGTCCATTATTCGCCCTTCGGAAACTGGATCTTCGCCATGGGCGGCGACCGCGTGAGCGCCCGCAATGCCGGCATTCCCACCGACAAGCTGACGGTGACACTTTTCGTCCTTTCCTCCGTCAGCGCCTCCTTCGTCGGTGTCTGTCAGGCAATCCTCTTCAATGTCGCCCAGGTTTCGGCCGGCATGACCTTCATCTTCAACTCCATCATCGCGGTCGTCGTGGGCGGAGTGCTGCTAACGGGCGGTTTCGGTTCGGTAATCGGCATTTTTCTCGGCACCATCACCTTCGCCATCGTCAATCAGGGCATCTATTTCACTTCGTTTGACCGCAACTGGTCGAGCCTCATCATCGGCGTCATGCTGCTGCTCGCGGTGCTGATGAACAACACCTTCCGCGTCATGGCGCTCACCTATTCACCGAAGAAGAAGTGAGGCAGGACCATGACCACACCCATTCTCGAACTTAAAAACGTCAACAAATCCTTCGGTCCCATCGATGTTCTGCACGATATCTCGCTGAAGGTGCGCGCCGGCGAAGTGCTCTGCCTGCTGGGAGACAATGGCGCTGGAAAATCCACGCTGATCAAGACGCTGGCCGGCGTCTATCACCCAAGTTCCGGCGAAGTGCTGATGGATGGCAAGCCGGTCGATTTCGACGGGCCGCGCGATGCGCAGCGCATAGGCATTTCCACCGTGCACCAGTTCGGCGGAACCTTTCCGCTGATGAGCATCGGCCGCTCCTTCTTCATCGGCGCCGAACCCACCAAAGGCTTCTGGCCTTTCCGCATCTACGACCGCAAGAAGGCCAATGAAATCGCAGTCAAGGCGGTGCAGGAATTCGGCATCACCCGCATCGATGACGGTGACCGGCTGATCGGCGGGCTTTCCGGCGGCGAGCGGCAATCGCTCGCCATTGCCCGCGCGGTGCATTTTGGTGCACGCGTTCTGATCCTAGACGAGCCGACGGCGGCGCTGGGCGTGAAACAGGCATCGCACGTCCTGCGCATCGTGCTGGAGGCGCGCAAGCGGGGCATCGCGGTGATCTTCATCACCCATCAGGTCACCCACGCCATCGCCGTCGGCGACCATTTCGCCGTGCTTATTCGCGGCGCGGTCGCCGCCAATTTCCGCAAGGGCGAAAAATCCCGCGAGGAGATCACCGACCTGATGGCCGGTGGTGAGGCGCTCGCCGATCTCGGCGCAGAGGTGGAGAATTACATGGCCAGCCATGGCGGCCATCCGCCGCCGCAGCCATCGAATTAAGACAGAGACAAGGATCAAGACCGATGAAAATCGCCATCGACCCCCACATGCACCGTTTCACCAGCCTCGATGAGCTGCCCGCCAAGGTGAAGGAGCTTGGCTTCGACTGGATCGAACTCAGCCCGCGCGCCGATTTCCTCGAATGGTTCAAGGCGCCCCGCGTCTTTCCCGAGCGCATCCGGTCCTTCAAAAAGGCGCTGAAGGAGGCCGATGTCGGCATCGCCTCACTGTTGCCGATGTATCGCTGGGCCTCCAATGACGAGACCGAGCGGCAGGCGGCGGTAAAACACTGGAAGCGCGCCATCGAGATCGCCATCGAACTCGAGGTCGACACAATGAACTCCGAATTCGGCCGCGGACCGCATCCCGACAAGGGATCATGTTATTGCTGCCATACCGGCTCGATGATCGAGGCCTGCGAGGATGCCTGGTGGCGCTCCATGGAAGAGCTGGTACCGATCTTCGAACGCGAAAACATCAACCTGCATGTCGAGCCGCACCCGGAAGACTGGTGCGAAACACTGCAGCCGGCGCTGGATATCATCCGCACCGTCAATTCGAAGAATGTCAAATTCCTCTATTGCGCGCCGCATACCTTCTATTTCGGCGACGACACCAAGGCGATGCTGCGTGAAGCGAAGGACGTGCTGGCGCATGTGCATGTGGGCGATACCTTCAACCACAAGGCCAGCTCCGGGCTTCGCTATATCCTCAACCCGCCCGGTACGCAGGCGCGGGTGCACCAGCATCTCAATATCGGCCAGGGCGAAGTTCCATGGGACGACTTCTTCAGCACGCTTTCCGAAATCGGCTTCGACGGCATCATGACCTCCTGCGTTTTCGCCTGGGAGGACAGGGCGGATGAATCGAGCCGATTCATGCGCGCCAAGATGCAGGACTATATCGACCTCTACTTCAAGAAATAACGCGGCAAACCGGCGCTGAAACTGAGGCGGCCCCCGCTTCCGGCCACGGCCATTGGCAACATCAAATGGAAAGACGACTGACATGATCAACGGAGAAAGACTGATTTCACGCCCGCTGCGTTGGGCCATGGTGGGCGGCGGACGCACGGGACAGGTGGGTTACAAGCACCGCACGGGCGCCCTGCGCGACGGCAATTACCAGCTCGTCGCCGGCGCCTTCGACCTCGATGCCGAAAGAGGCCGTGACTTCGGCGTCAATCTCGGCGTCGCGGCGGAACGCTGCTATGCGGATTACAAGGCGCTGATTGCCGGCGAAACGGCGCGCGAAGACGGCGTGGACGTCGTCTCCATCGCCACCCCCAATTTCACCCACTATGAAATCACCAAGGCCTGCCTTGAGGCCGGGCTGCATGTGATCTGCGAAAAGCCGTTATTCTTCACCGTGGCGGAATGCGACGAGGTGGCGCGGCTGGCCGAACAGAAGGGGCTGATCGTCGGCGTTACCTATGGTTTTACCGGGCACCCGCTCGTCCACCAGATGGCGGCCATGGTCAAAAAAGGAATGCTGGGCGACATCCGCATCGTCGACCTGCAATATACCCACGGCTTTAATGCCGGTGACGATGTCGGCGCGGGCGAGGCCGTTAAATGGCGCACCAATCCCCGCACCGCCGGCCCGACCTTCGTGCTGGGCGATATCGGCACGCATCTTTATTATCTCTCGGAAGTCGTGCTGCCACATATGAAGGTGGAACGCCTGCTCTGCGACCGCAAGGCTTTCATCCCCACGCGCGCGCCGCTGGAGGACCACGCCACCGTTCTGATGCATTACGACAATGGCGCACGCGGTCGCCTCTGGGTCTCCTCCGTCAATGCCGGCAATATGGGATCGCAGCGTTACCGTTTCGTCGGCTCCAAGGCTTCGCTCGAATGGTCCGATTCCCATCCAGACCAGCTGATCTACGAGGTTCAGGGCGAACCCGGCCGCATCCTGCACCACGGCATGCCCTATCTGGAACAGGAAAGCCTCGCCATCGACCGCATGGGCGCGCTGCATACAGAAGGTCTCGGCGACAGCTGGTCGAACATCTATCTATGGATCGCCCAGGCAATCGACGCGGCAAATCGCGGTGACAAGGCCTTTCTGACAACCCACCACTATCCCGGCATCACGGCCGGCACCGAAGGTGTTCGCTGGCTGGAAAACTGCGTGCGCTCAGCCGATGCCGGCGCCGCCTGGGTCGACTTCGCATAACCAGATTGGGGGCGCGCCGGACCACTCTCCCGTCCTCCTCTTCCTCACGCGCGTCCCCATACCCTTTTTGGAAAGACGATACGATGAAACTCGCGATTTGTACTGATGTCATGGCAAACCTGCCGTTCACCGATATGCTCGACAAATGCGTCGCGCTCGGCGTCGAGGGCATCGAAATGACCGGCGGCGGCTGGTCCAGCGGTCCGCATTTCCGGGCCGACGAACTTCTGGCGGACAAGGGGCTGCTCAAATCCAGGCTCAAGGAAATCGACGCCCGCGGCCTCGAAATCGCCGCGCTGAATTGCTCCGCCAACCCGCTCGATCCGGGCGACATGGGCAAACGCCACCTGAAGGAAATGCAGGACACCGTCCGGCTGGCGGGCGAAATCGGCGTAACGAAGATCGTCACCATGTCCGGCCTGCCGGAAGCAGCACCGGGCGACACCGTGCCGAACTGGCTCGTCTACACCAAGAGCTGGCCGAACGAGATGCCGGAACGTGACCGTTACCAATGGGAAGACCGCGCCTTCCCGCTCTGGCATGGGCTCGTGAAGCTCGCCAAGGAAGCGGGCGTTGAAAAATATGCGCTCGAGAATTTCTCGGCCATGCTCGTCTGGAACCCGGAGACCCTGTTTCGCCTGCGCAATGAGGTCGGGCCGACGGTCGGCATGAATCTCGACCCGTCGCACCTGATGTGGATGGGGGCCGATCCCATCGCCTCTGCCCGTGCACTCGGCGGCGCGATCCACCATTGCCACGGCAAGGACACCCGCATTGAACGCGGGCTGGCGGATGTGAACGGCCTGTTGGAGTTGAAAGAGGTGACTGACGTCGCGAACCGCAGCTGGAACTATGTGGCAGTGGGCGCCGGCCGCGACCTGCAGTGGTGGAAGGAATTCTTCTCCGTGGTGCGCATGGTCGGTTACAATGATTGGGTGAGCCTGGAAATGGAAGATTTCACCATGTCCACCGACGCCGGCATCCAGTCCTCCATCGACGCCCTGCAAGCCACCATCAGCCGCTGAGACCCGCTCCGGGCCGCAGAAGGCGGCCCGGCGTCGATTGCGCCACGAGGATGCCATGACCAACCCGATCACCATCACCACCGCTCCCTGCTGCTGGGGGGTCGACGACGTGAAAAATCCGCATCTGCCCGATTGGGAAAGGGTGCTGGACGAGGCAAAGGCCGCCGGCTTCGGCGGTCTGGAACTTGGTCCCTATGGCTATCTGCCACTTGATCTCAGCCGCGTTTCCCAGGCGCTGGACGAGCGCGGTCTGAAGATCGTCGCGGGCACGATCTTCGACGATCTGGTCTCGCCGGGAAACCGCGACAAGCTGATGCGCCAGACCGACGATATCTGCGCGCTGATCACCCACCTGCCGAAACCGGAAACCCATGCCGGCCAGCGCTTTGCCGCGCCTTATCTGACGGTGATGGACTGGGGTCATGACGAACGTGATTTCGGCGCCGGACATTCCGCCCGCGCGCCACGCCTCGACAAAGGCGCCTGGAACGGCATGGTGGAGAACATCCGCGCCATTGCCACCCTCGCTCGCGACAAATATGGCGTGCGCGCCACCATCCATCCCCACGCCGGCGGCTACATTGAATTCGCCGACGAGTTGCAGCAGATCGTTGAGGACATTCCCGCCGATCTGGCGGGCCTGTGCCTCGATACCGGCCACATGGCCTATTCCGGAATGGACCCCGTTGCCACGCTTCGCAGATATTGGGGCCGCGTCGACTACATTCATTTCAAGGATATCGACGCCAAGGTTTTTGAAGAGGTTATGGCGGAGCACATCCGCTTCTTCGATGCCTGCGCCAAGGGCGTCATGTGCCCGATCGGTCGCGGCTCGATCAACTATCCAGCCATCCGCGGCCTTCTGACGGAACTAGGCTATGGCGGCTATATCACCATCGAACAGGAGCGCGATCCACGCAATGCCGGCAGTATTCTGGCTGATCTGGCGGCCAGCAGGGCGTTTCTCGCGGAAAATGGATTCTAAGCCAAACGGGCATCGTGACCCATGCCCGGCAGTTCACGCGCGATAAACGACCGCTCCTCCTGTCATACCGGCACCAGCCGCCGTCAAAAGCAGGGTTTCGCCTTCCGCAAACGGCCGTTCGGCATTGGTGACCGAGAGCGAAAGCGGGATGGTTGCGGCGGAGGAATTGCCGAAGGCTTCTATGGTGCGAACCGTCTTCTGCCTGTTCATGCCGAGATTGCCGCAGACGGCGTCGAACATGCGGGCATTGGCCTGATGGGGTACAAAACGGTCGATATCGGCGGCCGTCATTCCGGCTTCGTGCAGCACCCTTTGCGAGGTCTCGGTCATCAGCGTTACGGCACGGGAGAAGACCTCGCGGCCACCGCGCATCGTCATCAACGCATCTTCGGCAGGCATACCGGTGGAGAAAGGCTGGCTGCTGCCCCCCGCCGCTATCTGGATCAGATCGTAATCGCCGCCATCCGCAACGAGATCGGCCGACAAAAGCCCACGGTACCCCTCTTTTGAGGGCTTGAGTACGACGGCGCCGGCGGCATCGGCAAACAGGACCGCGCTTGCCCTTTCCGCCGGATTGATACGGCGGCTCAATATATTGGCGGCAACGACGAGGACGGCGCGACCGTGCGTGCGGACAAAGCCATCCGCAAGGGTGAGCGCGTAAAGAAAACCGGAACAGGCCCCGGCGAGATCGATCGCGCCGGATCGGGCGAGGCCCAGCCCATGCGCGAGCAGCGGCCCCGAGGGCGGCAAAAGGTGATCCGGCGTGGAGGTCGCAAGCAACGTCAACGCAATGTCGTCAGCCTTGATTTCCGCATCTTCCAGCGCCATGCGGCCGGCTCTTGCGGCAAGGCCGCTCAACGTATCGCCCTCTTGCGCCCAATAACGCGCGCGGATGCCGGTTCGCCGCTCGATCCAGCCGGTTTCCAATCCGAGACTGGCCTCTATCTCGGCATTGTCAACACATCGTGACGGGACGGCATGACCGAAACCGGCCATGCGGGAAGAACGGGTCTGCATTGTCAGGACTTTCGGAGACGGTTCTGGAACAGGTTGAACATGGCAGCGCCCCGTTTTTACGCGATGCCGACCGCATGCGATTTTAGCGATGCGGTTTCGGTGACAATCCCGGCCACCTCATCGATGGCGTCAAAGGCTCTGCCCAGATCTTCCGCCGTCGAACAATAGGGCGGCATCAGGTAAAGCACATTGCCGAGCGGGCGGATGACGAACCCGCGCTCGCGGAACAATTGCCGCATGCGCGGTCCCGCCTCGGCGAGATAGCCACCGGCCGGCACCACGAGGTCGAGCGCCACGATCGTCCCCATTTGCCGGATGCCGGTGAACCGCCGGTCATCGGCAAATCGCCTGAGATTGTCGCGCAGCATCTGTTGCAAATGCCCAATGCGCGCGCGCACCGGCTCATCCCGCCAGACCTGAAGATTGGCGACGGCGGCGGCACAGGCAATCGGATTGGCCGTATAGGAACTGGAATGGAAAAAGGTCCTGCGGCGATCCGTCGAAAAATGCGCGTCGAAGATTTCCCCGCTGCACAGCGTTGCTGCGAGCGGCAGCGAGCCGCCGGTCAGGCCCTTGGAAGTGCAGAGAATATCCGGCGACATGCCTGTCTGTTCGCAGGCGAACAGGGTTCCGGTTCTGCCCCAGCCCGTCATCACCTCGTCAGCAATGACGAGGCAGCCATGGCGTTCGGCGATCCGTTTCAGCCCGGCCAGAACATCCGCGCCGTATATCTTCATGCCGCCGGCACCGAGCACCAGCGGCTCGATCAGCAGGGCAGCGACACGGCCTGAACGGCAGAAGCTCTCGAACATGTCCAGCGTGTGCTGCTCGCCGCCCGCTTCTGGAAAGGCCAGCCGGTCGACGCCGAAAAGCAGCGGTTCATAAGCGGCATTGAACACACCGCGCTCACCGGTCGACATGGTGCCGATGGTATCGCCGTGATAGCCATGCTCCATCACCGCGATACGGTCGCGCTTTTGCCCGCGATTGTGGAAGTAACCGAGCGCCATTTTCAGCGCCACCTCAACCGCCGTCGAGCCGCTATCGGAATAGAACACGTGGCTTAGCCCGGTGGGCGCAAACTCGATCAGCCCGCTTGCCAGCGTTTCGGCGGGCTCATGGGAGAACTCGGCGAAAATGACCTGGTCGAAGGACTCGGTCGCTGCGCGGATGGCCGACATGATCGCCGGATGCCGGTGCCCGTGGGTGATGACCCACCAGGATGAAATGCCGTCGAACAGGCGATTGCCGTCCTCGTCGATGAGAAATGCGCCTTCCGCTGATACGACGCGTTTCATCGGCGGTTCCAGCCCATGCTGGGTGAAGGGATGCCAGACAGGGGAACGGCTCATGCCGGCGCCTCCAGAAAATCAGCAAGATTGAAGTGTCGCGCAAATGCCCGATGCAACGCCTCTGATGTCATCTCCGGCAGGCGTGGCAGACGGCCGAGTGGGCGAACGGCGCCGATATTGGCGATGACGCGCTCGTTTTCCCGGTTCTCGTCGCCGATGAAGACCACGCCCTGCACCGGAATGGCGCGCTGCCGCAACGCCTCGAGCGAGAGCAGCGTGTGGTTGATGGTGCCGAGCGAGGTCCTTGCGCAGAGGACAAGCGGAATTTGCCAGCGGGCGAAGATATCGGCGAAGAGCACCGTGTCCGTCAGCGGCACCAGAAGCCCGCCTGCTCCCTCTATCACCAGCGGTCCGCCCGTTTGCGGCGGCAGCAGAAGCGCTGGGTCGATCGTTACATTTTCGAGGCGGGCGGAGAGGTGCGGTGAGGCCGGCATTTTCAGGCGATAGGCCTCCGGCAGGATACGCGCCCGCGGCGCGCCACCCAGCCGTTCCACCGTCTCGCTGTCTGTTTCTTCCTCCAGCCCGGATTGCACCGGCTTCCAGTAATAAGCCCGCAGGGCGTGGGTCAGCGCTGCGGAAAAAACCGTCTTGCCGATGCCCGTATCTGTGCCGGAGATGACGAAACGAAGGCTCATCTCCGCTCCTCCTCCAGCGAAAGGGCAAGCAGCCCAATCATAGCGGCGATCTGGCTCTCATCCACATTGAGCGTGATGGCGATGCGCAGGCGCGCCGTGCCTTCCGGCACCGTCGGCGGGCGGATCGCCCGCACGTCGAAACCGCCCTTCCGCAGATGCGCGGCGATACGAAGCGAACGGGCATTCTCCCCGATCATCACCGGCAGTATCTGCGAGCCGCTGGGCGCAACGCCGAACCGGGAGCGAAGTTCTTCGCCGGCAAAGTTTACCAGCTCCGCCAGCCGCAGGCGTCGCCAGGGCTCATCGACGATGATGCGCAGGGCCTCCCGAACCGCCGCCGCCATCAGCGGCGAAGGTGCGGTCGAATAGATGAAACCGTGGGCGCGGTTGACGAGATAATCGGCGAGAACCGCCGGCAGGCTCAAAAGCGCACCGGAAAGACCAAGCGCCTTGCCGCAGGTATGCAATGCCACCACATTGCCCCGGCCTTCCAGTTCGGCGGCGAGACCGCGCCCGCCAGGGCCGAACACGCCGGTGGCATGCGCCTCGTCGACGACAAGGAAGCCTTCGTGTTTCTCGGCAAGATCAGCCAGGGCAGAGAGCGGCGCACGGTCCCCATCCATGGAATAAAGGCTTTCGACGGCGATCCACGGACGACCACGGCCACCCTCCTGCCGCCAGCGGACTATTTCCCGTTCGAATGCCTCGACCTGATTATGCGGCACGGCAATCGCCTTCGCCTTGCCGGCTGCAATACCGTCATGCACGCTGGCATGGATCAGGGTGTCGTGAAGAACGAGGTCTTCCCGCAGCGGCAATGTGGAGAAAAGCGCGACATTGGCGGCAAAACCACTGCCGAAATAGATCGCTTTTTCCGCCCCGAAAAGCGCCGCCGCTTCCGCTTCCAGCGCCTCATGTTCGGGATGGTTGCCGCGCAACAGCCGCGAGCCGCCGGCCCCTGCCGGCACACCCCTGCCGATGGCGTCGGCAATTGCCGCCTTCAGCCGGGGTGAAGCGGCAAGCCCCAGATAGTCATTGGAGGTGAAATCGATGCCCTCCTGGGGAGCGAGCGCGCGCAGCCGCGATTTACGCTCCAGGCCGGCAAGCTTCGCCTCATAGGGAGAGAGCGCCGCCAGATTCACCGGCACCCTCCCGCTTCCGCAGGCTGCAATTCCATCGGCTTCAGGCCCAGACGGCGGAAAAGCGCCGTATCGTGGTCCTCACCCGGATTATCCGCCGTCAGCAGCGTCTCGCCGATGAAGATGGAGTTGGCGCCGGCCAGGAAACAGAGCGCCTGTGTCTCGTCACTCATCTCGGTCCGCCCGGCCGAAAGCCGCACATGCGAACGCGGCATCAGGATGCGCGCCAGCGCGATGGTGCGGACGAAATCGATCGGATCGACGGGATCGGCCTTGGCAAGCTTCGAGCCGGGGATCGGGATCAGCATGTTGATTGGCACGCTTTCCGGCGGCACCGGCAGATTGGCGAGCGTCACCAGCATCGAGATCCGGTCTTCCACCGTTTCCCCCATGCCGAGAATGCCGCCGGCGCAGACCTTGATGCCGGCATCGCGGACATTGGCAAGCGTTTCCAGCCGGTCCTCGAAGGTGCGGGTGGTGATGATCTCAGAATAAAACCGCTCGGAAGTGTCGACGTTGTGGTTGTAGTAATCGAGACCGGCATCGGCCAGCCGTTCGGATTGCTCCGGCGTCAGCATGCCGAGCGTCATGCAGGTTTCCATGCCGAGCGCCTTCACGCCCTCGACCATGGCCACCACCGCCTCCATGTCGCGCTCCTTGGGACTACGCCAGGCCGCACCCATGCAATAACGCGTCGCCCCGCCTTCCTTCGCCTTGCGCGCCTCAGCCAGCACGCGCTCCACTTCCATCAGTTTGGAGGCCTTGAGGCCGGTGGGGTTGCGGGCGGACTGGCTGCAGTAACCGCAATCCTCGGGGCAGCCGCCGGTCTTGATGGATAAAAGCCGGCTCATCTGGATGGCATTGGGATCGAAATGACAGCGATGCACCTGCTGGGCACGGAATAGGAGATCGTTAAATGGCAAATTATAGATAATTTTGGCTTCTTCAAGCGACGAACTGTGCCGGAAACCCGGAACAGGCGCTGGATTTCTGTCGATTTGCGTGGCGATCTGGTCCATTCGTCGATCTTTCCCTCAAAATAAATAGATAGAAGTTCTTTTTATCTATTTTTTTCGAGCCGCTTTTTGCAAGCACTTTTTTCGAGAAAAATTTTTCGGAAGGAAAAATGGCTGCATAGGCGAGGATCGGCATCGCCGGGTTTCAATGCCGAAACTCATTGAATACGCACGTGCTTACGGAAAAGATCGGGCCGACCCATGGCGAGAAAACTCCGCACTTGCTAAGGGTGGGGCATGATCACATTTCGTCCCTCCGAGAGCCGCGACGCTTCCCGCATCCTCGACATATGGAGCAGAGCAGTCGACGCCACCCATGACTTCCTTCTGCCGGCGGATCGCGCCGCGATCGGGGAGGAAGTCAAAGCTTTCCTGCCGCAGGCGCCGCTGACGCTGGCGGTCGATGCTTCGGATCAGTCCCTCGGCTTCATGTTTCTGCACGAAGGGCATATGGAGGCACTTTTCATCCATCCGGACCATCGCGGCAAAGGCATCGGCAAGGCTCTGGTCCAGAGGGCGCTTGCGCTCCACCCCGCATTGACCACTGACGTCAACGAACAGAACGCCGAGGCCATGGGTTTTTATCGCCGTCTGGGGTTCGAACCGACGGGACGCTCCGATCTGGATGGACAGGGGCGACCCTATCCGCTCGTTCATCTTCGATTTCGCGCATCGGAAAAATAGGCCGCCGGGATCGTCGGGGAGGATCAAGCCACGAACACCATAGTCCGCTTCGCAACCGACGATTTTCTGCCCGAACACCGCTTCGACCAATGGCGCGAAGTGCGCGGCAAGAGCCTGTTTGGCGTGACGATCGAGCTTGCGCGGGATCTCCGCCGCAGCTTCAGGGGTTCGTTTCAGGCGCATGCCGTTGCCGGCGCCGTGGTAACCGAGATGCGGGCTTCTTCCTACCGGGTCAACCGCACCGAAGCCGATATTGCCCGCATTGCCGGCGACAGCCTCTGCATCGGCCTGCAGGTCAGGGGTTCGGGATTTCTGCATGCCGGCCGGGATCAGGTGCACGCCGTCGGCGGCGGCGATATCACCATCAACTATTCCGACTTGCCCTATGACGCGATACCGGGAAACGAGGCGGATTTTCACTATAAGATGCTGAAAATCCCCGTGGATTACGAGGTCATGCTCGGTCAGCCCACCGATGACCTGTTTGCGACGCGTTATGCGGAAAACAATAGTTTCTCCCTGCCCTTCCGGGCCCTTTTCAACGCGCTGAACGCCGACCCCGGCAGGCTCATCGATCCCGCGCGCGATATCACGCATATTGCCCGGCTTGCCATGACGGCGCGCGGGCGGCTTTCGCCCGCCATGCCCGAGGTGCGTGCTGCGCTCAGGACCGGGCTCTGTTATGCGGCACAGGACATCATGATGCGGAAAAAATCCCGGCAGAATCTTACCCCTGCCGCCGTCGCGAGGGAACTGGGCATTTCGCTTCGGCAATTGCATGTGGTTTTCGAGGGTGCGGAACTGTCGTTTTCCCGCACGCTCTCCTCCATGCGGATCGAGGAAGCGAGGCGATTGCTGCTGGCGTTCCCCGCCTTGCCGGTCACCCAGGTCGCCTATGGCTGCGGCTTCGACAGCCTTGCCACTTTCTACAGGGTATTCGCCGGCACCTATGGCATGACGCCCGGTGACGCCCGCGCTGCGGATATGCCGCCGGCTTAAAATTTTACCTCTGCGCGCAATGAGAAGACGCGCCATTTCAGCTCCTGTAAGGCCCGTAGACCATCCCAGTCCGGAGCGCGGCCATGACCAATTTTTTCGACTTTGCGATTTCCCAGTTGCCGGCCGCGACAGCCGATCGCCGTGGGCCAGCACCCTGCGAGATAGAGGCGATGCTGCAGAAGGAACCATTCGCAGCCGCGTTGCGCCTGCTGGCGGGAAGTTTCATCACCCTCTACGAAGGCTCGCCCGGAATGACCGCGCTTTTTGCGACGCGCCAGAACCGGCTTCTTTGCCACGCGCTTCTGGCGCTCTATTTTCAGAAATGCGGCGCCTGTGAAACCGCAGAGGGAGAGGCCGCCCTGACACGTGAAGATTTCGGCCATCTGGCGCTCCGGCATGGGCTCGCCAGCCATGGTGTGGCTTATGCCTTCTTCAAAGAAGCGCTGAAACGCGGGCTGACACAGCCGGCAGATGCCACCGAAGAGCAAGCCGCCGGCGTCGTTCCTTCACCGCCGGCTCTCGCCATGCTGGCGCAATGGTATGACGTGCATTTTCAGGCGCTGGACCTGCTCGACGAGGGCTTCAGGGCATCACGTTTCATCAAGCGGTCGGAGGCCATGCTTCCACATATCCACCCCCGCGTATCACAGGCGTTTCTATCCCATCCGGAGGTACGCTGCCCCGGCCCGCTTTCCATCATCTTCAACTGGTTCGATGCGGGCGGACTGCTGATGGACCGCCTTATCGCCGGCATCGACTGGGAGAGACCGCCCGAACAGGGCAGACGTCTGACCGACGTGGAAACCGTGACCCAACTGGCCACATCCCTCTCCCTGTCGCGTATCCATGTCGGTCGCAAGCTTGCGGCAGCCGAACTGATCGGCGGCATTGGCTGGAGCGGACGGCGCGGTCGCTCCGCATTGTGGATATCGCAGGGTTTTTACGAGGAATATGCCCGCATGCAGGCCCGCAAGCTGCTCATTCTCGATGAAGCCTTCATCGATTTCGTATGAGACGGAAGCGACATTCGGCCTCACGACAAGATTTTCATCAATGGTTATGAAGTATATCCATTGACAAATCACAGGACTGCGGCTTTTCTAAAGAACATGCGTGAAACGTTGCGAGCATCGAAATTGCTGGCCCTGCTGTTCAGACTGGTGATGATCCTATCACTGGCGGGATACAGCGTTTCCACCGTCAATGCCGCAATGCATGGTCCCGACACCGGGGGAATGCGGCACGATCAATCCGCCATGATGGATCATGGCAAGATGATGGATCATGGCGGTTCGGCCATGATATCAGACAATCACGACAACCACGACATGGCCGACAATGACAGCGGCGCCAAAAAGCCCGCGAAGCCGCAATGTTGTGGCGATTTCTGTCTCGGCATGGCACTTCTGATCGGCCACGACACCATTGGCACGCCTGTCGTCCGCAGCATCCGTGCCTTCCTCGATGACAGCAAGGTGCCGGGCCAGAGCCCGCTGCTGCACCGTCCGCCTAATATCTGAACAGGCAGAGCCCGCCTTGGGCAATGACCGTGCGTGAGCGACTTTAGCGCCGCCGCGCCGTTGCATCTCCTGTTCGGAAAACACCCATGAACCCAATCCATATTGTGGTTGCGGCGCCCCTGCTTCTGGGCGGCTGCACAGCCACATCCATGATGAATGACGCCGCCTCCTATGACGACGCGGCAAACCCGACGCTTGGCGTCGCCCCTCCCCGCTACCAGACCCCGGTCTCGGGTTATACCGCCCGCATGCCCGTCGATCCCAAACCCTGGCGTGACCAGAACGATGCGCAGGCTCCGAAAGGAGACGCATCATGACACGACGGGCATTCAAACTCGGAGTAAAACTGGCAGCGGTCCTATCCCTGCCGGTTTTTCTCAGCGGCTGTGTCACAGCCGCGCAATATACCTCCCGCGATGCCGGTTTCAACAATGTCTCGGCAAAGACATCAGAGGCGACCGGAAAGCAGACAGTCTGGGTGCAGAACCGGGCCGAAGCGCAGGCAACACAGGCCCGCGTCAAGTCGCTGATGGCGGCCAGCAAGACCCTTGATGTCGAGACGGCGGTGCAGGTGGCGCTTCTGAACAACAAGGGCCTGCAGGCGGCCTATGCCGATCTCGGTGAATCCGCTGCAACCGCATGGCAATCGACCATGCTGGTCAACCCAACGGTCGGCATTGGGCTGACGGGGATCGGCACGCCGGGTCTCAGGGCCTACAAAACGATTGAGGGTGTCATCGCCACCAATATTCTCGCGCTCGCCACCCTCAAAAAGAATGTCGAAATTGCCGATACCGGTTTCCGCAAGGCGCAGCTTGGTGCTGCGCTGAACACGCTGCAACTGGCGGCGGATACCCGCCGTGCATGGATCAATGCTGTTGCAGCCTTCGAAAATGTCGGCCAGCTGGCGCAGGCGCAGACCGCGGCGGACGCCGCCTCGGAACTCGCCAAGAAGCTTGGCGAGTCGGGCTCGCTCAACAAAGAAGGTCAGGCCCGCGAGCAGGTCTTTTATGCCGAACTGACCGGCCAGATCGCCAAGGCGCGGCTGGAAGCTCGCCTTGCCAAGGAGGAACTGACGCGGCTGATGGGACTTTGGGGAGCGGATATAGAATACAGCACCCCCAATCGCCTGCCGTCGCTTCCCAAGGCGCTGGCCAAACGCGATATGATCGAGGCCGAAGCCCTGCAACGCCGCGTCGATCTGCAGATGGCCAAGCTCGATCTGGAGGCAACCGCACGGTCCTTCAAGCTCACCGAAGCCACTCGATACGTCACCGATCTCGGCCTCCGTTCCGGTTTCGAGACCGAGCGCGAAAGGGATGAAGACGGCATCAAGAAACAGACCACCGGCCGCGCGGAACTGGAATTCGTCATTCCGATCTTCGATTCCGGTCAGGCCCGCATGCGGGAATCCGAACTCGCTTATATGCGCGCCGCCAATCTCCTGGCGGAAAAGGCGGTCGATGTCCGCTCGGAGGCTCGCTCGGCCTATCAGGCCTATCGCTCGAACTACGATATCGCCCGGCATTACCGCAACAGCGTGGTGCCGCTTCGCACGAAGATCGAGGAAGAGTCGCTCCTGACCTATAACGGCATGCTCACTAACACTTTCGAGCTGTTGGCCGACAGCCGCGAGAAGGTCAATTCGAACCTGCTCGCCATCGATGCCAAACGCGACTTCTGGCTCGCCGAAGCCGGTCTCGCCCCCGCCATTTATGGCGGCGGCGCGGGCGCGGCTGGCGGAGAGACCGAGGTTGCCGCCGCTTCCGGCGGCGGCGGTGGCGGACATTGAGAAAGGAAAAGACCATGTTCAATAGAAGACAACTTCTGGGCGTCAGCGCCGCGATGGTTTCCTCGGCGGCCTGGGCGAAAACCTCCAATAGCAGCCTGCCCGAAGCGGCGGTGATGGAAACGGCGGCGACGCAGGCGCCGGTGAAGCCCACCACCGGCCCCGATTATAATCCCGTCGTCACCCTCAACGGCTGGACCCTGCCCTTCCGGATGAACAACGGCGTCAAGGAATTCCACCTTGTCGCCGAGCCGGTGGAGCGCGAAATGGCGGAAGGCATGACCGCCCGCCTGTGGGGTTATAACGGCCAGTCTCCCGGCCCGACCATCGAGGCCGTCGAGGGCGACCGGGTGCGTATTTTCGTCACCAACAAGCTGCCGGAACATACGACGATCCACTGGCACGGCATGATCCTGCCGTCAGGCATGGACGGCGTCGGCGGTCTGTCGCAGCCGCATATCCCCGTCGGCAAGACCTTCGTTTATGAGTTCGACCTCGTGAAATCAGGCACCTTCATGTACCATCCGCATTCGGACGAGATGGTGCAGATGGCGATGGGCATGATGGGCTTTTTCGTCATCCATCCGAAAGACCCGGCCTTCATGCCCGTGGACCGCGATTTCGTGTTCCTGCTCAACGCCTTCGATATCAATCCCGGCGCCTACGTCCCCAAAATCATGACGATGACGGATTTTAATCTGTGGGCATGGAACAGCCGGGTGTTTCCGGGCATCGATCCGCTGGTGGTTTCCAAGGATGACCGGGTGCGCGTGCGCGTCGGCAACCTGACCATGACCAACCACCCGATCCACATGCACGGTTACGATTTCGAGGTGACCTGCACGGATGGCGGCTGGGTGCGGCCGGAAGCACGCTGGCCGGAGGTCAGCATCGATATCCCCGTCGGCGCCATGCGGGCCTATGAATTCGACGCCAAATATGTCGGCGACTGGGCGATCCATTGCCACAAGTCGCACCATACGATGAATGCCATGGGACATGACGTGCCCACCTTCATCGGCGTCGACAAAAAAACCGTCGCCGAAAAGATCCGCAAGGTCCGGCCGGACTATATGCCGATGGGCACCGCCGGCATGGCCGACATGGGCGCGATGGAAATGGAAATCCCTGAAAACACCGTTCCCATGATGACGGGTTGGGGTCCGCACGGCCCGATTGAAATGGGCGGCATGTTCTCCGTGGTGAAGGTTCGCGAAGGTATCTCCGCGGGCGATTACTCAGATCCCGGCTGGTACGAAAACCCGCCCGGCACCCAGGCCTGGGAATGGACCGGCGCATTGCCGGATACGCAGAAAAACACCGACCCCAAAACGCAGATCACGCCGCAACCGATGAAACACGGCTGAATACGAACCAACCCCCACCAGAACTCAACCCCATTAGAACCAAGGAACAATGACATGACCAGACTGAAACTTGCACTGCTCGTTGCCGCCCTCGCAGCGCCAGCTATTGCCACGCCGGCCCTTGCATCGGGCACCCACGGCGGCGGCCATGAAGCGATGGCGATCGGTGAACCCGGCGACAAGGCCAAGGTGACCCAGACCATTCAGGTGACGATGAAGGAAACGCCTGATGGCAAGATGATCTTCACCCCCGCCAAGTTCGAATTCAAGAAGGGCAAGACCGTGCGTTTTGCCGTGAAGAATGCCGGCGAACTGGACCATGAATTCATTCTCGACGAACAGAAGGCCAATCTGGAGCACAAGGCCGCCATGGAGAAGGCTCCGGAGATGGAGCACGACAATCCGAACGCCATCAGCCTCGCGCCGGGCGAAAGCGGCGAAATCATCTGGAAATTCACCAATGACGGCATGTTCGAATTCGCCTGCCTGAAACCGGGACATTACGAGGCCGGCATGCGCGGCGATCTCAAAGTTTCTGCAAAGTAATCCAGCAACAAGGACTCTGATCATGAAAACCATCGTTAACATCACCCTCGCAGCGGCACTTTTGCTCACCGCACCCTTCGGCGCCTTCGCCCAGGAATTCACCAAGGGCACGGTGAAGAAGGTGGATGCCGCCGCCAAGAAGGTCACCATTACCCATGAGGAGCTGAAAAACCTCGACATGCCAGGCATGACCATGGTGTTCCGCATCAAGGACGAGGCCCTCCTCGCCAAGCTCAAGGAAGGCGCGAATATCGAATTCGTCGCCGAACGCGCCGACGGCAAGCTGATTGTCGCGCAGGTGAAATAAGGCCTCTGCAGCCAGCCCTAAGAAACAGAGAGGGCAGCGGTTTCCGCTGCCCTTTTGGTATTGGTCGATGGACCTGCTGCGGGCCTTATTGTTCGGCAAAGGATCGGGTTTCTGCGGCGGGCCGCGTGCCGCCGACCTTGCGCGAGAAGGCGGCGTCGATCGCCTGCCGATTGTTCATGAACGGCCTGTGGAGCAGAAGAAACACCGCAAACATCAAAGGCCATGCAATCAGCACATCGGAGAGGAAGTGAGCGCCCATTGCCACCCTGTTCAGGGAGACAAGCACGATAAACGGCACCAGTATGGCAGTGCCGATCAGGCGAAACCTCTCCGGCAGGAGGAGGATAAAAGCCAGAAGGGCGACCGCGGACGCGCTTTCACCGGAAGGGAAAGAGCAATTTCGGATGCAGCCGCCATCAATGGAAAGAACCGGTGTAAAAAACAGGTCTCCCCCGAACTCTGCAAGCTGGCGCGGCCTTGCCCTGCCGAACAGGTTTTTCAGAATATGAACGGCAGCGCCCGGTCCCAGAGCAAAAAAGACGATAATGAGCAGCAATCTGTGCGGGGGAAAAAACCGTGGCAGGCTGCCTGAAAACGGCATGGCGAAAAGCATGCACACAAGCACGGACAATAAAACCGGCGGAAGCTTGCGGTTCAGATCACGGGCGGCAATCAGGAATTCGTCCTCGCCGAGACGGAAGCCATCCCTCCAGAAATGCCGGCTTACTCCAAGATCGATATCCGACCTGATCGTAAAGACAATCATCATCGCAAGAGCGGCCAGAACAGCCAGCAGGAAGGGACCGCCGGAAGCACGCGCAGATGCCTGACAGGCGACAAGGATGGCGCTTGCGCGAAATTTCGGCCTCTCGGTCCAATTCCGCTTTTTCCGGTGGGTTTTACTGGTGAGAGACTGGTGCATGGCCAGTTCTCTTCCGCAGAAATGTCAAGGCTTTGCGGAGAAAGAGACAAGACTGCAAGGAAAGCGGTGCCGATAGTCTCCATTCGGGGAAAGAGGCTCTTGCCCGATCTTTCGCATCCGCTTAGCGTCCCCGCATTACCACGGCTTGGATATCTAAATTTACGGGTTTCGTATGGACAAAGGGCTTATTCTGATCGTCGAAGACGACCCCGATATTATTCAGATTCTGGACGCCTATCTCATTCGCGAAGGATACAGAACCGTCAGGGCCAGCGACGGAGAAATAGCGCTGACCCATTTCGCCATATTGAGGCCGGATCTGGTTCTCCTCGATATTCGCCTGCCGAAGTTCGATGGTATCGAGGTGTTGAACCGCATCCGGCGGGAACGGGATACGCCTGTCATCATGGTCACCTCCCTTGCGGAGGATATGGACAAGCTGACCGGCCTTCGCCTTGGTGCTGACGATTACATCGTCAAACCCTTCAACCCCCATGAATTGATCGCAAGGGTGCATGCCGTGCTGAAACGCACGCGACAGCCGGCTGCTGGTGGTATCTTGCGCTTTGGGGCCATCGAAGTGGACACCGAAGCTTATGTCGCGGCCGTCTGCGGCGATGGGGGGCGAACCGTTCTGCCCCTGACGCTGAGCGAATTCAGGATACTCGCCCATATGACGCGGCGTCCCACCCACGCCTTTCAGCGCGCCGACATTCTCGACGCCTGCCTGCCGGAAAGCGATGCGCTGGCACGCACCATCGACACGCACATCGCCAATCTGCGCAAGAAACTGGCGGACCACGGCGCCTGCGGTTATCTGGTCTCGGTGCGCAGCGTCGGGTATCGGCTGGCCGGGGAGCAAAAACCATGAAGCCATGGCGGTTGAGCCTCAGCACGATGACGGCGATCACCATCACGGCGATGCTGCTCTCTGCAGTCGCGATGGTCTATTACGGCGTCTCCTGGTATTCAGAGAACATTCAGCAGCGCGCCATCGCCTCGCTCTCGCCCGATGCCGCGAAGGCTTTTTCGGATATAGACCGGGGCGTGATGCCGGACCAGCGGCAGCTTCAGGCTCTCCTCGAAGTTGTGCCGGGCTTGCAGAATGCGGGAGACAACGAGCTTATCGCATCGATATTCGTCTTCGGAATGGCCAGCGCCTTTTTCTGCAGCCTGCTTGGCTATTTCATTTCCCGGCGCATTGCCGCGCCCCTGGGGGCGCTTGCCGATGCGGCCCGGCGCATGGCGACGGGTGATTTCAGCGACGGCGAGAAGGTCAAGGCGAACCGCATTGTCGAAATCGCGTTTCTGGTGGACAGTTTCGACACGTTGACACGGGAACTGCAGATGATGGAGCGCCGGCTGAAGTTCAACACCATGGCAGTGGCCCATGAGCTGCGCACCCCGCTCACGATCCTGCAGGGCCGTTTGCACGGCATTGCGGATGACGTCTTTCCCCTCGACAAGGAAGCCATTCGCCACCTCATCGTCCATGTGGAGGGGCTGGCGCGTCTCGTCGACGATTTGCGAACACTTTCCCTGGCGGAAACCAACAGCCTCGTAAAAGACACCCAGCCGCTGGATCTTGCCGCCGAATGCGCGGCGGTGGCTGAAGCGACACGCCCTTTGATGGATGAGGCCGGGATTGATCTCGATATGTCGCTGGAGCCCGCTCCCGTTTGCGGCGACCGCCAGCGCCTTCGGCAGCTTCTGCTGATCCTGATGGACAATGTGCGCCGCTATGCGGCAAGTGGCAGGTTTCTGCGCTGTTCGACCGGGCTTCAGGATGGGCGCCCCTTCATCACCATCGAGGATAAAGGGCCGGGCTTTCCCCATGGCGTCGAGGCGCACGGTATCGAACTCTTCTGGCGGATGGAACCGTCGCGCGCGCGCAAAACCGGTGGCACGGGGCTCGGCCTGTCGATTGCCCGCGCAATCGCACGGGCGCATGACAGCGATCTACAGATAAAGGCGCGACCGGACGGCGGAACCATCGTGACGGTTCTCTTCAGGGAAGCATCCTGAAAATTTCGGGGCGACTGCTTGTCTTTCCGCTGAAGCAACACAGCGGTCTTCATAAAGGACGGGCTGTTTCTCGACGAAATCTCGACAATTCCGGCGCATGCCCCGGCTGAACGCTCATGTTCTGCCGGAAGCCCAAATTATGTCGCCCATTCGAGATGCTGCCATTCTGGCAAAGAAACTCCCGGTCACGAATGATGTGGCCCAGACAGTTTCGAAAACACTCCCTTTTTTGTTGTTCTGGAGGATCATGACCTTTGCCTGGCGCGCCTATTGGAAGCGGTCAGTCCTTTTCTGGCTGCGTTTTGCGGCCAATCCACTGGTCACCTTTGGATGGTGGCAGTTTCTGGCGGATTTTTCAGCCGAGCGAAAATTACCGCTGCCGCATGACGACCTTCTGCAAAAACCCCTGTCGAAATTCCTTGTCAATCAAGTTTCCCGGAAGAGACGGCTGGATCTTCTCGTGAGCAATTTCGCAATTGCGGACCAGCATTTCCCCGGGAGTGTCATGGCTGGACTGTGGGCGGGAAAAACCATTGATATGGGCACCGTTCGCGGCCGGAACGATGAATATCGATGCACCCTGGCATTGGCGGACTGTTGCGGTGGCCGGCATGAGGGCGCCTTTTCCGTCAGACTCATGCGCAACCATGACAACACCGTTCTGTGGACGGCAACGTTTACGTTTCTGGAAGAACGCGACGCGCGTCACCACACGATTGTCGTTGGCGGCATGCAGGGGCCGCGCGCCGCGAAAGAGCAAATGGTGTCGGTGACGCGCGATCTCTCGGGACTTCGCCCCAAGGAGGCTGCGCTGATGGTTCTGCAAGGTCTCACCTGCGAGGGTGCGGGTCGCTACTTCGCTGTCGCCCACTCCAGACACCCCATCCGCTACCGTCGCGCCCGACGGCAAAAAATGATGGTTTCGGACATCGATGCTTTCTGGCGGGAGCGCTCTGCCGAGCCGGACGCCATGTTCGGTTTCAAAGTGCCGTTCTCCACCCTTGAGGGGGAAGATAAACGCAGCCATATGAAGTTGTCTTTTTTCAACCTGGGCAAACGCTTTCCCGAAAGCGCGGCGAACGAAAGCGCCTGAAAATCCCCTTGAAAAAGGCTCGTGGCGAAAAGACCTTGTCGTCATGCACCAGCCGCATCACTATCAGCCTCTCGTCAAATGGCATCAGTGAAAGGCGGCAGAATGTCCACATTCACCTTCGCAACCGTCCCGCGAATCATTGCGGGACCGGGCAGCATCTCGAGGATTTCAGAGCTTCGCACCCTGCTCGGGCCGCGTGTCCTGGTGGTTTCGGACGACGGTGTCGTCAAGGCGGGGCTTGTTCAGCCGGCCCTCGACGGCCTGGTGGAAGCCGGCTCTGAAACATCAATCTTCGCAGGCGTTGTTGCCGATCCGCCGGAAGCGACCATCCACGCCGCCGTGGCGCAGGCGAACGGGTTCGGCGCAACCGGCGTGCTGGGCATCGGTGGCGGCTCGTCGCTCGATGTCGCAAAACTTGTCGCGCTTCTCGCCAGAAGCGGCGAAGCGCTCGAGAATATCTACGGCGTCGGCAAGGTGACGGGAGAGCGTCTGCCGCTGGTGCTCGTGCCGACAACGGCCGGGACGGGATCGGAAGTCACGCCCATTTCGATCGTTACGACCGGAGCAGACCAGAAAAAGGGCGTCGTATCGCCGGTCCTGTTACCGGATGCAGCCTTGCTGGACGCAAGGCTGACAATCGGCCTTCCTCCGGCGGTCACCGCGGCAACGGGAATTGACGCGATGGTTCATGCCATCGAGGCCTTCACGTCTGTAAGCCCAAACAACAATCCGGTTTCCCGTGCCCTTGCAAAGGAAGCTCTGCGGCTTCTCGGGGCAAATATCGCAACTGCCGTCGGTAACGGAACTGATCTTGCCGCGAGACAGGCGATGCTGCTCGGCGCCATGCTGGCGGGCCAAGCCTTCGCCAATTCCCCCGTCGCCGCCGTTCATGCGCTCGCCTATCCCATCGGCGGCCGGTATCACGTTCCGCACGGCCTTTCCAACAGCCTGGTCCTGCCGCATGTCTTGCGCTTCAACGCGACGGCATGCGGCGATGCCTATGCGGAACTGGCACCGTACCTCTTTCCGCATCTTGAGCCTGCCGATCAAGCCGGCCGACTTTCCGGTTTCATCGAAGGACTGACGCTGATGCCCGAGCGTCTCAACCTGCCCGTCCGGCTGCGAGAAGTGGGAATTCCCCGGAACGCGCTTCCCCTGCTGGCGGAAAGTGCGATGAAGCAGACCCGGCTCCTCGTCAACAACCCACGGACGGTGTCGCTGGCGGATGCCGAAAGAATCTACGAAGATGCCTGGTAGGCTCGCACCCTGCCCTCCTCGCCACCGCCAGGGGCGCATGGTTATTTCGACATCATCGCCAAGGGCCAAAGGACGATTTGCGGAAAGATGACGAGCGCTCGGCCGTCGGCGTCCTGCTTCGGGCGGGCGTCAACTGACGAAAGCATGATGCGAGATGTTTGAGCCCAGCTTTAATGGGGCATCCTTATCGTCCGCATCAAGGGATGCGGCTACGGGATCAACCAGAAGACCATCGCCAAGTGACGGAGGAGGTCCGCACCCTAACCCTTGGCAAGCTTCCGCGCCGGGCCGAAGATCATGAAGCTGATGGCGGCCAGTAGCCAGACACTGATGCCGGCATAGAGCATGACCAGACCGAACCCGTCTGCAAGCGCCCGATGGACGAGCGCCTCCGAAACACCCTGCGTCGAGGCGCCGGCAGTTCCCGCCGCGATCTTTTCCGCGAGCGACTGCAACGCATGCATATCCGCACCTGATGGCAGGTTTGCCCGAAGCGAAGCCCGGACGCCCTCGACCAGAATAAAGCCCATGATCGGGATGTTGATGGCGAGCGAAATCATGCGCGCACTCATGTCGATGCCGGAGGCCATGCCGGAACGGGCAGGGGAAACCGAACCGGTGGTGGTGTTGGTGACGGGCGTATTGGTCAGCCCGAGCCCGATGCCCGCAAGGATGCAGCCGGGCAGCATGGTGAGCCAGCTCGCATTTTCGATGCCACTTCCCAATTTCATCAGCATGAAACCGAGGCCGATGGTGAACAGCCCGGCCGGAATGACGAGGCGCGGCTGATAGCGCAAGGACAGGCGCTCCGCCAGCGGCGGCATCACCAGCGCCGGCAGCGTATAGGCAAGCAGGCCGAGACCGGCGGTGACGCTGTCATAACCGAGGCCCGCCTGAAACCAGATCGGCAGATAGATCATGAAAGGCCAGAAGCTGATGTTCATCGCCGCCGAACCGATGATCGCCCCGGAAAAAGGCCGGATGCGGAACACGGAGAAGTCGAACATCGGTCTGGAACTAAGCTTTTCAGCAATCACGAAGGCAATGAAGCTCGCAGCCGCAACGCCGAGGATCAGGAGTGCCGCCGGGCTCACAAAACCGAGCGCGGGTCCCTGCGTGATGAAAAAGGCAAGGCAAAAAACGGCAATGGAAAGGGTGACCATGCCGGCAAGATCGAGACGCGCCGCTTCCGGATCGCGCGATTCTCCGACACCGCCCGCGGCAAGCAGCCATGTTCCCGCGCCAAGCGCGACGTGAACGAGGAACACCCATTCCCAGCTCCACAGCGCAACGATGGCGCCGCCGATGATCGGGCCGAAACCCAGCCCCACGCCCGAGACGATGCCCCACCAGCCGAACGCCATGCCGCGTTCGCGGGCCGTGCGGAACTGATGCGACAGGATGGCAATCTGACACACCAGCATCGCCCCGCCGCTCAATCCCTGAAGGAAACGGGCGCCGATCAGCACGGAGACGTTTTCCGTCATTCCGCAGGCCAGAGAGGAAAGCGCGAAAGCGACGATGCTGGCGATGAAGACACGTTTACGGCCGAAGCGATCGGCCAATGCGCCCGTCGCCATCAGCACCATCGTCACGCCGATCGTATAGGCATTCATGATCCACTGGAGTTGCCGGAAATCCGCGTGCAGCACCTGTTCGAGTGTTGGCAGGATCGCCGGAACGCTGGAAATTTCCAGTCCGAACATCAGGGCGGAGAGACAGACGGCGGCCAGCGCCATGGCGCTTCTGCTGCTTGCGGGTGCGGTAACGGCAAGGGTCATTCTTCAACCTTTCATGGGTCGGCCCGCAACTGCGAAAACCGATCGGTGGAGGAGGCACGCTAGACAAAGCTTGACCATAACTGAATTGGATGATTGGCTATTTCAGAGACAACAAATCGGAATTATCGAGATGAGCACGCTGGATGTGGATGCCGTCGAGGCCTTCGTCACCATCGCCGATCTGCAGAGCTTCACCCGGGCTGCCGAAGCGCTCGGCACCACCCAGGGCGCCATCAGCGTCAAGCTAAAACGGCTGGAGGACAGGCTCGGCCAGCGGCTGCTCGAACGCACACCGCGTTCGGTGCGGCTGTCAGCGCAGGGTGCGGTGTTTCTGGCACCCGCCCGCGAGTTTCTCGCCGCGCATGATCGGGCGCTGGCGGGCCTCTCCTCCCCGCGCCGTCGCTTCGGCCTTGGCATCGCCGCCCATGTGGCAGGACCGGAGGTTCCGACGCTGCTTGCACGCCTCAACGACCATGACCCCGGGCTTACGATTGAAGTGCGCATGGATCATTCCCGATCCCTGCTGGATGCCTTTGACCGTGGGGAGATCGATGCGGCAATCATCCGGCGCGAGGATGACCGGCGCGACGGCGAGGTGCTCGGGCCGGAACATTTCGGCTGGTATGCAACCCCGCAATTCGAACACCGTCAGGGTGAACCGCTGCGGCTGGCGGCGCTCTCGCCGGCCTGCGGCGTGCGTGACATCGCCACCCGCGCCCTGGATGCGGCTGCTATTGCATGGACGGAGGTATTTCTCGGCGGCACATCGTCGATGGTGACCGCAGCCGTTTCAGCGGGGCTTGCGATTTCCGCCTTTTCCTGCCGTCTGGCCCCGCCCGGCACGGTCGAGGTCAGCGAGCGTTTCGGTCTGCCACCCCTGCCCTCCACGGAAATCATCATGTTCTCGACCCTGACGGACAGCAGATCCCGGGAAGCGCTGCGCACGCTCGCCGCCGCCTTTCGGGAACATCGCCCGGGATCGTGACGCAAACCCGCCCGGCAGTGGCTAGGCGCCGAACACGTCCGGCTTCAGCTTTCCGCCCCTCAGGAGATGCTGCAGGGCATAAGAAACCGAAAGCGCATCATCGAGCGCATCGTGCCCCCGCGATGGCGGATGCTCGACGCCATAATAATCTGCCAGCCTGTTGCTCGGCGTTTTTGCCAGCTCCTCCACCGGCATTCCCGCTGCAAGCAGAAGTTTGACGGCATTATCGAAACGCTCGGCAGGGATGGGCGGCTCTATGCCGGCGACATAACAGCTGATCGCCACCATATTCAGCTCGTCCTTGCCCCATGACCAGCATTGGGCGCCTTCAGAAAAACTGTCGAAGCTTGAAAGGGCCTCCTGCAAGGGAATTCCCTCCGTTTCGATGATCTCCTCGGTGATACCCGTCAGCCCGGTGAAAAAGGGATCGATCGCATATCGTCTGCCATGGCGGTCGATCGGACATATATAGGCCTTATAGGTCCCCAGAAGCGGAAAATCGTCCTCCAGCCCGAGCCTGACGGCGCCAATCTGCGCGATGACCGGATCGGGATCATGGGCGGCACACCAGAACCTGCGCTGGGAGCCCTCCAGGCAGAGGAATTCACAATCGAATATGATTGCCTTTTTCACGAACCAACCTCTCGTTTTGCACGGATCAACCCTTGAAAGCACAAATGAAGTGCTTTATATATTTCACATGAGCACGAAACTTTTGTCCAACGTTGTCCTGGCACTCAATCTTTCGGAGGCGAACCGCTCTTCTCTCGAAGAAACGCTCCTTGCCTATCGTCGTGCGATGGCGATCCTTGACCAGACTGAAGGCGCCAATCTCGTAGCCTTGCATGCGGCAGCTTATGAAGAGATCAGGATCAAGACCAGCCTTCCTTCCCGCATGGTGACGCTGGCCCTGCGCGACCATAGCCAGCGCGATCCGCAAGAGCCCGTGCGGGACATCCCGCTCGACAGCAAGCTCTTTTCGGTCAAGGGGCCGGACACGGTGAGCATCGCAACCCTCTCGGGCCGCGTCGTGGTGCCCTATACCGTCCGTGGCTATCACGACGGCTGGAATGACTTTTCAGAAGCGCGCCTTGTATTCGAGGGCGAATCCATCAGCATCCATGCCGGGATAAAAACCGGCTTTCAACCAAACCGGGAGGCTTCGATGAACAATGAAGGTATTCTTGGCAGGCTCGGGCGTGTCATCGCCGGTGTCATGAACAATGCTGTCGATGCGGCAGAGGCATCCAATCCGGTTGCGGTCGCCCAGCAGGCGGTGCGGGAAATCGCACAGATCGCCGATGAGGCCCGATCCGCACTCGGCGTGGCGGTCGCAGCCGGCCATCGCCTGAAAGCCAAGGCCGCCGATCTCGACGAAGAAATTCGCGACCTCGACGACAAGATCCGGATCGGACTTGAAAACGGCCGCGAGGATCTGGCCCGTGCGGCAACCGGGCTGCAGATCGATCTGGAAGCACAGCGGGAAGCGCTGAACAAGGCGATACTCGAGAATGCCGCCGAAATTGCCGAGGCGGAAACCACATTGCGCAGCATCGCCTCCGCAAAGGCGGATGCGCAAAAGCGGCTTGAGGACGCCAAGCGCGCCGAACGCATCACGCCGGCAACCGATACGACCCCATCCCAGCGCAACGACCGCCGTCTGGCTGACGCGCTCGACGCCATCGAAAGAGTAACCGGCACCCCCGCCAAGCCCAATAACGGTGCGGCGGAGGTTGAGGAGCTCGGCCGCATGCAGCGCCAGAGCGCCATCGAAGCACGGCTCAAGGCATTCCGCGAGGGACAGCGCTGATGGAGAGCATTGTCCAGCCAGGCACTGCTCCCTTCTGGATCGCCTTGCTGACGGTCGCCGGCCTCGGCATCGTCGAACTCGTGTCGGTTCTTCTTGGAGTATCGGCTTCGGGACTGCTTGACGACAACTTCAGTTACCACGCGCCCGGCGATGCCGAGGCGGGGTTACTCGGCAGCTGGATGTCCTGGCTCAATGCGGGCGGCGTGCCGCTTCTCGTTCTGGCAGTCATCCTGCTCTCGGCTTTTTCCGTCGCCGGTTTTTTCATTCAGGGGATCGCTTCCGCAACGCCGCTCGGGCCATTGCCGTCCTATCTGGCCATGACCGGTGCCATTGCCGCCGCCCTGCCGGCCACGCGGTCACTCAGCCGCGCCGTTGCCAAGGTCATCCCACGCGATGAGACAAACGCGCTCGAGCAGACCGATTTTCTGGGACTTGTCGGCACAGTCACCATCGGGCCTCTGGATCAGGGCAAGCCCGGCACCGTGCGGGTCAAGGACCGGCACGAGAATATTCACTTCCTGCGTGCACAGGCCGCATCCGGTCACACGATCGATACGGGTGCGCAGGTACTGATCGTCGACGGTGCGGACGGGCTTTTTCAGGCCATTCCCGCACCGCCGGACCTGGAAATTCACCATAGCGAGCATCAATAGGGGCTAACTCACCATGGATTTCTTTTCTTTGAGCCTGATTGCGGGGGCCATTGTCACGGCCATCGTCGTCATCGGCATCATCATGACATCGCTCTACACGCGGTCGACACGCGACAAAGCCTATGTAAGGACCGGTCTCGGCGGTAAGAAAGTCGTTCTCGATGGCGGCGCCATCATCCTGCCGATCTTCCATTCCTATTCCTGGGTCTCGCTCAGCACATTGCGGCTGGAGGTGAAAAGATCCGAACATGAATCCCTGATCACCAAGGATCGCATGCGGGCCGACATCACCGCCGAATTTTACGTGCGGGTGAAGCCCGACGCAGAAAACATCGCACTTGCCGCCCAGACACTCGGTGACCGGACAAATGATGCCGACGCGCTGAAGTCACTGGTCGAAGCGAAATTTGTTGACGGTTTGCGCTCGGTTGCCGCGACCATGTCGCTGCGCGATCTTCAGGAGCAGCGCGCCGAATTCGTCAAATCCGTGCAGGCGGCCGTCGCGCACGATCTACAGTCCAACGGTCTGGAACTGGAATCAGTTTCGCTGACACGGCTCGATCAAACCGATATCAAGCACTTCAATCCCAACAACTCGTTTGATGCGGAAGGCCTGACGGCGCTCACCCGGATCACCGAGGAGCGCAAGCGCGAACGCAACCAGATTGTCCGCGACAACGAAGTCGAAATTGCCACGAAGGACCGCGAAGCGGTGCTGCGGCGCCTGACCATCGAGCGCGAACAGCGTGATGCGGAACTGACGCAGGAGCGCGATATCGCCAACAAGACGGCGGAAACGCGGGCGGAAGCGGCAAAGGCCGAGCAGGCGGCCCGCCTTAACGAGGAAACGGCAAAGCTCGATACCGAGCGCGGTATCGCCGAACGGGATGCTCAAGCCCGCCAGGCGCGTGAAACTGCCCGCATCGAAGCCGAGCGCGGTATTGCCGAACGCGAGGCGGAAGCACGCAAGATCACTGAAACGGCACGAATCGAAGCCGCTATCGCCGTGGCGCAGAAGGTGGAGCAGGAACAGGCCGCCCGCGCCAAGGCGGATGAAGCCAAGGCTTCCGCCATCACTGCGGAAGAACAGGTGGCAACCGCCCGCGAAGTGGAAATCGCCGAACGCGCCAAGCGCATCGCCGTGATCGACGCCCGCAAGGCGGCAGAGCAGGAGGCGACGGCCATCACGGTAAAGGCGGAAGCCGAACGGCAGGCCGCCGAAAACCTGGCTGCGGCCACCAAGATCGGTGCCGAAGCCGAGGCACAGGCCGCGAAAATCCGCGCCGAAGGCGTCATCGCGCTCGGCGATGCCGAAGCGCAGGCGGAACGCGCAAAGAATGATGCACGCAATGCGCTATCGGGCGACATCATCGCATTCGAACTCGCCCGTGCAAGGATCGCCATCATTCCCGAAGCACTTTCCGAGGCGATGAAGCCCATCGAGAAGATTTCCGATATCCGCATCTTCAGCGCCGGTAATCTCGCCGGTGCTCTCGGTGGCGGCGGCGACGCCAAAAACGGCAATGGCCTCGGCGATCTTTCGAGCCAGCTTCTCAGCTTCACTGCGCAAAAGCCGGTTCTTGACGAAATCCTCGCACAGGCCGGCTTCAAGGGTACGGACCCGACACAGGCGCTGTTGGCCGCATCAATCGCGAACGCTGCGGATCAACCAGCGTCAGAGAAACAGCAACGCAAAGAGACGTAAAAGAGTCCTATCTTCTACGGCAACGACAACAAGCGCGGTCAGTCTCAAGGTGGCCGCGCTTTTCATTTGCCCTGCGGCTCAAATCAAGCCGCCGCATGAAAACGCACCGGCATAAGCTTAGGCAGACGGCCGCAGACTGCTCTCCAGCGTCTCGAACGACGTGACATCCTGGCGCGCCAGTGAAACAACCCATGCGCCCTGCAGCCCGATCACCAGTCTTTCGGCATCGGTCTGCGGATCGTGACTGCCCAGACGCCTTGCCTGAGCTGCTATCCTTGTGGTCCAGTCGTTGAGCACATCCGCACCGATCTGGCGCAAATCGGGCTTTTCATCGCCGGCCTGAATGATGCTGAGCACCGGGCAGCCCATGATGCTGCCATTTTCCTGCGAAAGGCGGGCTATCGCACGGCACAGCGCCACCGAGCCCAAAGCGAAGCTCTCCGCATCTTCGAAATTCGCATCGATCAGCTCTGCCACCTTCCGGCCCGCCCATCGTGTCGCCTCGGCGGCAAGCTGCTCCTTGCCACCGGGAAAATGATAATAGAGAGAGCCCTTCGGCAGGCCCGTCTCCGCGAGAATTTCAGCCAGTCCGACACCCGCATAACCGCGCCGCCGAAACAGCGCGGAGGTGGCCCGTATCAGGGCTTGGCGGTTCTTGCTTTCGTCCATTCGCCTGTTTTAAGCGCTGTAGACCGTTTGGTCCATAGATGTTATTAGACCAAACGGTCCAGGAAGAGCGAGGGACGGATGACAGAGATTGCAGAGAGCCGGGAGATGAGCATTGTTTCGGAAGGACACAGGCTCGCAGGCCGGTTCTTTCCGCCCAAAGGGCCAGCCCGCGCGCATCTTGTCCTTCACGGCGCAACAGGTGTTCCGGCGCGCTATTACCGCGCCTTCGCCACATGGGCGGCCGGTCGGGGCATCGGTGTCCTGACCTATGATTATCGCGATTTCGGCGCATCCCGACAACGCCCGGTCCGCGAAAGCCGGGCCACGATGGCCGACTGGGGAATTGCCGACCAGACGGCGGCGGAGGCCGCACTTTGCCAGATCGCACCGGAAGGCCCCCTCTGGCTGCTGGGCCATTCCCTTGGCGGACTGACATTTGCGTTTCGAGGCCATGACGAGCGGCTTGAGCGTGTCATCACCATCGGTTCGGGCTTTGCCCATGTCAGCGATCATCCTTGGACCTATCGGCCCACGGTCATCGCTTTCTGGTATCTGCTCGGGCCTGTCAGCACGACACTCGCGGGCTACCTTCCCGGGCGAAGATTGCTGCTGGGTGCGGATCTGCCCGCCGGGATCTACTGGCAATGGCGCCGCTGGTGCACGAGCCGGGATTTCTTCCGGCGCGATATCGGCAAATCACTGCCAGAACCGGATTTTTCCGCCACCCGCTTCGATCTGCGCATGATGACGATGGCAGACGATGTGGTGGTGCCGCCCGCCGCCGTCTGGCGTTATGCCGACGTTTTCCCGCAGGGAAGAGTCAACCGCAGAACCCTGCGCCCGGAAGAATTCGGTCTCGCCTCGCTGCGCCATATCGAGGTCATGTCAGAGCGTGCGGCAGCGGCATGGCCGGCGATATTGGGGCTGGAAGAAACGGATGCGCATTGATTTTGCGACGCTATACTACCCCTGTTCCGGCTTGTGACCGCATCGCCTAGCCGGCACCCGACCGATCACGACGCCACCTCGACCGCAAATTGACATACCCTCCTTGTCGACAATTCCGGGCGGAAAATCTAGCATTGCACGAAAACGACCGATGCCTCTGTCGGTTTCCCTCACCGCTACGGAGCAATCATGTCCCTTCCCCAGAAAATCGGTTTTATCGGCACAGGAGCCATCACGGACGCCATGGTAAGGGGCCTGCTCGCAAGGCCCGCCGCCGTACCGCATGTCATGGTGTCACAACGCAGTGCGGATATTTCGGCGAGACTCGCCGCCGATTTCCCGCAGGTGATCGTTTCGGGCGATAACCAGGCGATCATCGATGGCTGCGATACCGTCGTGCTGGCTATCCGGCCGCAGATCGCTGAAGAAGTCATCGGGCCGCTGCGGTTCCGGGACGGGCAGAAGATCGTCAGCGTCGTTGCCGCAACCGGCCGCGAGGCGCTTCTGGACTGGATCGGGGCGGATGTGCGTCTCAGCCAGGCGATCCCGCTGCCCTTCGTTGCCCGGCGCAAGGGCGTCACCGCCATTTATCCTGCCGATACGGACACAGCTGCGATTTTCAACGTGCTGGGCAATGCGGTGGAATGCGAGACCAAGGCGGAATATGATCTTCTGGCGGCCGCCAGCGCCCTGATGGCCACCTATTTCGGCATCATGCAAACGACGACGGAATGGCTTGCCGAGAACGGTCTGCCGGAAGAAAAGGGGCGCGCTTATCTTGCACCCCTCTTCGCCGGCCTCTCCGAGGTGGCCCTGCTTGCTGGCACCAAGGCGGATTTCATCGATCTCAGCCGCGAATTCGCCACCAGGGGCGGCCTCAACGAGCAGGTGTTGCTGGACTTCGACAGCAAGGGCGGCTCCGGGGCGCTGAAAGATGCATTGAGCCGCGTGTTGGAGCGGATTGCGCAATAGCCGGTCGCAACGGCAACCCTAAAAAGGGGCCTTTCGGCCCCTTTCTGTTTTACGCCTTCCCCGGCCGGTTGATTGTGAGGAAGTGCCGCACGACAGGCTTTTCCAGCCCGGAATGATAAGCCAGCACCTTGCCCTGCAAATCCGCATCGGCATTGGAAACCCGCTTGTGCTGGCGCAGATGCTCGGCCCAGGATTCCACCATGAACCATTCGACGATCTTCTGCGGATCGGCGGAGTCTTCCGTTACGCCCCAGCCATAGGCGCCATCGCGCCGGCGCTCCTGGGAAAGCTCGTCCAGTGCATGCAGGAAAGCGGAGCGGTGATGCTTTTCGACATTATATTCGATCAGGATCAGAACCGGGCCGCGATCATGGGCCACCGGCTCGGCAACGAGCGGTTCCGGCCAATGGTTGGAGGGCACCATATCCGCATCACCCGCAGGCAGTTTCAGGCGATGCATGACGAGGCCGGCGATGAAGAGACCGGCTGCACCGATCAGCAGCGTGCCCGGCACACCTGCGGCTTCACCTACAGCGCCCCAGCCAATGCTGCCCGCCGTCATCGCACCATTAAAGACAGTGAGATAGACCGCCAGACCACGACCCCGAACCCAGTTCGGCAGGATTGCCTGGGCTGCACCATTCAGGGTCGTCAGTGCGGTGATCCAGGCACCGCCGAGGAACAGCAGGATGATGATGGCAAGCCATTTCGGCGGTGCGAATGACAGCCCGGCCATGACGAGCGCGGTGATGATGGCGGCACCCAGAAGCAGGCCATCGGCATCGAAACGGGCGCGCAGCTTCGGCATGACCAGTGCACCGCCGATCGCACCGGCCCCAACGGCGCCGAGCAGAATGCCGTAGAAACTCGCATCTCCACCCAGCAATTGCCGGGCAACCAGCGGCAGCAGCGCCCAGACGGCACTGGCAAAAGCAAAGAAGATCGCAGCCCGCAGCAGGACGACATGCAGCGGCCGGCTGGCGCGGGTGTAACGGAGACCTGCCCGGAATGCGCCAAAAAAGTTCTCCTGCAGCGCGTCATTGGCGTTCTTGGCCCGCGGCCACCACAGAAGAGCGGCGATGACAACGAAATAGCTGGCGACATCGGCACCATAGGTGAAGGCCGCACCGAAGGCCGCAAGCAGGATGCCGCCGGCCGCGGGACCGATGGAACGGGCGATGTTGATGCCGAGCGAATTCAGCGCCACGGCGCTCTTGATATCCTCGCGCTTCACCAGTTCCGGCACGATCGCCTGCCAGGTCGGCCCCATCAGTGCCGCGCCGATGCCACCGAGGAAGGTGAGGCCGATCAGGGCGCTGACGGACAACATGCCGGTATGGGCAAGAACCATGAGGGTGACGCTGACCGAGGCCAGTAGCAGCTGGACCGCGATCAGGAATTTGCGGCGGTCGAGAATATCGGTCAGCACACCGGCCGGGATCGCCAGAAGAAAAATAGGCAGGGTTCCGGCCGCCTGGACCAGGGCGACCGCCGCCGGTGATGCCGAAAGATCGGTCATCAACCATGAACTGGCGACATCACGCATGAAGCTGCCGGTATTACCGAGCACCGTCGCGGCCCAGAGGACGGCGAAAACCGGTTGTGCAAGAGGAGCAAAGCTGCTCGCGGAGGATTTTGCGGCACTCATTTGCCTGTTCCTTTCGTGAGATCGATTGCAGCGACGATAACAAAGGCGCCGGCCAGACCGAGATGTTCGAAGAAGGCGTTGGTGGCCATCATGCGGTCCATGCCGGGCGCCATTTCCCAGAACCGAAGAGCGATGAAGGTCGCAAGAAGGGTGAAGCCCGAGAGCGCCAGAGCACCCGCCCAGCGCAGGAAGCCCGATACCACCATGGCGGAAGCGGTGAGTTCAAAAGCGATGACAAAGACGGCAAATGCCGCCGCCGGCTGCAGGCCAAAATGGTTCATTTCCGCGATCGCACCGGGGAAATCGAAAATCTTGGTGAGCGGCCCCTGAATATAGGCCGAACAAAGCGCCAGAAGAGCCACGGTTCGTGTGACGGGCGCGGCGACGATTTGAGCAAGAAGCCCGCGAAGGCGAAGGGTGGAAGATGGGTCGGTCATTTTAATGCTCCTGCGATCTGGCCGTCGATGTGTGCGGCGCTGCGTTCATCTGATGGAGCGATATTGGCGCAAAGGATTGCCGCCAACAATTGCATCAATAGTTTCGATATAATTGCATAATCTGCAATATTCTTTGGCAGGTAACGGGCGGCGGCGTGCGCCGCCCGCTGGATTTCCTCGCCGATCAGGCTCAGACCGCCCAGCAGGAGCAGCCCAAAGCGCCGAAGAAGCCTTTCAGATCGGCAATCGGCAGTTTCGATGTCCAGGCGCCAGCATGGTCGTGGCCATGAACACCGCAATCACTGGCGCAACCGCAGGAGGTGATGGCGGCGCGTCTCAGCGAGTTCTTTCCGGCACCCTGCGGCTCGCTCCAGGCGGCATAACCGCCGAAGGTGCGGACCGGCGACCAGTCTGGCATCGCGGGCGGAATGTTGCTCTCATCGAGCACCCTGAAGTCACCGGCACCATAAACGATCTTGCCGCCTACCATGGTCAGTTCCGAGGTGAGGAAGGAGATTTCATCTTCCGCGCAGGAGAAATAGTCCTTGTCCGGCACGACGAGATCGGCGAACTGCCCTTTCTCGATACGGCCCTTCTCGCCTTCCTCGTTGGAGAACCAGGTGACCTTTTCCGTCCACATGCGCAGTGCCGTCTCGCGGTCGAGGCAATTGGCACGCGGATAAAGCTGCATGCCGCCGATGGTTTTGCCCGTCACCATCCAGAACAGCGACACCCACGGATTATAAGAGGCAACGCGCGTTGCATCCGTGCCCGCCGAAACGTTCACGCCCTTTTCCAGCATTCGCGCGATTGGTGGCGTCGCCTCTGCGACGCCCTGGCCATAACGTTCTACGAAATACTCGCCCTGATAGGCCATGCGGTGCTGGGTGGCGATGCCGCCACCAAGGGCGGCGATGCGGTCGATGGAGCGATCGGAGATGGTTTCGGCATGGTCGAAGAACCAGTTCAATCCTTCGAGCGGGATATCCCGGTTGACCTTTTCGAACACATCAAGCGCCCGGGAGATGGTCTCGTCATAGGTGGCGTGCAGACGCCAGGGCCAGCGGTTTTCCGCCAGAATCCGAGCGACATCTTCAAGCTCGCCCTCCATCTCCGGTGGCATATCGGGCCGCGGCTGACGGAAATCCTCAAAATCGGCCGCGGAAAAGACCAGCATTTCACCCGCACCATTATGCCGGAAATAATCGTTGCCCTGCTTGTATTTGACCGATGACGTCCAGTTGAGGAAATCCTCTTTCTCCTGCTTCGGCTTCTGCGTGAAGAGGTTGTAGGCCAGCCGAACCGTCATCTGGTTCTCATCCGACAGCTTCTGGATCACCTCGTAATCGTCAGGATAATTCTGGAAGCCGCCACCCGCATCGATCACGCCGGTCACCCCCAGCCGGTTCAGCTCACGCATGAAGTGGCGGGTGGAATTGACCTGATAGTCGAGCGGCAGTTTCGGTCCCTTGGCAAGCGTCGAATAGAGGATGCCGGCATTCGGCTTGGCGAGCAGCAGGCCGGTGGGATTGCCGTTGGCATCGCGGGTGATCTCGCCGCCGGGCGGGTTCGGCGTATCCTTGGTATAGCCCACGGCACGCAGTGCTGCGCCGTTCAGCAGCGCCCGGTCATAGAGATGCAGAAGGAAGACCGGCGTATCCGGCGCCACCGCATTGATTTCCTCGATGGTCGGCAGACGCTTTTCGACGAATTGATGCTCGGTGAAACCACCGACGACGCGCACCCATTGCGGAGCCGGCGTGATTGCCACCTGGCGCTTCAGCATGTCCATGGCATCGGCAAGCGAGCGAACGCCGTCCCAGCGCAGTTCCATGTTGAAGTTCAGGCCGCCGCGCACGACGTGTGTGTGGTTGTCGATCAGGCCGGGCAGCACGCGTTTGCCCTTGAGGTCGATGATCCTCGTGTCCGCTCCGGCAAAGGCCATGACCTCGGCATCGCTTCCCACTTCAACAAACAGGCCATCCTTGATGGCGACTGCCGTTGCATTCGGATTGCCGCGATCAAGCGTCGTGACGCGACCATTGTGAAGGATGGTATCTGGATGCATGGACGAAGCTCCGCTCTTGATGGGATCAGCGGCCTTAGCCGGTGAAAACAGATGAGGAAAGGCGAGACTGGATGCCGCGCCGAGGAAAGTGCGTCGCGTCGGCATCAGCTTTTCTCCCGGTTGGTTGGCTGCTGTGTCTGCGCGAGATCAGTGGTTTCGGCACCACCCTTGGGCATGTGGCCGAACATGTGCGGCTTGATCTGGTTGAACCACGAAACGGCGGCCGGTTCCCTGTCGATGATCGTCCTTGCGAGGGGGATGATCTGTTCTCCGACCAAGATGCCCAGCAGGCCGACAAGCGCAATGACGGGCGGCGCAGGCGAGCGCACGTTAAGCAGGCTGTAGACGATGCCGACCAGCAGGCCGGCGCCAAGCGACAGAAGATAGACTTTCATGGAAACCTCCTTTGGATGGATAAAGCCGCGCCGGCCGGGATACTGATCCCGCCGGCGCGACATGGTTGAAAGCTTATTTCGCGGGGTTCGGGCCGATGCGCTTGCCGTGCTTGACGCGCTCTGTACCGCCATGGACATGGGTGACGGCATAATCGATGCCCATGCCGTAGGCGCCGGAATGTTCCTTCACCAGCGAGGTGACGGCGTCATAGGTTTCCTTGCGGGCCCAGTCGCGTTGCCATTCCAGCAGCACCTGCTGCCAGGTGACGGGAATGATGCCCGCCTGCACCATGCGGTCCATGGCATATTTATGCGCGTCGAGAGAGGTGCCACCGGAGGCATCAGCCACCATGTAGATCTCGTAATCGGCGACATCATGCAGCGCCGAGAGTGCGAAGGTGGTGTTGCACACTTCCGTCCAGAGACCGGAGACGACGATCTTCCTGCGGCCGGTGGCGGCATTTTTCGCCAAGGCATCGCGAACATTCTGATCATCCCAGGAATTCATCGAGGTCCGTTCGAGAATATCGTTTTCCGGGAAGACCGCGAGCAGTTCCGGGAAGGTATTGCCGGAGAAGCTTTCCGTTTCGACCGTGGTGATGGTCGTCGGGATGTTGAAGATCTTTGCCGCCTTGGCGAGGCCGACGACATTGTTCTTCAGGGTCTGGCGGTCGATCGACTGCACACCGAAAGCCATCTGCGGCTGCTGGTCGATGAAGATCAACTGGCTGTTGACGGGGGTAAGGACTTCAAGCTTCGACATGGTGGTTCTCCGTTCAGGTGGTGATTGCCGGTCTACGGCGGTGAAATTGACAAGGCTTCGCCGGTCGGCTGCCCGTCAGGGGCAGCCGTCTTGAGAAGGCGGAATGGTATGGTCAGTCGATACGGATCAGCGATCCGCCTATGCGGCGAGCGACACCAGGTTCGCCTCGATCTGGTTGCGGAAAGGCTCGTAGCGGCTGGGCAGCTTCAGCGCTTCGCCCAGATGAGCCGTATCCTCGTCACGGTCGAAACCGGGTTCGTTGGTTGCGATCTCGAACAGGATCCCGCCCGGGGTCCGGAAATAGATCGCCCAGAAATAATCGCGATCGATGACGGGAGTGACCTGGTAACCGGTATCCATCAGCGCCTTGCGCACTTCCAGCTGCTTTTCGCGGTTTTCGACCGCAAAGGCGATATGGTGGACCGAACCTGCCCCCTGACGGGCAAAGGGCGTATTCGGCAGGGTCGCAAGATCGATCGTATCGGCCCCATTGCCGCCGGGAATGACGTAACGCGTCACATTGCCCTCGGCATCGGCACGCTCATATCCCATGAAACGAAGAAGTTCCTCGGTCGCCGCCGTGTCGTTGAGATTAAAGCGTGCACCGGAGAAACCGCGTATGGCGTTCTCCTCGGAAATGCCCTCGGCCTGCCAGGCAGCGCGTGCATCATTTGCCGTTTCGATCAGGGCCAGCCCATCGCCATCGGGACCGGTAAAGCGCAGGCGATTGGCGCCGAAGACCGTGTCGGCCTCAATGCCGGCGACACCCTTTGCAATCAGCCGGTCTTTCCAGAAACCCATGGCACCCTTCGGAATGGAGAACTGGGTCTCGCCCACCTCGCCCACGCCGGGACGGCCCGCCATCATGTGGTCGAAAGGAAAATAGGTTATGACCGTGCCGGGCGTTCCCGTTTCGTCACCGTAATAAAGGTGGTAAACGCTGGGTTCGTCGAAGTTGACGGTCTTCTTCACCCGGCGCAGGCCGAGCGTATCGGTGAAAAAGCTGTTATTCTGCCGCGCATCCGACGCCATCGACGTAACGTGGTGCAGGCCCTTGATATCCTTGATCATCATCGGCGCCTTTCGTGGTCGCTGTGTTTGTTTCGATGGACAAAGATGTAACCCGCTTGATCACGTCGCAGAATTGCAATATTTCTCTCGAATGAATTGCGATTTTTGAAATAATGCGATGAACGATCACAAAGCTCTCAAAATCTTCCTGATGGCGGCCGAGAAGCGCAATTTCGCGCAGGTCGCCCGCGAACTCAGCATGACGGCGGCCGGCGTTACCCGTGCCATTGCCGCGCTCGAATGTGATCTCGGTGTACAATTATTCGTCCGCACCACCCGGCAGGTATCCCTGACGACGGACGGCGCCGTGTTCGCCGCACAGATACAGCCCGCGGTCGAGGCGCTGGAGAATGCCCGGCGCGACGTGCGCAACGCCCACAAGGCCGATGAGGGGCGGCTCAGGATCAGTGCGCCGACATGGCTTGGCAAGACGGTGCTGCCGCCGATCCTGTCGGGTTTCCGGGAATTATATCCGAAAATGTGTTTCGAGATTTCCCTGTCGGACGGCCTCGTCAATATTGTCGATGATGACTACGATCTGGCGATCCGCATTTCGTCGGCCCCCTCAGACAAATTCACCATCTGGCGCAAGATCAGGGCCGTACCGAGAATCCTGGTGGCGGCACCGGGCAGCCGGTTCATGCAGATGAAACATCCAGGCGACCTCACGCCTGACGATTGCCTTGCCTATAGCGGTGAAAGCCGGCGGGAGAACTGGGTCCTTTCGGATGGCGGATCGAGCATCACCATAACCGCCGGTCGCGCCTTCAGCGCCAATAATGGCGAGGTTCTGGCCGATATGGCAGCCGATGGCGCCGGCGTGGCCATGCTGCCGGGATTTCATATCGCCGAACATATCCGCAGTGGGCGGCTTGTCCATGTTCTGCCGGGCTGGGCCCCGCCTGAACTCTGGCTGACGCTCTATTATCCGCCCTATCAGACCCTGCCGCCCCGCATCGCCACCTTCTCGAAATTCTTCGAAGAACAGCTGGCGGCCCATATGGTGACGCTGGACTGAAGCCGGCACATTACATCATGACGAAGCGCAGAAAAGCGGCGGTTACAAAACGATCCGGCCGCAATAGCGGGAAGGCTCTTTCTACGCACGTTTGCAGAATGACGTCATCAGAGCATGGCCGAATCAGCCTATTGTTCGCATCTGCCGGGCTAAAGCATTGTCATGGCCTGAAAACAGCTTCCGATTTTAAAAAGCCAAATACGCAGCGTAGAAAATGAGGGAAAAGGCAAATTTTCAATCGCAGCTGGCAAGCGTTACATAAGCCCATCAGCTCCTATCAAGCATCGTTATTCAGTTTTGAACGAGATCAGGAACCAGAACCCGACACCTATGCCCTCCTGAAGTCATACTACTTATACGATAGAGAACGTATCTGGCTTCCGGCAGTGAAAGATGGCAAAATAGACATTTGTCCGTTCTATTTTATACTTCACTAGAATCTAAAATAGGTTTCTACCAAGAATAGATGGCGTCATCGCAAATATTAACTGGTCTTTAAATGTTCGGCTGATATGACACGCACGTCGTGAGCTTCGTAAGCGGCAAGAAATTATTAGCGGCATTCGCACAAGCTAGCGTGGAAAATCCGGGTCCGATTTTTGGCTCGAATTGCATGAAGCGTTTCCAGCGCAGGTTCACATGAGCCATGTTCTCCACAATTTCGCTTTATTTGCGGGTGCCGGATCGCTGTCATCATGGGCAGTGTCTGGCGGCAGATAGGCGTGACCATTCACCATTCGGTAAAGGACACGTTCATGACTTCGATCCTCTCCTCATTGTCTGCAGTGCAGATTTCCAAGCTTTCCACGTCGACGATCGCCGGCCTGACGTCGGAAGACGTGAATGCTCTTGACAGCACCAAGATCAAGGCTCTCTCTTCGTCTCAGATCGCCTCCTTGAGCACGGATAACCTTGCTCTTTTCAGCTCCGAAGACCTCCGCGCCATTTCGGTAACCGCCGTCAAGGGCCTGACGCTCACGCAGATGGCGAAACTGAGCTCCGCCCAGGTCAGCAGCCTGTCTTCGTCTCAGGTCACGGCACTTTATGCCAGCCAGATTGACGCCCTTTCGACCGACCAGATCAAGGCGCTCAACTCGTCGCAGGTCGCAGGCCTCAGCTCCGCCCAGATTGCAACACTGACCAGCGACGACCTGGCCCTCTTCTCCACCGATGAGATCAAGGCCATTAGCGCCAATGCCATCGCCGGTCTTTCCACGGCGGCTATCGCCGGCCTCAGCACCGACAATGCAGCCGCGCTGACAAAGACGCAGATCGCCGCCCTGTCTTCCACACAGTTCAATGCGCTCAGCTCCGGCAGCCTTGCAACTTTCTCGGCTGACGAAGTCAAGGCGATCACCACCAAGATCCTCGCTGGCCTCAACGTCACCAAGCTCAGCACCGGCAACATCGCCGCACTCAGCAAGGCACAGGTTTCGGCGCTTTCGACGGCGCAGTTTGCAGCCATGTCGACCGACCAGATCAAGGCCCTCACCTCCGAGCAGATGTCTGGCCTCAGCTCCGCTCAGGTTGCGACGCTCGACAGCGCAGAACTGGCTCTCTTCTCGACCGATGAGATCAAGGCCATCGCCGCCAACGCCGTTGCCGGCCTTTCCGCCGCCGGTCTGGCTGCCCTCACCACCGACAACGCTGCAGCGCTGACGAAGACCCAGATCGCTGGTCTCTCCTCCACGCAGCTCAACGCCCTGACCTCCGCAAACCTCGCCACCTTCACGGCGGACGAGATCAAGGCGATCAGCACCAAGGCGCTGGCCGGCCTCGATGTCACCAAGCTCAGCACCGGCAACATCGCCGCACTCAGCAGAGCCCAGGCGACATCGCTCTCCTCGGCACAGTTTGCGGCCCTGTCGACCGACCAGATCAAGGCGCTCACCTCCGATCAGGTTGCCGGCCTCAGCTCCGCTCAGGTCGCAACGCTCGACAGCGCAGAACTGGCCCTGTTCTCCACCGACGAGATCAGCGCCTTCAGCGCCAATGCGGTCTCTGGCCTTTCCACCGCGGCCCTGGCCGCGCTCACCACCGACAACGCAACCGCGCTGACGAAGACCCAGATCGCCGGTCTCTCGTCCACGCAACTGAACGCCCTGACCTCCGCGAACCTTGCCACCTTCACGGCGGACGAAGTCAAGGCGATCACCACCAAGGCTCTCGCTGGCCTCGATGTCACCAAGCTCAGCACCGGCAACATCGCCGCGCTGACCAAAGTTCAGGTTACCTCGCTGTCCTCGACGCAGTTCGCCGCACTCTCGACCGACCAGATCAAGGCCCTCACTTCCGAGCAGGTTTCAGGTCTGAACTCTGCTCAGGTCGCAACGCTCGACAGCGCAGAACTGGCTCTCTTCTCGACCGATGAGATCAAGGCCATTGGTGCCAACGCCGTTGCCGGCCTTTCCGCCGCCGCCCTGGCCGCCCTCACCACCGACAATGCAACCGCGCTGACAAAGACCCAGATTGCGGGCCTGTCGTCCACGCAACTGAACGCCCTGACCTCCGCGAACCTTGCCACCTTCACGGCGGACGAAGTCAAGGCGATCACCACCAAGGCTCTCGCTGGCCTCGATGTCACCAAGCTCAGCACCGGCAACATCGCCGCGCTGACCAAAGCTCAGGTTACCTCGCTGTCCTCGACGCAATTCGCCGCACTCTCGACCGACCAGATCAAGGCCCTCACCTCCGAGCAGGTTTCAGGTCTGAACTCTGCCCAGGTCGCGACGCTCGACAGCGCAGAACTGGCTCTCTTCTCGACCGATGAGATCAAGGCCATCGCCGCCAACGCCGTTGCCGGCCTTTCCGCCGCCGGTCTGGCTGCCCTCACCACCGACAATGCAGCCGCGCTGACGAAGACCCAGATCGCTGGTCTCTCCTCCACGCAGCTCAACGCCCTGACCTCCGCAAACCTCGCCACCTTCACGGCGGACGAGATCAAGGCGATCAGCACCAAGGCGCTGGCCGGCCTCGATGTCACCAAGCTCAGCACCGGCAACATCGCCGCTCTCAGCAGAGCCCAGGCGGCATCGCTCTCCTCGGCACAGTTTGCAGCCCTGTCGACGGACCAGATCAAAGCCCTCAACTCCGACCAGGTTGCCGGCCTCAGCTCCGCCCAGGTCGCGACGCTCGACAGCGCAGAACTGGCTCTCTTCTCCACCGATGAGATCAAGGCGATCGGCGCCAATGCCGTCTCAGGTCTGTCTACTGCGGCTCTGGCGGCGCTTACCACCGACAACGCAGCAGCACTGACGAAGACCCAGATCGCAGGTCTGTCGTCGACGCAGCTTAACGCCTTCAACTCCGCGAACCTTGCCACCTTCACCGCAGAAGAGGTCAAGGCAATCACCGCCAAGGCTCTCGGCGGTCTCGATGCCACCAAGCTCAGCACCGGCAACATCGCCGCGCTTAGCAAGGCACAGGCCGCAGCGCTGTCCTCGACGCAGTTCGCAGCACTCTCGACCGACCAGATCAAGGCCCTAACCTCCGAGCAGGTTTCAGGTCTGACCTCTGCGCAGGTCGCGACGCTCGACGGCACCGAACTGGCCCTGTTCTCCACCGACGAGATCAAGGCCATCAGCGCCAACGCCGTCTCCGGTCTTTCCACCTCGGCCATTGGCGGTCTCAGCAGCGCGCAGGCTGGAGCACTTTCGGCCCAGCAGCTGAAGGTCATGAACGATGCCCAGGTCGAAGCGGTCATCAAGGCCTACAAGACTGTCTAAGACTTAGGAAACCAGACAACGCACGACGCGGCCAAAAGCCGCGTCGTGTTGCATTTTACGCTCTTCATTGCAGAATGCCCGGGAAGGCTATTCAGTATCTGTCCGAGCAAATATCCATCGCCATCGGGCCTTCAACCATGGCCAATTTTGTCGGCGCGATACGCGACAGTATTCTACCCACAAACCCGAGGTGTATATCCTCGTCACGGGCGCCAAATATCTCGCGCAATCGTTCCAGTACTTCTCAGAAAATACATCGGCAGTGTTTATCGAAACAATCCGTTCGTCGCCTGGGCGAACAACAGGATGAAACACTCGTGCCTGCAGAACATGTGGGCAATAGGTCGCTCGGCATGACTGTGCCAATGCCTCCATGGCAGCCGTTTAACTGGAAAGACATTTCATCTCTCCGGGTCAGCTGCTGATCGGGGCAAGCAATCCGGCCCTCAACACATCCAGCCACGGGCAAGTTATCTGCGATAGCTAAAGACGGCCCATCAACAGGCTGTTTTATCTTCGACCCTTTGTCGCCTTGCCGCAGGATGTCATGACCGCCAACCACGCCTCTCCTTCAAACGACGCCGCCGCTCCCAGCGCCCTCGATCTCGCGCGGAACCAACGGTTGAGCCTCATGGATCTGCTGAGCGTATCAGAGGCGCTCAATGCCGCCGGCCAGCAGGCCGCTGCTGCGGAGCTCTACAAGACCTGGGTGGCATTCAATGACAACAACCCGACGATCCATCTCGCCTATTTCAACTATGCCGTCATTCTCAACCAGCTGGGCGACCGTGCGGGTGCCGTACAGGCGTTTCGCGCGTGCATTAAGGCCAATCCGCAATTCGCTCCCGGCCACATCAATCTCGGCCGCGCGCTTGAAGATGCCGGGCTGATCGGCCACGCGGTGGAGCAATGGTCGCATTATGCCGAGGCGACGAAAAATGTCGACGCCGAGACGATCGGCCATCGGCATATGACCCTGCAGAACATGGGCCGGGTTCTCGAGGGCGCCGGCAAGCTCGAGGAAGCCGAAACCGCTTTGCTGCAGGCGTTCGAGCTGCGGCCGGAACTGCCGGAAGCCGGCCAGCACTGGGCATCGTTGCGACAGCGCCAGTGCAAATGGCCGGTCCTTGCACCTTCGAACCACATTCCCGCGCGCAAGATGCTCGATGCCATGTCGTCGCTGACACTGAGCTGTTACGCCGACGACCCGATGTTCCAGTTGGCCAAGGCTCACCGCCTCAGCAAAACGCTGATCGGCGCGCGTCCGGATCTCAGCCGTTTTCCGCGCAGGTCGCCCAAGCTGAAGTCCGGAACCGGTCAGCGGCTGCGCGTCGGCTACCTCTCATCGGATCTTCGCGATCATGCCGTCGGCTTCGCTCTCTGCGAGGTTCTGGAACTGCATGACAAGGACAGCCTTGAGGTCTTCGCCTATTATTGCGGCAATGTCCGCGGCACTGACAGCACGCAGGAGCGCATCAAGGCCGCGGTCCATTGCTGGCGGGATATTCACGGTGTGGACGACGCCACCGCCGCCTCGCAGATCATCGCCGACGAGATCGATATATTGATCGACGTGAACGGCTACACCAAGGATGCACGCGCGAAAATCTTCGCCTATCGCCCCGCACCCGTCATCGTCAGCTTCTGCGGTTACCCCGGATCGATGGGAAGTCCGTTCCATCAATATCTGATCTCCGACGGCTACATGATCCCGCCGGAAAACGAAATCTACTATTCCGAGAAGGTGCTGCGCATCGCCTGCGACCAGCCGCTCGACCGCAAGCGGCCCATCGCCGCCCGGCCGAGCCGCGCCGAGCTCGGACTGCCGGAGGATGCCTTCGTTTATGCGAGCTTCAACGGCATGCAGAAGATCACCGAAAACTGCTTTGCACGATGGATGACGATCCTCTCGGAGACGCCCGGCAGCCTGTTGTGGCTGCTGACGGGGGATGAGGACGTCAATCAACGCCTGCGAGACCTTGCGGAAAAGAGCGGCGTCGCGTCCGAACGGCTGATCTTCGCGCCGAAGGCCCAGAACCCGCAGCATATCGCCCGCATCGGCCTTGCCGATCTGTTTCTCGACACATTCCCCTATGGCGCGCACTCCACGGCATCGGATGCGATAACGTCCGGTCTGCCCGTCCTTACCATGTCCGGCAAGACCTTTGCCGCGCGCTTCTGCGGCAGCATCGTCACCGCGGCGGGTGTGCCGGAAATGATCTGCTCTTCACCGGAAGATTATGTCGCCCGCGCCATCGGTTTCGAACGCGACCGCAAGAGCCTCCTTGAGGTCAGGGAATCGATTGCCCGCCAACGCGAAACAAGCGTCCTGCGCGATATTCCCGCCCTGGCGCGGCGTCTGGAAGAGCTGTTCTGGCAAATGCAGGGCGAGTGCGAGCGCGGCGAGACGCCGGTGCCCGATCTCAGCAATCTCGATATTTATTATGAAGCCGGCGTCGAAGCCCTGCTCGAAAACATCGAGTTTGAAGATGAGCAGAGCTATCGCGAGCGATACCTGAAGAAGCTGAGGCAATGGCACGATTATGCGCCAATCCCCTATGACCGCCGGCTCTGGCAGAAACCGGACAATTGAGCGCGGGAGCGAACGGCACCGACCGTGACAGGCACTAAAAGGCGCCTCCCAGCAAATCTTGACCGCCCGCAGGGCGACGTATGAACAGGGCTGACTTACCAATGATCGCGGACGAAAAAATTGTCATTGTGGGTGCCGGGCTTTCCGGCGCGGTCATCGGCCGGGAGCTTGCACTGGCGGGCCATAGGGTCGACATCATCGACGCCCGCGATCACATTGCCGGCAATTGCCACACCGAACGCGATGGCGAAACCGGCGTCATGGTGCATGTCTACGGCCCGCATATTTTCCATACCGACGACAGGGAAGTCTGGGACTATGTCAACAGTTTCCAGACCTTCATGCCCTACAAGAACCGCGTCAAAACGACGAGCGGCGAACAGGTCTATTCCCTCCCGGTCAATCTGCACACGATCAACCAGTTCTTCGGCAAGAATTTCCGGCCCGATGAAGCGAAAGCCTTCATCGAGGAAAAGGCAGACAAGTCGATTACCGATCCACAGACCTTCGAGGAGCAGGCGCTGCGCTTCGTCGGCCGCGATCTCTACGAAGCCTTCTTCAAGGGATATACCGAGAAGCAATGGGGCTGCTCACCGACGGAACTGCCGGCCTCCATCCTGAAACGCCTGCCCGTGCGCTTCAATTACGACGACAACTACTTTTTCCATAAATATCAGGGCATGCCGGCAACCGGCTATACGGACATGATCGAGCGCATTCTCGATCACCCCAATATCACAGTCACGCTCGGCACGCGCTTTGACCGCGCCGAAACGCCAGCCGCCGGACACGTCTTTTATTCCGGCCCGCTTGACGGCTATTTCGATTTCGAATTCGGCCGTCTGGCATATCGGACGCTCGACTTCGAGCGTTTCACCTATGGCGGCGATTACCAGGGCTGCGCGGTGATGAATTACGGCGACGTGTCGGTGCCCTTTACCCGCATCACCGAGCACAAGCATTTTTCTCCATGGGAAGACCATACCGGCTCCGTCTGCTACCGGGAATTCTCTCGCGAATGCGGCCCGCAGGACATTCCCTATTATCCCATCCGGCTGATCGAGGACAAAGAACAGCTTGCAGATTATGTGGCGCGCGCCGAACGGGAAGCCTCGGTCACCTTTGTCGGACGGCTTGGGACCTATCGTTATCTCGACATGGATGTGACCATTCGGGAGGCGCTCGACACTGCCCGCCTCTATCTCGCCAGGCGATCCGAGGGCGCTCCCATGCCGGCATTTCTGCATTCGCCCCTCTGAGACGAAACCGTCGCGTTCTCCATAAATGCAGGAACTCAAACCTCCGGCTTTGCTGAAGCTCGTCAACGTTTTTCCAGCACGGCATAGCGACTGATGCTTTGGTGGCACTGCAAAGGGAAATCGGCTGAAGCGTAGCAACTTCAGGTTCAGGCAAGCCCGATTGCGTACTCAACATCTGAAAAATGGTGGACCTGCATAACCGACGCCCTTCCGGTGCTTCGGCAGAAAATCCACCTGTTGGGCTGGACTTTAGGATTTTTCAGACATGACGTCGATCATCTCTTCCCTGAACGTCAATCAGATCAGATATCTTTCGACAGAGGCGGTCGCAGCCTGGACAACCGACGACGTGGCGTCGCTTTCCACAACGCAGATCAAGGCGCTCTCGTCGGCTCAGATCGCAGCATTGGATGTGGAGGATGTCAAAGTCCTCAACTCACAACAATTGAGCGCCATTTCGCAGGGCGCCATCGTTGGCCTGACGCTGGATCAGCTCAATATTCTCGATCAGTACGCCATCAAAAGCCTGAATTCGAGCCAGGTTTCCGCGCTCACCACCACCCAGCTTCATGCCCTGACGACGGAACAGGCGGAGGCTTTGACCTCATCTCAGGTGCGCGCCCTCAATGCCACGCAAATCGCCGCCCTGAGCGCGGAAGATATAGCGACATTCTCAACCGCCGATATCGCGGCGATCACGAGCAAGGCCATGCCGGGCCTCAGCACGGAGGTGATCGCAGGGCTGACCCCGGATCAGATCGCGGCCCTGAACACAAGCGCCGTTGCAAGCCTGACAACCGACCAGATCGCGGCCCTGAGCCCGGATCAGGCCGAAGCCCTGTCGCCGGCGCAGATCAAAGTGCTGAGCTCGATGCAACTCGCTGCTCTCGGCACAGACGATATAGCGACATTCTCGACCGCCGACATCGCAGCGATTACCGTCAAGGCCATGCCGGGCCTCAGCACCGGGGCAATCGCTGCGTTCAGCCCGGATCGGATCGCCGCCCTCAGCGCAAGCACGATTGCCGGTCTGACAATCGACCAGATCGAAACCCTGAGCACCGCCCAGATCGCCGCATTAACGACGGCCCAGATTGCCGCACTCAAGACGACGCACATCGCCGCCTTGAGCACCAGCCAGGTCGAAGCCCTGTCGCCGGAACAGGTGAGATCGCTGAGCGCGGCACAATTCGTGGCCCTGAGCGCGGAGGACATCGCGACATTCTCAACCGCTGATATCGCGGAGATCACGAGCAAAGCCTTGCCCCGTCTGGGCACGGAGACGATCAACACGCTTACCAAAGAGCAGATCGCCGCATTGACGACGGCCCAGATGAACGCCCTCGGTGTGGCGCAATTCCAGGCCTTGAGCGCTGCTCAGATCGAGGCCCTGTCAACCGCTCAGATTGCTGCCCTCAGCACCGGCGTGGTCGCAAACCTGATAGCCGACCAGATCGAAGCCTTCAGCACGCAGCAGGTCGAGGCCCTGTCCTCGGCACAGGTGAAGTTGCTGAGTTCGACACAGCTTGCGGCCCTGAGCGCGGAGGACATAGCAACATTCTCGACCGCCGATATTGCGGCGATCACGGGTAAAGCCATGTCCGGCCTGAGCGCTGACGCAATCGCGGCGCTGACCACCGCCCAGATCGCCGCTCTGACCACCAGCGCCATTGCCGGCCTGACGGCCGATCAGATCGAGGCTTTGAGCACCGAGCAGGTCGAGGCCCTGTCCCCGGCACAGGTGAAATCCCTGAGTGCAACGCAGCTCGCAGCCCTTGGAATCGAGGATCTGGCAACATTCTCGACCGCCGATATCGCAGCGATCACGAATAAAGCCATGGCGGGCTTGAACACGGATGTTATCGCAGCCTTGACCACGGCTCAGATCGGCGCCCTGACCACTAGTGCGGTTGCTGGCCTGACTTCCGATCAGATCGAAGCCCTAAGCGGTAATCAGGTCAGCCTTCTATCCACCGCGCAGATCAAGGCGTTGAGCGCGGCACAGGTTGCCGCCCTGGGCACCGATGTGGCCGCCCTGTCCACCAGCCAAACCGCCATGTTGAGCACATCGGGCATCAAGGGCCTGACCACCGATCAGGTTGCAGCCCTGAGCGTCGATCAATTCGCGGCCCTGACCACGGCCCAGATCGCGGCTTTCGGCTCGGGACAGATTGCGGCATTGAGCACGGGCAATATAGCATCGCTTTCCGTGGCCCAGCTTGCGGCAATGAGCACCTCCGGCATTCTGGGGCTTTCGACCGGCCAGATCGCCGCCCTCAGCACCGATCAGGTTTCCAGGCTGTCGACCAAACAGATGGCGCGGTTGAACTCGGCACAAATCGCCACCTTGGGCACGGACGACATAGCGGCTCTTTCAACACTCCAGATCGCTTCCCTGAGCGCCGCGGGCATTGCGGGACTAAGCTCGCAGCAACTGGCGACCCTCAGCACCAGCCAGGCCGAAGCCCTGACGAGTGCGCAGATCGTCAATCTCGGTTCCACGCAGATTTCGCAGCTGGGGACGGACGATTTAGCGAAATTCACGACCAAGGACATCGCTGCGATCAGTTCGGGCGCGATCCCTGGACTGTCGACAGAGACCATGGCCTCCCTGACGACGGCCCAGATTGCCGCGCTGAATATACAGAGCATCGGTGCCTTGAGCACCGCGCAGATCGCCGCCTTGAGTATCGCCCAGGTCGAAGCCTTGACCACCGCCCAGGTGAGCGCTCTCAGCTCTAAACAGATAGCGGCCTTGAGCGCGGACGACATTGCGACATTCTCGACCAAGGACATCGCCGCGATCAGCTCAAGTGCGATCGCGGGATTGTCGGCGCAGACCATCGCCTCCATGACGACAGCGCAGATTGCAGCGCTGAGTACGGCAGGCATTGGGGCACTGAGCACCGGGCAGGTTGCCGCGTTGAGTACAGCGCAGGTCGAGGCCTTGACCAGCGCTCAGGTCGGCGCCCTCGGCTCGGCACAGGTCGCGGCCCTGGGTTCGGACGATATCGCAACATTCTCGACCAAGGACATTGCCGCACTCGGTGCGAATGCCATCCCGGGCTTGTCCACACAAACCATAGCGTCGCTGACGACAGCGCAGATCGCAGCGCTGAGTACGGCGGGCATTGGGGCACTGAGCACCGGGCAGGTCGCCGCCTTGTCTGGCGATCAGGTGGATGTCCTGACCAATACCCAGATCGCTGCGCTCACGTCCAAACAGGTTGCGGCTCTCAGTGTGGCTGACATTGCCTCGCTTTCGGCAAGCCAGATAGCCGCCCTCAGCACGGGGGGCATAACGGGCCTGACCACGGACCAGATCGCGGCCCTCGACACCACTCAGGTCGAGGCTTTGACCGATACCCAGGTCGGTGCTCTAAGCTCGAAACAGATTGCGGTCCTGAGTACGGACGATATCGCAACGTTCTCGACCAAGGACATCGCTGCGATCAGTTCCAATGCCATCCCGGGCCTGTCAACGGAAACCATAGCGTCGATGAGCTCGGCTCAGATCGCAGCGTTGAGTTCGTCCGGCATTGGTGGACTGAACACCGGACAGGTCGCCGTCCTGACCAGCGATCAGGTGGACGCCCTGATCAGTATCCAGGTGGGTGCCCTCACCTCCAAACAGGTTGCGGCTCTCAGCGTGGCCAGTATCGCCTCGCTTTCGGCAAGCCAGATAGCCGCCCTCAGCACAGCGGGCATAGCGGGCCTGACCACCGATCAGATCGCGGCCCTCAACACCGCTCAGGTCGAAGCCTTCACCAGTGCCCAGATCGGTGCTCTCAGCGCAAAACAGATTGCGGCCCTCAATACCGGTGGCCTTGATACATTCACCGCCGCCGAGCTTGCCGCCATCAGCTCGAGTGCGATCTCGGGCCTGTCGACGGCAGCAATCGCGTCGCTGACGACAGCCCAGATCGCCGCCCTGGGCGCGGCGGCACTACCCGGTCTGACCACCGATCAGATCGCGGCCCTCGGCACCGGTCAGGTCGAGGCTTTCACCAGCGCCCAGATCGCCGCCCTCACCTCCAGGCAGGTTGCGGTTCTCAGCGTGGCCGGCATCGCGTCGCTTTCCGCAGCCCAGATCGCCGCCCTCAGCACTGCGGGCGCAGCGGGCCTGACCACAGATCAGATCACGGCCCTCAACACCGCTCAGGTCGAGGCTTTCACCAGCGCTCAGATCGGAGCTCTCGGTTCGAAACAGATTGCGGCCCTCGGCGCCGATGATCTCGATACGTTCACCGCCGCCGAGCTGGCTGCCATCAGCTCGAATGCGGTCTCGGGCCTGTCGACAGCAACGATCGCTTCGTTGACGACAGCGCAGATCGCCGCCTTGGGCGCGGCCGCAGTACCGGGCCTCACCACTGACCAGATCGCGGCGCTCGGCACCGGTCAGATGAATGCGCTGACCAATGCCCAGATCGGCGCCCTCACCTCCAAACAGGTTGCAGCCCTGGATACGGCCGACATCGCCGCCCTTTCCGTAAGCCAGATAGCGGCTCTGGATGCCAAGGCGGTTGCAGGCCTCGGCAGCGCGCAGGCCAGCGCCCTGAACACGGAACAGGTCCAGGCATTATCCACCCGTCAGATAGCATCGTTGAGTTCGGATGCGCTTAAGGGCCTGTCTGCGGAGATGCTGGAAACCTTCTCGACGGAGGAACTCGCTGCGATTGGCTCAAGCGCGATAAAGGGACTGTCCACGGACTTTATCGCCGCTCTTTCCACAGCCGAGGTTGCAGCCCTCAGCACGGCTGGCGTCGCCGGATTGACCAGCGACCAGATCAATGCCCTTGGCCAGGACCAGATCGAAACGCTCTCCACCAGCCAGATCGCCGCACTCAGTTCGGCCGGACTTGCGGGGTTGACGAAGGAGGATCTGGAAACATTCTCGACCGGGGAACTCGCTGCCATCAGTTCGATGGCGATCAAGGGACTGTCCACCACCGTCGTGGCATCCCTGTCTTCTCAGGAGATCGCGGCTTTGACGACAAGCCAGGTGGCCTCGCTGAGCTACGGCCAGGTGGCGGCAATGGGCTCTGCACAGATCGGAGCGCTGTCACTATCGCAGGTCAGCGTCCTTACCTCGATACAGGCAGCCGCGCTTGGCGGCGACGACCTTACAACATTCTCCAACGAGCAAATCCTCAGCTTGAGTTCGAGCGCGATCTCGGGATTGAGCACCGGTACGCTCGCTGCCTTGACGACATCCCAGGCTGCGGCTTTCACGCCAGGTCAGGTCGCCGCCATGACATCGGCGCAGGTCACGGCCTTGAATAGCGCCAAGACCACCAACAGCTCTGTCCAGGATATCGCCTCCATCATCTCAACCACCGAGCAGACGGCTTCGACCCAGAACAATGCAGGTGAGACCACCGCATCGGTGGACACTTCAAGTGAGACACAAGAGGCATCCGACGTCGCGGCAACCATCTTGTCCTACCTGGACGTCTGAGTTTCGCTGGTGAGTGGATCGGAAAACCGGTCACGCCCGAACCGGCTTGACGACCATGCCGGCACGTAGAGGGATGGAAATTCCGGTCTCGTATTGCCCGAAAGCAGAACACCGGGATCAGGGTCCAAAACCCCGATCCCGGTGCCAATGTCTCAAGCGATGCTTTCAGCGCCTCAGTCGAGGAAGGCGTAGCAGGGCGAGGATCAAAACTCCTCCCAATTATCCGCCGCGGTATTCAACGCGGCATTGCCGGCGAACGCGGCCTTGATCCTGCCGCCCAGAGCGCGGGCGGGAGAAACCGCCGGCCTGTCGGCGGCTGACGCCGAACGCACGGGCGCAGCGGCCTCGCTGAAGGCGCCTTCGGACAGTTTGAACTGCGCGATCAGCCGATTGAGCGAAGATGCCTCGCGGGCGAGCCCGTGGCTGGCGGCAGTGCTTTCTTCCACCATCGCCGCGTTCTTCTGGGTGTCCTGGTCCATCTGGTTCACAGCCGTATTGATCTGCTGGAGACCGGAGGATTGCTCCTGTGCCGATTCCGCGATGGCGGCAACGTGCCGGTTGATTTCCTGCACCTCCGTCACGATAAGCTCCAGCGCCTTGCCGGTTTCACCAACCAGCTGCACGCCCTGCTGAACCTGACCGTTGGATGTGGTGATCAGGTTCTTGATCTCCTTGGCGGCACCGGCGGAGCGCTGCGCCAGTTCGCGAACCTCCTGCGCGACGACGGCAAAACCCTTGCCCGCCTCACCCGCACGGGCTGCTTCCACGCCTGCATTCAGCGCCAGAAGGTTCGTCTGGAACGCGATCTCGTCGATCACGCCGATAATGTTGGAAATCTCATTGGCGGATGTCGCAATCTGTTCCATTGCGGCGACGGCCTGCTGTACCACCTCTCCGGACTTTTCAGCGCCGACTTTTGCGCGGCCGACGAGGTGACCCGCTTCCTGCGCCCGTTTCGTGGCGTCTTTTACCGTCGTGGTGATCTCTTCCAGCGCAGCCGCAGTCTCTTCAACGGCCGCCGCCTGCTGCTCCGTGCGCCGCGCCAGATCGTCTGCCGCAGATCTGATTTCATTGGCGCCGGCGTCGATGCCGCGCGCATTCTGCGCCACCTGGCTCAAGGTCGACTGCAACTGTTCCGCAGCCCGGTTGAAATCACCACGGATACCGTCAAGGCTGGAGACGAATGGCTGAACGATCCGGTAAGTAACGTCACCCTGGGCAATCTTCGAAAGGGCCGTGGCAAGATTGTCGACGGCAAACTGTACGTCTGCAGCTTCCCTCGCCTTCTGTTTCTCGCGCTCGATCCGGTCCTTTTCCGACGTCGACCGGTTGGCCTCCGTTTCATTCTCAAGCCGGAGGCGCTCGATTGCGCTTTCACGAAATGCCTGAACCGTGGCGGCCATCTGGCCAACCTCATCCCTGCGATCCATTCCGGCAATTTCGGTGGCCGTATCACCGGCCGCCAGCGATTCCATGCGCGCGCGAAGCCGCGCAATCGGAGTGGTGATGCCTCGGGAGGAAATAAACAGGCCAAGGGCGATCACAGCCAGAGAAACGAGTGCGAGCGTAATCAGGCCCATCCAGATCGTCGTATTGGTGCTGGCTGTCAGGCGTTCTCTCCCCTCATTCATCACCTGGATAAGCTGCTCATTGCCGGCGCTGATCTTCGGCGAGACTTCGGCGATTTTTCGAAGCACGTTCAGCGCCATCTGCTGCGCTTCGGCACGTTGCCCTGCCTGCATGAGGGCGATGACCTGATTGCCGATCTCTTCGACTTCGACAACACCCTTGAGGATATCGCGGGCGGCATCCGTGCGCGCCGGCACCAGCTCCATGATCTTGTTCTGACGTTCCTCGAGTTGCTTCCGGTCGGCTCGGAAGGTTTTGACGGCGGCTTCGAAATCGCCACTGGCCGGGTCGTTAAGGCTGGCGCGAAGCATCTGCATGCCGAGCGCATTGAGGTTCCCGCTGGTTCTGGCGTTCAGAACCGCAGCAAGGGCTTCATGGGCGATGAAATCACTATAGACGTTGTCGGTTTTTTTATATTGCAGGCTGACGTAGCTTATTCCGGAAAGCGACATCAGGCTCATCAGCGAGATGACAAAAACGACCTTCGTTTTTATCTTGGTATTGTTCAGGAAAGACATGAATGGCCCCAAGGCAAGCATTCTCCAGCCACCCTTGCGGGAGGCCAGGGAAAATATGATGAAACATCGCGGGTAGCTGTTGCCCCTCCTCATAGGGCGACAAGCGGCGCCTTTTTCCAGCCGCCGTCAGGCAGCTCGAGGTGGCTCCGCTTGTTCTACCGGCTCCGCCGATGAAACCTTGGAACCTGCGTATTTTAGATTTCACAAAATCACTAAATGAAGTGTTACCCGGGATATGCAAGTGCTGACAATTTGCTGCACCGCGACGTCTTGGGCGGCTTCGCCTTCGTGCAGACAGGTCGCCTGCTCAGGCCGGCATTCACGCAATCTGAGAAAGCTGTCCCAGACGTTCCACGAATGTCTTCAATAGACGATCAAGGCGAGAAGACTCAGCCGGAGTAGGTTGAGTAAAGCTGGCATGCGACGCTCAAAAGGGTGCTGCATTGGCAGAGATTGCGGCACCACTTCAACCATTCCCGTTTGCGCAAGCCGGGTGAGCGTGGACAAAAAGAAACCCTCCGCGAGGAGAGTTTCTGATTGGCGGCATATCGAAGTATGCGGCGCTCCCGACCAACAAAAATGATGGCGTCAGAGAGAGCTTTGCCGAACGACGGTGATTTTGCCTAGTTCCACCAGCGGCGTAACGTCAAGCCGTTGCCCCTCGCCCGACACATCGAGACTGTATCGAAAGATTTTTACGAACGGCTGGTCGTCCTCTTCATGGATTTTCTCCGTCCCGACATAGGGACCGGCAGGAATGGGAATGCCCGAAGCCTCACAATCCTCGAGAGCGCGAAAACGTACAGGTGCACCTTCCATTTGTTCCTCCATAGGTTCAATCAAATGAAAACCAATGCAGCGGGTACTGCCGGAAAATAATGCGTTGAAATGAATCGTGAGGCAATCGGCGAAATCTGACGGGGGAGAAACATACCTCAGCGGATTGAAATAGCTGCCGCAAAACGAGGGTAAGGCATGCCATTGCTTTTGATCTCTTTGGCGAATGGCGGGTTGAGATGGCGTCCGGCAACAGGTATCAGGTGCCCAGTTTTCCAGCCGGACCTTCCGCAAGCAACAAGGCGTATCCCGACATGATCCCGGACTTCCTCGTCACCCATTCCGGTGGCTTCCATGCCGACGAACTTCTGTCCAGCGTCGTACTCACCCGGCTTTTCCCGCAGGCGCGTCTCATCCGCAGCAGGGCGCCCGAATGGATCACCCCCGGCGAAGACCGCATCATCTATGATGTGGGCGGCGTCTACGATGCGGCAAAAGGCGCCTTTGACCACCACCAGCGCGGCGCGCCGTTGCGGGAGGACGGCCAGCCATACAGTTCGTTCGGCCTGATCTGGAAGCACTTCGGCCGTGACTATCTCGTCGCCTTCGGGGTACCGGAAGATCATATCGAAGTCGTCCATGCTTCTTTCGATACCAGCTTTGTGCTGCCGGTCGACCTGGTCGACAATGGTGCGCTCAGCCCGTCCATCGCCGGGCCGCTTGCCGGGCTGACCCTGCCTGTCTTGCTGGAAACGCTGAAACCTGTTTTCGACGAGACCGATCCCGAAGCGGACAATCGCAGTTTCCATGCGGCGCTGGCCGTTGCCCGCAGCTTCGTCGAAGCAAAGATCGCCAACAGCGCCGCAAAATTGCGGGCCGAAGCGCTGGTGAAGCAGGCTATCGTCGATGCCGGCGAAGGGCATATTCTGGAACTGCCGATGGGCATGCCGTTTCGGCCCGCCATCGTGAAGTCGGGCGCCGACCATCTGCTCTTTGTCGTTCACCCGCGCGACAACGACTGGTGCCTGACCGGTATCCGCCGCGCGGATGAGGGCTTTGAGCTGCGTGCGGACCTGCCGGCGGCCTGGGCCGGCCTGACGGACAAGGATCTGGAGGCGGCGTGTGGCGTCGAAGGCGCGAGCTTCTGCCATAACGGCCGGTTTGTCGCGGCGGCGAGAACCCGCGATGCCGCACTGGCCATGGCGGCTTTGGCGGTAAAGGAGGCGCTCTCCTCGGCAGGGAGGTGACGTCGGCAAAGCCGTAACCTCGCAGCTGATCCTGCCCCATTGTTCCCCCGCCCGATGCATTCCGGCCAATCTCAGGGTGGCTTCCGGCATCGAATGGCGATGTTATCCTGCCCCGGCTACAACGAATGCCGGCTGGTGGCAGCGCGATCTCTCCCGAAATCGCTGATTTCGGGAACTGATTTTCTATAAAATTAGTAGATATAGAATGACCGGTCTTCCTTTGCACCGCGGGCAGGCTTTACGATCCGCTTCAGAATAATTTTGAACCGCGTCTACCACCGTCCTCAATTGCCGCCCGCACAGACCGCCAACTAGCCGACGCCCTCCGGAACATCCGCGGCGTGAAAAAAGACGAGAAACAACAGATGCCACGTTACGTTATCATCGGCGCCGGTGCGGTGGGCGCAAGCCTTGCAGCACAGTTCGCACTTTCCGGCATTGACTATGCGCTTTTCGGACGAGGCGCGCAGATCAGTCATATCAGGCAACATGGCCTTACCTTTCAGCGCCCTTCGGAGACGCGGCAAATCGATCTCAGGGTTTTCGACCTGGCGGATCTTCCTGAATTGACGCGGGATGATATCCTCCTGCTCACGGTGAAAGCTCAGGATGCCGTCAGCGCACTTGCCTTCTGGTCCTGGCAGAGTGTCTCGAACACGACGACGCCGGCTGCGACAAACCTTCCTATCGTGACTTTTCAAAATGGACTGGCTACCGAAGCAAATGCTCTGAGAACATTTTCCAGGGTGTATGGTGCAAGCATTCTGACACCCGCGCGGTTCACGGAGACCGGCAAGGTAGTGGTCGGTGGCGAGCCGCAATTGGGCATCGTGACAGTGGGGCGTTTTCCGCGCGGACAGGATGACGTGACCACGCAGATCACGGCAGACCTGAACAGGGCGGGATATCTCGCCGAGGCGAGCGACGATATCCGCCGGTGGAAATCAGCGAAGCTCCTCCACAACGTTCGCAATGCCCTGGAACTTTTCGATGGGCCGGCGGATCTGAATGACAGGATCAGCGCGGCTCTGGTGGATGAGGCCCGCCATGTGCTGGATGCGGCGGGTTATACGCTTGCCGCGCCCTCAGAGCGAACCGTCGACATTTCGAACTGGCACGTTGCGCCAAACAGCGGCATTCACCCGGGCCAGCAATCGACATGGCAAAGCTTCAAACGCGGTGCATCGAGCGAAGTGGATTTCCTCAATGGCGAAATCGTTTTGCTGGGCCGACTTCACGGCGTTCCGACGCCTTATAACGAAGCCGTTCAAACGCTTGCCGGAAAACTGGCGCATCAGGGCGGGTTTTCAAAGCCGCTGCCACTGGATGCGATCACGTCTCTCCTCGCTACCCCGGACCGGGCGGCACATGCCAATCCTGCCGCCCCTTCATGACCGCAACCCGTGGCAGCGCGATTTATGAAACGACAGTGTGAAAAGATAGAATGAGAGAAGCCATATCAGACCATATTCTCACCGCCGCCGGCACGCTGTTCTATCGCGAAGGCATCCGGGCCGTTGGCATAGATCGGATCATCGAAGAGGCGAATGTTGCAAAGGCGACGCTCTATCGACATTTCCCGTCGAAGGATCATCTCGTTGCGGCCTATCTGGAAGCGCGTCATGAGCGGGTGATCTATTCGCTTCAAAAGGTGCTGGATGCGGATATGGCCCCGAAGGAGCATCTCCGGACGATCTTCGATCAGCTCCACGAAAAGGCCGACAGCCCGGATTTTCGCGGCTGCGCCTTCGCTCTTGCGGTCGCGGAACATGGCGAATCCGAGCGCGTCGTGTTCGTCGCACGCGCCCATAAGGCGAAGGTCAGGGATGTGTTTGCCGCTGTCCTCGCAAGGGCCGGCAGCACAGTGGAGATTGCCGCCGCCCATCTTTCGCTTCTCTACGAAGGAGCCCTGGCGACCGTCGCCGTCGGACGGGATCCCAAAGCGGTGCTGATTGCGCGTGACTGTGCTCTCTCCGTCTTCGATACGGCCACTTCCACCAATCAATCCAACTGAAAGCAGCAGACAATGACAAAGACGATCGATTATTTTTTCAGTATCGGCTCTCCCTGGGCCTTCATCGGTCTTGAGCCGTTTGCTGCGCTGGCGAAAGAACAGGGTGCCACGATCCGCCCCCATGTCATTCCGCTGATCGAGGAAAATGGCGGCATTTATTCACGAAACCGGCCGGAGGCCAGACGTGCCTACTGGATCAGGGACTTGAAGCGCTGGGCGGCATTGCGCGGAAAAGTGCTCAATTTCGATAATCGCGCCGCTCTCTCGGATCCCGCACCGGCCGGCCTGATGGTTGCCGCGGCGATCGAAACGGGTGAGGACTGGCTCAAGCTGGCGGTTGCGCTTCAGGAGGCCTTCTGGGTTCGCGGTGAAGACATCGGCAAGGCGGACGTCCGGCGGGCAATTGCGACAGCCGCCGGCTTTGATGCTGTGGCGCTCGATGAGCATGGCCAAAGCGATGCAGTAACGGCGTTGCAAAAGGCCAGCTTCGAAGCGGCCAGGACAGCCGGTGTGTTCGGGGTGCCGACCTATCGCTATCAGGATGAACTCTACTGGGGGCAGGACAGCCTTCCGTTCCTCGAGCGTCATCTCAGGGGCGAAAAGCTCGCCGCCTGATATCGCCGCCAGACGGCGGAGACAGTTCCGGCGTTTTGCCGGGCGGGGTGCTTCACCTTCAATGTTTGAAATCTGTGGCAGCATTCTGCTGCCAGGTTCCCGTGGAATCTTTTTATGCCTGACCTGTCACCTCCTCTCCTCCAATCCCTGCGGGATCTCCTCAGGGAGCGTCTTTCAACGTCACTGACACTGCGCGAGCAGCATGGGCGCGGCGAAGCGCATCATGCTGCCGTGTTTCCCGACGCGGTCGCTTTCGCCGAAACGACGTCCGAAGTGTCCGAGATCGTGCGACTATGTGCGGCGGAAGGCGTGCCCGTCATCGCTTTCGGCACCGGCACATCGCTTGAGGGGCATTTGACGGCTGTCAATGGCGGGGTCTCGATCGACCTGTCTCGCATGTCGACGATCGTCCGTATCAGCAGTGACGATCTGGATTGCACGGTTGAGGCCGGCGTAACGCGGGAGCAGCTGAACACATATCTGCGCGACATGGGATTGTTCTTTCCCATCGATCCCGGCGCAAATGCCTCGATTGGCGGCATGGCCGCAACCCGCGCTTCCGGCACCAATGCCGTCCGCTATGGAACGATGCGGGAAAACGTGCTCGGGCTGACCGTGGTACTGCCGACCGGCCAGATCATCAGGACCGGCGGCCGCGCCAGAAAATCTTCCGCCGGATATGACCTGACGCGGCTGTTCGTGGGCTCGGAAGGAACACTGGGGATCATCACCGAAATAACGCTTCGTCTCTACGGAATTCCGGAAACCATCTCGGCGGCGCTCTGCTCTTTCGAGACCGTCGAACAGGCGGTGGCGGCTGCCATTCAGGTCGTGCAGCTGGGCATCCCGGTCGCTCGCATGGAGCTGATGGACCGTGGCCTGATCACGGCCGTCAACGCCTATTCCAGGCTGGATCTGAAGATCGAGGATACGTTGGCTTTCGAGTTTCATGGCTCGCCCGCCGGCGTTCAGGAACAGGTCGACATGGTGTCCGCCATCGTGGAAGACCATGGCGGCAAGGATTTCGAGTGGGCCAATGCGCCTGAAGAGCGCAATCGCCTCTGGAAAGCGAGGCATAACGCGTTTTATGCCGTCGTATCGCAGAGATCAAACGCCAAAGGCTGGTCATCGGATGTCTGTGTTCCGGTCTCGCAGCTCAGCAACTGCATATTGAAGACACGCGAACTTCTGAAAGATTGCAGCGTACCAGCGGCTATCCTCGGCCATGTCGGCGACGGCAATTATCATGTCGTCTTCGCGGTCGATCCCGACAATGCGGAAGAACTCGGCGAAGTGGCGGCCATCAACAAGAAGATGGTGCGATACGCCCTCTCTGTCGGCGGCACCTCGACCGGCGAACATGGTGTCGGCACCGGAAAGATCGCTTATCTGCGCGAGGAACATGGCGACGCGGTCGATCTGATGGCGCTCATCAAACATGCGGTCGATCCCGCCGGCATCATGAATCCGGGGAAAATCCTGCCGAAGTAGAATTGCCACTTTGCAGTCGATGATCGTGAGGCCATGCGATGAATTCCTTCAAAACGCACAGCTCCCACTGGGGGGCGTTCTCCGGGCGGCTTGCAAATGGGCGACTGGAGATAGCGCCCCATCCCGGTGACCCGCATCCATCACCGCTGCTGGGCAATCTTCCGGCAATTGCCGACAGCCCCGTTCGCGTCAGACGGCCCGCCGTCCGGCGGGGCTGGCTTGACCGCGAGACCGACCACGCGCAGCGACGCGGCGCTGATGAGTACGTCGAGATCAGCTGGGCCGAAGCGACGAAGCTGGTCGCGGATGAACTTGGACGAGTCTATGGCAATCATGGCCCGAGCGCCGTGTTCGGCGGCTCATACGGCTGGTCGAGTGCCGGCCGGTTTCATCACGCACAGAGCCAGATTCACCGCTTTTTGAATATCCTTGGCGGATATGTCCGGTCCGTCAATACTTACAGTTCCGGTGCGGCCATGGTGATAATCCCCCATGTGCTTGGACCGTATGACAGCTTCGACCGCAAGAGCGTGACCTGGGATGCGATCGAACGCAGCAGCGAGCTGGTGCTTGCCTTCGGCGGGATGGCGATCAAGAACGCCGATGTCCATGGTGGAGGGATCAGCACGCACACCGTCCGGCAGAAACTGGCCGGCGCGAGCGCTCGCGGCGCGCATTTCACATTTATCAGCCCGCTTGCAGACGATTTTCCCAGTGATGTGAATGCCGAGTGGCTTTCCATCACTCCCGGCACGGACGTGGCGATGATGCTCGGGCTTGCGCACGTCCTCGTCACGGAAGGGCTACACGACCGGACGTTTCTGCAGCGTTATACGGTTGGATATGACCGGTTCGAAAACTATCTTCTTGGCAGGGAGGATGGACAGCACAAAAGCCCGGAATGGGCGGCCACGATCTGCAACATCGCCCCGGAGACGATCCGCAAGCTGGCGCGCAGGATGGCCAGTTCGAGAACCCTGATCACGGTCAGCCATTCGCTGCAGCGGGCCGATTATGGCGAACAGCCGGTGTGGATGGGCATTGTCCTTGCCGCCATGCTCGGCCAGATCGGACTGGATGGCGGCGGATTTTCCTACTCCCTCGGCGCGCTGGGCAATATCGGCAAGAACCTTCTCACCGTTCCCTTGCCAACGCTGCAGCAGTTCAAAAACCCCGTGCCGGACTATATTCCCTGTGCGCGCATCGCCGATATGTTGCTCAATCCCGGCGATGAGTTTCATTACAACGGCCACACGCTTCGCTATCCCGACATCCGGCTCGTCTATTGGGCAGGCGGCAATCCATTCCATCATCATCAGGATATCAACCGGTTGCGGGCCGCTTTCCGGCGTCCCGAAACGGTCATCGTCCACGAATCGGCCTGGACCTCGACCGCGCGACATGCCGATATCGTGCTGCCCGCCACGACCACGCTTGAGCGTGACGACATCGGCGCCGCCGATCGCGATCCCTTGATGATCGCCATGAAGCGGCTGATCGCCCCCGTCGGCGAGGCACGCGACGATTATGAGATATTCGCCGGGATTGCGCGCGAACTTGGCCGGTTCGAGGCCTTTACCGAAAACCGCAGCAGCGGCGAATGGCTCGCCTTCCTGTACGAAACGACCCGTCAGGCGCTTGCGGCGGGCGGCCACGATGCGCCGGACTTTGAAAGCTTCTGGGAACGGGGGGAGCTATTTCTTCCCGTCAAGCCCGACGACGGTGGCCCGGCGCGCGCTTTCCTTCGGGACCCCGGGACGAAGCCGCTGGCGACGCCATCAGGAAAGATCGAAATCTTTTCAGAGACTGTCGAGGGCTTCGGTTATGATGACTGCAAAGGTCATCCACGCTGGTATCCGCCAAGAATGGAGACACCGGATGACGCGCGCCTCCATCCCCTTTATCTCGTCTGCAATCAGCCATATCAACGTCTGCACAGCCAGCTGGACTATGGCCATTTCAGCCGTTCGACCAAGATCAGGGACCGGGAGCCTGTCCGTATCCATCCGGCCGACGCTGCGGCCCGTGGAATATCTGACGGCGACGTCGTCAGGCTTTTTAATACGCGCGGCAGCTGCCTCGCCGGCGCCATCATCAGTGAAGACGTCATGCCGGGCGTGATGCAGCTTGCCACCGGCGCATGGTTCGAACCACAGGATTCTGCGGCGGACAATGCCATCTGCATCCATGGCAATCCCAATATCCTGACCCGCGACATCGGTACTTCGAAACTGTCACAGGGTTCGACCGGCCAGATCGCCAAGGTGGAGATTGAGCTTTTCACCGGTGACTTATCGCCGGTCAGGATTTTTGAAGCCATGGCATTTGCACCGCGTGACACAGTATCTTCGGCACCGGGCCATCTGCAGTCAACGGCGCGAGACGGCTATTTAAAGGCGTCTGAAACACCAATCCAAACAGTCGGCAAAATGGCGATAAAATAATTCACTAAATCGATAGAAAAAGAATAACCAGTCTTTCTCCCTCACACCCGGCTGCTAGTTTATGGGCAAGATAAACACCGCAACGAGGGACCGCGTCATGACTGGAATATGTAGAAGCGGGCGCGCTCTTCAGCCAAGCGAACTCCCAGGAGCCGCTCGCTAACCCTCGCGACGCCCAACCCCAACCACCCAATAAACTCAAGCATTCTCCCGCTCGGCTGAAAAGCCGACGCGGCAACGGTTCGACATGCCTCATGCCAATGACGGGGCCGCATGTGTGTCCGCAGGAGATGCCGAAATTGCAACGAAAAAACTTTGAATTTTTCAGGATCATACCATGACAAGACGTTCTTTCTCATTCTCCCTGTCGCGTCGCCGGCTGCTTTTCACGGCCTCGCTTGCGGTTTCGGCCTCGCTGTTTTTATCGACAGCAGCACCTCTGACGGCAATTGCTGCGGACACGCCGCGCGATGGCGGTGACATCACATTTCTGATCGATTCGCTGGGCGACACCTGGATTCCCAACAACAGTGCCATCTCAAGTTTCCAGGGCCACATATGGGGTCATGTGACGGACAAGCTGCTTTACGTCGATGCCGAAGGCAAGGTCAGCCCATGGATTGCGGAACGTTGGGAGCAGAACGACACTGCAACGGAGTTCACGCTTCACCTCAAAAGCGGCGTGACTTTCTCCGATGGCGAACCGCTTGATGCCAAGGCCGTCGTTGCCAATCTCGACATCTGGTACGCCGGGCGCAAGAGCGAGGGGATCAACCCGATCGGCCTCTTCCCCAAGACCTACGATCACGCCGAAGCGGTCGATGCCACGACGGTCAAGGTATTCTTCAAGAAGCCCACGCTCGGTTTCATTCCAACCCTTGGCTATCACGGCTCCATCCTGATCTCTCCCAAGAGCATCGCCCAGCCCGCCGGCCAGCAGGCTGACCTCAGCAAGACCGCCGGCAGCGGACCTTATGTGGTGGAGTCCTGGAAAGAGGGCGACCATGTCACTCTGGTCAAGCGCAAGGATTATAATTGGGGTCCCGCCGCAGTCGGCCACACCGGCCCCGCCTATCTCGATACCATCACCTACAAGCTGGTGTCGGAGCCATCCCTCCGCGTCGCTTCCGTTCAGTCCGGTCAGGCTGATGTCGCTTACAATGCCTCGCCCCAGGAGCTGAAATCGCTCAAGGAGGAAGGCTTCACCGTCGCGACCCCGCGTTATCTCGGCTTCGTCAACGGCTGGGCGGTCAACACCAAACTTCAACCCTATGATGATGTGAAGGTGCGTCAGGCACTCCAGGCAGGCATCAACCGCCAGGAAATCATCGACACCGTCTATACGCAGGACTGGAAGCTTGCGACCTCGTTCATCCAGAGCAACGTGCCGGGCGCTACGGATCACAGCGATCTTCTCGCCTATAGCCCTGACAAGGCGGAGAAGCTTCTGGACGAAGCCGGATGGGTCAAGGGCGCGGACGGCGTTCGGGTGAAGGATGGCAAGCCGCTGGAGTTGACGATCCACTCCAACCCCTATCTCGCCACCTCGAAATCCGTCGATGAGCTTATTGCCCAGCAGCTTGGCAAACTAGGATGGAAGGTCAATATCAGGGCTTATGACGTCGTCACTTTCGGCGAAAAAGTCAAATTCGGTGGCGCCGCCGTTCCCACATATGAAGTCACCCGCAGCTTCATCGACGCCGGCACGGTCGCCAGCATCCTGACCAATGCCAATAATGGCGAGAACTGGTTTGCGCTGGATGAGCGCGATGCGACGCTCAACGATCTGCGCGACAAGATCGCTGGCGCGGGTTCCGTCGAAGACCGAAAGCCTCTTCTGGACAGCCTGCAGAAATACCTGCTGGAACAGGGCTACTTCATACCGCGCACGCAAATCGTTCAGCGCATTTACGTGCAGTCGCCGAAGCTGAAGGGCGAAGTCTATAACGGTGTCGCTTACGCCAGCTATTACACAGCGTTCATTGCCGAATGAGGCCAGCACCCACCGAGTAACGTCAAGGAGGTGACGGCATGAGCAATGCCTACCTAACCTACGCCGCAAAGCGGCTCGGCCAGGCGATCGTCGTCATCCTTCTGGCCTATGTCTTCACCTTCGTGGTCGTCAGCGTTTTGCCCGGCGACCCGATCACCAGCGTTCTGCGCAACCCGCAGAACGGTTTCACCGAGCAGGAGATCGCCGAAATCATTGCTGCACAGGGGCTGGACAGGCCGATTATCGTGCAGCTCTGGCACTCCCTGTCGGCATTCCTGACGGGCGATCTCGGCATTTCCATGCGCTCCAATCGACCCGTCGCGACCCTGATCGCCGAGGTGCTGCCATCGACGCTGGTTTTGGCCTCCGCCGGGCTGACGGTCGCCTTGATCCTCGCCTTCGCCGTTGCCTATGGTACGCAGGTCGTGCCGAAACGATATGGGCAGGGATTGCTGCGGGCCTTCCCCTCGCTGTTCCTGTCGACACCCAATTTCGTCATCGGCCTGTTTCTGATCCACCTTTTCGGTTTTCAGCTCAGGCTGTTCCGGGTCATCGAACCCGACAGCTTCTGGGCGACGCTGTTTGCGGCGATCACCATCGGCATACCGTTTTCCGCACAGATCGCGGAAGTCCTGATCGCCAATCTCGATCATGAAGCGGAGCAGGATTACGCGGCGGTTGCCCGCAGCCGCGGCATCGGGCCGAAGCGACTTTTCACGACACATCTGCTCAAACCTGCCTCGCTACCGGTGGTGACCGTCATCGCCCTGACCGTGGGCGAACTTCTGGGCAATTCGCTGATCACGGAAACGGTGTTCGGCCGTACCGGTATCGGCAGTCTCGTACAGCGCTCCGTCAGCACGCAGGACTTACCCGTCCTGCAGGCCATCGTCTCGCTGGGAGCCGTGGTGTTCGTCGTCGTCAACCTCATCGCCGACCTTCTCTATCCGCTGCTCGATCCGCGGGTAAAAATTATCGTTGGCCGAAAACGCCGCCTGGCAACCATCGACGACGCGCCGCTAGGCCTTGAAACGGGGGCCAAACCATGAGCCTTATCTCCAGCCCGATCTCCGGTAGCAATCCGTTCGAGAAGCTGAAAGCTCTCAACATCACCGCAACGGTTGCCCTTTCCCTCCTCGTCATCGCCATCGTCGTCGCCTGGTCGATTGCGCCGCAACTGTTCACCAGCCAGAGCCCGATCAACGGCGTTCCGGCCGACAAGCTTCTTGCGCCGAGCTTTACGCACTGGTTCGGCACCGATCATCTCGGGCGCGATCTCTATACACGGGTGGTTTATGGCACAGCCTCATCCGTATCGAGCGCCCTGGTCGCGGTCGTGATCGGCGTCTTCATCGGTGGCGTGATCGGTTTGCTCGCCGGATTTTTCGGCGGCTGGGTGGATATCGTCTTTGCGCGTTTTGTCGACGTGCTGCTCTCCATCCCGAAGTTCCTGCTCGCGGTCATCATCGTCACGGCCATCGGCTTCGAAACGATCAATGCGGCGATTGCGACAGGCATATCGGCCATCGCCTTCTTCGCCCGCGTGGCGCGCTCCGAGGTCATCAAGACCCGTCAGGCGACCTTCGTGGAGGCGTCCTTTCTGCTGGGGGGCTCGCGCCGTTACATCGTTCTGAGACACGTCCTTCCAAACGCATCCCGCTCGATGCGGCCACTGGCCGTGCTTCAATTCGGCGAGTCCATCCTGGTGATCGCCAGCCTCGCCTTCCTCGGCTACGGCGACCCTCCGCCTTCTTCCGACTGGGGCCTGCTGATTTCAATCGGCAAGGACTACCTCAAATGGCCCTGGCTCGTTTATGCGCCCGCGTTCGTTACGATCGTGACCGTCCTCTCTGTCAACAGGATCAGCCGATGGCTTCGCAAATCGCATTGAAAACAGCGCCAATCCTTCCCGAGATCGTGGCAGCGTCTCCACAACACGCGACGCCCCTCCTCGCGGTCGAAAATCTTGCCGTTGCCTACGGGCGGCAGGAGGTCGTCCATAATGTCGGCTTCGAAATCGGGCGCGGCGAAAGCCTTGCCCTCATCGGAGAATCCGGTTCTGGAAAATCGACAATCGCGAAAGCCGTGCTGAGGCTTCTTCCCAACGGTGCAAACGCCACGGGCCAGGTCGTTTTCGACAGGCAGAACATTCTCGCATTGCCGGAACGCCGCTTCAGGCCGTTTCGCGGCCGTGAAATCGGCTTCGTGCCGCAGGATCCGGGCAACTCTCTCAATCCCGTGAGAACAATCGGTTCGCAGGCACTGGAGGCCGCAGCACTGACTGAAGAGGCCAATCCTGCCGTCCGCAAGACACTTATCCTCGACACATTCGCCAAGGTGGGTCTCGACAATCCGCAACGGGTCTACGATTCCTATCCACACCAGCTCTCTGGCGGGATGCTGCAGCGCGTGCTGATCGCGCTCGCAATATTGCCGCGCCCTGCACTGCTGGTGGCGGACGAGCCGACTTCGGCACTCGACGTCACGATCCAGAAGCGCATCCTCGATCTCCTCTCCCGCCTTCGCGACGAGCTGAACATCAGCCTGCTTCTCATTACCCACGATCTCGCAATAGCGGCAGAGAGGGCTGACAATCTCGTCGTTCTGAAGAATGGCATCGTGCAGGAAGCAGGCAGGACGTCGGCCGTTTTTTCCTCCCCCTCTTCACCCTATGCCAAAAAGCTCCATGGCGACGTGCCCGCGCTCAACCCGGAGCGTTATGCCAAATTCCGCGATCCGGGGTTCAGCCTTCTCGAAAGCGACAAATCGCCAAAGATCGCCGTCAGCGGCGTCACCAAGCGCTTCACCGTCGATGGCAAAACCCTGACGGCGGTGGACGATATTTCCTTTACGGTTCCGGCAGGCACGACCCATGCCCTTGTCGGCGAATCCGGTTCGGGCAAGACCACGACAATCCGTCTGCTGCTGGGGCTCGAAGAGCCGGAAAGCGGTACGATCACGGTTGCCGACGAGACCGTCACAAGCAAAAGCCGCGCTTCTCTGCGGTCGGTATGGCGGCATCTTCAACTGGTTTACCAGAACCCGTTTACATCACTCGACCCGACGTGGAAGGTGGGGCAGCTTGTGCGCGAACCGCTCGACCGGTTCGAGATCGGGACGCCGAAAGAGCGCTCCGAGCGGGTACGGGAAGCGCTCGCGAATGTCGGCTTGAGCGAGCACCTCTTGGAGCGCAAACCGTCGGCCCTCTCCGGCGGGCAGCGTCAGCGTGTGGCAATCGCCCGTTCGCTGGTCCTCAAACCGGATGTGATCGTGCTTGACGAACCCACCTCCGCTCTCGATGTCAGCGTTCAGGCGGATATCGTCGAGGTTCTGCTGTCGCTGCAGGCGAAGCTCGGCCTGACCTATGTTTTCGTTTCGCATGACCTGGCTCTCGTCCGGCAACTTGCGCATAGCGTTTCGGTGATGCAGCGGGGACGCATTGTCGAGCATGGAACCGTCACCGAGATTTTCGGCAATCCGCGACACGAATATACCGCGTCGCTGCTGAACTCCATCCCGTCGGGCATTGCCGGGACGGTTCGCGTTCCCGCGGTCCGGCACGCTCTGCGCAAGGAGCAACTCGCATGAATATTGCAGCAGCTTCCCGCGACCTTCCCGCGTTGTTTCGGCCGAAGCAGCGGCTTGGCTTCAATACGCGGGTGTCGTTCAACGACGATGACGGTCCGGCACAGGGGCTGCGACAGGGCATAGAATTGTTCAGGCAGGCGGAAAGGCTGGGTTATCAGTCAGGCTGGGCCTATCAGCGTCATTTCGATCACTATCTTTCTTCGCCGTTACCCTTCTTTGCCGCAGTCGGCCAGCATACGCGGCACATCACCCTTGGCTCCGCCGTCATTCCGATGCGTTATCAGGAACCAATCCTCCTGGCTGAGGCGGCGGGAACGACCGACCTTTTGATCGACGGCCGGCTTGAACTTGCCATTTCGACCGGAGCCAACGGTGCCTTCGATGCCGTTTTCGGAACCGTCGATACCGATGCCCGGACAGAGGCAAAGCGACGCCAATCGCGTTTCCTCGCCGCCATTGCCGGCGATGTTCTGCACATCGTTACGGGGCAGGACACAGGCGCGCCTGCGGGAGCCGAGTTACGGGTGACCCCACATAGCCCCACCCTGCGCAGCCGTATCCGCCAAGGCTCCGCCAGCCTCGATTCAGCGATCCAGGCTGCCGAACTCGGGATCGGCCTGATTTCAGGAACCGTCCTTCACGATCAGGCCGAAGGCGAGACTTTCGGCCAATATCAGGCGCGGATCATCGAAGCCTATCGCACCCACTGGCTGCGCATCTGGAAAACGACGCCGCCGCCGGTCGCGGTTGCAGCTTCCGTTCTGGTCGGCACCACCCCGGAGCTGCGGGAGAAATACGCGGCCTACGATCTTGAGCGCCGCACGGCGGGAATTGCCGCCTCGCGCCCGAAGGGTGCGCTGGCTCCCGCCAGCCAGCCGGTTGGCGCGCTGATTTCTCCTGTCTTTCAAGGGACGCCGGATGCGGTCATAGAGGCGGTTTTGAGCGACCCGGGACTGGCGGCCGCAGATGAACTCGTCCTGTTTCTGCCTCCCGCTTTCGGACTGTCCGAAAACATAAGATTGCTCACCGATCTTGCGACGACGGTTGCCCCCTCTCTGGGGTGGAGACCTACTCCGCATCACGACGAGCCGGAACAAGCGGCAATGCAGGCTTCTAGACCACCAGCATAGTCAGGCAATATTTTCTACATTTTCCATAGAAATAGAAAGACCTGTCTTCCTCATATGCCATGCCGGCTTTAGCTTTTACCCGACACCCAGAAACACCAAGGAGCTCCCATGGCTGCGGAATTCATCAGCGTCAGCTTTCCCAACGCGTCCAATGATCTGAACCCCATCCCGGATGCTCCGGTCGATCCACTCTTCCTCGAACGTTATGCGCGTGCGCTGGACGATTACGGGTTCAACTACACGCTCATTCCCTATTCCTCCTCCTCATTCGATCCCTTCACTTTGGGCGCGACGGTGCTTGCGCATACGAAGCACATCAAGATCATCGTCGCGCTCCGGCCCAACACCGTTTATCCAACGGTTGCGGCCAAATCGCTCGCCACGCTCGACCAGTTGAGCGGCGGTCGCGTGGTCGTCCACTTCATCGCGGGCGGCAGCGACGAGGAGCAGGCGCGCGAGGGGGATTTCCTCAACAAGGAAGAGCGTTACGAACGTCAGGAAGAATATATCCGCATTCTCCGCCTTGCCTGGACGTCGACCGAACCCTTCGATTTCGACGGCAAATATTACCAGTTCAAGCAGTTTCGCAGCGCCGTGCGTCCCACCAACGGCCTGATCCCGATTTCGCTCGGCGGCTCCTCGGATGCCGCCTATCGTATCGGCGGCTCACTGTGCGACATTTTCGGCCTCTGGGGCGAACCGCTGGCTGAAACCAAACAGCAGATCGACCGTATCTATGCCGAGGCCGCAAAGGCAGGCCGGACCGATCGTCCGCGCATCTGGGTTACCTTCCGGCCAATTGTGGCTGAAACGGACGAACTGGCCTGGGATAAGGCGCACAGGGTTCTCGACCGTCTGAACGAGAACCGCCAGAAGGGTCTTTCTCGCGCGCCGGTCAACGCAACGCCCCCCGCCAATATCGGCTCCCAGCGCCTGCTCGATATCGCCAAACGCGGCGATGTCCATGACCGCGCCCTCTGGTATCCGACCGTCACCGCCACCAATGCAAGCGGCGCAACAACCGCTCTGGTCGGGTCACCGCGTACAATCGCCGATTCCATTCTCGACTATATCGATCTCGGCGCCGATCTGATTTCGATCCGTGGCTACGACAATTATAACGATGCCGTCGACTACGGACGATATATCCTGCCCCTCGTTCGCGAGGGTATTCGCGAACGCGAAGAGGCAAAGAAGAAGGCAGCCGCCTGATCACGGCAGTCCGGCTACGCCATCGGACAGACCCACCTCTTCTTTCAAGACCGGGATCATCCACGCCCGTAACGGATGATCCCGCCCGCCGACCTTCAGAAAGCCACTATCCGCATGTCCCATGATCCCATCGCACTTGACGCCGCCGTGCGCGTCCTTTCCGAAGCCGCACCGGATGCGGATCAGACCGGTCAGTTTCCCTGGACCGGTATTCGCGCCGTTCACCAGGCTGGACTTCTCGAGAGCACCGTGGCCACGCGTTACGGCGGCCCGGGGGGAACCTTGAGCACCGCGGCCCATATTCTGGCGTCGCTGGGACGCGGCGATCCCTCTGTGGCGCTCATCAGCGCGATGACGATTTTCACCCATCTGGGACAGGCGACAAAGGACCATTGGCCCGACGGGCTTTACAGGGATCTTCTTTCCAGGGCCAAACACCAGCCATTGCTGCTGAACGCCGCCCGTGTGGAGCCCGAACTGGGCTCGCCGGCCCGCGGCGGATTGCCGGCCACACGTGCGCACCGGACAGCGAATGGCTGGTCGATCACGGGCCGCAAGCGCTTCGTAACGGGCGCGCACGGCCTCACGCACTTCCTCGTCTGGGCGCACACCGACGAGGCTCAGGCTCGGGTCGGCACCTTCGTCGTGCCCAACGGCCTGCCCGGCATCGAGATCATAGAGAACTGGAAGAGCCTCGGAATGCGGGCGACCGGTTCGCACGACGTCGAATATACCGAGGTTGAAATCCCGGCAGAAAACGTGCTCGAACTCGTTGACCCCTCCGTTGCCCAGCAGGACAATCGCGGCCACGCGGCGATGACCCTTGCGCTGACTGCAATTTATCTGGGCGCGGCCGAAGCCGCTCAGGAAGCGTTCATTCGTTTCGCGCATGAACGTGTGCCTGCCAATCTGGGCCATCCCATTGCGCGGACAGAACGTTTTGTCACGCTTTCGGGTGAGATCGACCTTCTGGTTTCCGGCGCCCGGCAGATCATCTTTGGCGCGCTCGCAAACCATATCGGCGATGCCGAACACCTGATAAGGGCCCGGCTTCTCGCTGGCAGGCAAATCCGGGAAGCCGTCCAGATCGCCGTTCGCGGCATCGGCAATCCCGGCCTCAACGCCGATCTCGGCCTTGAGCGGCATTTCCGGGATATCCAGTCGGTTCTCGTCCATGCGCCCCAGGAGGACACCTCCGTCGCCATTCTCGGACGTGCCGCATTCGAGCGCTGGAAAACGGGCGAGAACGAGCGATCGGCGCATCCGGCCAGCCTGTCAATCCTGAAGACGGCTTGAGGTGCGTTGGCGCCGCGTTTCCCCAATATCACTCGAAAGAACGTTCAATGAGCAACAATCTGATCGTCGGTTTCTCCGGCAACACATCGCGCCCATCAAGCACGAAACGCTTTGTCGAAAGCGTCAGCGAAGCGCTGGCCGGACAACTGGGCCTGCGGCACCAGGTTTTCGACATTGAGGACATAGGGGCATCGCTGAGTTCTGCACGATCCGTAGCCGATCTGGACGTGAACGCGCGGCGGGTTGTTCAGACGATCATTGAGGCCGAAGCTCTGGTGATCGGCTCACCGACCTACAAGGGAAGCTATACGGGCCTCTTTAAACATGTCATCGATCTTCTCGACCCCGCCGACCTCAGAGGTAAACCGATCATCCTGACGGCAACCGGCGGCGGAGACCGGCATTCGCTTGTGGTGGAGCATCAGCTCAGACCACTATTTGCGTTTTTCGAAGCCTTCGTCACACCGACCGCAATCTACACCTCTGGCCGGGATTACATAGAAGGGCAGCTTTCTCCCTTTATAGACGCGCGGGTAAATCAGGCAATCGCAGAAGCCGCCCTGCTCGTCAAAGCTCGTTCTGGAAGCGTAACAATCGCCGCAGAATAATTGGACAAGGGATGCCTTTGCCGCGCCACCGTTGCAACACCGGTCACGGCGAACAGCAGGCTGCGCTTCATTCCCCGGTCGTCTCAATGGGCCAGACTTATTTGAAACTCGATTATTTCAGTGGGGCAAGCTGACTAGCTTTGTGCCAAGTGATTTTGCGCAAAAAAAATAGCTCCGGGGGCCCCAGAGCTATTTGATATCATTCGTGTCCGGTTTCTAGACCGCGCCTCAATGGCTGATAGCGCCGCCTCACGATTTGCCGTTCGTACCTAAGCGATGCGCGTCCCGGCCAACTCACCCGAGAGTGAAAACGCCGGAAGCTGCAGATTGGCGCGGAAGTCGTCGCCCACATAATCCGTATCGATTATGGCACGGCGGCGCAGTTCCGGCAGAAGTCCGTTGACCAGTAGGTCTTCCTGCTCGGGATTGCCAAATCCGTGAAGGGAGAGCACGTCGAGAATTTCCGCCCGATAGCGTTCTTCAATAGCGTCGGCGAGTTTTTCAGGCGTGCCCGCCACCGACCAGTGCCCCGTTTCCTGGGCCTGAATAATAAGCTCCCGCAATGACAGACCCTGTTTGGCGTAACGGCGGAAAACTTCCACCCGACCGCGCCGGCGGTTGATGCTTGTCACGTCGGGCAGCAGTGTATCCGGCAGAGGCTGATCGAGCGGCAACCCGGACAGGTCGATGTCGCCGCCCAGCATATCTGCGAGTTTGAGGCGACCTTGCTCATAGTCGATGCGCTCGTGCTTTTCCTTCAGCCGACGCGCGACATCCGCATCCGACTCGCCGATGACCGAATGGAAGGAATTCATGATGAAAGGCAGGCCGCCGGCACGGCCGAAAGCCGTTGCGCGGCGGCGCAGTTCTGTCGCGAAGGTGACGGCATCTTCGAAACGCGGCTGCGACGTGTAGACAACCTCGGCGTAACGGGCGCCAACGGTAACCCCCGCTTCCGACTGGCCGGCCTGAAACAGCACGGCCCGGCCCTGTGGCAGCGGCGGTACATTGAGCGGTCCCTGCACGCTGAAATATCGTCCCTTATAGTCGATCGGGTGGAATTTGGCGGGATCCACAGCAACCGCGCCGGAGGCTTTGCGCTGGGCCGCATCCCGCTCATTGGCATCGTAAAGGGCGTTGACGATTTCGATGAACTCGGCCGCGCGCTCATAACGTTCCTCCGGGCTCGGCAGTAGCTCACCGAAATTCTCCTCGCCGACCGAAGAGGTAACCGCGTTCCAACCGGCTCGGCCGCCGCTGAGATGGTCCAGCGTGCCGATCTGGCGCGCAAGATTAAAGGGATGGTGGAACGTGGTGGAGATCGTCGCAATCAAACCGATCCGCGACGTCGCCTGACTGAGCGCCGACAAGGTCACGATCGGTTCCTGAATGCCGGCCGTGCCAGCCAGTCCGGCGGGATCGATATGGAGAAGGTCGGCGGTGAACAGCCCGGTGATTTTCTCGGCTTCGGCCTTTTTCGCCAGCTCAACGGCGCGTTTGATACCGGTCGTTGCAGTGGGGTCGTTCGATGCCGCAATCACGCTGCTGGCACCGGTGAGCGTTTTCAGACGTCGGGGGCGGGTAAGCGCCATGATCGTTTCCTCTTCAATATCACGTCGTGTTTTTTGCCGGCTGGTGGACAGCCGGCGGATTTATGCAAGCGCGGGAACGGCATCGATCAGTTTTCGCGTGTAGCCGTGCCGGGGAGCGGAGAATACCTCGCCAACCTCGCCGCTTTCGACGATCCTGCCGTCCTTCATCACGAGCACCCGGTCCGTCAGGTGGCGCACAACGCCGAGATCATGGGAGATGAACAGCAGCGACGTGCCGGAGGCCGCCTGGAGTTCCGCGAGAAGATCGAGAACCTGGGCCTGGACGGAAACGTCGAGCGCGCTCACCGGCTCGTCGGCGACCAGAAGGCGCGGGCGCGGGGCGAACGCTCTGGCAATGGCCACACGCTGGCGCTGGCCACCGGAAAGCTCGCGGGGATAACGGGTGAGAAAGTCGCCGCCCAGCCGGACGGCTTCGAGAACCTCCAGCACACGATCCCGGCGCTCGGCACCGCGAAGGCCAGTGACATCGAGGCTCTCGCCAACGATCTTTTCGACCGTATAACGCGGATCAAACGAACTGAAGGCATCCTGGGCAATCAGCTGCATGCTGCTGCGACGGGATTTGCGCAGGCTCTCGGCAATATTGCTCCATGGCTGCCCCTCGATAAAAACCTCGCCATGTTCGGGTTCAACAAGCCCCAGAACCATTTTGGCCACGGTGGTTTTTCCGGAACCGGATTCGCCCACGATACCGAGTGCTTCCCCTGCAGAAAGATCGAAGGATACATCGTTGACGACAGGCGCATTTTCCGGCCCGCCATAGTGCTTGACGAGATTGTGCACGGAAAGCACGTGCTTGCCCGGATGAACGGTCCGGGGCGGCAGCGGCACACGTTGCGAAATGGGCGTTTCGCCGCCGTCAACCGGCAGCGGCACCGCTGCCGAAAGCCGATATCCCTTCGATCCGGCCGATGGCACGGCATCGAGGAGTTGACGCGTATAGGGATGTTTCGGCTGGCGCAGCAACTCTTGCGTTGCCCCCTCCTCGACGATACGACCTTCATTCATCACGAGAACCCGGTCGGCAAGGCGCGAAACCACCGCCAGATCATGGCTGATCAACAGCAGGGTGTGCCCGGCTTTCCGGCGTTCGGCCAGGAGGTCGAGTATCTGCTTCTGCACCGTCGCATCGAGCGCAGTGGTCGGCTCATCGGCTATCAGCAGCGACGGGTTTCTGGCGATCGCCGTTGCGATCAGGGCGCGCTGCCGCAATCCGCCCGAGAGCTGATGCGGATATTGACGCAACCTCCGAACGGGATCGGGAATGCCGACCGATTGCAACAGCGCGTGACTGTCGAAATCAACCGGGGCCAGGGCAAACAGTGTCCGGCGACCTGCAGCATCCGAAAGCTGCTGCGAAATACGGCGCAGCGGATCGAGCGAGACCAGCGCATCCTGCAAGACGAAGCCAATCTTCCGCCCGCGAAGACGTCGCCAGTCGCCTTCGCGATGGCCGAGCACATTTTCTCCTGCTATCTCGAATCTGTCCGCGGTCACCTTGGCGGTATGTCCGGCAAGCCCGATCAAGGAGCGGGCCGTGACCGATTTTCCCGAACCGGATTCCCCGACAAGCGCGACAGTCTCGCCGCGGTGAATGGTGAGATTGATCCCGTGCACAACGGCATTCTCACCATCCCCGCGCGGAAAACCGATCTTCAGATTGCGCACTTCCACCAGCGGCGTCATGCCTGTCTCCTGCCTTCAAATGCGAGCTGCCAGCGTTTTCCAAGAATGCTGATGGCGATGACGGTGAGCGTGATGGCAAGGCCCGGCCAGATGCCGATCCACCACGCCACACGCAGATAATTGCGCGCCTCCGCCAGCATTGCGCCCCATTCGGGTGTCGGCGGCTGCGGCCCCATGCCCAGAAAGCTGAGGCCCGCCGCCTGAATGATGGTCGAGCCGAGGCCGATCGTCGCCAGGATGGGAACCTGCGCTATCGCGTGTGGCAGAACGTGCCGGGCGACCAGGGTGAAGCGGCTGAGGCCAAAGGTTTTCGCCTGCTCAACATAACCGCTTCTCGCAATGACGAAGGTCTGCGCGCGCACGACCCGGGCAAAACGCGGGACGGAGGCAACGCCGAGCGCGAAGATCAGATTGACGGTTCCCGGCCCGGTAAAGGAGATCAGCACCAGCGCCAGCAGCAGATCCGGAAACGACGATACGACATCGAGAAACCGCGATATGAGTTCGTCGACCGCACCGCGTGCCAGACCGGCGACAAGCCCGAGAAAGGAACCGGCCAGCGCGGCGATGGCGATGGCGCTGATCCCGATCAGGATCGAATAGCGTGCGCCATAGACCACCCGCGAAAAGACATCGCGGCCCAGATGATCAGTCCCGAACCAATGTTCGATCGACGGCGGCAGTTGCGCCTGCAACGGGTCCGCCAGCAAGGGATCGGCGGCAGTCACAAAATGCGGCCAGATGGTCGCTGTCGCCACGAGAAGCAAGAACAGCGATGGAAGCGTCAGCCCCGGCCTTGCAAGCAGCGCCGATACGACCTGCCGCAGACGGCCGGTTGCGGAGAGCGACGCCTCGTGGGAAATGCTCACGACCCCGCCCTCCCGCCCTCATTGCGCAATCTGGGATCGAGCAGCAGATAAAGAATGTCCACCAGGGTGCTCATCGCCACATAGATCAGTGCAGACAGGATGGCGACCGCCAGCACGACCGGCATATCGTGCGAAAGAACGGCATCAACCGTGATCCGCCCGAGCCCGGGGCGTCCGAACACCGCTTCCGTGATGACGGCACCGGAGAGGAGATTACCGACCAGCCAGCCGGCGAGGGTCACGGTCGGCAGCGCGGCATGGCGCAGACCGTGACGCAGCCTGAGGACAAGATTGCTGGCGCCCCAGCTACGAACGGTCAGCGCGAAAGGTTCCTCAAGCGCGCGCTCCAGACCTTCCCGCAGCACCTGGCCGAGGACGGCCCCAAGCGACAGGCCCAGCGACAAGGCCGGAAGCACCAGCGCCGAAAGGTTTCGGTCTCCGGAGACCGGGAAAATCTTGAACGTAAAAGAAAAAACGTAAAGCAGCAGGATACCCAGCCAGAATGTCGGCGTGGAGATCAGCGTCAGTTCAAGACCGCCCGCAATGCTGCGCGAGACGGGTTTGCCGGCGGTGAAAACGGCGCTCGCAACCGCAAAGACGATCGCAACCGCAAGAGCCGCGGCGGTCAGCTTCAGTGTCGGCAACATCTGCGTTGCAACGAGGTTCGATATATCGGTCTGCAGGATATAGGAACGCCCGAAATCGCCGTGCAGCAATCGCGTCAGATAAGCGAGATATTGCTCGAAAATGGACTGATCCAGTCCCCACTCGGCACGGATGGCCGCCTCGATTTCGGGTGTGCGGATCTGTTCGCCGATCAGCAGGCTGACAATATCGCCGGGCGCAAGCTGGATGCTGATGAAACTCAGCGTCACCGCCGCCCACAGCACGAGTATGCCTGAGCCGATGCGCCCGAGAACCTGAAGCGGCAGGCCGCTTCGTCGCCGGAGGCGTCCACGACGGAAAAGGGACGCCGGCACCTGGCCCAGCGATGTCACGTTGTCAGCGGTCATGGCGTCCACCCTTCGTTGTTGTTTCAGCAGCCGGGCAAGTTACTCGCTGCGCCATAGGTCATAGGCATTTTCCGGCAATTGCTTGAACGGCCGGAAGGTGATGCCCTTCACGTAACTTGCGGCGGCGACCTGGTCTTCGGGCTCATAGAGCGGAATGGCATAAGCCTGATCGAGGATCGCAAAACGCTGCAGCTTCGCGTAAATCTCGAAACGTTTTTTCTGGTCGAGGGTCGATGCCGCCTCGTTCAGCCATTGCGCCAGCTCCGGTGCCTCGGCCCGGCTGTAGTTGATGGTGCCGCCCTTCTGAAGCGGCAGGTAATGATATTCGATGTCGATCGCATCCGTCGGCGTGTTGGAATTGGCAATCGACCCGAACTGACCGGTCTTGCGGCGATCGGTATAGGTCCCGGCATCGACATAGTTGATGGCAAGATCGATACCAGCCACCTGCCGCGCCTGCGCCTGCAACGCCTGCAGCAGAACGTCGCGCTGGTCACGCACCGTGGCCTGCGCCTGCACGACATCGATGGTCAGCCGCTTGCCGTCCTTGGTGCGGAAGCCTTCCCCGTCCTTTTCGCTCCAGCCGGCTTCATCCAGCAGCCTGTTGGCCAGGGCTGCATCTGCGCCATAGGTCTTCTCTATGCTCTTGTCATAGAATTGCGGATCGATTGGCGAGGTGATGCCCCAGGCGCGCGTGCGTTCGCCGCGATAAACAGCCTGCAGAATCCTGTCGATATCGAGCGAGGCGAGGAGCGCCTTGCGCACCTTCACATCCTGCGTCGGACCCCAGGTGACATTGAGGAAAAGCGAGTATGGCGTGCCGGTATTGAGCGCCGTCTGATAGGTGAAGTCCGCATTGTCCTTGAAGAGAGCGGCGTCGTTGCCCGAAATCCCTTCGATCACGTCAAGCTGTCCGGACGTCAGGGCACCGGTCCTTACCGATGATTCCGGAAGGAACCGGTAGGTTATCTGGTCGAGATAGGCTGGACCCTGATGTTTGGCGGTCTTTGGCGCCCAATTATAAGCCGGGTTCTTTTCGAACTGGATTTCCTGGCCTTTTACATAACGCTTGAGAATGAAAGGACCGGTTCCGGCAACCTCCGGCCCGCCAGACTTGATTTGTGACGACGAAAAAGCAGCCGGCGACAGGATTTCGAGGCCGGCGACATAATCGAGGAAGGGTGCGTATATGTCTTTCAGCGTGAAGGATACGGTATGGCTATCGACAGCCTTCAACTCGGCTATGCGTGAAACCGGGCCGGCGCTGACGCTGGTGGAATAGGCGGGATCCTTGAGTTTCTCGAAATTGGCGATGACCGCCTGCGCGTCGAGTTTCTGGCCATCGGTGAAGGTAACATCGTCGCGCAACTTGAACGTATAGGTCCTGCCATCTTCGGAAATGCTGTAGCCCGTTGCGAGCCAGGGTACATATCCACCGTCCGCCGTGCGCGCCAGCAACGATTCATAGGCATTTCGCAGCAAAAGCTTGGTCTTGTCCTGGCCGTTCAGTTGCGGATTGAGCGTCGCCGGTTCGGTCTCCACACCCCAGGTCAATGTGCCGCCACTGACCGGCTTGGCATCTTCCGCCAGGGAAAGGACCGGGAAGGCAGAGATTGCCAGCAACGCGGTGCCAGCAATGACGAACTGTCTGCGATTGAGCATGCTTAAACTCCATAAAAAAATGAATGACCGACAGATCAAGCGTTCTGCTGAAGCCAGATATCGTAGGCGTTGTCGGGAAGGCGTTTGAAAGGTCTGAAGCCGACGCCCTTGACCGCGACAGCGGCCGCGATCTGGTCATCGGGCACATAAAGCGGCAGGCCGAGCGCCTGTTCCAAAATCGCATAGCGCTGCAATTTCGCGTAGATTTCGAACCGCTTTTGCTGATCGAGAGTGGATGCGGCCTCGTCGAGCCAGGCGGATATTTCCGGTGCTTCGGTGCGGCTGTAATTGATCGAGCCACCCTTGTCGCGCGGGAGATAATGAAAATAGATGGTGACGCCGTTTTCCTGTGTCGTCGTCGAGTTCGGGATAATGCCGTACTGACCGTCTTTCTGACGGCTGGAATAGGTCCCTGCATCGACATACTGCAAGGCAAGATCGATCCCGGCATGCTGGCGAACCTGCGCCTGCACCGCCTGCAGAAGAATGTCACGCTGGTCCCGCACCGTCGATTGTGACTGCACGACCTCGATCGTCAATCGCTTGCCGTCCTTCACGCGGAAACCATCGCCGTCGCGAGCGGACCAACCGGCTTCGTCGAGCAGGTCGTTGGCAAGCTTCGGGTTGAAACCGTAGGCCTTTTCGATACTCCTGTCGTAAAAATCGGTATCCGCCGGGGTAAGAATACCCCAGGCGCGCTGACGTTCGCCGCGATAGACCGCCTGCAGGATCTGGTCCACGTCCACCGCCGCCTGGAACGCCTTGCGCACTTTGAGATCGGCGGTCGGCTGTTGGTTGACGTTCAGATAGAGCGTATAGGGTGTGCCGGTATTGAGGGCAGTCTGATAGGAAAACTCCGGATCATCCCGAAACAGACCGGCATCGTTGCCCGGAATTCCCTCGATCACCTGCACCTGCCCGGAAGACAGAGCGCCGCTGCGCACGGCGGATTCCGGCAGGAAACGATAGATCACCTCGTCCAGATAGGCTGGCCCCTGATGACCGGCGGTCGCCGGCGCCCAGTTATAGCCGGGATTCTTGACGAAGCGGATTTCCTGACCCTTGACGTAGCGGTCGAGAACGAACGGACCGGTGCCGGCGATACCAACGCCGCCGGATTTCAGTTGCGGCGAGGAGAAAGCCCGCGGCGACAGGATTTCAATCCCGGAAGCGCCGTCGAGGAAAGGCGCATAGACCCGCCGGAGCTTAAGGACGACCGTGTATTCGTCCACGGCCAGCGCTTCGGTAACATGGGACAGATGACCGGCGCTGATGCTGCCGGAATAGGTCGGCTCGTTCAGCTTGGTGAAGTTGAGCGCCACCGCGGCGGCATTGAGCTTTTCGCCATCGCTGAAGGTCACGTCGTCACGCAGGACGAACGTATACTGCTTGCCATCCTCCGAGATGGAATAGCTTCTGGCCAGCCATGGCGCATAACCACCATCAGGCGTGCGGGCCAAAAGCGATTCATAGGCATTGCGCAGAATGAGCTTTGCCTTTGCCTGCCCGTTGAGATGAGGATTGAGCGTGCTCGGCTCGGTCTCCACAGCCCAGGTCAGCAAACCGCCGCTTGTTGGTTTCTGGGTAGCGTCGCCCGCACCGAAAGCAACCCGGCTGCTGGCAAAAATCGCTGCGGCACTCGTTGCCAGAATGAAATGACGTCTGGTTACCATATCCAATCCCCTGTGCCCGACGCCTGCCGTCACGCGGCGAGTGCGCGGTTGGCCGCGGCCAGATATTCGATCGTCTTCAGGCGGTGTGCGCCTTCGGAAACAGGGCACTCCACGATGAACTCGTCGATGCCGTGATGTTGATGAAGCCGAAGCAATTCGGCACGGACCGTGGAAGGGGAGCCGCGAAGGATCAGTGGGCTGCGCTCTTCGATGCGATAATGCGTGCCGCCTGCCTGCCGGACATATTCCAGCGCCTGCTCCTCACTTCCGACATTCACACCCTGTCCGCCCTCGATCTCGACACGAAAACGGCGGCCTTCGACCGCAAGCGCCTCCGCGGCCTGGTCGGTTTCCGCAACCACCACGGCGACCGCCAGAGCCGCATATTTGCCGCCCGATTCCCTGAACGCGTTCAGCGCCTCGGAAATCGCGGACTCACTGCCATGGATGTGGCCGGCATAAACGAAGTTCCATCCCAGCCTGCCGGCAAGCCGGGCACTTTCCGGGCTCGCCCCAAGCAGGAAGCGGTTTGGCGGCGAAGGCGGCAGGGGGTAGGCTGCAAGCTTGTCTTCATCCCCGTTGTTTGCCTTTTCGTCACGGACAAACCGGTCGAGATCCTCGAGCTGCCTTTCGAAGGAGGGCTTGCGCGCCGGATCATAGGCACCCTGAAGGGCACGCGTTGACAGCGGAAGTCCGCCCGGCGCCTTGCCGATGCCTAAATCCACACGGTCGGGCGCAAGAGCGGAAAGCAGCTTGAAGTTTTCGGCGACCTTATAGGCACTGTAGTGCTGCAGCATGACACCACCGGACCCGATATTGATCCGCTGGGTCTGGGCCAACAGGAAACCGATCAACACCTCGGGAGACGAGCTCGCCAGTTTCGGCGAGTTATGATGCTCGGCAACCCAGAAGCGGACGAAGCCGTGCGCTTCTGCTTTTTGGGCAAGCGCCACGGTTCGTTGCAGCGCCGCCGTGGCACTCTCATCCTGATGGATAGGGCTCTTGTCGAGAAAACTCAAACCAAAGGTCATCGATACTCCCTGCGGAACGTCTCATTGATTTGATAAAATCTATATTTTTAGTGTTATAAATAATCGAGCAACGATATTTCCTTATTCAATTGCACAATAAAAGATCATGCCGCGCCAAAGCGGTCTGCCCTGCGCCATGCTTCTGCCCGCGGCTGAGGCCGGTGCAGGCGTCCGAAAATCCCGCCTGGTAAACACCGTCCGGACAGCCGGCTATCGTGCCCAAGCGAGACGAGCCATGCCCGATGTCATCATCCACTCCACCCTACTTCACCCTTCAACCCAACCCCTCATCGAAGGCCTGATCAGTGAATATGACGGGCGATACGGCACAAGGGATCGCCCCGGTGGCGCGCGCGGCGAGATATTCCGTTATCCGGAAGGGCTCTATTCTCCGCCGCTGGGCGATCTCCTGCTGGTGCAACGGGATGGCAAGACCATCGCCGGCGGCGCTTTCATGAGCCATGACGACGAAACGGCAGAAATAAAGCGGATATGGACAGACCCTTCATTGCGGCGGCAGGGGCTTGCCCGCACCATCATGTCGGCGCTTGAAGAGAGCGCCGCGGCGCTCGGCTATACCCGCACCTATCTCTCGACTGGCTTCCGTCAGCCGGAAGCCGTCGCACTTTACCTGAGCCTCGGATATCGCCCGCTTTTCGACACTGCCGCCGATCCGCAACTCTATCGCTCGCTTCCTTTTGAAAAGCATATCGGCGCCAGGGCCGGGCAGAAAGGAAGCACGCCGGTCTATCCTCCGGCCGCCTCCTTCGAAGAGGCGACGCTGCGCGTGAAGGCATTGAAGGAAGGACAGGAGGCGAAAATCCTCGCGCGGTTTGCCGGACACGGCGCAGCACGGGTTGAGGCCGGCATCGACGGATTATCGTATCAGGATGTGCTTTCCGGCCACAAGGCTCAAACTTCAGTAGGGACTGCGATATGACTTTCGGAGCGAATTTTCAGTTAGGCATAGACCTCGGCCTCCCTTCGCAGAATCTGCTTGTGCAGGACAGCAAGCCGGACAGCCTTCTCCAGCGACTTGATGAAGGCTTCGACCTCATCACCCTCGAAGACGGCTTTGCACTCCCCACGGGTGATGGCCTCGACGCCATATTATTCGCAAACTGGCTCGGCGCCCGCACGAGCCACGCCGGTATCCTTGCAGGCGCGCCGATCAACTTCCTTGAACCCTTCCATGTATCGACCGCCATCGCCACACTCGATTACGTCACGGAAGGTCGCGCCGGGCTCCTTGCGCAGCCGCTTGAGGGCGGCCGGGCGGCAGCGGCAAGACGCGCGACCGGCGAGCTTAACGGCTATCCGGAGGACAACCGTCGGGCGCTCGAACGGGATTTCGACGAAGCGATAGACGTTATCCGCCGGCTCTGGGACAGCTGGGAAGATGGTGCCGTCATCCGCGACCCGGAAAGCCAACGCTTCATCGACGGCGCAAAATTGCGCTATGTCGATTTCCGGGGCGCGAATTTCAACATCCTCGGCCCATCGATCACACCGCGGCCTCCACAGGGCCAGCCCGTCATAGCCGCCGTCGTCGAACGAGAAAACAGCGCCTCTCTGGCTTCCGCCATCGACCTCGCCTTTTTGCGCGCAAGCGACAGCGAGCTTTCATCGCTGGTGAAAGACATCAAATCGAGACATCCGGAACTGCGGCTTTTCGCCGATGTCGGATTTGGAGCCGGCAGGGCTGGAAAAGACACGATCCCGCAATGGACCGCAGATGTGGAGGTCGCGATCACCGCGGCGCGTGCGTTGGCAAGCGCTGGTCTGGACGGCATCCGCTTCCTGCCCCACGAACCGGAACGGGACTTCGCCCCCCTGGTGGAACATGTCCTGCCGGCAATTCGGAATGCCGGCCTTGTGCAGGCATCGCAGGGATCGACCCTGCGCGAACGTCTTTCCCTGCCTGCAGCCACGAACCGCTACGTCGTTGCGGCCGCCTGAACGCCATCGGAAATAACATCATGTCGAAAAAACAAGTCATCATCGGAGCCCAGTTTCCGGGCGTCAATAATTTTACGGTCTGGAGCGATCCGGCGGCCGGCAGCCAGATCGCGTTTTCGTCTTTCAGGCATTTTGCCGAGACGGTCGAAAGGGGCAAGCTGGACTTTATCTTTCTCGCAGAAGGGCTTCGGGTGCGCGAGCAAAAGGGCCGTTTCCACGAGCTGGATGTCGTGGGACGACCAAACACGCTGGCGATCCTGACGGCGCTCGCAGCCGTCACCCGTAATGTTGGCCTGATCGGAACACTCACCACCACCTTTAATGAACCCTATCCGCTCGCCCGTCAGCTTGCCACGCTCGATGTGCTTTCAAACGGCCGGGCTGGCTGGAATGTCGTCACCTCGCCGGGAGCCTTTACCGGCGCGAATTTCCGCAGGGGCGACCATCTGCCGTTTGCCGAACGTTATGAGCGCGCAAAGGAATTCATCGAGGCAGCGCGGACGATCTGGAAAGGTAACGACTTCGCTTTCAAGTCCAAGCACTTCGATATTGCCGGCCGCTCCGATCTGCCGCCTTCACCGCAGGGCGGACCCGTGATTGCGCAGGCTGGAGATTCCGAGACCGGGCGCGAATTGGCAGCCGGCCATGCCGATGTCATCTATTCCCGCCATGGCACGCTTGAGGACGGGCAGGCCTTCTACCGGGATGTCAAGGCGCGGCTTGCCAGATATGGTCGCGCCGCTGACGACCTCAAAATATTGCCGGGCGCGGCTTTCGTTCTCGGTGACAGCCAGGAAGACGCAGAGGAGCGACAACGCGCCATTCGTCTGCAGCAGGTAAGCCCGAAAAACGCGATCGTTTTTCTGGAGCAGGTGTGGAACCGAGATCTGTCCTCTTATGATCCGGACGGCCCCCTGCCGGAGATCGATCCCGAAGTCTCCTCCCCCGCCCTTGCCCAGGGACGCGCAAGCCGCATCGACGACCGGCTCGAAACGGCCCGCGCCTGGCGGGAAATCGCCGAGCGGGAGAAACTGAGCATCCGGCAACTCATCATCAAGGTAACGGCACGCCAGCACTTTATCGGCACAGCGGAAACGGTGGCAAGGCAGATCAACCAATACGTTCAGGAGAATGCCGCCGACGGTTTTGTGTTTGCGCCACATCTCACACCGACCGGGTTCGATGACTTCGTCGACAAAGTCATTCCCTATCTTCAGGAATGGGGCGTCTATCGAAAAGATTATCGAACGCAGACGCTGCGGGGAAATCTCGGTCTCGCGGTGCATTGATCTGCTTTTTTCGCTCGCGAAAGTATTTCAAGTGCAGGTGGTCGGCGCTCATGCCCAGACTTGAGCGCTGCCAGCATCACAAATCTCGGTCCGTGGAAGCGACGTTTTCAATCGGTGCATCAAAAAGCGAGAGATAACGCTCACCACTGTCCGGGAATACCACCACAATCGTCTTGGCCCTGTTTTCGACACGTCGTGCAAGCTCGATTGCGACCGCGACAGCCGCACCTGACGAAGTACCGACAAGGAAACCTTCCTCTCTTGCAACGGTCAGCGCTGCGCGCCGCGCCTGTTCGGTGGTCACGGCAACGATCTCGTCCACCACCCCGTTGTTATAGGTCTCCGGCAATGTGCCTTCCTCCACATCCGTGACCTTGTGGACACCTTCAATCGTGGGTGCATCAGGCTTTTCAGGGGAAGGAACGGACTCGGGCGTCGGCTCAGCAACAACGATCCTTATCTCCGGTTTTTGCGCCTTCAGGAAACGCCCCGCGCCGGAAAGAGTGCCGCCCGTACCCACCGTGCCGACCAGAATATCGATATCGCCGTCGGTATCGCGCCATATCTCCGGTCCGGTCGTGTCAAAATGCACCTGCGGATTGGCGTCATTGGATCGCTGCCCGGTATAAAAGGCGCCAGGATTTTCAGCCTTGATCCGGTCGATGATACGATGGATCGCATCGGGCTGGAACAACTCCTCGTTTCCGATCAATTCGATTTCCGATCCGAATTGCCGCAGAATATTGATCTTGTCCTCGCTGATCGTATTGCGAAGGTAAAATTTCGTACGGTATCCCCGCGCGGACGCGACCGCCGCAATTCCAATGCCCGTATTGCCGCTGGTGAGATCGAAAAGAAGATCGCCCGGCTTCAGTCTACCGGTCCTCTCCGCCTCTCGGATGATGCCCCATGCCGTCCGGTCCTTTACGCTGCCGGCGGGATTGAGATACTCGATCTTGGCGAGAATTCTCGATGGAAGATCATATTTCTGACGAATTCTGGCGAGCTCCACCAGCGGCGTATTGCCGACAAGCTCCGTAAAATCACGATAAATCCTGCCCAATTTCACTATCCTGTTTTGCGCTGAGTGGATGCGGAAATACCGGCCCTACTGCGCATCGCCTGCCGTGCCGCCCGGTTTGATCACGCGTCGGCCCGTTCCTTCTCCGACCGCGATATTATGCCCACACCTCCATGCGGCGTTGGTGAGATGCCGTTCACCGCGAAATCTCCGACGATACGATCGTGATAGATGCGGGGATTGTGCGAGGTGATGGTGCGGGCGTTTCGCCAATGGCGATCAAGACCATGGCTGCGTTTCGCCGCAGAGGCGCCAAGCGCGTCGAAGAGGACCGTGGATGCTTCGAGGATCAGATTGCTGACCACCGTAACCGACTGGCTGACTTCGAGGTCCGCATTGCGGTTTGCCAGCGCAATGCCTTCCTCATCGCCGGAAAGATTGGCTTCATAGGCAGCCTGTAACGCCTCTGCCGCCTTCAACACGATGACACCGGCACTATAGGCCGCCCCCCGCACCCGGCCCACGATTTGGAGAACCTGTGGATCTTCGGCAAAACGCGAAGCGTTGCTGCGCTGATAGACCCGCTTGCGCTCCGCCACATGGCGGGCGATTTCCGCGGCGGCCGCACGACCAATGCCGGCAAGCGAGGCCAGATGGACAAGCTGGAAAAAGCCGCCCGAATAGCTAAAGCGAAGGGCGCTGGGTTTGATGAGATCTTCGGAAATCGCCACATCCGTAAAACGCGCCGTGCCGCTGGCCGTCAACGCCTGACCAAAACCGTCCCAGTCATTGAGAATCTCGACGCCTTCGGCCTTCGTGGGAACAAGCGCGCCAATCGGCGCGCCGTCACCATCCACGGCGCCCAGCGTTATCCAGTCCGCATAGAGCGAGCCAGTCGTATAATATTTCTCGCCGTTCAGCCGCCAGCCGCTGCCATCGCGGGTAAGCTGGGTGGAATAAGTTCCGAGCCGGGCATCTCCCAGCTCGGAAAACCCGCTGCCGATGGTTTCGCCCTGCCCGATTCGCGTCAACCATGCATCCCGCCATGGCGAAGGTGTTGCGTTAAGCAGATCCTCCGTGAAGCCCAGATGGCTGCGGTAAGCATTGGTGAGATTGGGATCCGCTTCCGCCAGTTCGATGATCAGGCCGAAAAGTTCGGGCAATGTCAGGCCAAGACCACCAAATTTTTCCGGCAGGCGCAGCCTGGAAAAGCCGGCCTTTTTCAAAACATCATAGTCATTGAAACGAAGCTCGCGGCCAAGATCATGTCGTATGGCGTCTCTGCCGATATCGGAAAAAATCCCCCGAAATCTTTCAGCTATCGTGTCGAAGCGTTTGCTGGGCGCGGAACCCCAGGTCTGGCTGGCATTGGTCATTACAAATCCCTGTCTATAGAGCGGCCTGGCGAAATTCGAGCCGCGCTTATGCCGCGGCAGCTTCGACACCCTGTTCGAAATCATGCAGATGAACAGCGATTTCAAAACCCCGCCGTTTCAGCCAATGCGCCACGACGCGGGCGCGGGCGCCCAGCAGGTCATCCACGAGAATGATCCGGGCGCCGCGCACGGCAACGGTGCGATAGGCGACACCGAGAAGCTGCCCGCCCTCCGAAGAAACAGACCCTTCAAGATGCGAAGCCGCAAATTCTTCCGGCGTTCTCACATCAAGAAAATAGGTCGTTCGCGCCTTGTCCCGCAGCCATGTTTCGGCCGTCGGACGGTCGATGAACAGCAGATCGTCGTCACGGGAAAATGTTTCGAGCCGCACCTTCGCAATGTCTTTGGCATCGTCACTGGCGGGCGGATATGTCTGTGAACGCCCCGTTTCCAGTTCAAACCCGTCATCCGTCCAGCCGCGCGTCCCCTCGTGCAGATAGCTGACCGCGTTTTCGACACCGGCATCGATCAATGTCTGCGCACCCAGAATTGCGCGGGGCAAACCCGCGCAGGAAACGACGACCCTCGTTTTGGGTGATGGCACGACATCGGCGAAACGCAGCAGAAGTTCCGCACCCGGCACGCCGATGGCGCTCGGCACATGCGCCTTTTCATATTCCGCGATTGTGCGGGTATCGATGACGACGACATCCTCGCCGGCGTCCTTCCAGGCCTTCAGTTCCCGCGCGAAAACGACCGGCGTATCCTTTTCCTGCCGCACCTTCTGGACGAAAGGAACGCCGGGAACATCGAATGTCGGCAGGTTATCGACGCCGCCCTCGATCCATGCCGGAATTCCGCCAAGCAGAAAATGAATGTCGCTCCAGCCGTTTGCGGCAAGCCGTCCCGCGGCCTGTTCCGCGCTTCCTTTTCCATCGTCCACTAAAACGGTCCGTACGGCAGGGCGCGGGATGAAGCGGTCTATTTCCGCCTCCAGCCGTTCTGCCGGAAGATTGGTCGCAAATAGCGGCGATGCATATCCCACCTCTTCAGTCGGGCGGATATCGAGAACGGCAAGCTCCCTGCCATCTCCCAGCCATTCGATGAAACGATCCTTGGTTAGCGCCTGTACAGACATCGCATTTCCTCCTGAAAGATTGGTTTTACGTGAAGGTTCAGGCCGTGGGGTCGAGCCAGAGGTCGCCGAAACTCCAGTTGAGCCCCTGCGCGCCGGTAACGTAATTCTTGACCCGCTTGTGCGCCACGATCTGGCTGCCCGCCGCCACGAGATCGACCGAGGCGACTTCGTCATGGATGAGGCGCTGGAACCTGCTCCAGATCACCCAGCGTTTTTTCGGATCGGGCTCGATGGCCGCCGCCTCCAGAAGCGCATCCGCCTCCGGATTGGCGTAGTTGGCCGCGTTGGAGAAAGGCAGCCCGATCTTGAAATTCTTGCTCCAATAGGCGCGCTGGATGCCGAGCGACGGATCGAAGGTGTTGGAAAGGGATTCCACCACCAGATCGAAGGCGCGGTCCGTGTAAACCGTCTTCAGATAGGTCGGCAGATCGTATTTCCGGATTTCGACCGCGATGCCGATCTTTTCAAGCTGGCTGCGAAGAACATCGGCATAGCCGGGCGTCAGATAGGAATTATAGGTCAACCGCACTGGAAAACGCTTGCCGCCATCCTTGCGTGGATATCCAGCCGCATCGAGCAGCCTTTCCGCCTCCTTCGGGTCATAGGCATGGGCCTTGACCGACGCGTCGTACCAGTTCGGCAGGGCCGTGCTGACGGGACTTGGCGATATCTGCGCATAACCGAAGAGCGCCACATTGACGATTTCATCGAGATTGATCGCCTTTGCAACGGCGAGGCGGACATCTTTCTTGCGGAAGATCTCGTTATCGTAATTGAAGAACAACTGCTGCTGCGGCCCCGCATAGGCATAGGTGTTCGTATCCAGAACGAGATCGGGGTTCTGCTTCAGCCGCTCGAGATCCGCCAGCGGAACCGGATTGTCGCCGATATCCACCTCCCCCGTTTCCAGAGCCACCGCCCGCGCGGCGGGATCGGTGATGATGCGCAGGATGATGCGGTCGAGATAGGGTTTGCCCGCATCCCAGTAATCTGGATTTCTTTCGAAGATCAGGTGGCTGCCCGGCGTCCATTCCGTCAGTTTGAAGGGACCGGTGCCGATCGCGGTCTGCAGCGTCTGGCCATCGGCGGGCTTCAGTTTTTCGAAAATGTGCTTCGGCACAATCGGCGATTCCGAACTCGATTGCGCGGCGATCAAGAACGGCGCCGGTTTGGACAGAACGATGATGGCGGTGAGGGAATCCGGCGTTTCCACCGCCTCGACGTTCTGATAGGTGATGCGGCCGCGTGGATGGGCCTCCTTCAGGCGGAAAATCGAAAAAGCGACATCTTCCGACGTGAAATCCCGACCGTCGTGCCATTTCACATTCGGCCGGAGCTTGAACGTATAGCGAAGATGGTCGTCGGAAACGGACCATTCCGTGGCCAGCAGAGGCTGCGGATTGAGGTCGAAATCGAATGTCAGAAGACCTTCCACGATCTTCGGGCCAATCGCCTGCCCCGTGCCTGAGGATGTGTTGATGGCGAAAAGCGCGTTGCCGGGATCGACACGATAGAGCAGCTTGAGTGTGCCGCCGGAGACGGGCCGGCTCGCGTCGCCACTCGCTGCGAATACCGAACCCGGCAGGGCCGTTCCTGCCGTTGCCAGAAGAAGCATCTTGTTGAACTGGCGGCGTCCTATCGTCATGAAAATCCCCGTTGGAAAACGTCGTTTCGATGATGAAAGCATCGGGGCAAAGCGGCGCGTTCTTAAGAAGAAAATTCTTCTCGCCTATCAAAGAAAACATTTCTTGCAGAATTTTATTCCAATACGTATGCGGCTATCCGCCAAAATTTGTGCTGAATCGTCTATTTTCTCCAAATCCCCGTTGCGTCCCCGCGACCGATCGTGAATGAGAGGAAATCTCACTGGCGTTCTGTTTTTGGACTCCACTGGAAATGTTGTTTCACTGAAAAATCGAGATTGAGTAGGACATTGCTCGGCAGATGGGCTGGGGAAGCATATCAAATGATACGCCTTGCACGGCCTTCCAATCCCCGCCGCAGGTCTCGCGGTTCATCGCCAATATTACGGAGCTTCACACAATGAGCCTGTCTAGTCCGATCACCAAACTGGAAATCCCGCAGCAGCGTGTTGAAGCCCGCTACGGAGCACAGGCCGATTTTTCTCCGCCTTTCTGGAATGACACCATAGACGCATTGCTGAACCATCGCACCGCCCGCGCCTATCTGCCGAAAGCTTTGCCGGAGGGTAGCTTGGAACTTCTGGTCGCAGCCGCACAATCTGCGCCCACATCCTCCAATCTTCAGGCGTGGAGCGTGGTGGCGGTGCAGGACAAGGACCGCAAGGCACGTCTGGCAGGCTTCACGGGCGGCAACGCCCATATAAAGGACGCACCTGTTTTCCTCATTTGGCTTATCGACCTGAAGCGGCTGCGCACGGTCGCTTCAAACCAAGGGAACAAGGGAGAAGGACTGAATTATCCGGAAAGCTTCCTGATCGGCGCCATCGACGCGGCGCTGGCAGCGCAGAATGCTGTTGCCGCAATTGATTCACTCGGCCTTGGCTCCTGCTACGTGGGCGGTATTCGCAACAGACCGGAGGACGTGTCCCGCGAACTGAATCTTCCCCCCGAGACGGTGGCCGTCTTTGGCCTCACGGTCGGCTATCCCGACCCGGCGGTGAAAACCGACGTCAAACCGCGCCTGCCGCAATCATCCATTCTGTTTCATGAAACCTATTCGGAACCGGCCCACGATGATCTCAATTCTTACGATGAGGTCTTGAAGGCGTTTCAGCAAAAGCAGGGCCTGCCGCAAAATGGCTGGACAGCCCCCATTGCCCAGCGTGTGGAGGACGCCGCCGCGCTGAAGGGGCGCGCGGAACTGAGCCAGACATTGCGCCGCCTCGGTTTCGGTATCAAGTAAGGTTTGTTGTGGCTGCGAATTTTATCAGCGAAGAGGCATATTAACTAGTAGAGTGAGCATTTGTTTTGCCGTAGGAAAAGCGAGGTTAGGCTGGCGCGGGGCAGTATGCTGAGACTTTGGAAGAAACTGCATAATACTCTTTTTTTCTTTAAAAATGCGCTTGATAATCTGGCTTGGGGCCTGAGCCTGGGTGCGCCCGTTGAATCGCGCCGGGTTTGCCGGAGGCCATTTCGTTTAAATTATGCGGCCACGGCTGTTGCGTCCAGCATGGCGTAATACTGCTCGTCGGCTTCGGCTGGCGGTATGTTGCATATTGGCTCAAGAAGACGTCGGTTGTGTATCCCGAAGGTGCACGGAAATCACGCGAAACGAAATGGTTATGGCGGAGAGGGTGGCCGACAACTTGAAGGCCAAAGATGTGCAGAGCCATCAAATAAGGTATTTATTACCAATAACATAAATATGCGGTTGCTCCAACGCAGTTCATTGCAGAGCAATGAAATGCGGCTTATTATGTGGGTTATTTTGTGGGGCAAGGTCAAAACAATGAGCAAACCGCGAGGGAAACATCCCGAAAAAGCACTTTCAGCTCTTCAGGTGAAACAACTGTCTGCGGCTGGCCGATATGCCGATGGAAATGGCCTATATTTGGTCGTTGATCCTTCCGGTGCCAAACGCTGGACTCTTCGATTGACGATCCAGGGAAAGCGATGCGACATGGGCTTAGGTAGTCTTTCGCTAGTGAGTTTAGCGGAGGCACGTGACAAGGCGTTAGAGTACCGCAAAGCTGCTCGGCGGGGTGAAAATCCATTGGCTGCAAAAAGACAGTCGAAAATTATCTGCCCGACGTTTGAGGAAGCCGCACAAGCAGTGTTCACTGATCACAAGCTTGCTTGGAAAAACGATAAACACATTCAGCAGTGGATTAATACGTTGAAAGAGTACGCGTTTCCTATCATTGGTGACATGCACGTTGATAAAGTCGAAACTCGAGATATCCTACGCGTATTATCGCCCATTTGGCTGACCAAACCCGAAACAGCGAGACGGGTCCGGCAACGCATCAATAGTATTTTCGATTGGGCAAAAGCTTCAGGTTATCGCGAAGGAGATAACCCGGTTGAAGGAGTTACGAAAGGGTTGCCGAGGCAGACCGGGCGAGTAAAGCACCACGCAGCACTTCCATTTGCAGACGTTCCCAATTTTCTTCTGCAGCTAAGAGCCACAAACAGCAATTTAATATCTAAGCTTGCGTTTGAATTACTCATCTTGACGGCTACTCGAACAAGCGAAGCTATACTTGCGAAACCCATGGAGTTCGACCTAATCCAAAAAATTTGGACTATCCCCGCAGAGAGAATGAAGACGAAACGCGAGCACAGAGTTCCCCTGTCTGCTAGGGCGGTGACAATCGTTGAGGAAGCGAAAAAAATTTCGTTGGCGGGAGAATATCTTTTCCCCGGTCGAAAAGAGGATACGCCTCTTTCTAACATGGTTTTCCTGAAAATTATCCAAGGACAAAACGTGCCTATCACTGCACATGGGTTTAGGTCCTCGTTTCGCGATTGGGCTGCCGAAACGACTAACCATCCACATGATGTTGTGGAAATGGCGCTCGCTCATACTGTCCAAAACAAAGTCGAAGCTGCTTATCGGCGCGGTGACCTATTTGAAAAAAGAAGGCTACTTATGGATGATTGGGCAAATTTTATAAATTGATGGGTGCTGAAATTGAAAGATTACTTCAAAGAAAGAAAAGAAGACGTAAAGAATCAATTCGAGAATATTTATGGAGTTTGCTATGACGCTACTGCACTCGCGTTGATAGATAAATTCTTCATTACACTAAATGAGATTAAAGAACTTGACGTTTTGCGTAAAAGAATAATGCGGTCGAGATCGAATAGAGAATATGTCGCTGTTGCTATGGACGATGCTCTATTCGCACTAGCCCTCTTTGTGACTCCAAGAGGAAAAAAAGAACGAAAAGATAAGCATGACAGCTGGAAACGAACCTTTGACGCTTTCGGCGAATTGAGCATTATAGCGCGTCGTATTTCAAAATCTCATTTAGAGCAGCTTAATCGAGAGCTCCTCAAACAAGGTCAAGCAGACTGGCCTCTCGACTTAGGACACCGCGCAATTGGCGCACAAAAGATAGTATCAAGTCTGGTCGTGCTCGAAACTAGAGGACGGTCGCAGAGCTCAATTTCATTCTTTGCACAAAAAATTTTTGAGTCCCTGGAAGATCTAATCGGTAGCGATTTGCGTCGCTCATACGGCTTGGGAAACGATGGAAAAGGTGAGCAGGAGAGTGTCACCTTCATCAATTCACATCCTCGATTGGTTCACAACCTGACTTGTGTGGTCTTCCCTGACGCCACCGCGAAACAGGTGAGAGCAGCACTCAAACAAATTCAACCAAAAAAATCCATAAAAAACGCTTGAGAAGAGAGCTCTTTTTCTGGACTATCCTGAAATGCCCACGCTCTTTCACACTGGTTTTCCTGGGCTGCAAAGTTGTAGTAAACCTCCCACTTGTGTGTAATTTAAGAGTCCTCAACGCAAACTTGCAGAGGACCACTTATGGACAAAACCCTTCTTCAACATCACACCTTGCTCCGCCCTAACCAAATTGCCGGACCTGATGGCATTCTTGGTTGCAGCAAATCGACATTTTGGATGATGGTCCGCGACGGTCGAATTTCCCGCGGAATCCGACTTGGCCCCAAAATGCGCGCCTGGAGAGCCTCCGAAATCATCGCACTTATTGATCGTCTCGAGCGGGAAGGCGGCACGTCGTGAGATTTCATTTTAGCAAACATAAATCAGGGAAAGGTGGGGGCCAAACGCCCCCACCTTCGGCACTGCAAAAAAAACAGCCTTTCGGTAGCCAGATCGTTCACCATAATCCTCGACTGGCACCGAAGCAGGAAACCCCGCCACCGCCAACATTCACTCAACGTCTTTCTGCCCTCGTTGAAGCGGAGAATATCTGCACCGAGCTCGACCCACTCCGTCAGAAACTACGATTTCCACTCTCTCCTGACGATCTAGCAAACATCGAAAACACGGCGTTCATCGTTGCGGTCGCGCAAATTATGCGAGCCGACCCGGATCAGTGGAACCAATTTTGCTTATCAGCCCTGTGGCGAGAACATCGTAATAGGCCAAGAACAAACTCGGAGGATCAGGCCAACGCGCTATCCTTCGTTATCCGGTACATTGTCACCGTCAAAGGAGGCCCTGCGCAAGCAAAGAGCCTTAACAACATCCTCGGGCCATTTTGGCAAGACGGCACCAAGGCTGAGCAGCTCCCCACAGAATTGGCCGAGCGACTTCGGGCTAAGCGGGGCCGGAAGCGCTCGAACTGGAAAATCGTTGCGACCCCTGTCTCAAAGGAACTCGCTGCCCTGTCGGCCGAAACGGCGGCAACCATCAAAGTTGTCGTCTCCCAAGCCGCTACCGGCCACGTAGTCCTTGAGATTCAGGAGGTGCTGAGCCGTGAGACGCTGCAGCCGCCCCTTTTGTAATACACCCTTTACACAGCAAACCCCACTACCCCCCATACCGGTAAATAAGCCTATGCCATGGGTAACCCTAAGTGCATATCGACATCATTAGGAGCCTAGTATGAAGCGTAAACCTATTACCTCCGTTGAGCAGTTCGTGACGGCCCATGAGGACCTCGACAAGGCAATTTGGCGTCATCACGTGTCAGATGCGGGTAAGAACAAGCTGCCTCCCGAAATCATGGCCAAATTGCTGAAGCAGAACGCGATTGATATGTTCGCCATGAACCCACACACTAGGATCGTGTTTGCCGAGAAAGCTGACCGTTACATTCGGCAACGCCTCATGCTGGGCGAAATCACAGACGCCTTCTTTGCCGATATCGCGTGCAAGAAGCATATTCGCAGCATCTCTGACGTTGAAAACTTCGACCTGGAGAAAATCCGCAAATGGATGTCAGCCCGTTTGGAAAATATGAATTTCTTCGGCGCGTTGGACGCCGCCTACTACTATGACGGCACCCCTCTGACCAACAAGAAGGAACCGGCAGTGTGCTGGCACGGCCACTTCATGGTCTGGGGCACAACGCAGAAGCAGCTGAAAAAACGGCAGAAGAAGACCAACGAACGCTTTGAGGCCGGGTGGCCCGGAGGCAAGTGCTTTTACTTCAAAAACTGGACCGAAAACATTGAGGGTCGCGCCATGTACATGATGAAGGCCCCTCAGAGCGAATACTCAGTAGCATTGTACAAGCAACACAAGGAGACGTTCGATCCTGAAACCGGTGAGGTTGAGGAAATCGAAATCGATAAGGCCAAACAGTACAAGCGGCCACTGAGACCCGGCTCGTTCAAAAACATCGTCGATCTCTATTCGCGCGTGGAGATGCGCGACGTCCTGGTGGCTGGTGGGCACGGAAAGAGCCTTCTATCCGATGTGTTGACCAGTGCGGTCAACCAGCTCGCGGAGGACAGAGAAGCCCAGCTTGCGGCTCGTGCAGAGGCAATCGGTCTGACACCAAACCCGGCCGCCTTGGCATGGCGTCAACTTCGACAAAGAGAAGAACAAGCAAACGAGCTTGCCGTCCTTTCTCGCGCTGGTGACGTCGAATCGCTCAGCACCGGCCGCCAGAGGGGTACGCCATTATCGCCGCTCGAGAAGCTGCGTTTCACGCGACCTCGGAGTATATCCGGTCGTTAGACCCGGCTCGTAAGTAACTTGATCCCGGCCAAGGTGAAGAACACCCCTAGTCCAGCGTCGATCCATCGGCGCGCAAGGTCATAGGTCATGACAACGCGCCTAGTCGAGAAAGCGACGGCGTAGGCAATGTGCCCGGCAATTGAGAGGATGGTCGTTCCAACGACAATAACAAGCGCGGTTGACGCTGGAGCGGAATGCGCAAGGCCGAGCGACATAATTGCGATCCACGTCAATGCCGCCTTCGGGTTAGTCATCTGGACCGTCAGACCGCGCAGAAAATACGTGCGAAGGCTTTCAGCCTCACATCCGGCAGGGTCCATGATGGGTTTTGTAGAGGCGGCTGAGCTAAAGGCTTTGAATGCTAACCAGAGAAGGTAAGCTCCGCCGGCGATCTTAATAAACGTCAAAACGGAAGCATATGCAGCAAGCAACGCCGTGAGCCCAAACGCGGTCATGGATGCCCAAAGAAACGATCCCGTAGAAATACCGAGCGCCAGCGCGATGCCCGCTCTGCGACTAACGGCCATCGACGTGCCAACAACAGAAAGAATGTTCGGACCCGGGCTGAACATCCCGAGCGCAAAGGCGCCAAACGCCCATCCTATTTCTGCCAAATTTACTCTGACATAACAAACAAGGATGCAGAAACTTACAATTTAGATAAAATTTACGCTAAATCCTATCGGTTTGAACCGATCCCGGCCTCCTACGTTTCACCCAAGTCGAAACGGGAGCCCGGCTGCGATGATCTGGAATTTTGATAAACTCGAACGAGAACGCCTCGAACTCATCGAGGTCCTTGACAATCTCAAGAGGTGGGAACGTTTTTCGATAGATGATCGGCATATCATCTGATTGCAGATCACTGCACATATGCTGCGACTCAGCGAACTGGACGAGGACTTGGCAAAGCTGCGTGTTCAGAAACATTCCAACGCGGACTGTCTGGCTGCCATCTGACTCACCATCAGACGATGGTGACGCTCAGATAACAAGCACGACAACACCGAATCTCTGGCCGTAGACGCTCAGACTTGAGGGAGATCGCTTCGAATTGGCACGAACTCCCGGTAGCTCACGAGAGCGTCTCGGTCACGGCGCATCGACCGTCGGCGAGTTCGCTAAAATGGAAGCTTGTATATCGGCTGGATCGATATTTTTACGCTTTGCCCAATCAATCACGTTGGGCGGGCGATAATTGATATCGTCTCGCCATTTTTTGAATACCGAGGCGTCGATGGTTTCATTAACCCTAGCGTGAGTCCCAGTCGCTCCTACAAACGGGTCAGGTGCAACAGCGCGATAACTTCTCTTGCTGACATAGGAGTAGGCCCCCTTCAGAAACTCCTTGTAAGAGTCTGAGATTTCGCCCAAATGCTCGTCACCCTCCAGTTCAAGCTCATTTCGAAAAGCCAGACCAAGGTTTGACGCCTTTTCCATCATCCACCTCAACGGGATCTGGGCAAGCGTATCGTTAAAACAACCACCGCCGACATTCGCATGAGCGCCGACGAACCAGCGCTGTTCAACACTCTCTATCGACCTCATTTGCGCCGTGATGCTTCCAGCCTTGCTTCTAATTGTCCACGGTGTGGGTGCAAACTTCGCTCGATGTTCGTCAATCGCTAGCGCATGAAAACCGTGCCTGACCGGTATGCGAAGGCCTGTATGATGAAACTTCAGTGTAGAACTGCTGACGCCGGCAAGGCTAAAAGCGGGAACGCCGAGCGCCCCCACGGTGTCCCAAACGCCGACCATTTCGATTGCCACCGGGCGGGAATATTTTAGCATCCAACGCTCCTCAAGCGTGATGCTCTCGGGTTCAAATGTAGGAAGTTTATAGATCGTGCGGTCATCATCATTGCGGTACCGCTCATACAGTTGATCTACCCCCAATGCCCCTCCGGGTTTCAGAAGGCCGCATATTGAAATGAAGCCCGCTAGGCTCCGGGCGGTGTGGGCTCCACGGCTGAAACCGAAGATGAAGATTTGGTCGCCATCTTCATAATTCTCGACAAGCCAATTGTAAGCCTCTTGGACATTCTCGGTGAGGCCTTTGCCCCAACCGCCTCCGATGAAGCCATTCACGCCAGAGTCATAGTAGCGAAGCTGTTGTAGGCCCTCGGCATCCTTGTCTGCACAAAGAGAGCGGAGGCGCCAAACATTCGTGTTCGTACCGACTGCATTCCACGTTCCGTCTAAAAAGATCGCGAGCTTCTTTTTCGGTGACAACGGCGGTGTGTTCAACAATTCCACGGTTCCTCTCCTACGACAGCTTTTTATACGTGACGCTCCTGAGTCGGACAAACCTACCGGATGAAAATCAACCGTGATGATGCGGCTGAGCGAACTGGACAAGGATTTGGCGTCTACGCAGTCAGAGAAGGTCCCTCCGTGGCATGTCCGGCAGGTATCCGGCTAAATGGGCTTCGAACGCTTGGCCGTGTGGAGCACCATAAGCCTCGTGAAACTTCTCTAACTCTTTGAGAAAAGAGTTTGCATAAAACCCTGAACGGACCGGAAACGTTCTACCGTCAAATAAAAAACTTAGGACAGGTGACCGTTCGCGCTTTCGCTTCGGCCGCCATGTAACGACTGGAAAGAAACCCCGAATATATATTGTGTGAACTGACTTCACATCCTGCCACGCGACAAAAGCAGGCTTGCTTAAAACGCGTCGAACCGTGAACCCTTCTGGCGTGAGGGTGACCTTGGAGCGCCTGAATATGCTAGAAAGGTAAATCGTCGAGAACCAAGCAAACATCAAAGACAGCAGACCGAAGAAGACACCAGAAATATCGTTCAACGACGAAATCGAGACTAGGGCCAATGTCATCGGGAGCAATACGACTGAACCTAAAACGGCAAACCATCTGCTCGAATAGTAAGTTTTCGCGTCCAATTTACTCGCTCAAAAACGTTGTGCTCTTGTTTCGGATATGGCCCGAACGTCAAACATTGATATTCCGAATTCTCTCTATTTCATTCGCGATCCTGAGACGTACGCGCTCCGGGACCTTTTCAGTCTGCGACATAACCAACGCCCGGTCGAAGTAATCCTCTGCTTCATTCGAAGCATACCGTTTATGCGCGTCTGCCAGCGTCAAATTGAGCGTAATACGAAGATAATCCGTTTCGAGACGGCCATCGGTGTTTTTTTGCAAAATCGCCTCTGTGGCCTTCAGTCGCGAAATCGCAATGGACAGAGCTTTTTTATTGGATGGCATCCGGGCGAAAATGCAACTCGCCAACCCGGCTTGAGCTTGGACGTTTCCCATAAGCTGTGCCGAACAATCCTCGTAGAATTCTGTTGCGGTATCGTGGTCCAATCCGATCAATGCCGTCAGTTTGAAAATACAAAAATCAGTTTCACCCGAGATGGATGGCAACTCACGTTCCATAATTTCGATGATTTCAAGCGCCTCGTTAAAGGCTCCGAATGCAAGTCTGTCAAACAAATCTCTGCCCAATTGGAGCTTGCGGACATCACTGATGGCTACCCGTGACGCCCATCCTTCACGCGCGGCATCGACATTCCAACTTCCGTCGAAGATGGATGGAAGATCCGCTTTTAGATCGTTCGGGTCTCCCATCCAGATAATTGAGTTCGATCTGTCGATCACAAAAGCTGCAGGCAAGCCGGCTTGTCCACTCGCCTCCAGCCACGTCCTCGTGACCAACCCTCGGAATAACGCCGAACTCTGCGAACCCGGTTGTTCCAAGGCAAGTATCGCTTTTGACGCCCCTTGCTCGATAGCCAATGCGCAAGCGTTCGTATCCCGTACCATTACCGCGACACCGTGACACGGCACGTTATGTTCAGCACCGATCTCAGCGAGTTCCTGGACGATAGGAAGGCATCCGCCACAGTCAAGATTCCACAAAACTACGAAGCTCAATCGAACGAATTTTGTTGGAGTGGCTGCGGGGCCACTTACTCTTAGCGGAGGAGCCTGATCCTTCGGCAGAAGACGGTTAGCTTGCACGGGTCGCTCCTGCAATTCAGCACTCAAAACAAGCAAACGTTTCCAAATGGGCCACCACTGGGAACACAAAAGCAATCGGCGGTCATCCCGCAATTAATAGACCAGTGGCAGGGTTGGCCTTGTGGGCACAATGCCATCGCTCTCGGCATGTCTTCGTCTTCCTGTTGAACATCAACATCGGAAGAATCACCTGAGCGCGCCGCTACATTGTGAACCAGTGATCCCGAAGTGACCAAAATACCGGGTCCCTTCAAAGGTGACGCAATCGTTTGCTCTCTAGGTGCTGCGATCTGACTCCCCGGCACGTGGGGCAATTGTTTCAGGTTGTTGACGCTATAGGAAATCACGTCGCCATCATTTTGCGTATCGACGAGCCAAATTTTCTTGTCCAACTCGGCCGACAAATTCAGGTCACGATAGTCATCAGTCAGGCCGTATTTTACCCTCAGCGCTGATATTTCGCCTGAGAAACCAATAGGGCCGCCGATCTGGGTATAAGTAAGGATGTTGTTGCTTACGCTTAGGGTAATCCCCTCATCGAGACGGATCTCTCGTTTTCCGTCAGTTTCAAAACGATACGTCCGGATGGTCCCGTAGAAGTCCAGTGTTCGTTGAACCGTGTACTCGCGGTGACCGGTCGAGTTCGGTTTGGAATATGAGAGCATGAGCCATGTCGTTCCGGGAAGTCCCTTTTCCCATTTTTTCCCTGTCGTTCCGCAGGAGGCATATTCTGAGCGCGTTCCATCTAGCACCGCTAGTCGCACCGTCGTCATATTATCCTGTGGGACTGATTTGATGAGAAATTGGTCATTTACGTCGAGGAAGGCGTATTCTTTTTGCTCGTCCAATGTCGAAAGTAACTCATTCTTCTGCCATTGGATGGGCTTATCAGCGGTCGAGGATTTTGGGGAACTAGTCGTCTCCGCTGCTGACGGGGTAGCCAGAGCCATCGATGTGGCTAAGGCAAAAGCAATGTGGGTGAGCGACATAAACTTTACGCGAGCCATGGTATTCCTCCGTGTTGAGAGATCACAAACTCAGGCAAGACACTTAGAAATGGTATTTTGCGCGCAAAAGGGAGAAAATCACAGATTATACAATTTGTGAATGCATATATTCGGGCCGCTCACCTGAGCGGTCCTAAATACATGAGTCAAAAGGGAAGTTTTTCGACTGGGCTTTTTTCGCGGCGTCCGTCAGACGTCGCTTGGATGAAGCCCACACCGCGTTGCTTGCGAGTGATCAAACAAAGCACAGGAAAGAACCTTCGCTATTCCTCCACCAAAAATACTATCTTAAGCTGTTATTCTCCCTAAATTTGACAATCTTTAGTTGTAATGCTATACCATAACACGCCGGTGCTGCTGCCGGTGCGAGGGGCCGTTCGGCCCCTCTTCTTGTTTTGGAGAGCTACCATCATGAACGTATCAACCGCGACCATCGCCTTACCCCCCGCCGTCAGCCTGCCCTGCCCTGTCATCATCCTAGGCCGTGACGACAATGGCAGGCCCCACGCCTCATTCTTCCCTGCCACCGATACCCGCGCGGCAGAGAAGGCTGCCGAACTCATGGGCATGGTGGCGCTCAAAGTGGAAGGTGACGAACTCAGGGCATTTCTCAGCCGGTTGCCGCAGGGCAAGCTGTTCGATAGCGGCAAGGCCTTCGTGCCGTTCGTGAAGCAGGAGCTCTATCAGGCCATCGCCGCCCACCTGTCCAATGAGGAGCGCGAACGGCTTGAGCAACCGCGTGTAGTGCCGGAGAAACCCGCACCCGAGGACGAATTCCCCGTTCGTCCTAAGAAAATGCCCGAAAGCTGGGACCAGCTGACCGTAGGTAGCCTCGTGTTGGCGACTGAAGGTCCGCTGGAGGGGTGGTATGAAGCCACCGTCATCAAGATCGATGGCGACACAGGGCTTCGCCTCAAGTGGCGTGATTATCTAGATATGCTGCCCTTTAGCCGCCGCGTCGATCAGGTGGCCCTTATTCACCCTGCCTATGTCGAGAAGTGATCGCCATGGGCTGCGCTTTGAAACACGGCATCAGCGAGGATGCGGCCGTTCGGGCCGCAGCCATCCGCAACAAAAACGACGCCTTTCGAAAAAGCTTCTCCGGTGGGCGGGTGCTGCTGACGCCGGGGGTAACGAACCTCAGCGCCGAGGATCAGCAAGCGGTCATATCAGCGGTGACGACTTTCGATGATTTCTCGCCAGCTAACGACCCTTATGGTGAGCACGATTTTGGTGCTGTCACGCTCGAAGACGCCGTGTTCTTTTGGAAGATCGACTATTACGACCTCGACCTGCAATTCGGATCATCGGATCCGGCAGATGACAACGTGACTTGCCGGGTAATCACCGTCATGCGGGCAGATGAGTATTGAGCTATGTGCGTAATCCTTACATCAGCAAACACCGTTTTCGGCTCGGATGCTGGCGATCAGCGTCCCGGCTTGCGACCCGCCTTCAACGGCTCGGGCGGCGTGGCCTCAGCAGGAATTTCAAAGAACAACGAAATATCGATAGTGAGAGCGTCGGCAAGCCGCGCGAGTAAATCGACCGAGGCATTGAAATCGCCCCTCTCGATACCGCTGATGGTGGTTCTGTCCACCCCAGCATCTACAGCAAGATTCTCTTGCGTTACGCGCTTAGCGGTCCTGACCTTCCTGAGATTCCATCCAATGCGTTCGCGATGTTCCATCCCGGCATGGCGACCATCTTGCCGAGCATTAATCCATCGAATATATACCACATATTTCCTATTAACGACTTACGGTTGCCTACGCGGCGACCACTTGGGGGTATTTATGAAAATCGCAGTTGGAATTATCGGGCTCTTCCTCGGCCTATTGGTGCTGCTGCAATCCTGCGCGGTCACGGCGGGAAGCGGCCTGTTGAACGATCAGGCCACAGGCAGCGCAGGCGCGGTCGGCATGCTGACAGGCGTCCTGCTGGTGATCGGTGGCGCGTTCTCCTTCGGTCTACCGCTGGTGGGTGCCATCATCTTCTTCGTGTCAGCGTTGATGGCCTTCATCGCGTCGTCCCAGGGCAGCTTCGGCGACATGTCGGTTTGGGGCGTCATCGCTCTCCTTCTTGCAGCCATGAGCTTCTTCACGTGGCGCTCGGCCAAGCGGAAGAAAAACCTGCCTGTGGCGTGAAGGCGCAACGTGCGCACTCGGACAACAATCAGGATACACGGGGATATTCATGAGCGCCTACCTTGACGCCATGCGTCGCTACGCCACCTTTTCGGGCCGATCCACACGAGAGGAATTTTGGTACTACCATCTCGTGTTGCTGGCTTTAGCCATCGGCGGATTGATCATCGACGTGGCTATTGCCGGGCCACGCGAGCCGCAGCCCCTCGTTTCTGCATTGATCGTCATGGGCCACTATGTTCCGTCGCTTGCCGTTATCGTCAGGCGTCTGCATGACTTTGGGAAAAGCGGCTGGCTCGTGCTGACCTGCCTTATACCGCTTGTCGGGATCGTTGCGTTCATCGTGATCGGCAGCACCCAGTCAAAGCATGGGGCAACGGACTTTCCCGAGAGCAGCGATCAGCGCCCTGCCCCGCACTTCCCCCCTTCCGGCTCGGACCAACAGATTGAGCGCATCGAAAAACTCGCGGCACTGCGCTCTTCAGGCGCGATCACCGCCGGGGAATTTGAAACGATGAAGGCGGGCATCATCGGCAGCGACCAGTTTTCTGGAAAACGCCGAGCCGCCGCCTATCCCACGGAAAAATCATCATGACCAAAAATGCTGGAATACTTCTTGCGGCGATTAGCCTGAGCGCTGCTGTGGCGGGTTCAATGTCAACCCCCGCCGTGGCCGGAGAACACTCCTACCACAAGGGTAATAGCTGGCAGGTCATACTGAAGACGCCAGACCCTTTTGGCGACAAAGCGTTTTGTGGTTTCCGCAGCACGGCGTGGTCGGGCAAGTCGGTGGTGATCGAGTACACGCTCATCGGCATAGACAAAATTGTTCCGAGGCTGCGCGTCACCAAGCAAAACTGGAACCTTCCAGCCGGCGAGACAACCCATGTCAGCATCGGAACCGAGTGGGCGGGCAACATTCAGTTCGTTTCGAAGGTAGTCAACGGCGATGAACTCTATGGCGAAATCCCCGAGGATTTTGCGGAAGATGGCGGTGGCTTCAAGGTTACCACTATTCTGGGCACAGCGATCTCGACAAACAAGCCAGCGCCATTGGCAATAACCTTCCAAGGAAATGAGCCGCCATGGCTCGTACCGGTGATGAGCTATAAAGAGGCAATAGCGCTGGGGACTGGCTTCGACACCTGCATATCCACCTTAACCGGGCTTGGCCCGTCACTGTTCAAGGCCCCTCAGGCTTCGTCTACGTCGCCATTTGCGCAACCGTCAGGTGATGGTGCCGGAACAGCCGCACAAGCGCCTGCAAACCGCAGCGTGATGCTTCAAAACCCACCACCGAAGTCAGCCGCAGCTAACGCCGCCTCGACGTCACCGTGGACCTTTGAACAACGCGAGGAGGATTGGGGCGATACGTGTTTTGTGGAATCGAAACAGGGCGACGTAACGGTCGGCTTTATGGGCGCGCCGGGCAAGGATTTCGTTGCATTTGTGGAGAATGGAAACTTTGACGGTGTCGTTCGCGCGTCTTGGCAGGTCGATGATAAGGCGGTTCAAATGTCCAACGGCCATCCAGAAGACTATTTCGGCTGGCACGGCTTCTACGAAATCTCACCGCAAATCCTCAATGAAGGCAAGAAAGGCAAAAACCTAGAAATCGCCGACCTTGACGGCAAAACGATTACCGTAAGCCTCGCCGATGCCGCAGCGCCTTTCTCTCAGTTTCAGGTATGCTTCAACGAAGCTGCTCCAAAGACGGAAAAGGCGAGCAACTATCCTGCGGCGAAGCAAACGCCTCCAAATCGGAAAGGCTGCGTTCTGGAAGTCGGTGGGACCAAAGCGATAGATGGGGCGTGCTATTGGGGTCCATACGGCAGCATGGACGGCAGCTTCGTCATGGAGGCCAATGGCTACTTTGCCATCATCGAGGTTGACAACGACGACGCAGATGGTTGGTGGAACGATACGCCCGGGGCGACCCATGCTCACACAGGTCTGGGCGAAATGAAGCGTGATGGGAAATGCTGGAAGAGCAAAAGCGTACGCGTTTGTGCCGGAGATAATGAGTAACCGGGTGCTTGCGCTTCCAAAGCCGTGAGCACTCAGCAGGAAATCTCGGATGCGCTTATTGCACCAGATAGTGCCATCCATTCGCACTGCATTAAGTATGACTTCGGTTTCAGGTGCACCCTCTACTCCCGTCGTAATCTTGCCAACGCGTGGAGACCTTTGGCGTCCCGTCAGCTGCGAAGTTCAATTTACAGTTGACGAAATCATACATGGTGATATCGATGAATTTGCGGCGATTTTTCGGGGGCGAAATGGATCAGCACGATATTCTTGGCGGCACGCGTGCCGCTGCGCGGCCAACACGTGTTCGTGGACCGATTGCTTGGGCATCGGGTAAGATTAGCGTGATATCGAATCCGTCACAATCAGACGAAGGCCGCCGCGCATGACCCTTCACGATCAAAGTCTGGCGGAAAACAGTAATCGCACGAATTCTGGAAAAAAAGGCCTCAAGGTTCGCCTCCTTGAAAAGGCCGACACGCCCGCCGTTCATGAAATCATGAAGCAGCACCACGCTTCGACGGTATTTCGCGACCAAGAGTTTTCTGACTGGAAGCTTAACGAACACTTCAACCTCATTTTATCCCGTCCACCGCGCATGATTTGCCCGGTTGCCACGCTCGACGGGAAACCTGTTGGCGTTACCTGGGCAATTGCTGATTCTTATATGTTGAGCGACGGACCGATGTTCGTGACGGTGCACGTGATTGCAGTGGATTTGTCGTTGCCGCCTGTCCGTCGTGCCAAGGTGTTTCTCGCTTTGGTCGCGGCCATCAAAAAGTGGGCGGCGTCTCTGAACGCCAGCCATTCATTCATACACGTAACGACGGGTTCGCGCATCGAGGCCACAGACCGTTTGATGAAGGCAGCGGGAGCTGCGTTCATCGGAGGCGCATACAAATTGTGAGATTGTGCAGAGATGAACCGTAATTACGTTTCCAAAAATTCACTCATCTCGAGAGTATAAATGGCACGAAATCCCGATTTCCGCGAAAAAACACCCAGCAATAAGAATAGAGTATCCTCTATATTGTCTAGAGGAGACCTAAAATATTTTGACGAAAGCGTATTCAAAAAGCTAAATATATTTAATATATTATCCATTACTATATTGTCTATTATCTACTTCACCGACATATCGAGTTCGATATACGAGAATATAGAGCCTAGGTTTATGACACTTGGCGGTTCATTGCTGATCGACAGATATCGAGAGTTTGAAACTGTTTCATCTGGTCGAGGGGCGTTCTTCCTAATGGCCAATGCCATACTACTCATTGCCACTGTCGGTTTGCTCCCTGTAATTCTTTTGAAATTCATCGCTCACAAAGAGCGATTACCCTTTAGATTAACAAAATATAATATGATAACATTTCCCGCATTTTTAATAATGATATCTTTATTTTTTTACTTTTTGTTTTTTTCAGACGTCACTTGCAGTACATGTGGCAGCATATCCTACATTTCACTCAGCTCCCCTCTTCTGATAGTGCTAATAGTTGGATTTTACTCGATAATAATTGAATTTTTTATTCAGATATTTTGCGCCGCTTCAATCGCATTGACGCCAAAGGACTACAAAAATGGACTTTAGAAAGCCTGACACCGAAAAAGATTCTGAACGTACTGGTGCTCTTCCAGAGTGGGCCAACTTTGCGTTTGGCACTACTGCCGAGACCACCAATTATCTTGTTGAAAAACATGGAGGGGCAGGTCTGGCGTTAGGGCGAGGTACCGCCTTCGGATTGGCGTTTACTGCATCGGAACTTGCGGTCGCTGCAAAAAACGGCAATTGGGAGCAATTCACTGTAAAAGCGATGGGGTTAGGCGGTAGTTTAGTTGGTGGTGCTGTAGGCGCAGCCTTCACCTCCCGCTTTGCCAAAGGTAGCGCTGTGGGCACGGTGGGGGGAGCCGTCGCTGGCGGATATTATGGACAACAGTTGGCAGAAGAGACAACGCGAGGAGGATTTGAGGCGGCTAGATATGCCGCTCGTGAAATTGCGCGGATATCTGAGGAAATTGCAAAAAGGATCAACCCAACAAACTCGGTAAGCTATATGGGTGCTACCGGTATAGCGGAATGTTTCGAGGCTTCAACGAGAATCGAACTTCCGAATGGCCGGGAGAAACCCATCGCCGAAATCAAGGTTGGAGACACAGTTCTTGCCTTTGACGGATCTGCAAACCTTGGACGAGGAGCACTTTGCCCCCGCCGTGTGAGAAGAGTTTTTCATAATACCACAACCGAATTCATTCGCCTTTCTTGGACGGAGGACGGTGAAAAGAAGGAATTGATTGCGACCGCAGGTCATCATTTTCTGGACGCTTCTGGCAATTTCCCAGAACTCGGCAACATGGCTCTCAACGGATACGCGACGCTTATCTCTCGCACTGGCGATCCAATAAAGGTTGCTGCGGAAATCATCAAATATTCTGCCGCAACCGCCAACTATTTTCAGCACGCAGAGGCCATTAGTGTCTCCACTGGAAGTTCAGCATTGCGACCGGTTTTAATTTCCGGCTGGCAGACTTATAACTTCGAGGTTGAGGATTTTCATACCTATATCGCGGAAGGTATTCGAGTTCACAATATTTCTGCCCCTTGGGCCCATGAGGCAGACTTGGGATTTGCCACCGCACTTCGGGCAGCAACTGTGGCCAATGTCCCCTTTGATTATGCGGTTAGTCTTGGTAGAGCGTCGATGGGCGTTGAAGATCCATCACGGGGTAAAAGCGACCTCATAGGGTACACATCAGCTGGGCGACCTATTTCAATCGATAAGACGGCATTCAATTCCTATTTGGCCAGCAGAGGAGGCAACGATGCAAGCGGAAAGGACATTGCAGCGGGAGCGGCAATAGGAGCCCTGGCCAACGGCTACAGTAGAACCGACGCCTTTGCGATGGCCTACAGGGAGGCTGAAAAAAACGGCGTTGTAACAGATGGCGTATTCGACTCCTACGTTCGCCGTCAGATAGAACAACCTACGGGCTCAAGCGGCAAAGGCGGCGGCGCGGAAGCTATTTCTACCCCTGCACGCTCGGGATCGATTTCTGGAACATCTGACGGTGCAGGGAAGACATCCAGCCGAGGCTCATCATCGAATTCCACGGGCTCATCCGGGAAATCTGGTGGGGGAGATTCCACGCCAGCGAACAGCGGAAAGAGCTCTTCCAGCAAATCCTCCGGTAACAATAACTCGTCCAGCAGCTCTTCGGGCAAACCTGTCCTGCTCGACCTGAACGGAGACAACCGCCTTGATCTGAGCGACCGTACCAACTCGGATATTTTCCTCGATATCGGCGGCGACGGTTACAAGCGCAGAACATCCTGGGTCAGTGCTGGCGATGGCGTTCTGATGATCGACGCCGACAATGACGGAACTATTTCGTCTCGCAAGGAGATTGTCTTTACAGAATGGAGCCCGTCGGCTGGGTCGGACATGCAGGCGCTTCGTCAGGTTTTCGATACGAACCAGAATGGCAAGCTCGATTCTGGTGACGCGCAGTGGTCACAGTTCAAGATCATGCTGACCAACGCCGATGGCACTGTTACGCAAAAAAGTCTGGCAGAACTGGGTATCGAATCCATCGATCTTTCGATTGACGAAACGAAGATCGATTTTGACGGTGGCTCCTCAATTGACGGACAGACGACTTTTACCCGAACAAATGGCGAGACAGGAACAGCAGCAACTGCGACGTTGAAACACGATGACAACGGTTTTGTGGTCTCCGAGACCAAAACCGTTGATGCATCCGGCAATGTCACCGTCGTCACGAAAGCCCATGACAAGGATGGGCGTCTCGCTTCGGAAGCGAAGAGGACAACGAGCGCCAACGGCCTCGACGTGGCGCTGCGGTTCGATGACAATGGTGACGGTGTGGTTGATCGTGTCCTGACCGACGTTACCACCATCGGGCAGGATGGTGCGCGCACCCGCGTTGAAACAATGCGAAGCGGCGGCGGAACCCTGCTTTGGTCACGAACGTCGGACATCAGCGCCGATAGTAAGACCACGATCATTAGCCGTGACGAACTCGGTGGCGGCTATACCACCGAACGGGAAACCCGCACCATCGGCAGCGACAACAGCCTGACAACGACGATTGCCCAGCTCGCCCAGAATGGCGATGTGATCAGCCAGACATCCAGCGCTCTCAGCGCTGACCGGCTGAGCCGCACGTCCTATATCGACGCGAACGGCAATGGCCAGAACGAGCGGATGACCGAGCATCAGACAATCCGGTATGCGGATGGTGCCCGTTTCGAGCGCGACCTGACATGGGGCTCCGACTGGTCGTTGTTGCGGAAGGAAGAGGTCGCGATCTCCGCCGACAATCTGACGCAGATGCGGTTCGTTGACCTCGATGGCGACGCTATCTGGGACAATACATTTACCAGCGCCGTCTCTCGCAACCAGGCGGGCGATACCACCGTTCGGGAAGCTTCATTTGTGCGTGACGGCGCAAAATATAAAGACCTTGAGACGACGACGTCCTCGGACGGATTGTCCCGTAGCATTCGCGAAGACGTGGATGGCGACGGCACTTTTGACCGCACCGTATCGGACCTTACATCCCTATCTGCAGACGGCACAAAAACGAGGACCATTACCAATCGCAGCGCATCTGGCAATCTTCTGTCGCAGACGACGGAACAGAGGCACACGGACGGCCTGACCGGCAGCAACACCATTGATTCCAATGGAGATGGCCACGCCGATCAGCTCATCACGGTGTCGAGAGGTGCTGACGGTACGGTCACGGAAACCACCAGAATACTTTCTGCTGATGGCACCGTGGCTTCGGAGGCCATCAAGGAGACCAGTGCCGACGGGTTGATCTCGACGTCGAAACTTGACCGTTTCGGACGCGGACAATTTGACGAAATCACATCAAGCAACCTCGTCATGCTAGCCGGCGGCAGCTCGACGCGGACCGTCGAAAAGCGCTCCGAAAATAGCACGCTTGTCAATCGTATTGTCGAATACAGCAACGCCACCGGCCTCTCGACGTCAAAATCCACGGACGTCGATGGAAATGGCAGTTTCGATCAGGTGATCAGCGCGAACAAGACGCAAAATGCTGATGGCAGCGAAACACTTATCACCGAAAACCGAAGTGGAGACGGCACACTCATCTCGAAAGAGGAAAACTGGGTTACTGCCGACAAACGAGGAAAGCTCGTTCGGACTGACAGTGACGGCGATGGCAACATCAATATCGAGGTCGGCAGCACGATTGGCGCTGACGGCGGTGAATTCGTCGAAAACCGCTCTCTCACCAATACCGGCACGCTTCTTTCTCTAACCACGACCGTCACGTCCGCCAACAAGCTCAACATCTATCAGACGGTCGATGTTGACGGCGATGGTATCATTGACCGCGTTCACAACCAGTATACCGACCTTCCAGCCGACGGCAGTTCCTATACATCGCGCACCACATCGGCAAACGATGGCTCCGTTATTCGCCAGGATGTCAAATGGGTATCGGGCAACGGAATGAACGAATCCAGCCAGTCGGACCTTAACGGTGACTGGGTTTATGACGAGACGACCAACAAGAATATCGCAGTCGAAGATGACGGCACGGTTCGGGTCATTGAAACGAAGCTTTCCGGAAACAGCGTCGCATCCCGCTCGACCGTCAGGACCTCCGCAAACGGTCTGATCTCGACCGTCGAGCAGGACTTTGATGGCAACGACATGGTTGACGATGTCACCACGACCACAAAAGCTCTGCTTGAGAGTGGAGCAGTTGTCGAGACCGTCACAAAGCGTTCCGGAAACAACGCGCTCATCTCCTCAACCAATAAAACCACCAGTTCTGACGGCATGTCCATCATCCAGTTCGACGATGTCGATGGTGACGGCATAACGGACTATCGTACCGAACAGACGATTACCGCTTCCGGCAACACGTCCCTTGAGGTGAAAGAACTCGGTCAAAATGGCGAGCTCCTTTCCCGAAGCGAAACGACGACGCTTCGTGGCGGACTGTCTTCGACGCAGGTCATCGACCGTGATGGAGACGGGATCGTCGATGAGACTCGGACATCAAGCACGACGATTGACGCTTACGGCGTCAAGACGACGCAAACCGCCCGGTACCAGGGCAGCTCGACAATGCTTGAACGCGCCACCGTGACCGAAACCGCCAACGGGCTTTCGAAAAGCACTGTTTATGCTGACGGAAATGCCACTACGCTGCGGAGCGTGAATGAAGCGACGGAGATTCTGCAAATCGGCTCGATCAGACAAACCACCGAGATCCGTAAGGGCGATCTTTCGCTTGAGAGCAAGACCGTTGTTCTGACGTCCGGTGACAAACAATCCGTCGTGACATCTGTCGATGTGGATGGCGACGGGAAGATCGATCATTCCCTCAGCCAAGAACTGCTCGACAACGGCGTATCGCGGCAGACTTTTGTTGAGATGCGACCGGACGGCATAACCGCTGATCGTAGCAAGACGGTTGAGACGAGTGCCAACAAACTTGTCGAGACGACGACGCTCGACACGAACGGCGACGGCACATCCGATGCCCGCATCGTCAAAACCAGATCGCTGAAGCTCGACGGCGGTTCCACGACGATCACCGATTATCAGACCAATGTGAACGGCAACTGGGTCACGAAGGGCAAGGAAGAACAGTCCGAAAGCGGAAACGGTCTTACCCGGAACACCTCCTGGAACGATGCCGGTGGCGCGGGATGGACGGCCAGCCGTAACCAGACACAGAGTTTGCATGCCGATGGCTCGCGTACCGCCGTTGAAACATGGCAGGCCGCGGCGACAACCGTTCGGCGCACCGAGACGGCCTTCACCGCCAATGGCATGGAGAAGACCGTGCAGGTCGACGCCGACGGAAACGGCTCTATCGATGAAAAGAGGGTCACGAACAAGATCTTCAACAGTGATGGCAGCATTGTGGAGACGGCTCGCACCACGGGCACCGGCGACGCACTTCTTTCACTCGTGACCGTGACCACAAGCGCAGATGGTTTAACGACAACAACGAGTGACCAATCGGCCCTCGTTCCGGCGGCGACAAGAACAACAGTCCGGTCGTTGCGAGAAAGGGCCGACGGCTCGCAGGTTGAATCGGCGACCGTCCGAGATAGTAGCAATGCGATCATCGAGACCATCACCGCGGAGGCATCGCTCGACAAGCGTCTACTTGTCACGAAGCGTGATCAAAATGGCGATGGCACAGTCGATCAGATCGAAGAAACAACGCGGATGATCGACGGCCGAGAGATCACGACCATCACCAACTTCCGCACGTCGGGAACTGTTTCGAGCAAGAGCGTCGATACGGTTTCGGCTGATCGCCTCACGCGGATCATCGAGATCGACAAAAACGGTGACGGTGTTTTTGATACCAAAAAGACCCTGAAAAGCTATCTCTACGCTGACGGCAGCAAGGAGGTCACGACGACCGAGTTGGAGCTTGCGAACGGAAAGACACGCTCAACCAGCAAAAGCACGACAAGCGCTGACGGCCGCCGTTTCCTTGAGGAAACAGACGTCGACGGCAATGGATCCATCGATCAGACTGTTGAGGAAACATCTCTCGCCTCCGGCGCACGCGTGACGAAGGTCACCAACACAGCAGCGGCGCGCAAGTCCGCCTATATGCGTTTCGGTGAAATCTACTGGAACAGCGCCATAGCGGCGACGACGGAAACGACCGTCGATGCCAGCCAGATGACCAAGACCAGCAGGCTCGATCAGGATGGCGATGGTTATTTTGAAACCGTCATGAAGACCTCGACATTGATCGATGGCAGCGTCAAAACCGCGATTACGGAGACCAAGACTGACGGTACGGTCAAAGCCAATGGCTCGTTCCGCATGAGCCACGACGGCTCCACGACTGTCCTTGAGAAAGACAGCAACAACGATGGCGTAGTCGACTACATCGAAACCTCGATCAGGATGACAAGCGGCGCGGTTGTTCAGACAGCCGTCACAAAAAGCGCGGCTGGAGTGGACACCGAAATCCGGACAACCAACGTTGATGCGTTCGGGAGCATTCTGACAAGTATCACGAAGGACGAGTCAGGAAGAAAGATTGCCGAGCAGAACAAGCTTGCAGACGGGACGTCGACCAGGCTGACGTATGTTGCGGAATCGGGACTGGTCAAAAGCAGCGAAGTGCTCGACAGCTTCAATTTCCTGAAGAGCGCTACGCTTTATGACAGGGCAAACGCCGAAGCATGGTCGCGTGTCGAACAGACCTATGATGCGGAAGAGCGCAAGACGCTTGAAAAGCAATTCATGGACGACGGTAACTCTGCCACGATCTCCTTCGTTGCGGAGACAGGTGCGCAGATCAAGGCAGAGTACTTCAATGCATCGGGTGTCAGAACCGGGCTAGTGGATTTCGATGCGCGCAACACCGAGCTCTGGCGGGAGGTCCATCGTACGTTCGACGCCGAGGGTAGAGTACTCACGCAGATCGATATGCAGGATGATGGCTCCAAGGTCGAATACACCTTCGATGTGGCGAACACACAAGCCTGGTCACGCTTCATGAGCCGATTCGACAGCGCCGGACGCCAAATTTATGCACATCGCACGAATGACAGTGGCACCTACGACACCATCACATTCGATGTTTCAAATGCTCAACCATGGACTAAGTTGGAACAAGCGTTTGATTCTTCTGGACGAGAAACTATTCGGATTGAATACTGGGATAACGGAAACCGGACATATTCCGACGTGAGCGGAACTCAGGCTTGGAGCAGGATCGAGCAGGTTTTTGCAGGCCCCGACCAGATTTCAACGAGCACGATGTTTATCGACGACGGTAGCGTTCAGAAAACGATATTTGACGTCAGCAATAGCTATAACTGGAAATCTATAACAGTAAACTTTTTTGACGTGAACTCCCAACACGTACGCTCACCGCAGCTTCTGCGAATGGACTGGGATAACGGCGATTACGAATTCTTTGTGCGATCTCAAAATGGAACAACTCAATCTACTTACAACTCGTCTGGCCAAGAGAAAATTCCGTCATATTTTTGGAATGGAATGTGGGTTGTTTACGACACAGTCGTAAATCGGATGTTTGTTCGCCCAACACTTCAGCCTGTTGCAATAGACCTGAATGATGATCAGCACTTAGATTTACGCCCGTTGGACGCGGCACAGCTCGAGGCGACGGGAATACAATTTGACTGGAATGGAGACGGACTGAGCGATGCTACTGCGTGGATCGGCCCACAGGATGGTCTCCTTGCAATTGACCTCGCAGCAGACGGTTCTGCAGGCCCGGACGGCTTGATCAATCAGGCAAAAGAACTCGCTTTCACCCTCTGGCCAACGGAAGAACAGGGTTCAACCAATTCCGATCTCGAGGCTCTGCGGCTTGTCTTTGACACCAACAACGACGGTCTGTTGAGCGCTGAGGATGCCCGATGGAGCGAGTTCCGTGTCTGGCAGGATATCAACCAGAATGGCATCAGCGAAGCAGGAGAACTTTCGACCCTCGATCAACTCGGCATCAAATACATCAATCTGATACCGACTGCTGATGGGGCAAAGGATTTCGCCGATGGTTCAGCGATAACGGGAACCAGCTTCCTCGAAAAGGTTGACGGTCAAACCCGTCTCGTCGGCGACGTCAGGCTGGCATACCAGCCGTCTTCGCCAACCTGATAAACCAGTCCATTTCCACCTTATACGGATTTGCAGGCACCTGCAAATCCGCTCACCGACAGATTTGATATGGATACAGGTTTACTCAACCCCTCCTCCACGACGAATGCCGACGCCGGCCTGGCGTCGCTCGCCGCCGTCGCAGCGTTCTTCAGGATTTCCTGCAATCCGGCTGACCTGTCACGGGAACTGGCACTCACCGGAGAGGCGACCCGCGACGATATCTTGCGGGCGGCCAAACGTGTGGGTCTTAAGGCAAAACCCGTTCGCGAAGATCGGTTTGCCAGCGGAAGGGTGATCCCGACGCCATGCATCGCCGTCCTGACCGATGGCGGGTTTGCCGTTTTTGCGGGCAAATCAGAAGAAAACAGCTACCGGCTTGTTGATCCCGTCAGCTTTATCAGCCGGACGGTGCCCCTCGAAGAACTGCTGTCGCTGACGTCAGGAAACTTCATCTTGCTGCAGCGGGGATTTTCCGATGCTTCCGCGTTCCAGCGCCGCTTTGGGTTCGCCTGGTTTCTCCCGTCGCTCTGGCGCTACCGAAGCGCGCTCGCCCACGTTTTTCTCGCATCCCTTTTCCTGCAGCTCTTCGCCCTCGTCTCGCCGCTGTTTTTTCAGGTGGTGGTCGACAAGGTGCTGGCCCATCGCAGCTACTCGACGTTGACGGTCCTTATCATAGGACTTGCCGCCATTGGCCTGTTCGACGTCGTTCTTCAGTATCTGCGCACCTATGCACTGACACACACAACCAACCGGATCGACGTAGAGCTCGGGCGCCGGCTCGTTCGCCACCTGTTGAATCTCCCGCTCAACTATTTCGAAACGAGAGCTGCCGGCCAAACCGTCGCCCGCGTGCGCGAACTCGAAACCATCCGCAATTTCCTGACCGGGCAGGCACTTTTCTCCGTCCTTGATCTCATCTTCACCTTCGTGTTCATCGCTGTGCTGTTTGCCTATTCCACAGTGCTCGCCTGGATCGTCGTCGCCTCGATCCCGTTTCTCGTGCTGATCGGATTTCTGATCCGCCCTTCCCTCAAACATCGCATCGACGAAAAATTCGACCGAGGCGCTCTCAGTCAACAGCTGCTCGTGGAATCCGTTATCGGCATGCAGACACTGAAAGCATCCGCCGTTGAGCCCGTCGTTGCCGCGCAATGGGAAGAGCGTCTGGCGGCCTATGTGCAGTCTTCCTTTGCAGCGACCATGCTCGCGGCGAAGGGCCAGACGGCGATCCAGTATGTCAACAAGATCACCTCGGCCGCCCTCCTCCTTTTTGGCGCGCAGGCTGTCATCGACAATCAACTGACCGTCGGCGGTCTTGTCGCCTTTAACATGATTGCCGGTCAGGTGTTTCAGCCGGTTCTACGCCTGTCGCAACTGTGGCAGGATTTTCAGCAAGTGCAGGTGTCCGTCGAACGTCTGTCGGATGTCCTCAATGCGCCGGAAGAACCGAAACCGGCGGTCCCCGTCAGCCTCCCGCCGCCTAAGGGTACCATTTCCTTCAAGGCGGTAAATTTCCGCTATTCCAGTGATGGCCCGGAAATCCTGAAGAACATTTCGCTGTCCGTGCGTCCGGGCGAAGTGATCGGCATTGTTGGCCCGTCGGGCTCGGGCAAGTCGACACTGACCAAACTTCTGCAGCGGTTCTATCTGCCCTCAAGCGGCCAGGTCATGGTCGACGGTCAGGACATCGCCCATGTCAATCCGGCGTGGCTGCGTTCGAATATCGGCGTCGTGCTTCAGGAAAATATGTTATTCAACCGCACGATCCACGAAAACATCAGTATCGCCAATCCTGCCATGTCGCGCGCGGCCGTCATCAATCTCGCCCGACTGTCAGGCGCAGATGAATTCGTTGCGAAACTGCCGAAGGGCTATGACACCGTCATCGAAGAGCGTGGCGCGAACCTCTCAGGCGGGCAGCGACAGCGGCTGGCAATTGCCCGAGCGTTGTCCGTCAATCCACCGATTCTCATCCTCGATGAGGCGACCAGCGCTCTCGATTATGAAAGTGAGCGGCTGATCCTCGCCAATATGCGCCACATCGTACAGGGCCGCACGGTGCTGATCATTGCACACCGCCTTGCCACCATCCGGACCTGTAACCGCATTATCGGCATGGCCGATGGCCGGATCGTTGAAGAAGGCAGCCACGATGATTTGCTCGCCCGGGATGGCGGCCTTTACAAGCATTTGTGGGACTTGCAGATGGGGTCGAGCCGATGAGAGCAAAAAAGCGACCCGAGTTGCCCGGTGCAACGAACACAAAGGTCAGCGCCGATTACAGCGACTTCCTCCCTGCCGCCCTCGAAATCATCGAAAAGCCGGCCTCCCCGATCCGCTATGCCCTTATCTGGTTCGTCTGCATCGTCGCGGCCTCGGCACTGATCTGGAGCTTTATTGGCAGGATCGATGTGGTGGCGACGGCGCAGGGAAAGGTTCAACCCTCCGGTCGCGTCAAGGTCGTCCAGTCCACCATCTCCGGACGTGTGGTCTCGGCGCCTTTTGCCAATGGCACGGAAGTCAAGGCAGGCGATCTTCTGGTGAAACTCGATGACATCGAGCTTAAGGCGGAGGACGCCCGCCTGCGGACGACGATAGAGGCCTTGCAGGCCGAACATGCACGACGGATGACGGAACTTGCCACTGTCGAAAACCACGACTGGAGCACAGGTCCTGATATAGCGGTCGATGTAGTCCCCGATTTTGCGGCGAATACCCAAGCAACCATTCGCTCGCGCGAAACAGCGATCCTGAGAGCCAACCTTTTGCAGCTCAAGGAGACAATGAGAAACCTCGCCGCCCAGACGAAATTGCAGTCGGCATCAATCGACCGGCTTCAATCGATGTCACGCGCGCAGGCCAACCTGATCACCACGCTGACAGAGCGTGTCTCGATGCGGTCAGGCCTTCTCGAGCGCGCCGCCGGCAGAAAATCTGATGTCCTTGATGCCACACAGGCTTTGCAGGAAGAAGAAGCAACCCTGTCGACCTATTCAGGACAGTTGCTCGAAGCTCAGGCAAGTTTCGCCGTTGCCGAGACCGAAAAGAACAAGGTCCTGTCGACATTCGTTGCCGACAATATCCAGAAAACGGGTGATCTCGCCCGGCAGATGGACGAAGCGCAACAGGAACTGGTAAAAGCCGAAAAACGGCTCGCCGCGACCGCGATATACGCGCCGTCCGACGGCATCATCCAGGCCTCGTCGATCACCACGACCGGACAGGTTGTTTCGGCTGAAACCGAAATCATGCGCATCATCCCCGCCAATCTGCCTCTGGAAATCGAGGTGTTTTTCGCAAATCAGGATGTGGGCTTCGTCAAGCCGAACCAACCGGCAGTCATCAAGGTCGAAACATTTCCGTTCACCCGTTATGGCGTTCTCACAGGGACAGTAAAGACCGTTGCGAGAGACGCCATCCCCAATCCCGACGCTCAGGCCATGGAAGAACAGGCCGCGCCACAGTTCAGGAGTGTTGTGCCGGGCGGGAACGTACAACGGCTGCAAAACCTCGTTTATCCCGCAACCATTGCTCTCGACACAACAGAGATAAACGTCGACGGCGTCGTGCGCCAGCTTTCACCGGGGATGGCCGTTTCCGTTGAAATCAAGACTGGTAAACGAAGGATCATCGACTATTTCTGGTCGCCGGTCGCCCAAGTGGCGTCTGAGGCAATGCAGGAGCGATAGCAGCGACTTCACTGTGCTCAACCGCCATCGCCGCGCACATCAGGGTATACCCTGATGTGACAAGCCAAGTGTTGCGGCCACCAACGTAACATCTGAGTTGACAGCGACTATTTGTGACGGGGTAGCCTGAAGCCTAAAGCTTGAGGTGACGCATGGCTCGAATTGGGTACGCGCGCGTTAGTACGCTCGATCAGGATCTCGAAATTCAACAACAGCGGCTCCTAGCGGAAGGATGCCAGATAGTCCGATGCGAAAAAGTGTCCGGCGCGAGTCGCGATGGGCGCACCGAGTTGGCAACTGTTATCGAGTTTCTGCGCCAAGATGATGAGCTAATTGTCACACGTCTTGATCGGCTCGGTCGCGACACCCGCGATGTTCTCAACATTGTCTACGAATGCGAACAACGGGGCGCATTCGTCACAGTGCTTGAACCGCATGTGTCAACCAAGGGTGAAATGGGCAAAGTCATTCTAACGGTTCTTGGCATGGTTGCGCAGATGGAGCGCCGGTTTATCAAAGAGAGGCAGCGGGACGGAATTGAGCGAGCAAAGCTCTTAAATGCCTATAAAGGTGGCCAACGCCGTATCGATAGGGAGTTGATACGTCAGCTTTTTGCTGAGGGAATGGCAAAGAGCGATATCGCCAAAACAGTAAAGTGCAGCAGGATGCAGGTTTACCGAGTTCTTGCGAATATCAGTCCGTAAAACAGTCAACCTTCTTAGCTTTCCATCCTCATCGTTTTCGTCTACCCCTCTGGACAAGACTTATAGGCAACCGGGGGCTCAATTGTCGTTACGTAAGGAAGCAACAGCCAGGATTAAAATCAATCGGCTGCTGGAGGCGGCTGGCTGGCGCTTTTTCGATGACAAGAACGGTCCCGCGAATGTCGTTCTGGAGCCGAACGTAAAGCTGAAGCCTGAGCATATTGAGAGCCTTGGCGAGGACTTCGAAAAGAGCGCGAACGGCTTCATCGACTTCCTGTTGCTGGACAAGGACGGCAAGCCGCTCATTGTTCTCGAAGCGAAATCCGAAGACAAAGATCCTCGCATCGGCAAGGAGCAGGCTCGCAAATACGCCCGGGCTCAGAATGCACGCTTCGTGATCCTCAGCAACGGAAACATTCACTACCTTTGGGATCTTGAACAGGGCAATCCAACGGTCATTTCTGCATTTCCTGGCCCGCACGAGATCAAGAACCACTACGCCTTCGAGCCCAACGCGGAGCGGCTCTTTGCCGAAAAGGTTGAGCGCGACTTTATCGTTGTCACCCAGATGCCCAGTTATGCAAACGAGGCGGCGTGGAAAAACGAGGCAGAGCGGGATGCTTTCGTCGAAAAGCAAAAGCTCCGCTTCCTTCGCTCCTACCAGGAACGAGCTATCCAGGAGATACAGAGGAGTGCCAAGAAGGGCGTGACACGGTTTCTGTTCGAGATGGCCACCGGCACCGGCAAGACACTGACATCCGCTGCGGTGATCAAGCTTTTCCTGAAAACACGTAACGCCAAGCGCGTCCTTTTCCTCGTTGACAGGCTGGAGTTGGAAACCCAGGCGGACAAGGCGTTCAAATCCTATCTGAAGAACGACTTCACCTCAATCATCTACAAAGAGCAGCGAGACGATTGGCGTAAGGCCGATATCGTCGTCACGACGGTGCAAAGCCTGTTGTTTAACGACAAATACCGCCGACTGTTCTCCCCGACGGATTTCGACCTCGTCATCTCGGACGAAGCACACCGCTCGATCGGCGGCAACGCCCGCGCGGTGTTCGAATATTTCATCGGCTACAAGCTCGGCCTGACAGCGACGCCAAAGGACTATCTGAAGCAGTCAAAGAAGGACAAACCGACCGAACGCGATCCGCGAGAAGCCGAGCGTCGCACCATGCTCGACACTTACCGCACATTTGGCTGCGAGTCCGGCGATCCCACCTTCCGCTATTCCTTGCTGGAAGGGGTGCGGGATGGCTTTCTCATCAATCCGTACGTCATCGACGCCCGAACGGGAGTCACAACCAAGCTTTTGTCAGACGAAGGCTTCACAATCGAAACGACGGCAGAAGACGGCACTGAGATTAAGGAAGCTTTCGGCGGCCGCGACTTTGAGAAGCGCTTCTTCGCCGAAGCGACCAACCGGGCCTTCTGTCGAGCGCTTCTGGAAAATGGCATGCGAGACCCGATTTCCGGCGAGTTCGGCAAGACGATTGCCTTCGCTGTCAGCCAGAACCATGCCCTCAAAATCACGGAAATCCTGAACGAACTGGCCGACCAGTTGTGGCCGGGGCGCTACCAGTCTGATTTCGCTATGCAGGTGACAAGCGACGTGCCGGCCTCGCAGCAGATGACCATTAACTTCGCAAACAACAATCTCGGCGGGCGCAGCGGCTTTTTCGAAAATTACCGCACCAGCAAAGCCCGAGTTTGCATCACCGTCGGCATGATGACGACAGGCTATGACTGCCCCGACATTCTGAACCTTGCGCTCATGCGGCCAATCTTCTCGCCATCGGATTTCGTCCAGATGAAGGGGCGCGGAACACGAAAGCACAATTTTGCGGAAGAGCTCTTCGATCCCGCCAAGAAGGCGGCGCTTGGGGATGTCCAAAAGGCTTCCTACTGCCTCTTCGACTTCTTCGCCAACTGCGAGTTCTTCGAAGAAGAGTTTGACTACGACCAGGCGTTGGCTTTGCCAAAGCCTCCCGCCATGCCGCTATCCAATGGTGGCGACGATGGTTCGACGATTGTCTCGAAACTTTCCATCTACGAGTTTTTGGAACCCGATCAGGTCGTCTACCAGGTTGAAGAGCAGATCGGCTTAGAGGGCATGCGGATCGACCGTGAGCTGTTCCAGAAGTTCGAAGAAACTGCACGATCTGATCCCAAACTTGCCGAACTGGTCGAACAGCGGGACTGGGATGCGGCCACACGCCACGTCGTCGAAGAGCTATTCGACAAGCCGAGCGAGTTTTTCAGTCTGGAGAAGCTGCGCCGTGCCGCAGGCGTCGATCGCCGTATATCGGTGCGGGAACTGGTGGAAAAAGCCTTCGGCTTCATTTCGAAGCTCAAGAACAAGGATGAATTGATCGACGACGAATTTCAGAAATTCCTGGTCGATCAGAAGCCTGAGGAGGCCGACCGTATCCGCGAAATACGCTACTTCTTTGAAGCCTATATCCGCGACGCCAAGGTTCGTGCGCTGATTGACGCTGGCTATCTCGCGGACCTCAACGTAAACCCGTCCTTCTCAGTGCGCGATCTTAAGGAAGTGCCCGCTCCGTGGCGCAAACGCATCCCGGAATACATCAAGGACTACGTGTCCCTGAACCCTTTTATGTGATGAAAGCCCGAAATGCTCGATACAGATACCAAGCGCCGCATCGATACGTGCCGTGACATTCTCGTAGGCAAGGTGCCCGATCCGAAAAGCCAGGTCGAACAGATCACCATCGCGCTGATCTACAAGTTCATGGACGACATGGATCTTGAGGCCGAGGAATTGGGCGGTGAGCGTCGGTTCTTCACCAAGGACTACGAGCGTTATCGTTGGGCGAAGCTGGTGGCCTCCGGCGTGTCTGGGCAGGACATGCTCAACACCTATTCGGAAGCGCTTACAAACATGGTGCAGAACGAGGGGCTGCCCAAGCTCTTTCGTGACATTTTCCGCAACGCCTATCTGCCCTATCGCGACCCTGAAACGCTGCGAGCATTCCTCCGTGAGATAAACAGCTTCACCTACGACCACAGCGAGAAGCTCGGGGATGCTTTCGAGTACCTGTTGTCCGTTTTGGGCAGCCAGGGGGACGCAGGCCAGTTCCGCACACCCCGCCACATCATCGATTTCATGGTCGAAATCATCAATCCGCAGAAAAACGAGGTCATCATGGACCCTGCCTGCGGCACGGCGGGTTTTCTAATTTCGGCTTACAAGCATATCCTGAAACAGAACTCAACCGGCGTGGTGAACGGGAATGGCAATAGCACCGAAGGCGACGCAGCCGAGCAGGCACTGGAAAGCCCTATGCGCTATCCCGGCGACCTGTTGCAACCTGAGGATCGCGCCCGTCTCGCCAGAAACATTCGGGGCTATGATATCTCGCCCGATATGGTTCGCTTGTCGCTGGTAAATCTCTACCTGCATGGTTTTGCCGATCCGAAGGTCGAGGAATACGACACGCTCACCAGCGAAGAGAAATGGACCGAGACGGCCGACGTCATTCTCGCCAACCCGCCCTTCATGTCGCCAAAGGGCGGGATCAAGCCGCACACCCGCTTTCAGGTGCAGTCCAAACGCAGCGAAGTGCTGTTTGTCGATTACATCGCGGAACACCTGACGCCGAACGGTCGCGCCGCCATCGTTGTACCCGAGGGCATCATCTTTCAAAGCCAGAGCGCCTATGTGGCACTCCGAAAGATGCTGGTAGAAAACCACCTTGCCGCCGTTATCTCCCTGCCCGCAGGCGTGTTCAATCCCTATTCCGGCGTGAAGACATCGATCCTGATCCTTGACCGTGCGGTGGCCAAGGCCAGCGGGCACGTCGCCTTTTTCAAGGTCGAAAATGACGGCTTCGCCCTTGGCGCACAGCGTAAGGCAGTGAAGGGGTCGCAACTGGCGCAGGTGAAGTCCGAGCTTGGGGCTTGGTTGCACACCGCACGGGTGGGGGGCGGTGAGGCGCTGGAAAGCAGCCTTGGCAGCGCGGTAGAGCGTTCTCTGCTAGCCGAGGGCGGGGACTACATCTTGAGCGGGGAGCGCTACCTTGAGAGCGCCGTGAGCGTGTCAGCTTTTGAAATGGTGGACCTCGGGCGCTTCATGGCAAGCGGCCTTCCGAGCATTGATCCCAGCAAATCGCCAGAAGAACGCTTCGAGCTTTGGAGTATCCCTGCGCACGAAGGTCGCGAACCCGAGCACCTGTTGGGAAAGGAAATCGGCTCAGCAAAGAAGGGTGTTCTACCGAATGACGTGCTTTTGTCACGGATTGTCCCGCACATCCGCAGAACATGGGTCGTCTCGCCGTCTAACAGCGCCGAGCGGCAAATTGCATCTGGTGAATGGATCGTGTTCCGCAGCGACAAGTTTGTGCCGGAGTATTTGGCGCGGGTGCTTGTCTCTGACTTCTTTCACGCGCAATTCATGAAGACCGTTACCGGCGTCGGCGGCTCACTATCGCGGGCTAACCCCAGAGCCGTCGCCGATATCCGCATCCCTCTCCCGCCGCTTGAGGTGCAGCGCGAGATTGTGGCGGAGATCGAGGGCTATCAGCGCGTCATCGACGGTGCCCGCGCCGTCCTTAACAGCTACCGCACGCAAATCCCGGTTGATCCTGAGTGGCCGGTGGTGTCGATGGGAGAAATTGCTGAATTCAAGAACGGGTTGAACTTTACCAAAGGCGAGGTCGGTGAGCCACTTCGCATTGTGGGAGTGAGTGATTTTCAGTCTAACACGGTGGTACCGTCGGACAGTCTGGCAACTATCCAGCCCGATGCGCCAGTGGGTCAGGATTACTTCCTGCAACCCGGTGATATTCTTTTCGTGCGCTCGAACGGCAACCCCGACCTCGTGGGCCGCTCCATGCTTGCTGGAGACGCCATAGGGTCCGCGACGTTCTCTGGTTTCACCATCCGGGCACGGTTCGACTCAGCGAAGGCGAACCCGCGCTACCTTGCATATTTTTTCAAGACGCCCGTCTTCTCAGAGAAGATGAAGAAGACGGGACAAGGCGCGAACATTCGCAACTTGTCGCAGGGCCACCTTGCTGAACTGCAAGTGCCATTGCCTGACCTACACACGCAAACCGCCATTGTTGCCGACATTGAAGTTGAGCAAGCTCTCGTCAACGGCAACCGCGATCTAGTCGCCCGCTTCGAGGAAAAGATCGAAGCTGCAATTGCTCGTGTATGGGGGGAAGCTAAGGTCGAGGAGGTTACCTGATGGATGAGGCGCTCGAACTCGGGAGCTATCTCCCCCAATCATTCGCTAATGCCAGTGAGCAAGCCTATCTCGATTTCCTGTGGTCAGCATTTCAGACTAACTATGACACTGAACGCTTTGAGTTTGCCAGTCTCGCCTTTCACTTGCTCTACATGAGCTTTGTCAGCTTCTCGATTTGGCAGATAAGGCTAGCCCGCCCGGAGCAATTCGCAATGGCTATGGTTGGGTTTCGTTCGGACGAGGAAGGCAGTCTGATAGATTGCGAAAGTCCATTCAAGTTTTATGACCGCCTGAAGGAAAGCCAGATTTTCCGGTTTCTCAAGCTGATTGGTTGTTCTAATCAGCAGGTGGGAGAATTCGCCAAGTTCGTAAAGCGACGGAACAAGATCGCACACCCGACAGGAACTGTGTTCTTTAACGATCGCGCGGCGATTGACGCTGAAATCGCCGACATGATGAGGGAAGTCCGCAATATTGAAACGCATATGGAGCCGGTTATCCTCGAGCTCTGCAGGCGATTTTTGATATCAAGCTCGGACGTAGAAGAGCGCCAGTATACCGATCCAGCGGACGAGATTGCTGCAAACCTGGTTCATTCGAATTATATGTCGTCCGCTGATATCGCTATCTGCTCCGGCTTTAACGTCTCAGCCTTGGCTGGAGAGGCGCACTACGACGAAATTCAGGCTTTGCACGCGAAATTGCTGGAACTCTACCCACCAGAAGCGATGGAGGACGCCGCATGAGTTCGCTCTACTCCATTGTTGACGGTAGATTGAAACCTGCCACGCGCCGTGCCTTGCTGAAGGAAAGCCTGATCGAGGACTGGGTTGCGGCCGATCCGTCGCTGCTCGGCCTCGACGCCATGGTGATTGGCCGGCAGGTACCGACAGACCACGGTAAATTCATCGACCTTCTGGCGCTGGATGCCTCGGGGGCTCTCATCATCATCGAACTGAAGAAGGACCGCACGCCGCGCGAAATCGTGGCACAGGTGCTGGATTACGCCTCCTGGGTGCGCACTCTGACAACACCCCAGATATACGAGCGGGCTGAACGGTATCTTCAGACGCGCCTGGTGACCGCCTTCCGGGAGAAATTCGGCGAAGCTATTCCCGAACAGCTCAACGGCAGCCACTCCATGCTGATCGTGGCCAGCGAACTCGACCCGGCGTCCCGGCGGATCGTCGAATATTTGTCAGAAGAGCATGGCGTTGCCATCAACACCGCGTTTTTCAACGTCTTCGAGGCAAACGGTCAGGAATGGCTGACAACGGATTTCCTGCTCGATCAGGAAGAGGTGGAGGAGCGTTCCGAGCGTAAAGTGCGCCCACCGTGGTCCGGCTACTACTTCGTCAATGCTGGTCTCGGAGAACACCGGTCGTGGACAGACATGAAGCGCTATGGGTTCGTGAGTGCTGGCGGTGGCGAATTCTACACCAAGCGCCTTGAGCAGCTCGCGGTTGGCGACGAGATATTCGTTTACGACAAGGGCAAGGGCTACATCGGTTATGGGGCGGTTACCGGCGAAGCCCAGCTCGCCTCTGAGTTTATGACACCAGATGGCCTGCTCTTCGAACAGCCTCTTGCCGAACCTCGAATGAAGCGGATCGGCGAATCAGCTGAGCGGACGGAATATGTCGTTGGCGTCGATTGGCGCAAAACGGTCGAGCCATCACAGGCTAAGTGGTTCAAAGGCGCTTTTGCCAACCAGAATATCGTCTGCAAGCTGCGCGACCAGGCGACTGTAGACTTTCTAGTTTCTGAGTTCAAAGAGAACAGCAGCGATTAAATATTGGACGAATGATATGAGCTACATAGAAAATAATTCATCCGCCGATCTCCTTATGCAGGAAACAGAACACTCAGCCTTCGGAGATTGGCTCCGGACTGAGATTGGGAAAAAAGGGCTCTCTGTTGGCGTTCTGGCTGCGAAAACTGGTATCACTTATACGGGCATCTGGAATATAGTGAAGGGAAATACGGTTTCCCCGCGAAAAGAGACGCGAGATAAGTTAGCTGCAGCAATCGACGAACTAATACCCCCTGCAGTCGAGGCGGAAATTGCAAGCCAGGCTATGCCTATCCCGGGATTTGAATGGACTGATTTTACCCCCGATGACCTCGAAACCGTTCCACAAGCGAGCGGAGTATATGTCTTTTACGATATCACGGATCGCCCTGTGTATGTCGGCAAATCGAGCAAAAACGTTCGGGTTCGTGTTAAAGATCATCAGACCCGCTTTTGGTTCAAGCCACCTCTCGTGGTTCGGGGCTCGTTCTTGGCCGTAGCAGATCCTGATCTATGCCTCAAAATCGAGACTATTCTAATTAAATTTCTAGGAAAGCATGCGCTGCTAAATTCCAAGGGTGTGGTTAGAGACGCCGACTGATCGTGACGGGGAATACTCGTAAGAAGTATTCCCAACGGCTTCCATCTAAGCACATCTCGCCATCTCGGAAGCGCCAACCTTTATAAAGGCGAACAGCGCGACGATGGAATATCGCGAATGAACCTGGATGACTCGATGACTTCAGATCATGCAATCAAATCAAAAATGTGGGTTGGTATGTGGTCGTCAACGATCGACTTGTCGCAAACCATTGAAGAATATATCGATTTTTAGTGATATGGCGGAGAGGGTGGGATTCGAACCCACGATACCCTTGCAGGTATGCCGCATTTCGAGTGCGGTGCATTCGACCACTCTGCCACCTCTCCGCATGCGCGAACGCTTGCGTTGCGCGCTCCTCTTAAACATCAATGGCGTGACTGACAAGGGGAATTTCGTGTTTATGTCACAAATTATTCGTCATGCATGAGGCGGGCGAAACGCTTCGGCTTCTGGCCGTTTTCGCAGATATTTTTGAGGTGACGCGCGCGATCCGCGCCGCTACGTGTCACATTCGGTAGCGGCGTCAAAGCCGTTGATAACGCCGCAAGATCTCCAGAATTTTTTCATCCTGCTCTTTGTCCGGCAGAAGGGCGGGTTGGCGGCTGGCACCGACGGAAGCGTCCTGAAGATAAAGCGAGCGCTTGACCATGGCAGGCGCGAAACCGAGGGCGTAGAGATCGGTACGGAAATCGGCATAGATTGCCTGCTGGCGTTCGGCCTTAGTGATATCGCCGGCGTTGAAAGCATTGAGAATGCCGGCAAGTACATCCGGCAGCGCGTTGCCGAGGCCGGAAATGCAGCCTGCGGCACCGTTCTGTAACGACCAGAGAACGAGGTGATCCGGGCCGGAATAGACCTCGAAACCTGGCATCTCCTTCGCCACCTGAAGATAGGCTTCGAGCGTCTGCTGTGCGCCGCCGGAATCCTTGATGCCGGCAATATTGCCATGGGTAGCAAGTTTACGCGCGGTTTCCGGCTCTATGTGGTTCTGGGTGCGGGCGGGAATGTCATAGAGATAGACCTGCGTTTCGACGGCGTCAGCCACCGTCGAGAAATGGCGGATCAAGCCATCCTGCGTGCAGGCGATGAAGAAAGGCGTGATCACGGCGATGCCGTCAACGCCGATGCGGTCGAAGGCTTGGGCCAACTGCAGGGTTTCAAACGTTGCGGGCATGCCGGCATTGACGATGACCTTGGCGCGACCCGCAACTTCGTCCACCACCTCTTCCGTCAGCCGGATTTTTTCCTCATGCGTCAGCGCGGTGAAATCGCCATTGGTGCCGGCGCACATGATGTTGTTGCCGGCGGCCACCTGGCGACGCACCTGGGCACGGGTCGCCTGATAATTGATGGTTTCGTCCTCGTTGAAACAGGTGACGAGCGCGACGAAAGCTTGCTTGGTCATGAAAGAACTCCGCTTGAATTTGCGACGGCCGGATGACGCCGGGACTGCATGTCGGGATCGGGATCGAGGCTCGCAGACAGAAGGGCACGGGTATAGGCCTCGCGCGGCGCTTCGAAAATCTGCCGGACGGTGCCGAACTCCACCACCTCCCCCCGCTGCATGACCATGACGTGATCGGCAAAGTCCCGGACCACCGGCAGATCATGCGCGATGAAGATGAAAGAGAGGCCCATTTCGCGGCGCAGCTTGTCCAGCAGTGCGATGACCTGCGCCTGAACCGAGACGTCGAGCGCCGAGACCGCCTCGTCGCAGATGATGAGCTTCGGCTCCAGCGCCAATGCGCGGGCAATGGCGATCCGCTGCCGCTGGCCGCCGGAGAACTGGTGTGGATAACGCCGCATATGGTCCGGTGAAAGACCGACCTGATGCAGCAATTCGGCAACCTGTTCACGCCATTTTGCCTTAGGCAATATCTCCGGATGAATGATCCATGCCTCGGAAATCAGCTGGAAAACCGTCATGCGGGGATTGAGCGACTGGGTGGGATCCTGAAACACCATCTGCAGATCCCGCCGGAGCGCGAAGAGTTCCGCGGGCGAAAGCTTGAAGAGATCACGACCCTTCCATACCGCACTGCCCGCATCCGGTTCGTCGAGCCGCAAGAGAATACGCGCCAGTGTGGATTTGCCGGAACCGCTTTCGCCGACGACCGCAATGGTTTCGCCTTCCATGAGGTCGAAGGAGATACCCTTCAGCGCATCGAAGGCGCCGTAACGCTTGCGCACATCACGCACGCTGAGCAGCGCTTCACCCGCCGCCTGCGGCTCATGCATGGCGCCCCTGCCCGGCGCGGCGCTGATGAGTTTGCGGGTATAGGGGTGTTGCGGGTTGCGATAGACCTCGCGCACCGTGCCGGCCTCGACCAGAACGCCTTTTTCCATCACCACCACCCGGTCGGCGATTTCGGCGACGACACCGAGATCATGGGTGATGATGAGCACGGCCATCCCCGTCTCCCGCTGCAATTCCCTGAGCAGCGAAAGCACTTCGGCCTGCACCGTCACGTCAAGCGCGGTGGTCGGTTCATCGGCGATGAGGATATCGGGCCGAAGCGCCAGCGCCATGGCGATCATCACGCGCTGGCGCTGGCCGCCGGAAAATTCATGCGGATATTTCGTGAGTGCCCGGTCGGGATCGGGAATGCCGACGCGGGCGACAAGCCGCCTCGCCTCCGCTTCCGCCTCCGTCTTGCCCATGCCATGGGTGGTCATCGCCTCGCGGATCTGCCAGCCGACGGTGTAGACAGGATTGAGGTGGCTGAGCGGATCCTGAAAGATCATGGCGATACGCCGGCCGTTGATTTCGCGGCGCGCCTCGGCCGGCATGGTCAGAAGGTCCTGACCGTCGAGCAATATCTGGCCGCTGCTGATACGGCCCGGGGGCATGTCGATGAGGTTCATGATGGCCGAGGACGATACCGACTTGCCCGAACCGCTTTCGCCGAGGATAGCCAGCGTTTCGCCACGCTCGATATGGTAGGAAACATCCTTCACCGCGTGGACGACACCGCTTGCGGTGTGAAACTCCACGGAAAGGTTGCGCACGTCGAGAAGATGGTCAGCCATGCTTGCGGCCTTTCATTTCCAGCCGCCAGCGCTGCACGGGATCAAGCGCAATGCGCAGCCAGTTGGAAAGCAGGTTGAGCGACAGGGTGGTGAGGATGATGGCGAGCCCCGGCCAGAAGGACAGCCACCAGGCATTGGTGAGATATTGCCGTCCCTGCGAAATCATCAGGCCCCAGGTGATTTCCGGCGGTTGAATACCGATGCCGAGGAAAGACAGCGCACTTTCCGCCAGCATCACATAGGCGAAATCGAGCGTTGCGAGCGTCGTCAGCGTCGGCAACACGACGGGAAGGATATGGCGGAACAGGATGCGCTTGCCCGATGCGCCCATCACCCGCGCCGCCTGCACGAACATGCGCTCGCGCACCTCCAGCACCTCCGCCCTTGTGGTGCGGATGTAAACGGGAATGCGCGTGATGGCGAGAACCAGCATCAGATTGAGGATGGAGGAGCCAAGCAGATAAAGCACGATGACCGCGATCAAGAGCGACGGGAATGACATGATCACATCCGCGAGCCGCATGATGATCTGGCCGACACGGTTGGAGGAAAAACCGGCGATCAGCCCGAGCACGGTGCCGGTGATGGCGGAAAGAAGCACCGCGCCGGCCGCGATCATCATCGTGTTTTGCGTGGCGGCGACGATGCGCGCGAGAAGCGAGCGGCCGAGCGCATCCGCCCCAAGCCAGAAATACCATTCGCGCTGCCAGTCGAACGGGGCAAGGTTGCGCCCGCGCAGGTTCTGTTTCGTCGCCAGATCGCCAAGCCATGCCGGGCCGACAAAAGCGAGAATGACGATAAGGATGAGAAAGATCGCGGCGCAGAGCGCGAATTTATCCGCCCACAACATGCGCAGCATGCGCGTTGCGAAGGATGGCTCGGCGATGATCTCGGTATCTGCGTTGGAAAGGCTCATGGCTGAACGGCCTCCTCAGTGCCGGATACGCGGATCGAGGAGCGCATAGGCGATATCGATCAGAAGATTCATCAGAAAGATCGCCAGCGCAGTCACGAGAATGGCCGCCAGCACGACGTTGAAATCGCGCTGAAGAATGGAATCGATCATCAGCTTGCCGACACCGGGAAAACCGAAAATGGTTTCAACGATGACGGCGCCGTTGAGAAGGCTTGCCGCCTGATCGCCGATGACGGTGATGACCGGCAGCATGGCGTTTCGCAAGGCGTGAATGAAAATGATGGGACCGGACTTCACGCCCTTGGCGCGCGCCGTCTTGACATAGGCCGACGCCAAGGCGCCGATCATCGAGCCACGCACCACCTGCACGATAATGCCGAAGGGGCGCACAAACAGAACCGCAATCGGTAATATCCAATGCAGCACGGAGCCCGTGCCAGACGTGGGCAGCCAGGCGAGATTGACGGAAAAGACAACGATGGCGACGATGGCGAGCCAGAAATCCGGCACGGATGCACCGATAAGCGAGATGCTGGAGGCCATGCGGTCGAAGAAGCCGCCGGAGCGGAAAGCCGCAAGCGAACCGATGACGATGGCGGCGGTGGTGACGAGCGACATGGTGATGACCGCAAGCCAGAGCGTCCAGACGAAAGCCTCCAGCACCACATCCAGGGCCGGGCGGGCTTTTCTGAGCGATTCTCCTAAATCACCCGTCATCACATCGCCCGCATAACGCAGAAACTGCACCATCAGCGGATCATTCAACCCATGCAGCGCCCGGAACTGCTGCTTCAGCTCTTCCGAAGCCTCCACCGGCAGAAACAATGCGGCCGGGTCCCCCGTCAGGCGCGACAGGAAGAAAACCATGACGATGAGGCCGATCAGGGAGATCAGGCTCGCAACGGAACGTTTTCGGATGAAGCTCAGCATGGTTGCCTCCGGTTTTTCAATGCGGCGGCGAAGCTTTCGCTGCGCCGCCGCTTCTTAATTGACAAGACGCGGGGTCTTATTTGATGCCGATTTCCGAAAGCTGCAGCATCGAGTTGGTGGCGATGGTGGGCTTGAAGTCCAGCCGTTCCGAGACGCGGGAGAAGCCGACCATGTGGAACAGCAGCACATCAGCCACCACATCGTCGTGCAGATAAGCGATGAGCTCCGACCACAGCTTGGCGCGCTCGTCACCCACGGCTGCGGATGCCCGTTCGATCAGATCGTCCACCTTCTTGTCCGAGAAGCCGGACTGTGTGCCCTTGGTGGCATATTTGAAGAACATGGTGAAGGACGGATCACCCTTGGAATTGTCGTGCATGGCGGCGACGATCTGCGGTCCGCGGCCTTCCTTGAAGGGCTTGGAATAATAGCTTTCGTGCTCGGCCACTTCCACGAATTTCAGGTCGATCTTGAAGCCGACTTCCTGCAATTGCTGCTGGATCGCCTCCATGATCTCGGTGACATTGGGGAAATTCGCAGTACGCGCGATGATGGTGATCGGCGTATCCACCTTCACACCGGCAGCCTTGGCTTCCTCGAGCAGTTTCTTTGCGCCCTCGGGGTCATAGGGGAAGACCTTGACGTCGGGGTTCCAGCCAAGCGTGGTCGGCGGGACCAGAGCGGTGGCCAGCACGGCGCCTTCCGGAACCAGCGTGCCGAGGAAGGCCTGCCGGTCGATGGCGAGATTGAGCGCGCGGCGCACCCTGACATCGTTCAGCGGCGCGATATTGTGATCGAGGCGCATATAGACCGTCTCGCTGTCGAGATAGGAAAAGTCGGTCTTCGCATTGGTGGCATCGAGCTGCGAAATGGAAGGCGAAAGATCGGCTTCGCCGGTCTGCACCATGGCGGCGCGAACCGAAGGATCGGCACGGAAAAGATAGGTCGCTTCCGTCACCTGCGGCTTGGCGCCCCAATAATCGTCGCGCGCGGTGAGCACAATCTGCTGGCCCGGCGTCCAGTTGGTGAGCTTGTAAGGTCCGGTACCCACAGGCTCGCGGATGAATTCCATCTTGGTTTCTTCGGGAACGATGGTGACGAGCGACATCAGCAGCGGCAGGATGGGCTGCGCCGGCTCGGTCTTGAAGTCGATCGTGTGATCATCGACGATCGACGGGGTCACGGTCATGCCACCGAAATAACGACGGGACTCGCAGGCGTTCTTGTCGCTCATGATGCGTTCGAAGCTGTGTTTGACGTCCTTGGCGTCAAATGCCGTGCCGTCGGAAAACTTCACGCCTTCACGCAGGTGGAAACGCCAGCTGCCGTCGGCATTCTGCTCCCAGTTCTCGGCAAGGCGCGGCTGAACGCCCTTCTTGCCGCGCACATCAAGTTCGGTCAGCGTCTCGCTGACATTTTCCATGATGATGCGGCCGATATTGGAGCGGGTGGCCATGCAGGGCTCAAGCAGGTCCGCTTCTTCCGCCAGCACGATCTTGATCGGCCCCGATGCCGCTAGCACCGGCGAAACCGCGGCGCTGAAGGAACCCAAGACAAGGGCGCCCGCAATCAATGACTTCTTCATTCCGTTCTCCTCCCAGATCAGAAATTCAGCAACATGGCGGCGCACCGCAAGGGACACTCTAAAAAGCCCCGTCTCCTGCATCAGGAGCATGGCGTGCGGATGACTGTCTCCTCCACCCGTAAACAGAGCATCGACGCTATCGCATTTTTTGTCAATTTATTTTCTAAGACAATTTTTACCCAAGCCAAACCTCTTAATTTTATCATTTAAAAACAAATATTTAATTCCAATATCCAAAAATGACTGATCCTCTTTTTTCATTAAATAAACTTGACAACTTTTCAAATATGTCATTTTCATCGGAACAAGAGGAGACCACGATGACCCCTGATGACATCGCTCACGCCATGACCGGAGCCATCCATGCCGTGTCGGAAAACCGGCAGGAAGCCTTCCTGCCGTCGCCCATGATCCAGAACCATGCGAGCTTCCTGCACCTTCTGGATGACGGCACCCTGCTCTGCGCCTGGTTCGGCGGCACACTGGAAGGAAAATCGGATATTTCGATCTTCGCATCCGTGCTCACGGCCGGTGCAACCCGCTGGGGGCCGCCGCAGCGCCTGAGCCACGACCCCGCCCATTCCGAACAGAACCCGGTTCTGTTCACCGCACCGGATGGCGCGCTCTGGTTGTTCCATACGGCCCAGCCCTCCGGCAATCAGGATGAATGCCGCATTCGCATGGCGCGAATCCGCCGCGACGCGACTGCACCGGAAAAGCTTGTTTCCGAGGAAGGACGTTTTCTCGATCTCCCGCGGGGCTGCTTCATCCGCGCGCCGTTGCGCATTCGCGATGACGGCGCCTGGCTGCTGCCGATCTTCCGCTGCGTCCAGCGCCCCGGCCAGAAATGGAACGGCAGCCATGATACGGCAGCGCTCGGCATATCCACGGACAATGGCGCGACATGGCAATTGCAGGGGCTGGAGGAATCGACCGGTTGCGTGCATATGAGCCCGATCGAGGTGACGAACGGACGCTACGCCGCCTTCTTCCGCCGCCGTCAGGCCGATTTCGTCTATCGCACCGAAAGTGCCGATGGTGGCCGCACCTGGTCGAAGCCACAGCCGACCAATGTGCCCAACAATAATTCTTCCATTGCCGTGATCGGGCTCAGCGATGGCGGGCTGGCGATGATCTGCAACCCCGTCAACGCCGCGCAGTCGAGCGATCGCCGCGCCTCGCTTTATGACGAGCTGGGAGAAGAAGACGACAGGCCGGATGCCGATCCGCATGGTGGCTGTGTTCCGGTCTGGGGCGTGCCGCGCGCGCCGGTTTCGATCTGCCTGTCCGAGGATGGCGGGCGCAGTTTTACCACCCGAATCCTGATCGAAGACGGGCCGGGCACCTGCCTGTCGAACGATTCGACCGATGGACGCAATCTGGAAATGTCCTATCCGTGGCTTCTGGAAGCGCCGGACGGTACGCTGCATGCGAGCTACACCTATCATCGCCGCGCAATCAAATATGTCCGGCTGGCGCCCGGCTGGGCTGACGAGAACGACGGGAGACAAAGATGAGCAATATCATTGGCATCACCATGGGCGACCCCTGCGGCGTCGGCCCCGAGATCACGGTGCGGGCGCTGGCGGAGATGTCCGCGCCGGATCGCGCTGCAACGCGGATTTATGGAAACCTCGCCACGCTGGAAGCGGCGCGGGATGCGCTCGGCGTTGATATCGATCTCTCCCAGCATGTGGTCGATCTGTCTGTGGAAGGCGCGCCGCTGCCCTGGGGTACATTGTCGCCGGTGGCCGGAGACGCCGCTTTCCGTTTTATCGAAAAAGCCGTTCGCGATGCCGAAGCCGGCGCAATCGGCTGCATCGTCACCGCGCCGATCAACAAGGAAGCCCTAAACCTCGCCGGCCATCATTATGACGGCCACACCGGCATGTTGAGAAGCCTCACCGGCTCCTCGGCCGCCTATATGCTGCTCGCCTCGGAACGTTTGAAGGTCATTCATGTCTCGACTCATGTTTCCCTTCAGGAAGCCATTCGCCGCGCAACGACGGAGCGGGTGCTGGCGACAATCCGCGCCGGCAACGCGCATCTGAAGCGCATCGGTTACGATCAACCGCGCATCGCGGTTGCCGGCATCAATCCGCATTGCGGTGAAAACGGTCTGTTCGGCACCGAGGATGACGACCAGATTGCGCCTGCGGTTGCCGCCGCACGCGCTGAAGGCATCGAGGTGCAGGGACCGATTTCCGCCGATACGGTGTTTCACCGGGCTTATTCCGGCGCTTTCGATCTCGTCGTCGCGCAATATCACGATCAGGGCCATATCCCGATCAAGCTTGTCGCTTTCGACACCGCCGTCAATGTTTCTGTCGATCTTCCGATCGACCGCACCTCCGTCGATCACGGCACGGCTTTCGACATTGCCGGCAAGGGTATCGCCAATCACGGCAACATGAATGCCGCCATCGCCTATGCGCGCAAGCTCGTGGCGGGCAAGGACCGAAAGGGATGAGCACCATGTCGAGAGCTCCCATTCTCATCCATCAGCCACGCCGGCTCACCGTTGGCGCCGGCACCGTTTCACAGGTTGGCACCTGGGCGGGAAAAACCGCATCGACCCTGATTATCGCCACACCGGTGACGGCGAAATTTGCCGAACGGCTGGAATTGCAGGGCCCTTTCACGATCTTCGACGCTATTCCCGGCGAGCCGGACACCGCAACGCTCGATGCGGCGCTCACCGCAGCGCGCGCCGCCAAGCCGGGTCTCGTCGTCGGCCTCGGCGGCGGTTCGGTGATGGATGTGGCGAAGCTGGTCGCGGCACTCTGGAATTCCGGCCAGACGCTTGAGGACGTGGCGGGACCAAACAGGGTTGCCGGGCGCGACACACGATTGGTGCAGATCGCCACCACCGCCGGCACCGGCTCGGAAGCCGGCATCCGTTCGCTCATCACAGACCCGGTGAAAGGCAACAAGATCGCGGTCGAAAGCCCTCATCTGATTGCGGATTTCGCCGTGCTCGATCCGGAACTGACCTATTCCGTTCCACCAGCAGTTACGGCGGCGACGGGTGTGGATGCCATGGCCCATTGCGTCGAAGCCTTCACCAACCGCAAGGCCCACCCGATGATCGACGGTTTCGCCCGTATGGGCTTTGCACTGGTCGGCAAATATCTGGCGCGCGCCGTCCGCGATGGCGCGGATACTGAAGCGCGGGAAGGCATGATGCTCGCCTCCTATTATGGCGGCATCTGCCTTGGCCCGGTCAATACGGCGGCCGGCCACGCCATCGCCTATCCGCTCGGCACGCTTCTCAACCTGCCGCACGGGCTGGCCAACGCCATCGTCTTTCCGCATGTCCTGGCCTTCAACCAGCCCGCGGTTTCGGCGAAGACGGCGGAAGTGGCGGGAGCGCTCGGCCTTCGCGCGCATCTTTCGCCTGATGATCTGCGCAAGGCGGCAACGGACTTCTGCGCCGGGCTCGGCATTGAAATGTCGCTTGCACGGCACGGCGCAACTGAAGCTGACCTTTCGCGCTATGCGGAAGATGCACATGCCATCCGCCGGCTGATGGACAACAACCCCGTCGACATGAGCGTCGAGGATGTGCTCGGCATTTACCGCCACGCCTTCTGAGCGAAAATCCGGCGCGCGGACACGCGCATCGGTCTTCGGTCACCCGCTTAGTCCGTGTGCGAAGACTCGAACAGGCGGTCGCGCGATCCGGTCAAGTGCTGGAGCATCAGCTGGCGCGCCGCCTCTGCGTCCCCATCGGCGATTGCCTTTGCGATTGCCTCGTGCTCAGCAAAAACACGCGTCAGACCGGATGCCTCCCGCTTCACCGACATGCCGTGGAATTTCATGCCCACGGCAATATGGTCCTTCAACGCTTCCATCGCGGTGGAGAAATAGCTGTTTCGCGCCGCCCGCGCGATGGCGAGATGAAACTGATAGTCGGCATCCTCGCGGTGCGACTGGCGATTGGTCGCATCCCGCATCAGTTCGAGCGCCTTCCGGATCGCCGCAAGCCTTTCGGCATCGTGCCGCAAGGCTGCCGCGGCCGCCGCTGCCGGTTCCAGCGTCAGCCTGAATTCGTAACAGTTGAGAAGGTCCGCGACGTTTTCAAGCTGGCCAAAACCGAGCGGCTCGCGCAGGCCAAAAGCCCTGACATAGCTGCCCGAACCTCTGCGGGAATAAATGAACCCCTGCTCACGCAGCCGCCGCAAAGCCTCGCGCACCACCGGTCGCGATACTTCGAACTCCATGGCGATTTCGTGTTCGGTCGGCAGCCGCTCATCTGGCTTGTAGGCGCCGGATTTGATCGCGCGGTGCATTCTCTCGAAAATAATGTCCGGAAGTGCCTTGCGCGCCGTTTCTTTCATCAGCCCCATCTGGTCAGCTCTCTCCAGCGTCATTGTCGCCAAGCATCATTTTCGCGATCCGTTTCAACGTGTCAGCTTGCCCAAAACCGCCGGACTTCGCAATGATGCATTGGTCGCCGGCCCAGCCGACGCCGAGACCCGGCAGGCATTCGCCGGCAAGACGCAAACGCGAAATGCCCATGGCCCGCAGCACGGCTTCGGCCGTGGCTCCACCCGACAACAACAGCCTGGCCACCCTGGCGGTAAAATGCGGCACGACGCCTTCCGCCAGCCGGTCTGAAACCGCAAGCGGCGAGAGATTTTCCGTACCCTGCGTTGCTTGAACCAGCGTCAGGCCGGCACCGTCATCGGCAAGACGGGGCAGGACACCATTCGGTGCCTCCACGATCGAGACAGGCCCGACACTTTTGAGACCGTCAATCTGCTCCACCGTGATCGGATCGCGAGACCCGATGACAAAAAGCCCCTTTCCCGCTGGAATGATCGCGGCCTTGGGAACAACCTGCGCCGTCATCGCTTCAGCCAGCGCCTCGGCAAGCCCACGCGCGCCAACCAGAAGATCGGCCCCTTCCGCCTGCGCGGCGGCGAGGGCTTCCGCGATATCGCCCTTCGACCGCGTATCGGGTATCGTGCAGCGGCCGGCATGTCCGCCCAGCCTTTCATGGACCGGCATGGCAACGTCGACGCCAAAGCCGGAAACGGCTCCGTCAACAACGACACGTCCGAAATCCGGAATGGCGGGCGCGACAAGCGCGTGCCGGTAGGAAATCGCGTCCATTTCCGCTGCAATATGCCCCTTCAGGCGGGAATCGATCTTCTTGAAAAGAATGGTATCGGCCGGAACCAGCGCCAACAGTTCCTGCGTGCGACGGCGAGCTTCATCCGCCCCGCCATCGCGGCAGCCGAGATTGACGCTGAGGACAGCAGGCGCATCCGCCAGTGCCGCACGCACACCATCAAGCCCGATTGCAACCTCGGTCGCCAGCCCACGCCCGGCAAAGGGGGCGGCAGCATCGAGGGCGCCGGTCAGATCATCGGCAAAAATCAGCAGCACGGGCGAAGCCTTCATAAAAGTTGTAATGTTTTACGTCGATAAATTTATTTATAATCAATAGATAAATGGATGTGAATAACAAAAATTTTGTCGCAATCCTTTCGGATTGGCCAATCAGCCGCAAAGAGGCTCGAAGAACGAGAGAAGAAATCGGAAACGGCGAAAGAAAACGCCAAACGCGAGCCACGGCCATATATGGCGAGGTGGCCGAGAGATGGCGAACGAACAACGTCGCTAGATGAACCGGAAAGGCAGGCCCGAGATGAGCGCCTTTACGAAGCGCTTTTTCTGAAAGCGTCCATTCAGCGATACGCGCGGCAACTGCGTCGACTTTTCAAGGCTGTGGGGACCGATAACGCCAGCCTGTGTGGTCACAGCCGCGGAAAATCCTGCATCGCGAACCGCTTTCGCTTCACGTTCTCCCACTGCCTTTACCCAGCCATAGGGATAGGAAAAGGACAGTGGCCGATGGCCTGTATAGGCTTCCACCTGGCGCGTCGATTCCGCAATCTCATAAGCCAAACGCGCGGCATCGATCTTTCGCATATTCACATGCGTCATGGTATGCGCGCCGAAATGCACCAGGGGGTCTTCCGACAGCATACTGAGCTCATCCTCATTCATGACAAGTTCGTCCACGATCGCGGTGGGATCGACGCCGTGTTGCCTCGCGGCACGATCGATCCTGTCCACCGCCTCATCCTCCGAAAAATTCTGGACGAAATCTTCAAGGCGCGTGAATGCCTCCGCTTTCTGCGAAGGGCTGGCGCAAGCCACCTGCTCCGACCCCGTCCCGAAATCGAACTCGAATGACGCAGCTTTCTGCGTCAGGGCCGCGGCGGTTTCCCACCAAAGGCTTCGCGTCCGCTCGACAAAACCCGGCGTGATGAAAATCGTGTAAGGCACGGCATATTTGCGGAAGATCGGCGCGGCATATTCCGCATTGTTGCGATAACCATCATCGAGCGTGAAGGCGCAAAACGACCGGCCTTCGTGACTATCGGCAAGCAGGGCCGGCAGATCGTGCAGATGGACGGGAACGAGACCACATTCCAGCGCAGCCTGTATCGCCTCTTCCAGAAATTGCGGCGTGACGGACAATTGCACATTGGGGGCAAAAGCCGAAGCAGCCCCACCCGGCCGCACATGGTGAAGCGTGAAGATCACACCACGACCGGCAAGAGACGGAAATGCCGAACGGACGGCCGTGAGAGAGCTCACCTCCAGCCCCGCCCTTATGGCTCCATATTTCACAAGGCGCTTTATCGGCGGAAAGAACACCCTCCCCGATTGCCCTAACGCCAGACCAGGAAGAAGACGCTTCTTCACAACCCTCAAGGCCGTCAACGGCAGATCGATCAGGCCCGGCAAGGGATCGTTCGGCGCAAAGGCGGCCCAGCTGCGGATCTTGCCCAGAGAGGCGAAATAGTCAGCAAGTCTCGCCTGCCCCCTCCGGACCAATGTGAAAGCGGCGACGGCATCGCGGACAAGATAGGACCAGGAGACGCCCTGCCGCACATTGACGGACTGGCCGGCCGGCTCCCCATTGGCGACCCGCCATAGCAGGGCGCCAAGGTCGATGCCCGCCGCCGAACAAAGGCCAAACCATGACCACGGGCGCGGATTGATATCGAGAAGCTTCAGTTTCCCGTCCCGGCCATCGAGCTTGAATTCAACCTCGACCAGCCCGCTATGGCCGGCCGATTTCAGTATTTTTCGGGCCGCATTGACTGCTTGCCCGTTATCGACGACCTCGACGCGGGTGCTGGTATAGCCGAAATCGACGGGATATTGCCGCGCGCGCTGGGCGGTGAATTCCGCCACCGGCTCTCCGTTCAGCCACAGCGCCGCATAGGAAAACTGGCTTTCTCCCCCACCCGGAATGAGTTCCTGCACGACGACATTGCCGGCACCGATCTCTCCACTCGCATCGGAAAAAGCTGTTTTCAGAGCATGCCGGTCATCGGCGCGAATGACTTTCGCCCGGGCGATCGTGGTATCTCCACCCCCCATATTCGGCTTGAGAATGACGGGAAACAGGGCGTCCAGCGTATCGATGTCAGCGGCCGATGTCAGTGCATAGGTTCGGGGAATACTGACGCCCAGTTCTGCGGCGCGTTGATAAAGCAGCGGTTTTTCACAGAGCCATTGCAGGGCCGTCCAATCCGGCAGGATGATTTTATAGAGGGCGGACAGTTCCTCACGATGCTGCGCAACGAGCTGGACCTCGCCGTCGCCGGACGGCACCAGCAGGCAGCCCTTCAAACCATGCTTGTCGGCCATTTGCCGCAGGAACGGCATTGCCCCTGCATCATGCGGGCCGGCCCAGCGGATCGTTTTCCGCACGAAACGCGACCAGCCCGGCAAAGGGGAATCATGGGTGAGATAATAGACAGGCACATTCAGGGCGCCGAGACTGCGGGCAAGGGCGAGCGTGCCGTGAGCGCCGCCGACAATAACAACACCTGGAATGGTCAAAGCCTGATCCCCGTCCTATTCCATATCTTGATCGCAAAAATTGATAAATAAATTGGATATTTCTAAAGTATTGAGCGGACGGATATCGAATTGCGAAAAGTCCGAAACGCCTATGCTTTTACTCTTTCGCGGGCGCTTCGGAATTTTCTTTGGAAAGAAAATGAGGATGCCGCCTCATGCTTCCTTGCGGACGGGGCGTGGATCGCCGCTCTCGTCCACCGCGACCATGATGAAGACGGCCTCGGTCACCTTTTCGCGGGAATCCTGATAATGCCTGCGCGTCCAGGCCTCGATCTTCAGTGTAACGGAGGTGCGGCCGATCTTTTCGATTTTGGTATAGACACACAATGTATCGCCGATCTTGACCGGCTTCTTGAAGACAATCTCATTGACTGCGACGGTAACGGTGCGGCCGCCGGCCACATCATTGGCGCGGACGAACGCGGCAAGGTCCATCTGCGACATGACCCAGCCGCCGAAAATATCGCCGGCCGGGTTGGCATCGGCGGGCATGGCAAGCGTTCTGAGCGTGAGTTCCATATCGGCGGGCGGTTGCTGGTCCATGTCTCAAAGTCCTTTCACAAGCCTCCCGCTGCCGGACTTAAACAACCGCACCCCATCCGCCAATAGCCGATTTGTCGCGGCAGCCCTTCCAAAACAGCAAGGAATCACAGAGCCATCGTAAGCTTCGGTTAACCATGATGAGGCACGATTCCAAAAAACGCGAGGGCGTGCGAATGGCCTATGACTGGAGTGGAAACAACACAATACAGCAGCGCTACGACCATATCGTCCTGGTGGTCGCCAGCGTCGTCGCCATCAGTCTGGCGACCGGCACCCTTGCCCTGCGTTCGCAGGTGGAGCCGGACACCACCATAAGCCTGGCCAAACAGCAGCGGCTCGATTCGGACAAATGGCATTTGCGGCTCTAGTCCGCTCCGATCAGTCCCATAGCCCCTTGAATTACTGCGGAGCGTTATCGTTCCCGGAGATATTTTCCTTCTGCGCGGTATGGTCGAGATGCGCCACAGCCGGAGCAAGAACCGACAGGAATGTTTCCGACCGGCCGATATAGATGATCGCCGCACCGTCAATCCCGTTCAAAACCTCCGCCAGCGTATCCTGCGTCTGTTTTTCCAGCCCTTCGAGCAAATCGTCGACAACGATGAATTTCGGCTTCAGCAGCAGGGCATTGGCAACCCGGATGCTGGCCTGCTCGTCCGAATCCAGCTTCTTGTCCCAGCGAATATTTTCCTCGAGGCGGGAGGCCATCTCGCCAAGCCCGCAGGCAGCAAGCGCCGCAACATAGTCCGCATCGGCAAAACGCTGGGGCGCACGTGGATAGGCGAGGATTTCACGCAGCGATCCCGCCGGCAGATAACCGTGCTGGGCAATGAAAAGCGTGTCGGACTGTTCGGGCATCTCGATCCTGCCCTGCCCCCAGGGCCACAGGCCTGCCATGGCCGCAAAGAGCAGCCGCCGGTTCACGCCCTGCTCGCCATTGATCATCAGCCGTTCGCCCGGCCCAACCTCGATTTCGCTCTCGCGCAGCTGGAAGCCGCGCTCCAGATCCTGTCCACCCGCATCGCGGCAGATCGTCACCGACTGTAGGCGGACTTTTTCATTTTCCGCGCTCCGCTGCAGATCGATCGTGAGGCCATGCTGTTCGACGCTGTCCATCTCGATAAGGGCGTTGCGAAACACCGAAACGCGCTGCAACGTCGCCTTCCAGCTGGCGATCGGGCCGAAATTGTCGATGTACCAGCGCAGCGCCGTGTTGACCTGGTTGAACGCACCGACGGCCATCATCAGCCCGCCGAAGGTGAGGTTACCGGAAAAATAAACCGGAGCCGCAATCAGAATCGGCGCCACCACCGCCAGCCAGCCATATCCTGCCGAAACCCATGTCAGATGCGTCAGCGCCATGGCGAGCCCGCGAATAACGCCGAGCACCGCATCGATGTCGATACCGATCCGCCGCCTTTCGTTCTTTTCACCACGCGCAAGGGCAATGGCGGCAAGATTTTCGCTGGCCCGCATCAGCGAGAAGCGAAGCTCCGCCTCTTTGGAATAACGTTCGGCATTCAGCCCCACCAGCCGATAACCGACGAGATTGCTGAGCAGGGAGGCCGAACCGGCATAAAGGATCGCCGCCCAGACCATATAGCCGGGGATCGCATAGGTCTCGCCGCTGATGGTGACGGCAAAGCCGGCCGAGAGCGACCAGAGAACGCCGATAAAGCTGACGAGCAAAATCGTCGCGTTCACCAGACCGATGGAAAGCGCCGTGCTGCTTTCCGCAAGGTTGCGGACATCGTCATGCAGGCGCTGGTCAGGGTTGATCGCAATCGTGCCGAAACCGGCAAGACGGGCGGCGCGACCCGGTTTCAGCCATTGATCCACCATATCCTTGGCAAGACCCTCGCGCATATTCAGCGCCGTCATCTGGTTCAGCCAGGTCTGGATGACGTTGAGGAGAAGCAACAGCCCGGCGATGACGGCAAAGACCTCGAGCTGGTGAATGAAGGCGGCAAGATCGCGCCGCTCCAGCGCGTTGTAAAACGGCGCGTTCCACTCATTGAGTTTGATCTGCCCATAGGCGGTAAGCAATATCACCGTAAGCAGCGCTATCGACAGCAGGATCAGCCGGGTGCGCACCGGCGAGGTCCAGAAGGCACGCCCCATCATGCGCAGCTGCGCCGGGAAATCGAGATCGAAACCCGAAAGATTAGCCGCGCTCTTGCGCTGATCGTCGGTCACCGTTGTTGCCATTCATTCCATTCCGAAACGTCAGTCGGCAAAGAAAGCGGGTCGCGATTCTGCGCCTTTCGATGCCAAGCAATAACACGCCGTTCAACCTTGTCCACAATCCCGGCGAAATCTCAGCGGCGATGATTGAAAAGCCCGGACAATTCTTCCTGCGGGTAAATATCGCGGCCTCCACCAACAATGCGGTTGCCACCGGAAATGATCCTTGCTTTCTTTTCCTGCATTGCACAAAATCCGAATAATTTCAGAGGGGCGGACAAACCGCATAAGCCGGAAAACCGGGCAAGGCAGATTAATGGCGATCAAAGCGAGCATCTATCATCTGACGCACTATAAATACGACAATCCGGTTCGCCTTGGACCACAGATCATCAGATTAAAGCCCGCCTCGCACTCCAGAACCCACGTTATCAGCCATTCGCTCAAGGTTTCACCCTCCAATCACTTCGTGAACCTCCAGCAGGATCCCTACGGCAATTACCTCGCCCGTTTCGTTTTTCCCGAACCGGCGACGGAATTTAAGATCGAGGTCGATCTTGTCGCCGATATGACGGTTTACAATCCGTTCGATTTCTTTGTGGAGGAAGAGGCGACGAAGTGGCCCTTCGACTATCCGCAGGAATTGCGTGACGACCTGTCCATCTACATGAAACCGGAACCGACCGGCCCGCTGCTCGCCGCCTTCATGGCGACAGTCGACCGGACCCCGGAGCAGCCGACGGTGGACATGGTCGTTGGCCTCAATGCCCGCCTGCAACAGGAGATCGGTTACGTCATCCGCATGGAACCGGGCGTCCAGACACCGGAGGAGACGCTCGCTTCCGGCAAGGGGTCCTGCCGCGATACCAGCTGGCTGCTCGTGCAGGTTCTGCGGCATCTTGGTCTCGCCGCCCGTTTCGTGTCGGGATACCTCATTCAGCTCACCCCCGATCTCAAGGCGCTGGATGGCCCGTCCGGCACGGAGGTGGATTTTACCGATCTTCACGCCTGGGCAGAAGTCTATATGCCTGGTGCCGGCTGGATCGGCCTCGACCCCACCTCCGGGCTTCTGACGGGTGAGAGCCATATTCCGCTGGCGGCAACGCCGCATTACCGCAATGCGGCACCGATTTCCGGCGGTTATTACGGCCATGCCAACACGGAATTCGCCTTCGACATGCAGGTCCGGCGGGTTGCCGAAACGCCGCGCATCACCAAACCATTTTCGGATGAAAGCTGGGAGGAACTCAACGCGCTCGGCCAGGAGGTCGATGACGTTCTGAACACCCATGACGTCCGGTTGACCATGGGCGGCGAACCGACCTTCGTTTCCATCGACGATTTCGAATCCGACGAATGGAACACCGGCGCGGTCGGGCCGACAAAGCGTGAAAAGGCCGATGCCCTGATCCGCCGCCTGCGCGAACGTTTCGCACCGGGCGGTTTTTTGCATTACGGGCAGGGAAAATGGTATCCGGGCGAAAGCCTGCCGCGCTGGACCTTCTCGCTCTATTGGCGCAAGGACGGCCTGCCGATCTGGCAGAATCCGGCGCTGATCGCCGAGGAGGGCGCAAATACAGGCGTCAAGGCGGAAGATGCGCAGAAACTGCTGGGCGGCATAGCCTCCCATCTTGGCATCGAGCCGGATCTGGTGCTGCCGGCCTATGAGGACCCGGCCGAATGGATCATCAAGGAAGGCAGCCTTCCCGACAATGTCGACCCGTCCAATTCCAAGCTAAAGGACCCGGAGGAGCGAAACCGCATTGCCCGCGTCTTCGAGCGGGGACTGACGACACCGACCGGCTATATTCTTCCCGTTCAGGCTTGGAATGCGCGCGCCGGCGGCAAGCGCTGGATCAGCGAAAAATGGAAGACGCGGCGCGGCAAAATATTTCTTGTTCCGGGTGACAGCCCGGTGGGTTACCGTCTGCCGCTCGGCACCCTGCCCTATGTGCCGCCATCCGCCTATCCCTATATTCACGAGGCCGATCCTTCGATCCCCCGCGGTCCGCTTCCCGATGTCTTCACACCATCGGGCCGCGCCATGCCGGAAGCCTCCTTCCATGCCAGCGAGGCCCCGGGGCAGGAGCGCATAGAACAGACGCTCGGTGAAATCGGCGGCGCAGTGCGCACCGCCATGTCGGTGGAACCGCGTGACGGCCGGCTCTGCGTCTTCATGCCGCCGGTCGAGCGCATCGAGGACTATCTCGAACTGATTGCAGCAGCGGAAGCGGCAGCCGCAGATCTTGGCTTGCCCGTCCATATCGAGGGTTATGCACCGCCGCATGACGAGCGCGTCAATGTCATCCGCGTCGCGCCCGATCCCGGCGTCATCGAGGTCAACATCCACCCCGCCGCGGGCTGGAAGGATTGCGTCGACATCACCACGGCTGTTTATGAGGAGGCGCGCCAGTCGCGTCTCGGCGCCGACAAGTTCATGATCGATGGCCGCCACACCGGCACCGGCGGCGGCAACCATGTGGTGGTTGGCGGCGCGAGCCCCAATGACAGCCCCTTCCTGCGCCGGCCCGACCTTCTCAAAAGCCTCGTGCTGCACTGGCAGCGGCATCCCTCGCTCTCCTATCTCTTCTCAGGCCTCTTCATCGGCCCGACAAGCCAGGCACCGCGTATCGATGAGGCCCGCCACGACAGTCTCTACGAGCTGGAGATCGCGCTTGCGCAGGTGCCTGCCCCCGGAGAAGGCGTGCCGCCGCTGCCATGGCTGGTCGACCGGCTGTTCCGCAATCTGCTGACGGATGTGACGGGCAATACCCACCGCGCCGAAATCTGCATCGACAAGCTGTTTTCGCCCGACGGGCCGACCGGCCGTCTCGGGCTGGTGGAATTCCGCGGTTTCGAAATGCCGCCCAACGCGCGTATGTCGCTTGCCCAGCAATTGCTGGTGCGCGCGCTCATCGCCCGCTTCTGGAAAAATCCGGCCGCCGGCAAATTCGTTCGCTGGGGCACGGCGCTCGCGGACCGTTTCATGCTGCCGCATTATATCTGGGCGGATTTCCTGGATGTGCTTGCCGATCTCAGGGAAAACGGCTTCGACGTGAAACCGGAATGGTTCACTGCCCAGCAGGAATTTCGTTTCCCCTTCTTCGGCGAGGTGGAATATGAGGGTGCGAAGCTGGAACTGCGCCAGGCGCTGGAGCCCTGGCATGTGATGGGCGAACAGGGCGCGATCGGCGGCACCGTGCGTTATGTCGACAGCTCCGTCGAGCGCCTGCAGGTGCGGCTGGAAACCTCCAATCCCGCCCGCTACACGGTGGCCTGCAACGGCCGCGCCGTTCCGCTGACGCCCACGGAAAACCGCAGCGTTTCGGTGGCCGGCGTCCGCTTCAAGGCATGGCAGCCCGCCTCAGGCCTGCATCCCGTCCTTCCCGTCAATTCACCCTTGACCTTTGACATTTATGATACATGGTCGAGGCGATCGATCGGCGGATGCATCTACCATGTTGCTCATCCGGGCGGGCGCAATTACGAGACGTTTCCCGTCAACGGCAATGAGGCCGAGGCACGCCGCCTTGCCCGTTTCGAACCATGGGGACATACGGCAGGGCAATATCCGCTTCACGCGGAAACGATGTCGCCAGAATTTCCGCTGACGCTCGATCTGCGTCGGCCTTACGGAGTGTAAATTGTCCAAAGCCCCGGCAACGGAACGCAAGACGGAACCGAGCGCGCAACCACGCGGGCTTGAATATTCCCCTTTGCCGGGCGTTGCCGATGAAATGCTCGATACCAACGGCAAGGTCAGACCGGTCTGGAAAACCCTGCTCGACGCCCTGTCGCGCATGTCGGAACGGGAATTGCACGAGCGCTTTGCCCGCACCGACCGCTATCTGCGCGATGCCGGCGTGTTCTACCGCGATTACGGCAAGGGCAGCAGCGAAAGAAACTGGCCGATCTCCCATATTCCGGTGCTGATCGATGACAGGGAATGGGCGGTTCTCTCCGAGGGGCTGAAACAGCGCGCCAATCTTCTGGAAGCCATGGTCGCCGATTTTTACAGCGAAAACCGGCTGGTGAAGGAAGGCTTCGTGCCGCCGGCGTTGATCGCCTCCAATCCGGAGTATCTGCGGCCCATGGTCGGCGTGAAACCGGCAAGCGGCCATTATCTGCATTTCTGTTCCTTCGAGATCGGGCGCGGCCCTGATGGCAACTGGTGGGTGCTGGCCGACAGGACGCAGGCGCCCTCCGGTGCGGGTTTCGCGCTTGAAAACCGGGTGGCGACCACCCGTGCGCTTTCCGACATCTATGCCGAAACCCATGTGCACCGTCTGGCCTCGTTTTTCGGCGCTTTCCGCGACACGCTGCAGGCGCAGAGAAAACACCCCGACGACCGGATCGCCGTGCTGACGCCCGGCCCCGCCAACGAAACCTATTTCGAACATGCCTATATCGCCCGTTATCTCGGCTTCATGCTGCTGGAAGGCGAGGACCTCACCGTTGTCAACGGTCGCGTCATGGTCAGGACCGTGGCAGGGCTGAAACCGATCGGCGTGCTGTGGCGGCGTCTCGATGCCTCCTATTCCGATCCGCTGGAACTGAACCAGCAATCCCATATCGGCACGCCGGGCATGGTGCAGGCGCTGCGCAATGAGGCGCTCACCGTCGTCAATGCGCTCGGCAGTGGCATTCTCGAAACGCGTGCGCTGCTCGCTTTCATGCCGCGTATCTGCCGCCATATTCTGGGTGAGGAGCTGAAACTGCCATCGATCGCGACCTGGTGGTGCGGGCAGGAATCGGAACGCCGCCACGTCGCCGGCAATATCGAAGGCATGGTTATCGGCCCCGCCTATTCCCGGCTGCCCTTCTTTGACGACAACGGGCAATCCGTGCTCGGATCGTCCCTGCGTGAAACGGCAAAGGAATCGATCAGCGACTGGCTCGCCTCCGACGGCCACAGGCTGGTGGGACAGGAAGTGGTGACGCTTTCGACAACGCCCGCCTATATCGACAACAAGCTCGTGCCGCGCCCGATGAGCCTTCGCGTTTTTGCCGCCCGCACCCAGGATGGCTGGCAGATCATGCCGGGTGGTTTCGCCCGCATCGGCAGCGGCGACGATGTCTCCGCCATCGCCATGCAATCGGGCGGAAGCGCTGCCGATGTCTGGATCGTCAGCGACAAGCCGGTGGAACGCACCACACTTCTGCCGGCGGAAGAAAGCTTCACCCGCAATATGCCGGGCAGCCTGCCGAGCCGCGCGGCCGACAATCTCTTCTGGCTTGGCCGCTATATCGAACGCTCCGAAGGCGCATTGCGAATCTTACGCGCCTGGCATGGGCGTTTTGCCGAATCCGCCGATCCGCGCCAGCCTCTGCTCGCGCATGTGACGCGATATCTCGAAGCGCTCGATGTTGAGATGAGCGATGCCGTACCGGAAAGCCTGCTGAACAACATCAACAGCGCACTTTATTCCGCCAGCAACATCCGCGACCGCTTTTCGCCCGATGGGTGGCTGGCGCTGAACGACCTTGCCAAGACGGCCCGCCGCTTCCATGCGAAAGTGGCCCCCGGCGACGACGCCACCCACGCCATGACGATCCTCTTGCGCAAGCTTGCGGGCTTTGCCGGTCTCGTGCATGAAAACATGTATCGTTTTACCGGCTGGCGTTTCCTGTCAATCGGCCGTTACCTGGAGCGCGGCCTGCATATGACGCGTCTTCTCGGCCATATGACCGGCCCGGATGCGCCTGACGGCTCCTATGACATGCTGCTCGAGATCGGCGACAGCGTCATGACCCATCGCCGTCGTTACAACGTCAATACGGCCGGCCTGACCGTGACCGATCTTTTGGCGCTCGACCCGCTCAACCCCCGCTCGATCCTGTTCCAGCTGAACGAGATCCGCACCGAGGTGGAACAGCTTCCAAATGCCTTCGTCAACGGCCAGATGTCCCCCTTTTATCGCGAGGCGATGCGCCTGCATTCAGGGCTCGCCGTCATGACACCTGAAAACATGAACGGTGCGATCTATCGCCAGCTTGAAACCGACATGGAACATCTCTCCGATGTTCTGGCCCGGACCTATCTCGGATAATCCTATGCTTTATGATCTTTCCCTGCATATGGGTTACACCTACGATACGCCGGCCCACGGCGCGCGCCACATCATCCGCGTGCTGCCACTCTCGATCCCGGGCCGGCAGCGGCTTGTCGCCGGCTCCATCGATGTTTCGCCCACGCCGGAAGAACGGGCCGTCTTCGAGGATTTCTTTCATCAATCGGCCACATCAGTGCATCTGCGCGCGCCGCACGAAAAGCTGGATATCCGCATGCAGGCCCGCGTGATGGTGGAGGCGCCGGCGCTGACGGCGGATTTCTCTCCCGAGCTTTCCCGCCTGCCGCAAGATCTGGCCGATGTCTGGTCACTCGATTTCCAGTCACCGCACCACTTCATCGGCGCGAGCCCAAGGATAGGAATGGACGCGGCCATATCCGCCTATGCCCGGGAACTGCTGAAACCCGGAATGACCATTCGCGAAATCGCGCTGTCTCTGTGCAAACGCATTCACAGGGACTTCATCTATGACGGCGAGGCGACGACTGTCGATACGACACCATCGGAAGCCTTCAAGCTGAAGCGCGGCGTGTGCCAGGATTTTTCGCATATCATGATCATGGCGCTGCGCAGCCTCGGCATTCCCGCCGGCTATGTCAGCGGGTTTCTGCGCACCATTCCTCCGCCGGGCAAGGAACGGCTGGAAGGCGCCGATGCCATGCATGCCTGGGTTCGCATCTGGTGCGGCGAGGCAGCCGGTTATCTGGAACTTGATCCCACCAATGATATCGTCGCCGGAAGCGACCACATCGTCGTCGGTTATGGCCGGGATTATTCCGATGTCGCGCCTGTTATCGGTGTCTTGAAGAGCTATGGCAACCAGCAGATAAAACAGGCCGTCGACGTCATCCCCGTCCAATAATGAGACGATGTGTATTATTGCGGATATCGCGCAAAACAATTCTTGAAAATACTTCGAAAACTGCGTCAATTTGAACGCTGTATAAAATTAAACCGATCACGTTAGCGGATTCTACATCGTTTGCGGGTTTCCTGCACTCAGTCGAATATTCTAATCCGTGAGCCCGCCATGATCGCCTCCGCACATCAAAAACCGAAGCGTCGTTTTCTTGCCGATACCAGCGGCAATTTCGGCATGATGACGGCAATCCTGTTGCCGGTGTTGCTGGGTGTTGCCGGTGCCGGACTGGAGCTTGCCAATGTCATGCAGGCGAAGGCGGACATGCAGAATACCGCGGATTCTGCAGCGCTTGCAGCGGCCACCGAGGCCCGTCTGAAAAAAGGCGAGCTAAGCGACGAACAGCTCAAGCAAATCGCCAAGGCCTTCATCGCCGCCCAGATGGAAAAGGCCCTGACCGAGCAGGAGAAAAAGGAACTGGAGCAAAACTCTCCAACCAACATTACGACAACGGAAAATGCGCGTGGCAAGACCTACACCGTCGAGACCACGATCAACCGTCGGATAGACCTCAATCCGCTGCTGGGATTCATTGGCGCAAAAACGCTTGATCTTTCGGTCACCGGCACCGCAAAAAGCACCGTCAACAAGGGCGCGCCGATCTCCATGTATCTGGCGCTTGATCGCTCCGGTTCGATGTCCTTCAAGACGGATACGGTCGACACCAAAAAAACGTCGTGCCAGAATTATACGGCCGATAATTGGATCAAATATCCCAATCTGGGCAAGACATCACCCTGCTATGTCAACAAGGCCACGTCGCTCAAAACCGCCGTCGGGTTCCTCGTCGCGACGTTGAACAAGGCTGACCCGACCTATACCGCCAGCGGCGGTTCCGAACTCGTTCGCACGGGTGCCTCGGTCTATACACATGAGACCTATGCGGCCCAGGCCATCAGCTGGGGTACGAGCGGCGTTGTCAGCTACGTGGACAAACAAATCCCGGAGTTTCCCACCGGCGGCACGGATGCCCGCAGCAGCCTGAACGCCGCCTATAACGCCCTGAAAAAAGCCAACCCCGACGAGGCGAAAGCCCACAAAACGCAGGGGAACGAATCCTTCGAGCGCTACATCGTTCTCATGACCGACGGCGAAATGACGGGAAACAGCGCTTCATGGAATTCCAGCATCGACCAGTCGGTACGCACCACCTGCGAGACCGCCAAGAAAGACGGGATCAAGATTTTCAGCGTCGCTTTCATGGCGCCGGACAAGGGCAAGTCGCTGCTGCAATATTGCGCCTCCAGCGCCGATAATTATTACGCGCCGGAAAACATGGAGCAGATCGTGACAGCCTTCGGCGAAATCGCCCGCAAGGCCGCTGGCAGCATAGCCACGCTCACGAACTGACGGCAATCACTGAAACCGTCCTTCGCCGGGGTATAGCGCGCCTGTTCTCCCTGCATGGCTGACAGGACAGCACGACAGGTGACAGCGGCGGCGGCCCGTGGCATAGGAGGGCCGCTCCCATTCACAGGCCCCGTCATGATCCGTATCGAAAACATCAGCAAGTCGAACAGCCACCGCATTCTCTATATTGAAGCCTCCGCCGCGCTCAATCGTGGCGAGAAGATCGGTCTCGTCGGCCCGAACGGCGCCGGCAAGACGACGCTGTTCCGGATGATCACCGGCGAAGAGCAGCCCGATGAAGGGCAGGTCGTCGTCGAAAAGGGCATGACGGTCGGTTATTTCGATCAGGATGTCGGCGAAATGTCCGGCCGCTCCGCCGTCGCCGAGGTCATGGAGGGCGCAGGCCCGGTCAGCGAAGTGGCTGCGGAACTCCGGGAACTGGAAGCCGCCATGTCCGACCCCGACCGGATGGACGAGATGGACGCCATCATCGAACGTTACGGCGAAGTGCAGGCGCGTTATGAGGAGCTGGATGGCTACGCGCTGGAAGGCCGTGCACGCGAAGTGCTGGACGGGTTGAGCTTCAGCCAGGAGATGATGGACGGAGACGTTTCAAAACTGTCCGGTGGCTGGAAGATGCGCGTGGCGCTTGCGCGTATCCTGTTGATGCGTCCGGACGTGATGCTGCTCGACGAACCGTCGAACCATCTCGATCTCGAAAGCCTGATCTGGCTCGAAGACTTCCTGAAGAATTATGACGGCGCGCTGCTGATGACCTCGCATGACCGCGAATTCATGAACCGCATCGTCACCAAGATCATCGAAATCGATGCCGGCAATCTCACCACCTATTCCGGTGATTACGGCTTTTACGAACAGCAGCGCGCGCAGAACGAAAAGCAGCAGCAGGCGCAGTTCGAACGCCAGCAGGCCATGCTCGCCAAGGAAATCAAGTTCATCGAACGCTTCAAGGCCCGCGCTTCGCACGCCTCGCAGGTGCAGAGCCGCGTAAAGAAACTCGAGAAGATCGACCGCGTCGAACCGCCAAAACGGCGTCAGACGGTTGCTTTCGAATTTGCCCCCGCTCCCCGCTCCGGCGAGGATGTCGTGGCGCTGAAGAAGGTGAACAAGGCCTATGGCAGCCGCACGATCTATGGCGACCTCGATTTCATGGTGCGGCGCAAGGAACGCTGGTGCATCATGGGCGTCAACGGCGCTGGAAAATCGACACTACTGAAGCTGGTGACGGGCACGGCGGCACCGGATTCCGGCAATGTCACCCTCGGCGCCAGTGTCAAGCTCGGTTATTTCGCCCAGCATGCCATGGATGTTCTGGATGGCGACAGCACCATTCTCGAATGGCTGGAAGAGCGTTTTCCGAAAGCCGGCCAGGCGCCGTTGCGCGCTCTTGCCGGCTGTTTCGGTTTTTCCGGCGACGACGTGGAAAAACGCTGCCGCGTTCTTTCCGGCGGTGAAAAAGCCCGTCTCGTCATGGCCGCCATGCTGTTCGACCCACCGAATTTCCTCGTGCTGGACGAACCGACCAACCATCTCGACCTCGACACCAAGGAAATGCTGATCAAGGCCCTGTCGGATTATGAAGGCACGATGCTGTTCGTTTCCCACGATCGCCACTTTCTCGCCGCCCTGTCGAACCGGGTGCTGGAACTGACACCTGATGGTATCCACCAATATGGCGGCGGCTATACCGAATATGTCGAAAGCACGGGACAGGAAGCACCGGGCCTTCGCAGCTAAGCTACCTGCCGGACGCATCGCCCTGTAACGGCAGCTTTCGTTTCGGAACTGGAGAAACAGATGCGGATCGTGGTTTACAGCGCCAAACCCTATGACAGGCAGTTCCTTGAGGCCGCCGCCCGGCCCGATATGCAAATGCAATATTGCGAAGCGCGCCTGTCTCTTGAAACGGTGGCGCTGGCGGAAAGAGCGGCGGCGATCTGCGCCTTCGTGAATGACGACCTGTCGCAACCCGTGCTCGAGAAACTGGCGGAAATCGGTGTTCGGCTCATCGCCCTGCGCTGCGCCGGTTTCAATCAGGTCGATCTCGCCGCCGCCGAAAAACTTGGCCTGACCGTTGCGCGCGTCCCGGCCTATTCGCCCTATGCGGTCGCCGAACACACCATGGCGCTCATCCTGTCGCTCAACCGCAAGATTCACCGCGCCTATAACCGTGTCCGCGAAGGAAACTTCGCCCTTGACGGCCTGCTCGGCTTTGACCTTCACGGCAAGACGGTCGGCATTGTCGGTACGGGAAAGATCGGGGCGATTTTTGCGCGCATTGCGGCCGGTTTCGGCTGCCGTCTCGTCGGCCACGATCTCCGGCCAAATCCCGATTGCGAAGCGCTGGGCATGGTCTACGTCACGCGCGAGGAACTGTTCCGAACATCGGACATTCTGGCGCTGATGTGCCCGCTGACGCCGGAGACCCGTCATCTCATTCGCGGGGAGACACTGCCGCTTCTGAAAAAGGGCGTGATGCTCGTCAATACCAGCCGTGGCGCCATCATCGACACGCAGGCCGCGATTGCGGGTCTGAAGGACGGCACGATCGGCAGTCTCGGCATCGATGTCTATGAAGAAGAGGCCGATCTCTTTTTCGAAGACCTTTCCAACGACGTGCTGCGTGACGATGTTTTCGCGCGACTGCTGACCTTCCCCAATGTTCTGGTGACCGGCCATCAGGGTTTCTTCACGCAGGAGGCCCTCAAGAATATCGCGGACACCACGATCGGCAATATCGAGAGCTTTTCCAGAACCGGCAGGGCGTTACACGCCGTTTCCACGCAGCAGCTTGCCGGCCCCGCCTAACCTCTCCGGCCAGAGTCGAGAAGATTTTTAATACCATTCTGCGCGCCTTCCGCATGAAGGCGGGTAAAATTGGTATGATCATTGAGTTTTATTGAAATTCATCATACATATTTGACAGGCTCCACGCCTGCCTCGATTTTAATGCATGGTGACCGACGTGCCTGAACAGCAAAAACAGCGCAGCAAATCCTCCGGTTCTCTGGTCAGCAGAGTTAGCCTCAGTCTGAGAAATGCGATTGCCTCCGGGCAATATGGACCCGGCGACCGCTTGCCCAGCGAGATCGAAATGACGGAAACCCATGGTGTCAGCCGCACCGTCGTGCGCGAGGCAGTCACGGCGTTACGCTGCGACGGGCTGGTGGAGGTTCGTCAGGGTGCCGGCATCTTCGTGCTGAAGCGGGAAAAGGAGGCGTCGCAGACACCCGGTATCGACCGCGCCCGTCTCTCTTCCGATCTGGAAGTGCTGGAAATCAGGACGCCGCTTGAAATCGAAGCGGCGGGCCTCGCCGCCCTTCGCCGTTCGCCATCGCAGGAAGAGGCGATTTTCGACTGTCACGCGCGGCTTCTCCAATGTATCGAGGAGAACCGCTCCATTCGCGAGGCGGATCTGGCGCTGCATCTGGCCATTGCGGCAGCAACCAACAATCCACTCTTCACGCAGTTCCTCGAATTGCACGGTCAGGCCGTGATTCCACAGTCACGCGTGGTTTCCGAAACTGGAGAGAACGACCAGACAGCTTACCGGCGATTGATCCACAAGGAGCACGAAGCCATCGTCATCGCCATATCGGACCGAAATGAGCAGGCGGCAAAGCTGGCGATGCAGGCGCATCTGCGTGGCAGTCAGCACCGCTACCGCGACATGATGCGCGACCTGCGCGGCATCGCACACAGCTAGAGCATTTCCGATAAACGGCCTCGCAGCTCTGCGCCCTGAAAGACGCGACCGGGAATCTACGGCGCTTCCCGCAGATCAGCCCCCCAGACCTCGATTTGCGTCAGCGCGGGAAAGGGCGACGGATCGTCGGCTTTTTTAAGGTCATGCAGGCGGATCCATTCCACCCGGCGCGGTACGACCGGGAAAGTCTGGGCCGTTCCGGTTTTCTGCAGTGAAAAGCTTGCGCTTTCACCATCGGAAAAGGTGACGCTCGCCTTTTCCCACCAGGCATCATGCGGGAAGTCCGCCCGCAGGTAAAAGGTCAGCTGGTCGATAAGGACCGCGCGGCCGAATACGAGCGTCAGCGAGGCCTCGGGATCGCGGTTGATGCCCCAGCTTGTATAGGGCCAGAAACCGTGACCCGCGCTGGCCTTTTCGCCGTCGATGACATTGCGGGCCGCAAAGGCCGCCTCCCCGCGCGTTTCAGTGCTCGCATAAACATGCGGAAACAGCGAGGTATTTTCGTGATCGTCGAACGGGTTCAGGGCCAGATTCCTGCGGACCCCGGTTTCGCCGGCAAGCGTGCGGCGGGCAGCGATCCGGTGAAGGTTCCCGCTGAAGGCCTGCGGTGGGTAAGATTTGCGCTTTGCAGCGGAAGGAACGGGCAGAACGAATTCGGTGCCCTGCAAAAAGACCAGCGTCGGCGGCATGCCGGCATCGAGCGCAAGCCAGATATGACCGGGCTGCGACACCTCGACGACAAGTCGGTCTCCCTCGCAATATTCTGCGCGATAGACCAGCAAAACTTCGTCCTCCGCTCCGGCCTCCGCCAGAACAGCGCCGGCCGCATTGACGACCTTGAGTGTAAGCTTCATCGGCACTTCCTTAACTGATCCTCAGGCACAGGCGTTTGGCTTTGATGGGGATGAGAACGCGATAGAGTGCCGATGGCCAGGATTGGCGAAGGCGAGCGTCCTCGATCGATAGGGCTTCGATGGCAAGCTCCCCCGCACCTTCGCAGGCTATCTCTCCGAGACCCGCAAAGCTCAGGCCGCCCGGCGTGACGGCGGGCTTTTCGGCAACCATCAACGACAGAACCGCCTCCCGGCTGCCCTGATAATCGTCAACGACCTCCACATGGCTGCCACGCAGCAGCCGAACGCAGCGGCGGTAATGCTCGACACCGGCCGAGGCGGGATAGGCCCCAGCCATATCGAAAGAAACCTCCGCCTGTTCTTCAGAGAATGCGGTCACAAAGTCCCTTGCCGTAAACTCTGCCCCGGCAGCCTGCATGACGCCGCCAAAAGTCGGCAGATTGTGAAAGGCCGACTGCATCGTCCAGATGTCGTAGCGCTGTGGCGAGAAGGTTTTTGCGGTGTAGGTTTCGACCCCGACATCGATGATGAACGGCCGGCCATTCTTATAAAGCGTGAAACTGCCGACATCGTTGTGATTATGGCTCTCGCCATTATTGCCCGCCTTAACGGCAATATCGAAGACCTCGTCGCGGACAATCGCCAGCCCGATGCCGGGATAGGCGATCTCGGTCTTCGCCGGTTCCGCAACAGCAAGCGCAGACAGTTCCGGGATGGCGAGAACCGCCTGGACGCGATACCAGAGGTTCCACTCCCTCCGCATCAGCCGGTCCGATGAGCGACGCCAGCAAGCCGCGGCAAAAGCCTGGAGCGGCGGGGAAGAGACGGCTTTACCGAAGAGATATTCCCGCACGCCCGATATCTCGACCTTCGCCGGCGCATCTGCGAAGTTGAAAAAACTCTCTTCCGCCACATGCATGTTGAAGATGAATTCCGCCATGTTGCGTAGTTTCGGCGTCTCGAAGAGTGGCGCCATGGAGCCGGGCGCGGAGGCATCGAGAATGCTCATCGCCCCGAACAGGCAAAGTGCCGCATGGCCGTAATAAAGGACGCCCTCCTCGCAGGCTCCGTCTTCCGCATAATCCTTCTGAAACGCGTCGAGGCTCTTGAGTGCCTTTTCCACGACCAAACGCCGCGTCGGCTGATCGGTGGGCAACAGCAGGGTGGAGAGAAGAACATTCTGGGTGATCCAGGCTGTCCAGTTGTTCATCCGCTCTTCGCCATTCCCCATCCACCAGAAATGACGGGCGAGATAAGGCCTCGTGATGCGCCGGTCGATCTCCGCGCGGACGCGGGAAACGAGGTTGGCATTTGCCTTTTCCAGTTCCGGTGCAAGCAAATGCAGACACAAAGCGAGATTGGCGCCCGTTTCAGCAGCGAACAGGTCGATCACCGGATTTTGCGGATCGGGCAGAGCGTCTCGCGGGCCACCGCGAATATGGGAATTATGGGCGGGCAATTGCCAGCCGCTTTCCTCGCATATCAGCCAGAGACCATCGATGATGGCATCGAGAAAACGGCCCTGCCCTTCCGCGCATTCTCCCAGAACCAGCGCGTTCAGCTTCAGCCGGCGGGAAAAATAAAGTCCTTCGAAACGGTCACGGTTGCCGCTCCGGCTATATTCCCGATAATCGCCCGCCAGAATGACGGACCAGGGCTCGCCAAGAGCCTGCTCCGCCGCCTCGACCAGACTGCCGCGAACCGCCTCCGTTGCTGAAGAGCGAATTTTTTCCGCCGCAAGCTCCACGCCGAAATCGTCGAACCGATCGGGAAGAAGCTGCATCCTTTCGACAAACACGCCCTGAAACCTCCCGCGCGTTCCGTAATCCTATATGGGCCTCCTATCATACGTATTTTTGAAAAACCAGAAAATTTGTCTGACTTTATGCAAAGTTGTTTGACCAATATCGATATTGTGTTATCCAGAGCGCGGGAGGCGGCAGGGCGAAGAGCCGGGCCGCAATGGAAAATGCAGGCAGCCGGCACCGATGAAGCGGTGAAATGGCGGCAATGGGAGATATGCTGTGGCAATCGCAACCGCGACCATGTCCGACAAGCAGGCGACTCCGTATCGCAGAAAAAAACTCCGCATCGTCTCCAAACGGCGACGCGGAATAGAAAATGCGCTCGTCGCCTATTCCTTCATTGCACCCAATTTTCTAGGCTTTGCGATTTTCACACTGGGACCGATCCTTTTTGCCTTTGCGCTCGCCTTCATGCATTGGGACGGCTCCAATGCGATGCGTTTTGCCGGTCTCGATAATTTCTGGCGGCTGTTCGAAGACAGGGCCTTCATCGCGGCTTTCTGGAACACGGTCATTTACACGGTCGCATCGGTGCCGGCCACGCTCGCCTGCGCGCTGGGGCTTGCGATCCTGCTCAACCAGAAAATCCGCGGCCGCAATTTCTTCCGCACGGCCATGTTCTTTCCCTATGTCGCGTCACTGGTCGCCGTGGCCGTCGTCTGGAACATGATTTTCAATCCGGAAATGGGTCCGGTCAACATGCTGCTTTATACGCTCGGCCTCGATCCCGCCGACATGCCGGGATGGGCGGCAGACCGGCATTGGGCCATGGTCACGGTCATCCTTTTCGGCGTGTGGAAGAGCATGGGTTATTACATGGTCATCTATCTCGCCGGGCTGCAGGGCATCAATTCGGAGCTTTATGAAGCGGCGGGGCTGGATGGCGCCAATGCCTGGCAGAAATTCATCCACGTCACCCTGCCGCAACTTGCGCCGACGACCTTCTTCGTCACCGTCATGCTGACGATCCAGTCCTTCAAGGTTTTCGATCAGGTCTACATGATCACGCAGGGCGGCCCGGGCACCTCGACGCTGGTTCTCGTCTACCACATCTACAATGAGGCCTTCATTTCCTGGGATCTCGGCTATTCCAGCATGATCGCGCTTGTCCTGTTCTTCCTGGTTCTGATGGTCACCATCGTCCAGTTCAAACGGCAGCGGGAGGATTGATCCATGCACATCATGGGCCGGAAAATCCCCGCCGCCACTGTTGGCATCTATCTGACGGTCATCGTCGTCACCATCGTCATGCTTCTGCCCTTCGCGTGGATGCTGTCGGCATCGCTGAAACTCAGCCGCGATGTCTTCGCGTTTCCGATAGAGTGGGTCCCCTCGCAGCCGCGCTGGGAAAACTACGTGGAAATCTGGACGAAAATCCCGCTGGCGCTGTTCATCTACAATACGTCGAAGCTGACGATCATCGTCACCCTGCTGCAATTGCTGACGTCAAGCTTTGCAGCCTATGCCTTCGCCAAGCTGCATTTTCCCTACAAGAACACGCTGTTTCTCGGCTATATCGCCACCATTGCCATGCCCTGGCAGGTCTATATGGTGCCGCAATTCCTGCTGATGCGTGAATTCGGGCTCAACAACACCCATCTCGCGCTGATTTTCCTGCAGGCCTTTACCGCCTTCGGCGTTTTCCTGATGCGGCAATTTTACATGTCGATCCCCAACGAACTGTGCGAAGCGGCCCGCATCGACGGCATGAACGAATATCAGATCTGGGCGAAGATCATGCTGCCGCTTTCCAAGCCGGCGCTCTCCACCCTGACGATCTTCACCTTCGTCACGACCTGGAACGACTTCATGGGTCCGATGATCTATCTCACCAAGACAGAGCTGAAGACCATCCAGATCGGCCTGCGCATGTTCATTTCGCAATATTCGGCGGAATACGGGCTGATCATGGCCGCCTCGGTCGTGGCGCTCATTCCGGTTCTCGTCGTGTTCCTGGCATTGCAGCGCTTCTTCGTCGAAGGCGTCGCCTCCACCGGCCTCAAGGGTTGATTTCATGCTCAATTTGACCACGTCCGTTCCAACCCCGATCACAGACGCCGAAATCGATGCGGCGCTGGCCGTGGCCGTCGCGCAGGTCAGGCGCAACCTGCCGCAATTTACCTATGCGGCGCAGAACCACTCGAGCGTGAAGAATTTTTATCCGGCCGTCGCCAATGATCAATGGACCGCCGGTTTCTGGCCGGGCCAGATATGGCTTGCCTTCGAGCATACCGGCGACAGGACCTTCCAGCATGCGGCGCAGATCCAGGTGCAAAGTTTCCTGCATCGCATCGAAAACCGCATCGAGACTGATCATCACGACATGGGCTTCCTCTATTCACCCTCCTGCATCGCCGCATGGAAACTGGTGGGAGATGAGGACGGCAGACGCGCGGCGCTGATGGCCGCCGACCAGTTGATGGAGCGCTTTCAGCCGGTCGGGCAATTCATTCAGGCCTGGGGTCGCAGGGACAACCCCAACGAATATCGCTACATCATCGACTGCCTTTTGAACCTGCCGCTGCTTTATTGGGCAAGCCGTGAAACGGGCCGGGAAGACTACCGCACCGTGGCACTTGCCCATGCCCGCACCACGCTTGCCCATTCCGTCCGGCCGGATGATTCCACCTATCATACATTTTACATGGACCCGGAGACGGGGGCACCGGTGCGCGGCGTGACAAAGCAGGGTTATAGCGACGAGAGCTACTGGGCGCGCGGGCAGGCCTGGGGCATTGCCGGCATGGCCATTTCGTACCGTTACGAGCGCCTGCCAGCCTATCGTGACACCTTCGAGCGGCTTCTCGCCTTCTATCTCAAACGCCTGCCCGATGATCTCGTGCCCTATTGGGACCTGATTTTTGCGGATGGCGATGGCGAACCGCGCGACAGCTCGGCAGCAGCCATCGTCGCCTGCGGTCTTCTGGAAATGGCGGAGCTGGAGACGCCCGAAAAGGCGGCGGAATACCGCGATCTCGCGAGGCGCATGATGAAAAGTCTGGCCGATATCTATTCGGTTCGCGATCCCGCGATCTCCAACGGCCAGCTTCTGCACGGCACCTATTCCAAGAAGACACCCCACAATACCTGCCGGGGCGAAGGCGTCGATGAATGCGTCTCCTGGGGCGATTATTATTATCTGGAAGCGCTGATCCGGCTTTCGCGCAACTGGTCTTCCTATTGGTGAGCGCGAGGAACAGATGGCAAGCATTTCCCTGAAAAAACTCAACAAGACCTTCGGCGCGCTCAAGGTCGTTCACGATATCGATCTGGATATTGCCGACAAGGAATTCATCATTCTCGTCGGCCCTTCAGGATGCGGAAAATCCACGACGCTCAGAATGATCGCCGGTCTGGAAGAAATTTCCGGCGGCGAATTGCGCATCGGCGAGGACGTGATGAATGACGTGCCCTCCAAGGATCGCGACATCGCCATGGTGTTCCAGAACTATGCGCTTTACCCGCATATGACTGTTTACAAGAACATGGCCTTTGGCCTCGAACTCAGAAAAGCGCCGCGCGATCTCATCGATACCAAGGTGAAGGATGCGGCGAAAATTCTCGACATCACCCATCTCTTGAACCGCAAGCCGAAAGCGCTCTCCGGCGGTCAGCGGCAGCGTGTCGCGCTCGGCCGGGCCATGGTGCGCAATCCGGAGGTCTTTCTGCTCGATGAACCGCTTTCCAATCTGGATGCCAAGCTGCGCGGCACGATGCGGTCAGAAATTTCCAAACTGCACAAGCGGTTGGACGCCACCTTCATTTACGTGACCCACGATCAGGTGGAGGCCATGACCATGGCGGACCGCATCGTGGTGATGAAGGACGGCCATATCCAGCAGGTGGATACGCCACAAAATCTCTACGACCGGCCGATCAACATGTTTGTCGCGGGTTTCATTGGCGCACCGCAGATGAACATGCTGCCCGTAACGCTGCGCCGCGACGCTGACCGCTTCGTTGCCCTGTTCGACGGCACCCTACTGCCTTTGCCGGCGGGCATCGATACCGCGCGCCTGCTCCCCTATGAAGGAAAGGACATCGTCCTCGGCATCCGCCCGGAAAATTTCCACGAATTCGCCCCGGCCGATATCGATGCCGCCAATGTCTCCCCCTTCAGGGCGACGGTGGAACTGGCGGAACCGATGGGATCGGAAGTGCATCTCAACCTCGTTTCCGGCGGCAGAAACCTTGTTGCGCGCGTCTCACCGCGTTTCAGGGCAAAGATCGGCGATCCCGTCGAGCTGGTGGCCGATCTGACGAATGCGCAGCTTTTCGATCCCGCCACCGAACGATCAATCCTTTATTGAGGCGACGGGGAGAAACGCGATGCAATGGCTGGAAGCGTTATGGACGAAGGAAGGGGCCGGGATCGACAAGAACGCCCCGCCGCTGACCGGCCTTGCCCTGTTCCTCGATATCATCAAGCGCGAATGGTGGGAGATGGTGAAGCTCAACCTCCTCTTCATCATCGCCAGCCTGCCGGTGGTGACGATGCCGGCGGCGATGCTGGCCATGGCCCGCATCTCTGTTTCCTTCGCAAATGACGAGAATACCTATCTGCTGCGCGACTTCCTCGAGGCCCTTCGAAAATTCGCCCTGCGCGGCACCGCGCTTGTCGTTTTAAGCGCATTTCTGGTGGGCGCTGGTGTTTACGCGACTGTCAGCTACGCCGGGGCGGCCCGACTTCAACTCGTCTACAGCCTGCCTTTTGCGATCAGTCTGGCAGTGACGCTGTTTCTTATCGTCCTCAGCGCCTACGCCATTGTTCTCATGGCGAGACAGGACCTGCCACTTCGGGAAACCCTACGGCAGGCGGCATTTTCTGCGCTCATCACGCCGCTGCCCATGCTGGCGGCACTCGGTTTCGTCACGGCACTCTGGGTCGCGCATATCCTGTTTTATCCGGTGTCCGTCTTCATGCCGGCAACCATCAATTTTTCGCTCGGCATGTTCGCCCTGTGTTTCGCGGCACGAACCGCGGCGCAAAAGCGAGCGCCGATACCCGAACCGGCGGGGAGCAGCACTTAAAGAGCATACCGAAAATCAAACGACATCAGTCAGGGAAGGAGAAACGGGCTATGGAGTTTAAGACAACCAGACGAGCATTCGCTCTCGCAACCGCCGGTCTCGGCATTGCCATGGGCATGGGGGGAACGGCGTTCGCTGCGGGTGATGCGCCCGTAACGCTAAAATGGGCGCTTTGGGATCTGGACAAGGGCGCTTATTTCAAGCCCTTGATGGAGGCCTACAAGCAGAAGCATCCGAATGTGACGTTCGAGGTGGTCGACCTCGGCTCGCAGGACTATACGCAGATGATATCCACGCAGCTCACCGGCGGCTCCAAGGATATCGATGTCGTCACCATCAAGGATGTGCCCGGCTATGCCAATCTGGTGCGCGCCGGCAACATCACCGATCTCAGCGGCTTCATCAAGGACCAGAAGATCGAGACGGCGCCCTATGGCGGCCTGATCGAGGAGCTGACCATCGACGGCAAAATTTACGCCCTGCCGTTCCGCTCGGATTTCTGGGTGGTCTATTATAACAAGGATATTTTCGACAAGGCCGGCGTGCCTTACCCCACCAATGACATGAGCTGGGCGCAGTTCGATGAAATCGCCGGCAAGCTGAAGGGCGGCATGGGCGCCAACCGCACCTATGGCGCGCTCTTGCACACCTGGCGCTCGACGGTGCAGCTGCCCGGCATTCAGGATGGCAAGCACACGCTGGTGGACGGCAATTATGAATTCCTGAAACCCTGGTATGAGCGGGCGCTTGCCCTGCAGAAGAGCGGCGCGATACCATCCTATGCCTCGCTGAAAACATCGAACACCCATTATTCCGCCCTGTTCTTCAACGGAACGATCGGCATGCTGCCCATGGGCACATGGTTTGTCGGAACCCAGATCGCCAAGGTGAAATCCGGCGAGTCGAAAAGCGTCAATTGGGGCATCGTGAAATTCCCCCACCCGGATGGCGTCGCGGCAGGGGCGACGGCCGCGCAGATTGCCGGATTGTCGGTTAATGCCAATTCCGGGCACAAGGAAGCGGCGCTGGATTTCATCCATTTCGTGACAGGGCCCGAGGGTGCGGCGATCATCGCCTCCACCGGCACTTTCCCTGCGCTCCGAACCGATGATGTGGCCGAGAAGATCGCCGCACTGCCGGGCTTCCCGCAGGACCAGAACAGCAAGGACGCGCTGCAGGCAGGCAAGGCCTATCTGGAAATGGCGGTCAATCCGAATGCGGCCAAGATCGAAGTTGTTCTGAACCGCGTGCATGACGCGCTGATGACCGACAATATTTCCATCGATGACGGCATCAAGGACATGAATGACGGCGTCAAGGCCATCAAATAGTTGCCGCAGGGCCGCAGGCGGTGAGCCTGCGGCCCTTTCTCTGATCACGACCGGAAATTGATAATCGTGCCTTACGACAGCGCCACAGCCAATCCGCTCTTTCACAATCCGCTTCGCAGCCGGGACGATCTCGCAAAGGCGGTGATCGACCTCTTCAATCCGCTGCTGGCCTGTTTTTCACCCGGCGGCGCGCGTGTCCGGCTCGGCGCAACGGGGGCGATTTTCGATTTTCCTGCGGCGGAACTGGAGGGGTTTGCCCGGCCCTTATGGGGCATCGTTCCGCTTGCCGCCGGCGGTTATGACTTTCCGCACTGGGATCTCTACAGGCGTGGACTGGCCAATGGCACCAACCCGGCCCACTCCGAATATTGGGGCGACACGGCTGATCGACACCAACGGCTGGTCGAACTGGCGGCCATAGGATTTGCGCTCGCCATGGTTCCCGAACATATCTGGGAGCCGCTAGCCGAAACGGACAGGCGGGCTGTCGCCGCCTATCTTCTGGCCGCCCGCGAGCGGGAGTTCGTCGACAATAACTGGAAATTCTTCCGCGTCCTGATCGATCTCGGGCTGGAGCGGGTGGGTGTGGAATTCGACCGCACCAAGACCCTGGCCTATCTCGATGAACTCGAGGCTTTCGATATCGGCAACGGCTGGTATCGCGACGGGCCGGTGCGCCGGGTCGATCATTACATTCCCTTCGCCATGCATTTTTACGGCCTGATATATACGGTGCTGACGAAAGGCGACGAGGCCCGCAAGACACGATTTATCGAACGCTCGCGCATTTTCGCCCGCGACATGCGGCACTGGTTCGGGCCGGACGGCGCCTCGCTCGCCTTCGGACGCAGCCAGACCTATCGTTTTGCCGCCGGCGGTTTCTGGGGTGCTCTCGCCTTTTCCGGTCTGGAGGCGCTGCCGTGGCCGGAGATCAAAGGTTATTATATGCGCCACATCCGCTGGTGGTCGAAGCGGCCGATCGCCGATCGCGATGGCGTTCTCTCCGTCGGATATGGCTATCCGAACCTCCTGATGAGCGAGAGCTACAATTCTCCCTGCTCACCCTATTGGGCGCTCAAATTTTTCCTGCCACTGGCGCTGCCTGCCGACCATCCCTTCTGGATGGCCCCTGACGCGGAGCCGCAGGAATTCGCCGAGCCGATACCTTTGCCGGAACCCGGCATGGTAGCCTTTCATACGCCGGGCAATGTCGTCGTCTTATCCTCCGGACAGCAGCATGACAGGATGCGCGGTGCGCAGGAGAAATATTCGAAATTCGTCTACTCCACCCGTTATGCCTTTAATATCGAGGTGGATGACCGGCATTTTGCCGCCGCAAGTTTTGACGGCATGCTGGGTCTTTCCGATGATGGCGTGCACTTCCGCACCCGCGAGACAATGGAAGAGGCGTTGATCGCCAGGGATTGCCTCTATTCCCGCTGGCGGCCATGGGCGGATGTCGAGATCGAGACCTGGCTTGTGCCGCAAAATCCCTGGCACATAAGGCTGCACCGCATCCGCACCCCACGCCCGTTACAGACATCCGAAGGCGGATTTGCCATCGAACGCATGGATTTCAACCGTGACCGAACAGAAGCGGGAGAAGGTCGTGCCGCCTGTTACGGACATGCCGACACAAGCACCATCGCCGATCTTTCGACTGGTATGCGGCGCGAAGGCGTGTGCCATCAGGCAATCGCCAACACCAATCTCATCCACGCCAGAACCCTCGTTCCGCAATTGCGCGGCACCATCGCCTCCGGCGAAACGCTGCTGGTGACGGCGGCTATGGCACTGCCGGCCTGCAAAGAAGCAGAGGTCGCATTGGCTGCCCTTCCCGATATTCCTGATCTCCCGAGGCTGGAAGAGATGTTCAAGCGGGAGGGGCGACGTGTTCCCGCTTATGCTCTCGATGAAAACCGCGCAGGCTGACGGAGATGACCGACGACACATCGGGCGTTTCCCAGAGACCGGATCGACTGAACATCCTGACCTGGGAGCGGAAGCAGGAGGATATCGACAGCCCTGACCATCAGGCGCGGCTGCGTGGCCTTGAGCGCTCTGCGAACGCCGTTTTTGGGCAGAACGTTTACATTGCCGACAAGGCAGAGGTGCATACGGACCGGCTATTGATGGGTGCGCAGTCGTGGATCGCCGGTTACGCAATCGTGCGCGGCGATATCGAACTCGGCGAACATGTCTCGATCAACCCCTATGCCTGCCTTTCCGGCAAAGTGAGGATCGGCAACGGCGTGCGCATCGCCTCACACGTCAGCATCGTCGGCTTCAACCATGGCTTCGATGACATTGAAACTCCGATCTATCGCCAACCATTGACCTCGCTTGGCATAGAGATCGGCGACGACGTCTGGATCGGCGCCAATGCGGTTGTGCTGGATGGCGCGAAGATAGGATGCGGAGCTGTTATCGCCGCAGGCGCAGTTGTGGCGAAGGATATTCCCGCCATGGCCATTGCCGGCGGTGTTCCCGCCCGGGTTCTGCGATATCGCGGAGAAAAAGCGGCCGCGCCGAAACTGACGGAACCCGATCGCCTGTTGCAGAAACTCGGCGGGGAAATCGCCGACGACTGGCTTGCAGCCATCCGCTCCTATGGCGAAGACGGCATCTATCGTTCCGCCGATGCATCCGGACATGAGGTGGAAAGCGTCAGGCATCTATGCGATGCCGTCGAAATCGCAGCCGCCTTCGGACAGGAAAAGATCGCTTTCGATGCCGGAAAAACGGTGGCCAGCCTTCAGGCCCTGCAGGATGCCAAAACGGGACTGTTCTTCGCCCGCAACCACCGCCCCTCGACGCCTCCCGAGAAGGACCCTGCCGTTCTCTACAACATTCTGGCTGTCGGATATGCACTGGAATGTTTCGGCGCCGGGCCGAAACAGCCGATTGCTTTTGTGGAGCATATCCGCACCGACGAACTCATCCTCCTGCTGGAGGAATTGCCATGGCAAAACCGGGCATGGCATTGCGGCGCCACGATAGACGCCATCGCCACCGCGCTTTATTTCAACAGGCGCTATTTCACATCCGGCGACAACCTCACCGTTCTCTTCGGCTGGCTGGCAATGAAAGCGGGTAAAACCACCGGCCTCTGGGGTGAGCCGACTGCCGCACAGGGCCTGCTGCAGCCGGTCAACGGCTTTTACCGGCTTACCCGCGGCTCTTATGCCCAGTTCGGCCTGCCCCTTCCCTATCCGGAAGCAGCAATAGACTCCGTCATCGCCAACTATCGTGCCTATGGCGGTTTCCATGGCGAGGATTTTAATGCCTGCAACCTGCTCGATACGATCCATCCCCTTCTTCTGTGCCTGAAACAGACGGATCACCGGCAGGACGAGGCAAAGGAGATAGCCCGGAACATTCTTCGCCGAAATGAGGGACGCTGGCAAAGGAACAGGGGATTTTCTTTCGCCGAGGGGCATCCGGCCGGGTTGCAGGGCACGGAAATGTGGATGTCGGTTCTCTGGCTTGCAGCGAAGCTTCTCGGTGCGGAACATCTCCTGCCGTTTCAACCTCGAGGCATCCATCGCTTTGAGCCTGCGGAAATCGTCCGTGGCCTGATTGCCCGCTCCAGATCTCCGGTATAGGTTTCCGACACTCTTTTGAAAGCTTTCAAACCGGACCGGTCGAGTAAAAGATGCAACTCAAGGACTGCTATAATTTCCACGATTTTCGCCGCATGGCCAAACAGCGTCTTCCCGGACCGATCTTCAACTACATAGACGGCGCTGCCGACGACGAGGTGACGTATCGGCGAAATACGGCCGCCTTCGAAAAATGCGATCTCGTTCCCGATGTGCTGCGGGGCGTGGCCGATGTGGATATGTCGGTCACCGTCATGGGGCAGAAGCTGTCCATGCCGGTCTATTGTTCCCCGACGGCGCTGCAACGTCTCTTCCACCATCAGGGGGAACGGGCGGTTGCGGCAGCGGCGGGGAAATACGGTACGATGTTCGGCGTCTCTTCGCTCGGCACCACGAGCCTTGAAGAAGCGCGCCGGATCAGCGGCGGCCCGCAGGTCTATCAGTTCTATTTCCACAAGGATCGCGGCCTCAACCGCGACATGATGGCGCGCGCCAAGAGCGCCGGCGTCGAGACGATGATGCTGACGGTGGACAGTATTACCGGCGGCAACCGCGAACGCGACAAGCGCACCGGATTTGCCATTCCGTTCAAGCTCAATCTTTCCGGCATCGCGCAATTCGCCATCAAGCCGGCCTGGGGCATCAATTACCTGACGCATGAGCGCTTCAGCCTGCCGCAGCTCGACGACCACATTAAAATGGACGGCGGCGCTCTTTCCATCAGCCGCTATTTCACTGACATGCTCGACCCTTCGATGAACTGGGACGACGTGGCGCAGATGGTGCGTGAATGGGGCGGGCCGTTCTGCCTTAAAGGCATCATGTCAGTGGATGATGCCAGACGCGCCGTGGAAATCGGCTGCAGCGGCATCGTGCTTTCCAATCACGGCGGCCGCCAGCTGGATGGCTCCCGCAGCGCCTTCGATCAGCTGGCCGAGATCGTCGATGCGGTCGGCGACCGGATCGACGTGATGATGGATGGCGGCGTGCAGCGCGGCACCCACGTTCTGAAGGCACTGTCCCTCGGCGCAAAAGCCGTGGGGCTCGGCCGCTATTACCTTTTTCCCCTTGCCGCCGCCGGGCAGCCGGGCGTGGAACGGGCGCTGGAACTGATGCGTATCGAAATCGAACGCGGCATGAAGCTGATGGGTTGTACCTCTGTCGATCAGCTCACACGCCGGAACCTTCGGTTCCGTTGAGCAGGCGGTGCGGCTGCAACAGAACTGGGCAGAGCGCGGTCACAATCGGCCACTGAAACCGCATGCCATTTCAGCGGCGTTTCGTCGTTGCTCCTGAAGCGCCATGCCGATATTCCAGACGAGCGCCAGGCAGACAAGTCCGCAAAAGCAGGCTGAAATCAATGACCGATGGCGCTTGGCTCCAGACATAAACATCCAGCCGATGATTGCATAAACCGCAAGCGCCGGCACGGCGGCAATCAGAACGGATATCGGGCCATCGCAATCGACGGCCTCGATGCCGATGACCCGATATTCGTTCGGGGTTGCCACCAGACCGAGCACGGCCACGGGAAACATGGCGGCTAAAACCGCATAGCGAAAAAATCGGGGCGTGTCTGGCATTCCTGCTCCATAGCCGGATAATCAACTATCGCGAATAGCACAGGCGGATTCCACCTTGCGGACCCAGCGAATGTCGGCAACCGTGAAATCAGATTGCCCGCTTTTGCTGAGAAAGCCAGCATTTTAAGCCGACGGCAATCTTGGCAAACAAAGCAGAATGTGATTATGGTTGCACGATGCAACCATAATGGATTGAACGTGCCCCAACAAGCTTTCCCCATAAATGACATCCGTTCCACCTCGCGTCGGCTTGTCCGCGAACTCGGCTTCATGGGCGGAGATTTTGCCGGCACCGATCTGCCACCCTCCGCTGTGCATGCCCTGATCGAGATCGAGGCATGCCCCGGCATCACGGCACGGGATCTGGGAAAGCTTCTGCGGCTTGAAAAATCGAGTGTCAGCCGCATGCTGCGCAAACTCGTGCTGTCGGGCGATGTTCGCGAAGAAACGGATGAAGTGGACAGTCGCATCAAGCGGCTGCGTCTAACGGAAAAAGGGCAAGAAAAGGCGGATGCCATTCATGGCTTCGCGAACCGGCAGGTCTCCGGTGCCCTGACGCAACTTACGTCAGCGGATGCCCAAACGATCCTCGAAGGGCTCCGTCTTTACGCCGATGCGCTGGGAGAGAGGGGCAATGCTGCTGCTCCCTCCGTAGAGATCAGGGAGGGATATAGACCTGGCATCATTGCCCGGATCACGCAGATGCATGCGCTTTATTACGCCCGGACATCCGGTTTCGGACAGCGTTTCGAATCCGTCGTGGCCGAAGGCCTCGCCGTTTTTTGTAACCGGCTGGAAAGCCCTAAAAATGCTATCTGGGTCGCCATGCGCGGACAGGAGATCATCGGCTCCGTCGCTATCGATGGCGAGGATATCGGAGCGGATATTGCGCATCTGCGCTGGTTCATCGTTGATGACGGCGTGCGCGGCGGCGGTGTCGGACGCAGGCTTCTGGCGACCGCGCTGGCCTTCGCCGATGAAAAAGGGTTTGCCGAAACCCATCTGTGGACATTCAACGGCCTTTTGGCCGCACGGCACCTTTACGAAGCCCATGGTTTCACATGCGTCGAGGAACATCCGGGCAGCCAATGGGGAAGCGAGGTTCTGGAACAGCGCTTTGTCCGGCCGCGGCCCGAATGATCTTCAACCGTGACGCCTAAACGGCCGCCACCGGAATCTTCCTGCGGCCGTTTCCAAATCAAGGGATCGGCACCCGTTAAAAGGCGAGCTGAACCTTCATCGACCTGCTTCTGTCACCGGCGGCTTCAAATGCCGCAACCGCCTCCTCCAGCGGGAAGGTGCCGGTCAGCAGCGGCTTTAAATCAACGCGGCGCTGGTTGATGAAATCGACGGCAAGTCCAAATTCCTCATGGAACCGGAAGGTGCCCTTCATCTCGATTTCCTTGGCCACCACCATGTTCTGCGGGATGGACACATCGCCGCCGAGACCGAGCTGAACCACGGTGGAGCGCGGCTTCAGCGCCTCGAGACCCGAGCGGACGGCCCTTTCATTTCCGGATGCCTCGAATTGCACATCGAAATAACCCTTGTTCACCGAATAAGCGGAGAGCGCATCCGGATCGCTGGCGACATTGATGACGCGATCAGCACCGATGGCGAGCGCTTTTTGCAGAACCGCATCCATGACATCGGTCGCGACGATTTCCCGGGCGCCATGGGCGCGTGCGGCGATGATGGCCAACGCGCCGATCGGCCCGCAGCCGGTGACCAGAACGCGTTTGTCGGTCAATGCGCCGGCGCGGTTGACGCCATGCAGCGTTACCGCGAAAGGTTCGGCCATTGCCGCTTCATGGATGGAGACACCATCCCGCACCTTGTGGCACTGATAGGCCTCGGCAACGAGGCGCTGCCGGAATGCACCCTGAATATGCGGCATGGGCATGGCCGAGCCATAAAAACGCATGTTCAGGCACTGGTTCTGCTGGCCCTTCAGACAAAATTCGCAATGGTTGCAGGGCCGGCTCGGCGATACGGCAACGCGATCGCCGACGGCAAGATGGGAGACACCCTCCCCCAGAGCCTTGATGGTGCCGGCCACCTCGTGGCCAAGGATCATTGGCTCACGTACGCGCACGGTGCCGAAGCCGCCATGATTGTAATAATGCAGGTCGGAGCCGCAGATGCCACCCGCCTCGATGGCCACCTCGACCTGCCCCGGGCCGAGTTGCTCGGTCTCCCGTTCCTCGATCCGCAGATCCTTCGCCGCGTGGATGACAACCGCTTTCATAATCTCTCCTCCCATAAGGCTCACACGGCGGCAGTCGCCGCCGTTGCCCATTGTCCGGACTTGTCTCAGATATCGACCACGAGGCCCTTGGCTTTCAGCACAGCCTCAAGCTTGCTGACCTCGATCACCGACTTGCCCTGTTTGTAGGCTTCGATGTAACCGGCTTCGGCATCTTCACGCGCCTGCGAAAGCTTGGCCGCTTCCTGCGCTTCATCGCGTCTGACGACGACAAGACCATCGGCATCACCGACGATGATATCGCCCGGATTGATGATCTCACCGCCGACGATCACCTGATCGTTGACCGCGGCAATGGTCTCCTTGACCGTGCCCTTGATGCAGACGCTGAGCGAGAAGACCGGGAAGCCGAGATCTCGCAGCTGCAGCGTGTCGCGCACGCCGGTATCGGTCACCAGACCGCCGATGCCTTTTGCGAGGCAGGCATTGGCGAGAACATCGCCGAACGAACCCGCTTCTTCATATTCGCCGGCGGAAACGACAATGATGTCGCCCGGCTTGGCATAGTTGATGGCCAGCTGCAGCATGATGTTGTCGCGCGGCGCACATTTGACCGTGAAGGCCGGGCCGCAGAGTTTCATGCGATAATCGACCGGCTTCAGCCGCGACGACAAAGCGCCGCGACGCCCCTGCGCCTCATGGATCGTCGCAGGAGAGAATTTGGCAAGGGCGTCGACATCCGCCTTGGCCGGACGCTGCGCGATATCTTTAATGTGGATCATGAAAACCTCCCACGTTGAAACCGTCGGCGAGAATGTCTCGCCGACCGATGATGATGTTGAATGGATGGAATGATGGCCGAGGCTGAGCCGAAGCTCAGGGGATCGGGTCGAACTTCAGTTCGGACAGAGGCACAACCTTATCGGTGCGCGTCATCTTGTATTCGGTGTTCGGGCCAAGCCACTTGTCCCAGATGCGGTTGATCTCGCCATCCGTATCGAGCTTGCGGAGAATTTCGTTGATCTTGGCGGTCAGCGCCGGATTGTCCTTGGCCATGCCGATGCCGATGGGCTGGAAGAGCATCGGCTCTTCGATCATCCGCATCTGCTTGCCCTTGGTCTTGGATTCGTTGACGAACTTCGTCATCGTCATGGTGTTGCCGACGATGCCGCGCGCCTTGCCCTGCTGCACGGCGAGATAGGCGGACGCCGTGTCTTGGAACGTCAGCGGCTCGGACTTGTTGAGCTTGACGGAGAGTTCCGACGTCGAGCCCTTGCTGGACGCGATGCGCTGGCCGACGAAATCAGACTTCTTGGTGCCGGGGTCATCGACCGGAACGATCAGCATTTCCTTAGCCAGATAATATGGATCGCTGAACTGGATCTGCTCGGCGCGGCTCTGGGTATAGGCAAGGTTGGCGACCGAGAGGTCGACGCGGCCGAGCTTAACTTCGGGAACGCGCGCTTCGACCGACACCGGCTTGATCTCGGCCTTGACGCCCAGTTCCTTGGCGATGGCGCCGCAGAGATCGACGTCGAAGCCGGCCATCTCGCGCGTCTTCGGATCCGGCGAGGCGAAAGGCGGCACGTCTGCGAATGTCGCGCAACGCAGCGTCTTGTTCGCAATGATCGTGTCGAGCTGGTCAGCCTTGGCCGGCAGGACCGCAGCCGAGGTGGCCAACACGGCGGTAAGAGTAATGCACTTCCAGTTCATTTCAGTTCTCCCTGTTATTATAGAGGTTGGTCCTAGTGTCTCAGATCGGCAAGAAACCGCTGAGCACGGGGATGTTGCGGATTTTTGAAAAACTCGTCCGGTTTTGCCGTTTCGAGAATGCGCCCGGCATCGATGAACCAGATGCGGTCGGCCACTTCACGGGCAAAGCCCATTTCGTGGGTAACGCAGAGCATGGTCATGCCTTCGGCGGCGAGGCTCTTCATGACGGCAAGCACTTCGCCGACCATTTCCGGATCAAGCGCTGAGGTGGGCTCGTCGAACAACATGACCGGCGGCTCCATGGCAAGCGCCCGCGCGATGGCGACGCGCTGCTGCTGGCCACCGGAAAGCTGGGCGGGATAGGAACCGGCCTTGTCGGCAAGGCCGACGCGATCGAGAAGCTTCAGCGCCTTGTCATGGGCCACAGCCGGAGAAACGCCCTTCACCCGGATCGGTGACATGGAGACATTCTCGACCACCGAAAGATGCGGGAAGAGGTTGAAGCTCTGGAAGACGAAACCAACCCGGCTGCGCAGCGCATTCAGCTCCTTTGCGCGCATCTGGGCATGGATATTCCTGCCATCCAGCGTGATCGAGCCGCTGCTGATTTCCTCAAGGCGGTTGATCGTGCGGATGAGGGTGGACTTGCCGGAGCCCGATGGCCCGCAGATGACAACGACTTCGCCACGGGTGACGTTTTCATTGACATCCTTGAGCACCTGATAATCGCCATAGCTTTTGCAGACCTGCGAAAGCGTGATGGTATAATCCTGAGTGGCGGAAACTGGCGCGGTCATAGCTGCTCCGTAACGATATTGGCGGGGGCCGGTGCCGTGTCAGCGGCAAGCTTGCCACGCGGGCCGGCCCGGCGGCGGGCGATACGCCGCTCGAGAAGATTGGCGACATGGGTGAGCGACCAGCAGATGATGTAATAAACCAGCGCTAAAATGAGGAAGACCTGGAAGGGCTGGGTCAAAAGCTGGTTGTTCACCTGGTTTGCCGCAAAGGTCAGATCAGGCACATTAATGACGTAGCCGAGGGTCGTATCCTTGATGGTGGATACGAAGGTCGAGATCAGGCTCGGGATCATGTTGTAGAGCGCCTGCGGCAGGATGACATAACGCATCGCGCCGAAATAACCGTGGCCGAGTGCCCGTGCCGCGTCCATCTGCCCCGTGCCCAGCGATACGATGCCGGCGCGGACGACTTCGCTCATGAAAGCGCCCTGATAGATGACGAGCGTGGTGAGCATGGTGATGAAGCTCGGCACGTCGGCCCCTGTCCAGAGCGGAACGAGAAAATAGCTCCAGAGGATGAGCATCAGAAGCGGCACGCCGCGGGTGAAATACACCACCGCGGTCACCGGCCAGCGCAGGACCCGCCATTTCGACAGCCGCGCCAGCGCCATCAGGATGCTGACGGGAAAGGCGAGCGCGATGCTGAGCGCCGACAGGATGAGCGTATTGGCAAGGCCACCGAGCGGACCGTTGGGATATTGGCCGATGAGGAGCAGCAGCCAGTAATCCTTTATGATTGCGATCATGTCGTGGATCATGCCCGTGCCCTCCGGAGAGGATTGGCACGCATGGAGATATAGGCCCCAAGACCCATGATCAGCAGCGAGAAGAACAGATAAAGCACGGTGGCGACCAGATAGACCTCAAACGTCCGGAAACTCAGATTCTCGACTTCCTTGACCGCATGGGTGAGTTCCGGTGCGCCGATCAGAACGCCGAGACTGCTGTTCTTGAACAGCGAGGTGCTGTGATTGATCAGCGGTGGCAGCGCGTTACGGACGCCCTGCGGCATGATGACGAACCGCATGGCCGAGACATAGCTATGCCCGAGCGCACGTGCGGCCTCCATCTGGCCGGGATTGATGGAACGAACGCCCGAACGCAGATCCTCGCTGAAATAGGCCGCCTGACAGAGGCCGAGGCCGATAATGGCGAAGATCGCTTCCGCATTGTGGCTGGAAAGCCAGCTGGCAAGCCCGCTCGGCAGCAGCGTGAACACGCCGAAATACCAGAGCATCAGCTGCACGAGTGTCGGAACGTTGCGGTGATAGGAAACATAGGCCGCCACCAGCGGATCACCGAAGCGGAAAGGCGACAGGCGGATGGCAAGCAGCACGATGGCGAGCGACATGGCCAGCAGCCATGAGCCGGCATAGATGATGAACGTCATCTGGATGCCATGCAAAAGCATCGAGACATAGTCCGCATTGTTCAAAATTGCGCCGAGGTCAAAACCGCTCACGCGACTTTTCCTCCGGCTCCGCCCGCCGCGACCTTATTTTCAGCCGTTTGGGGCTTGGCCGTCTGCAGCCCGCCCATGACCTGAAGCGTCGGGGTGATTTCCATGTGGCCGATATTCATGGCCACGGGTGCGGCGATGGCGAAAGCGATCGCATCGGCGATATCGGAAGCCTGCGGCAGCTCGAAACCATCGATGAAACGTTCGCGAATGCTTGGATCATCGCCATGAACATGGTTGAAGATATCGGTCGCGACGCGGCCGGGGCAGATTTCCGTCACCCGCACGCGTTTGCCGAAAGCATCGATGCGCAGCTGGTTGGACAGCATCGCCACGCCCGCCTTGCTGGCGTGATAGGTGGAGTTGCCGCCGAAATTATAATTGCCGGCAATGGAGGAGATATTGATGACGTGGCCACGATCGCGCGCCACCATGCCCGGCACCACCATGCGGCACAGATGCAGCACGGCGCGCAGGTTGACGTCGATCAGCAGATCGATATCGCTCTCATCCGCTTCCAGAAATTTCTTCGGGCGGTCGACACCGGCATTGTTGACGAGGACATCGAATGCAACCTCGCTGGTCAGTTTCGCGAGCGCCGGCCGGTCCGTCACGTCGATGGCATGCGCGAAGCAACCCGTGCGCTTCGCCAGCTGATTGAGAGCATCCGCACTTCTGGCAACCGCATGCACTTCCAGCCCTTCGCGGCAAAGGCGCTCAACGACGGCGGCGCCAATTCCGGAAGATGCGCCGGTTACGAGTGCGGTCTTGTAGTCTGAGAATGGCATGTTTGTCCCCTATCGTTGAGCAAACATTAGTGAAGCTTTCATCGCTTGCCTAAGACCGATTTTTTTTGGAGTAATAAGCAACTTGTATGGATGGCAAATGCAGGCATCGCTTTCGGTGATGTGGCGGTCCGACTTGCGGCGATATCCACCTCCCCGCCACCGGCCGGAGTAGCGGAGCCGTTTAGACAACCGGCGTTGGCAAATCTTTCCCGGCAAAATGCGCATCCAGATTGGCAAGAACCAGAGCGCCCATTTCCAGCCGCGTCTCATGGGTCGCAGCACCGATATGCGGCGCGAGAACCACATTGCGCATGCCGATCAGCGCCTCGGGAACATGCGGTTCGTTCTCGAAGACATCGAGCGCCGCCCCCTTCAACCCACCCGCCATAAGAATATCGACCAGGGCCTTTTCATCGACAAGCGACCCTCTGGCGACATTGACCAGAACCCCGTCCGGCCCGAGCGCCTCCAGCACCTCACGGTTGATGGCATGTTTCGTCTCCGGCGTTGCCGCGGCCGCGACGATCAGGACGTCGCAGGCGCTCGCGAGCGACACGGCGGTCGAATGATATTCATAGGCCACATCCTGTTTCTGCCGGCTGAAATAGGAAATCTCCGCATTAAACGCCTCAAGCCGGGCCGCGATGGCGCGACCGATGCGGCCAAGCCCGAAAATGCCGTAGCGCCGCCGCGAGGCCTTGTTGCCCAGCGGCATCTCGGCTTTTTTCCATTCCCCGGACCGAACGTGATGATCGGCGCGCACAAGCTGGCGCAGCAGCATGACGGAGAGACCAATGGCCAGATCGGCCACATCCTCGGTCAGAACATCCGGCGTATTCGTCACCCGGAAGCCGCGTGCGCGGGCCTGATCGAGATCGACCTTGTCGAAGCCGACACCGTTGATGGCGACGATTTCGAGAGCGGGCAGACAGGCGGCGAGTTCAGGTGCGACACCGATATGGCCGCCGGTGACGACGGCCTTTATCGACGCCGCCTCGGCCTGCAGAAATGCCTGCTTGTCGGATATTTCATGCCAGCGATGGACCCGGAAGCGCTTTTGCAGTTCGGCTTCGATCTGCGGCTGAAGCGGGTAGGTTTGCAAAAGATCGGGCTTCATGCGCGCTCCTTATCCGCGACCGACGAAAGGCATGCCGCTTGCCATGACGGTCATGGTCAGCACATTTGCTTCCAGAGGTAGCGAGGCCATGTGCACCACGGCCTTGGCAACGATGCCGGCATCGATCGTCGGTTCGATGGCCGTGCTGCCATCGGCCTGCAGCACGCCGGTTGCCATGGCGCGCGTCATCTCGGTGCTGGCATTGCCGATATCGATTTGCCCACAGGCGATGTTGAACGGCCGGCCATCCAGTGCGGCCGATTTCGTAAGCCCGGTGATCGCGTGTTTGGTCGCGGTGTAGGGCGCGGACCGCGGTCGCGGCGTGGTGGCCGAAATCGAGCCATTATTGATGATGCGCCCGCCCTGCGGCGACTGCGCCTTCATCTGGCGAAACGCCGCCTGGGTGCAGAGAAAAGCGCCCGTAAGATTGGCCCCGACCACCGCATTCCAGGTTTCGAACGGCACATCTTCGATATGGACCGCCGGTGCCGACATGCCGGCATTGTTGACCAGAAGGTCAAGGCGGCCGAAACGCCCGATCACGTCGGCAAACAGCCGTTCGACATCGGCTGGAACGGAAATATCGGCCGCGACGGCCAGAACACGGTCTCCATGTTCGCGCCATTCGGCGACAGCAACATCGAGAACCTCCCGCCGCCGGCCCGTTACCGCGACACTGTACCCATCTTCCAGAAGCGCTTTGGCAATCGCCTTGCCGACTCCTGTTCCTCCGCCCGTGACGAGCGCGATCTTTCCGTCACTCATGCTGCTTTCCCCTCCAGCTCATCTTCCACATGCGCCTGAATAATTTCGGCGAAGGATGTTTCCGCCCTGAAGCCCAGCGACAGCGCGAGCTGCGGATCATAATCCTCCGCCCAACCGTCGACGATCCGGATGATCCGCTCGTCGGGAACGCGCTTGATAAGCGCCACGGCCTTTTCCCCGGCAAAGGCGCGCAGGGCCTCGATCTCGTCAGCCACCGTGGCCGAAAGCCCCGGCATGATGAGATTGCGGCGGACGCCAAGCCCTGAGAGATCGACGGTCGCGGCGCGCAGCAAGAAGGCGACGGCCGAGCGCGGGCTGGCGAACCAGTGGCGCACCGTATCGGCAACCGGCAACACCGCTTCCTGGCCCACCAGAGGTTCGCGCAGAATATTGGAGAAGAAGCCGGAAGCCGCCGCATTCGGCTTGCCGGGACGGATGCAGATGGTGGGCAGACGAATGCTGACGCCATCGAAGAAACCACGACGGCTATAATCCGCGAGCAACAGCTCCATGATCGCCTTCTGCGTGCCGTAGCTGGTCAGCGGCGCGGTCAGGAACTCGTCGCCGATGACCTTGGGGAATGGCGATCCGAACACGGCAAGCGACGAGCAGAAGACCACGCGCGGCCGGTATCCGTCCTTCTGATGTTCCAGACGAATGGCCTCGAACAGCGAACGCCCGCCATCGAGATTGATGCGATAACCTTTCTCGAAATCGGCCTCCGCCTCACCCGAAACCACGGCGGCGAGGTTGAAAATCACATCCGGCCGTTTTGCGACCAGCTTTTCGGCGACGCCGGCATTCGACAGATCGCTGCGCTCGATGGTCACTGTGCCGCCGAATCCCTTCGGCGCAACCGGCTCGAAAACATCCGTCAGCATCATGTCGGTGATCTTCTCGCCACCAAGCGTTCCGTCAGAAGCAAGACGTTGGGTCAATTTGCGGCCGATCATTCCGGCCGCGCCGATTATCAGAATATGCATTATTTCACCTTCGTTTGGCCGGCGGCGCCGGCTCGATTGATTGTCAGTCGTCGTCACCCTGAAACACCACCTCGCGGCGGCGCATGATCGCCGGCATCGCCATCATGATGACGACCGTGCCGGACAAAGCGAGCAGGGTGGCGCTGATCGGATGGGTGATGAATGTCGAGAAACTTCCCTGTGAGATCAGCAGCCCGAGGCGCATGTTCTGCTCCAGAAGCGGACCCAGCACGAAGCCCAGAACCAGCGGCGCCGGTTCACAGCCAATCTTGCGCAGAAAGAAGCCGACAATCCCGAAAACCGCGCAGAACAGAACATCCACGACGCTATAGGAGAGCCCGTAAGCACCGATGGCGCAGAACATCAGGATGGCGGGGCACAAATAGCGGTAGGGAATGCCGAGAAGGCGAACCCAGATGCCGATCAGCGGCAGGTTCAGCACCAGAAGCAGCAGATTGCCCACCCACATGCTGGCGATCAGCCCCCAGAAGAGATCGGGCCGCGACTGCATGACTTCAGGTCCCGGGGTGATGCCCTGGATCATCATCGCCCCGACCATCAGCGCCATCAGGCCGTTGGCGGGAATGCCAAGTGTCAGAAGTGGAATGAAGGAGGTCTGCGCCCCGGCATTATTGGCGCTTTCCGGGCCTGCCAGTCCTTCGATCGCGCCCTTGCCGAATCGGGATGGATCCTTGGCGATCTTGCGCTCCAGCGCATAGCTCGCGAAAGAACTCATGATCGCACCACCGCCGGGCAGCACGCCAAGGAAAGAGCCGAGCGCCGTGCCGCGCAGCACGGCGGGAAAGGCCTGCCTGAAATCTTCTTTCGTGGGCATCAGCGATCCGGTCTTTGCCGTGCCCGCATCGCGCTCGACACCCTGCTGCAGATTAAAGAGGATTTCGCTGACGCCGAGAAGTCCGATGGCCAGCACGACAAAATCGATGCCGTCAAACAGTTCGGCCATGCCAAAGGTGAAACGCTGCTCACCGGATGTCGGATCGATGCCGACCAGACTGAGGGCAATGCCGAAGGCGACCATGCCGACCGCCTTGACCGGCGATCCGCTCGACAGGAACACGGCAAACAAAAGCCCGAAGATCACCAGACTGAAATAATCGGCCGGCCCGAAGGCAAGCGCTATGGCCGACAGCGGCTTTGCGACAACCACGATGAGGATCGTCGCCACCGTGCCGGCAAAAAACGAGCCGAGCGCCGCCGTGGCCAGCGCCACACCCGCCCTGCCCTGGCGAGCCATGGCATAACCATCGATGCAGGTGACGACGGATGAGGATTCGCCCGGCAGATTGACGAGGATCGCCGTTGTCGAGCCGCCATATTGCGCACCGTAGAAAATGCCCGCCAGCATGATCAGTGCGGCCGTATCCGGCATCGTATAGGTGATGGGCAGAAGCAGCGCGACGGTGGCGGAAGGGCCAATGCCCGGCAGGATGCCGATCATCGTGCCGAGCGTGACACCCAGCAGGCAATAGAAAAGATTGACGGGCGTGACGGCCACACCGAAACCGAGGACGATATTGGAAAGAAGATCGGTCATGGCAGCAGCGGTATCCTCTGTCCGAGGCCTACAACGAAAATGAGGATGCAGGCGAAGATGAGCACGGCGGAAAGCAGCAGCACCTCAACCGGCCGGATCCTGCCATAGGCGATGCAGGCGAGCAGGATCAGCACGAAGGCCGCCGCGATGAAGCCCAGCGGCTCGATCAGCAGTGCAAATCCGGCAATGCCGGCCACCGCCAGAAACGGACGCATTTTCGGCGCCACCCAAACTTCGGACGGTGTCTTTCCCAGCAAATCCTGCAAAAGCAGCGCGATGCCGAGCGCGAACATCAATGCCGCAATGACCGTCGGCATATAACCCGGGCCGGGCTGGAAATTGGTGCCCATGCTCAGCGGTCGCGCGCCGTAATAAAGCCCCGCGGCGGCCACCAGAAAAAAGGCCCCGGACAGAATATTCGCCGTCAGTTTCGAGCCGTGTCCGGCCATGATTATCTCCCCTCCTCATTACGGAATACGCCGCGCCTCCCGACACGGCGTATTCAGATGCCGAATTGATGGCTCAATCGGCCCAGACGCATCCCTTCGAGCGCATCATTTCATAACGATCCTCGATATCCATCTTGCCCTGACGGTGCAGGTCCATCATGTGGTTCTCGTGATCGTCGCGCTCCTGGCAGGCCTTGACGAGTTTTGTGGTATCCTTCTCACGAACGACGACAACACCGTCATCATCGCCGCAGACGATATCGCCGGGGCTGATCAGTTCACCGCCCACCACGACCGGATGATTGATGGTGCCGAGCGTGTCCTTGGAGGTGCCCTTCATGCAAAGCCCGAGCGAGAATACCGGGAAACCGATCTCGCGCAGCCCCTTGCCGTCACGCACGGCGGCGCTGACCACGAAACCGACGATGCCCTTGCCGATGCAGGCGGCGGCCAGCACATCGCCAAAGCCGCCCTGATTGGGATTGTCGCCGCCATCGATGACCAGCACATCGCCGGGCTTTGCCAGATTGATGGCTTCGAAAATCATCAGATTGTCGCCGATATGGCATTTCGCGGTGATCGCGGGACCGCAGATTTTCAGGCCGGGCTTGATCGGCTTGATACGATAATCGAGCGCCCCAAGCTTGCCCTGCGCCTCGTGAATGGTGGCGGGGCTGAACTTGCTGATCGCCTCGATATCGGCCCTGGAAGGGCGCTGGAAATTGCGGATGACATGGGCCATTGGCCGGATTCCTTTCAACAGTGGGTCATGCCTGGGCCACGCGCAGGCCCAGGCGTCATTTTGGTTAGGGGTGAGAGAAGCGGTCGTTGCCGGCCGCTTATTTCGTCCAGGGTTTGCTCTTCCAGAGCTCGGCCAGATTTGCGTTGCCCTTCTTGAGCGCCTCGGCAAACTCGGCCTGGGTCAGCGGCAGCGTCGTCAGTTCGCGCTTCTTGGCGTCGGCAAGATAATCCGGGTCCTTCAGCGCCTTCTGGAAGGCATCGACCAGCTTCGCCTCGACATCCGCCGGCAAACCCTTCGGTGCGCCGAAACCGGCAAGCAGGCTGAACTGGACATTGTAGCCGGCTTCCTTGAATGTCGGCACATCAGGCGAGAGCGGCGAACGCTCGGCACCTGACGTCGCGAGCACACGAAGCGCGCCTGAACGATTGTCGGCGAAGACCTCGTTCAAGTTCATGAAACCGAGCGTGACGTGGTTACCGAGCATGGCGAGCCTTGCCGGACCGCCGCCATTGAAGGGAACAAAATTGAGTTTCACGCCCGCTGCGTCTTCAAACAGCAGGGCGGTGATCTGGCTCGGATGGCCGATGCCCGTCACGCCGACGACGACCGGGTTCGCCTTGGCCGCCTCGGCAAACTCCTTGGCGGTCTTGATCGGCGACACCTTGTTGACGGTCAGCGCCAGATCTCCGCCGATCTGGTTGGCGAGCGGCGTGAAGGCGTCCTCCTTATAGCTGGCATTGCCCTGCACGATCGGCGAATACATGGACGGGAAATTCAGCGCTCCGATCGTGTAACCGTCAGGCTTGGCATTGGCGATATAAGTCGCGCCGATCAACCCGCCGGCGCCTTCGCGGTTTTCCACCACGACGGATGTGCCGAGATATTTTTCAAGATAGGGCACCAGCGCCCGCGACTGGATATCGGTACCGCCGCCGGCCGGATACCCGATGACGAGCGTCACCGGCCGCTCCGGATATTCCGCCGCGGCCCCTCCCGCAGCCAATATTACGGCAGCCGCCAGCACGCCAAACAGAGATGTCTTCAAACGCATATCTTTTCCTCCCCGATACGCTTTCAAAAGGGAGGCTAGAAAGAAGCCATCAATAACACAAATACCGAGTTTTCAACTTACCCATACAAATCATTTATGGGTTGAGCGCCGGCTCACGTCGCGCGACGGCCCGCAACAGGTCGCGGAACAGCCGGAACGTCCGCTCATCTGCCTCCCGGCTCTTCAGCAGATGGATGGAGCGATAGATGACGGGGTGGGTGATATGGGCGGCATGAAGCTGCCCGGCCTCCTGCTCCTGCTGCACCGAATTCCATGACAGGATCGTCGCACCGATACCGGCACTGACGGCGCGTTTGATCGTATCCTGGCCGTCGATCTCCATGGTCACGTTCAATGTGATGCCGGCGCGAGTGGCCGCCTCGTCGATCGATACGCGCAGCGGATTGTCCTTGGGCGGCAGTATGAGGTCGAGCTTCGCCACCGCTTCCAGGGACATCGACCGGGCGACAGACCTTGAAGACACCGCAAACAGGCTCTCCTTGACGATAAGATCGTCGGCCTTCTCTTCCGCGCCGACCAGCGCGACGGCCATATCCACCTTGCCGAGACGGATGAGCCGCAGCGACTCGTCATTGCGCGCCTCTATCAGCCGCAGCGAGACCTTGGGCATCGAAGCGGCAACCTCGCTGATGATGCTCGGCGCAAAGGCAGTTGCCCAGGAGGGGATGAGGCTCAGCCGGATCACCCGCTCATCCAGATAGGCCATGGCCCGGATTTCCGCTTCTGCCTGCCTGACCTTCTCGGTGATCTCCCGAGCATGGGCGAGAAGCACTTCCCCCTTCTCCGTCGCCTTCACGCCGCGCGCCAACCTGTGCAGCACGGGAAACCCCACCAGCCTTTCCAGTTCCGTGATGTGGTGACTAAGCGCCGGCTGGGCTATCCCCAATTGCCGCGCCGCCGCCGACATGGAGCCGCAATCGGCAATCGCGACCAGATATCGCAGCCTGCGCAAATCCAACATGCCCGCTTAAACCTCCCACCGGTTCGAGATGCGATCATGACACCAAATCACCGCAGGGGCCTAGGGGAAAAGCGCCGTCCGCCGGTCCTGCCGGTCTTCAAGGGAGTGATGGGGTAAGACAAGATTCTTATGACAGCCGGCTAAGGCTTTTCTCAACGTCGTGCCCATGACACGGTCTGGCTGCGATGGGGAGCGGGATGAATCCTAGGACTGGAATTTTGCTCAAGCTGACGGCCATGCTGGCATTCACAGTCATGTCCGCCTGCGTGAAGGGCCTGGACGGGGCGATACCCGTCGGCGAAGTCGTCTTCTGCCGGGGTTTTTTTGCCCTCATTCCCCTCTGTCTCTGGTTTATCGCCTCCTCGGAGCGGATAAGCGTGCCGGCCGCGAAGAACATCGGCAGCCTGCTCGCGGGCAGCTCGGCCGGGCTGGGCGGCATGTTCTTCGGCTTTCTGGCGCTCGCTTATCTGCCGCTGGTGAATGTCACGGTGCTGAGCTACACGACACCGCTTTTCACCATCATGCTGGCGGCGCTGCTGCTTGGCGAAAAAGTGCGGATATATCGCTGGTCCGCCGTTCTGACCGGCTTCATCGGCGTCTTCATCACGCTCTCGCCCAAATTGGTCTTTGACGCCGCGTCAGGCCCCGCCCAAATAGACAGTATCGCCATGATCGGAACCGCACTGGCGCTGACCGGCGCGCTGTGCGCGGCGTTTTCCTCCATCGCCGTCCGCCATCTGAACAGTATCGAAAAACCATCGCGAATCGTGCTCATCTATACATTGACGGGCGTCGTCGCCGGCTTCGCCACGCTTGGGTTCGGATGGAAGATGCCGGATTTCAACCAATTCCTATTGCTCGCCGGAGGGGGTCTTGCCGGCGGCATCGGCCAGATCGCCATGACGCTCAGCCTGCGACATGCGCAAGCCTCGCTGCTCGCACCTTTTGATTATACCACGATGATATGGGCGATCGCGCTGGGCTACCTCTTCATGGCCGAAGTGCCAACGGCTGCCACGATCGCGGGCGCGCTGACGGTCATCGCCGCCGGGCTTTTTGCCATGTGGCGCGAAAACCGGTTGGGGAAGCAGGCCGTCAGGGAGCCGATAAAGTAAGCTCATCGGTGACGCGTTTCTTGTGCAGCCGCCTCTCCCGCCACAGCGTGAACAGCCCGGCTGCAACCACGATCGAGGCTCCGAGAAGAGTTGTCAGCGCGGGCACCTGATCCATGAAAGCATATCCGATCAACAGCGCCCAGATCATCGTGGTGTAATCGAAGGGCGCCAGCAGCGAAGCCTCGGCATGACGCAGGCTGAGCGTCACCAATATCTGCGCAGTTCCGCCAATGAGACCGGTGCCGATCAGCAGGGTCCATTGCCACGCGGTCGGCATTTTCCAGCCCATGGCGATACTCGCGAAACCAATGACCGTTGTAAGCAGGGTAAAATAGAAGATGATCGCGCCGGTATTCTCCGTCTGCGTCAAATGCCGGATCTGGATCATCGATATGGCGGAGAAAAAAGCAGCCGCGAGACCGAACAGGCCACCGAGCATGGCAACGCTCGTGCCGGAAGTAATGTCGGCAACATCGAAGGAAAAATGCGGTGACAGGATCAGCACGATGCCGCAGAGCCCGACAACCACCGCCGTCCAGCGATAAATCCTGACGACCTCCTTGAGAAGAAGGACTGCCAGAATGACGGTGAAGAGCGGCGTGGCATAGCTGATGGCCGTCGCGTCGGCGAGCGGGATATAGGCCAGCGCCAGATAGCTGAAAACCATGCCGCCGGTGCCGGAAAAACTCCGCACCAGATGGCCGCCAATGTGACTTGTGGCCACCTGCCTTCGCAAACCGCCCTGCGACGCCATCCACAGACAGAGCGGCAGCATGGCCACCGCCGATCTGAAGAAAACCACCTGCCCGATGGGTATTTCTCCCCTGAGGCCGCTGATGCAGGCGCCCATCAGCACCAGAGCGAGCGCTGCGGAGATTTTGAGGAGAATGCCTTTGCGGGAATCCATGGTTCGTTCCTTCGGACGTCTTCGAACCGTTTCACCACGCCGCGGCGGGATATCAAACCTCAAACCCGTGTCCATAGGAACTTCGTCTGACCCCATCAATCGCGCCTCCATGGTAGCTATTGCTGATGGACAGGGTGCGGATTCCGCTCCGCTTACCCGCCGCCGTGGGGACAAAAAAGACGTTGGAAACCAATATGGATCTGGAAAAGATCAAGAAACTGATCGAGTTTGTCGGCTCTTCGCGAGTGTCCGAATTGACCGTGAGCCAGGAGGGAACCACGGTCCGGATCATTCGTGAAAACAATGCCGTTTCACTGCGGGCGCCATCATCGCAGCCCCGTCCTGTTCCGGTGGCAGAAACGGCATCCGAGATAATCCGCGCCGAAGAAGAGGCCCCGGCATCCGCCGCAGTGGCGCCGGCGCCATCCGGCATCGTCGCAGCCCCCTCATTCGGTCTTTTCCATCGCGCCCCGAGCCCGGGTGCCGCGCCTTTCGCCGAGGCCGGCGACGCGGTTAAGGAAGGGCAGGAACTCTTCATCATCGAAGCGATGAAAGTGTTCAACACCGTGAGGGCCGAGAGAAGCGGCAGGATCGCCAGATTTATCGCCAATGACGGCGAAGACGTCGAACTCGGACAGCCGGTGCTGGAGTTCGAATGATGGATGCATCACTCACCAAAAAGACCGGATCGGACGAACAAAGGGCATTCGACAGTGTCCTTATCGCCAATCGCGGCGAGATCGCGCTGCGCGTACAACGCGCCTGCCGTGAACTCGGTCTGAAGACCGTCATGATCCATTCGGAAGCCGACAAGGATGCTGACTACCTGAAGGCGGCCGATACCGCCATCTGCATCGGCCCGGCCTCTCCCGGCCAGAGCTATCTCAACGCGCCGGCCATATTGCTCGCGATGGAGCTGACCGGCGCCGGCGCGGTTCACCCCGGTTATGGTTTCCTGTCCGAAAGAGCGTCTTTTTCGGAAGCCGTGGAGGCGGCGGGAGCGGTCTTCATCGGCCCACGCGCCGACGCCATCCGCACCATGGGTGACAAGATCGCGGCGAAGCGCGCGATGATGGAGGCCGGCGTGCCCTGTGTGCCCGGCCCCGATTCCGCCCTGCCGGACGATATGGCGGAGGTTTCGAAAATTGCCGCCGAAATCGGCTATCCCGTCATCGTCAAGGCGGCCGGCGGCGGCGGCGGGCGCGGCATGCGCGTCGTGCGCGAGGCTTCCGCCCTTCAGGATGCCGTTCTCGTCACGCGTGAAGAAGCGAGCCGGGCCTTCGGGACGCCGGAACTTTACATCGAAAAATTCCTCGAACATCCGCGCCATGTCGAAATTCAGGTTCTCTGCGATGGTCAGGGTGGCGGCGTCTGGGTGGGCCTGCGCGACTGCTCCATGCAGCGCCGCCACCAGAAGGTCGTTGAAGAAGGCCCGGCCATCGGCATCCCGCCCGAAGTCGCGGCTTTCGTCGGCAATCGCTGCGTCGAGGCCTGCCGCCAGATCGGTTATTGCGGCGTCGGCACCTTCGAGTTTCTGTATGAAAACGGCGAGTTCTACTTCATCGAGATGAATACCCGCCTGCAGGTCGAACATCCGGTCACGGAAATGACATCAGGGGTGGATCTGGTGCGCCAGCAGCTTCTCGTCGCCCTCGGCCATCCGCTCGAGATTTCGCAGGAAGATATCGTCTGCGAAGGCCATTCGATCGAGTGCCGCATCAATGCCGAAGACCCCTACAGCTTCATTCCCTGCCCCGGCCTGATCACGGCCCTTCACCTGCCGGGTGGCCCCGGCGTGCGGGTCGATACCCATGTGACGGCGGGTTATCGGGTTTCTGCCCATTACGATTCGCTGATTGCCAAGCTCATCGTCCACGCACCGACGCGCGAACAGGCGATCCTGCGCATGCGCCGCGCGCTTGGCGAAATCCGCATCGAAGGTGTTTCCACCAACCTGCCGCTGCATCGGGAAATATTGCAGGACCCGGCCTTCTCCGAGGGCGGCACGGATATTCATTACCTCGAACATTGGCTTGTAGCGCGGAGTGCAAAGTGAAGCGACAGCCTGTTTCCATATCCCGCTACAGCGAGCCCGGCACGATTGCCGATCTTGCCGCTCACCTCGAGCGCAACAACGTCTCCGCCATCGAGATAGAGACCCCCGATGGGTCATTGAAGATCGTTGCCATGGCAGGCGGCCAGGCCCCTGCCGGAGAGCGGTCGATTGAAGCGGCCAAAGCGCCGGTAAAGGCGGGGGATATTCTCGCCCGCGCACCAATGGCCGGCATTTTCACACCCGCCCATCCGCAGCGCCCCGACCGGGCGGTCCAGAGAGGACAATCCGTAACAAAAGGCGAGATCGTCGCCTTCGTGGCGGCGGGGACCGTGATCGTTCCAATCATCGCCGAAAAAACCGGCACCGTCAGCGAAATCGTGGCGGAAGCCGGCGCTCTTGTCGGCTATGGCTCCGCCCTTCTCAAGACCGAAACATGATGGTGACGTCGATGAGCAACCTCCCGCTGAAAACGCCCCACCTCACCCCCGCCCATCTTGGCCTGCCGAAAATCTCGATGATCGGCAACAGGACCTTCCTGATCGAAGCGCCCGGCGAGCTGGACCTGCCCGCCCAGCGGCGCATCTGGGCGCTGACGCGCGCGCTAAAAGATCGCCCCGAGGTGCTGGAACTCATACCTGGCATGACCAATCTGCTGATCGTGCTGCGCGGCACGCCTGAAGATGCCGGGCGCCTGCAGGATGAGCTTCTCGACATCTGGCAAAGAACCGCGGAACTCGATCTTCTCGGCAAGACCATCGAGGTGCCGACGACCTATGGCGGCGAACACGCCATCGACCTTGCGGCGATCTGCGATTATTCCGGCCTGCCGGACAAGGAGGTCGTGCGTCTGCACTTCGAGCGCACCTATACGGTTTTCGCCGTCGGCAGTGCACCGGGCTTCGGTTATCTCGGCGGCCTCGATCCGCGCATTTTCATGCCGCGCAAGAAAGTCCCGTCGCTTCGCATGCTGAAAGGCATGGTGACGATCGGCGGCATGCAGTCCGGCATCTCGGTTCTGACCGGGCCAAATGGCTGGAACTCGCTGGGTTTCACCGAAATCACCATGTTTGATGCCACAGCCGAACAGCCGGCGGTGCTGGCGCCCGGCGATCGCGTTCGCTTCCTTCCCGAAAGGATCGAACTATGATCCATATTCTTGCCTGCGGACCGCTGAACACCGTGCAGGATCTCGGCCGCGCGGGTTATCGCAATATCGGCATCACCGCCACGGGCGCGATGGACCCGATTGCACTCAGGGTCGGCAATATCCTTGTCGGCAACGGCGAAGATGCGGCCGCGATTGAAATCCAGACCTTTCCTTTCCGCATCGAATTCGAAGAGGCGCTGACCTTCGCCGTAACCGGCGCGGATTGCACCGCACGGCTCAATGGTGCTGATCTGCCGCCCTACTGGGGGGCGCGGGCAGAAAAGGGTCAAACCCTCGAGCTTTCAACACCCATGAAGAATGCCCGGGCCTATCTCTGCCTTAAGGGCGGCATCGATGTTCCGGTGGTGATGGGATCGCGCAGCACCTCGCTTCGCGGCTCCTTCGGCGGCCATGAAGGGCGGCATCTCACCACGGGCGACAGGCTGCCCGTTCTGCCATCCGCATCACTCGCTCTGCCGGCAAGCGGTCTCGGCGTCATGCCGCTTGCCGAAGCCATGCCGGACATGTTTCCGGTAAACGGCGACGGTGAATTGCTGCTGAGAGCCATCCCCGCCGCCGAACACGATCTTTTCGGCGAAGGTGCGGAACGTTTTTGGTCGGAAGCCTGGAAAATCACCTCGCAGAGCGACCGGACCGGTTACCGGCTGGCCGGAACGCCGCTGACGCTCTCGGCCCCCGTGGAACTGCGCTCCTATGGAGTCATACCGGGTGTCGTTCAGGTGCCGCCAAGCGGCGAGCCGATCATCCAGATGAGCGACGCCAACACGGCCGGCGGTTATCCCAAGATGGCCGGCATCATCGATAGCGATCTATGGCGGCTCGGCCAGGCCCGCATCGGCAGCCGCATCCGCTTCGTACAGGCGACAGTTCAGGAAGCGCTGGAGGTCGAACAGGCAATCGACGCCTATTTTGCGGATATCCGCAAGACCCTGCCGCTGGTTACCGCCGCAATCGGCACGCTGACAAAACGATGATCCAAAAGAACAAGGAGAGGGAACCATGAAGATCGATGTTAATTCCGATATGGGCGAAGGTTTCGGCGTCTATAAGGTCTGCGACGACGAGAAGCTTATGGAAGTCGTCTCTTCGGCGAATATCGCCTGCGGTTTCCATGCCGGCGACCCGGAAATGATGGCGCGCATGGTGCGTCTGGCCAAACAGAACGGTGTCGGCGTCGGCGCCCATCCGGGCCTTGCCGACCGTCTCGGCTTCGGCCGCCGCGAAATTCCCGTCGATGCGGAGGAGATGGAACAGCAGGTTCTCTACCAGCTCGGCGCGCTCTCGGCGATTGCCAGGGCGCAGGATGTCGCGCTCTCCCATATCAGTTTCCATGCCGCCATGGGCAATATGATCAACCGCGATGCGGCGCTCGCCGAACGGATCATGAAAAAGATCAGGGCGGTCGATCCCGATCTCATCGTCTTTTCGATGCAGGACATGCTGATTGAAAAGGCCGCGCTGGATTGCGGTCTGAAGGTGCTGAACCTCTTCCTCGCCGACCGGGCCTATGATGTGAAGGGCCAGCTCGTGCCACGCAAGTTGCCGAATTCCGTCATCAAGGAAGAGGCGAAAGTGCGCGCGCGGGTGCGCCAGTTTCTGGAGAAGGGCACGGTCACGACCATCGAGGGCGAGATCATTCCCGTTCGCGCCAGATCGATCCTCGTTCACAGCGACACACCCGGCTCGCTGGAGCTTGCCCGCACGGTGCGCAGCGAAGTGGAAGCCTGTGGTGGCAGCATCGTGCCGGCGCGTGAAGTGGTCGGCTGACGCGGGGCGTACCCTCATATCCTGAAACAAAAAGCACGGCACCGCACTCCACATCGGGAGCGCGGTGCCGAAATTTTGCCGGCTATGGAATACACACGGATTTCGATCCTTCGCCAGCCGGGCCACCTGAACGACCCGGCCGCGGAAACGTCAATTCAGCTGGATTACGTGGTTGCTATCGCTCGTCCAGCTCAGTCTCACCCGGTCACCGGCGGCGCTGACGGCATTGGTGAAACCTTCCGTCTGGGTCTGCCGGTAGGCGATCACCGGCTCGCCATTGTCCAGACGCAGATAATAATGCAGCATGAAACCGCGATAGACGACCTGCTCGACCCGCGCCGTAGTGGAATTGACGGGGCTTTCAGCGGCATCGGCCGCAAGCGGCGAAACCAAGACAGCCTCGGGGCGGACCGTGACGACGACCTTGTCGCCATTGACCGCACCCATGTCATCCACATCAAGCCGAACGCCGGAACCGGTCAACAGCCGCGCGGAGCGGCCCCGACGTTCCTCCACCGTCGCCTCGAAGAAGTTCGAGGCGCCGATGAAACCCGCGACGAAGCGTGTCAGCGGCTTCTGGTAGATTTCGCCGGCCGGTGCGATCTGCTCGAGATTTCCATCCCGCATCACGGCGATCTGGTCCGCCATGGTCAAAGCCTCGTCCTGATCATGAGTCACCATGATGGTGGTGAGGCCAAGCCGCTGCTGCAGGCTGCGGATTTCGACCTGCATGCTTTCCCGCAGGCCCTTGTCCAGCGCACCGAGCGGCTCGTCTAGAAGCAGCATCGAAGGTTCGATCACCAGCGCGCGCGCCAGCGCCACACGCTGCTGCTGGCCGCCGGAAAGCTGCACCGGCAGCCTGTCGCCGAAGGCGTGCAGCTGAACGAGATCGAGCGCCTGCTTCACGCGCCCTTCCCGATCAGCCTTCGAGATACCCCGCATCTCCAGACCGAAGGCGACATTTTCGGCAACCGTCATATGGGGAAACAGGGCATAGTTCTGGAAGAGCATGCCGACATTGCGGCGGTGAACCGGGGTGCGCGTGGTCGGCTTGCCGCCGACCACGATTTCACCAGAAGTGGGATCGACAAGCCCCGCAATCATGCGCAGGCACGTCGTTTTCCCGCATCCGCTCGGACCGAGAAGCGCCAGGATTTCCCCTGCCTTGACGGTAAGCGAAACATCATCGACGGCAACGACCTGACCGCTGTAATGTTTGGTCAGTCTTTCCAGGCGGACTTCTACGGATTTCATCAGCGTTCCTCAGCCGTTAAAGGTCTGGTTGTATTTTTCGAGCCACTGAGCGCGACGCGGAATGATGTATTTCCAGTCCGGCGTGAAGAGGTTCAGCGATTCCATCTTCGCTTCCGGATAAGCGAGGAACTTCGCCGTATCTGCGCCGAACTCGATGCCCTTGACAGAAGGCGCGCTTAGAGTGGCTTCCGAAAGCATCTTCTGCACGCCCGGATCGAGGATACGGTTGATATAGGCAAGCGCGAGATCGCGGTGCGGTCCGCCCTTTACCAGCGCGATGGAATTGATGCCGGTGAATGCGCCTTCCTTCGGGAAGGTCATGTCCAGCGGCACGCCCTTTTTGGTATGCGGATAAACCGCCTTGGAATATTCGATGCCGCCGAAATCCGCCTGGCCCTGCGCCACCATCATCGTCTGCGCTTCCGCGTCGTAGATCGAGAGCACGTTCGGCTTCAGCTCGGCGAGTTTCGCCCAGCCGGCATCCGTGTCGTATTGCGCTTCTTTCAGCGGCTTGCCGGTTGCAAGGGCGGCCGCCACCATCAGCATCAGAACGCTCTGGGTGTTCTTCGGCGTATTGAGCAGCATGCGGCGGGCATATTTCTTGTCGAACATCTGTTCGTAGCTTTCGAAGGGCTTGCCCGTCGTCGGATTATAGAACAGGCCGGCAATCGAAATCGCAAAACCAACCCCGAAATTGTCTTCGAAGAGATAACGCGAATAGACATTCTTGAGGTTGGGGATTTCGTCCATCGGCAATTGTTCGATCAGACCTTCCTCCTTGGCCTGCGGAACACCGACATCGTCCATCGACATCACGCTATATTGCGGATTTTCGCGGGTGGCGCGCAGCGTCGCGATATTGGCAAGTGTTGCGCCTTCGGTCGTCAGCACCCGGCACTTATATTCCTTTTCGAAAGCCGGGATCACTTCCTTCTTGATCAGCCCGCCCTGCGCCGAATTATAGACGCCGACATACATGGTGCGGTCCTGTGCGGAAGCCGCGGTGTAGAAATAGGGTGTGGCTAGCGCGCCTGCGGTGACTGTCAGGAAACTGCGCCGTTTCATGATGATGGTCTTGTCTGTCATTTCCGGTACCCCTCTTGTTGTTGATTTACATAGCCATTGCCCGGCGCAGACCCACCAGCCTGTCGAGGACGAGCACGACGGTCACCGCCAGAAGGATGATGATGGTGGACATGGTCGCGACCGAAGGATCGAAGACCGTGCCGATCTGGCGATAGAGAACGATGGGCACCGGCAGGTTCGCGGAATCGGCCAGCCACATCGAAACGGGATAATTGTCGAAAGAAACCATGAAGCAGAAGATCGAGCCGGAGGCGACGCCGGGCGCGATCTGCGGAAAGATCACCCGCGTGAAGGTTTTCCAGCGGGTAGCGCCAAGCGTGCGCGCCGCCTCCTCGAGGCTGACATTGACGAGCTGGAGGCTGGTCAGCACCGTGCGGATCACATAGGGCGACGTCACGACGGTATGGGCGATCAGAAGCTTCAGCTTGGTATCCATCCAGCCATAGCCGGAAAAAAGCTGCAGCAGCGCAAGACCGGTGACCAGCACGGGAAAGATCAGCGGCGAAAGCAGCAATCCCTTCATCAGCGAACGGCCGATGAACTTTCCACGGGAGAGCGCAAAGGCGGCGGGAACGCCGAGCGCCAGCGAAAGGATGGTGGTCGCCACCGCCAGCGCCGCGCTGAAGGTGAGGCCGGCCGTGAATTCCTCGTTCTGCATCACCGCCGCATACCAGCGGAAGGTGAAGCCCTGCGGTGGGAAGGTGACGAAGTAGCTGTCGGAAAACGAGATGGCGACGACGAGGACGATCGGAGCCAGGATGAACACCATCATGGCGGCGGTGATCGTGTAGAGGACGATGGCGGACGTGCCTGTCAGCTTGTTGTTCATGACGCGCTTGCCTTGATACGACGCCCGCCGAGCAGCCGCATCGAGACGGCGTTGATCAGAATGACGATGAAGACGAGGATGGTGGCGATGGTGGCGCCAAACGGCCAGTCATAAACCGCGAGAACCTGCTGTTCGACCATGTTGCCGAGCATTTGCGAGCCGGGACCGCCGATCAAAGCGGGAATGACATAGGATGCGGAAGCGAGCGAAAATACCAGCGTGAAACCCGCCACCAGGCCGGGAAGGCTGAGGGGGAAAGTGATCCGCAGGAACACTTTCCAGGCCGGCGCGCCGAGCGTGCGCGCGGCCTGCTGCAGATTTGGATCGATCTTGCCAAGCGCGGACGACAGCGGCAGCACCATCATCGGGAAGAAAATGTGCAGGGAGCCGATGATGACGGCGGCGTCCGAAAACAGCAGCGTCATGGGGCTGTCGATGATGCCGAGATTCATCAGGACGTAGTTCAGAAGGCCGGTCGGACCATTGCCGAGAATGAGCTGCCAGCCATAGGCGCGCACCACGACGCTGACGGCCAGCGGTGCAATCACGATCAGCGTGATGATGCGGGTCGTGACGATATTGCCGCGCACGAGAACGGTCGCAACCGGATAGGCCAGTATCGCCGCAAGAACCGAGGTGATGAGGCTGATGCGGATCGTCGCCCAGAGTACCTTCTGGTAAAGATCGACCTCAAAGAACCTGACATAGTGGGCAAGCGTGAAGGGGGCGCCGATCAACCCTTGCGAATTCTGCGTCATGACGCTGAAGGTCATCAACCGGACGGCCGGCCAGAAGAAAAAGATCGTGAGAAAGATCAGGAGCGGCAGGATGAGGATGCCGGGCGAAAACAGCCGGCGCTCCAGGGCTTTCCAGCCGGAAACTCCACGGCGTGGCGGGGCATGTGGTTCCATGATCGCAATATCCGACATCTATACTCCCGTCGCGTTGAATACGGCACGAGGCATCGCGTTGAGCCGAACGAGATCGTCCAGGCCCTATGACTAGAATTTGCTGGGTGTGCTCCCTGTCGAGGTACTCGGTCTTATGCCGGCACCTGTCGCATATTTCTGCATTTTCGCGCCGGTTACCTCTCTGGGTAACATTGCCCGACGCGTCGTTCCCTTGTTGTTACGCCGAGCTTAGGGGCTAAGCCGACGGGCTGCATAATATTTTATTCCTCTGAGGTCATCGCATACGCATATGGACTGCCCACCCCATTTTTTCGGCGATGCATCAAAATCCCGTATGACCTCACATCGAAGTCGTATTGAGGAAACGGCGGAAAATTCCCGTAACCTCTTTGCATGCACTGGCGTCGCGACGATGCCTGCCTTCACCGTTACAATCGGAAATAATCCATGCCCACTATCGCCCAACGCCTCAACAACGTCACCGTGTCAGCTTCGCTCGCCATGACCCAGAAAGCTCGCGACCTCGCAGCCCAGGGCATCAAGGTCATCAGCCTGTCTTCCGGCGAGCCGGATTTTGCGACCCCCGCCCACGCGGTCGAGGCGGCGCATGCGGCGGCCCTTGCCGGCGATACGAAATACCCGCCAGCCGATGGAACGCCGGCACTACGGGCCGCAATCCAGCGGAAGTTCAAGCGCGACAATAATCTCGACTACGATCCGAGCCAGATTCTGGTGGCGGGCGGCGGCAAGCAGATCATCTTCAACGCCATCATGGCCACCTGCGACCCGGGTGACGAGGTCGTCATCCCGGCGCCGTCCTGGATCAGCTATGCGGATATCGTGAAGTTCGCGGGCGGCGTGCCGGTGCCGGTGGTTTGCCCCGAAAATAACGGTTTCCGTCTGCGCGCCGAAGATCTCGAAGCCGCCATCACCCCGAAAACAAAATGGCTGCTTTTCAACTTCCCCAATAACCCCACCGGCGCCGCCTGCTCGCGCGAGGAAATGAAGGAAATCGCCGAGGTCATGCTGCGGCATCCGCATGTCTGGATCATGACTGACGACATGTATGAGCACCTGATCTATGACGACTTCGAATTCTGCACCATCGCCGAAGTCGAACCGCGGCTTTATGATCGTGTCCTGACCGTCAACGGCGCATCGAAGGCCTATGCCATGACTGGCTGGCGCCTCGGCTTCTGCGGTGGCCCGAAGGATCTCATCAAGGCCATCAGCAACGTCAACACCCAGAACAGCGGCGGCGTCGCGACCATCGTGCAAGCCGCCGCCGTCGCGGTTCTCGACGGCCCGCAGGATCTGCTGAAGGAGCGCGCCGATATCTACAAGACGCGCCGCGACTTCGTGCTCGGCAAGCTTTCTGAAATCGAGGGTCTCCGCTGCCATAAGCCGGAAGGCGCCTTCTACATCTTCCCGAACATCGCAGCGCTGATCGGCAAGACGACGAAGGGCGGCACGAAGATCGAGAACGATACCGATTTCGTCATGGCGCTGCTCGCCGAACATCACGTTGCGACGGTGCAGGGCGCGGCTTATGGCCTGAGCCCCTTCTTCCGGCTTTCTTATGCCACCAGCATGGAGAACCTCGCCGAAGGCTGCGCGCGCATCGCCGAATTCTGCAATGGAATGAAATAGGGAGAACAGCATGTTGGGAGGAAGTGGCCGTGTCATCATGGTTTCAGGCGCATCGCGGGGTCTTGGTCTCGCGATCGCCAAAAGGCTTCACGAAGCCGGTTTCACCGTCGCGGCGGGAGCGCGAAATCCTGCCGCCGTTGCGGTGAAGGACCGGCTCTCGGCTGATCGCTACGATGCGGAAGAGGCGGGCTCGGCGGAGGCCTGGGTTGAGGCCGTTGCCGCCAGATATGGCCGGATCGACGGGCTAGTCAATTGTGCCGGCATAAACCCCAAGGTGCGGGTGATGGATGCGGGCGAAGAAAGCCTCGACCAGATGTGGCGCATCAACGTCAAGGGCCCGCTCAGGGTCACACGCGCCGCCATCCCGCACCTGGTCCGGGCAGGGCAAGGCAGGGTCATCAATGTCGCTTCGCTGGCGGGACGCCGCGTTGGCTCCAATGTCGGTTATGCGATGACGAAATTCGCCGTCGTCGCCCTCACCCATGGCATCCGCCAGGAATTGTGGGACAGCGGCGTGCGCGCCACCGCCCTCTGCCCCGGCTATATCGCAACAGACATGACAGCGGGCGAAACGGAGGTCAGCCGCGAGGATATGACCCAGCCGGACGATCTCGCCGAAATGGTGGAAACCCTGCTTCGCCTGCCGAACAACCTTTCGGTGGCCGAATTGCTGGTGAACTGCCGCAAGGAATCAATGCTTTGATCTTTTCCATGCGCGGGACCAAGCGAGTGGCCCCGCGCATGGTTTGAAAGCCGGACCGGACCCTTTTATTTCAGGGTCTCCGCCAGTTGCAGCAATATCTCCTTCACGGCAAGCGCAGGCTCGGAGAGCGGCGTATTGTCCGATACGCAGAAGGACAGCGTTTCCTCGATCATCGGACTGGCGATCTGCCGGACGACGATTTCCTCATTGGATTCCGCCACGATACGGTCGGCGATGGCCTTGGGCGTTATGGTCGCGCCGAGCCCGGCATCCACGCCGCGTGCGATGGTCCTGACCGATTCCAGCTCCGCCATGACGATCAGATCCTTGCGGCTGCGGGTGAAGGCGAGATTGATGGCGCGGCGCACGAAATTATAGGTCGGCGGCAGAAGGAAGGGCAAAAACGCCAGATCGGCGACCGTGATCGGCGCATCGCCTGGTTCCACACCGAAGCTGCGATGCACGACCAGCACGAATTCCTCCCGCAATAGTGGCGTGAACTTGACGCCCCGGATCGGCCCGGTGCCGTGGATCAAACCCATTTCCAGACGACCGTTCATGATCATCTGGCTATAGGGCTGGCTGACGCTTTCCGTGATGTGCAGCAGAATGCCGGGATGAAGCCGCTTTGTTTCCTCCATCAGACGCAACGAAAGCGTGGCGGCGCTGCTGAAAGGCGCAAGGCCCACCGATACCTTGCCGGAAAGCACGGCGCCCGCTTCCAGCGCCTCCGCCTGCGCCTGCTCCATCTGCCGCAAAATGACCTGCGCGTGCCGGTACACGACCTTGCCGGCATCGGTCATGACGACACCCTGCTGGCTTCGGGTCAGCAGTTTCTGGCGGAAATGCTCCTCGATGCTCGCCAGCTGCTGGCTGAGCGCCGGCTGGGCAATATGCAGCACATCGGCCGCTCTTGTGATGCTACCCATGTCGACAATCGTGATAAACGATTTCAGGCGCCTGATATCCATCTGCTGTTGATCATCCCATTACTGCTTGCAGGAATAAGATGCTCAATTTGCAGACAAAGTCCATCTTCCATTTCCCTGCCGTCCCCGTCAGCGCGCCGACCGAGAGAACCCCACAAGGCGGCCAATCAGGCCGCCCTCAGAGAACCCCGATGGGCACCCATTCGCTGGCCGAGCTCGAACTGGCCGAGCAACCGGTTCAGCGCGTCAACCTCCGTCGCCAGCGTGTGGCTTGCGGCGGTCATCTCCTCGACCATCGCGGCATTTTTCTGCGTGTCCTGATCCATCTGGTTGACGGCGACGTTGATCTGCTGAAGGCCGGACGACTGTTCCTGCGCGGATTCCACGATCGCGGCGACATGCTGGTTGATCTCCTGCACTTCCGCGACAATGACGTCGAGCGCCTTGCCGGTATCTCCGACGAGATGCACGCCCTCTTCGACCTGCTGGTTCGACTTGGTGATCAGCGACTTGATTTCCTTCGCCGCAGCGGCGGAGCGTTGGGCAAGTTCACGCACCTCCTGCGCCACCACGGCAAAACCCTTGCCCGCCTCGCCGGCACGCGCTGCTTCCACACCGGCATTGAGCGCCAGCAAATTCGTCTGGAAGGCGATCTCGTCGATCACGCCGATGATGCTGGAAATCTCGTTCGACGATTTCTCGATCCGCTCCATCGCCAGCACGGCCTGACGCACGACCTCGCCCGACCGTTCCGCCCCGATGCGTGTGCGGGAAACGAGCCGGCCCGCCTCATGTGCGCGGTTCGCAGCGTCCTTTACCGTTGTCGTAATCTCCTCGAGGGCCGCGGCGGTTTCTTCAACGGCCGCCGCCTGCTGCTCGGTTCGCCGCGCCAGATCATCGGACGCCGCCTTGATTTCATTGGCGCCAGCGTCGATGCCGGAGGCATTTTCCGATACCCGCAGAAGCGCATCCTGCAATTTTCAGGCCGAGCCGTTAAAATCGCTCCGCACCGCGTCGAGCTGCTCGACGAAGGGATCGTCGATCCGACAGGACACATCGCCGTCGGCAAGCTTCGCCAGAGCATAAGCCAGGCTGTCGACGGCGAAGCGGATGTTGCCCGCCTCATCGGCAGCCTTGCGTTCCCGGGCCGCACGTTCTTCTTCACCAAGCGTGCGGTTGGTTTCGGCCTGCTGCTCCAGCGAGGCCTTTTGCCGATTGTTTTCGCGCAGAACATCAAGCGAGCGCGCAAGATCGCCGATTTCGTCCCTTGTCCCGATATCCTTCAGTGTCAGCTGAAGATTTCCCTGTGCAATCTGTGCGGTCTCATCGATGATATTGGCGATGCGCCCGATGAACCGCCGCGCAATGAACCATCCCGCCAGCGCCAGCAGCACGGTGGCCGTGACGATCGTGACCGCAGCGTCACGCATCATGGCATGCAGCTGCGCAAACACCGTTTCTTCCGGCACCGAGATGATTGCGTACCATTTCATGTCCTGGGTAAGCATGACGGGCAAGGCGATGGCAAAGGACGCCGTTCCGTCCGGTGCAGCGATCTCGCGCTCCGCACCGGGATTGGCAATCAGCTGGTCCCAGCCAGCGGTCTGCGCACCGCCATCCGCAAGGCTTTTCCCCATGATCGCCGCATCCGGATGGCTGATGATCTTGCCGCCGCCGCTGACCAGACTGACGAAACCCGTTCCCATGGGCCGCACGGTCGAAAGCGCCTTGCTCGTTTCATCGAGCGACAGGTCGAGGCCGGCAACCCCCACAGGCTTGCCATCGACCATAACCGGCTTGGCAATCGAGGTAATCAGAACCTCCTTGCCGTCGATTGCGTAAGGATAGGGTTCCACGACCACCGTTTTCTTCAGGGTGAAGGGCAATTGATAATAATCGCCCGGGCCTGCAGTGGCATAGTCGGTCAATGCGGTATTGCCTATTTTACCTCCGCTGCGCACCCAATAGGGTATATACCGACCGGTCGCATCATGCCCTTCCCTGTTGGCGAAATCCGCATCCTTGCCGTCAAACGCATTTGGCTCCCATCCCGTCCAGAGACCCAGGATATCGGGGTTATTTGCCAGCATGTGGTGAATGATCCGATCCGCCTTACCCCGGTCGGCATCACCTGACTGTTTCATCGATTCCAGAACCGATGCAAGGCTGTTGACGATATGAATGGTGCCGCCGATATTCTTTTCGGTCACCAGAGCTTCAGTATGGGCGATCTGCCGCATACGCTCGAGACTGTTGGCCCTCGTATCCTCAAGCGACCGATAAAACAGCACGGCCGAGGCCGCGATCGTAGCAAAGACACCGCATGCGGCGACCGCAAAAATATTCCGCCCTGTTGTCGATTTAAAAAGCATGCCCCATCCCCCAAAAACTGTGCCGCGACGGTAGCGAGAGTTACGGGTGCGTGCGCAACTGTTGGCGACCTGGCTGGAGGATAAGATTATGAAGCTATGTTTAAAAATTACTTTCTATTTTATCTTTTAATCGGCATAGAAAACATCAATACTTTATAAGGTTGTAATATTAGAGTATATACAAACTATTGCGCGATTTTTTCTTTTCCTGCGCAGATATTTGCTCTCCGCGCAGGGCTCTGCTTGATGCGGGCGCACGCGATTGCGCCCTACCGAAGCCGGGAACTATTGCGGTAACCGCAAAGCGCTCCAGAAGCCACGCAACTGTCCGGTCAATTCCTGATAGAGACCGTAGCGTCGCCGATAGTGCGAGACTTGCGCAGCATCCGGCCGGTAAGCATTTGCGACCCTTGTCATCGCCGCAACCGCCTCCTCATAATCAGGATAAAGCCCAATCGCCACAGCCGCACCAATGGCTGCCCCGAGCGCGCCCGTCTCGCGGGCCTCTGCGACGCGCAGCGGAATTTCCAGAACGTCCGCCATGATCTGCGGCCAATGCTGGCTGCGGGAACCGCCGCCGGACATCACGGCGCTTTCAACCGGCAGTCCGGCTTCGCGCAGGACACCGATATGGCGGCGATGTTCGAAACACACGCCTTCAAACAGGGCGCGCAACATATGGCCTTCGCCATGCCACCCTGCCAAACCGTAAAAGCCGCCACGGAATTCCGCACCCAGTCGCGAGCCGAAAATGAACGGATGAAAGAACGGATCGTCAGCGCGCGGCGTGACGGAGCCGACCAATTCATTGCAGCGCTCGAAGGCGTGGTCGCCATGGTCACCGCGAACACGGTGCACGTACCATTCCAGATTGGCGGCGGAAGTGGCGCTGGATTCGATATTGACATAGCGATCACGGCCAAAGGTCGTGACCATGAAGACATCGGGACTGATGACCGGCTTATCCGCGAAAACCTGATTGATGCTCCAGGTGCCGGCGATGATGGAGGCTTCCCCGGCATTGATGACGCCCGACCCCATGGCGCTGGAGACCACATCGAAGAAACCACCAATGACGGGCGTGCCTTCGGGCAGCCCCGTCATAGCAGCAGCCTCGCCCGTGACATGGCCGACAATGTCAGCCGATTCCACGCGACGAGGAAAAAACGCGAACGCGTCCTCAAGATCGTAAAGCGACAGAAGCGCACGGTCGAGCCGCGCTTCCGGCAAGGCAAGCAGCCCCGCGCCGCTGAGATCGGAAATATCATTGGCAAGGCACCCCGTCAGGCGGAAATTGACGAAATCCTTGCAGAACAGAACCGTACCCGTCTGGGCATAGAGATCGGGTGCATGTCGCTTCACCCAAGCCAGAAGGCTGGGTGTTTGCGCAGGCCATGGCCGCTGCAGGCAACGGGCCTGCAATTGTGCTCCGCTTTTCCGGTCAAGCTCGGCCGACACATCGGCAGCGCGGCTGTCGAGCGACTGGATGCCGATCAGGGGCTGCCGGTCCCTGTCCAGAAGGTAAAGGCCATTGCCGTGGCCGGCACAGCCCACCGCCAGGATGCTGCGGGGATCGACGGACGATTTCACCAGAAGCTGGCGGATCGCCTCGCAGCCGTTCCGCCACAATTCCTCGAGATCGCGCTCGACATAGCCGGGCTGCGGAAATGTCGACTGTCCGTCGATGGCGTGTTGCGCAACCTGCCGGCCTGCCGTGTCGAACAACACCGCCTTGATGACCGTGTTGCCGACATCGAGACCCAATATGTGATTTTTATCAGCCACGATTATAGATATCCCATGCTTCCTCACCACCCGCACCCTGATGGATGATGGCCATCAACGCCGCAACGACGGCCCTGGGATTGTCGTGCTGGTAGATATTGCGCCCGTAAACCATTCCGTCCGCACCCTCGGCCACCAGAGCCGCCGATTTCGCCAGCACATTGCGCAAGTCCTCACGTCCCCCGCCCCGCACCAGCACCGGGCACCGCGCCGCTTCGATCACCCTGTGAAAATCACGCGGATCGCTGGTCGGATCAGCCTTGATGATATCGGCTCCCATTTCCGAGGCAAGGCGTACCAGCGTGACGATCTTTTCGGCATCGCCATCCACCTGATAACCGCCGCGCACATCGTTGGGCAGCATCACCAGCGGCTCGATCATCAGCGGCATGCCGAAACGATGGCAATCTGCCCGCACACGGCTGATGTTTTCGACGCATTGACGAAACAGGTCCGGCTCGTCCGGCAGCATGAACAGGTTCACGACGACGCAGGCGGCATCCATTTCCAACGCACCGATGATCGGATCATGATGGTTCTGGAGCTGCGACCACATGGTTCTGTGGCGCGTGGAATTATAGGGATTGCCCATATCGATACGCATGACGAGAGCCGGCTTGTCGCGCTCCGGCCTCTGCTGCAGCAGATCCGCCTGCCCATAGGCCATCTGGATGGCATCGGGACCAGCCTCGACCAGCCTGTCCACGGTCTGCGCCATATCCTCCAGCCCGACGAGGAAGCTCGGCTCGTTGCAAACCCCGTGATCAATGGCCACATCCAGGCAGCCGCCATTACGGAACAGCCGGTTCATGCGCGCCTTTTTCGAAATTCGCATCATCATGCATTCTCCTTGCATCTGTGTTGAAGCATTGCCGGCGTGACCCCGTAAAAAGTCGCCAGCTCATGGATAAGCCGCTGCCGTTCCGCCGCCGCCTGGGCGGGCGGCCAGCCCAGTTCGCGGGCCGCAACGGCGAGGATCGCGTCGATCAGATCGGCATCGATGAAGCCGGTGATGGCGAGCGTCGTGCGCCGCAGGACGAGATCGGTCAGGTGTCGCACGTGTTCGAAGCGGATCAGCCAGATCACCTCCGCGGCCGTTATCAGCGATTTTTCTGAAAGCGGCGCATCATCCGCACGGTCCCGGCAAAAGCCCATCAGATCGAAGGCGCGGGAACCGTAAGCCAGAGCCAGATGCTCCGCCCGGTCTCCGGCAATCGAAAACTCTTCCATCAGCAAGGCGGGCAGGCTACCAGCGCCAATGGGAAAATTCCTGCCGCCGCCAATTGCGCGGTCCATGGTGCCGGTCAGCCGTTTGCGTCCGAGAAAGGCCAAAACCTCGTCGGTCACCTGTTCGCCAAAAGCTCTGAAGGTGGTCCACTTGCCGCCGATCATACAGAGTTGCGGCGGATCACCCGCAACGCGGTGGATGAAATGGCTGCGGGATATTCTTCCGGTGAAGGCGGCATCGCTGCGCGGCAACGGGCGGATGCCGCTGAAACTGAAGACGATGTCGGAATGGGCGATGGCAATCTGCGGAAAGACCTGGCGGATCGCGTCCAGAATATAATCCCGTTCCTCGGGCTCGCAGCGCACCCGCTCGGGGCGATCCACCTTGATATCGGTGGAGCCCGCGAGAACCCGGCCGAGATAGGGAAAGAGGATACAGACGCGATTATCGTCATTCTCGAAGAAGATCATATGGCCGTTCAGGGCCTTCAAAAGTGCCTCGTTGGCGATGATCAGATGTGAACCCTTGGTTCCGGAGACAGTTGGTTTTACTGTCTCCGCCACCGGGGCAACGGTCAGCGCGCCAATCGTCTCGTCGATCCAGGCGCCGGTCGCATTGACAATGATCCTTGGGCGCACGGCGAAGGTTTCATCCTTGTCCTCCAGCCGAAGACGATATTCATCGTCAAAACGGACAAGCTCCGCATAATTGAGCGCAATGCTTTGCGGCGCATCGGCGCGGGTGTCGATCAGAAGCTCCAGCGCAAGCCGTTCGGGCTGGCTGATCCACGCATCGTAGTAGGTGGCGGAATATCTGATGTCCGGCGTCAGATCCGGCCAATGCTGCAGGGTCGCCGGTGCGCCGCGAAATGTATGACGGGGCAGGATGCGGTTTTTGCGGGTGACGAAATCATAGAGCATCAGACCCGCCTTGATGGCGAGAGCGCCCCGGCTTGCGGGTTTTCCGCCGGAGCCGGCAAAGGTTGCCGCCGCATTGAACAGGCCACTGAAAGTCGAAAAGATCGGGATCGTGGTCGGCAGCGGATGAACCATATGCGGCGCGAGCCTCAAAAGTGCATCCCGCTCCCGCAAAGACTCTGCCACGAGGCCGAATTCACCATTTTCGAGATAACGCAGGCCGCCATGGATCATGCGCGAAGGTGCGGCGCTGCAACCGGAGGAGAAATCGTTGCGCTCGACCAGCAGCACCCGCAGCCCCTGCAAGGCGAGATCGCGATAGGCGGCAATTCCGTTGATGCCGCCGCCGATAACGACGGCATCAAAATCACCATCGAGCCGGATGCGGCGCAGAGCGTCCTCGCGAAAACTGGGCATAGAAATACCGTTCGCTGGCGGATGACCAGCGTCCCAATGTTGTTGACCGTTTAAAGCGACGTGAGAGACGGGACGAAAATTATGCGCTGTTCGCCTGAAATCCCGTCCCAGCTACATAATCAGGTATCGAGCCCCACAAGATGCTCCGCGACACCGGCACTGATGAGCGCCAGCTCACTCTCCGTGAGGCGAAGACGCGCCGCTGCGGCGTTTTCAACCGCCTGAGCGGGATCGCGTGCGCCGCACAGCGAAAATGTTATGCCCGGCTGGGCAATCGTCCAGGCAATCACCACCTGCGCGACCGAGGCCCCGTGGGCGGCCGCCACCGGTTCCAGCACGCCCATCAACCGCGCGATTTTCTGACGGTTCGCCTGGCTGAAGCGCGGGTTGCCGTGGCGCTGGTCGTCTTCTGCAAAGACCCGCTCAGGCCCGACCTTGCCCGACAGGAGACCGAGCGCCAACGATGAATAGCTGAGAACCGAGACGGCATTCTCCCGGCAAAGCGGCAGCAGCGTCGTCTCGATATCCCGCTTCACCATGGAATATTCTTCCTGAATGGCATCCAGCGCACCGGTGGCGATATAGGCCTCGAGATCGCCGGGCGAGACGTTGCTTGCTCCGATGGAACGGATCTTCCCCTCCTCCTTCAACCGCACCAAGGCCCCGACCGTTTCGGCAATCGGCGTCGTGGCATCCTGCCAATGGGTCACGTAGTGATCGATATAGTCGGTTCCGAGCCGCTTCAGGCTTTCTTCGACCTCGTAACGAATGGAAGCGGCGCCGAGATAACGATGAACCGGTTTGCCATCCTGATGGAAGAAATAGGCACCCTCATTCACATGCCAGACGAGCCCGCACTTGCTGACCAGCACCACCTTATCGCGCCTGCCGGCTATCGACTTGCCGACGATGGTTTCCGCAAGCCCCATGCCATAGGCGGGCGCGGTGTCGATGAGGGAAATACCCGCATCGATGGAGGCCTGAATGGCGGCGATGGATTGCCGTTCGTCTGTGCCGCCCCACATCCAGCCGCCAATGGCCCAGGTGCCAAGCCCCACCACTGAAGCGTTGATGTCGCTGCCGCCGATTGTCCGGGTCAATATTGCATTATCCGTCACGAGGTTTCCCCTCCTTCATGATCCAGTAAATAGCCGGCTATCGCCTCATCCACGACGAGCGAGGTCAGATAGCGACCGGCAAGCGTGGCCGCTACAGGTCCGGCCTTGATGGCGCCTGCCGCCACACCGATGATATTCGGGCACCGGGCAAGTTGCCCGGGGTCCAGCGCCACCACGCGCGAGTTGAGATCGATGCGTGCCAGCTGCCCGTCCGCCATGGTGAGATGGGCGAGAAACTCGCCGGCAATGCCCGCATCCACCAGCGCCTGCCCGCCACGGGCCGCATCCGGCAGAAGATCGTAGTAGCCGGAACCGGGTGCCTCCACGGAGCCGATGCCGACCAGCGCCACCTGCGCCTGCCGCGCCAGATCGAACACCTCGCGGATCGATGCGACATTCATCAGGAGGTCACGCTGTTCCTCATCCTCGGCAAACAGCGGCGCATGCACGAGCGACGCGCTGCCGCCGAGTTTCTCCGCCAGTTGCGTGGCGAGATGATTGACATCCGTGTAGTGCTTGCCCTGCACGCCGCCGGTCAGCGGCACCACCCGCACATCGAAACGGCGCTCCGTCTCCAGGTTATCGACAACAGCACTCACCGCCTTGCCGCCGGTAATCGCAATCACATCGCCGTCACGGATCGTCTCCAGCAAATGGTTGGCGGCCACCCGACCCACCATCTGCAAGGCGGTTTCCGGATTATCGGAGACCGTTGGCGTCACCACCGACTGCCTGAGGCCGAAACGGCGGGTGATCTCGTTTTCGAGGTCCACGAGCCGCTGATAGGGGCTGGCGATGGTGATCTTCACCATGCCCGCCTTGCGGCCGGCCGCAATCATGCGGTTCACCTTGGTATGGGAAAGATTGAGCCGTTCGGCGATTTCCGACTGCTTCACACCCTCGATGAAATGCAGCACCAGGACGGAATACATCTGCCTCTGTTGATCGAAATCGTCCTTGATATCCAGCATAGTCGTCTTTCTCCAATTACCCTCGGGCGAGCGAAGGGCGCTCAACGGCGGCGCCTGACCAGATAGTGGTCGAACAGGACCGCGGTCAGCAATATGCTGCCCCTGATGATGTCCTGCCAGTAGACAGACACATTGAGCAAGGCAAGCGAACTGGAAACCACCGACAAAAGGATCGCCCCAAGGATCGCACCCAGAATGGTGCCCGAGCCGCCCGAAAGGCTCGCGCCGCCGATGACCGCCGCTGCAATCACGTTGAGTTCCATGCCGACACCAAAACTTGGCTGGGCGGAACCGAAACGGGCCATATAGATAACGCCTGCAACACCGCACAGCATCGAGCAGAGCGTGGTGGTGGCAAACACCACCCGGCCGACGCGGATGCCGGAATAAGCCGCGGCCTTCGGATTGCTGCCGGTATAGAACACCTTGCGGAAGGCTGTCGTGCGTCGCAGCAGCAGATCGAAAGCGACAACCACCACCGCGAAGATGATCAGCACCAGCGGAATGCCGCCAAGCGCGCCCTGACCGATGAACTTGAATTCCGGCGGCAGGGAATAGAGCCCAAGCGGCCGCCCGCCCGTTGCCAGCAGGCATACGCCGCGCGCAATCACCATGACGCCGAGCGATACGATGAAATGATGCAGGCCTATGACGGTGGTCAGGAATCCCATGGCCATGCCGATCAACGTCGTGAGGCAGATTGCGAGGCCCGCCGCCACCCAGGGGTCGACGCCGTTGAGGAAGAGCCAGCCGGCCGCCACCATCGCAAGCGCCGTGACGGAGCCGACCGAAAGATCGATGCCGCCGGAGATCAGCAGGATCGTCATGCCCACCACGACGATGCTTTCGATGGCGAAGACCATGGCCATGGCCCGCAGATTGTCCACGGTCAGGAAATACGGCGATATGAACGACATCACCGCAAAAAGCGCGAGGATGATAACGATCAGCCCGGTTTCCCGCGCCTTGAGCGCCGGCTCCCACCAGGCCGCGCGGCGAACCGCCGTCTCGGCAAGGCTTGAAGGTGTTTCCGATGTTGCCATTTTCCCGCTCCCTCAGGCCCTTTCCGGGCTATGCACAATATTGATCGATGCGAGCTGCATGATCTTTTCCTCCGTCATGTCGTCGCCCTCGACCTCACCCGTGATCCGCCCCTCGCGCACGACCAGCACGCGGTCGCTGACGCCGATGAGTTCCGGCAATTCCGAGGAGATGACGACCACGCCGACCCCTTCACGCGCCAGTTCCCGTATCTGGCGGTGGATTTCCGCTTTGGCGCCCACATCCACCCCGCGAGTCGGCTCATCCAGAAAGATGACCTCCGGCTCCACCGACAGCATCTTGGCCAGCGCCACCTTCTGCTGGTTGCCGCCGCTCAAGGTCGAGACGGCATCACCAACGCTGTTTGCCCGCAATTTCAGCCGGTGCCCGAGTTCGTCGGCGCGCTTCATCTCCTTGCGCCGCTCGATGAAGCCCATGCCGTTCGATATCCTGCCGATATCGAGTGCGGAAACATTGGAAGCGATGGACATGTTGAGGAACAATCCCTCGCCCTTGCGATCCTCGGAGAGATAGACCAGCCCCTCGCGGATGCTATCCCGATAGTCTTTGAGCTTCAGCGGCCGGCCACGCAGCGTAACCTCGCCTCTCGGTTTTCCCTCCAGCCGGCAGACGGCCCGCGCAATCTCGCTGCGGCCCGCGCCGATCAGCCCGGCGAGCCCAAGAATTTCGCCTCGGCGCAGGTCGAAATCGACATCGAAAACGCGCCTTCCTTCATTCAGGCCTCGAACCGAGAGAATGACGTCGTCCGATTTTTCATCGTCCGAAAGCTTTGGCGGATAGAGCTTGTCGAGAACCCGTCCGACCATGCTGTTGACGACTTCCTCCGGGGAAATATCGGCAATATTCTCCGTCCTGATATGGCAGCCGTCGCGCATGACGGTGATGCGGTCGCAATGCTCGAAAATCTCCGCCATACGGTGAGAAATATAGATGATGGCGATGCCGCGCGCCGCCAGCCGGTGCATGATCTTGAAAAGCGTCTGCGCCTCGGTCTCGGTAAGTGCCGCCGTCGGCTCGTCGAGGATCAGGATACGGCAATCGAGCGTCAGTGCCTTGGCGATCTCGACGATCTGCTGCTGCGAAATCGACAGGTCGCCGGCCCTTCGGGCGGGATCTATATCGCCGATCTCCCGCAGCACCTTTGCCGCCCGCTTTTCCAGATCGCGATAATTCATGAACCAGGAACGGCTTTGGCCGGTCTGCGACATGAACATGTTTTCGGCGACCGAAATCTCCGGGCAGAGCGCGATCTCCTGATGCACGAAACCGATGCCGAGCCGGTTCGCCGCATTGGGCGAGGATATCTTGACCGCTTTGCCGTCCAGCACGATTTCCCCGCCATCCGGCTGCAGGATGCCGTCGATGATATGCATCAGCGTCGACTTGCCGGCACCGTTTTCACCCGCCAGCGCGTGGATTTCGCCGCGTCGCAGCTCCAGCGCCGCATTGCGCAGCGCCCGCACGGGGCCGAACGCCTTGTGAATATTCGTCATGCTGAGGATGACCTCACCCATCACGCCCTCCCGAACCTGCTTCCCCTTGTGGCCGGCGAGGCGCAAACCTCGCCGGGTCCAGAGCGACGCGTCAGCGCCCCTTCATATAGTCGTTGAGATCGAAGGAAGCGGCGTTCGCCTTGGTGATGACAGCAAAACCATTGTCCATCGAAGGAACCTGCATCGGGTTGAAGCCGGAAACCTTGTAGTCGTTGAACGGGTCGATCAGATCCGAATGGGCGCCGAGAAACGTGTTCATGAAGCCCATGAAGCCCTGAACCCCCTGATTGGGATTGATGGACATGTAGATATTGCCCTGCTTGATATGCTCCAGCGTGGCCGGGGTGATATCCGCATGCAGGATCAGGACCTTCTTCTTCGCCTCAAGGACCGCAGCCGTCGCGCCTTCGGCCGAACCGGCTTCGGGAATCCACAGGGCACCCAGATTGGGATTGGCCTGCAACAATGCGCCGACCGCCTGGTAGGCAAGGTTCGAATCCTGATTGGTCGCCTGACGGCCGACCAGCTTCATCTGCGGATAGGTGCGCCCCATATAGTCGATGAGGGCCGTGACGCGCAGATCGTGGTTGCTCTGTCCCGGATTTTCCAGAACGGCATATTCACCTTTTTCGCCGAGTTTCTTGACGATTTCGTCAGCCGCGAATTTCGCCTCGGCAACATTGTCAGAGGTGATATAGGCGGTGCGCTTCGACTTCGGAGAATCCGCCGCAAAAGTCGTCACCGAAACGCCGGAGCCGATCGCCTTGTTGATCGGCTCGATAAAGGGATCGGCCTGCATCGGGTGCAGCAGAATGCCTTTCGGCTTCTTCACCAGTTCCTGCTCGAAAGATGCGATCTGCTTGGTGATGTCATATTCCGGGGTGCCGGTGAAAACGGCCTCGCAGCCGAGCGCCTTTGCGGCCTGCTTGAACCCCTCGAAGACCGGCACCCAATAGGGGTGGCTGGAAACCATGACGTTCATCACATAGGTCTCACCCGGCTCGCAGGCAAACTTGCCCGCAGCAACGGCCTGTGAACCGGCACCAGCGGAAATCGCCACGGCTAAAACACCCGCGGCAACGGTCGATTTCAGAAAAGCCAACATATTCCCCTCCCAAGGACAATGACTTAGTCCGCAATAAATTTTATTGGATGTAATTTATTGCATGACAACTGGGATAGCCGGAAACCGAACAGCCGTCAATGCCTTTGAATTTTATTTTATAACGTGAAATTTATTGCGATCTATTCGGAGAAGAAGGGATCTCAGGTGGGACCTGGCCGAGAAGCGGCGGGGTGAACAGCGCCTAATCGGCATCCAGCAAATAAAGGATGAATTTGTGGAGGACATAAGCGCCGGCAATGGCGGGGACGAAATAGATGAAGGGATGGACTATCGCCATATCGAACGCACCTTTTCGAGATCGGGCTAAGTCGTTGCCAGCTGAATGAAGCGAATGGCATCACCGACAGTGGAAAGACTGTCTGCGGCGGCATCGGGAATTTCGATGCCAAATTCCTCTTCGATCTCCATGACGATCTGAACGACCTCAAGCGAATCCGCATTCAGATCTTCGGAAAAATTCGCCGTATCGATTATTTTATCATCCGCTATTCCGAGTTGCTCGCCGATGATTTTTGTCACCCGGTTTCTTATCTCGGATATTGCGGTATCTGTCGTGACCGAAAAACTCACCATCTCGACTCCGAGTTCCTGTCTTCCCTGCTGACGTCATCCGACATCCACCGATAAAAGACGAAAATTCCCATTGCGAGGACAACAAGGGATATGAGGCTACCCAGGTTCGACATTGCTCTCTCATTTCTACCCCCCGATAAAATCTAAGCTTCGAAAGGCATGACAGGCAATGAGGATTTTGTAATTTATTGTTGCATAACCGGCATTTAGATCGCCCTTTATCTCAGAACTTTTCCGGTTTTTGGGGAATTGTATCCGGCTCGCAGGCCGCACCGCAGTGGCATGGATAGCCATGCTTCATCCGGCCATAAGCGAAATATTGGGGACGGCTTGATGGTGGCAAGTCACGCAGGCGCTGGATCGCATGTTCGGGAAAACATTTTCGGCAGACCCGCCAAATCCAAAAGCCAAAATGTAAAAAGGCCCTGCGATATCTCGCAAGGCCTTGATACTAAAAATTCGGATGGTGGGCGTGACAGGGATTGAACCTGTGACCCCTACGATGTCAACGTAGTGCTCTCCCGCTGAGCTACACGCCCTCCGTGGCGGCGGATAGACCACAAAACCGGTTCATGCGTCAACTGCTTTTTTTCGGTTTTGTGAAGGTTTTTTGAGAGGCCTTACGCCACAAGGAGTTTGTTGACCTCATCCACCAGATCGCGCAGATGGAACGGCTTGGAAAGCACCTTGGCGTCCTTCGGAGCCTTCGAATCGGCGTTCAATGCAACGGCGGCAAAGCCGGTGATGAACATCACCTTGAGGTCGGGATCGAGTTCGGTCGCGCGCCGCGCAAGTTCGATGCCATCCATTTCGGGCATAACAATATCGGTCAGCAGCAGCGAAAATGGTTCTTCGCGAAGCCGGTCATAGGCGCTTGCGCCATTATCGAAGGAAGAAACCTTGTAACCGGCTTTTTCCAGCGCCTTAACGAGGAAGCGGCGCATATCGTTGTCGTCTTCAGCGAGAAGAATTTTCTGATTCATCATAAGTGACCGTAACTGCTCAATGTTTGGAATACCCTAGCCCGATTATAGGATTTTCACGGTAAATATCCTGTGAACGTGTGAATCGGTATAGCGCTGCTTGGGCGATAGTATGGACTTGCCGCACCGTAACTGGCAACATGAACATCCCGATTGTTTGCGACATGGTAAATGGCACTGAATGGACTGGGTAACGGGTGAATATGAGCTGTTTGAAGTAACGGAACCTGCCGTTCAAACCCTGCCATTCGTCTATAATTCCCCCCATAGCGGCCGCTGCTACCCCATTTCCTTCCTGGAATCGGCGCGACTCGATTCGCATGAGATTCGCCGCTCGGAAGATCACTTCGTCGACGAGCTGTTCGCGGCAGCACCGGAGATCGGCGCGCCGCTTCTGAAAGCGAATTTTCCGCGCGCCTATCTGGACGTCAATCGCGAGCCCTACGAACTCGATCCCCGCATGTTCGAAGGCACGCTTCCGCCTTATGCCAATATCGGCTCCATGCGGGTCGCCGGCGGTCTCGGAACCGTGCCGCGCATCGTCGCCGAGAATATGGATATCTACGCCCACCGCCTGCCGGTCGACGAGGCGCTTTCGCGGATTGAGACGATCTACAAGCCCTATCATGCCTGCCTGCGCCGCCTTTTATCCCGCACCCACGCCAATTTCGGAATGGCGGTGCTGATCGATTGCCATTCCATGCCGGGCAATATCCGCGTTGCCGGCTCGAATCTGCGGCCGGATGTGATTATCGGTGATCGCTATGGCACCAGCGCATCCCAGGAAGTCTCCCGCGCCGCCCTGCATTTTCTTGAGGAACTGGGTTTCATCGCGGTCTGCAACAAACCCTATGCCGGCGGCTTCATCACCGAACATTATGGCCGGCCCATCCGCTCTCTCCATGCGCTGCAGATCGAAGTCAACCGGGCGCTTTACGTGGATGAAAAGACGCTTTTGAAAAAAGCCGATTTTCCCGCCATTCAGGCATCGCTTGAAATCTTCATGCGCCAGCTCGGCGCCTTCGTTTCCGAATACGCGATAGAAACGTCGCTCGCTGCCGAATAACGGCTCGAATTACCCGCTCTTTCAACCTTTACCCAAGATCATCTGGCGGCCCGCCGGACAAAAAAAACCGCGCCTTGGCGCGGTCAAGTCTAGGGAGGAAACACCCAAGGAGGGTATTTACAGTCAAAGACTGTAGGATCACGCTACGCAGTAACTGCACAATTGTCAATCATTTTATTTTATGCATATTTTTTAGGCTTATGCCGAAAATATGGAAACGCCGACCCCCTTATCCGTATGAGTGGACGGCGGATGTGATTCCGGTCTATGCATTGCGCCACAGAATTCAGACCCAATATTCAGGCAATGAGGTTTCGCATGCTGCCCGACCGGGATTTCTTCTTCAAACTTGCCGATGCCGCCAGCGCAGAAACGCTTCCCCGCTTCCGCACGGGCATTGCCGTCACCAACAAACAGGATGGTGGCTACGATCCGGTGACGGAAGGCGATCAGGCAGCGGAAACCGCCATTCGCGCGCTTATCGAAGAACGTTTTCCAGAGCATGGCATTCTGGGCGAAGAACACGGCAATATCGGCCTCGACCGTGACCATATCTGGGTCATAGACCCGATTGACGGCACCCGCGCCTTCATTTCCGGCGTGCCGGTCTGGGGCACGCTGATCGGCTTCCAGTCGGCCGGCCGGGCCACTATGGGCATCATGGACCAGCCCTTCACCAAGGAGCGCTATTTCGCCGATGGCGAAGCAGCCTGGTATTTCGGGCCGGATGGCGAGCGGAAAATACGCACGCGCGACTGTGCTTCGTTATCAGATGCCTTGATGTTCACCACCAGCCCCCACATCTTCACTGCGGAAGAAAAGCCCTGTTACGAAAAAGTGCAGGATCAGGTCCGCCTTTTCCGCTACGGCGTGGATTGTTACGCCTATTGCCTGCTTGCCGCCGGCCATGTCGATCTGGTGATTGAATCCGGCCTGAAGCCCTATGATGTCGGCGCGTTGATCCCCGTGATCGAACAGGCCGGCGGCATCATGACCACCTGGGATGGCGGACGTCCGGAAAATGGCGGCCGCATCCTCGCGGCCGGCTCAAAGGCGGTACACGAACAGGCACTCGCCATTCTCTCGAAGCTCTAAGGCAGCCCGCTTGAGCGGCCATCACTCCGGCGCGAAAAAAGCGTCGATGGCCGCCAGCGCCTGTTTGCGGAAAACATCACGCTCATGCAACAATTCATGGCGCGCACCGGTGATCGGAAGAAGCTGTGCCGCCCGGAAATTGCGTGAGAGTTCTTCCTGCGCCTTATAGGGCGTGATGGTATCCAGCATCGGCGCCAGAATGAGGGTCGGAATGGTGATATCAGTCAGATGGTCCTGACGGACTACCCGCCCCATGGTCTTCAGCGCCTCATAGACCCAGCGCGCCGTCGGCGCACCGATGAAAAGTTCAGGAAATTGCCTGTGCAGCGAGAGATTTCTTGCAAAACGCTTGGCATCCGAGGTGAGCGGATTGCCGTCGAAATCCCGCTCCCGCTGATCCTTGCCGAGCTGAACCCGTCCAAGGCCAATGAGGCTTAGCGCCGTGGCCACCAGCCGGATGACGGATGAGGGGACGGATTGCTGGCTGTCCAGCTCGATGAAGGGCGAACAAAGCGCCAGACGGTCGATCCGGTTCGACAGGCCGGGGGCGGCGGCAAGGGCTGCAAGCGCGCCGGTGGAATGCGCGATCATGAAGAATGGCAGCCGCGTATCCGGCAATACCACCTGCTCGAGAAAAAGGCTGATATCACGCTGATAATCGGAAAACCGCCGCACATGCCCGGCACCCGGTTTTTTCAGCAGTCTTTCGGAACCGCCCTGCCCGCGCGTATCGAAGGTCGCAACCCAGAAACCCATGGCGGTAAGGTCACCGACCGTTTCGAAATATTTCTCGATACATTCGTTCCTGCCATGCAGCAGAACCACCGTTCCGCGGGCCACCTGGCGGCTGGAACGGAAGATAGCGTATCGAAGCTGTTTGCCGCGATCGCCGGTAAAATATCCGACGGTATGGTTGCCGGGAACCGGGTTGTCTTCGCTGGCGCGCAATGTGGCTTCGATCATCGGTCTTTTCCGGCTTTTCTGCCTTTTCGGGATAGGTCGGCGGCGCGGGAAGGTCAAAGAAAAAATTGCCGGAACCGTCGGTTAAAGCAGTCGCGGTTCCGGCGAATAAGACAGAAGAAGAAGGGACGTTATTGCTTCTGCCCACGGAGAATGTCTCCGATGACCGATGTTTTATGGCTCGCAAACTGAACGATGCCGGAACCTGACGTTCAGCCATGGTTCATGTTGCTTTCGCCTTTTCGCGCCCCTTGACGCGGCGGCAAGCCATTCCCATCTCATTCATGCGGTCGCCAGAACGGGACCGCGCAATATGTCCGGCCGTCGCCAGAACGGGATGCCGGGCTTAACCGCAAACAGTCGCTTCTTAAGGAGGACACCATGCGTCACGTTGATTTTTCCCCCCTCTATCGTTCCACCGTCGGCTTCGACCGTCTTTTTTCGATGCTCGACGGCCTCGGCCAGCCCGAACAGGCCCAGTCCTATCCGCCCTACAATATCGAACGAACAGGTGAAAACACCTATCGGATCACCATGGCCGTTGCCGGTTTCGATGAAACCGAACTCAGCATCGAATCCCGCGCCAATGCGCTGACGGTGAAGGCCGAGAAGGCCACGGACGAAAAAACGACCGAAGGCGAATTCCTGTATCGCGGTATCGCCACGCGCGCCTTTGAACGCCGCTTCCAGCTTGCCGACCACGTCGAAGTCCAGACCGCTTCGCTGAAGAACGGCCTGCTTCACATCGATCTCGTCCGCAATATTCCGGAAGCCATGAAGCCGCGCCGCATTGCGATCTCGTCCGACAGTGCCGAAGCGCCGAAGACCATCGAAGCCCAGATTGCGCCGGCACAGGTCAACTAAACTTTTCTCACATGCAAAACGAACGGCCCCCTTTAGGGGCCGTTTTTATTTGAGGACGTGCGTGCGTCAGCGTGTCGAAACCGCCGCGCCTTCTGCGGCGGCCGTTTCCGCTGTTGCTGCCTTTTCATGGGCCTTGCGGGCGTAACGCTGGGCCAGAACCGCACAGACCATCAGCTGAATCTGATGGAAAAGCATGATCGGCAGGACGATTGCGCCGATGCTCTGGCCGGCGAAGATGGCGCCCGCCATGGGCACGCCGCTCGCGAGGCTTTTTTTCGAGCCGCAGAAAGTGATGGTGATTTCATCGGCCTTGTCGAAACCCAGCAAGCGGCTGCCGAACATCGTCACGCACAGAACGAGCGCCAGCAGCAGGATATTGATGACGATGACCACGCCGATATCCCTGAGCGAAAACGTGTGCCAGATGCCTTCGATGACCGCATCGGAAAAAGCGAGATAGACGACCATCAGGATGGAACCGCGATCGACCGGGGCCAGCAATTTCTTGCGCGCCCTGATCCAGTCGCCGATCCACGGCTGCAGCACCTGACCGACGATGAAGGGCAGAAGCAGCTGCAGGAAGATCTGCAGGAAAGCATCCAGCGAAAATCCACCGCCATGGCCGCCCACCGTAAACAGCAGGCCAACCAGCAGCGGGGTCAGGAACATGCCGAAAATATTCGATGCGGAGGCCGAACAGATCGCAGCCGGCACATTTCCGCCCGCCATCGAGGTGAAGGCTATGGAGGACTGCACGGTGGATGGCAACACGCAGAGAAACAACACACCCATATAAAGCGGGGCAGGCAGAATATTCTCGGGAATGAAACCAATCGCCACGCCGAGCACAGGGAACAGGCCGAAGGTGACGAGAAGAATCGCCAGATGCAGGCGCCAGTGCAGAATACCGGCAATCACCACATCCCGCGAAAGCCGCGCGCCGTGCAGGAAGAACAGCAAAGCGATCGCGAGCTTCGTCGCAAGCCCGAAATACTCCGCCGGCTCACCGCTGATCGGCAAAATGGAGGCCAAAATCACGGTGGCCACCAGCATCATGGTGAAGCGATCAGGTAGGAAACGGGTCATGGGAGGTCTTTCCGGCATCGGTTTTGCTTGAAACGCGCGCTACTATCGCTCATCATGATTTCGGATGCAAAGATTAACAGTTATCATGATTTGAGATAATGCTGAACCTTCAACATCTTGCCAGCTTCGTGATGCTTCAGCAGACCGGCAGCTTCACGCTGGCCGCCGAACGGCTGGGCATTGGCCAATCCACTGTCAGCCAGCATATTCAAAGGCTTGAGGCAGCCCTTGGCCGTCGGCTGATCGCACGCAGCACCCATCAGGTAAAACTGACCGGTGAGGGCGAGGCGCTTTTGGGCTACGCCCGCAACATGCTGGACATCGACAGCAAGGTTTCATCGCTCTTCAGCGAAAACCGTCTGCGTGGCCGACTGCGGCTCGGCGTGTCGGAAGATTTCGTCGCCAGCCGGCTGACGGCCATTCTGGAGGAATTCATTCGCCTCTATCCCCTGGTGGACCTGGAACTGACCGTTTCGCTGAGCGGCGTGCTTTACCAGATGCAGGATAATGGCGAGCTGGACGTGGTGCTGGCCAAACGCCGTCTTGGCGACAAGCTCGGCCATTTCCTCTACCGCGAACCGCTCGTCTGGCTGGCGCGCGACCCCGAACGCATGCTCAATCAGCCAGATGCCCTGCCGCTGATTGCCTTTCCGCCGCCGAGCATTACCAGAAAGGCGGCGCAGGAAGCACTGGATCGGGCCAGTCTCGCATGGCGGATCGTCTGCACCTGCGGCAGCCTGAGTGGACTTACCGCTGCGGCAAGGGCGGGCATGGGCATTCTGGTGCAACCCCGCAGCATGGCACCGGCCGGCCTGAAGGAGATTGCCGCCGGCGTGCTGCCGGCGCTCGAGGATGTGGAATTCGTGCTTCAGCCAAGCAAAGGTACGGATACGAAGCTGGTGCGCGCGCTTTCCGATCTCGTATCGAGCAAGAGCATCGCACCCGGCAGCTTCGTATAGATTTCCCTGCGCATTGTCCGGACGTAAAACCGCTACGCAGTTTTACTGGCAATGCTCCAGTTTTCCCGCTTCGAGAGGCAGCGTCCGACACTGTCGCGCCAGCCGGCGATGGCGCTCTTCCGCTCGCCCTCTTCCATCTCCGGGCTGAAGCGGCGGTCGCGCCGCCAATGGTCGGCAAAGGCCTTGCGGTCCGGCCAGATGCCGGCGCGGGAAGCCGCAAGCCAGGCCGCACCGAGAATGGTCGTTTCCAGAAAGACCGGCCGGTCGACCGGTGCCGCGAGAATGTCCGCCAGTCGCTGCATGGTCCAATCGGAAGCGACCATGCCGCCATCCACCCTCAGCACCGTCTTGCCATTGTCACCCGCCCAGTCCTTGCGCATGGCATCCAGAAGATCGAAGGTCTGGTAGGCGACGCTTTCCAGCGCCGCGCGCGCGAATTCCGCAGGGCCGGTGCCGCGCGTCAGGCCGAAGATCGCGCCGCGCGCCTCGGCATCCCAATAGGGGGCGCCAAGACCGGTAAAGGCCGGCACGAGATAAACACGCTGCCTTGGATCGGCCTTTTCGGCAAGCGCGCTGACTTCGGACGCAACCGAGATGAAACCAAGCTCGTCACGCAGCCATTGCACGGCGGCGCCGGCAATGAAGATCGAGCCTTCGAGCGCATAGGTCGTCACGCCATCGAGACGATAAGCAATTGTCGTCAGCAGCCGGTTGGTGGAGGCCACCCGGTCGGTGCCGGTGTTGAGCAGGGCAAAACAACCGGTGCCATAAGTGGATTTCATCATGCCCGGCTCGAAGCAGGCATTGCCGATCACCGCCGCCTGCTGGTCGCCGGCCACGCCAAGGATCGGAATTTCCGCGCCCAGCAGCGATTTGTCCGTCACGCCGAAATCGGCGGCGCAATCCAGCACTTCCGGCAACATGGCGCGGGGAATGTCGAGGATCGACAGGAGTTCGTCATCCCAGGCGTTGTCTTCGATATTGTAGATCAGCGTTCGCGAGGCATTGGTGGCATCGGTCACATGGCGACGGCCGCCGGTGAGGCGGTAGATCAGGAAACTGTCGACGGTGCCGAAGCAGATGTCTCCCTTCACGGCTTTTTCGCGAAGGCCGCTGACGCTATCGAGAAGCCATTTCAGCTTCGTGCCGGAAAAATAGGGATCGAGCAGCAGTCCGGTCTTTTTCGAAAAAAGCGGCTCGAGCCCCCTTCTTTTCAAATCCTCGCAAACCGGCGCGGCGCGGCGATCCTGCCAGACAACGGCGCGGTGCACCGCCTCGCCCGTGTTGCGGTCCCACAACACAGTCGTTTCGCGCTGGTTGGTAATGCCGATGGCCTCGATATCGGAAGCGGCGATGCCGGCATCGGCAAGTGCCAGCCGGATGGTTTCGAGCACGCTTTTCCAGATATCCTCGGCATCATGTTCGACCCAGCCGGAGGCCGGGAAATGTTGCGGAAATTCTCGCTGACCGACACCGATAACCCGCATGTCGCGATCAAAGACCATCGACCGTGTCGACGTCGTTCCCTGATCGATCGCCAGAATATAACCGCCCATCATGCCACTCCCTTTCAGACGCAATGACGGGGCGGCAAAGCCGCCCCGATTTATGATTTCACGCAGACATCACTTCTGCCAGCTTTTGACCAGTTCGTCGTAATTGACGGTGACCGGCTTTTCCTTTTCGTTGGCAATCTTCAGCTGCGGCGCCAGATTGCCCTTCGAAACGGCATCCTTGTTCCAGTAGTCGATATCGTGCTCTTCCGCCAGTTTCGGGCCGATATCGCCCTGAACGCCGGCGCGTTCCAGACGGCTCATGACCTTTTCCTGCTCGGCGCAAAGGGAGTCCATCGCGGCTTGCGCGGTTTTTGCACCCGATGAAGCATCGCCGATCGCCTGCCACCACAGCTGCGCCAGCTTCGGATAATCAGGAACGTTGGTGCCGGTCGGCGACCATTGCACGCGGGCCGGTGAACGATAGAACTCGATGAGACCGCCGAGTTTGGACGCCCGATCCGTGAAGCTCTTGTGATGGATGGTGGTGTCACGAATGAAGGTCAGGCCCACATGGCTCTTCTTCACATCCACGGTCTTGGAGGTCACGAACTGTGCGTAGAGCCAGGCGGCCTTGGCACGGTCGTCGGGGGTGGATTTCATCAACGTCCACGAACCCACATCCTGATAACCGAGCTTCATGCCGTCCTTCCAGTAGACGCCGTGTGGCGAAGGTGCGACGCGCCATTTCGGCGAACCGTCCTCGTTCACGACCGGCAGGCCGGGCTTGGCCATATCGGCGGTAAATGCCGTGTACCAGAAGATCTGTTGGGCGATATTGCCCTGCGCCGGCACTGGACCGGATTCGGAGAAGGTCATGCCCTGCGCTTCCGGCGGCGCATATTTCTTCAGCCATTCGAGATATTTCTCGATGGAATAGACCGAAGCCGGGCCGTTGGTATCGCCGCCGCGCGCCACGCAGGAGCCGACCGGCTGCGACTTGTCGTTGACCTTGATGCCCCATTCATCGACCGGCAGACCGTTCGGCAGGCCCTTGTCGCCGTTGCCGGCCATGGAGAGCCAGGCATCGGTGAAGCGCCAGCCGAGCGACGGATCCTTCTTGCCGTAGTCCATATGGCCGAAGACCTTCTTGCCGTCGACATCGCGACCGGTGAAGAACTCGGCAATATCCTCATAGGCCGACCAGTTGACCGGCACGCCGAGGTCATAACCGTATTTCGCCTTGAAATCGGCCTTGTTCTTTTCGTTGTTGAACCAGTCGTAACGGAACCAGTAGAGGTTCGCGAACTGCTGGTCGGGAAGCTGGTAGAGCTTCTTGTCCGGCGCGGTTGTAAAGGCGCTGCCGATGAAGTCCTTGAGATCGAGGCCGGGATTGGTGACGTCCTTGCCCTCATTGGCCATGAAGTCGGTCAGATTGCGCACCTGCTGGTAGCGCCAATGCGTGCCGATAAGGTCGCTGTCGTTGACCCAGCCGTCATAAAGGTTCTGGCCGGTCTGCATCTGGGTCTGGATTTTTTCGACGACGTCACCTTCCTGGATCAGGTCGTGCGTGACCTTGATGCCGGTAATGGCGGTGAAGGCCGGAGCCAGAACCTTGGATTCATACTCATGGGTCGTCAGAGATTCGGAAACGACCTTGATTTCCATGCCCGCGAAGGGTTTCGCGGCATCGACAAACCATTGCAGCTCCTTTTCCTGATCGCCACGCGAAAGCGACGAGAGATCGCCGATTTCCTTGTCCAGAAACTGCTTTGCTTCCTCCATTCCGGCGAAAGCGGAACCCGTCATTGCCAGCAGCATGGCCGCCGTCGTCGTCATCAGATGCCGTCGCATATCAGTCCTCCCAGGGGTTTGCGATTGCATGAAGTCTGCGGGTGCGGTTTTCCTCCGCCGCACCATTTTCCTGCTCTAGACAAAACGGAAAACGCCGATGGCGTAGACCAAGGATAGAGCGAGAGCCCACCACAGGTTCGGGCCAACCAGCCCGAGCCATGCGAGATGAATGAAGGCGCTGCCGAGCAGCGAGATGAACAGTCGGTCACCCCGCGTGGTCTCGAAGCGCAGAAGGCCGAGGCGGGGATTGCCGCCGGGCGACAGATATTCCCAGAACCACATGCCGATAAGCAGCAGCGCGATGGCGCCGAAAAAGGCCGCCGTCTGCCAGGTCCACGCCATCCATGAAAAATCGGGCATGTGCATCATGGTCAAACCCTCCCCAGCGCGAAGCCCTTGGCGATGTAATTGCGTACGAACCAGATCACCAGCGCACCGGGGATCAAGGTCAGCACGCCGGCGGCGGCAAGCAGGCCCCAGTCCATGCCGGCGGCCGAAACGGTGCGCGTCATCGTCGCGGCAATCGGCTTGGCGTCCGTGGTCGTCAGCGTGCGGGCGATCAGAAGTTCGACCCATGAGAACATGAAGCTGAAGAAGCAGGCGACTCCGATGCCGGAAGCGATGAGCGGCATGAAGATCTTCACGAAGAATTTCGGGAAGGAATAGCCGTCAATATAGGCGGTTTCGTCGATTTCCTTCGGTACGCCGGACATGAAGCCCTCGAGAATCCACACCGCCAGCGGCACGTTGAACAGGCAATGCGCCAGCGCCACCGCGATATGCGTGTCAATCAGCCCGAAAGCCGAATAAAGCTGGAAGAAGGGCAGCGCGAAGACGGCGGGCGGGGCCATGCGGTTGGTCAGCAGCCAGAAGAACAGGTGCTTGTCGCCCAGAAAGCGATAACGGGAGAAGGCATAGGCCGCCGGCAGCGCTGCCGCCACCGAGATCACCATGTTCATGACGACATAGATGATCGAATTGATATAACCGGAATACCAGGATGAATCGGTGAAGATGGTCCGGTAATTCTGCAACGTCGGCTGATGCGGATAAAGCGTCATGGATGACACGATTTCCGTGTTCGTCTTGAAGCTCATATTGACGAGCCAGTAGATCGGCACCAGCAGCAGCAGGATATAGATCGTCGGCACCAGCCAGGAAAAACGCGACGGCCCGTGATGGCGGCGCCGCGCATTGACGGCAAGGCCGGATCGTCCCGCCGCCCCGGCTCTCACCGGCGAATTGCGGATACCGTTGCGTTCCACGCTTGTGGTGACATCAGAGGCGCTCATGTCTCAAGTCTCCGCGTCGTGGCTGGTCATGACGGTGTAGAACACCCAGGACAGCAGCAGGATGATAAGGAAGTAGATCAGCGACATGGCCGCCGCCGGCCCGAGGTCGAACTGGCCGAGCGCCATCTTCACGAGATCGATGGACAGGAAGGTGGTGGAATTGCCCGGGCCGCCGCCGGTGACGACGAAAGGCTCGGTGTAGATCATGAAACTATCCATGAAGCGCAGCAGGAAAGCGATCAGCAGCACCCGCTTCATTTTCGGCAGCTGGATGTAACGGAACACCGCAAACCGCGACGCGCCATCGATCCTGGCTGCCTGATAATAGGCATCCGGAATGGAGACGAGGCTGGCATAGCACAGGAGCACCACGAGGCTCGTCCAGTGCCAGACATCCATGATGACGACGGTGATCCACGCATCGACCGGATCATTGACATAGTTGTAGTCGAGCCCGAGCTGATTGGCGTAATAACCGAGCAGGCCGATATCGCTGCGGCCGAAAACCTGCCAGATGGTGCCGACGACGTTCCACGGCACCAGCAGCGGCAACGCCATGGTGACGAGGCAGATCGGCACGCCAATGCCGGATTTCGGCATCTTGAGCGCGATGAAGATGCCGAGCGGAATTTCAATCGCCAGAATGATACCGGAAAACAGCAGGTTGCGCCCCAGCGCATCCCAGAAACGGTCCGAGGCGAGAATTTCCTCGAACCATTGTGTTCCCGCCCAGAAGAACTGGTTATTGCCGAACGTATCCTGCACCGAATAATTCACGACGGTCATCAGCGGAATGACGGCGGAAAAGGCGACCAGCACCAGCACCGGCAGCACCATGAACCATGCCTTGTTGTTCCAGCTCTTTTCCATGGTCAGGCCCCCATCTTTACACGCCATGAATCCGCGAAAACGCCGATGGCGGCCGGATCGAAGCGAACACCCGCTTCCGCCGGGATTTCCTCGTCTTCGGCAACGACGATCGCGAGTTTCTGGCCGGCGAACCGGGCACGCACGATCTTCTGCCGGCCGATATCCTCGACCTTGTCGACCGTGATGGGCATGCCGCCCCGTTCCAGCCGCACAAATTCCGGGCGGATGCCGATCTCGATGCGTTGCGCTCCGTCAACCTTTGGCGCACCGGCCAGCGGCACGCCAAGGCCGCCGACCATTGCGGTCGCGCCATCGATACTGGCGGGCAAAACATTCATGCCCGGCGAGCCAATGAAATAACCGACGAATGTATGCCCCGGTCGCTCGAAAAGCTCGGCAGGCGTGCCGATCTGGACGATCTGCCCGTCATACATGACCACAACCTTGTCAGCGAAGGTCAGCGCTTCCGTTTGGTCATGGGTGACATAAACCATGGTGAAACCGGACTGGCGGTGCAGGCGCTTCAGCTGCGAGCGCAGCACCCATTTCATATGCGGATCGATCACCGTCAGCGGCTCGTCGAAGAGGATGGCGTTGACATCGGACCGCACCAGCCCGCGCGCCAGCGAGATCTTCTGCTTCTGATCCGCCGTCAGACCCCGCGCATGGCGTTTGGCCATGCCGGAAAGATCGGTCATTTCGAGGATTTCCCGCACCCGACGGTCCACCTCGGCTTCCGGCACATGCCGGTTGCGCAGCGGAAAGGCCAGATTGTCGTAAACCGTCATCGTGTCGTAGACGACCGGGAACTGGAATACCTGCGCGATATTGCGGTCTTCCGTGGCGAAATCGGTCACGTCGGTTCCGTCGAAGGCAATGCGACCTTCGGACGGCCGCAGCAGCCCGGAAATGATGTTGAGCAATGTGGTCTTGCCACAGCCGGAAGGGCCGAGCAGCGCATAGGCGCCGCCATCTTCCCATTCATGATGGACTTCCTTCAGCGCATAGTCGCCGGCGGCCTGCGCCTTTGCGTTATAGGCGTGTCGGATGTGATCGAGCGTGATGCGTGCCATGACCGATCTCCCTCAAGCCGCTTCGCCGATGGCGCGGCCATTCGCGTCAAAGGCCATCAGGTGTTTTGTATCGAGAAACAGCTCTATGTCCCTGTCCGGCTCGATGTCATGAATGCCATGCGCCAGCATGACCCAGCGCCGGCCGGAAAATTCCACATGCACGAAGCTTTCCGATCCGGCGATTTCCGAAATCAGCGTCCGCGCCCGGATCGACTGCCGGGCCTCACCCTTCGCATGCGGGAAAAGATGATGCGGCTGGAAGGCGATGGTCACAGGTCCATCCGGCACGGCGGCAAGATGCGCCGGCACCGCAATCACCGCCTGGTCGGCACGGGTGAATGCGCCGCCCGCCTTGATGACCTCGATGGTGTTGAGCGGCGGGTCTGCAAAAATTTCCGCGGTGACGATATCCACCGGACGCCGGTAAACCTCGATGGTGCGGCTGAACTGCGTTACCCTGCCCTCGTTGAGCGTTGCGGTATTGCCGCCTAAAAGCAGCGCCTCTGATGGTTCGGTGGTGGCATAAACGAAGATCGCACCTGACTCGGCGAAGATGCGCGGCAGTTCCTCGCGCAATTCCTCGCGCAGCTTGTAATCGAGATTGGCGAGCGGCTCATCGAGCAGCACCAGATTGGCGTTCTTGACGATGGCGCGGGCAAGCGCCGTGCGCTGCTGCTGGCCGCCCGAAAGATTGAGCGGCGTACGGTCGAGATAGGGCGTCAGCTTCAAAAGCTCGGCGGCCTTCCTCACTTCCCGGTCGATGGTCGACTGATCCTTGCCGGCAACCCGCATGGGCGAAGCGATGTTTTCGTAAACGCTCAGCGCCGGATAGTTGATGAACTGCTGATAGACCATGGCGACGTTACGCTTCTGCACCGGAAAACCCGTCACATCTTCGCCATTGAAAAAGATCGAGCCGGCGCTCGGCTTGTCCAGCCCGGCCATCAGCCGCATCAGCGTCGTCTTGCCCGAAAGTGTCGGTCCAAGCAGGACGTTCAGGCTTCCGCGCTGCAACGTCAGATCGGTCGGGTGAATATGATATTCGCCGCCAACCATCTTCGACACGTTTCGCAATTCAAGCATGGTGATCCAAAGCCTCCTCCGCTTTTATCCGGATCGTCAGATTGCCCTTAAGCGTCCACCTGCAATGTCTCCGATATAGTCCTCCAACGCACGCACCTCTTCCGGGGTTAAAAAAAGCCCCTGCTTGGTGCGGCGCCACAGAATATCCTCCGCCGTCAGCGCCCATTCCCGCGCCATCAGCCAGCGAACCTCCGCCTCGTAGAGCGTACCGCCGAAATACCGCCCCAGCGCCGCCGCATCCGTCGCATTGCCGATCAGCGCCGCCGCATCCGTTCCGTAGCAGCGCACAAGCCGCTTCGCATGACGCTCTTCGAGAAAGGGGTAACGCGACCGCAGCGCCGAAACTTCCGCGGTGTAGGCCTCGGCACCGAAATTTCCACCCGGCAAATGTGAGCCCGCCGTCCATGGCGCACCCTTTTCACCCAGCGCATCGCCGATTTTTTCAAGAGCATGTTCGGCAAGCCGCCGATAGGTGGTGAGCTTGCCGCCGAAAATATTGAGAAGCGGCGCTTCGCCTTCCGCCCCCTCGGTTTTCAGCACATAATCGCGGGTCGCTTCCTGCGCTTTTGACGCCCCGTCATCGAACAGCGGGCGCACGCCGGAATAGGTCCAGACGATATCGGCCGGCTCCACCGGTTCAGCGAAATATTCGCTCGCCGCATTGCAAAGATAGCTGATCTCCTCGTCGCTGATCTTAACAGCCCGGGGGTCGGCGGTATAGTCGCGATCCGTCGTGCCGATCAGCGTAAAGTCCTGTTCATAGGGAATGGCGAAGATGATCCGGCCGTCGGGATTCTGGAAAAAATAGGCACGCGGATCGGAAAATTTCTTCCGCACGATGATGTGGCTGCCCTGCACGAGGCGGACATTGTGGACATTGTTTTTGCCGAATGCCGAAGACAGCACCTTGTCCACCCAGGGACCTGCAGCATTCACCAGCATGCGCGCCCGGTAGGTCTTGGCGTCTCCGTCCGCATTTCTCGTTTCGACCCGCCAGAAAGCGCCTTCGCGCCGGGCCGAAACCACCTGCGTGCGGTTGAGGATAAGCGCGCCGCGATCAGCGGCATCGCGGGCATTCAGCACCACAAGGCGGGCATCGTCCACCCAGCCATCCGAATATTCGAAAGCGCGGGCAAAAATCGGCTTCAGCGGTTTCCCGGCGGGATCGCGGCGCAGATCGAGCGAACGGGTCGCGGGCAGAAGCTTGCGGCCGCCGAGATGGTCATAGAGAAATAGTCCGAGGCGCACGAGCCAGGCCGGGCGCACGCCACCCTTCTGGAACGGCAGTACGAAGCGCATGGGCCAGATGATGTGCGGCGCCATGGCCCACAGCACCTCACGTTCCATCAGCGCTTCGCGCACCAGACGAAATTCATAATGTTCGAGATAACGCAAACCGCCATGGATGAGCTTGGTGGCGGCAGACGAGGTGCCGGAGGCGAAATCGTTCATTTCCGCAAGCGCGACGGAATAGCCTCTGCCGACGGCGTCGCGCGCAATGCCGCAACCATTGATCCCGCCGCCGATCACGAAAATATCGTGAATTGCCTCGTCAGACATACATCCTCCCGCGCTTTCATCGATGCTCTCCTCATCGATATATTGAAAGCACGATCATCTAATTCGAAGATAAAACGAATGTCAAACGAAATTCCGGCTTCCCCTGATCAGGCGTCGCGGGCCTCGGTTTCGATCAACCGGACATCATGATCGGCACAGATGCTGCGGATAGAATCAACCGGACAATGATCGGTAATGAAAGTGTGCACCTGCGAAAGATGGCCGATGCGCACCGGAGCCGTGCGTTCGAATTTGAGCGAATCCGAAACCAGAATGACGTGACGGGCATTGGAGATAATCGCCTGCGCGACCTTGACCTCACGAAAGTCGAAATCCAGCAAAGCGCCATCCTCATCGATGGCCGAAACGCCGATGACGGCAAAATCCACCTTGAACTGACGGATGAAATCCACCGCCGCCTCACCAACGATACCGCCATCGGAACCGCGCACGACACCACCGGCAATCACCACCTCGATACCGGGGAAAACCCTCAACCTGTTGGCAACATTGATGTTGTTGGTGATGACCATCAACTCGTGATGGTCCGCCAGCGCTTCACCCACCGCCTCGGTGGTCGTGCCGATATTGATGAAAAGTGACGAGTTGTTGGGGATGAGCGCGGCAGCGGCCGCACCGATCGCCTGTTTTTCGGAGGAAGCAATGGCGCGGCGAGCCTCGTATTTGACGTTTTCATTACCGCTTGGAAAAAGCGCGCCGCCGTGGATGCGGGTCAGGACCCGCGTGTCGCAGAGGTCGTTCAAATCCTTGCGGATCGTCTGGGGAGTGACCGAGAACCGTGCCGCCAGCTCATCGACCAGCACCCGGCCGTTCGCTTTCGCCAGCGCAACGATTTCATCCTGACGCGGTGTGAGCAGCATTTCACCCTCCCTCCTCTTTCAATTTTTTCGTTTTATTGAAGAGCGAACGAAAAACCAATGTCAAGGGACGGTTTTGCCGTAGCGATAGCGGCGGGATGAAAACAGGCAAATGCAATTCCTCCGGCCGGGTGGGAACCGCGTGAAGCCTTTGGCAATATTATTTAGCCGGCTTTCTGAATCATCAGGCCGGTGGCTGACATCGCCGAGGATGCGGCACCAAATGCGTCGCCGATGCCGATGAGCACGGGTTCATTGACACCCAGCCTCTCTATTGCCGCGGCCAGTTGCATGAGCGAACCGCACCAGCGCTGTTCGCTTGAGCGACTGACAGAAATCATGATGGCAACCGGCGTCAAGGCGGGCATGCCATGGGCAAGCAGGGACGATTCGATCTCGGCTGCGGTGCGTCCACCCATGTAGAAAACCGTGGTCACGGAAGGGTCGGACAGCGATTTCCAGTCTATATTCTCCGGCAACTTTCCCTGTCGGGAGTGGCCGGTGACAAAACGAACCGACTGGGCATGGTCGCGATGGGTCAAGGAAACACCCAAACGCGAGGCCATGGCGCTTGCGGCAGTGATGCCGGGCACGATTTCGACCGGGATATTTTCGGCCTCCAGCGCCGCTAGCTCCTCACCGGCGCGCCCGAAAATCATCGGATCGCCGGATTTCAGCCGCACCACCCGTTTGCCGGCCTTGGCGAGGCGGATCATCATCTCGTTGATGTCTTCCTGCCTGCAGCTTTCCCGGCCGCCGCGCTTGCCAACCAGCATGCGCTTCGCCTCACGCCGCGCCAGTTCCAGTACCTCGGCTGAAACGAGATCGTCGAACAGGATGACATCGGCGGCCTGCAAAGCGCGCACTGCCTTCAGCGTCAGAAGCTCGGCATCGCCCGGCCCGGCACCCACAAGCGTCACGAGTCCACGTCCCAACCCTGCCCGCGCAGCCTGTGTTCCGATATCCGCAAGCAGCCGTTTTTCGCTGTCTTCATCCAGCCTTTCGGTAAACGCCCGATCGACGAATTTTTCCCAGAATGAGCGTCGCGCCGCGCCGGGGGCAAGCCGCAGATTGACGCGCTCACGGATCGTCTGGGCAAGCGCGCCCCAGTCCTTCAGCGAAAGCGGCAGCAAGGTCTCGATGCGGCGGCGGATGGCCTGCGCCAGAATGGGCGCTGCGCCATCGGTGGAAATCGACACGACCACCGGCGAGCGATTGACGATGGAGCCGAACTGGAACTGGCAGAATTCCGGCTTGTCGATGACATTGACGGGAACACCTGCTGTCCGCGCCGCATGGTAAAATCTTTCGGCTTCCTCATCGGTTTCGCAATCGGCCAGCGCCAACTCCGCGCCTTCGAAAATATCCGGGGCCCACGAACGGTCATGCCATGTCAACATCGGGTTTCTTGCAACAAGCGCCGTAAAGCTTTCCGAAAGCTCGCTTCTTTCGGAATAAAGATGAAGTTCCGCCCCGCAGGCCAGCAGCAGTTCAGCCTTCCAGGCGGCGCCATCCGATCCGCCTGCCAGCACCACGCGCTTGCCCTCAAGCCCCCAGAAGACCGGCAATTTGGCGAGCTTCTCCATGCGGGCCGGTTCATTCCGCTGCGGTTTTAAGGCATCCATCGATGATCCCCCTGATTTCGGCGCGGCAGGAGCCGCAATTGGTTCCGGCATTCAACGCCTTGCCGATAGCTTCGACGCTGTGGCAGCCATCGCGGATGGCCGCCGTGATCTGGTTCACCCCGACATTAAAGCAAGAGCAGACGGTGGCGCCGGGATCGGCCCGGCCGGCACCGGGACGCCCCGCGACCAGCGCAAAACGCATGCGCAAATCCTCGTGACGTTCCGAAAGCTGCGATATCGCCCAGCTGCGGGCGACAGCCACGGGCTGATTGGCGACGAACAGCGCTGCGAGCAGGGTTTCACCGTCGAAAAAGGCCAGGCGCAGGTCACCCGTCTGCCGGTCGCTGTAACCCAGCGGCTCGATCCTGACATCGATACCGAAGACCTGCCGCGCCCAGAGTGTCCAGTCCTCCGGCTCCTCGTCGAAGGCGAGCTCCATGCGATAACCGCCATCCGCTTTGGCCGTGGCCCAATAGGCACAATCCGGCGCATTTGGCCGGGTGCGGCAGATGGCGAAACCATAGGTCTTCGCTTCGAAACGCCTTGCCCTTACGCCCATGTTTTTCGAAGCGGGCTGGCCGGAATGCGGATCCGTGACCGGCGCAATCACGACATCGATACGCGCCCGCGCGGCGAAGTGGTCGTTCCAGTGCATCGGCGCGAAGACCGAACCGCGCGCCTGCCTTTCGCTGACCAGTGCCCGCAGCAGAACCTTGCCATGGGGACTTTCCAGCTCCACCAGATCGGCGCTGCCGATTCCCAGCGCCTGCGCATCACGCGGGTGAAGCTCGGCGAAGGGTTCAGCGATATGGGCGGTGAGACGCGCACTTTTACCGGTGCGGGTCATGGTGTGCCATTGATCGCGGATGCGGCCGGTATTCAGCGTCAGCGGATAGTCCGCCGATGTCCTACCGGTCTCCGGCAAGGCAGTGGCGATGAAGCGCGCCTTGCCATCGGCATGGTAAAACCGCCCATCCGCGAAAAAGCGGGTAACGGCGGCATCGCCGGGGCTGGTTTTTGGCCATTGAAAGGGTGCCATCGCATCATAGGAATTCCGTTCGATGCCGCTGATATCGAAATCGCGGCTGCCCGCATTCTCAAAGCCGGACAGGGCCGCATGTTCGGCAAAAATCTCCGATGCCTGGCCAAAAGCGAAGGCCGCATCGAAGCCCATGCGCCGGCCCACTTCCGCCATTTGCCACCAGTCGGCCTTCGCGTCACCCGGAGCATCGAGAAAACCGCGCTGGCGCGAAATCCGCCGTTCGGAATTGGTGACCGTGCCATCCTTTTCCCCCCAGCCGAGCGACGGCAGGAGAACATGGGCATGGCGGGCCGTATCGGTAGAAGCCATGACATCGGACACCACCACGAAAGGACAGGCCTTGATGGCCGCCTCGACGGCACCGGCATCCGGCATGGAAACCACCGGGTTGGTCGCCATGATCCACAGCGCCTTGATGCGACCGTCAGCCACCGCCCGGAACATATCCACTGCCTTCAGGCCGGGCTTTTCCGCAATGGCGGGTGAGGCCCAAAAGCGCTGCACGCGGTCGCGGTCCCCGGCATTTTCGATAGCCATATGGGCGGCCAGCATGTTGGCAAGACCGCCAACCTCGCGCCCGCCCATGGCGTTCGGCTGGCCGGTCAGCGAAAACGGCCCCATGCCCGACCGGCCGATGCGGCCAGTTGCAAGGTGGCAATTGATGATCGCGTTGACCTTGTCCGTACCGCTTTGCGACTGGTTGACACCCTGGCTGTAGCAGGTGACGGTTTTTTCGGTGCGTTCGAACAATTCGTAAAAGGAAACCAGTTCGGCGATGGTCAGGCCGCTGGCCTCGGCGATTTCCTGCAGGCTGTATTCAGTTGCTGCCTGCATCGCAGCATCAAAACCGACCGTATGGTTTTCCACATAACCCTTATCGATTGCAGGACTATCGGAAAGATGCGCCAGCAAGCCGGCAAACAACGCCACATCTCCATCCGGCCGGATGGCGAGGTGCATATCGGCAATATCGGCGCTCATCGTCCGGCGCGGATCGATGACGACGACTTTCATGTCCGGCCGTGCGGCCTTTGCCGCCGCAAGCCTTTGGTAGAGAACCGGATGGCACCAGGCGAGATTGGAACCGGTGAGGATCACCAGATCGGCAAGCTCCATATCCTCATAGGTGCCCGGCACCGTATCGGCCCCGAAGGCGCGGCGATGGCCGGCGACGGATGACGACATGCAGAGCCTTGAATTGGTATCGATATTGGCCGAGCCGATGAAACCCTTCATCAGCTTGTTGGCGAGGTAATAATCCTCCGTCAGCAATTGGCCGGAGACGTAAAAGGCGACCGAATCCGGGCCGTGTTCGGCAATAGCTTGAGAGAAACGGGAAGCGACAAGATCGAGCGCTTCGTCCCATGCCGCCCGTCTGCCGCCAATTTCGGGGTGGAGCAGGCGGCCGTCGAGGTCGATGGTTTCGGCCAGCGCCGAGCCCTTGGAACACAGCCGGCCGAAATTGGCGGGGTGATCCTGATCGCCCCTGACGGAAACGACACCATTGTCATTGACGGTGGCGATGACGCCGCAGCCGACGCCACAATAGGGACAGGTGGTTTTTGTTTCAACGGGCATGGGTTTGCCCTCTCAGTGGGTGGGGGTTACCCTGCCTCGGCGCGTGGCGCTTACCCCCCTCTGTCCTGCCGGACATCTCCCCCTCAAGGGGGGAGATCAATTGCGGCACAGACACCAATTCACGGCTTGCAACGCGGCCCGCGGCTATAAGGCGGGGAGCCATCCGCTGGTCGATCTCCCCCCTTGAGGGGGAGATGTCCGGCAGGACAGAGGGGGGTACCATCGCCGCCATCGCAATTCACTCCGCCGCAATCATCAGCGTTTCAAGCGCTATCGAAAGCCGCCCATCCAGATTCCGCACCGGAATGGTCCGCACCTCCCCTTCATCCGCCCCCAGCGCCTTGCCGGTTTCCAGCGAAATCACCCAATTGTGCAAGGGACATGTCACCGACGTCCCATGCACGATGCCTTGGCTCAACGGCCCACCCTTGTGCGGGCAATGGTCCTCAATCGCGAAGACACTATTTTCCGCCGTGCGGAACACGGCGATCTTGCCCATCGGCGTTTTGACGCAACGTGCGCCCCGCAGCGGAATGTCGGCGATATCGCCAATATCGATCCAGTTGCTGTCCATCGTTCTCACTCCGCTGCCTCGCTGAAACCGATTGCCGCCATGGGCCTGAATTCGTGCTTGTCGTGACCGGACACACGTTCCGACCAGGGATCGACCTGCGCGAATTTCTGGCTGAAGACGAAGCGGCCGAAATAGGCCCTGCGCTTTTCGGCATCGTCCATGATCTGGCGGCGGATTTCGTCGTAGCCGATGCGCTTGGCCCATTTGTAAATGCGCTCGAGGTAACGCGCCTGTTCGCGATACATCTGCGTCAGTGCCACGATATGCTCCAGCGCCTCGTCTTCGGTCTTGACGAGACCCAGCACTTCCGTGCCCTTGATATCGAGACCGGCGGCGCCGGCAAAATGGATCTCAAAACCGGAATCGACACAGATGACGCCGATATCCTTACAGGTTGCCTCCGCGCAGTTGCGCGGACAGCCGGAAACGGCAAGCTTCAGCTTGGCCGGCGTCCATGAGCCCCACATGAATTTTTCGATGCGGATGCCAAGCCCGGTGGAATCCTGCGTGCCGAAGCGGCACCATTGCTGGCCCACGCAGGTTTTCACCGTGCGCAAGCCCTTGGCATAGGCCTGACCCGAGATGAAGCCCGCCTTGCCGAGATCGGCCCAGACGGCCGGCAAATCCTCCTTCTCGATGCCGAGAAGGTCGATGCGCTGGCCGCCTGTCACCTTGACCATCGGGATTTCGAACTTGTCGACCACATCGGCAATCGCCCTCAGTTCGGACGAGGAGGTGACGCCGCCCCACATGCGCGGCACGACGGAATAGGTGCCATCCTTCTGGATATTGGCGTGGACACGCTCGTTGATATAACGCGACTGATAATCATCGGCATATTCATCCGGCCAGTCGCAGACGAGATAATAATTGAGCGCCGGCCGGCATTTGGCGCAGCCGCAGGAGGTCTTCCATTCCAGCTCCTGCATCACGGCGGGGATGGTTTTCAGACCCTTGGCCTTGATCAGACGGCGCACATCGTCATGGCCGAGATCGGTGCATTTGCACATGGGCTGCACCGCGGCGGGATTATAGCTGTCGCCAAGAGTTATTGTCATCAGCTGTTCGACAAGGCCGGTGCAATTGCCGCAGGAGGCGGAAGCCTTGGTGTGGGCACGCACATCGTCGAGCGAGGTCAGCCCCTTGGTGGTGATGGCCGTGGTGATCTTGCCCTTGCAAACGCCGTTGCAGCCGCAGATTTCCGCATCATCCGGCAAGGCTGCAACGGCCGCCATAGGGTCCAGCGGAGACCCTCCCTGATAGGCCTGGCCGAAGATCAGGGTTTCGCGCATGGCGGAAATATCGGTCGATTTCTTCATCAGGTCGAAGAACCACGATCCATCCGCCGTCTCGCCGTACAGCACCGCGCCGATGATGCGGTTTTCCTTGAGGATCAGGCGCTTGTAGACACCGGCCGTGGCATCGCGCAGCACGATTTCCTCGCGGTCGTCACCTTCGGCAAAATCGCCGGCGGAAAACAGATTGATGCCGGTGACCTTCAATTTCGTATTGGTGACGGAGCCGTGATATTCGGCCGAACCGCCACACAACCGGTCGGCCAGAACCCGTGCCGATTCATAAAGCGGCGCAACGAGGCCGTAGCACATGCCGCGATGTTCGGCGCATTCGCCGAGCGCGTAGATCGACGCGTCCGACGTCATCATGCCGTCATCCACGACGATACCGCGATTGACGGCAATGCCGGCTTGCCTGGCAAGGCCCGAGGCGGGTCGAATACCGACCGCCATCACCACCATATCGCCCTTGATGACCCGGCCGTCTTCCAGCTCGATGCCTTCGACCTTGTCTTCACCCATAATGCATTTGGTGTTGGCCTTGGTGATGATGTCGATGCCGCGCTCGTTGAGCGCTTTTTCGAGAAGATAGGCCGCTGCCGGATCGAGCTGGCGCTCCATGATCGTCGGCATCAGGTGGATGACGGTGACATCCATGCCCTGACGCTTGAGACCATAGGCCGCTTCCAGCCCGAGAAGACCGGCGCCGATGACGATGGCGCGGCCCTTGCCCTCGGCGATCTCGAGCATCTTGGTCACGTCGTCGAGATCGCGATAGGCGAGCACACCCGGCAATTGATGGCCGGGAACCGGGATGATGAAGGGCGAGGAACCGGTAGCGATCACCAGCTTGTCGTAGGAAACCGTGATGCCGTTTTCGCTGGTGACGGTCTTTTTGTCCCGGTCGATGCCGGTGACCTTCGCGCCCTTGTGCAAGGTGACATTGTTGGCAGCGTACCATTCGTCATTATGGATGACGATATCCTCATAGCTCTTTTCGCCTGAGAGCACCGGCGAAAGCATGATGCGGTCGTAATTGACACGCGGTTCGGCGTTGAAAATGGTGACGTCGTAAAGGCCGGGGGCGGTTTCGAACAGGTTTTCCAGCATGCGCCCCGGCGCCATGCCATTGCCGATGATGACGAGTTTTTGCGTCATGATGATTACTCCGCGGCTTCGACGAAGCGGTGACGTTCGTAAAGGAACTTCAGCACGGCCTCGCGGCATTTGAGGTAGGTCTTGTCGGATGCAAGCTCGATGCGGTTGCGCGGGCGGGCCAGCGGCACATCGAGCACCTCGCCGATATGGGCGGCGGGACCGTTGGTCATCATCACGATACGGTCGGAAAGCAACACCGCTTCATCGACATCATGGGTGATCATCACCATGGTGTTGCCGAGCCGGGCGTGGATTTCCATCACGGCGTCCTGGAGGTGAGCGCGGGTCAGCGCGTCGAGCGCCCCGAAAGGCTCGTCCAGCAGCAGGATTTTCGGCTCCATGGCGAGCGCCCGGGCAATGCCGACGCGCTGTTTCATGCCACCGGAAATTTCGGACGGCTTCTTGTCCTTCGCATGGGCCATCTGCACGAGATCGAGATTGCGCATCACCCAGTCGTGCCGTTCAGCCCGGGTCTTGGTGTTGCGAAACACCTTGTCGACGGCAAGATTGACGTTTTCATAGACCGAAAGCCACGGCAGCAGGCTGTGGTTCTGGAACACGACGGCGCGCTCCGGGCCCGGCTCGTTGACCTCGCGGTTTTCCAGCAGCACGGCACCGGCCGAAACCTTCGTCAACCCGGCGATGAGGTTGAGCATGGTGGATTTGCCACAGCCGGAATGGCCGATGACGGAGACGAATTCGCCTTTTTCGATGGTGAGGTTGATACCCTTCAGCACCTCGGCGCGGGAGCCGCCCTTGTCGAAATATTTGTCGATATGATCGAGCTTCAGATAAGCGTTCATAATTTGGGCCCTCTCAGTTCGCCGCAGCGCCGCGGGTGATGACCTTGCCGAGCGCCGCCACCAGCTTGTCGAGCATGAAGCCGACAACGCCGATGTAGGCGAGTGCCACGATGATGTCGGGCAGACGCGAGGAGTTCCACGCATCCCAGATGAAGAAACCGATGCCGACGCCGCCGGTCAGCATTTCCGCTGCAACAATCGCAAGCCACGAAAGGCCGACACCGATACGCAGGCCGGTGAAGATGTAGGGTGCCGCTGATGGCAGCATGATCTTGAAGAAAAATTCGAGCTGGTTGAGCCGCAGCACTTTCGCCACGTTGCGGTAATCCTGCGGGATATTGCGCACGCCGACCGCCGTGTTGATGATGACCGGCCAGATGGAGGTGATGAAGATCACGAAAATGGCCGACGGATTGCTATCCTGAAAGGCGGCCAGCGAAAGCGGCAGCCAGGCGAGCGGCGGCACGGTGCGCAGCACCTGGAAGATCGGATCGAGGCCGCGCATGGCCCAGACCGACTGGCCGATCACCGCACCGAGGATGATGCCGGCGATGGCAGCGAGGCCGAAACCGTAAGCCACCCGTTCGAGCGAGACCAGAACACGCAGGCCGAGCCCGATATCCTGAGAACCGTTATGGAAGAACGGCGATACGATGAGATCATAGCTCTCCTCGAAAACCTGGCTCGGCGGCGGAAGGGATGCGCCGGGGGCGGAACAGAGCAATTGCCAAACGCCAAGCAGAATGGCGAGAACGACAAAAGGCGGTATGATGTTGCGGGCTGCCGCCGCACCCCATTTGCGCAGGTCGATCCGCGGCGACTGTTTCGTCGCAAGGGACACGACGTTTGCCTTCTGCGCCACCGGCTGCTGCGGCTCTTCGTTGAATTTTCGGGCCAATGCGGACATGGGCATTTCCTCTTGATTTCGGTTGCAGTCTGGGGCTCGCCCCTCATCCGGTCTTCAATCGCGCCGGTTGGGCGGCGCGACCGGCGGATGAAGGGCGACACCCCGGGTCTCCTCCTCAGGAGGCCGCCTTGATGGACAGGCTTTCGAGATAGGCGGACGGGTTTTCAGGGTCGAAGACCTTGCCGTCGAAGAAGGTTTCCTTGCCGCGTGATGTAGAGGCGGGAAGATCGGCAACGCCGAGATCCTTGGCGGCTGCGCGCCAGATATCCTCGCGGTTCACCTTTTCCACCAGCGCCTTCACATCCGTATCGGGCGCGAATTTGCCCCAGCGGATATTTTCCGCGATGAACCAGCTGTCATGGCTGTGGAAGGGGTAGGAAGCGTGATCCTGCCAGAACTTCATCTGCAGGCCGGTATTTTCGAGCACGCGGCCGTTGCCGTAATTGATATTGCCCTTCAGGCGGCCAAGCACATCTTTCGGCGGCACGTTGAACCATTGGCGTTTGCCGAGGATGGCAGACATCTCCTCCTTGTTCGCCATCTCGTCGCACCACATCTGCGCCTCCATGACAGCCATCAGCAGCGCCTTGGTGGCGTTGGGGTTCTTCTCCACCCAGTCGGCGCGCATGCCGAGCGCCTTTTCCGGATGGCCCTTCCAGAGTTCGCCGGTGGTACAGGCGGTGAAACCGATGCCCTGATTGACGAGCTGTTCGTTCCACGGTTCGCCCACACAGAAGACGTCCATATTGCCGACCTTCATGTTGGCGACCATCTGCGGCGGCGGAACGACGATGGTGGAGACATCCTTGTCCGGATCGATACCGCCGGCGGCCAGCCAATAGCGGATCCAGAGATCATGCGTGCCACCGGGGAAGGTCATGGCGGCCTTGATTTCCTTGCCTTCGGCCTTCTTCTTTTCGAAAGCCGCCTTCAGCCTGGAAGCATCGAGCTGAACGCCGGTTTCGGCATATTCCTTGGCGACGGAAATACCCTGGCTGTCGAGATTGAGGCGGGCGAGGATTGTCATCGGCACCGGCACATTGTTCTGGGTCACCTTGCCGGTATGCATGAGATAGGGCATCGGCGTCAGAATATGCGCGCCATCGATGCCGTTCGATGCGCCGCCGAGCACGAGATTGTCGCGCGTCGCGCCCCAGGAGGCCTGCTTCAGAACCTCGACATCAGGCATGCCATGCTTGGCAAACAGCCCCTTTTCAGCGGCAATGATGAGTGGTGCGGCGTCGGTGAGTGCGATGAAGCCCAGTTTCGCGCCTTTTACTTCCGGTTCCGCAGTGGCCGCGAAAGCGCCGGACGGAAAGGCCACGCGCACAGCGCTGACAAGGGCTGCGGTGGCTGTCGTCTTCAATATCGTGCGGCGGCTGACAGCGCCGGAGAATATCTTTTTCATTCGCATGTTCCCCTTATTGGGCCACCTCTGCGGGTGACATTTTCGCTTGCGAAAAACCTGAAAATAAAAAAACGCCGCTCGGTGTTTGCGCCGGCGGAACGGGAGGAGTTCCGGGCAGCAAAACCTTGCGACGTCTGTGTCTTCTGAAAGCGCCTATGCCGCGCCCTGCTTGCCCCGATCGCCGTTGACCGGTGCAAACAGGAAGAAGCAAGAGGCGTGCCAATTTATGGAGACTGGATTATAATATTGAAAATAAAAGAGTATTTTTGAAAATCAAACTTATGATTAAATTTTAATCAGGCCGTTTCTTGTCTTCCATTTGTGCAAAGGAAAGAATTCCGCGCTTGAAATTTGCGCAGCCTGCGAGGCACGACGCCGCTCATGCCTCTCCTGAAGCTGGAGGAAAGGGCGCAGCGGTGCGCACGGAAAAACCGTTCACATAGCCTGCAATATCGGCGGGATCGAATACGAGACCGTCTACAAAACGGTCTTGCTCTTGCTGTCCTTCGATACGGATATCGGCATCATCAGGTGCATTGGCCTCGCCCAGCGCCGCCCGATAAATATCCGGCCGGTAGGCAGATAGGGCAGCCTCCACACCGGCCTCAGAAAATTCCGCCTGCCCCCAGCGGATCATCTGGCTGTAGATCCACAATGCCTGGCTCTGGCGCGGATAATTGGCGTGGCCGCCGTGGAAGATGAAATAATTGTCGATCACCCGGCGATTGCCTTGGCTGTCGATGCTGAATTCACCGGCAAGCACACGGCGAATGATGCCTTGCGGCGCGCCGATATAACGGGGATCGGCAAGTGCTGTGCTGAGATCATCGTGATTTTCGGCAAGGTCGCACCAGCGCGCGGCGGCATCGAGCGCCGTCAGCAGCCGTCCGACCGTTTCCTGCTGGTTTTCCGCCCATTCGGGTCGCATGCCGATGACCTTTTCCGGCGCGGAAGGCCACAAATCCTGCTTGGCCGCAACGATCCGGCCGACACCGCGCTCCGCGGCGACGATGTTCCACGGTGCTCCGACGCAGAAACCGTCAATGGCCCCTGCGGCAAGCGCATCGGACGTCAATGGCGGCGGTACCACCACAAGCTTGACGTCGTGATCGGGGTGAATGCCGCCGGCGGCGAGCCAATAGCGAAATTCGTAATTATGCGACGAAAAGGGATAGGTCATGCCAAGCGTCGGCGGCGGCTCGCCGCGGGCGCGCATATCATCGAGCACGCGCTTCAACGCCTCGGCGTTTTCCAGCGCTCCCGCCGTTTCGGAAAGCCCGGTCAAAGCCTTCATGCGCGCAAACAGCCGGGTCGAAAGCGTGATCGCATTGCCGCCGCGCCCAAGCGAAAAGGGCGTGATCGTCGGCGACGGGTTGGAGCCGAGCCCGAGCATCGATGCGACGGGCATCGGCGACAGCATATGAGCGATATCGAATTGTCGAAACGCCAGCCGGTCACGCACATTCGCCCAAGAGACATCCTTGACGAGATCGAGCGACAGGCCCTCGCGTTCGGCGAAACCGAATTCAGCCGCGGCAATCAGGACGGATGCGTCGACAAGGGGTATAAAGCCGGCACGCAGGATTTTTTGCCGGTCACTGCCGACGATTGCCGGTGCGCCCGGGGTTTGCGTTACTCCGCCGTCTGATCCGGCCGTTTTTTCCGGTGCCATATTCATACACTCCACACTGTCCGACTGGCCTTTGTCACATCAACAGGCCGGCCGCGGTGACCACGCTTTGCGCGATCTCGGAAATCTTCTTTTTCTCGTTCATTGCCGTTTGCCGCAGAAGCGCAAAGGCTTCCTCTTCGGAAAGACCGCGCATCTTCATCAGAATGCCCTTGGCGCGCTCGATGACCTTGCGCTCCTCAAGCGCCGATTTGGCTTCTGCGAGCTCCCGCTGCAAACGGCTGAAGGCATTGAAGCGGCTGACCGCCATATCGAGAATGGGCTTGACCCGCTCTTTCTTCAGCCCGTCCACCACATAGGCGGAAACGCCCGCCTCGACGGCTGCCTCGATGGAAGCCGTGTCGGAACGATCGACAAACATGGCGATAGGCCGGCCGACCGTTCGGGTGAGCTGGAAGAGATGCTCCATCATGTCGCGGTTGGGATTTTCAAGATCGATGAAGATGACATCAGGCTGCAGCGTATCGATGGTGCGCGCTACCCCGTTTACCTCATGGATGACCGTGACACGCTGATAACCAGCCTCGCGCAGCCCCTCCTCGATGATGGAGGCGCGGATCGCGTTTTCGTCTATTACGAGAATGGTCAGGTCGCGAAGCGTCATGTCAACATTGATGACGCAGCGCAGCAAACTTGGCAATCGGCTGCGTCAGCAAAAAATGAAGCGAGCCGCAAGGGCCGCTTTCTCCCTTGCTGCCCGTCATATCAGGAGGCGTGTTCAACGGCGCGTTCAAGCGCCTTCAGAACCGTCCGCTCGGACAGATTGAGATAGATTTCCATCTCTTCGCCTGCCTCTTGCGCCTTCCCCTCCTCCATCAGCGACAGGATCTTGCTGTTCATGTCGACAAAGGGGGAATGAAGCTGTTCGGGATCTTTCAGCAGCCCGAAACAAAGCCTGAGTTCAGCGGCGATGCGCTCATAAAAATCGCTGAGGCGAGCGCTGTCGAGAAGATCGACGACGGCAGCATGAAATTTCATGTTGGCGCTGCCCACACCCAGCCAGTCGGCATCTTCACGCTTGATCTTGGCATCCTCGACCGCCGCCCGCATCGTCTTGATCGCGGGATGCTTGTGCCAGGCCTGTCGTAACGCACCGCATTCCACCATGCGTCGCACCCGATAAATATCGATGACCGAGGACATGGTGGGAACGGCGACGAACACGCCGCGATTGGCCTCATGGCGCAGAAGCCCGTCCTTGGTCAGCAGCCGGAAGGCTTCGCGCAGCGAATTGCGGGAAACGTCGAAACGTTCGCTGAAGGCTGCCTCCGAAAGGCGCTGCCCCGGCATCAACTCGCCTGATATCAGCAGGGTGCGGATACCCTTGGCCAATCGATCCGCAAGCGGCAGACCCTCTATCGTTTCGGTCATGGCGCTCCTTTCCTTAAGAGCAATGCAGCATCGGGAATTCCGTGACAGGCATGTTCGGACACGGCATGATTGCCCATAGCACAAAGCATTAGCAAAGCACGAAAAAAACGTGATGAATTCATGCGCATAACGTCCAACAAATAGACATAATAGGAGAACGATTATTATTTATTGTTGAACAATGTTGACAATTTCGCAGAACAGGACAAGATCGACCGCATAAAGCATCCGCGAGGGGCGGATTGCGACAGGAGCGGAGAAAATCCATGGAGCAACAGAAGCTCTCGCCCGCCGACCCGAATGAGGTTGCGCGCAAGGCGAAAAATCAACGTTATGCCTTGCTTTCGGCAATGTTCCTGATGTCGATGTCGGCCGTCGGGCCGGGCTTCATCACGCAGACTGCGAATTTCACGGTGAAACTGGGTGCCGCCTTCGCATTCGCCATCATTATTTCCATCCTGATCGACTTCGTCGTTCAGGCCAATATCTGGCGCATCGTCACCATCACCCGCATGCGGGCGCCGGCGATTGCCAATGCCGCCATTCCGGGCTCGGGTTATCTGCTCGCCATTCTCGTCATCATCGGCGGCCTGTTCTTCAACATCGGCAATATCGGCGGCGCCGGCCTCGGCTTCAACGCCATGATCGATCTCGATCCGAAGATCGGCGGCGCGATCGGCGCACTGGCAGCCATCGGTATCTTCCTGTCCCGTCGCGCAGGCATCGCCATGGACCGCGTGGTTTTCGTCGCGGCCTTCGTGAAACTGGCGCTGATCCTTTATGCGGCATATGTTTCCGGCCCGCCGGTAGCGGAAGCCTTCCGCCAGACCTTCCTGCCCGACACCATCGATTTCGTCACCATCACCACCATCGTCGGCGGCACGGTCGGCGGCTACATCACCTATGCCGGCGCGCATCGCCTGCTGGACAAGGGCATGGTGGGCGTTGAAAATATCAGCGCGGTCAATCGCGCGGCGTTGAGCGGTATCGCCATCACCGGCGTATTGCGCTACATCCTGTTCCTTGCCATCCTCGGTGTTGTCGCCAGCGGCGTGGTCATCGATCTCTCGGGTAAGGCGGCAAACCCCGCGGGCCAGGCTTTTCATGCCGCCGCCGGCGATATCGGCTTCCGCCTCTTCGGCGCGGTTTTCCTCGCCTCGGCCATGACAAGCATCATCGGTGCGGCCTATACCTCCGTGTCGTTCCTGACGGCTTTCAAGCCTGACATAACGGAGCGCCAGCGCAATCTGGCAACGGTTGGTTTCATCGCCATCTCGCTTATCGCCTATATCATCATCACCACACCGCCTGCAGCCATGCTCGTCTTCGTCGGCGGCCTCAACGGTCTCGTTCTGCCAATCGGCCTTTCGATCTTCATGTACGCGGCCTGGAAACGCGCTGATCTGATGCACGGATATCACTACCCACGCTGGCTGCTGGTGCTTGGCGTGCTGACCTGCGCACTCACCTGGTATATGGCCTATAAGTCGGCGGGCGCGATCTTTGCCCTGCTCGGCTACTGATAAAATTAGAGGGAGGCAAACATGGCCGCTATCGATCTCAACAGCGATCTTGGCGAAAGCTACGGCGCGTGGCGCATGGGCGATGACGAAGCGATGCTCGCCATCGTTTCCAGCGCCAACATCGCCTGCGGATTTCACGCCGGCGACCCGGCCGGCATCTACCGCACCGTCAAGGCCGCTGCCGAAAAAGGCGTGGTCGTCGGCGCCCATGTCTCCTATCCGGACCGCGTCGGCTTTGGCCGCCGCGATCTGGACGCGACCTCGGAAGAACTGATCGCCGATGTCATCTATCAGATCGGCGCGCTGAAAGGTGTCGCCGCCGCGGCCGGAACCACGGTGCGTTATGTCAAGCCGCACGGCGCCCTTTACAATCGCATCGCCAATGATGCCAAACAGGGGCAGGCCGTGATCGACGGCATCAAGGCCGTCGACCCTTCGCTGGTATTGATGGGCCTTGCCAATGCCCCCATCCTCGATCTCGCCCGCAAGTCGGATCTCGCCGTCGTTGCCGAAGCCTTTGCCGATCGCGCCTATACGCCTGAAGGCCAGCTCGTTTCCCGCCGGGAAGCCGGTGCCGTGCTGCATGACGCTGCAAAAATCGCCGACCGCATGGTGCAGCTTGCCCGCGAAGGCACGCTGGAGGCCATCGATGGCAGCATCATAAAAATCGAGGCGCAATCCATCTGCGTGCATGGCGACAGCCCCGGTGCGGTCGCCATCGCCCAGGAAATCCGCCGCCGTTTCGAGGCCGATGGTATCGCAATCCGTTCCTTTGCATCCGATCGCTGAAAGGGTAGCCGATGACGATACCGCCATCCTATCTCAACCACACGGACCCGGAGGCTGCGCGACAGGCCCGCGCGACCTATCGTAACGGCCTCGTCGCCCCAACTTCCGGCATAGCGCCCGGCTTCACGCAGGCGAACATGATCGTGCTGCCGCGTGACTGGGCCTTTGATTTCCTGCTTTATGCGCAGCGCAACCCCAAACCCTGCCCGGTGCTGGATGTGTCCGATCCCGGTTCGCCGACAACGCTTCTGGCGCCCGGCGCTGATCTGAGAACCGATCTGCCGCTTTACCGCATCTGGCGCGACGGTAAGCTCGTCGAAGAAACCGCGGATGCAACGGCCGCCTGGGCAGAGCGTGACGATCTCGTCGCCTTCCTGATCGGCTGCAGCTTCACCTTCGAAACGCCGATGGTGGAAGCGGGCATCGAAATCCGCCACATGACGGATAAAAGCAATGTGCCGATGTATCTCACCAACCGGCCCTGCCGCCCGGCCGGGCGGCTGAAGGGCAACATGGTCGTTTCCATGCGGCCGATCCCGGCGTCGCGGGTGGCCGACGCGGCCACGATTTCCGGGCGTTTTCCGGCCGTGCACGGTGCCCCCGTGCACGTCGGTGCGCCGGAGGAAATCGGTATTTCCGACCTTGCCAAACCTGATTTCGGCGATGCGGTGCGGATCGAGCCGGGTGAAGTTCCGGTGTTCTGGGCCTGCGGTGTGACCCCGCAGGCCGCGGTCATGGCATCCGCCGTACCCTTTGCCATCACCCATGCGCCAGGCCATATGTTCATCACCGATATTCCCGATTCCGCCTATCACGCGTGAGGATATGATGCGTTTTCTCCCCGTCAGCCTCACGACCATTCTTGTCGAACTCGCCGATCTCGACGAGACGCTGGCACTTTTCGCCTCGCTTCAGAGTGATCCCATCGAGGGCATCGAAGAAACGGTGCCGGCTGCCCGCACCCTGATGATCCGTTTCCGCCCGGAAAAGATCGGCGCGGAGATGCTGGCCGCGCAGCTTGCAAGCCGCGATCTCTCGGCAAAGATCGCACCTTCCGACAATCTCGTGGAAATCCCCGTCCATTATGATGGCGAAGATCTCGCCGACGTCGCCGAGCTGACCGGCATGAGTGTCGAAGAGGTCATCCGCCGCCATACCGAAAGCGAGTTTACTGTCGCCTTCTGCGGTTTCGCACCCGGTTTCGGTTATCTGGTCGGCGGTGACCCCGCCCTGCATGTGCCGCGCCGGCAAAGCCCGCGCACCCGCATTCCCGCAGGTTCGGTGGCGCTGGCCGGCGCCTTCAGCGGCGTCTATCCGCAAAACAGCCCCGGCGGCTGGCAGATCATCGGCACCACGCCGGTGAAGATGTGGGATATAGATCGCGATCCCGGGGCGCTGTTCCAGCCGGGCTACCGGGTGCGTTTCTTCGACATGGACAAGGCCGGCAGAACGGTCGATATCCCTGCCCCGGCACCGCGCCGGAAAGAACCGACAAAAGAAGGCCCGCATTTCGAGGTGCTCGCCGCGCCGATGCCCGCCATCTTCCAGGATCTCGGCCGTTTCGGCCAGACCGGGCAGGGCGTCTCCGCCTCGGGCGCGCTGGATCGCGGCGCGTTTAATGCCGCAAACCGCATCGTCGGCAATCCGGCCAACACGCCGTGCCTCGAACTGACGCTCGGCGGCTTTTCTTTCAAAAGCGCAAGCCGCGCCGTCATCGGCATAACCGGCGCCCGCTGCCCTGTCACGATCAGGACGGCGGATCGCAGTTTCACCGCCCAAATCCATGGCCCGGTCTCCCTTGAAGCCGGTGACGTGGTCACTTTTGGCCAGCCGCCGAAGGGCATGCGCTGTTATCTTGCCGTCCGTGGCGGGTTCGATATCGAGCCGGTGCTCGGCAGTTTTGCGACGGATACGCTGGCTGTCGTCGGCCCCGATCCGGTGGGTGCAGGCGCCATCCTGCCGCTTAAGGGCGAAAAATCTGGTCTTTCCAGCGTATCGATTGGCGAGATTCCGGCGTTTGAGCCACCGGCAACCGGCGAGGTCGTGACACTGGACGTCGTTCTCGGCCCCCGCACCGACTGGTTCACGCAAAAGGGTATCGAAACGCTGACCGGCCAGCTCTGGCAGGTCACCCCGCAATCGAACCGTGTCGGCATCCGCCTTGCCGGCGACGTGCCGGTGGAGCGCAGGGACAGCGCCGAATTGCCGAGCGAAGGCACCGCGACAGGGGCGATCCAGATTCCCCATAGCGGCCAGCCGGTTCTTTTCCTTGCCGATCACCCCCTGACCGGCGGTTATCCCGTCATCGGCGCGGTGGCGGAATATCATCTCGATCTTGCCGGGCAAATCCCCGTCAACGCCAAAATCAAATTCCGCCCGATCGGCCCCTTTGCCGAAATCGCGGCCAAAAACACAGAATTCGGAGGAGAAAAGCGATGAAAAAAGTGCTGATTGCCAATCGCGGCGAGATCGCGGTGCGCATCATCCGCGCCTGTCGCGATTACGGCCTGCAATCGGTCGCCGTTTATGCCGACCCCGATCAGGACGCGCTTTTCGTCCGGCTAGCGGATGAGGCCTATGCGCTGGAGGGCGTGCGTCCTGCCGAAACCTATCTCGACATTACCAAGCTGATCGCGATTGCCAAACGCGCCAGCGCGGATGCCGTGCATCCCGGTTATGGCTTCCTGTCCGAACGCGCCGAATTTGCCCAGGCTGTTCTTGATGCCGGACTGATCTGGATCGGCCCCGATCCTCAAGTCATCGAGGCACTTGGCGACAAGGTCGAGGCACGGCGCATCGCCACCGGTGTCGGCGCGCCACTGGTCGCCGGCAGCGATGGCCCCGTCTCTTCCGCCGCCGAAGTCACCGCCTTTGCCGAACAACACGGCTTGCCCGTCGCCATCAAGGCGGCCCATGGCGGCGGTGGCCGCGGCCTGAAAGTCGCATGGAAGATGGAGGAGATCGCCGATCTCTATGAATCCGCCGTGCGCGAGGCAACGGCTGCCTTCGGACGCGGCGAGTGTTTTCTGGAACGCTTCCTCGACCGGCCGCGCCATATCGAGGCGCAGGTTATCGCTGACAAGCACGGCAATGTGCTGGTGCTCGGCACCCGTGACTGCTCGCTGCAGCGCCGGAACCAGAAGCTGATCGAAGAGGCACCCGCCCCGTTCCTGTCGGATGAACAGCGCCAGAAAATCCATGCGGCTGCCAAGGCGATCTGCGCCGCAGCCGGTTATTCCGGCGCCGGCACCGTCGAATTCCTGCTCGGCGTCGATGGCACGATTTCCTTCCTCGAGGTCAATACCCGCCTGCAGGTGGAACATCCCGTTACCGAAGAAACCACCGGCATCGATCTCGTCATCGAGCAGTTCCGCATTGCCGAAGGCCACAAGCTTCGTGTGCTTGAAACGCCGCAACCGCGTGGCCATTCGATGGAATTCCGTATCAATGCCGAAGATCCGGGCCGCGGCTTTCTGCCGACCCCCGGTTCGATCTCGGTTTTCGATGCGCCTTCCGGCCCCGGCATTCGCATGGATAGCGGCGTCGTCAGCGGCTCCAGCGTGCCTGGCGTCTTCGATTCACTGATGGCGAAGCTCATCGTCACCGGTGTTGACCGCGATCAGGTTCTGCGCCGTGCCCGCCGTGCGCTCAAGGAATTCCGCATCGAGGGCATCGCAACTGTTCTGCCATTCCACCGCGCCGCGATCGAGACGGATGATTTCATCGGCACTGATGGGTTCAAGGTTCACACCCGTTGGATCGAGACCGATTTCGCCGCCATGCCCGACGCCATGGAACGCCCGGCACCGGCCGATGATCCGTCGATTACCCGGACCTATCTCGAGATCGACGGCAAGCGTGTTTCGGTCGGCCTGCCCAGCATTCTGCTCTCCAGCCTCGGCTCCGTCAGCGGTGGCAATGCATCCGCGCCTGGTGCCGCGGTCGAGAAAAAGGAGGGCGAAATCACCGCCCCCGTTTCCGGCACACTGCAATCTTTCAAGGTGAAGGACGGTGATACGGTTTCCGAAGGCGATCTTCTGGCGGTCATGGAAGCCATGAAGATGGAGACGCAAATTGTCGCCACCCGGGCCGGCAAGGTTCGCCTGATCGTCAAGGAAGGCGATTACCTGCAGGCGGGAGCAGCCCTTATCGATATAGCCGGCTAATATACAGCCGGCATACCGGCCTCACAATCGCAGATCGCGCGGCACCGGCGGCGGAACCCTTTCGCCGCCGAGCCGTTTATGGCGCGACCTGCTAACCATCGTGAGGGAAATATGGCCGGACGCACCTTGCTTCAATTCTTCCATTGGTATTATCCGGACGGAGGGAAATTATGGAGCGAGGTGGCCGAAAAGGCCGAAAGCCTTGCCAAAATGGGCATCACCGACGTCTGGCTGCCGCCCGCCTACAAGGGCGCCGCCGGCGGTTATTCGGTGGGGTACGATACCTACGATCTCTTCGACCTCGGCGAATTCGACCAGAAAGGCACGGTCGCGACCAAATACGGTGATCGCGGCGCCCTCGAACATGCGGGCAAGACGCTGAAAGAGAATGGCATCCGTGTCATTCACGACGTGGTTCTCAATCACAAGATGGGTGCCGATGAGAAGGAAAAGGTGCGGGTCCGCCGCGTCAATCCCGAAGACCGCACCGATATCGATGATGAGGATTTCGCAGCACTCGCCTATACGCGCTTCACCTTTCCCGGCCGCAACGGCAAACATTCCAAATTCATCTGGGACCTCAAGTGCTTCAGCGGTGTCGACCACATCGAGGAGCCGACCGAAGACGGCATATTCCGCCTCGTCAACGAATATGGTGATGGGGAATGGAATGAGGAAGTCGATCAGGAAAACGGCAATTTCGATTATCTGATGGGTGCGGACGTCGAGTTCAGAAACCGCGCGGTTTATGAGGAGCTCAAATATTGGGGCCGGTGGCTGTCCGAACAGGTGCAGGTGGACGGCTTCCGTCTCGACGCCGCCAAACATATTCCGGCGTGGTTCTTCCGAGATTGGGTGGGCCATATGCGCGAGACGGTCGATCCCGATCTGTTCGTCGTGGCGGAATATTGGCACCCCGATCTGGAGGCGCTGAAAAGTTATCTGGAGCTGGTCGACAAGCAGCTGATGCTTTTCGACGTCGCCCTTCACCACAGTTTTCATGATGCTTCGAAACAGGGCGGCGATTTCGATATGCGCAGCATCTTCGACGGATCGCTGGTATCGGCCGTTCCCGACCATGCCGTCACGCTGGTCGACAATCACGACACGCAGCCGCTGCAATCGCTGGAAGCGCCGGTGGAACCCTGGTTCAAACCTCTCGCCTACGCGATCATCCTGCTGCGCGAAGAGGGCGTTCCCTGCGTCTTTTATCCCGATCTGTTCGGCACTGGTTACACCGACACTGGTAATGACGGCAACGAATACAAGATCGATATGCCCGCCATCGAATGCCTGCCGAAGCTCATCGAGGCCCGCAGCCGCTTTGCCAACGGTCCCCAGACGGATATTTTCGACGATGCCAGCTGCGTCGCCTTTGTCCGCCACGGCACTGCCGATGCGCCGGGCTGCGTGGTGGTGATGTCGAATGGCGAACCGGGCGAAAAGCAGGCCGACCTCGGCCCGGAGCGTGCGGGATCGGTCTGGCGCGATTTTCTCGGTCACCGGGAAGAACAGATAACGCTTGATGAAAGCGGCAAAGGCACCTTCCCGACAAATGGCGGCAGCGTCAGCGTCTGGGTTCCCGCCGATTCCGAATAGAGGTGTCCGTCTCAGCACGGATAGACGCTTATTCAGCGGAGACGAGGCGGCGCGGTCCGGCGCCGTCATCGGCCAGAACATCGTTCGGATTGCGCAGCGGACAATCATCCAGCGACAGGCAACCGCAACCGATGCAGCCAGTCAGCTGGTCCCGCAGCATGACGAGATTGTTGATGCGAGTCTGGAGCATTTCCCGCCAGGACTGTGAAAACCTGCGCCAGTCCGCCGTCGTCGCCACCCGGTCCTGCGGCAGATCCGCCATCGCGTCCCTGATGATGCTGAGCTGAATGCCGGCCCGCTGCGCGATGCGGATGATGGCGATGCGCCGCAGGACGGCGCGGTGATAACGACGCTGGTTGCCGGCGGTGCGCCAGCCTTCGATCAGCCCCTTCGCCTCATAAAAATGGATGGTGGAAACGGCAATACCGCTGCGGCGCGCGACATCCCCCACCGACAGGCTGTGTTTGAAGATGGTATTTTCCATTCTGGCTCCTGCTTCCGGAACGATTTCCGCGCGGGAAAAGCGAAAACGCGTTGAAGAGCAGCCGGTATAATTCCTCAACTATAGTTGAGGTCAATAGCGAATGGTCAAAAAAAGAGGCGCCCGGCGGGCGCCCCTGAAATTCTGCGAGGATGGCGCAGTCAGAACTTCGCCGTCATGCTGATCCAGAAACGGCGGCCTTCCATGACGGTGTTGAAGTCGTCGGTGCCGACATCCTTGTCGAAGACATTATAGACGGCTGCATTGAGGTCGACATTTTCAGCGACCGCATATTTCGCGCCGATATCCAGCGTGGTGTAGGCGTCATATTTCCGTCCGGCCTTGCCGTTGATCGTCACCGGCGTACCGTTGGTGCCGATGCGCGGGCCGGCATTGATTTCCGATCCGTGGTAATTCAGCGAAGCCCAGGCTTCCAGCCCATCGATCGGAGTTACCCAATCGCCGCGCAGATTGGCCATATGTTCAGGTGTCCGCGCCAGCGGGAAACCTTCATAATCGCCGGTCTTCTGTTCGGAATGCGTATAGGTGTAGTTACCGCGCAGCGTCAGTTCCGGCGTCGCATACCAGGTCGCCGTCAGTTCCACGCCCTGAATGACCGCATCGTCGATGTTGTAATTATACCAGAGACGATAGTTGCGGTCCTCGCTCCAGCGGGCCGGCGTCCCATCCGGGTTGAGCACCAGCGCGTTGGAAATCTTGTCCTTGAAATCGGTGTAGAAATAGGTGGCGCCGAGGGCGACATCGCCATTGTCCCAAAGGGCGGCCACTTCATAGCTCGTGCTCTTTTCCGCTTCAAGATTGGGATCGCCGATGATCACGCCGCAGGTGCCGCTCGGCCCATAGCTGCAGCCGCCGCCACCCGTGGTATAGGCGTAACCCGGCGCGATCTGGCGGATTTCAGGAGCGCGGAAACCGGTGGAAACACCACCTTTGATCGTCAGCTCATCTGTGGCGCTCCAGACACCATAAAGCCGCGGGCTGAAATGATTGCCGTATTTCTCGTGATTATCGAGACGGAGACCACCCGTCAGCGCAAAATTATCAACGATGCGCCATTCATCCTCGACGAAAAGCGCCCATTGCGTTGCGGAGAAGGTTTCGTCGAGGCCGGTGCGGCGGCCCGGATTCTGGTCCGTCAGCCGCGCCTCGAAATATTGCCCGCCGGTCACCAGCGTATGGTTGCCGAATAGTTCGAACGGCGTGGTGAACTTGCCGTCGAGGACGGTGTTGCGGACCTCCGGCGAACGCGGATTTTCCGTCACCCTGCCGGTTCGGATGTTTCTGGTGAAGTTGGTGCGCTCCGCCCATTCCTGCTGGAACGAGAATTCAGACGTGGTCGGTCCCCAGCGGCCCGTATGCGACAGCGACCAGTGATCACGCGTATTGGTGTTGTAGGTGCCATTGGCATCCGTCGCCGCCAGCGTATCGCCGGGCTCGGCGTCGCGGCGCAGGCGGGTCTTGCCGCCTTCCAGATAGATGTCGTGGTCTTCATTCGGCGTAAACGTCAGGCGGCCGTTGAAATCATATTCCTTGGCGCCCGTGGTGCCGTTCAGAATACGGTCTTCGCCCCGCGTGAAACCCCTGCCCCAGAGCTGCAGACCGAGCTGATCCTTCAGGATCGGCCCGTTCGCATACCAGGAAACCTGGCCGCTATTGCCGAACTTGGAATGCTGCTGGACCGTGCCCTCGGTGGTGACGGAGCCGGACCAGACGTCGCCGACCTTGCGGGTGATGATGTTGATGACGCCGCCCATGGCATCCGAACCGTAAAGCGACGACATCGGGCCACGCACAACCTCGATGCGCTCGATTGCCGAGACCGGCGGCACGAAGCTCTGTTCGAAGCCGGAATTTCCATTGGTGCGGGCGTCGCGCGTGCTCTGCCGCTTCCCATCAACCAGAACCAGCGTGTAAGCGCCGGGCAGGCCGCGAATGAAAATATCCTTTTCATTGGCGATGCCGGTGACGGACACACCCTGCACTTCCCGCAGGGCATCGGTCAGATCGCGGTAAGAGCCTTTTTCCAGATCCTCCCGCGTCACCACCGTGATGCTGGCCGGTGCGTCCTTCACATTCTGCTCGAAGCCGGATGCGGTGACGACGATCTGCTGAAGAACAGTGTTATCTCCAGATGCCTGCTGCGCGAAAGCCGGCAGAGCAAGACCAAGAGCGGTGCCCGCCATTGCTGCCGAAACACCGGCCTTTATTATTGTCACGGTCCTGTTCTGGCCGCGGTACTTCAATTCCATGTTATGCCCCCGCATTTAACTTGAGAATTTAACCCCACTTATTTAGGAGGGAGGGCAGGTGCAACGCGTTTGTTTTCGAACAGTTCTAAATTCCAGAAATTGCAAAAAGGGCTCCCCGAACGAGCGGCGGAGTAAAAAAATCGCAAGATGACAACCGGCAAGAGAAAAGATGAACCAGTCTCCACGGCAAAACCCGACAGGCTTGGACAGCTGAAATTACTTGTCGCTTTCGATGCCTTGTTGCGGGAAGGCAGTGTCAGCCGCGCTGCGGCGGGCATGGGACTGCCGACATCTTCCATGAGCCGGATATTGCAGCAGCTCCGCGAAAAATACGGTGACCAGCTTTTTCTGCGCACCGGTCAGGGCCTGCGCCCCACCCCCTTTGCTGAAAACATGCGGCTGCGCATCCGTTCGCTGGCAGCGGAGGCCGAAAACCTGATCGACTATTCGCAGGAAAAACCCGCAGCCCCGGCCCCCACCAGTGTAAGCGGCTGGGAGCGGCCGGTCCTGATGAAAGCACCACCGCTCTCGCTTCGCCCCAGCGTTCTTCTCGAAGGTCAACCGACACCGGAAAACATCGCCGACCGTCTCGCGCGCATCGGTCACAATGCCGACCCGCAGCAGAGGCTTGCCAAATATATCGCAACCTCGGCGATGGGCATCGGCAACAGCCGCCCACTCAGCCAAGTGGAAGCCATGGATGCGCTCTCGATCATTCTCGATGGCGATGCCGACCCGATACAGATCGGGGCACTGCTCGCCACCATGCATTATCGCGGCGTGACCGCGGCGGAGCTTGCCGGTTTCATTAAGGCCATGTGGCAACATATAGAAAGAAACCAGCAGGCGCCTGCATCGGCGGATCTCGACTGGCCGGCTTATATGTCGCCGAAACATCGCGACGCCCCATGGTTCCTCCATTCCGCACGTCTTGTTGCCATGGCGGGATACAGCGTGCTGCTGCACGGCCATGTGGGACAGGGCGAAAACGGCGGCAAGCTTGAACTTGCCGCGCAGGCCTGCGGCATTCCCCTTTGCCACTCGCTTTCGCAGGCGGCGAAAGCCACAGCCTCGGAACGTATCGCCTATCTGCCGATCGGTGGCCTGTCCTTGCAATTTCAGAGCCTGCTCGGCCTATACGACATTCTGGAGATGCGCCTGCCGCTGAATACGGTCGTGCATCTTCTCAATCCGCTTCGTGCCAGAAGCACCATCATTGGTGTCGCTCGCCCGTCCTATCAGGAACTTCACCGCGATACGGCACGGCTGCTTTCGGTGGAAAATCTCGCCATTCTCGGCAATACACGCGATTTCGCGCAATACACGCCATTTCGCAGTACCCGGATTTTCGGTCTTTCAGAGGGCAGAGACGTAGAGTTCATCATTCCCGCACGCGAAACACCGCCCGCCGAAATGCCGACCATGTTCACTACCTTCGAATATTGGCGGGCGGTCTGGACGGGTGCCGCAAGGGACGAAAGGGCCGAGACCATTATCATTTCCACGACGGCCATCGCGCTGATGCTAGTCAACGATATGACCCTTCCCTTTGAGGAAGCCTATGCGCGCAGCCTCAGGCTCTGGAACGACAGGGCGCGCAATCTGGCCAATGCCTGATTAACCGTCAGGCATTGGTGACGGCTTTTTTCAGCGCCCAATATTCCCAAAAGGCGACGAGCAGAAGAATTCCCGTGCTTGCCAGTTGCAGCACGAAAAGCGGGATACCCGGCACCGGCAAAAGCAGGCAGAGGGCCGCGACACCGGCGAAATGCGAAATCGGTCGCTGATAGGCGGTGGCAATCTTGACGCCGATATTACCGGCCAGAAACAGGACCGGACCGCCGAGAATGGCGATCGCTTCCCGCATCGTTATGCCATCACGCGCATGGGAGAGGCTGAAATCCTCACCCACCGCCGTCAGGATGATACCGGCCACGATGGGCAAATGCCCGTAATTAAAAAGATTATGGGCGATCTTCGCCTTCTCTTCGGCATTCTCGGCCTTTCTCGAAGCTCCCTCCTGGCCGTGATGGAAATAAATCCACCACATGGCGACGGTGCTGACGAAAGCCGAACAGAAGACGACGAATGTCAGACCCGAATTCATATATTCCGTGGCCGTGCGCCCCGTGGTCAGGATCGTTTCCCCGAGGCAGATGATCACGAAGAGCGCACATCGCTCCGCCAGATGTTCACCGGAAAGATGCAGCCTGTCCTCGTCGCTCGAAGCCACGCCCGGCACGACATAACGGCAGGCGGGGCCGGCATATTCGATTGCGAGCGCGATTCCCCACAGGAGAATGCGATCCGCTAGATCGACGAGCCCACCGGCGATCCAGAACAGGCTCGATATGACGAGCCAGATCGTCACGCGCACGAACACCAGAAAAGACGGGCGGTCTTCGCCCCTGAAGGCATAGAGGGCGAACAGGCTTCGGCCGACCTGCATGGCGCTGTAGATCAGGGCGAAGACAAGGCCCTGCTCCGCAAATGCCTCCGGCAGCGCAATGGCCAGAAGAACGCCCCCGAACATCAGGACGAATAGCAGAAGCCTGACTGGCTCCATTTCGGTGTTCAGCAGGTTTGTGATCCAGGTCGTATGTATCCACAACCACCAAAGCGAGAATATCAATATGCCGGCCTCAAGCGCTGCCGTCGGCCCAAAATCCTTGGCCAGCGCGTGGGAGAGCTGGATCAGTGCGAAAACAAAGACCAGATCGAAGAATAATTCGGGAAAACTGGCCTTTTCGGCATCTTGGCCCTCCTGCCTTACCCAGCTTTCCGCATCCGCTTTGCGTCGGTTAATCTCCCCCTCAGCTCTCATGCCACCCCCATTGTCAGATGTCGATCATCGCAATACGTGCCCTCACCGTTGCGACAGGGTCTCTTCGCTGCCCGAGGCAAGCGGGCTCGACCTTCGGCCAGGAAATTCCAGCGCCCGCGCACTGTCCGGATAAAACTGCGGCCCGACCAGACGGACTTTTTTCCCGGACACGTCGGTAATGTAGTTCGGGGCGATGACCTTTGGCGGAGCTGGGGTGCTATCGGATTTGGAAACCGCAAGCGTGCTGACCTCGAAAGTTTGGGCAACTGTCGGCAAGCCCGTCATTATGGCAAGCGCGACTGCGAGAAGAAATGATCTTGGAAACATGGGGCTCATATCCTGGCACAATTATCTGCGCCATAAACAGGCCTCGTCCGCTTTGGTTCCGCCGCTTCTCAGCTATCCTCATCCAGGTAGGAGCTATATTGCACATAGGCCGCGCTCGGTTGCCCATCAATGATTTCGCGCGGCCGACCATCACCACCGGGCAGATGCCCAGTGTTTTCAAGCTCCACCCTCATGAGCTTTTCAATCGCCCTGTCCCGGGGCAAGGCGTTGTCCGCCATATAGAGAGCGACGGCCAGTTCCATATCATCCGGAAAATTCATGAGATCAGCCATCCGTTTTAGCAATAAAGCGCAAACGCAGGACCCTGCGGAAAGTTCAACTTCGCCGCCTCTGCGCGATGCAGCTTGTCTCGAATGTGCATTGCGCTTCCGTCAGTTTTCATGCCCGGTTTTGCAGCAACCAGAGATGCACTTTTATCCAGCGCTCCCCCAGTTCGACCGGTCATCAATGCACAAAGATTGCACTTTTCTGCCCTCTTCATCGCAATTCCGACGAAAAACATCGCCGACTCAAGCGATTGAAACCAATCACGGAAAAACGCAAACGAAAGCTAAACAAAACTTAGTTTTCATTACCTTGCATTAACCATAGAAATCCCCCGGCTGCCCTGTCGATATCAGCAGCGCCACGCGAATCTCTTCTGCTTGCGGGAACGGTGTTAATCTAACTTCAGTCCGTTTTTTCCGCAAGCCACGGCCATTTGCCAGGCCCTCGGAACTCAGCAGGGCATGCTTGCCTCCATAATATCCTTACGGCCTCGCAATTGCGCCAGAAGCATCGTCTGTACGTCGAAGCCGCCCTCCTGGGCCTTGCGGGTCAGATTGCGCAGATATCCGCCGAGCGAACTTATCTGGTCGGCTTTCTGCAAGAGGCAGGCGAGAATGGCTGCCGTTCCCTGTCGGCCGAATGTGACAAGCGCTTCCTGATATGCCGACTGGCTGATGTTGAACATGGTTTTGATCACGGATGTCGCCACTTCGAGATCGCGCCAGCCGGTAACCGCTCCGCCAGGTGCGTAGAGCGAGATATCCGGGCAAGCCTTCAAAACCAAAACAATATCAGGAACAAAAAATTGCTTATGAAGAACCGGCTTTGGTGGTTGTGACGAAGGTGTTGCACTGACGGGTGCCCCATAGGCGGGCTGGGCGCTTGCCTTGCTGGCAGGTGCAACGGCTATCGGCTCATTCAAATTTTGCCGTTTAGATATGGATTCGGATTCTGAATTCTTTATGAGGCGCTCATTTTGGCAGTCATTGCCGCCCGTTTTTTCCGATTTTTCAATGTTTTCCAGATAGTTGGTCACTTCTGCGCGCAAAGATGCCAAAAATCCGGCGATTTCCCTAAGTTCCGCAGGCTTGGAATTGCGACCGAGAGAACGGGCAATGGCATTGTAGCGTGTCTGAAACCCTTCGCAGGTTTCAACCTGACCGCTCGCGGCAATCATCTCGCAGAGTTTCTGGATATCGCGGCGGCAAAGGCTGATGTTTTCGCGAAGCCGCTGAAGATCGAGCCGCTCGCTGACGATGCGTTCGGCCAGTTCCTCGATTTCCGCTTTGCGGGCAAGAAGCGGCGCCAGCGAAAAACCATAGGCTTCGCTGATTTCCCCTCCCCTGTGCTTGCGGGCATATCGTTTTCCGTTCGGGCTGTCCTTGCGGATGATGAGACCGGCTTCGACAAGCGCCGAAAGGTGCCGGCGTAATGTCTGTTCGGCCATGCCATGGGCCCTGAGCGACAATTGCGTATTCGAGGGAAAGACGACCAGGCCGGCTTCGCTGGAAAGTTCGTTTTTCGGATAAAAACTCAAAAGCGCGTTCAGAACCGCAAGGGAGCGATCAGTCACGCCGAGCAATGGCCTGGCTTCACAGACCGAGCGATAGAGTTTCCATTTATCGACCGCTTCGATTTTTTTGTTTTTCTGCGCGGCCAACTGGGTTGCGAGGACGCCAAACGACATCGCTCGTCGCCCAAAGGGCGTCGTTACACATGTGCTGTCCATGTCTTTCACCTTTCACAAGGCAAAAGAAAATCGCTCACCGAAAAATTCGATGCCAAGACTCTTGACTATGATTCGCGGAAATGAGATTCTTCGGGTGCTTAAATCAAAGAAAGGCTTCCGCGCGGCAACGTTCGGGGGCTTTTTTCTTTTGTGATGCGTCTCCTGTTAGTCGTTCGAGTTAAAAATCACTGTTTGGACCGGTATTCGGCAAACAGCGTCTGAAGATGTTCCAGAACGAATTCGGCAAATTCCGGAGCTTCGTTCTTGTCGATGGAGATATCCAGCTTGCGGTCGCTCTCGACCACCTTTGCCAGCCGGCCGCCGGCTTCGGATGACCAGACGCCGGTTTTTTTTGGCTGTGCCTTGGGCTTCAGAAAATCCAGAAGCGACTTGAAACGTTCTTCCGAGGGAAGCGCGGCAACCGATGCATCCTTCACATAGGCGCGGGCCGCTTCCTTGACCTGCGACGAAGAAAGCTGATCGGCAAGATCCATCCAGTTACGGCGGCCAACAGTTGGGGCCGGGCCGATGAGATCGACCAGATCCTCTGGAATGCGGCCGACAACCGACAGCATGTTGGAGAGATCGCCCTTGTGCAGCGACATGGCGGCCATGATCGTATCTCGCGGAAACCGCATCTGCAGTTTCTGGGCAAAGCGCGCCTTCTCGATATAAGTGAGGTCACGACGCTCGTTATTTTCCTGTCCCTGGGCGACCACCAGCTGTTCGTCGCTGAGATCACGAACGACCGCCTTGACCGGAATACCGAGGCTGGAGACGGCACGCAGGCGACGATGGCCGAAGGCGACCTGATAACGGCCGGGGAATTCGGGATGCGGGCGCACCAGAATGGGAACCTGCTGGCCCTGCTCCCGAATGGCCTCTACCAGGCCTGCATCCGCCTCTTCCGAGGCTGGCATGCGATCCGGTATGAAGGAGGGATCGATATCGGCAGGGCTGAGCGAAACGATCGTGAGACCTTCCGCGAGCTGCTTTTCGATCTCTTCCGCACGCTTGGCGCGTTCCGATACTTCGTTGAGCGACTGGCCGATCATGCCGACCGGGGAATTCAGAACATCGGTCACCAGTTCGGGAGAACCGAGGATGGGCCTGATACGCGGACGCGACCGCTCTGGTGCGGTCTCGCTGTTGTCTGCACCCGGCGTGCCGAGATTGGCGAAGATCTGTTTTCTGCTCATGCTGCCCTACCCCACGCTTTTTTAATCAGTCCTTCGATTTCAGCGTTTACGTTGTTCATGGCTTCCAGCGCACGGTCATAGGTGGACCGGGTGAACTGGGTTCTTTCCACTTCGAAAAGTGTCTGATTGGTCAATCCGGCATCCGAGACGGCCGTGCTCTTCAGCATCGGGTGGATGAGGACGTTTTCACCGAAAATCGAGCGCAGGAAGGCGACCATCTGGTTTTGCGGCCCATCGCTTGGTTCAAAACGGGTGATGAGGTAGCGCATCCAGTTATAGTCGGAGCGCGCACCCGCCCTGCCGATTTCAGCGAGAAGATCGCCGGTCATGGCAAGGAACTGGTTCATCGACATTACATCGAGCATTTGCGGGTGAACGGTGACGAGGACCGATGTGGCGGCGGTTAGCGCGGAAAGTGTGAGATAACCAAGCTGCGGCGGGCAATCGATCACCACGACGTCATAGAAGTTCTGTGCCTGGGCGATTGCCTGGCCAATGCGGGCGAAAAACAGCGTATCGCCGGGTGCGCGACGCATCAGGGCGCGGGGAGTGTCGTGCTCGAACTCCATGAGCTCCAGATTGCCCGGAACGATATGGAGATTGGGAATATAGGTGCCGCGAACGATCTCGGCGATCGGCCGGCGTTCATCGTCATAGCGGATCGCGCCATAAAGCGTTTCATTCGGACCGACATCGATTTCCGGCTGATGGCCGAAGAGAGCGGACAGACTGGCCTGCGGGTCGAGATCGATGGCAAGTACCCGGTAACCGCGCAGCGCCAGATATTGTGCCAGATGCGCCGATGTCGTGGTCTTTCCCGAGCCGCCCTTGAAGTTCATGACCGCGATGACCTGCAACTCTTCGCCATCACGGCGATGGGGCAGGTACCGTCGTGTGCCGCGCGCGCCCTGGTCAAGGAGTTTCCTGATTTCGTCCATATCCTCGACTGAATAGGAACGACGGCCGGAAGCCTGCGCTGCATCGAGCTCCGGACGCTCGGCCGCGATCTGGCGCAGATAGGCCTCGCCAATGCCGATCAACCGTGCGGTTTCCGCCGGCGAAAAATGGCGCATGCTCTTTTCGGTGTGTGGTGAAAATGTATTTGCATTATGAGCCTGCAATTGGGCTGACAACGCAGCCGAATGCTGTTGTATAAGACTCGTCAGGTCAGGTGCTCCTGCGGCACGTCTTAAATCGGCACTCTGTGTCATCGGTCTTCTTTCGCTCGAAATTGCAGTAGCGGTTTTTTTCGAAAAAGGCGGTTTTTTCCGCAACTGAGATATAAGCGCCGATTCTCTTTTTGGCGCAATAGGCTTTTTTCCCGGATGCGAAAGTGCCGCTAAAGCATTGTGGAAGAATCACATTTGCTTTTTGTGACAGTTTGACGGTTAGCCGCGGCTAACTTCTTCCTGGCGATCACAATGACGGGTGTTGATCGCGTCTCTTTGGGCAAGAACTGCAGGGCCACGCAGAAGTTTGCCGCGGCTAACTTTCCGCTTTCCCCCTTGGCACTTTCGACAAACCCGGAGACAGAAAGTGAAGGGTGGACATTTGCAGATGTTTAATCTCTACTCGTTCACTAGAGTATCGTTGGGTTCGACGCCCGTCGTCTGGCTGTTCAAGCTGTCGCAGGTTGGAGGAATGAATGTCCTATGATGTCGCTCTCGTCGGGTCGGGTTTTTCGGCCATCTGTACTGCCGCCCATCTTTTATCATCCCTGCCGCCCGAGGCCTCGATTGCTATCGTGGGCGATGAATCGGATTTCGGGCGCGGCACCGCCTATCGCACGGAACTTCCCTATCACAGGCTGAATGTGCCGGCCGGGCGAATGAGTGTCTTCCCTGACCGGCCCGATGATTTTGTCGACTGGTTGGCGGAGAACGGGATAACGGACGATCCTTTGTCGTTCGCCTCGCGCGGAGACTATGGTCTTTATCTTCGTGACAGGCTGGCGGTTCTGCTGAGAAGCCGGGAGCAACGGGCGCGGGTGGATTTCGTTCGGGCCAAGGCTTCGGCCTGTCGGCCGGATGGCGCGGATGGATTTTCGTTTGCTTTGGAGAATGGCGAACGGCTGCGCGCGCAAAATGTCGTTTTATGTCTGGGGGTCGGCGCGGCAAGTTTGCCGGTGCAAACTGTCGCGAGGGAAGAAGAGGGACCACAACGTGTCATCGGCCACTGCTGGCAGCCGGGCTGGTTGTCGAAGGTCAAGGCAGGCGATCGTATTTGTATTCTGGGCTCGGGCCTGACGATGATCGATCAGGTTTTGACCCTGCGGGGAAAAGGACATCGTGGGCCTATCCATGTTCTATCCCGCCGGGGTCTGGTGCCGCATCCGCATGTCAGCCCGCCTCTGCCATCTACTGCACCGAGTCTGCCGGAAAGCTCGACGGAGATCAGCCGGTTGTTGCAGTCTCTGCGCAGACAGGTCAGAGATGGAGCGCCGTGGTGGAGCGTGATGGATGGTTTGCGACCGCAAACCCAATTGCTTTGGCAGCGCCTTACTCCCGAGCAGCGTGCCCGGTTTCTCCGACATGCTCTACCCTGGTGGAACATCCATCGGCACCGTATCGCGCCTGAAGTCTCCAATGCCTTCGGGACGTTGCTGTCAGACGGTGTTCTGGACATTCATGCGGGTTACCTTCGGTCCATAGAGGAGCGGGAGGAGGGGATTGTCGTACGGTATCGACGCAGGCATACGCAAATATTGAAAGAGCTGCAGGTCGACTGGGTGGTTAATTGCACGGGAATGGAGCGGGCCGGCATCGGCCATTCGCGCCTGCTTGAAACCATGCGCGACGACGGTGTTATTCTGCTTGATCCCTTCGGGCTCGGGGTCGAAGTTGACGACCAGTCGCGTTTACTGCGGACGGACGGACGAAGCTGGCCCGGTCTTTTCGCTGCCGGTGCGCTGACGGCCGGCCGATTCTGGGAAATTACCGCTGTTCCGGATATACGTGTTCAGGCGCAGAAGATCGCGCAGGAGATCACGGATAGAGTAACCGCGAATGATCGGGTTTCCGCCCGGGGCTGATCTGGCTGGAGAATCAGCCGGAGCAAGAGCGCCGTGATAACAGCCATTCTCTGCGCCTCTCCTTGTGGTGTTAGCCGCGGCAAACTTTCTCTCAGAACAAATGTGCTGAAGATTCATTTGGCACAGAATTCGCGGGGCGGCCGGTTACCTAATGTCGTAAGAGCTGGCCGAATGATAGAAGGCAAAGTTCTTCCGTGAAACACCTATGCTTCCTCTTTATGAACGGGTTAGGGATGGCGGCCGATCCCGCGCGTAATATGCCGGATTGCTAAATAATTTACATAGCTTATGGAACTTCGCCATAAAAGAGGCTATAAACCGTGAAAAACTCCGTGTTTATGAAAATAATTTGCGAGGATCCATGCAGAAGCCGAAACTGGTAAGATTTGAAGCGGCGGACAATCAGGCGGGTGGACAGCGCCGACCATTCGCCAAGGCCGTCCGGGCTGGCGATTTCGTTTATGTTTCCGGACAGGTGCCGACCGTCGATGGCGAGGTCGTGACCGGCGGGATCGTGGCGCAGACCGAGCAGGTGGTCGCGAATATCAGGGATGTTCTGGCGCTTGCCGACTGTACGCTTGCGGATGTGATCAAGGTTAATGTCTGGCTGGACGATGCCCGGGATTTTTCGAGCTTCAACGCTGTTTTCCAGAAATATTTCATCGATCATCCGCCGGCCCGTTCGACCGTGCAATCGCCGCTGATGGTGGATGCCAAGGTGGAAATGGACGTTATCGCTTATAAGCCTCTGGCTTAAGGCCCCGATTTTACAATTCTGCGAGTAGATGATGAGCTATCCTTGGCCTGATGCGGGCACAGCCCTTAATGCGATTTCGACGCCCATGCCCGTCATTGATGAGGACAGGCTCGCCGCCAATATCCTCAAAGCGCAATCCTATCTGGATGATCACGGCAAGGCGTTCCGGCCGCATATCAAGACACACAAGATCCCTGCCATCGCAAAACAACAGCTTCTGGCTGGCGCCATCGGCATTAATTGCCAGAAAGTCAGCGAGGCGGAGGTTTTTGCGGATGCCGGTTTCGACGACATTCTGATCACCTATAATATTCTCGGCGCAGCAAAACTTTCGCGGCTGAAGGCGCTGAATGCCCGTATCGGCCAGCTGAGCGTGGTTGCCGATAGCGCGGTCACGGTTGCCGGCCTTGCCGATACATTTGATGCGGCAAGCCCGCTCGCCGTTCTGGTTGAATGCGATACGGGCGGCAAGCGCTGCGGTGTGCAGACGCCGGAGGTGGCATTGGCGCTTGCGGAACGGATCGTCGCGGCACCGGGCCTTACATTCAGGGGTGTTCTGACCTATCCGGCACCGGGTGGGGCCGAGACGGTGGAGAATTTCCTTCGTGAGACCATGGAATTGCTTGCGGCAAAGGGCATAAAGTGCCCGGTTCGATCCAGCGGCGGTTCGCCGGATTTTTACACGGCCCATCTCGTCCTTTCCGCAACCGAACATCGGGCTGGCACCTATGTCTATAATGATCGCTCGATGCTGCGAGCCGGGCATTGCAGTACTGGCGACCTGGCGATGCATGTGCTCGCCACGGTCGTATCGCGACCCACGACAGATCGGGCCGTGCTGGATTGCGGCTCCAAGGCCTTGACCTCCGATCTGCTGGGTTTCAGCGATTATGGGCTAATTGAAGGCTACGAAGGTGCAAAAATCGTCTCGCTTTCGGAGGAACATGCGGTTGTGGATCTATCCGGCTGTGTTTCGGGCCGGCCTGAAATCGGCGATATGGTCAAGGTCGTACCAAACCACACCTGCGTCGTGAGCAACCTTTTCGACAGGATGGTTTTCCATCGAAACGGCATCGTGACACGGGTTGAGCAGGTCGCGGCACGTGGGACAGTCTGGTAATATTACCCGGCTAATTAAATTGCGAAACGAAGCTGCCGAAAGGCGGATCACTGTAACGAGAATTCAGGGACATGCGCATTTTTACGGCGTCACTCGCCACCGAAACCAATACGTTTTCACCTGTCCCGACGGATATGGACGCTTTTCGCGCGGCTTTTTACGCCGGGCCGGGGGAGCACCCCGAAACGCCGACGCTTTGCTCGTCGCCCGTGCCTATCCTGCGCCGCCGAGGCAAGGCGGAAGGGTTTACGGTGATAGAAGGCACGTCCTGCTGGGCGGAACCGGCGGGCCTCATCCAGCGCCAGACCTATGAAACGCTGCGGGATACCATTCTAACCGAACTCGCCGCCGCCCTGCCGGTCGATGCCGTGGTGCTTGGCCTGCATGGCGCCATGGTGGCGCAGGGTTATGACGATCCGGAAGGGGATTTCCTTTCTCGCGTTCGGGCTCTGGTCGGGCCGGAGGTGCTGGTGGCGGCGGAATTTGATCCCCATAGTCATCTGACGGCGCTTCGGGTCAAAAATCTCGATATCATGGCGACGTTTCTGGAGTTTCCGCATACGGATTTCGAAGAGCGTGGCGAGCATGTCGTGGAAATGGCGCTGCGCACGCTGCGGGGAGAGATCAGTCCGATCATCTCCACCTTCGATTGCCGCATGATCACCATTTATCCGACCAGTCGTGAGCCGATGCGTTCCTATGTCGACCGGTTGAAGGTGATGGAAGGCAAGGACGGCATCCTGTCGATTTCCGTCATTCACGGTTTCATGGCCGGCGATGTGCCGGATATGGGAACGCGGATCGTCGTCGTCACCGATAATGACAAGGCAAAGGGCGATGCACTGGCCGAAAAACTCGGCCATGAGCTTTATGCCATGCGCAAGCTGACCGCGATGCCGATGCTGGATACGGAATCGGGTCTCGACCTCGTTCTCACCCTTCGCAGCGATAATCCGGAGAAGCCGGTGGTCGTATCGGATATATGGGACAATCCCGGCGGCGGTGTCGCTGGTGACGCTACGCATATTCTGCGGCGCATGGTGGCGCGCGGCATGGACAATTTTGCCGTCGCGACGATATGGGATCCGATTGCGGTGTCTTTCTGTCACGCCGCGGGTGAGGGGGCCGAGATCGATCTGCGCATCGGCGGCAAATCCAGCCCCGAGGGTGGGGAGCCGCTCGATTTCCGCATAAGGGTGATGCGCACGGCCGAGGCCGGCTGGCAGAGTTTCCGCAACAGCCGGGTGACACTCGGTCGCGCCGCGGTCGTCCGGCCGCTCGGCACGGACATCGATATCATCCTCATCACCAGCCGGACGCAAACTTATGAGCCGGATATCTTTTCCAATCTCGGCATCGATTTCGCGAAAAAGGATGTGCTGCTGGTCAAATCGACCAACCACTTCCATGCGGGCTTTGCGCCTATCGCCTCCGAGATCGTTTATATAGCGGCTCCGACGTCCTATCCGACCGATCCGGCAAAAACGCCCTATCGCAAGGCGAGCCTTGAACTCTGGCCCCGGGTGGCCGATCCGCTGGGTCTGGATTGAGGCGGCAGCGGTTTGTGTCTTATCTGGTTGGAACCGCGGTGGGTGTTCCGGAAAGACGTCAGATACGCTCAAGCGTGATCAGGAAAAACGCGCTTTCGCTCTGATCCGCTTCGATGACGAAGGGCAAACCGGCTTCGATCAGCAGGCCATCGAGTTTCTCTAGACGGTTCTTACTGTTGTTAGTGGAGACCGTCAGAGGTTCCAGCGCGAGAACAAATGTGATGTTTCCGGCTGCTTCGCCTGAAAATGGCCCGGCATGCCTTTCCACCACATGACGAAAGGTTGAGCGCCGGGTCATGACGTTCAGATCGGTAATCGGGCCATCCGGTAAGGTCGCACTCACCGGAACATCGGCCGGAAAGGGCAGGGGTGGGCTTTCTTTTGTCAGCAGCCGCGGATCGCCAGCTGCGATCGCAAGTGCCATACCGTTTCCTTGAAGAATGGACAGGGTACGGTCAATGCCCGAAAAGATCGAAAACGGCCCGTCATTCGCAACCGTCGCCATGCTGATGCGCCAATCGAAGTCCTCGACGGAAGAGCCGAGCGGAAAAATGGCGATTTCCACCGTCTCTCCGCCGCCGTTTTTCCAGGGCATACGCTTGTAGTCGCTTGCGCGCAGCAGGGTCATGGTTTTCCACTTTTGAGAGGGGTCGGCCGGAAAAAGGTGTTTCTCTTTCCGGCCGCAAGAGGATCAATTGCCGAGAATGCCGGGTAGGCGAAGGCCCTGTTCCTTTGCGCAATCGAGCGCGATGTCGTAACCGGCATCGGCGTGGCGCATGACGCCGGTGGCCGGGTCATTCCACAGCACCCGTTCCAGCCGGCGCGCGGCATCATCCGTGCCATCGGCGCAGATGACCATGCCGGAATGCTGCGAGAAGCCCATGCCCACACCGCCGCCGTGATGCAGCGAAACCCAGGTGGCGCCGGATGCGGTGTTGAGCAGCGCGTTGAGGAGCGGCCAGTCGGAAACGGCATCCGAGCCGTCTTTCATGGCTTCGGTCTCGCGGTTGGGCGAAGCGACGGAGCCGCTGTCGAGATGGTCGCGGCCGATGACAACAGGCGCCTTCAGTTCACCGTTCCTGACCATTTCGTTGAAGGCAAGCCCGAGGCGATGGCGATCACCAAGCCCAACCCAGCAGATGCGCGCCGGCAGGCCCTGGAAAGCGATGCGCTCGCGCGCCATATCCAGCCAGTTATGCAGGTGCTTGTTGTCGGGCAGCAGTTCCTTCACCTTGGCGTCGGTCTTGTAGATGTCTTCCGGATCACCTGACAGGGCAGCCCAGCGGAACGGCCCTATGCCGCGGCAAAACAGCGGGCGGATATAGGCCGGCACGAAGCCCGGGAAAGCGAAGGCGTTTTCCAGTCCCTCATCCTTGGCGACCTGGCGGATATTGTTGCCGTAATCGAGCGTCGGAACGCCGGCATTCCAGAAATCGACCATGGCCTGAACATGCACCTTCATCGAGGCGCGGGCGGCAGTGGCAACGGCCTTCGGATCGCTTTCCTGCTTGGCGCGCCATTCGGCAACGGTCCAGCCGGCGGGAAGATAACCATGGATGGGATCGTGCGCCGAGGTCTGGTCGGTGACGATATCGGGACGGATGCCGCGGCGGAAAAGTTCCGGGAAGATCTCCGCGGCATTGCCGATCAGGCCGACGGATTTCGCCTCGCCCGCCTTCGTCCATTGGTCGATCAGCGCCAGCGCCTCGTCCAGCGTATGCGCCTTCGCATCGACATAACGGGTGCGCAGGCGGAAATCGACGCGGGTCTCGTCGCATTCGACGGCGAGGCAGCAGGCACCGGCCATGACGGCGGCCAGCGGCTGTGCGCCGCCCATGCCGCCAAGGCCGCCGGTCAGGATCCACTTGCCCTTCAGGTTGCCATCATAATGCTGGCGACCGGCCTCGACAAAGGTTTCATAGGTCCCCTGCACGATGCCCTGCGTGCCGATGTAAATCCACGAACCGGCCGTCATCTGGCCGTACATCGCAAGGCCCTTCTTATCCAGCTCGTTGAAATGATCCCAGTTCGCCCAATGCGGCACCAGATTGGAATTGGCGATCAGGACGCGTGGCGCATCCTTGTGGGTGCGGAACACGCCGACCGGCTTGCCGGACTGCACGATGAGGGTTTCATCCTCGTTCAGGTCCTTCAGCGTCGCGACGATGCGGTCGAAATCGTCCCAGGTGCGGGCGGCCCGGCCGATACCGCCGTAAACCACCAGCTCATGCGGGCGCTCTGCGACGTCAGGGTCGAGATTGTTCATCAGCATACGCAGCGGCGCTTCCGTCATCCAGCTTTTGGCATTGAGTTCAGTGCCCTGCGGTGCACGGACGTCGCGAATATTATGGCGTGGATTGTTCATGTGCTTTCCCCTTATCATTTCGTGTCGAGCGCAAATTTTTCCATGCGCGTGAGAATGGTCTTGAGATGGGCGCGAAGCCGTTCGGCTTTGCCCGTGTCATAGGCAAAGGGTGGCTGCTCGTTTTGAAGATGGGTGGACTGCGCCAGCTCCATCTGAATGGCATGCACGCCGGTCTCCGGTTTTCCGTAATGGCGCGTCGTCCAGCCGCCTTTGAAGCGGCCGTTCAGAATGCTGTCATAGCCCTGCGCCCCGGCGGTCACCTCTACGGCGACTGTCTCGATCGCCGGATCGCAGGTCTTGCCCATATCCGTGCCGATGTTGAAATCCGGCAGCTTGCCCTCGAACAGGAAGGGAATATGTGAGCGGATCGAATGGCAATCATAGAGAATGGCGATGCCATGGATGGATTTCACCCGTTCGATTTCCGCCGCAAGGGCTGCATGATAAGGCGCGTGGAAGTTCTCGAGGCGATAGGCGATGTCGGCTTCGTTCGGCTCCGCTCCCTCTTTCCAGATGGCCTTTCCGTCGAAGTCCGTTTCCGGGATGAGGCCTGTCGTGTTCTGGCCCGGATAAAGGCTCACGCCGGAGGGATCGCGGTTGGCGTCTATCACATAGCGGTGGAAGGTGGCTCGCACGGTCGTCGCGTTGTCGAGAAGCCCGGCATAAAGCTCATGGATATGCCAATCCGTATCGGCGAGAGTTTTGCCGTTGTCGTTCAGGCGGTCCCAGATATCGGTCGGCACGTCCGTGCCGGTGTGCGGCAGGCCGAGGATGATGGGCGAGCTGCCCTGGTGAAGGGTGAAGGGCGTGATCATCGATCAGCCCCTTCTATCGTGGGGTTACCCCCCTCTGCCCTGCCGGGCATCTCCCCCACAAGGGGGGAGATCGGCAAGCGGATAGCACCCTGCCAATAGAACGAGCGGGCGCGGCATCTGATCTCCCCCCTTGAGGGGGAGATGCCCGGCAGGGCAGAGGGGGGTAACCCCAGTGCACAAACGGAATTGGAGAAGGATAAAACGTCCATCACCTCAAACCTCCAGCTTCGGCAGAATGCCGCCCGAAATTGTCGAGACCAGCGCCCCTGAAGCAATCAGCTCCGCCACTGCCTTCAAATCCGGCGCCATATAGCGGTCCTCTTCCAGCGAGGGGACCACAGCACGCAACACGGCAATCGCCTTTTGCAATTCAGGGCTGGTTTTCAGCGGCCCGCGCAGTTCCACACCCTGAACGGCCGAAAGCGCCTCGATTCCAAGAATGGCAAAGAGATTGTCGGTCATCGGCAACAGACGACGCGCACCGTGGCAGGCCATGGAGACATGGTCTTCCTGATTGGCTGAAGTTGGCGTCGAATCGACCGAGGCGGGATGCGCCATCTGCTTGTTCTCGCTCATCAGCGCAGCGGAGGTGACTTCGGCGATCATCAGGCCGGAATTCAGCCCTGGCTTCTTGGAAAGAAAAGCGGGCAGACCATAAGAAAGCGCCGGATCAACCAGCAGCGCCACACGGCGCTGGGCGATTGCACCGATTTCACAAATGGCAAGCGCCGTCTGGTCGGCGGCAAAAGCGACCGGTTCGGCGTGGAAGTTGCCGCCGGAAACCACCGAGTTGTCCGATAGTACCAGCGGATTGTCGGTCACCGCATTGGCTTCGATTTCCAGCGTGCGGGCCACCTGCCGCAGAAGATCGAGGCAGGCGCCGTCGACCTGCGGCTGGCAGCGAATGCAATAGGGGTCCTGTACCCGCTCGTCACCTTCAATGTGGCTGACGCGGATTTCCGAACCTTCGAGCAGCAGGCGCAGTGCGGCACCGGCATCGATCTGGCCTTTGTGGCCGCGCAGGCTGTGAATATCAGGATGGAAAGGCGCAGATGAGCCCATGGCGGCGTCGGTGGAAAGCGCACCGGTAATCAGCGCCGCCTGTGCTGCACGATGGGCGCGGAAAAGGCCGGCCAGCGCCAGCGCCGTCGAGGTCTGCGTGCCATTGATCAGCGCCAGCCCTTCTTTTGCCGCAAGAACCACCGGGGTCAGCCCGGCCTTCGCCAGCGCCTCGCCGGCGGGAAGAAGCGTGCCGTCATAATAGGCCTCGCCTTCGCCCATCATCACGGCCGCCATATGGGCAAGCGGCGCGAGATCGCCGGAAGCGCCGACCGAACCCTTTTCGGGAATGACGGGGATGACGCCCTTTTCCAGCATGCCCTCGATCAGCCGAACCAGTTCCAGCCGCACGCCGGACGCACCACGGCCGAGCGAAACCAGCTTCAGCGCCATGATCAGCCGCACGATATTTTCAGGAAGCGGCGCGCCAACACCGCAGCAATGAGACAGGATGAGGTTGCGCTGGAGCGTCGCCACATCGGCAGCATCGATCTTGATGGAAGCAAGCTTTCCGAACCCGGTATTGATGCCATAGACCGGCGCATTGCCGGCGGCGATTTCGGCAATGCGGGCCGCAGCCTTCTCAATGCCGGCGTCGAAAGAACGGTCGAGCTTTGCCGTGCCGTTCTCCCAATAGATTGCGGCGAGATCGGCAAGCGTCACGGCACCTGGATGAAGCGTGATGGTTTTCATGATCATGGGGAAACCTTCTGTCCCTTGAAAATACGGACGTGGAGCGGATTAAAACCGATGCGATAGACAAGCTCGGCCGGGCGCTCGATATCCCAGATGGCAAAATCGGCGGATTTTCCCGCCTCCAGCGTGCCGGTTTCCGCAAGCAGGCCGAGCGCCTTTGCCGCATTGCGCGTTGTCGCCGTCAGGCACTCTTCCACGGTCATGCGGAAAAGCGTGGCGCCCATATTCATGGTCAGGAGCAATGACGTGAGCGGTGACGTGCCGGGGTTGCAATCCGTTGCGAGCGCGATTTCGGCTCCGGCATCGCGCAGCGCCTGCATTGGTGGCAACTGCTTTTCCCTGAGCGCATAGAAGGCACCGGGCAGAAGCACGGCCACGGTTCCCGCTTTTGCCAGCGCCTTCGCACCGGCCTCGTCGAGATATTCCAGATGATCGGCCGAAAGCGCGTTGTAGGATGCCGCAAGCGCAGCACCGCCAAGATTGGAAAGCTGCTCGGCATGCAGTTTGACGGGGAGCCCCCGCTGCTTTGCTGCCGCGAAAACCCGGTCGATCTCCGCGACCGAAAAGGCGATGCCCTCGCAAAAACCGTCCACTGCATCCGCCAGTCCTTCCGCATGGGCCTTTTCCAGCCCGGGCAGAACGACTTCGGTAATATAGTCGGCGTTGCGGCCCTTATAGTCCGCGGGTGTCGCGTGTGCGGCGAGGTAGCTGGTGACGATGCGTACCGGCCGCAGCGTCTCGAACCTGCGGGCAACACGCAGCATTTTCAGCTCGGTTTCGATGTCGAGACCGTAACCGGATTTGATTTCGATGGTGGAAACACCTTCGGAAAGAAGTGTGTCGAGACGCGGCAGCGCCTGGGCCACCAAAACCTCTTCCGAAAGCGCGCGGGTGTCACGCACCGAAGAAACGATGCCGCCGCCCGCTTTGGCGATCTCTTCATAGGTGGCGCCATTCAGCCGCATCTCGAATTCCATGGCGCGATTGCCGCCAAAGACGAGATGGGTGTGGCAGTCGATCAAGGCCGGCGTGATCCAGCGGCCGCCGCAATCGGTCGTCTCATCGGCTGTCGAGAAATCGGCGGGCAGATCGCTTTCCGGGCCGGCAAAGGCAATGCGGCCGTTCCGCACGGCAATGGCGGCGTTGTCGACAGCGCCGATGCCATCAAGTGCAGGATTGAAAGTCGCCAGCCGGGCGTTGCGCCACAAAGCCGTGGCGTTCCCCGTCGCCGTTCCCTTCGTAGAATTGTTCCCTGGCATTTGCTTTTCGCCTTTCCTTTGTGAGTTAAATGTATATACATAATAATCGGCTTGGCAAGCTGCAATTTCGGGTTTGAAATGGCCTTGCCGGAAAGAACCAAAGGAGAGGGTGGCATGACGGCAATTCACGCGGGCGCGGCGCTTCTGGCTGGTGGATGGGCGAAGGATGTTCGCATCATCTGCGATGACGGCGTTATTTCATCCGTCGAAACCGGCGTTTCCCCGCAGCAGCAGGATGAGCGCCACGCCGTCATCGTTCCGGCCATGCCCAATCTCCACAGCCACGCCTTTCAGCGCGCCATGGCCGGGCTTGCCGAAATTCGCGGTCCTGGTGACGACAGTTTCTGGAGCTGGCGCACCGTGATGTATAAATTCGCGCTCTCCATGACGCCTGATCATGTCGAGGCGGTCGCCGCCCAGCTATATATGAAAATGCTCGAGGCCGGTTTCGGCCGGGTCGGCGAATTCCACTACCTCCATAATGACAGGGACGGCTCATATTACGGCAATATCGCCGAAATGGCCGAGCGTATCGGTGCGGCCGCTTCGCAAACGGGCATCGGTCTCACATTGCTGCCGGTCTTTTACGCTCATTCCGGTTTTGGCGGCCAGGCGCCGATCGACGGGCAGAAACGCTTCATCCATTCGCTCGACAGTTACGGAAAGCTGATGCAGGGCGCGCAGGCAGTGGTGGACAGTTTGCCGGGCGCCGTCCTTGGTATCGCGCCCCACAGCCTGCGCGCCGTGACCGGTGCCGAGCTCACGGCCATCGAGCCGCTGGCAAAGGGTGGACCGATCCATATTCATGTGGCAGAACAGACGAAGGAAGTGGACGATTCGCTCGCCTTTTCCGGCGCTCGGCCAGTGGAATGGCTGCTGGACAATGCGCCGGTCGATGGCCGTTGGTGCTTTATCCATGCGACCCATATGACGGAAACCGAAACGAGACGTATGGCGAAAAGCGGGGCTGTTGCCGGTCTTTGCCCGATCACCGAGGCCAATCTCGGTGACGGGATCTTCCCGGCCCCGGTCTTTCTGGCCGAAGGCGGCCATTACGGTGTCGGATCGGACTCCAATATCCTGATTTCCGTACCGGAAGAGTTGCGAACCCTCGAATATTCGCAGCGCCTCTCACTTCGGGCACGTAATGTCATCGCCGATGCCGGTTGCTCAACGGGTGAAAAACTCTTCCTGCAGGCGCTCGAAGGCGGCGGCAGGGCACTGGCGGCGCGAAATGGTGTTGAACAGGGAAAAAGCGCCGATTTTGTCGCTCTTGATGCGTCCGCCGTTTCCTATCTTCCGATATCCCAGATTCTCGATCAGTGGATGTTCGCTGGCGGCATTGCGGTCGATTCGGTCTGGGTGCGCGGCAAAAAACTGGTGCAGGCCGGCCGGCATATCCATCGCCGTGAAATATCCGGTCGCTTCAACAAGGTCATGGCCGAACTCCTCGATAGCTGATATGGCCTCGGCAACAAGGGAAAAGAGCCAGTGGGGAAAGGCATTGCGGACGTGACGAAGGCATCGGCCGGGCAGACCCTGCACCAGCGTATCCTCAGCGATATCGAGGGCCGGATCGTTTCGGGAGAATGGCCGCCGGGTCATCGGCTGCCTTTCGAGGTGGACCTTGCGGATCAGTATCACTGTTCGCGCATGACCGTGAACAAGGTCATGGGCCAGCTCGCCAAGGCCGGTTTGATCGAACGCCGCAAGAAATCCGGCAGTTTCGTTCGCCAGCCGCAGATCCAGTCTGCCGTTCTTCAGATTCATGACATCGGGGCCGAGGTTGAATCGCTCGGCCTCGACTATGGCTTCAAAGTCCTGGAACGCACGAGACGCAGCGCCAAAAGCGAGGATCGTGAAAAGCTCGACGTTTCCGTCGGCACAGCCTTGCTCGAGATTATCTGCATTCATTTCGCGGGTGCGCGGGAATTTTGTGTCGAGCAGCGTCTCATCAATCTGGCCGCGGTGCCGGAAGCGGCCGAAACCGATTTTACCGAAATTGCGCCAGGCCCTTGGCTGCTCGGACATGTTCCATGGAGTACTGCCGAACACCGGATCAGCGC
>NZ_CM183446.1:1172500-1485000 GCF_059511785.1 Agrobacterium sp. LEGMi-208b
GCGTAACTTCGGAAGAAGCGTGACCCTTTTGTACGCAAGTATGATGGGGTGGCACAGACCAGGGGGTAGCGACTGTTTATCAAAAACACAGGGCTCTGCGAAGTAGCAATACGACGTATAGGGTCTGACGCCTGCCCGGTGCTGGAAGGTTAAAGGGAGGGGTGCAAGCTCTGAACTGAAGCCCCAGTAAACGGCGGCCGTAACTATAACGGTCCTAAGGTAGCGAAATTCCTTGTCGGGTAAGTTCCGACCTGCACGAATGGCGTAACGACTTCCCCGCTGTCTCCAACATAGACTCAGTGAAATTGAATTCCCCGTGAAGATGCGGGGTTCCTGCGGTCAGACGGAAAGACCCCGTGCACCTTTACTATAGCTTTACACTGGCATTCGCCAAGGCATGTGTAGGATAGGTGGTAGGCTTTGAAGCAGGGACGCCAGTTCCTGTGGAGCCATCCTTGAAATACCACCCTTATCTTCGTGGATGTCTAACCGCGGTCCGTCATCCGGATCCGGGACAGTGTATGGTGGGTAGTTTGACTGGGGCGGTCGCCTCCGAAAGAGTAACGGAGGCGCGCGATGGTTAGCTCAGACCGGTCGGAAATCGGTCGTCGAGTGCAATGGCATAAGCTAGCCTGACTGCGAGACTGACAAGTCGAGCAGAGACGAAAGTCGGTCATAGTGATCCGGTGGTCCCGTGTGGAAGGGCCATCGCTCAACGGATAAAAGGTACGCCGGGGATAACAGGCTGATGACCCCCAAGAGTCCATATCGACGGGGTTGTTTGGCACCTCGATGTCGACTCATCGCATCCTGGGGCTGGAGCAGGTCCCAAGGGTATGGCTGTTCGCCATTTAAAGCGGTACGTGAGTTGGGTTCAGAACGTCGTGAGACAGTTCGGTCCCTATCTGCCGTGGGTGTAGGAATATTGACAGGATCTGTCCCTAGTACGAGAGGACCGGGATGGACGTATCTCTGGTGGATCTGTTGTCCTGCCAAGGGCATAGCAGAGTAGCTATATACGGAATGGATAACCGCTGAAGGCATCTAAGCGGGAAACCAACCTGAAAACGAGTGTTCCCTATCAGAGCCGTGGAAGACGACCACGTTGATAGGACGGGTGTGGAAGCACAGCAATGTGTGAAGCTTACCGTTACTAATAGCTCGATCGACTTCTTCGTTCCCATTGAATATGTTCATCAAGCAAAGCTTGATGACATCATCTTCTGTCCTCACGGGCCAAAGGCCCTGCGGACGGCGCGCCGGACAACCGGCGACGGACTAGCGTCCTGTATGGCTGCCAAACTCGATCTCGAGCAAGGCAACATGAGGATGGGTCACAGAAAGACGTGTAAATTAAATAGAGCCTTGGCTCTCCAGCTTCTCGAAACAGCAGTTTCCATGTGAAAACATGGAGCATGTTGCGTTTTGCCGACCTGGTGGTTATCGCGGGGCGGCTGCACCCGTTCCCTTTCCGAACACGGCCGTGAAACGCCCCAGCGCCAATGGTACTTCGTCTCAAGACGCGGGAGAGTAGGTCGCTGCCAGGTCTGCAAAACGCAACACAAATCTTCTCATTCACAAATAAGGGCCAGCGCCCAAATCAACAGGCCGCGTAAGCGGCCTTTGTGTTATAATGAAATCACTTCGGTTCTTTGCCAAAAGCAAAAACCAGATCTAGGCGACAAGTTCTTCCGACTTCTCGCTGGTGCCGCGGGGTGGAGCAGCCCGGTAGCTCGTCAGGCTCATAACCTGAAGGCCGCAGGTTCAAATCCTGCCCCCGCAACCAATTCCTACGCTACAATATCCTATAATAGCCCAAAACTACGATCCTGTGCGCATAGCAATGCGATGAAAACAGGCTAAATCTCCACAAGAAAACACAAATCTCGAAATCGACAGGTGCAAAGCGGGGCGCACGTTCGCGCGGATCTTGCAGCGTGTCCGAGGGATATATGATTTGGCGGCAGTTCGCGGAATGTCGCGCCCTAGATCCCATCCCGAGTTACGCCCTTAACGAACGCTACGAGAAATTCATCAAGAAGCAGCTTAAATCCGGCCGCTACAACAATGCCAGCGAGGTTGTCCGTGCGGGCCTGCGCCAGTTGGAAGACCAGGAGGATGCCGGCCAACGCTGGCTGAAAGAGGAAATTCCCGGTTACTGTTGAAGCGCGATCCCTCCAGAGGAGTTTCCCTTGATGATGTCTTCGCCCGCCTTGAGGTCGAATATCAGGCCCGGCTGGCGAAAGCCAAGTAGAAGGCATACAAGGTCATCCTGCCTAAGCGGGCCGAGCCCTTCGATAAGCCGCTGTGGCGGGTCATCCAGAGGAGTGAGCTGCCATCCCCGTGCGTTCGGATAATGAATGCAGGGTAAAACAAGGACCGGATGGCTGCCTGAACGATTAGTCGGGCCTCGAAATGCCGCCCTTTAAAATCATTCTCCGGCAGACGCTTCCTGTCACCGTAGCGTCATCATAAATGTTATATATTTCATACTTGAGAGCACGTGCTTGGCTCGATAGCGATTGGTCATGAGATAAGGAACATTTCGATGAAGCTGCCTATTTTGAAGACGTTATTTTTATCCGCGGGCATGCTGGTTGCGACGACCGTCGCCAGCTTTGCTGAAAAGGGTTCACTGGTGGCCTATAATCCGCCGGGCGCCGTTGGTGATGCCCTGATTGCCAAATTCAAGACGCTGCATCCCGGCATCGACGTCCAGAGCGTTGCCGGCGGCGTCGGAGAGCTTTTCACGCGCATGGCGGCGGAAGCCGCCAATCCGCGTGGCGATGTGATCATCTGCGCCTCCACCGAGGCGGTTCTGGCGCAGCCGGAACTTCTCCAGGCTTACGACAGCAAGGAGAAGGCGAATTTTCCGGCCGAGGCGATCGTCGATAACGGCCTTGCCTATGGCTGTTCGCTTGCCCTGCAGGCCTTCGTCGTCAATACCAAGCTGCTCGACGAAGCTGCGATGCCGAAATCCTGGAAGGATCTCGCCGATCCGCGCTTTGCCGAAAAGCTCACCCTTGCCAATCCCAGCACGTCCGGCTCCGCTTATGCCCAGCTTGCGCAGATGCTTCAGCTTTACGGCTGGGACTATGTCAACAAGGTCATGGACAATGCCAGCATCGTCACCGCTTCGGAAGCGGTGTTCACCGATGTGGCGCGCGGCGAAAAGCAGATCGGCGTTTCCAACGAATCCAACATCCAGCGCATTATCGAGCAGGGCAATCCCGTCAGAATCGTCTATCCGAGCGAAGGCACAGCCTTCCGCTACGATGCTTCCGCACTCGTCCGCGGCGGCCCGAACCCGGAAAATGCGAAACTGTTCCTCGATTTCCTGAACTCGAAGCCGGGCCACGAAATTCTGGCGCAGTTCAAGCGTCGCTCGGTGCGCCCGGATGTGGATGCGCCGGCTGGCCTTACCCCGACCGCCAAGATCGTGACCTTCCCCTACGACGTCAAGAAGGCCTCAAGCGAGCGCAACGCCTATCTCGCCAAATGGGAAACGATTTTTAATCAGTGAGGCGCATTCCCATCACCGATTGACCGCACCGATAGCATAATTTCCCGAGGATCAGCGCTGGATGGCGTCCGCAAAAAACACAAAGACTGAGCCAACCGGATTGCTGGTTGAAAATCTTCGCAAGACCTTCAGTGGCGCCGCCGGCGCCACTGTTGCCGTCGATGATGTCTCGTTCCACATCGAAAAACCCGAATTCTTCACCATGCTCGGCCCTTCCGGCTGCGGCAAGACCACGACGCTGCGCATGATCGCCGGTCTTGAAGTGCAGACCTCCGGGCGTATCGGCATGGATGGGCTGGACCTTTCCGAGGTTGACCCCTCGCGGCGCAACATGGGCATGGTTTTCCAGTCCTATGCGCTTTTTCCCCACCTTTCCGTATTCGACAACGCCGCCTACGGGCTCACGCTGCGACGCCTGCCCGGCGAAACGATCCGCCGCCGCATCGACGCGATCTTCTCGACGCTCGGCCTGACGGCGCTTGCCAGGCGCTATCCGTCCGAGCTTTCGGGCGGCCAGCAGCAGCGGGTGGCGATCGCCCGCGCGCTGGTCTACCAGCCGCAATTGCTGCTTCTCGATGAACCTCTGTCCAATCTCGACGCCAAGCTGCGCGTGACCATGCGGGAGGAAATTCTCAGCGTTCAGCGGCAATTGGGAATTACGGCGATCTACGTCACTCACGACCAGGAGGAGGCGATGGCGATCTCGGATCGCATCGCCGTCTTCAAGGATGGGAGGCTGATTCAAATCGGCTCGGCGGAAGAGATTTACCGCAATCCCGCCTCGGTATTTGTCGCCGATTTTATCGGCAAGGCGAATTTCTTCCACAATCCGCATGGCGCTGTAAGGCGCGTGCATGTCGACCGTTTCGATTGCGACGGGCTGAGTGAAAACACCGGTAACCGCCTGACCATGGTGCGGCCGGAAGCGATAAGAATAGGAGCGGAAGGCTCTGAAGGCGTGGTCCGGCGCATTCAATTTCTGGGCGCGACGGTGCGCTACATCATCGACTGCCCCGAGGCTGCCCGTGAGGTCATCGCTGAGGCGCATGGAAGGATCGAAGGCGTTGGTGAAGGCGATGCGGTGCGGATTTCCTTCAGCAGCGAGGATGCCGTGGAGTTTGTTCGACCATGAGCGAGGCGATCTCCCTGACACAGCCGCCCCCGGCCAGCCGCCGCACCGGCATCGATCTTCGCGCCGGAACGGTGCTTCCCTGGCTGCTCGCCTTGATAACCGTGCTCTTTCTGGTGTCGTTTCTCGCTTATCCCGTTCTTTTGAGCGTTATGAAAGGCTTCGTTCCCAAGGGCGCGCCGCTCAGCCTCTCCAATCTCACCTTTGACAATTTTGCCCGCTTCGCGACGTCGAAAATGTATCGCGTCGCCCTTTGGAACACCGTCTGGATCAGTGTGGTCTCGACGGTGCTGGCAAGTTTTCTCGCCATTCCGGCGGCCTATGCCGTGGCGCGCATCGATATCGGCCTGCGCAGCGTCATCATGGCCCTGTCGATCGTGCCGCTGATCTCGCCGCCCTTCATCGGCGCCTATTCCTGGGTCGTTCTCTTCGGTCGCAGCGGCATCGCAACCCATTATATGTTCGAATGGTTCGGCATCACGCTGCCGCCGATCTACGGTCCTTTCGGGATCGTGCTGGGGATGACACTCGCCAACTTCCCTTATGTTTTCCTGTTTACGCAAGGGGCGCTGGCCGCCAACGATCCGGCCATGGAAGAAGCCGCGCGCATGATGGGCGCATCGCGGCTGCGGGTCTTTTTCACCGTCACCCTGCCCATGGTCACGCCCTCCGTTCTCGCCGGCGCTTTGCTGGTGTTGATCGAGTGTCTGGGAGAATTCGGCATTCCCGCCGTGCTGGGTGGTGAGACCTATGTTCTTTCGACGCTGATGTATTTTCAGATCAACGGCTATTTCAATCTCAATGCGGCCGGGGCGATTTCCCTGGTGAACGTGCTGATTGCGCTGGCGGCGATCAGCCTCTTGCTGCGCCTGACGCGCGGGCGTCGTTTCGTCGGCATTTCGGGGCGGACCCGATCCGCGATCCGCAGCCGGCATCCGCTGGCGCGGGTGCTCGGTGCGCTCTGGGTCTGGAGCGTGCTCGCCTTCGCCATGCTGCCGCAGATGATCGTGGTGCTGCTGTCCTTTGTCGAGGCATGGCCGGGCACGCTCTGGCCGCTGACCTACGGTCTTTCGAACTATTCGGTGGCCATGCAGCATCTGAAACAGCCCGTGCTCAACAGCCTGTTTCTGGCCGGCATAGCAACGCTCGTCTGCATCCTTTTCGGCACGGCCACCGGCTATGCGGCCGAACGCAGGCAATTGCCGGCAAAGTGGGCGCTGGACCTTACCATCGCCCTGCCTTTCATCCTTCCCGGCATCATGACCGGCGTTGCGCTTTTGACGGTTTACAATTCCGGTCCGGTGGTTCTGAGCGGCACGGCGTTCATCCTGATCATCGCCTATATCGTGCGGCGCCTGACATATAGCTATCGCGCCGCGGTCGCGGCCGTCAGCCGTGTCGATCCGGCGCTTGAGGAAGCTTCGACGATTTGCGGCGCGACCCAGGGCGCAACCCTTCGCCGTATTACGCTTCCCCTTGTCGCACCGGGTCTTCTGGCGGCCGGCATCATTGTTTTTTCGACTTTGATCACGGAAATGAGCAGCACCGTCATCCTTTATTCGGCGCATTGGAAAACGATCTCCATCGCCATCTATGAACGGCTCGAAGCCCACGAAATCAACTCCGCCGCAGCGATCAGCACGATCGCGCTGGCGCTCGCATTGCTTCTGGTTTTCACAGCCTCCAAGATCGTCGGCCGCAGCATGGCCGATCTCTTTCGCTAAAACGGACCGATGCGATGACAGGCGAATATTTCAGGGTGGTGCAAATTTCCGATCCGCATCTGGGGGTGGGTCGTCTTCATCACCAGCGAAACTGGGAGCTGGTGCTCGAATGGCTGGAGACCGAAAGGCCGGATCTGGTCGTCATCACCGGCGATGCCATGTATAGCGATCCCGATAGCGATGCGGATATGGACTACGCCCGCCGGCAACTGGAGCGTATCCCGGTGGCGTGGAACATCATCGCCGGCAACCATGATCTCGGCGACAGCATGATCAACCCTCTCCCCGAAGCCAGAATCAATCACCGCCGCCGGGAGCGCTGGCGGGCCGCCTTCGGCTGTGAATTCTGGGTCGAGCGGCATGGAGTCTGGGCGCTTGTCGGAATAATTGCGCAACTGCTGAACGCACCGTCCCACGAGGACGAACAGGCTGCCTTTCTTCGCAGCAGCCTGGCCGCGCTGCCATCCGGCATGCCGGTGGCGCTTTTCACCCATAAGGCGCTGTTTGCCGACCATCCTTCCGAAACCACCGTATCCACCGATGCCCTCGATCCTGTCGCAAGGGCATCGTTACAAGAAATTCTGAACGGATGCGCCGTGCGGCTGGTCGCCTCGGGCCACAATCACCAGTACCGCAGCTTTGGTCTCGGTGATGTTCTGCATGTCTGGTCGCCATCGGTCGCCGGCGTCACCAAGAAGCCCGATGTCAGGCATTGGGGAATACGCCAGGTCGGTTTCATCGATTATCGGCTGTTTTCCAGCGGTGAGGTGCGGTTGCGGGTCGTGGGTCAGGATTTCCTCGTGCGTAACGAAAGCTACATTCAGAAATTGGAAGATGCATCGTCGGCGCAGGCCGCGGCAGGAGCGCATAAAAGATACCCGGAGAGGCAAACAGTTGAAAGATAACACACTACCAGAACTCGACACGTCCAATCTCTGGGACCGTGTCTATGCGCTTCTAAAACGGGAAATCATTCTGCGGCATTACCCACCGAACGAAAAACTCAGCCTTGAGAAGATTGCCGATCAGCTCAAGGTCAGCCGGACGCCCGTTCGTGACGCATTGAACCGGCTTGAGATGGACGGGCTGGTGGTCACAAGATCGAAGGTTGGAACTTTCGTCGTTCCCATCGATATGGATATCGTCAACGAGGTCATGGATTCCCGTCTGATGATCGAGCGCTGGGTGGTCGAAAAGCTGGAAGCAGGACCCGACGAGAACGTGCGGGAACAGATAAGCATCATGGAAAACATTCATCTGTCCACGATAAATACGGCGGCCATGGCCCCGGAAAAATATCACGAATATGATTTCAACCTGCAATTCCACCTTGCCTTCGTCCGGCTCGGAGGCAACGACAGAAATGTAAAGATATATCGCGATCTCATGAATTACAGCCTGCCCGCCACCATTCCCGGCAAGGTCGCAAGCGGCGAAGTGGAACAGGCGATCATGCAACACGGCCTGATCCTGAAGGCTCTCAAGGAGCAGGACTACCCACTCCTCAAAACCGTCATCCGGCGCCACCTCGAAGATTCCAAACAGACGATTCTCGCCAAGATAGAAGTGAATGGCGGACAGATATAGGGCTGTCTCGAGCGGACATATTTCTCTGAGTTTTGACAGGTCCATCGACGAGGAGGTCGAGACGGCGCTGCTCAGGATCACGATGGCACTCTCACATCTGCGATCTACGGCTTGGTTGCTCAGTGCCGGCAAAGCGCCATACATATCGTTTCCAACGGGCCGCGGACGTATAAGTCAACGCCTCAGAAGCAGATGGTTTGATATGGCCATGTTATCAGCCTCTTCACGTATCGTCCTGCAACTCCCTATTGTCCATCGTCACCGATTCCATGTCATAAACGCGCTATAACCTTTATGAGATTCGGTTAAGTATGTGCGGGACGGAGAATTTTATTGAGTTTGAGCCTGGCAAAGATCGAAGAGCTCGCACCGGATCAGGGCTCGCTTGCAGCGGCCAAGAAGCTTCTCAAGCCAGCGAACTGGCCGACGCTTGCACAGGATGGATCGGGCCTCCTCTGGGGAGAGTGCCAGGGTTCCGGCGCAACACCCTACAGGATTTCCGTTACCGAAGCCGATGCCGGCTATAAATGCAGCTGCCCCAGCCGTAAATTTCCCTGCAAGCACGCATTGGCCCTGATGTGGATGCGGGTCGAAGGCAAGGTCGAATTTGCCGGCGGTACGCCGCCTGACTGGGTGACGGATTGGCTTTCCCGCCGGCGCGGCCCTTCCGCCGGCGCATCGGCGGCCAATGCGGAGAGGCCGAAAGCGTCCATAGCAGCCGTTGAGGAAGCCGAAACCCTCGCCGATCCAAAGGCGGAGGCTCGCGCCGCGCTTGCCCGCGAGCGGAACCGGCTGGAGCGGGAAAGCTCCATCGCCAATGGCCTCGATGAACTTGACACCTGGCTTTCCGACCAGATGGACGTCGGGCTTGCATCTTTCCCCGGCAAGGCGACGGCCGCCTGCAGGGTGATGGCGCAACGGCTGTTTGACGCCAAGGCTTCCGGTCTGGCGCTTCGGGTTGATACGATGCCGGCGCGTCTTTTCGCCTTTGCGGACGCAGCGCGTCCCACCGCCGCGGTTCAGGAACTCGGCATTCTGCATCTGCTGGCCGAGGCCTATCGGCGGCAGGACGACCTCCCGGAACCGTTGCGCCAGGATATCCGGCAGATGATCGGCTGGACCGTTACGCGCGAAGCGCTGATTGCCGATGAGGCGGCGTTGCGCGTTTCCGGCGTCTGGCGTGTCTGGGCAACCCGAAACGAGGTGCAGCCGGACAAGCTGCGACGGATCGAAACATGGCTCTACGGCAACGAACGGCATGCTGTGCTGATCGAATATGTCCCGGTCTCAACCGGCGCGTCTTCGAGCGGCTATAGCGTCGGTGATGCATTTGAAGCCGAACTCGTCTTTTATCCGTCCAGCGCGCCGTTGCGCGCCATGGTCGTGCGGCAGATCGGAGCGACCGAGCCCTCCGATGCGCCGTTGACGCTTCCTTCCGACGATCTCGCAACGGCTTATGGTCGCTACGAGAATGCGTTGATCGATAAGCCCTGGCTTGCCGACTATCCAATGATGTTTCGCGGCGCACGGCTAAGGCGTACCGAAGACAATGTTTATCTTCACGGAAATGAAATCAGTCTGCCGGTGGCGAAATCGCAGGCTGCTGCAACCTGGCCGTTGCTGCAATGCGAGACAATCGACGGTGCGGGTCTCTGGAACGGCAATGAGCTGACGCTCTGCTGGTCGGAAACCTCACTGGGGCGGTGGACCGCATGACCATATCAAGTCTGAAGACTGCCATTCTGCCAAAACTTCTTTCCGGTACCCGTGACGGCCTGCCGCTTGACGCCATTGGCACGAATGATCCGCTGCAGGCACTGGCTTTGGCCGGTCAGGCGTTACGTTTCGACCGCCCGGCGCAGCCAGCCCATTTCAAGATCGAGGACGTCGTTGCCGATCGGACAACGATCCTGCCGGATGCCGCGAGAAAACACCTGCTGCGGTTGCTTTCGGACAAGAACCAAGCATCCGGCCAATTGTCCGTCGCGATTGCCCGGACATTCGCGGAAAAAAAGCTCCGGCCGCATCCCTTCGATCTGCCGAAGCTGGAGCCCTTCGTAAAGGCGTTCGCGGAAAGCCTTGGTGCCGAAGCGCTCGCCTTTTCCGAACGCGAGACCCCGGTTGCTCAAAGGCAGAACTATTTCGCGCCGGACCGGCTGAATGACGAAAACTGGATGCTGGCGACGCCGGCGGTGAAGGCCGGCTATATAAGCACTCGCCGGGCAACCGATCCCGCCGCCGCGAGGGCTTTGGTCGAGGCGGCTTGGGGAACGGAAAATGCCGACAGCCGCGTGCGCCTGCTGGGCGCCCTGCGCGGACAGCTTTCCGAGTCGGATGCGCCATTTCTGAAGGGTCTGGAAAAGGACCGTGCACCGCGTGTTCGCGAGCTGGCCCAGAGGCTGCTCGTCAAATTGCCGGGAGTCGGGGGCGACAATCCTGCCCTCTATGCCGCGCTGGAGCGGATCAAGGTTTCGAAGGCCGGGCTGATCTTCAAGAAGACGGCCCTGACGCTCGAATTGCCCGCGACCGTTCGGGACTATACCAAGACAGGCTGGCTCAACGAAACCTTCGGCCCGGTCGGATTGGAGGTCCTTGCCGGCGCCCTGTCGCTCTCGGTTGATGCTATGGTTGCTGCGGCGGAGAAACAGAGCGATCTCCTTGTCGCCTTTCTCTTCATGGCGACGCAGGACCGGCGTCTGGATGTGGTGAAAACGATCACCGACCGCCATCTCCGCGACGTTTGGGAGGCTTTCTCACAGCCTGATGCCGAAATACTTGCAGATTACAGTGTGCAAGAGCGGCAGCTCTGGGTGGAATATATCTTCCGTCCAGACAGATGGGATGCCGATACATCGCCATGGACCATTCACCGGATGGCGCTGTGGCTTGGCGGGGCAGCGACGGAAAGCCTTTTCAAGGATGTTTTGCAATCCACGCCCTGGAGCACCCTGCGCAAGGACAATGCCCGCTACGATGCGGATATCCTCGACGGCATGGCTACTATGTGCCCCTGCGCCCTGCGCCCGACCTTGCGCGCCGAGCTTGCCGCGCTCGAATCCGCCAAAAGCGGCAATGCCATCCTTTTTCTCGACCTCATGGACAGCCTGGAGACCACAGATGCCTGAAGCCCAACTTCGCCGCCCCGCGGAAGAAATTTACGCCGGCGAGCTTTCCGCGCTTGCCAGGGGTGATGATCGTGCACGTCCGACAAACTGGAAGCTTTCCCCGCAGGCCGTCGTCACCTACCTGCTGGGGGGCAAGGCGTCCGATGGTACTCATATCTCCGCCAAATATGTCGGTAATCGCCGCCTGATCGAAACGGCGGTTGCGACGCTTGCGACGGATCGCGCATTGCTTTTGCTCGGTCTGCCGGGCACGGCGAAATCCTGGGTGTCCGAACATCTGGCCGCCGCTATTTCCGGCTCATCCCAGCGCCTGATCCAGTGCACGGCCGGTACGGACGAAAACCAGATCCGCTACGGCTGGAACTATGCTTTGCTGCTCGCCAAGGGGCCGTCGCCGGATGCCCTGGTGAAGACGCCGCTGGTGCGCGCCATGGAGGAGGGCACGCTGCTGCGCCTCGAGGAGCTGACGCGCATGGGGTCGGACGTTCAGGATACACTGATCACCGTTCTTTCGGAAAAGACATTGCCGGTGCCGGAACTCGATACTGCCATCGGCGCTGAACGCGGCTTCAACGTCATTGCCACTGCCAATAATCGTGACAAGGGCGTCAACGAGCTGTCTTCGGCGCTGAAGCGACGTTTCAACGTCGTGGTATTGCCCTCGCCGGCCAATCTGGAAGAAGAGACGCAGATCGTCATCAAGCGTGTCGGCGAAATCGGCACCAATCTGAGCCTGCCGCCGATCCAGCCGGCCGACAGGGAACTTGCCCGTGTCGTCACCCTGTTCCGCGAAATCCGCGACGGCAAAACGCTGAACGGCAAGACCAAGCTGAAAACGTCGACCGGCACGCTCTCCACGGCGGAAGCGATTTCCGTCGGCGTCTCGGCCTGGGCGGAAGCGGCGCATTTCGGCGACGGTCGCATCGACGCCAACGCGCTTGCCACCAATATTGTCGGCGCGGTGGTCAAGGATCCGGTACAGGACAGCGTTGCCTTGTCCGAATATCTCGAAACCGTGATCAGGACGCGTGACGGCTGGAGCGATCTCTACGAGGCGATCCGCGAGGTGATCTGATGGCCGCAAAACGCAAGGCGCATCTTTTCGGCATACGCCACCACGGACCGGGTTCAGCGGCGCTCCTCAAGGGCGCGCTCGACGCCCTCGATCCGGCCTGCGTGCTGATCGAAGGATCGCCGGAAGGCGATGCGCTGATTGAGCATGCGGTGCTGCCGGGCATGAAGCCGCCGCTTGCCATGCTGTTCTATGCGGCCGACGAGGCCGCGAATGCCGTCTTTGCGCCATTTGCGGAATTCTCGCCGGAATGGGTGGCCATGCAATGGGCGCTCGCCCGTGGCCGACCGGTCCGCTTTATCGACTGGCCGGCGGCGGTATCGCTGGCGCTGACGAAGGCGGCTCGGGAAGAAACGCTCGCCGCTCTCGAGGCGAAAGCCGAAGCGACAGCGAATGGTGAAACCGACGATGTGGAAGATATTGCAGTGGCTGATGGCGCTGCAGTCCGTCTCGACCCGCTCGATCTTCTGGCCGAAGCAGCCGGATATGGCGATGGCGAGACCTTCTGGAACGGCCTGATCGAACAGCATGGCGGCGGCCAGTCTCCGCTCGAAATTTTTGCCATGATTGAAACCGCCATGACCGAAACGCGCCGGCACCAGGCAGAAGCCGGCGGCATGACCGAGGCCGAATGGCTGCGCGAAAAGCGCCGGGAAGCTTTTATGCGCGGACATATTCGCGATGCATTAAAGCAGCATGAGGGCGAGGTCGCCGCCGTAGTCGGGGCCTGGCACATCGGCGGGCTGCGGGAGGAGACGACGGTCGCCGAAGACCGGGCCATCACCAAGGACCTGCCGAAACTCAAGGTGGAAGCGACCTGGGCGCCCTGGAGCGACGGACGGCTGAGCTATGCTTCGGGTTATGGCGCCGGCGTCATCTCGCCCGGCTGGTACAGACATCTCTGGGGGCTCTATTCCAGCGATCGCCATGAGGGGCCGGAGGCTTTTGCCGCCGTGTGGCAGGCGCGTACCGCGGCCCTGTTGCGACAGGAGGGGTATGAGGCTTCCACCGCCTCCGCGATCGAGGCCGCGCGGCTCTCACTCGGTCTTGCGAGCCTGCGGGGCCTTGGCGTGCCGGGTCTTGCCGAAATGCGCGATGCGTCCCGGTCGTCGCTCTGCCATGGTGACGATACGCAACTCGCGATAATCGAGCGCAAGCTTTATATCGGCAGCCGGATCGGCGAGATCGACGAAGCGGTGCCGCAGATGCCGCTCGCAAAGGATTTCGAGGCCTGGTGCAAGAGGACCCGGCTGAAGCCGGATGAGGCGGCGAATGAGGTCAAGCTGGACCTGCGCAGTGAAGCGGGTCTCCTCAAATCCACCTTCCTGCACCGGCTCAACCTGATCGGCATCCACTGGGGCCGGCTGATCGATGCGGAGGCCGGCCGCGGTACCTATCGTGAGATATGGGCACTCCTCTGGTCTCCCGATATGTCGGTCGGACTGGCGGAAGCGCTGGTCTGGGGGCTGACGATCGAACAGGCGGCCGCCGCCGCGACGATCGACCGTGGCCGTAAGGCAGGAGGTATCGCGCAGCTTTCCGAACTGGTGCGCGGCGCCCTGGTCGCCGACCTTCCCGATGCGGCAAGCGCCTGCATCGATCTTCTGCAGGCCGCAGCCGTGCAGAACAACGACATCACCGACCTTATGGACGCCGTTGCGCCGCTGGTGCGCATTGTCCGTTACGGGAGCGCCCGCAAGCTGCCGGAGCCTGAACTCCGGGCGCTGATCATAGCCCTTAGCGCCGAGGTCAATGCCGGCATCCGTATCGGCTCACGCCAGCTGGACGACGAGGCGACGGCCAAGCGTATGGCGGCAATGCGTATCTATGACGAAGCGCTTGGCCTGTTCGGCGACGCCGCCCTGCTGGAGGAATGGCGGCGTCAGCTCGCGCTTCTGGTCGATGACGAGCAGGCCGCTGCACCCGTCGTCGGTTTCAGCCTGCGCCGACTGCATGATCTGGGCCTCTGGAACGAAGCGCAGATCGCGTCCGCTTTTTCGCGACAGATCGTCGGGGAGACGCCGGCGCGGGCCGGCTCCTTCGTCGAGGCCTTTATTTCAGGATCGGCGGAAGTGCTGATCCAGGATCAGGTGCTGCTTTTCCTGATCGATGAATGGCTCTGTGGACTGGACGAAGAAACCTTCGTCGAAAGCCTGCCACTCCTGCGCCGCGCCCTGACCAGCTTTGATGCCATCGGCCGCAAGCGGATCATGGAGCGCATCGCGGGTGGGCGAAAAGAGGTCGCCGTCATTCAGATTGACACGGCAGACAACCCTGCTTTCGAACGCGCATTGCCGTTATTGAAGCAAATTTTGGGAATGAGCGCATGACCGAGACCCCCGAGACACCGGCTCCCAATACTTCGGCTTCCAAGATTTCGGCCCTCGAGATTTCTGAACGTATCCGCCGCTGGAAACTGGCTCTTGGCGATGACGATATGGAGGGTCTCGCAGAGCGGGACCAGCGTCTGAGCCGTGCGCTCTCCGCGCTCTATGAGTCTGGCGGGACGAAGGGAAGGGGCGGGCTGGGCGCGTCCTCGCCGAAGGTGTCGCGCTGGCTCGGCGATATAAGAGAGTTCTTTCCAAGTCCGGTTGTGCAGGTTATCCAGAAGGATGCTTTCGAGCGCCTGAATCTCAAGGCGCTGATGCTGGAGCCGGAGTTCCTGGAGACGCTGGAGGCGGACGTCCATCTCGTCGCCGACCTCATCTCGCTGCGCGGCGCGATGCCTGAAAGGACGATGGAAACAGCACGCGCGGTGGTCAACAAGGTCGTTGAGGACCTGATGAAGCGCCTGCAATCCAGAACGGTTGAAAAGCTGACCGGGGCGGTGAACCGGTCACAGCGCACGCACCGTCCACGGCATGCGGATATCGACTGGCCGCGCACCATTCGCGCCAATCTTCGCCATTATCAGCAGGATTACAACACGGTCGTGCCGGAGACGCTGATCGGTTTTGCCCGCAAGACCAGAACGCGCGCGGATCTTGATCATGTCATGCTCTGCGTCGATCAATCGGGTTCCATGGCGCCGTCGGTCGTCTATGCCTCGATTTTCGCGGCGGTCATGGCCTCGCTTCCGGTGCTTTCCACGAAACTCGTCTGCTTCGATACGGCGATCGTCGATCTCACCGAGGATCTGGCCGATCCGGTGAAGGTTCTGTTCGGCATCCAGCTTGGCGGCGGTACGGATATCAATGCGGCGCTGGCCTATTGCGAAACGAAGATTGACCGTCCTTCCAAAACGCATCTCGTTCTGACTACCGATCTCTACGAAGGCGGGGACGCCCCAGCCATGCTGGCGCGGGTTGCGGCGCTGAAACAGTCCGGGGTCAACGTCATCGTGCTTCTGGCGCTCTCGGATGATGGCCGGCCGAGTTATGACAGCCGGCATGCGGGTGCGATTGCGGCGATGGATTGCCCTGTATTCGCCTGCACACCGGACCAGTTTCCCGATCTGATGGCGACGGCCCTGACCAGGCAGGATGTGGCGCAATGGGCCAGCGCAAACGGCATCGAACTTGTCCGCGGCAACCAGGGATGAACTCAGACGCGGGCGGCCGCCGCAGTCCTCGCTCTGTGTTGTTACCAGTGCCTGAGTGCTCTGCTGCCTGTCACCGGCCATGCAGCTGACTTGGGTGAAGGCCATAAAGGACTATTCAGGATTTTAAGCCGCAGAAGAGAAATCAACGCCATCAGGCATTGATGCGTCAATCTGGATTGCCCTGTAATTTTTCAGGTTTCGCGCTGGGACGCTGCACCGGCGGCAATCATGATGATGAACTCATCGAGTTCACGTTCCAGCCGTTCCGGCGGCAGGCCAACGAAGCGCGCTTCCAGCGTGATGCTGATAATACCGTGGACTGCGCCAAACAGGGTGCGAGCACGCACTGCCCGGTCTTCTGCGCTCATCTCCGGCTGTAACTCTTGCAGAGGCTCTGCAATGACACTCAGCAGAAAGAGGTGTTCGTCGAGATGCCATTGGGGGGAAGGAATACCCTCCGGTAAATAGTGGTCGAACAAAGCTTTCCACAGGTTGCGGTTGGCAAGCGCGAATTTGAGATAGCCCTGCGCCAGATTGCGCAGACGGTCCGCCGGCGGCCTGTCCTTAACCTCGGTCAGTGCCAGCGATTGCTCAAGAGCCTTCAGCGTCGTCGAGTTCACATGAATGATCAGGTCATTGAGATCCACATATGCGCTGTAAAGGCCGCCAAGCGCGCAACCGGCATCCTGCGTCACGTCGCGGGCGCGCAGATTGCCAAGCCCGTCGCGCGCAATACGATCCCGTGCCGATTCAAGCAGCCTCGCCTTCAGATATTCCCGTTTTTCTTCCCGGCGACCCATATTAACCGTCCTTTCCAGAAATGATGAACATTGTTCAAAATAATTATTGAACATCGTTCATTTTCGTGGCAAATCTCTTTTCGTGAACAATGTTCATAAACCGGAGATGTTTGATGTTCAACCTTATTGCAACACTTCTACGCGGCAAGGTTCATGCTGCGGAACGGGCTGCGGCGGATCGGCACGCCATTCCTCTGCTGGCCCAGCAAATCAGAGAAGCAGCCCAATCCATTCAATCGGCCCAGCACGCGCTGGCCGTCGCGATTGCCCAGAACGAGAAGGAGCGTAGCCAGCATACGCTGATCCTGTCGCGGATCTCGGATCTGGAAGAACGCACCCTGGCCACATTGTTGAAGGGAAATGACGGCCTGGCGCGGGATGCTGCGGATGCGATCGCCTTCCTTGAGGCGGAACGCACCGCATCGGAGCAGGCTCTGGCACAATTCTCTGGCGCCATTACCAAGCTCAAGGCGACCGTTCGTCTGGCGGAAGGCCGATTGAAGGATCTGCAGCGTGGCGAGCGCCTGGCCCGCGCCACCGATGCCGCCCAGAAGGTTGACCATGCTGCCTCCGGCGTCGGCCTTGCGACGCTGGATGATGCCGAGCGCACACTCGAACGCCTGCGTGACCGCCAGAAACAGACCGACACGGTGTCAGCCGTTCTCAAGCAGATGGAGGGTCCGTCCCGCACCGCCGGATTGATCGAACGTCTGGCGGAGGCAGGATGCGGCGCGCCGCTTCGCTCTTCTGCGGATGACGTGCTGGCACGTCTCCGCACCCGCCTTGACGCCACCGTCTGAACACCATTTTCTAAATCTTATTAAGGATCAATATTATGAACGACAGTTTTCAGAAACATTCCGCCAGCTGGGTCAGCTTCTCCTACATCTCCTTTGGCGCCGCCGCCTTCATGCTGGCGCTCGGCCTCTGGATGATGCCGCTTGACCTGTGGGGCAAGGGCTATCTCGCCATGGGCATACTCATGCTGGTACAGACCACGGTGAATATTACCAAGACTTTGCGTGACAATTCGGAATCGGAAAAGCTGATCCGGAAGATCGAGGACGCCAAGACCGAAAAGCTGCTCGTTAAGTTCAATCGCGACAGCGATAGTTGACAATATTTAAAGATGCTGTGGAGTTGTTTTGATCTGTAACTATTACATAACAACTCCGTGGCATGACAGTCGCGATCGACAAAGGAAAGCGTCATGCACGATAGTCTAATGAAAACGAGGAAATTCGCGCCGCTATTCTGGACGCAATTCCTGTCCGCCTTCAACGACAACTTCCTCAAACAGACACTTGTCTTCCTCATTCTGGCGACAATGGCCGCCGAAGGCGCAGCGCTGGTGACGCTTGCAGGTGGCATCTTCATCGCTCCCTTCCTGCTTTTGTCCGCCCTTGGCGGCGAACTTGCCGACAAGCACGACAAGGCGCAGATGGCCGAGCGGCTGAAATTTGCCGAGATCGGCATTGCCGCCATCTCCGTTGTCGGCATCGCTTTTTCATCCATCTTCGTGCTGATGGTCGCCCTGTTCGGTTTCGGCGTCATCTCTGCGCTGTTCGGACCGATCAAGTACGGCATCCTGCCGGACCTTCTCGAAACCCGGGAACTGCCGAAGGCAAATGCCTGGATCGAAGGCGGTACTTTCATCGCCATCCTGACCGGCACGATCGTCGCCGCACTCGCCTTTTCCAAAGGCGACACCATCTGGATATTCGGGCCGATGATGATGGTTCTGTCGGTTCTCTGCTGGGGGTCGGCCCGCATGATCCCGCGCATCGGTGCAAAGGAACCTTCTCTGGTCATCGACAAAAACGTGCTGCGGTCCAGCATGACGCTGGTAAGGGAACTGCGCGAGGACACCCGTGTGTGGCGCTCCGCCCTGATGAATTGCTGGTTCTGGTTCGTCGGCGCTTTCATCATGTCGATGTTGCCCATCATGGTCAGTGAAATCCTCGGCGGCTCCGAACTGGTCGTTCCGGCCTATCTGGGAATCTTCGCGGTCTCGATTGCTGTCGGTTCCGCCATTGCCGGTTGGATGTCGGCCGGTCGCGTCGTTCTGTTGCCGGCACCCGTGGGCCTTGCCATCGTCGCGCTGTTCGGTATGGATCTCGCCTGGAATCTCTGGGGCCTGAAGTCCACTTCGCATGCGGAGACGATTTCCGCCTTCTTCGCCGGACCGAAAACCATTCGCGTCGCAATTGATCTCGCAGGCATGGCGATCGGCGGCGCTTTTCTCGCCGTGCCGACCTTTGCTGCCATGCAGACCTGGGCGGATGAAAAACGCCGTGCCCGCGTCATCGGCGGCGCCAATGTTCTGTCGGCCCTGTTCATCACCGTCGGTCTGGCGCTCGTCGCTGTCCTGCAGGCCGCCGGCATGTCGGTTCCGCTGATCATACTCGGCCTGTCCGTTATCAATATCGGCGTTGCCTGGCTGATGCTGAAGACGCTGCCAACCAATGCTTTCCGCGATTTCATCTCGATCCTCTTCCGCGCCTTCATGCGGCTGGAAGTCGAGGGTCTGGAAAATATCCGCAAGGCCGGCCGCGCTCCGATCATCGCGCTCAACCATGTCAGTTTTCTCGACGGCGCGCTGGCGCTTGCCATCACCGATGAGGAGCCGGTCTTTGCCGTCGATTACAAGATCGCCCAGGCGTGGTGGGTGCGCCCGTTCCTGAAGATGTGCAAATTCCTGCCGCTCGATCCGACCAAGCCGATGGCGACCCGCTCGCTCATAAAGGTGGCTCAGGACGGCAATGCGATCGGTATTTTCCCGGAAGGTCGCCTGACGGTCACCGGCACGCTTATGAAGGTCTATGATGGTGCCGCCATGGTGGCCGACAAGACCGGTTCAATGATCGTGCCCGTCCGTATAGATGGTCTGGAAAAGAGCTATTTCTCCAGACTTTCCGCCGGGCAGGTGCGTCTGCGCCTGTTTCCCAAGGTCAAGGTGACGATCCTTGAACCGGTGCGGCTCGAAGTTCCTGTCGATCTCAAGGGTCGCAAGCGGCGCGTCGCAGCCGGCGCGGCGCTCTACAGGATCATGTCGTCGCTTATGTTCAGGACCACCAATACCGACCTTACCGTGCTGGAACGCATCATCGAGACGGCGCGGGATAGGGGCGGCAGCAAGCTTGCGGTGGAAGACCCGATCAGTGGCCCCTTGTCCTATGGCAAGCTGCTCACCGGCGCCGCCGTTCTGGGCGCCAGGTTCAAGGTGATGTTCCCGAACGAAAAGACGCTTGGCGTGATGCTGCCAAATGCCAACGGCACTGCGGCCACCCTGCTCGGCGTCATGTCCGCAGGCAAGGTTCCGGCCATGCTCAATTTCACCGCCGGTGCCGCCAACATCGTGTCGGCCTGCAAGGCGGCGCAGATCAAGCATGTCCTGTGCTCGCGCGCCTTCGTGACACAGGGTAAGCTTGCACCGATCATTGCCGAGCTCGAAAAGGACGTAACTTTCGTCTGGCTGGACGATCTGCGTCAGACGGTTACGTTCTTCGAAAAATTGAAGGGGCTGTTGCGCCGCTACAGGCCTTTGGTGAAACAGAAGGCGGATGACACCGCGGTCATCCTCTTCACCTCCGGCTCGGAAGGCGCGCCGAAGGGGGTTGTGCTGACCCACCGCAACATCCTGTCGAATACCGCGCAGGCGGCATCGCGCATCGACTTCCATTCCGGTGACAAGGTTTTCAATATCCTGCCGGTGTTCCACTCCTTCGGGCTGACCGCCGGCACCGTTCTGCCGCTGGTCGCTGGCGTGCCGGTCTATTTTTACCCGTCGCCGCTTCATTACCGTATCGTGCCGGAGTTGATCTACACGTCGAATGCCACCATCATCTTCGGCACGGACACGTTTTTGAACGGGTATGCCCGCACGGCGCATCCTTATGATTTCCGCTCGATCCGCTACATCTTTTCGGGTGCTGAACCGGTCAAGCCGTCGACCCGCGAAAGCTACATGGAAAAGTTCGGCCTGCGCATTCTGGAAGGTTACGGCGTCACCGAAACCGCGCCGGTGATATCGCTGAACACGCCCATGTTCAATCGCTCCGGTACTGTCGGCAAGATCATGCCGGGTATGGAATGGAAGCTCGAACCGGTTCCCGGCATCGATCAGGGCGGCCGCCTGTTCATTCGCGGTCCAAATGTGATGGCTGGCTATCTCAGGGCCGAAAATCCCGGCGTGATCGAGCCGCTGGAAGAGGGTTGGCACGACACGGGTGATATCGTCACCATCGACGAGGATGGTTTCGTCACCATTCGTGGGCGCGCCAAGCGCTTTGCCAAGATCGGCGGCGAAATGGTTTCGCTCGCGGCAGTGGAAGCCCTGGCGGGCCAGCTTTGGCCGAGCAGCCTTTCGGTTGTTTCTGCCGTGCCGGACGCCAAGAAAGGCGAGCGCCTGATCCTGTTGACCGACGCACCCAATGCCACGCGCTCCGATTTCGCAATCTTTGCCAAGGCCAAGGGTGCGATGGATATGATGGTGCCCGCCGAGGTCAATGTCGGCGTCGTGCCGGTCCTGGGTTCCGGCAAGGTGGATTTTGTTGCCGCCAAGAAGATTGCACTGTCCTCACAGCTATCCCGGGACGCGGCCTGAGTCTCAATCCATGCGGACGGTCGTCAACGCGCGCCGTCCGCATAGTCTACCCGTCAATAGGACGTTCTTCATTACTATGCAAACGAGCCTACATTAACGAGATGAGCGGTTCTCATCTCATCAAGGTGATGCGGTATCACATTCCTGCCGTCTCGCAGAGCCCGGCGCGAAACTGAACGGTTCACATTAATCCGTGGCTGCGGTGCTTGCTGGTTCATCCAGCATTGTTCGGTATCGATTCAGGCTCTCTTCAAGATGTGCCGCAATTGCGTTCTTTGCAGCCTTCGCATCGCCCTGCGTTATAGCAGAAAGGATAGAGGCGTGTTCCTTGTTTATTTTCTTGAGATAGGCTTGGTAAGCTCGCGATGATTGGCGATGTTTCAACACGAGTTCGAAGTTGATACTCTCCATCACCGCTTCCAGAAAACTTGGAAAATGAGGATTTCTCGTTGCTCTGGCAATTGCAAGGTGGAACTCGAAATCCGCACGTGCTTCGATTTCGGCGTCGTCAGTTTCAAGGGCGTCGAGATGATCATAGGCTCGCGCGATTTCGGCCAAAGCTTCCGGCGTCCTGCGGGTTGCCGCGAGTGCTGCAGCCTGCATCTCAACACCGAGCCGCAGTTCGAGTATTTGCATAGCGGAGCGGATATCGTCGATCCGGTTGATCTCGAAGTTCAGCGTCTTTGCGTCTTTTTCCGTAACAAATACACCTGCACCCTGTCTGGCAGTGACCCGGCCGCTGACTTTAAGCGACATGAGGGCTTCGCGAATGACGGTGCGCGATACCCCGAACTCCTCGCAGAGCTGAGCGCTTGATGGTATCTTCTCTCCCGCAGAATAAAGCCCCGAATCGATGCGTTCGCTGAGCTTTGCAACAACGATTTCTGCGAGATTGCCGCGTTGCGTGATAATCGACAAAAGATGCCCCGTCTCGTTATGGAGTTAGATTTATCACATATCACATATCATTCTACTTGGCGACGCCCGGTTTTAGAAGGTCGCACAATGTCTCCAGGGGATGAGGGAGACGCTTTTGGTCGATTTCTTTTGCCTGTGAGCGGCAGGAATAACCGGTTGCCATTGTTACGATCTCGTCCGAACGGGCGATTTCCGCCGACCAGCTCATCCCGTACAGCTTCTCGGATGTGCTGCGGTTGCGTAGCTCATGTCCGAATGTTCCAGCCATACCGCAACAGCCTGTGTTTGCAATCTGCAGATCGACGCCGACTGCTTTGAAAACGGTCTGCCATTGCATCAGCGAGGAAGGCGCATTGGTGCGCTCCGTACAGTGCGGCAGCAGCTTGAGCTGCTTGCTTACCTTTACTTCCTGGATGGCATCCATCGGCCTCGACATATTCGCCAGCCACTCCTGTGGCAGGAGCACGGGCGGTATGATGCTCCGGCTGTCTGCTTGCCTGTATTCGCTCCGGAAGGCGAGCGTCATGGACGGATCGAGGCCAACCAGCGGAACACCGGTTGCGGCAAGGCGATCAAGTTCGCCTGCGGTTTTTGAAGCGGCTCTTTTAAACCGATCCAGGTAGCCGTGGACATGCAACGCCTTGCCGTTCGTCAGGGGCGGCGAAAGAAGAGGCGTAAAGCCAAGCAATCGGGCAACCTCTATTGCGGCAACGCCCACCGATGGATCGAAATAGGCTGTGAATGCATCGGCGACGAAGATGACGAGGCGTTCTCGCTGGTTCAGGGGCAACGCATCAATCCGGTCAGCCTGTGCGACGTCGACCCCCATGCGCGCTGCCAGGCGCGGGAGAGGTAAACGTGCCAGACCAGGAAGCGCCGTGAGGCCCGCCAGTCTCATTGTGGCGCGACCGAACGAGCTGCCAACAGCGAGATTATAAATCGGCCGAAATCTTGCCATGAGAGGCAAAATGGTTTCGATACTGGCGACAAGCGGGTCTTTTAACGGTCGCAGGTACCTGCCGTAATAGAGGTTCAGGAATTTCGAGCGGAAAGCAGGCACGCTGACCTTGACCGGACATTGGCCGGCGCATGCTTTGCAGGCAAGACAGGTATCCATGGCTTGCCTGACTTCGTGCGAGAAGTCGGAGCCGTTGACGGGGTTGAGCGTATTGAAGGCGCGTCTGACAAACCCCAGTGTCCTGGCAGATTTGCTCAGTCTTGCAGCTTCCCGTCTGGGGTCGATGCCCCGTTCGGCAAGGAGCCGCAGCCATTCACGCATCAAAGCTGCGCGGCCTTTGGGCGAGTAGATACGATTTCGTGTCGCTTTATAGGACGGACACATCGGGCTCGACACATCGAAGTCGAAACACGCACCGTTTCCATTGCAGTAGGCGGCATTGTCAAAGGCGGCGCGGATTTCATTTCCAATCGCCTTGTCGACGGAGCCGCGCAGAGGCACCTCGTCTATCTTCAAAAGAGGTTCGTCGTCTGGCGTTGCGATCTTACCGTGGTTGAGGCGGTTTGCCGGATCAAACGCCCGTTTGATGTCCTGCAGACGCGGGTAAAGATCGCCAAAAAACTCAGGAACGTATTCGGAACGAACCCCTTTGCCGTGTTCACCCCACAGAACTCCACCATGCTTGCGGGTGAGGGCAACGACGGCGTCGGTGATCTCACGGATGAGCGGCACATGGTCGTCGCGCGTCAGGTCGAGGGCAGGCCGAACATGAAGGACTCCTGCGTCAACGTGACCGAACATGCCGTAGGAAAGGCCAGCTCCGTCAAGAAGCGCGCGGAACTCTCTGATATAGGCCGCGAGGTTTTCGGGCGGAACCGCAGTGTCTTCGACGAAGGCAACGGGGCGAACTGGTCCGTCCACATTGCCTAGAAGGCCAACGGCGCGCTTGCGCATGCTCCAGATCGCTTCAACATCGGCAGGAGCAGTGGCGATCGTGTACCCTCCGCTGCCGATATCTGCCGCATGCGACAATGCAGACGTTACGCCCTGCACTTTAAGTTCCAGCTCTGCCGGATCGTCGGCCAGCACTTCGACGATGTTGATGCCGTTTGTCGAGTGACTTGCATCGTCAGGGAAAAACCGGGCAATGCCATTCCAGACAATGTCACCTTTCGCCAGGCCGAGTACTTTCTCGTCGATGGTTTCGACCGAAGCTACGCTTAGTGCCGTGAGGCGCCGGGCGTCCTCCAGTGCAGCATTGAAATCGGCATATCGGATATTCACGAGTGCTGAATGTTTCGGAATTGGCAGCAGATTGAGTTCGATCTCGGCGATAATGGCCAGCGTGCCCTCAGACCCGCAAAGGATGGCATTAAGATCGAAGCGTCCATCGTCGCGACGGATGTGCGCCAGGTCATATCCTGTCATATATCGATTAAGACGGGGAAATACGTTTTTGATCCTGTCACCGTCGTCTCGAGCGATGCGATCTACGGTGCGATGGATGTCACCGATGCGATCGGTACGGGCTTTGACTTTGGCAAGCGAAACATCGTCGAGTGGACGGGACCACCAGTCCGTTGCGTCGCTGAGGATCACCCTAAGCCCGAGAACGTGATTGCTTGTCTTTCCGTAGAGGCACGATCCCTGACCGCAGGCGTCGGTCGATACCATGCCGCCGATTGTCGCTCGATTGGAGGTGGAAAGTTCCGGTGCGAAGAACAGGCCATGTTCCCTAAGCGCGAAATTGAGCTGGTCTTTTACGACGCCGGCCTCTACACGCGCGGTCCCGCGCACGGGATCAATCTCCAAAATCCTGTTCATGTGCCGCGAACAGTCCACGACAAGCCCGGTTGTCAACGATTGACCGTTTGTCCCCGTGCCGCCTCCGCGCGGTGCAAGGCGCAGGCTCTCGAACCGTGGCTCGGAAAGGACGCGCATAAGGATCTTTATGTCTTCCGCGTCCCTGGGAAAAACCACTGCCGATGGTTCGCGCTGATAAATCGAATTGTCCGTCGAAAAGACAGTGCGCGCCGCCGCACTGGCATCTGCGTCGCCGGAGAACCCTGCCTCTACGAGACGTTCAAAAAAACCGGGAGTGCCGGCGCAATGGGTATCGCTCGTCTGCAGCCTAGGGATCATTGGTTTTCGCAGAAAAATTTACTTGAGGTTCGATTAACTTGGCATATAAGTGATAACATACAAATAAAATGGCGCAACTGAAATGCAGAGGTGGAACGTGAAAGATCAGACAGCAGTCATCGTGGGCGGAGCTTCGGGTCTCGGCCTGACAACGGCAAAGCTCATGGCGTCTCACGGTGTTGCCAGAATTGGCCTCATCGATCGAAATGCGGAGTTGCTCGCGTCTTCGGCGGACACTTTGCGGGGTCTCGGTGTGGAAGTCGCAACGTCGGTTGCGGATATCTCCAGATCCGAGACCGCTCACCGGGGCTTCAATGAGATTGCGGAGAGGCTGGGCAGGATACATTGCCTTATCAACAGCGCGGCGGTCTATCCGCGCAAGCCGATCCTTGAAATCACCGACGAGGAATGGGATCTGGAAAATGCCATTAACGTCAAGGGCACGTATCATATGATGGTGGCGGCCATTCTTCATATGCGCCAGTACGTCAATGCGCCGGAAGTGACTGGCCGTATTGTCAACGTAACATCGGTCGATGCGTTTAAGGCACACCCTCAAAACGCTCACTATGCAGCAACAAAGGCGGCAGTCGTCAGCCTCACCAAATCCTTCGCTGCGGAAGTCGCAAAAGATCAGATTCTCGTCAATTCCGTTGCTCCAGCAGGCTTTGCCACCGATCGCGCCAAGGAACTCGGCTTTCTTCCCGAGCTTGCGAAGGCGAGTGCTTTGGGTCGCGCCGCCGAACCCGTCGAAATGGCCGAATGGATCGTCATGATGGCGTCAAGCCGTAATACCTACGCGACGGGCGAGAACGTCGTCATCAGCGGGGGCTACATCTATGTTTGACATCTACCGCAACGCCGTCGTCACAGGAGCGACCAGCGGCATCGGCAAGGCCACGGTGCTTGAACTCGCCCGGCGCGGTCTGACGGTCTATGCAGTCGGCCGCAACCGGGAGCAACTCGATGAACTGTCCTCCGTAAAAGGTGTCATCGCGGTTCAGGCGGATGTGCGGGAGACTGAAAGGATCGCAGATGCCGTCAAGGGCGTGGAGATCGATGTTCTTGTCAACAATGCGGGCATCCTCTCCACCCGTGCGACATTCCACGAGATCGATCCCGCCGAGATCGACGCGATGATCGACGTCAATCTCAAGGCACCGATGCATCTCACGCGGGCGCTCCTGCCGGGCATGGTTGAGCGCAAGCGCGGTCATCTGGTTTACATCGGCTCAAGCGGCGGTCAGGCGCCATATCCGAACATGGGCGCCTACGGCCCATCGAAGGCGGGTCTCAGCCTCTTCTGCGACAACCTGCGATGCGATCTTCTGGGTACGTCGGTCAGGGTGACGGAAGTGGTGCCAGGGCGGGTCCAAACGGACCTCTACCGGACAGCAATGGCAGGAAACTCTGCCCGCACACTGCTTTATGACGGCTATCGTCCCATTCAGCCGGAGCATGTTTCATCGATCATCGTCAACGCTATCGAGCTTCCGGTGTTTGTCGATGTCGCACGCATCGAGGTTTTCCCGACAGACCAGGCGACCGGCGGCGGTACGATGGTCAAGTTTCAGGAGTAGGGCTTCTCGCAGCAACAAGCATTACTTGTCGAAGTCTTCCATTTTCTTGATTTCGCCGGTGCGGCGATGTGGTCATCATCTTTGCAAATATGAGGGTGATCGATGTCGAGGGCACTTGTAACAGGAGCAACGAGGGGGGCGGGCCGTGCGGTGGCGGTGGCACTTGCCTGTGCCGGCTATGAAACTTGCGCCCTTGGGCGCGACAGGCTGGTTCTGGAAGAGCTTCGCAGTGATTTCGGCGTGCTTCCCATGGCGATCGATCTGACCGATCGTGAGGCGGTTCGGGTGATCGTTGAGGGCATGAAGCCCGATATCGTCGTGCACGCCGCATTGCGGTGGCCAACTGAAACGGCTTTTGAGAAGCTTCAGGAAGCCGACATAGACATGGCTCTTGAAGTGAACCTCTCCGCAATGTTTCACCTGACGCGGTTGGTCCTGCCGGCCATGAAGGAGCAGGGGCTGGGCGCTCTGTTTGTGGTTTCGCCTCATTCCGGCGAAGGCCCGTCGACCCTGGAAAGAAGCGTAGCCGGCGCGAGTGAGGCATTTGTCGAGGCCCTTCAAGGCGAGCTGACGGACGCTGGCATTACGGCCCAGTCAATCATTTGCGAAAAGCCTCCATTTGATTTGCTGGTCGCATCTATTCTCGAACATCTGGAAACCGTTGGCCTGGCGCCTCTACGCTACAAAGCCGACGCTCATAATCATCAGGGAACGCGCAATGTTACGTAATGGTGGGCAGCTTTTGGTCGAATGCCTGTTGGCACTCGGTGTGCGCAAAGGCTTCGGAGTGCCGGGAGAGAGTTATCTTGCCGTGCTGGACGCGCTGCATGATACGGTCGGCAAGCTCGACTATGTCGTGTGTCGTAATGAAGGGGGCGCCTCCTTCATGGCAGCCGCCTATGGCAAGCTGACCGGTCAGCCCGGCATCTGCTTCGTCACCCGGGGTCCGGGCGCCACCAATGCCTCGATCGGCGTTCATACCGCCATGCAGGATTCCTCGCCGATGATCCTGTTCGTCGGCCAGGTCGGCACCGACATGAAGGGCAGGGAAGCCTTTCAGGAAGTGGACTACAAGGCTGCGTTTGGAACGGTGGCGAAATGGGCCGTCGAGATCGATCAGGTCGAACGTATTCCCGAAATTGTCGCTCGCGCATGGACGATGGCGGTTACCGGTCGTCCCGGCCCGGTTGTTATCGCCTTGCCGGAAGACATGCTGACGTCAATGACGGAAAGGGCGCCACTTTCCGGTCCGGCCGAAATCATCGAGGCCGCACCTTCGGAATTCGCCATGCAGCGCCTTGCGACGCTGCTGTCCCAGGCCAAGCGTCCAGTCATTCTTTACGGTGGCTGTAACTGGAAGGAAGGTTCGGCCAAGCGCCTTCAGGCGTTTGCGGAAGCATCCGATATCCCGGTCGTTTCTGTGTTTCGCTATCAGGACCAGTATGACAACGCTTCCATCACTTTCTGCGGCGAAGCCGGAGTCGGTATGGTTGCGTCGGTGAAGGAACTGCTGCGCGATGCGGATGTGATCCTCGCGATCAATAACCGCTTCGGCGAAAACTCCACCGATGGTTATACGTTGTTCGACGTCCCGCAGCCGCGCCAGCGCATCATCCACGTTCACGGTTCTGATCTGGAGATCGGCAAGATCTACCAGCCTGAACTCGGTATCCACGCCGGCCCGAATGCCTTTGCTGAAGCGCTCTCTGCACTCGAACCGGTAAAGGGACCATGGGCCGAATGGCGGGCCGGAGCCCGCGCCGCCTATGAAGCGTCTTTCAAGCTCAAGGATCTTCCGTCGCCGGTCGATATGGGCAAGGTCACTGCTTATCTCAACGAGATATTGCCGGAGGATGTCATCCTGACGAATGGCGCGGGCAACTTCACCGTCTGGCCGAACAAGTTCTTCAGGTTCGGTCCGAGGGCCCGGCTTCTCGCCCCGCAATCCGGTGCGATGGGCTATGGCGTACCGGCAGCCATTGCCGCCAAGGTTGCCTTTCCGGACCGCACAGTCGTCTGCTTTGCCGGTGACGGCGATTTCCAGATGAACTGTCAGGAACTTGCAACCGCCCTGCAACACGGCGCACAGCCGATCATCCTTCTGCTGAACAACGGCATATACGGTACGATCCGCGCCCATCAGGAGCGCCATTATCCGGCCCGCGTCTCGGGAACCGAAATGGTCAATCCGGATTTTGTCGCTCTTGCCAAGGCATATGGTTTCCATGCCGAGCGGGTGACGGCGACGGCTGATTTCGCAGAAGCCTTTGAGCGTGCGCTTTCCTCCAGAACCGGTGCGCTTCTCGATCTCGATATCTCACCGGAAGCTCTGACACCGAGACAGACTCTTTCCGAAATGCGCCAGGCCGCGCTTGCCAAGAAGGAAAACGCATGACCATCGGAAACGACATCCGTCTCGGCGCAGATATCGGCGGTACGTTCACCGATATCGCCCTCGACGTGCGTGGAACGCTGTATTCGACCAAGGTTCTGACCAATTATGCAGCGCCCGAACAGGCCATTCTGGACGGCATCGACATCGTCATCCGCGATGCCGGTATCGCCATTTCGCAGATCGAGTTGATCATTCACGGCACAACGCTTGCCACCAACGCGTTGATCGAGCGTCGTGGCGCGCGCACCGCACTGGTGACGACCGAAGGCTTTCGTGACGTGATCGAGATGCGTACGGAGAACCGCTTCGAGCAATATGATCTCGATCTTGTTCTGCCCAAGCCGCTCATTCCGCGGGAAGACCGCTTCCCGGTCAAGGGCCGCATCTCGGCGCAGGGTACGGAACTTCAGCCGCTGGACGAGCAGGCGCTCGAGGAAATCGCCAGACGGATCGCCGCCGAGGATTTCGGCGCCGTCGCCATCGGTTTCATTCATTCCTACATGAACCCCGACCACGAACGCCGTGCCCGCGAAATCCTCGCCCGGACGCTCGATCTGCCGATCTCGATCTCCAGCGAGGTTTCGCCGCAGATGCGCGAGTTCGAACGGTTCAATACTGTTTGTGCAAACGCCTATGTGCGCCCGCAAATGGCCGACTATCTCAATCGTCTCCAGGTCCGCCTCAAGGACATGGGCGCCTCCTGCCCGGTCTTCATGATCCATTCCGGCGGTGGCCTCGTGTCGGTAGAGACAGCGGCCGAGTTTCCCGTGCGTCTGGTCGAATCCGGCCCGGCCGGCGGTGCGATTTTCGCAGCGGATGTGGCGCGCCGCTTCGATCTTCAGCGGGTGGTCTCCTATGATATGGGTGGAACGACGGCAAAGATCTGCCTCATCGAGGATTTCCAGCCGCAGACCGCACGGACGTTTGAGGTCGCGCGCACCTACCGGTTTTGCAAGGGATCAGGCATGCCGATCTCGATACCGGTCATTGAGATGATCGAGATTGGCGCCGGCGGCGGCTCGATCGCCTGGGTGGATGCCATGGGACGCATTCAGGCAGGGCCTGAATCGGCCGCTTCCGAGCCGGGTCCTGCCTGTTACCAGCGCGGGGGCGAGCGGCCGGCAATCACGGATGCCGACCTCGTTCTCGGCAAGCTCGATCCCGACAATTTCGCCGGCGGCAAGATCAAGCTGTCAACCGGGAAGGCGTCCGCTGCGATAGCCCGCGACGTTGGCGACAAGCTCAGGCTCGATCCGCTTTCGGCCGCTTTCGGCATTGTTGAGGTGGTGGATGAGAATATGGCCAACGCCGCCCGCGTCCATGCGGTTGAAAACGGCAAGAACATCTCGGAAAACACCATGATCGCCTTTGGCGGTGCCGCACCCCTGCACGCCGCGCGGCTCTGCGAAAAGCTGGGCGTCGACCGCTGCCTCATCCCGCAGGGTGCCGGTGTCGGCTCGGCGATCGGATTCCTGAAGGCTCCTTTCGGATATGAGGCGGTCGGCTCGCAGATCATGAGCCTGTCGGCCTTCGATACCGTCCGGCTCAACACGCTGCTGGACGACCTCAAGGAGACCGCCGAGGGTTTCGTGCGCGCTGGCACGGCTGGCAAGATCAGCCGCGAAGTGGTGGCGTTCATGCGCTATCGCGGCCAGGGTTGGGAAATTCCGGTCAGCCTGCCGGATCGTCATTTCCAGGCTGCCGACCGCGCCATGATCGAGGAGAATTTCAGGGCGCGTTATGCCCAGTTCTTCGGCCGGGCAGTGGAGGGGCCGGAAATCGAATTCGTCACATTCTCCGTCAAGGCGCAGGATGTGCGCCCGGGTGGTGAGCGCCATGCGCTGATCTCCACCGGCAGCACGATTGACACCCCCGTCACGCGCGATGTGTTCGATCCAGCCGCGGGAACACCCCTTAAAACGGCCATCGTGGAACGCTCGACGATCAGGGTTGGCGAGCGTGTCACCGGTCCGGCGGTTATCGTCGAGCGTGAAACCTCGACCATCGTCACCTCGCCGTTTGACGCCATCGTCCAGAGCGACGGCACCATCCTTCTGATCCGAAAGGAACTGTAATCCATGAGCCAGCTTGACGAAATCCGCATGCAGGTCATGTGGAACCGGCTGATTTCCGTCGTCGAAGAACAGGCGATGACGCTGCTGCGCACCGCTTTTTCGACCTCGGTGCGTGAGGCGGGCGACCTTTCCGCCGGTGTCTACAACGCGAAGGGTGAAATGCTGGCGCAGGCCGTGACCGGCACGCCGGGCCATGTCAACACGATGGCTGAAGCCGTACTGCACTTCATCGCGGAAATTCCGCGCGAGGAGATGTATCCGGGCGACACCTACGTCACCAACGATCCCTGGAAGGGCACCGGTCATCTTCACGACATCACCATGGTTTCCCCATCCTTCAAGGGAGAGGAACTGATCGGCTTCTTCGCCTGCACGGCGCATGTCGTCGATGTCGGCGGTCGTGGTTTCGGCGCCGATGGCAAGTCGGTTTATGAGGAGGGCATCCAGATCCCGATCATGAAGTTCGCCGAGCGCGGCGAGGTGAACAGGGATCTTCTGAAGATACTGCGCCTCAATGTTCGCGAGCCGAACCAGGTCATTGGCGATTTCTTCTCGCTTGCGGCCTGCAATGACGTTGGTCATCGTCGCCTGATCGAAATGCTGGACGAGATCGGCCTTCCCAATCTCGAGACGCTTGGCGCTTTCATCCTCTCGCGCACCCACACGGCGATCATGGAGCGGATTGCCGCCCTGCCGAAAGGCGCGTGGAAAAACGAGCTTCTGACTGACGGTTACGACAAGCCGATCAATCTGGCTGCCGAGGTAACGATTGGCAACACGTCGGTCGATGTCGATTTTTCCGGCACGGATGCGATGAGCCGGTGGGGCATCAACGTGCCGCTGATCTATACGAAGGCCTATGCCTGCTACGCGCTGAAATGCGTGGTCGCCCCCGACATTCCCAACAATGCGGCTTCGCTTGCCGTCTTTAATGTTTCCTCACCGGTAAATATTCTCAACGCCGAGCGCCCGGCTCCGGTTTCTGTTCGCCACGTGATCGGACACATGGTGCCGGACCTTGTGCTTGGCGCGCTTGCAAAGGCGCTGCCGGGAAAAATCCTCGCCGAAGGCGCCGCGGCGCTGTGGAACATCCATATCTCCGCCCGGCCGGTCGCTGGCGCACAGGGGCGGCGCGCCGAGGTGCTGATGTTCAATTCGGGTGGCATGGGCGCGCGACCGGGGCTTGATGGACTGTCTGCGACGGCTTTCCCCTCCGGCGTCCATACGATGCCAATCGAGGCGACGGAACATACCGGACCGATCGTTGTCTGGCGCAAGGAATTGCGTCCGGATTCCGCCGGCGATGGCGAATATCGCGGCGGTCTCGGCCAGATCATCGAGATCGCCCCGGCCGATGGCCACGAATTCGATTTCTCCGCCATGTTCGACCGCATCGGGACACCGGCGGCGGGCCGCGATGGCGGCGAACCCGGAAAGCCCGGCAAGGCCATGCTGGATGACGGAACATTGCTGCGGCCGAAGGGATGGCAGCATGTGCCCTCCGGACGCAGGCTGGTCCTGCATTTACCGGGCGGCGGCGGGTTCGGCGATCCGGAAAAGCGCAGCGAAGCGGCGAAGGCTGAAGATGTCCGCAAGGGTTATGTGACGGAGACGAAATGATGACGAGGATTGCAGACCGTCTTGCGGCGGTAAAACCTTCGGCCTCCATGGCCGTGTCACAGGCAGCCAAGGATCTGGCCGCCACCGGGATCGATGTGATCGATCTTGGCCTCGGTGAACCCGATTTCGCCGCCCCGGCGCATGTGACCGAAGCGGCATTCAAGGCGGCCCGCGAAAACCGGATGCTCTATACGGCCGCACCCGGCACGCCGGAACTGCGCCGCGCCATCGCTGCCAAGTTCAAACGCGAGAACGGACTTGATTTTGCCCTCGACGAAATCGCCGTTTCCAACGGCGCCAAGCAGATCATCTTCAACGCTCTGATGGCGACCGTCAACGAGCGCGACGAGGTCATCCTTCCCGCTCCCTATTTCGTCTCATATCCGGAAATGGTAAAGCTTTTCGGCGGTGTGCCGGTGACACCGGCTTGCGGTGCCGAAGACGGTTTCCGCCTGACGCCCGAGGTGCTGGAAGCGGCAATCACACCGAAGACGAAATGGCTGTTTCTCAACCTGCCGGGCAACCCCTCCGGCGCAGTTTACAGCGAGGAACAGCTTAAGGCGCTCGGCGTCGTTCTCGCCCGCCATCCGCAAATCCTGATCCTATCCGACGAGATCTATGAACACATTATTTTCGATGGTCGTGACTTCGTCAGCTTCGGCAGGGCCTGCCCGGACCTGCGCGATCGCAGCCTGATCGTGAACGGCGTCTCCAAGGCCTATGCGATGACCGGCTGGCGTGTCGGTTATGCCGCCGGTCCGAAGGATCTCATCAAGGCAATGTCGACCGTGCAGAGCCAGTCCTGCACATCGGTTGCGACGGTGGCGCAGATCGCGGCGCAAGCTGCACTCGAAGGACCCCAGGAAGAGGTCAGCCGCTTCCGTGAGGCGTTCGAGCGGCGTCGGGACCTCGTCGTGCGCGAGATTTCCGCGATCGAAGGTCTGACACTCGATCCGCCAGAAGGCGCGTTCTACGCCTATATCGGTTGCGCAGCCTTTATCGGTGCGAAGACGCCGGAAGGCGTCACGATCGCCAATGACAGCGACTTTGCGACCTATCTTCTTCGCGAGGCTCATGTCGCGGCCGTGCCGGGCGCGGCCTACGGCCTGTCGCCTTTCTTTCGCATTTCCACCGCGACATCCGAAGCCACCCTTCAGGATGCCATTGCCCGCATTGCGGCTGCCGTTTCCAGACTGCAAAATTAAGACAGGATGCCAAGGATCCCATGACAAAACCCTTCAAGACCATCCTGATCACCGGTGCGGCCGGACGGCTCGGCACCGAGTTGCGCAAGGGACTTGCGCATCTTGCAGACACGCTGCGCCTTGCGGACCGCATTGCGATCGAAAATGTCGGCGCCAACGAGGAAGCGCTGACATTCGAACTTTCGGATGCAGCGGCCGTGATGAAGGCTGCCGAAGGCGTGGACGCCATCATTCATTTTGGCGGCGCACCGCTTGAGACGCGCTGGGCGACCATTCTCGATTCCAACATTCAGGGCAGCTACAATATCTACGAGGCCGCCCGGCAGAATGGTGTGAAGCGCGTCGTCTATGCCTCGTCGGTTCACGCCATAGGCTACCACGAGCTGGAAGCGCATATCGATGTCGAGGCGCCGGTGCGTCCCGACAGCCTCTACGGTGTGTCGAAATGCTTCGTGGAGGCACTTAGCCGGTTTTATTGGGACAAGTTCGGCATCGAATCCGCCTGCCTGCGCATATTCTCGTCATTTCCGGAGCCGGCGGACCGTCGCATGCTCTGGTCGTGGCTTTCGTTCGGAGATTGTGTGCGCCTTGTCGAAGCCAGCCTGACGGCTCCGCGTATCGGACACACAATCAGCTTCGGCATCTCCGATAACAAGGTTAAGCCCGTGGATAACTCTCTGAGCGGCCACATTGGCTTTCAGCCGGAGGATAATTCCGAGCGATTTCGTGCCGACGTCGAGGGGCGGACGGCGCCGAATGACCCCAAGGCGCCCGCCACGCGTTATCTCGGCGGCTGGTTCGTCGATCTCGGACATCCCGACGATGAGGTTTCCAAATGAAAGACGCCTATGACGTGGTGATCGTCGGCGGGGCGGTCATCGGCTCCGCTGTAGCCTATTATCTCGCCGCCAATCCCGACTTCAAAGGATCCATTCTGGTCGTGGAGCGGGATCCGACCTATCTGACCGCATCGACATCGCTGTCGTCGTCATCGATCCGCACGCAGTTCTCCAATCCGATCAACGTCAGGATCAGCCAGTACGGATCCGAGGTGATCCGCAATTTCGGCGAGATGATGCAGGTCGGAGATGACAAGCCGGATCTCGGCTTCCATTCCGGCGGCTATCTCTTCCTGGCCAGTACACCGGAGCAGGTCGAGGTTCTGCGGGAAAATCACGTGGCGCAAAAGGCATGTGGAGCAGATGTCGTTCTCTGGAACAGAGATGAACTCGGTGAAGCCTTCCCGCACCTCAATGTCGCCGATATCGAACTTGCGTCCTATGGGCGGTCGGGCGAAGGCTGGTTCAACAATACCGGTTTGATGTACGGCTTCAAGAACAAGGCCCGCTCGTTGGGTGCCGAATATGTCACCGGCGAGGTGGTTGGGATCGGCCGTGAAGGCGATACCGTAACACAGATCACGCTGAAATCCGGCGTCGTGATCAAGGCTGGCACCATCGTCAACGCATCGGGCCCGCGTGCCGCTTTGACCGCCAAAATGGCCGGTCTTCATATTCCGGTTGAACCCCGCAAGCGCACGCTTTTCGTCTTCGATTGTGCGAAAACGCCGGAAGGCACTGCGGCAGTCAACCAGGGCCGGTTGCCGCTGATGATCGAGCCCAGCGGCGTCTTTTGCCGTCCGGAGGGTCGTTTTTTCCTGTCCGGCTGCCCACCCATTGAAGACCCGACTGCGGATTGGGATGATTTCGAACCGCGTTACGAAGAGTTCGAAGAGATCATCTGGCCGGCTCTTGCCGAACGATCGGCCGCCTTCGAGGCGATCAAGGTCGTGAACCAGTGGGCCGGTCACTACGACTTCAACACGCTGGACCACAATCTGGTCGTTGGCCGCCATCCACAGGTTCGCAACTTCATCTTCGCCAACGGCTTTTCCGGGCATGGCCTGCAGCAGGGGCCGGCGACAGGGCGCGGCGTTTCCGAATTGATCGTTTATGGCGAATACCGGACGCTGGACCTCACGGAAGTCGGCTTCGAACGCATTGTTGAAAATCGACCTTTCCTTGAAAAGGCGGTGATCTAATATACGACGCTTATCCGGCGCGCACAGCCCGGATAAGCGTCGGAAATCTCGTTTGGCAGCGGAGGTGAAATTGGCCGGGCAGCATATGCGACTTCCCCCTTTGAACGCGCTACGCGCCTTCTGGGCCGTCATGCGGCAGGGAAGCTTTCGTAGTGCTGCCGATGAACTGCTGGTCACACCGCAGGCCGTGAGCCAGCAGATCAAGTTGCTGGAGGACATTCTCCATGTGCCGCTCTTTGAGCGCAAGGCGCGGGTGATAGAACCCACGGAACAGGCCATCGTGCTGTCCCACTTCATCGAGGCAGGTTTCGATGAATTCACCGAAGGCATTCGCCGCGTTACCAATTCCACCTATCGAAACCGTATCAATATCAATGTCAGCCCCTATTTCGCGACCCGTTATCTCATGGAGAGACTGGAACGATTCCGCGAATTGATGCCCGGCGCGGATATTCGCATGACGACCATGGTCAGCATCCGCGATTTCGCCGCTGACGAGGTGGACGTCTGTATCCAGTGGGGCTTCGGGGCCTGGAAGGATTATGATTGCCAGCTATTGGTGCGTGATCCGAAGATCATCTGCTGCGCTCCCGAACTCGCTGAGCGGATTCGGGAGCCGAAAGACCTCACGGCGTTCACACTTCTACATCCCGTCATGGCCAGAAACCTGTGGGGCAAGGTGTTGAGACATCTGGGGCTGGAGCCGGCGGAAATTGCCGGCGAAATCGAGTTTCAGGATGCTGCCACCATGCGCCGCGGAACGGTATCGGGCCTCGGCGTCGGGCTCGTGTCGAGACTTGATGCCTTGTCCGACATCAAGGCGGGCCGGTTGGCCGCGCCCCTGGGTATCGACCGGCTGGACGGCATGGAGGAGCGAGATGTGCCCGGGTTTTACCTGGTGGTGCCTCGGGCCCACAAGCGCGTCAAAATCATCTCGACGTTCTGCGAATGGATTTGTGCGGAGGACTGGTCCTCCAGACGCGAATTCGACTGATTTTTCTGTCCTCCGAAAGCCGCAACGCACAAATGCACCGACGTTTCCCTTGAAGCGGCTATGCACGATTTCGTCATTTTGCCGCGGGAGCAGGGAGAGAAAGTAAATCTTGTCTATCGCTGTTGTTTCTTGGTTTGGTCACGACGGCAAGTAATGCAGTCTTTCTCCTGGCCGGATGGACGGAGAACGACAGAAATCCCTCTCAAACGCGCCCTCGATTAAGCTCCTTTTCCCTGGTTGTCGCGACAGGCCCCGGGAATGGCTATCGCAACAAAAAGAGAGAGCAACTCTCCGGGCAGCTAACGGTCATTGGGCCAAACCAGAGGGATTTAAAAAATGAATTCTATTTCGAAGCTTCTTGCGGGCGCTGCTTTCGCGTCGGTTCTTGTCGTCTCCAGCGCATATGCTGCAGACACGATCAAGATTGGCGTTGCGGGCCCGATGACAGGTGCCAACGCCACTTTTGGTGAGCAGGTGTGGACCGGTGTTTCTGCCTATATCAAAAACGTCAACGAGGCCGGCGGCATCGATGGCAAGAAGGTGGAACTGGTCAAGGGCGATGACGCCTGCGAGCCCAAGCAGGCTGTGGCGGTCGCCAATCGTTTTGTCGACCAGGACAAGGTGCAGGCGCTCGTCGGCCACTTCTGCTCGTCCAGCACCATTCCCGCATCGGAAATTTACAACGACGCCGGTATCCTCATGGTGACCCCGTCCTCGACCAACCCGATCGTCACCGATCGCGACCTCGAAACGGTCTTCCGTACCTGCGGTCGTGACGACCAGCAGGCTGTGGTTGCCGGCTCGTTCATCCTCGACACGCTGAAGATCGACAAGATCGCTCTTGTCCATGACAAGGATACCTACGGTCAGGGCCTCGTGGATGCGTTGAAGAAGACACTTACCGACCGCAAGGTCGAGCCGGTTCTTTATGAAGGCCTGACGCGCGGCGAACGGGACTTCAACGCGCTCGTCACCAAGATCAAGAGCTCGGGCGCAAAAGCCGTCTATTTTGGCGGCCTCATTCCTGAAGCCGGCCCGCTCATCCGCCAGATCCACGAACAGGGTCTGGACGTCGCCTTCGTCAGTGGCGACGCGCTTGCCCAGGCCGAAATCGTGACCGCAGCCGGCGGCGCGCAGAACCTCAAGGGTGTCTATTATTCGTCGGCGGCAGATCCAAAGGAAGATCCGGCATCCGCGGATGCACTTGCCGACCTCAAAAAGCAGAGCATCGCGCCCGACAACTATACCCTGTTCGGTTATGCCAGCGCCCAGACCATCGTCGCCGCCATCCAGGGCACCAAGGACGGCAAGATCGAGGATCAGGTAAAATGGCTGCACGCCAACACGGTCAAGTCTGCGGTCGGTAATCTCGGCTGGAACGAGAAGGGCGACGTGAAGGACTTCAAGTTCGTCTTCTACTCTTTCGACGACAAGGGCACTCCGGTTCGCAACTAAACGATCCTGTTGCAGGGGCCGGCCGGCATGGCCGAGCCGGCCCCGCCTGTGCAGGCAAGAACAATCAAAAAGGGGTTCGCCATGGATTTTTACATCTTGGCACAGCAGCTGATCAACGGGATCACGCTGGGCACCATCTATGGTCTCATCGCCGTGGGCTATACCATGGTCTATGGCGTCATTCGCATGATCAACTTTGCCCATGGCGACGTTTACATGGTCTCTGCCTATGTCGCGGCCATCGTGCTTGCCGTCATCAGCTTTTTCGGCATTCAGTCAGTGCCCTTCGCGCTGATATCCATTCTCATCATCACCTGTCTCATCACGGCTGTTTACGGTTGGGCGATCGAGCGCGTTGCATACCGGCCGTTGCGCGGCTCGACCAAACTTGCGCCGCTGATCTCGGCCATCGGCATTTCACTGATGCTGCAAAGCTATGTTCAGATCGCCCAGGGCGCACGTGATCAGGGCGTTCCGATCCTGATACAGGGCGCCTTCCGCTTCGGTGGCGAGGAGCACTTTGCGCAGATTACCTATATGCAGACCATTATCCTGGTCGCATCGCTGGTCGCCATGGGTATCCTGACCTATGTGATCAATCATACGCGCATCGGACGACAGTGCCGCGCGACCCAGCAGAACCGCCAGATTTCCGCGGTGCTTGGCGTCGATACCGACCGCATCATCTCCACCGTCTTTGTCATCGGCGCATCGACTGCGGCAGTCGGGGGCACGCTGGTGACGTTCAACTATGGCTCCTTCAATTTCTTCATCGGCTTCGTGATGGGTATCAAGGCCTTTACCGCCGCCGTACTTGGCGGGATCGGTTCGCTCCCCGGCGCCGTGCTGGGTGGTGTCCTCCTTGGGCTGACCGAAGCGCTTTTCGCCGGTTATGTCAGCACCGACTACAAGGATGTCTTCGCCTTCGGCCTGCTGATCGTCCTTCTCTTCTTCCGCCCTTATGGCCTGCTCGGGCGGCCTGAAATACAGAAGGTATGAGGACGCTATGATGAACGCGCATGAAAATCCTCTGCTGAAACTCGGCAAGGAAGCTTTGCTGACCTTCTGCGTATCGCTCGTGCTGGTCGGGCCGATTTCCGGCCTGGTTCTCGACGGCTTCACCTTTCGCAACGAACTTGTTCACGCGGTTCTGATTGCGGCCGTCATCACCATCGGCAGGGTCGTGCTGTCAGTCGCCTCAATAACGCCGGTCGGGCGCCATATCTCGGCGGCACTGGGCCGCAGCGGCGGTGGCGCGACGGTGCGGTCCGGGCAGGAGCGCTCGCCTGCCTTTCTCCTTGCGGTCCTGTTTCTCGCAGGTCTGGCATTGCCTTTCGTCGCCGACAAATATTTTCTCGGTATTGCCATCCTCGCCCTGATTTATTGCCTGCTGGGTCTCGGTCTCAACATCGTCGTTGGCCTTGCCGGTCTGCTGGATCTCGGTTTTGTCGCCTTTTATGCGGTCGGCGCCTATCTTCTGGCGCTCGGCGCGCAATATCTGGGGCTCGGTTTCTGGAGCGCGCTGATCATTGCACCGTTCCTGGCCGGCTTCTGCGGCATGATCCTCGCCTTTCCGGTTCTGAAGATGCATGGCGACTACCTTGCCATCGTCACCCTTGGTTTCGGCGAAATCATCCGTCTTGTGCTCAATAACTGGCTGGCCTTCACCGGCGGTCCGAACGGCGCACCGGTACCGCCTCCGACCCTGTTCGGGCTCGAATTCACCCGCACGGCGCGTCAGGGCGGAACCCCCTTTCACGAGGCGTTCGGCATCCCCTATAATGCCGACTACAAGTTCTGGTTCATCTATCTGGTGCTGTTCCTCGTCGTCTGCGCGGTGATCTATGCGGTGCAGCGTTTGCGTGTCATGCCGCTTGGCCGCATGTGGGAAGCCCTGCGCGAAGACGAGATCGCCTGCCGCTCGCTCGGCGTCAATCACGTCTTCATCAAACTTTCCGCCTTCATGCTGGGCGCTTCGACCGGCGGTCTCGCCGGTGTGTTCTTCGCCGTCCATCAGGGCTTCGTGAACCCGACATCCTTCACCTTCTTCGAATCCGCGCTGATCCTCGCCATCGTCGTGCTCGGCGGTCTCGGGTCGACGGTCGGAGTGGTGCTGGCGGCTCTGGTCCTGACCATTCTTCCCGAACTCCTGCGCGATTTCGCCGAGTATCGTGTTTTCGTTTTCGGCGTGCTGATGGTGGTGATGATGATCTGGAAACCGCGTGGCCTTGTCCGTGTCACGCGGCCGGCCTTCTTTCCGTCCAAGTCCGCCGAACGGGCATCGTCGCCTGTTCTTGGCGCCAGCGCGGAGGCAAGCCGATGACCGCACCGCTCCTTGAAGTCTGCAATGTGACGATGTGCTTCGGCGGCATCGTCGCCAACCGCAACGTCAATTTTTCCGTCGAAAAAGGCGCGATCACCGCGCTGATTGGCCCCAATGGGGCCGGCAAGACCACGATGTTCAACTGCATCACCGGTTTTTATCGTGCAAGCGAAGGCAATATCCTTTTGCATGGCGAGAATGGTGCGCAGGATATCGGCGAGCTGATCGCTCGGCCGATTACCGGCGGCTCGCATCTGGCAACCCGCGCCGGCATCGCCCGCACCTTCCAGAACATCCGGTTGTTCCGCGAGATGTCGGTGGTGGAAAACCTTCTTGTGGCCCAGCACCGGCAGACCGCCAACAATCTCCTGAGCGGTATCTTCTCGACACCTGCCTATCGCCGTGCCGAACGCGAGGCGGTCGATCGCGCCTATTATTGGCTGGAGCGCATGCATCTCGCCGAGGATGCGAACCGGCTTGCCGGTGAACTGCCCTATGGCCGGCAGCGGCGGCTGGAAATCGCCCGTGCCATGTGCACGTCCCCAAAGCTGATCTGCCTCGATGAGCCTGCTGCGGGCCTCAATCCGGCGGAAACCGGAGAATTGTCCGAGGTCCTGCAGATCCTGCGCGCCGACCATGATCTGACTGTGCTGGTCATCGAGCACGATATGGGGCTGGTGATGCGGATCTCGAACCATATCGTCGTGCTCGACCACGGCGAAGTCATATCCAACGGCACGCCCGACCATGTGGCGAATGATCCGGCTGTGATTGCCGCCTATCTCGGCGTCAGCGAAGAAGAGGTCCAGTGATGCAGCAAAACCCGCTTCTCGAATTCGTTGGCGTGCATAGCCACTACGGACCGGTCGAGGCCCTGAAATCCGTCGATGTGCATATCCGTTCCGGCGAGATCGTCAGCCTGATCGGTGCAAATGGCGCCGGCAAGACGACCCTTCTGTCGACCATCTTCGGATCGCCGCGAGCGACTGCCGGTCGCATTCTTCATCGCGGCGAGGATATTTCGCGGTTGTCGACACATCGCATCGCCAGACGCGGCATCGCATTGGTGCCGGAAGGCCGGCAGATTTATCAGGACATGTCGGTCGAGGAGAACATGATGATGGGGACGACGCCAATCGGCATGGAGCATTTCGACGAAGACAGGGCGACGATGTTCGACCTCTTCCCACGGCTGAGGGAACGTCGCAACCAGATGGCCGGCACCATGTCGGGTGGCGAACAGCAGATGCTGGCGATTGCGCGTGCCATGATGGCGCGGCCTGAACTGATCCTGTTCGACGAGCCCTCGCTTGGCCTTGCGCCGCTCGTCGTCAAGCGCGTGTTCGAAGTCCTGTCCGAGATCGCCGCCATGGGCAAAACGATCTTTCTGGTCGAACAGAACGCCAATCATGCGCTGAAACTGTCGCAGCGAGCCTATGTGATGGTCAACGGACGTATCCATCTGTCTGGAGAAAGTGCAGCGCTCCTCGACAATGAAGACGTCCGCAAGGCCTATCTCGGCCTGCATTGAACGGAGACCATCATGCTGCATAAAAACCTGATTGCCGGGGAGTGGATCAGCGGTGACGCCTCCGCCAATATCAATCCCTCGAACACCGCCGAGGTTGTGGGTGAATATGCCCGTGCCAGCGCAGAAGATACGCACAATGCAATCGCCGCCGCCAAAGCGGCATTGCCGGCCTGGTCGCGTGCGCCCCTTCTGGAACGCCATGGCATATTGAAACGGACGGGCGACGAAATTCTTGCCCGCAAAGCCGAAATTGGCGCGTTGCTCGCCCGCGAGGAGGGTAAAACGCTGGCGGAAGCGATCGGCGAAGTGACCCGCGCCGCGCAGATTTTCGATTTTTTTGCCGGTGAAGTGCTGCGCCTTTCCGGTGAGCTTTTGCCTTCCGTACGGCCAGGTGTTGGTGTCGAGGATTACCCGCGAACCGGTCGGTGTCGTCGGCATTATCACGCCATGGAATTTTCCGATTGCCATTCCTGCCTGGAAGATCGCGCCTGCGCTCGCCCATGGCAATACGGTGGTGCTGAAGCCCGCCGACCTCGTGCCTGGATGCGCCTGGGCGCTTGTCGATATCCTGCACCGGGCCGGGGCGCCTGCGGGCGTCGTCAATCTCGTCATGGGTCGTGGCAGCGTGGTCGGCCAGACATTGCTCGACAGTCCCGATGTCGATGCGTTGACCTTTACCGGATCGACCGGTACGGGCAAACGTGTTGCGCTGGCATCGGTCGAGCACAATCGCAAGTTTCAGCTGGAAATGGGTGGCAAGAACCCGTTTGTCGTTCTCGATGATGCGGATATTGATGTCGCCGTCGAGGCTGCCGCCAATTCCTCCTTCTTCTCGACCGGCCAGCGCTGCACCGCATCGTCGCGGTTGATCGTTACCGAAGGCATCCATGATCGCTTCGTTGCGGCGCTGATCCGGCGCCTCGAAGTACTGGTTGTTGATGACGCCATGAAAGGCGGCACGCATATCGGCCCGGTGGTCGACGCGGGCCAGTTGCAACAGGATCTCGACTATATCGAGATCGGCCGCAGGGAAGGTGCCACACTCGCTTTCGGCGGCGAGCGGATCGAGCGCGACACACATGGCTTCTACCTGCAGCCGGCGCTGTTCACCGAAGCCAATAACGAGATGCGCATTTCCCGCGAGGAGATTTTCGGTCCTGTCGCGGCTGTCATCCGGGTGAAAGATTATGATGAGGCGCTTGGGGTTGCGAATGACACCAATTTCGGCCTGTCGTCCGGAATAGCCACTACCAGCCTCAAATATGCGACGCATTTCAAGCGCAATTCGGAGGCGGGCATGGTGATGGTCAACCTGCCGACGGCCGGTGTCGATTTCCATGTGCCATTCGGCGGCCGCAAACGCTCGTCTTACGGACCGCGCGAGCAGGGTCGCTATGCTGCCGAGTTCTACACGTCGGTTAAAACTGCCTACACATTTGCATGAGGTGCCTGCCATGAAAATCCTTGTCCCCGTTAAACGAGTCGTCGATTACAACGTGAAGATCCGCGTGAAGTCGGATGGTTCAGGCGTTGAGCTTGCGAATGTGAAGATGTCGATGAACCCGTTCGACGAAATCTCGGTGGAAGAGGCGCTGCGTCTCAAGGAAGCCGGCAAGGCCGAAGAAGTCGTGGTCGTCTCCATCGGCCCGGCCAAGGCGGAAGAAACGCTGCGCACCGCACTCGCCATGGGCGCCGACCGCGCCATCCTGATCGAGACCGACGAGACGGTCGAGCCGCTCGCCGTCGCCAAGCTTTTGAAGGGCGTGGCGGAAGCCGAACAGCCCGGCCTCGTCATCGTCGGCAAGCAGGCGATCGATGACGACAGCAACCAGACCGGCCAGATGCTGGCCGCCCTGCTCGGCTGGGGCCAGGGCACCTTTGCCTCGAAGGTCGTACCGTCCGACGGCAAGGTCGCGGTGACCCGTGAAGTCGATGGCGGCCTGCAGACCGTGGAGCTGAAGCTTCCCGCCGTCGTCACCACCGATCTGCGCCTGAACGAGCCGCGTTATGCTTCACTGCCGAACATCATGAAGGCGAAGAAGAAGCCGCTCGACAAAAAGGCCCCGGCCGATTTCGGCGTCGACGTCTCGCCGCGCCTGAAGGTGCTGAAGACCGAGGAGCCGGCGGGCCGCAAGGCCGGCATCAAGGTCGGCTCGGTTGCCGAGCTGGTCGAAAAGCTCAAAGCCGACGGCGTCCTCTAAGATTTCGGAAAAGGGAGATATTCTCATGGCCATTCTTCTTCTGGCAGAACACGACAACGCAACCCTTTCCGACCTGACGGCAAAGACGCTGACGGCGGCAACGCAGATTGCCAAGGGGACGGGAAGCGAAGTCCACGTGCTGGTCGCCGGTTCTGGCGCCAAGGGCGCAGCCGACGCAGCCGCAAAACTCTCCGGCGTCTCGAAGGTGCTGCTCGCCGACGACGCCTCCTATGCCAATGCGCTGGCAGAACCGCTGGCGGCGCTGATCGTTTCGCTCAGCCCGTCCTATGATGTCATCATTGCGCCTGCCACCGCCTCGGCCAAGAACGTGACGCCGCGCGTTGCGGCGCTTCTTGACGTGGCGCAGGTCTCGGAAATCATCGAGGTCGTATCGCCCGACACCTTCAAGCGGCCGATCTATGCCGGCAACGCCATCCAGACCGTGCAGGCGAGCGATGCGAAGAAGGTCATCACCGTGCGTCCGACCGCCTTTGCGGCAGCAAGCGAAGGTGGTTCCGCCGCAGTGGAAAGCATCGGCGCGGCGGAAAACCCTGGCCTTTCCAGCTTCGTGTCCGATGCGCTGGCCTCGTCCGACCGTCCGGAACTGACCTCTGCGAAGATCATCATCTCGGGTGGCCGTGCGCTTGGTTCCTCGGAAAAATTCAAGGAAGTCATCCTTCCCGTCGCCGACAAGCTCGGTGCCGCCGTTGGCGCCAGCCGTGCGGCGGTCGATGCCGGTTATGCGCCGAACGACTGGCAGGTGGGCCAGACCGGCAAGGTGGTTGCGCCGCAGCTTTATATCGCGGCGGGCATTTCCGGTGCCATCCAGCATCTGGCCGGCATGAAGGACTCGAAGGTCATCGTCGCCATCAACAAGGATGAAGAAGCGCCGATCTTCCAGGTGGCGGATTACGGTCTCGTCGCAGATCTCTTCGAGGCGCTGCCGGAACTCGAAAAAAGCTTGCCGTAACAGGCAATCAATATCCAGATGCTGCGGCTGGAGCAGGAATTCGGGGTGGATATTTTCAACCGGTCGCCACGTCCGCCGAGGCTGACTGCGTAAGGCTTTGCAATTGCCAAAGTCGCGCAGGACATTCTGGCTCTCGAAGAGCGGATCCGCAGCATCGCCAAGGGTGAGGATATAGCGGGCTTGATCACCATCGGGTTCGTGTAGATGACTCTCACCCGCATGCTGCCGCTTGTGGTCAGCCAGCTGCGGGGCACTTTTCCCGATCTTCAGATCAACATCCAGTCCGGCCTTTCCGGTGAACTTGCGGCTGCCCGACACGATTGAAGAGTTAGTGTCTCAGGGGTTCGGCGTGTCGGTTGTGCCGCAGCGCTTGCTGGCGAGTCCGCTCTTCGATCACCTCAAAATGCCTGCCATTCGGTGATCCTTCCCAAGCGGGCAAGTCCCGATGACAGGCCCTTCCGATACAGCTGTTTGCAAGTCAGGGGCTTGAAGCCAAGCGCATTGGCAACAAGCCGCTCGCAGCGCCGACCGGATAATTTGCCAGTCAGGGCAATCTCAATATGCAGGTGTTTTTGATGTTTGGGGGCGGGGAGGCGGCGCGGCTCTCCATCTCACGTCGGTGCCTTGAGACGAACGGCACAGAGAGAAGTCGTGCCGATATCTCGCGATGTGAATCGAATTAAGCGTCGATTGCCAGAATTCGATTGACATTGTCGACATTAGAGCGACATAAAAGTTCGGTCGACATTTGGACGACAATAATAATGGCCCAAAGGTCAAAATTTTTGAGTGGAACCGCGCCCTCAGGCGCATGCAAAAAAGGGAAGACAGATGATCAAGAGATTGTATGCCTATGCGTTGCTTGCAGTCGCAGCTATCGCGACCGCTTCTCCCGTCAGCGCGCAGACTCAACAGGGTTATTGGCAGAAGGTGCAGTCAGCAGGTGTACTTCGTTGCGGCGCTGCTGTTTCTCCTCCGCTTGTAATGCGCGATCCGGCATCCGGCGCGTATTCCGGCGCCTATTCCGAAATGTGCCGCGAATGGGCCGCAGTTCTCGGCGTGAAGGCTGAGTTCGTGGACACGACCTGGGACAATATCGTTGCTGGTCTTCAGGCTGGAAAATGGGATATTTCCCTCTCCCTGAACCGCACGCCGACGCGCGCGATGGCCATCAACTTCTCGATTTCGGCCATGCCTTATGAAATCTCGCTGGCCTATAACAAGAACAACCCTAAGCTTTCGGGTGGTTTCACATCTGTTGCCGATATCGACAAGGCGGGCGTTACGCTGGCCGTTATGTCCGGCACGGCACAGGACAAAGCGATTTCCGCCGCTATCAAGACCGCCACGATCCTTCGTCTTCCCGGCAATGACGAAACCCGCCTGGCCATTATCTCCAAGCGCGCTGACGTTCTCGTCGATCAGTCGGACACCAATTTGCTTTTCGTTCAGCAGAACCAGGATTGGGCGGCCCAGGTCATGCCCAAGCCGGCGCTGGCCAAGCAGGGCGTTGCATTCGGCCTGCCATATTCGATGTCCTATTCCGACATCGAGGCATTCAACATCTTCGTCCAGGAGCGGCTCGACACCGGCCATATGGATGAGCTCCTCCGCACGGCGGCGGATGAAGTTCTGAAGGCCGCCAAGTAAGGTTGTCCGGTCGGCGCTTCGGCGCCGACCGGCTCACCCGGCTTTTCGGAATTGCAAGGGTTTTGCTATGTCTACATCGTCAGAGACGCCTCTTTTGAAGGTCGATGGCCTTTATAAAAGTTATGGTCCCCATGTTAAGGTTCTTCAGGGCCTCGACATCGAAATGAAGCCCGGAGATCGGCTCGTCATCATCGGACCGAGCGGTGGCGGCAAGAGCACGCTGTTGCGCGTGATGATGGGATTGGAAAAAATCGATAACGGCTCTGTCACCTTCGGTGGCAAGCCTTACATCTCAGCCAGTGGCGACAGTAATAAAACGTTTATCGATACGAAGGTTCGCCGTTCGATCGGCATGGTTTTTCAGCATTATACGCTTTTCCCGCATCTCAATGTCCTTGAAAACCTGATCCTGGCTCCCTGCAAGGTGCGCGGCGAAAGCAAGGCAAAGGCTTTGGAACGGGCTGTTGCCCTTCTGACGCGATTTGGACTTGCAGCAAAAGCGAAAGCTTACCCGGCACAGCTTTCAGGCGGTCAAAAGCAGCGTGTGGCCATTGCGCGCGCCCTGATGCTCGATCCCAAACTGATGCTGTTCGACGAGGTGACATCTGCCCTCGATCCCGAATTGGTTTCAGAAGTCGAGCAAGTCATCCTGCAACTTGCCGGCCAGCAGATGCCGATGATGATTGTGACGCATGACATGTGGTTCGCCAAGAATATCGCATCGCGTGTCATCTTTTGCGCCGGCGGCGTCGTGGTTGAGGATGGCCCGCCTGAACAGGTCCTCGGATCGCCCAGGGAGGAGCGGACTAAGGAATTCATCGATCGTGTATTCCATATCCGCTAGGAGAGGCCGATGAACTATACATTCGATTTCAACTCCGTCTTCCGGAATATGGGATCTTTGTGGGATGGTCTTCTTGTCACGCTTCAGCTTACGGTAGCGGCCAATCTCATCGGTCTGACACTCGGTTTCGTGGTTGCGCTGCTCATCATGAGCAGATTTGCAGTCGTTAGAATTCCGGCAATGATCTTTGTCGAATTCTTTCGTTGTACGCCGGCCATCGTTCAGATCATCTGGTTCTTTTACTGTATCCCGATGATTTTCGACGTGTTTCTGGGTTCTGTGACCATGGGCATCCTTGCTCTTGGGTGCAACTTGACGGCCTTTAATGCCGAAGCCTATCGCGCATCGATTCAGGCGGTTCCAAAAGAACAGCTCGATGCGGGCGTGGCACTTGGTCTAAACCCATGGCAGCGGGTGCTTTACATCGTTCTGCCGACCGCAGCCCGCGCTTCCGTACCTGTCTTGCTGACAAACGGGATCGGTATATTCCAGCAAAGCGCCCTGGTTGCCATCGTTGCAGTTCAGGATCTCATGTATCAGGGCAAGACGATCGCCACGGCATCTTATCGTCCGATCGAAACCTTCACCATCGTCGCACTGATTTACTTCGCTGTTTCATTCCCGATTTCGCAGATCGTCGGTTGGCTTGAGCGCCGCCGCGACGTGATGACAAGCTGAGGTGGGCCGATGCAACTCAATTTCGAAGTCGTATTGCGTTTTCAGGACGCACTTGTCACCGGCCTCTGGACGACCATCAAGCTGACGCTCATCTGCATTCTGATCGGATGCACGATTGGTTTTTTTGTCGGCATGGCGCGCACCTCGAAGAATGTCGTCCTGAGGAGCATTACCAGCCTCTATGTGGAGTTTTTTCGCGGTACGCCGGTTCTGGTGCAACTGTTCTGGATTTTTTTCTGCCTGCCGCTATTCCTCGGCTTTGAGCTTTCAAACCTGGTTTCCGGTATTATCGCTCTCAGCCTCTACATGGGCGCGATCACCAGCGAAACGTTCCGGGCATCCCTGAAGACCGTCGGCCGCGAGCAGCGCGATGCGTGTATCGCGCTTGGCCTTTCCCGTTGGACCCAGATCATCAACGTGATCCTGCCACAAGCCGTGCTACGCGCCGCGCCGACACTTCTGTCGAATTGTGTCAGCCTTTTCAAGGAAAGCGCGCTCGTCTCAGCCGTGGGTATGTCGGATTTGATGTTTGTCGGCCAGAACATTTCCAATACGACAGCCCGTCCCATCGAAGTGCTCACCGTCGTTGCCATCATCTATTTCGCGATCGCTTTCCCGTTGACGCGGGCGGTGACTTATATAGAGCGGCGCGTCCTGCAGAAGCTTGCCGTTTAATTCGGCGGCGGGAAATCCGCCGTCGATTTTCAGAATTTGCGAAGGCTGGCCTTTGGTCGGAACGAGCAGGATCATCAATGAGGTCTGTCATGAAATTCGAAAGTGAACTTGAGCTGCTTCTCGTCCATTCGCAGGGCGAGATTGGCAAGGTGATCGTTGGCGGCGCACCAGAGGTTCCCGGCGCCTCCGCTCTGGAAAAAATGAATTACATCAACCATGTCGACGACAGTTTGCGGCGTTTCGTAACATTCGAACCCCGCGCAAACGTCGCCATGTCCGTCAACCTCCTGCTGGCCCCGATCAGACCGGAGGCCGACGCCGGTTTCATCGTCTTGCAGGCCGACCGGGCCCATGCCATGTCGGGCAGCAATTGCATGTGCGTTGTGACTGCGCTCGTCGAAAGCGGTCGCGTGAAAATGGTCGAACCCGAAACCGTCGTGAAGCTTGATACGCCTGCAGGGCTGATAACGGCCAGAGCGAAATGCGAGCAGGGACGTGTCGTATCGGTCAGCCTCGACAACGTCGCCTGTTTCGCCGAAGCGCTGGACAAGGAAATCCACACGCCGAAATGGGGCGGGATCCGCGTGGATATCGCATTTGGCGGTGTCTATTACGCTCTTGTCGATGTCGACCAGCTCGGCCTCGATATCGCGCCGTCGAACTCGCGTGAATTGGCGGAAGCCGGTATCGAGCTGAAGCGGATCATCTCGGAGCAGGTGTCGGTTCAGCATCCAGAACTGGATGGCGTCAATGAACTGGCCTATGTCATGTTCAGAAGCCGCGAGCCCGATGGTGCGATCAGAACCTGTACCACTTTGAAGCCGGGCCGCGTTGATCGCTCTCCCTGCGGCACCGGTAGTTCGGCCAATCTTGCAAGTCTTCATGCGCGTGGATTGGTGAAGCTGGGCGATGCGCGCACATCTCGCTCGATCATCGGGGGCGAGTTCACCGCCGAGGCCATCGCGGAAACCACGGTCGGTGGCCGCCCGGCAGTGATCCCCCGTATAACGGGCCGTGCATGGGTTTACGGTCGCGAATATCTGAGGATGGATAATCAGGATCCGTTCAGATCCGGTTTTGCCCTGTCCGATACCTGGGGCCCCCAGGTCGACCTGCTCGGTTAAATAATCCGCACACATCCCATCCAGAACATTTCCGGGAGAGGTGCGAAGCGGTTCTAGGTCCTGTTGACAAAGTGGATTCCCAAATAAGTGGAAGCATGATTCAAAAGTGTCTTTTAGGGAGCGCGCAGATGTCTATCGAAGTTGACATAGGCCGTTGCGTCATGAGGGACTGTTCCACTGGCATTCAATGCTGACGGCCGGAAATCGATATATTGAAATGGTTGGTGCTTACCGCAAGCATGAAGACGCCATGCAGATCGTGTCAGGTCGACTGGACAAGCCCACAATTCACTTTGAGGCTCCCCCGTGTCGCCGGGTACTCGCTGTCATTGCGGAGATAGATTACTGGCAGTCTAATGAATTCCACCAAAGTCATTGTCCAGGTGAGCGGTTGTTTGATTCCGCTCAAGACTCCCGTAGTGTTAAATACGAACCAAGGTCTCCCGCGGCTCTCATCATTTGGCGGATGCGCTCAATCAACTCATCAAGAACAGCAATTCTCTGCGCACCAATTGGCCGTATCGCGTAGTAGGACACCTCGATCTTTGGTTCGAATGGTATCGCCACCACTTCGGCACCGGCAGAGCGCAGGCTGGTATGATCCACGATGCCAACACCCATGCCCGCCGATGCAAAGTGGCAGCAGTTCAGCATGGACGTTTCCATCGTGCTTATCGGCTGGTGGTCTTCGACTGAGAAGGCGCGGTCAAGCGCTAGCCTGAGCGGAGAATTGCGGCCGGGAATGAGCACTCGTTCATTGAGAAGGTCATTTGGCGTGACGACCCGGCGGGATGCCAGACGATGATCTGCCGTCATTGCGGCGACGGCATAGGAACTGTGTAGAGGCGTGGCATTCTTGTCCGCCATTCTGGGAGAACCGAAAACCAGCCCGAGATCGTAGCGGTTCTGGTCGACCATATCCCATATATGCCGGCTGTTTTCGACGTCGATCACCAGCGGAATATCCAGCCGGTCGCCAATGGTTTCGACAATCGCCCGGTGCAGATAGGGGCGAACCAGCGATGTCACGCTGCCAATGCGCAGAACGGTGTTCTTATGCGCGCGTATGTCATCGGCGGCCTGAGCAATCTGGTCGAGGCCGAGATAAAGCCGCTCGACCTCCCGATAAAACTGTGTTGCTTCGGCGGTTGGCACCAATCTGGCGCCCACACGCTCAAACAGTCGCATTTGAACGATCTCTTCGAGATCGCGGATAAGGCGACTAACGGCCGGCTGGGTGACGTTCAGGGCTTCGGCCGCGGCAGTAATACCACCGGTCATCATCACGGCTCGAAACGCTTCGACCTGCCTTGGTTTCAGTCTCATCTGGTTTCCTTCCATAACATTACGGCATGGCTTAAGTACAAAATGCAATTTTTCTTTTGCCAGGTAAAACGTTAATTCGTCTTTTACCCGCAGGGAGCGCGGGTCGGACAACCCGGAGGAGTCCCCGCCATGAAATTTTCCATTTTCGCAGCCGCAATGGCAGCGTCTGTTTTCGCCATGCCGTTCGCGAGCGAGGCCCGGGATCTGACCGTTGGTCTGTCCGCCTCCACGACGTCCATGGATCCACAATTTTATGTCGTCGGCCCGAACAGTGCGATGGCGCGCAACATTTTCGATGGCCTCGTCAATCAGGACGACAAGCAGCAGATTCAGCCGGCGCTCGCTGTTTCCTGGAAAATCGTCGATGACAAGACTTGGGAATTCAAGCTGCGCGAAGGCGTGAAATTTCACGACGGCAGCGATTTCACCGCTGAGGACGTGGTCGCCAGCATCAAGCGCATCCCTTTGGCATCGACCAACAGCCCAAGCTCGTTCGCCGCTTACGTGAAGGCCATCACCGAGGTCGAAGCCGTCGATCCGCTGACGGTCCGTATCAAGACTGCCGGCCCGACGCCGCTTCTGCTCAACAATCTCAGTCGTATCGCGATGCTTCCGGCCGAAATGGAAAAGGTTACGACGGGCGAAATGAACACCGGCAAGGGTGTTATCGGCACCGGCCCGTTCAAATTCGTTTCCTGGTCGCCGGACGATAATGTCGTTGTTGCACGCAATGATGCCTATTGGGGCGAAAAAGCTGCGTGGGACAAGGTGACCTTCCGGGTTTTCAAGAACCCGAGCGCGCGCGTTGCCGCCATGCTTTCGGGCGATGTAGACATGATCGAAAGCATTCCGACGGCCGATACCCGCCGGCTTGAGGCATCCGACAAGCTGAAAGTCGTCAATATTGCCGGCAACCGCATCATGTATCTGCACATGGACCAAGCCCGTGAAGAATCGCCTTTCGCCAAGGGTCCGGATGGCAAGAACCCGCTCCTGAAACCGGAAGTGCGACGCGCTCTGTCCCTGTCGATCAACCGCGAAGCGCTGGTCGACCGCATCATGGACGGGCAGGGCGTGCCGGCCGGCCAGGTCGTGCCGGAAGGTTATTTTGGTTATGATCCCGCCATCAAGGTCGATGCCTATGACCCGACCAAGGCCAAGGAACTGTTGGCGAAGGCCGGCTATCCCGACGGTTTCCAGCTGACCTTCCATGCATCGAATGACCGTTATCCGAACGATAGCAAGGTTGCGCAGGCCATCGGCCAGTTCTTCAGCCGCGTCGGCGTGAAGACCGAAGTCGCCACCCTGCCGGGCAGCGTCTATTTTACCCGTGCCTCGAACCTCGAGTTTTCGTTCATCATGGGCGGTGCCGCCGTCGAAACCGGTGAGGCTTCGGGCGTTCTTGGACCGATCCTCGAGACGTACGGCGAAAAGGCCGGTCAGGGCAATCGCGGTCGTTATTCCAACCCGGAATTCGACAAGGCCCTGAACGAAGCCCGCTCGACGCTCGACGACGCCAAGCGCGAGGAGCTTCTGAAGAAGGCCACAGAAATCGCGATGACGGATCTCGGTGTCATTCCGGTTTTCTATCTCGCCAACACCTGGGCGGTGAAGAGCGATATCAACTATGCAGGTCGTTCCGACGGTTACACGCTTCCCTACTACGTGAAGCCGAACTGATCGAAGAAAAGGAGCGGTCCACCATGTCTTTCAGCGGTGTATTTCCCTATCTCGTTTCCCCGGTCGATAGCCGCGGCGAGGTGATGCAAGGTGTGCTGACGGATCTGGTGGACCACCTGGTCGACGCGGGCGTGCATGGTCTGACGCCCCTCGGCAGCACGGGTGAATTTGCCTATCTCTCCCAGGAGCAAAGACGCCGCGTTGTCGATACCGTGATCTCGGCCAATCGCGGCCGGGTTCCCGTTATCGCCGGCGTGGCGTCGACTTCTACTGCCGACGCCGTTGCCCAGACGGAATATATGGTCGCGGCCGGTGCGGATGGCATTCTGGCGATCCTCGAAGCGTACTTTCCGGTCAGCGACGAGGGTGTGGAAGCCTATTTCACTGCGATCGCCGGGGCGGCCAAGGGCCGTCCGGTGGTGCTCTATACCAATCCGCAGTTCCAGCGTTCCGATCTTTCATTGCCGGTTATCGAGCGACTGAGCCGGATCGATAATATCCGCTACATCAAGGATGCCTCGACCAATACGGGGCGTCTGTTGTCCATCATCGAGCGGACCCGCGGCCGGATGGAAGTATTTGCAGCCTCCGCGCACATCCCGGTCTGCGTGATGATGATTGGCGGTGTGGGCTGGATGGCCGGTCCGGCCTGCATCGTGCCCAGGCAGAGCATTGCGCTTTATGAGGTGGCCAAGGCCGGTGACTGGACGCGTGCGATGGACCTTCAGCGGCCGATGTGGAAGGTCAACGAGATTTTCGCAAAGTATTCGATCGCCGCCTGCATCAAGACGGCGCTCGATCTGCAGGGTTTTGCCGTCGGTGCGCCGATACATCCGCAAATGCCGCTCGGCGAAGCCGCGCGAGCGGAAATCGCCAGTGTGCTGCGCGATGTCGGCGCGCTCTGAGTTTTATGATCCCACACATTGAAGGCATTGAGAATGAAGCCGATTTCGATCATCGTCGATTGTGATCCCGGTATCGATGACACGATTGCCCTGTTGACCGCATTCGTTTCGCCGGAACTCAGGATTCTGGGCATTACTCCGGTCTGTGGCAACCAGCCGCTGGAGCGCACGGTGCGTAATGCGCTGCAGGTCTGCGAACTCGGCAATCGTGCCGACATCCCGGTCTATGCCGGCTGCTTCCGGCCGATGCTGCGTGAGGCGATCCATGGCCAGTTTCATGGCAAGACCGGCCTCGGCAACACCGTATTGCCGGAACCGGTGAAGAAGGCGGAAGAGACGTCCGCCGTCGATTTCCTGATCGACGCGCTGGGCAAGGCCGCCAACCAGGGCGAGCGTATCACGCTCTGCTGCCTGGGACCGCTGACCAATGTCGCGGTTGCCTTGCGCATGAAGCCACAGATCGCCGAAGGCATCGAACGCATCGTCATGATGGGCGGCGCTTATCGTGAACCGGGCAACCGCACCATGACCTCGGAATTCAACGTTCTGGCCGACCCGCATGCCGCACATGTGGTGTTTTCGAGCGGCATTCCGCTTGTTGCCCTGTCGCTGGATGCCACGCATCAGGTCATGTTGAAACCGGAGCATGTCGCCGAGTTTTCGCGTGTCAGCGGTCGCATCTCCGAAACATTGGCCGAGTTGATGGCGTTTTGGGATCGCAACGATGTACGCCGTTATGGTTCGCGTGGCGGCCCGCTGCATGATCCCTTGGTCATGGCCTATATTCTTGCCCCGCAGCTGTTCGAAACCCAGAGGGCACGCGTTTTCGTCGAATATGAAAGCGAGCTTTGCATGGGCCAGACGATTGCCGACTGGTACGGCAAGAGCGGCCTGGAGCCGAATGCCGATATCGTCACCAAGGTCGATGCGGAAGGCGTGATCGCCTTCTTCCTCGAGCGCCTGTCGCGTTATGCCGAAAAGGTCGTCGCATGAAACCTCACAAGGTCATCATCGATGCGGATCCGGGCGTGGACGATGCCGCCGCCATTCTGATGGCGCTTGCCTCACCGGAAATCGAGGTTCTGGGGCTGTCCATTGTCGCCGGCAATGTGCCGCTTCGCGATACGGTCACCAATGCCTGCAAGCTGGTCGGCCTGAGCGGACGGCGTGATGTGCCGGTTTATGCCGGTGCCAGCGGTCCGCTGGTACGCGAACAGGTCTATGGAAAATATGCCCGCATCGGCGCTTTCGACGACACGCTGGTCAAGGCTGGCGATATCGTTGCGGCGGAAGAAAATGCGGTGCGGTTTATCGTCCGCACGGCGCGGGCGGCAGCTGCGGCAGGCGAGCCGGTCACCATCTGCGCTATCGGGCCGATGACGAATGTGGCGCTGGCGTTGATCCAGCATCCGGACGTTGCCCGCGGCATCTGCCGGATCGTTTCGATGGGCGGCGCATTTACGGCTCTCGGTCACCGTACACCCTGGGCAGAGTTCAACATCTATGCCGACCCGCACGCGGCGGAAATCGTCTTCCAGTCCGGCGTGCCCGTTGTGCTGATGCCGCTCGACATGACGTTTCAGGCGCTGTTCACGGCCGATCATTTCGAAAGTTTTCGGGCAGGCGGCGAAGCGGGTGCGGCGCTCTATAATCTTTTCTCCACCTTCGACCGTAGCGATGAAAAACGCTTTGGCCGGCCGGGCGGACCGATCCATGATGCGACGACGATCGCCTGGCTGATCCGACCCGAATTGTTCACCAGCCGCGAGGCTTTTGTCGGCGTCGAGGTCACCGGCCTCACGATGGGTTACACCTACGCCGATTTCTACAACAAGATGGACCGGACGGCGAATACCACCGTCGTCACCGATGTCGACGAGGCCGGTTTCATCGAATTGCTGATCGAGCGCATCGCCCGCCATGGCGGTGCAGCGCCCGGCAGAAAAACTCTGGGAGGCTCAAACTCATGAGCGGATATCTTCTAAGCCGGTCGCTACAAACCGTGCTCACGCTTTTTGTCATGTCGGTTCTGGTCTTCGTCGGCCTCTATCTCGTCGGCAATCCGGTTGACGTGCTGCTGAGCCCGACTGCGACACCGGCGGAACGCCTGCAGGTCATCCAGTCCTTCGGCCTCGACAAGTCGGTTTGGGAACAATACTGGCTATTCCTCACGCGTGCGCTTTCCGGCGATCTCGGCAATTCCTTTGTGTTCAACCAGCCGGCGCTGACCCTGATTTTGAACCGCATGCCGGCAACGCTGGAACTTGCCTTCGTCGCGCTTTTTATGGCGCTTGTTATCGGCATTCCGCTCGGCGTTTATGCTGGCCTCAAGCCGAAGGGCTTTGTTTCCAAGTCGATCATGACCTTCTCGATCCTCGGTTTCAGCCTGCCGACGTTCTGGATCGGGCTCGTCATGATCATGCTGTTCAGCGTCTATTTGGGCTGGTTGCCCGCATCGGGTCGCGGTGAGACTGTCAACGTCCTTGGCGTGCCGCTCAGCCTGTTCACGTTCGATGGTTTGACGCATCTGCTGCTGCCGGCCTTCAATCTGGCGCTGTTCAAGATTTCGCTGGTCATCCGTCTTACCCGCGCCGGCGTGATGGAAACCATGCAGCTCGATTTCGTTCGTTTCGCCCGCGCCAAGGGTTTGCCGGAGCGCCGTATCGTCACCGTGCATGTGCTGAAGAACACGCTGATCCCGTTGATCACCGTCATCGGTCTGGAACTTGGCTCGCTGATCGCTTTCGCTGTCGTCACGGAAACGATCTTTGCCTGGCCAGGCATGGGCAAGCTGATCATCGACGCCATCGGCGTTCTCGACCGTCCCGTCATCCTCGCCTACCTGATGATCACCGTAGTGATGTTCAGCATCATCAATCTTCTGGTCGACATTCTGTACTCCATCGTCGACCCCCGCGTTCGCCTTGAGGGGAATTCGTAATGACCGACAACAACAGCTCGACCGTTTCGGTTCATGCCGCAGCAAACAGCGGCGCGAAATCCACCTCGCGTTCACCCGCACGGGAAGTCGTCCATGCGCTGCTGCACGACAAGCTCGCGCTCGTCGGCATCATACTGGTGACGATCTTTATCGTGGCTGCCATCTTCGCACCGGTCATCGCGCCGCAAAATCCGTATGATCTGGCTCAGCTCGACATTCTCGACGGTCGCCTGCCACCGGGTTCGGAAAGCATGTCGGGCATGACCTATCTGATCGGCACCGACACGCAGGGCCGCGACCTGTTCAGCGCCATTCTCTATGGCCTGCGCACCAGTATCCTCGTCGGCCTCTCCAGTGCGGCGATCGCGCTCGTCATCGGCGCATCGATCGGCCTCACCAGCGCTTATGTCGGCGGCCGGCTGGACTCGGTGCTGATGCGTATCGTCGATATCCAGCTGAGCTTCCCCGCAATCCTGATTGCGCTGATTTTCCTCGCCATTCTCGGCCAGGGCGTCGACAAGATCATTCTGGCGCTGGTGGTGACGCAATGGGCCTATTATGCCCGCACGATCCGCGGTTCGGCGCTGGTCGAGCGCAAACGCGCTTATGTCGATGCCGCCCGCTCGATGGCGCTGCCGGACCGTAACATCCTGTTCCGGCACATCCTGCCGAACTGCCTGCCGCCGCTGATTGTCGTCGCCACCATGCGTGTCGCTTATGCCATCATGCTGGAAGCAACGCTTTCCTTCCTCGGCATCGGTCTGCCGGTGACGGAACCGTCCCTTGGTCTGCTGATCTCGAACGGCTTCGAATACCTGCTTTCCGGTGACTACTGGATCAGCCTATTCCCGGGCATCGCCCTTCTGTTGCTCATCGTCGCGATCAACCTGATCGGCGATTCCCTGCGCGACATCCTCAATCCGCGTCGTGAGGGCTAAGATCATGACCAATCCAATTCTTTCGATTTCCAATCTCAACACGGCCTTCCGCGTCGGTGGCGAGTGGCGCAATGTCGTGCATGATGTCAGCTTCGATATCGCGCCAAAAGAAACCGTTGCCGTTGTCGGTGAATCCGGTTCGGGCAAGAGCGTCACGGCGATGTCGATCATGCGGCTTCTGTCGCCGGGCAATTCGCGCGTGGCCGGAAAGATCGAGTTCGAGGGCAAGGACCTTCTGTCGATCCCGCTTGAAGACATGCAGAAAATCCGCGGCAATCGCATTGGCATGATCTTTCAGGAGCCGATGACTTCGCTCAACCCGGTGCTGAAGATCGGTGCGCAGATCACCGAGGTCCTGCGCCAGCACCGCGGTATGACGGAAATCGAAGCTCAGGCAGAAGCCGTGCGGCTTCTGGAAAAGGTCCACATTCCCTCGGCAAAGTCGCGCCTTAACGAATACCCGATGAATTTTTCGGGCGGCATGCGCCAGCGTGTCGTTATCGCGATTGCACTTGCCTGTGACCCCAAGCTGCTGATCGCCGACGAACCGACGACGGCGCTCGATGTGACCATCCAGGCGCAGATCCTCGAACTCATCAAGACACTGCAGGAAGAGGAAGGCATGTCCGTTCTCTTCATCACCCATGACATGGGCGTTGTTGCGGAAATATCCGACCGTACGGTGGTGATGTATCGTGGCGAACAGGTTGAGACCGGCACGACGCATGATCTCTTTGCCGGCGCCAAACATCCCTATACCCGCGCGCTGTTGTCGGCAGTACCACAGCTTGGCTCGATGACCGGCAAGGATCGTCCGTTGCGGTTTCCGCAGGTGGACATGGCAACCGGGGAAATCCAGCCGGTCAAGCCGACCGAGGATACGGTCAAGCGCAACCACCCACCGATCCTCAAGGTCGACAACCTGATTACGCGCTTTCCGATCAGGAAGGGTTTCCTGCGCAAAACCATCGGCTGCATCCACGCGGTCGAAGGCGTATCGCTGGAACTACGTCAGGGGGAAACCCTGTCGTTGGTCGGCGAATCCGGTTGCGGTAAATCTACCACCGGTCGCTCGATCATTCGGCTTACCGATGCGGTATCCGGTGAAGTGCAGATTGGCGGCAAGAATGTACTCACGGCCGGCAAGAGCGACCTCGCCGATATCCGCCGCGAAGCGCAGATGATCTTCCAGGACCCGTTCGAAAGCCTCAATCCACGCATCCGCGTCGGCCAGGCGATCGCCGAGCCGATCGTCACCCATGGTCTGGCGCCAGCTTCGCAAGCGCGTCAGCGCGTCGGTGACCTTCTGGAACGTGTCGGCCTTTCCGCTTCGATGGCGGACCGCTTCCCGCACGAATTTTCCGGCGGCCAGCGTCAGCGCGTCTGTATCGCCCGCGCCCTCGCGCTGGAGCCGAAGCTCCTGATTGCCGACGAGTCGGTGTCCGCGCTCGATGTCTCGGTCAAGGCACAGGTCATCAATCTGATGCTGGACCTGCAGGAAAAATACGGTCTCGGTTACCTCTTCATCAGCCACGACATGGCGGTTGTCGAGCGCATCAGCCACCGCGTCGCCGTGATGTATCTCGGAGAGATCGTCGAGATAGGCCCGCGTCAGGCCGTCTTCGAAAACCCGCAACACGAATATACCAAGCGGCTGATGGCGGCGGTCCCGATCGCCGATCCGTCGCGCCGACAGACGCGCCGCATCTCCAATGACGAGATCAAGAGTCCCTTCCGCCCTGCAGATTACGTGCCTCCGAAGCGGACATACGAAGAAGCGGGCGAAGGTCACTTCGTTCAGATCGCGTAAGGAAACCGCGTCATGATCATCACCTTCGGCTCAATCAATGTCGACTTCGTTTATGAGGTCGAGGACATGCCGCAACCGGGCCAGACGCTGCTTGCCAAACGTTTCCGCACGGAAGCCGGCGGCAAAGGCGCCAACCAGGCGCTTGCAGCGGCCCGGGACGGTGCCGAAGTGGTGATGGTGGGTGCGGTCGGGCAGGATGGTCTGGCCGAAATCGGCTTGCAGAACCTGAAGACGGCAACGGATATCAGCCGCGTCGCCTCTCTTGGCGCACCGACCGGCAATGCCTCGATCCATATCGACGCCAAGGGTCGGAATATGATTGTGGTGGCGGCTGGCGCCAACCTCGCGGTTTCTTCGAATTGCGTGGAAGAGGATCTGTTGCAGCGGGCCAATATCGTGCTCATGCAAATGGAAAACGATGTCGCCGAAGTGGAAAAACTCATCCGCCGCACGCGTGCCTCCAAAGCCACCTCGATCCTCAACCTCGCACCGGCATTTCCTTTGTCGGAAGAGGTTCTGTCTTTGTGCGATTTGATTGTCGTCAATGAAGACGAAGCCGAGGCTTTGGCGGGTTGGCTTGGTTGCGATGCATCGGCAGAGGCCTTGTCTCTGCGTCTCGGCACCGGCGTTCTGCGCACACTCGGCGGTGAAGGCGCGGAAGCCTGCGCGTTTGGAGAACATGTTCGTATCGCGGCAATTTCCGTCGACGTACAGGACACAACGGCAGCCGGCGATTGTTTCGTCGGCGTGCTTGCCTCGGGATTGGACTGCGGCTTGCCGCTGAAGGCGGCTATGCGGCGGGCGTCGATCGCCGCGGCGCTGACATGCTCACGAAGAGGTAGTCAGAGCAGTATCCCCGACCGGCGGGCTACGGATTCCGTCGATAACAGGTGCAACTAACTTGGCGGCATGAGGTTGCCAGCTCTTTCTCACCTGATTCGGAGCCGACCGGCTCGGATTATGAAGCCGCCGTTCTTCTCGCAAAGGACCTCGGCGTTTCCTTGGAGATCGTCGAAGTCACCGGACCAAATCGCGTTCCTTTCCTCGTCAGCAATCGCGCCGATGTGGTGATATCGACCTTTTCGATTACGCCGGAAAGGGAGAAGGTCATCGACTTCTCCGTACCCTACGCCAGTGCCTTGCAATTCGTTGCCGCGCCGAGGAGCCTTGAGTTGAAGAGCCGGGACGATCTCTCAGGCCAGCGCGTCGGCGTGACCCGTGGCACAACAGGAGATACCGTGCTTTCGAAGATTTCGCCCATCCGCTTTCAATAGCTATACTTGCTCAAATATCCGTCATGCCCCCGTAAAATGGGGCGTCTATCGTTCCTTTCAGGAGCGGAAAATTCGCGGCATCGACGAAAGATAAGGCAAGCATGTATCAGGTGATCGTCATCGGCTCGGTCAACCACGACCGCATCTGGCAGCTCGACGATCCGCTGGTTGCGGGCGGGCGGCTGCGGTTTTCCTCACGCGAAATCCATCTTGGCGGCGGTGGCTTTTTCACCGGCTGCCAGCTTCTTGACCTCGGCGCCAAAGTCGTCCTCGTTAACCGGCTGATGCGGGACGAACAGGGTCTGCGTGCCCTCGAAACGCTGCGTGAAATGGGTTTCGACACCGGGCAGGTGGCGCTGCATCCCGGCGAAACCAGGCCGCTGGAAATCCTGCTCGAACCGAACGGCGAGCGGACGATCCTCTATTGCGGGGATCGCAGCAGTCCGTTGTTTGCGGCCAGCGCTCCATTCAGCGGCGATGCGGCCTATCTCAACGCGCTCAATCTCGATGCTGGCCTCGTCGCTGAGCTCGGTACGATCCCACTCGTCATCTCGCAACTGCCGCTACGCCCGGCCACACCTCGCCCCGCCGACTACGTCATCTCGTCGCGCCACGATGCGGACGACGGGATCGAGATCGCCTGGCGGCGCGCCCGGGCGATTGCGGGTCCGCGGTTGAAAATGCTGGTCCTGACCGACGGCCCCCGCCCGGTCACCCTGTTCGACGGACGTAACGTCGTTGAAGTCGCTCCGGCGCCAACCGTCCATGTCAAAAGCACGATCGGCGCCGGCGACCGCTTCAGCGGCGCTTTCCTCCATGCCCTGCTCGATGGTGAGACCGCAGCTTCCGCTGCAACCCGGGCCAGCCGCCAGACAGCCGACTGGTTGCGCCGCACGAGCGGTTGAACTGCGGCAAGCGCCCGCCGTTAGAAATCCCGGCAAATGCCCATTCGGACATACGACTGTCATTGAGGCCAGCTATAAACATAGTCATCCGAATGAATTTGAAGTCGTCCGAACATATAGGCTGGCCATGGTGCAGACCGAACGCCCGAAATCGGGCCAATGGCAATCCATCGAAAGGCAGATCAGCCGGGATATCGCGTCCGGGGCTCTGGCTCCGCGCAGTCAACTCCCGACCGAACTGGAAATCATGCGGCGCTTCGGCGTTGGCCGGCACACCGTGCGGCGCGCGATCTCCGAACTTGCGGCTGCCGGCAAGGTGCGGGTCGAACAGGGCCGCGGCACATTTGTGGAGGAACAGTCGGTCATCCGTTATGCGATTGCCAGGCGCACGCGGTTCAGCCGCAACCTGAAGGAACAGGGGCGGGTCCCTTCCGGCCAGCCCATCGATGAGATGGAGATTGCCGTCCCGCCGGTCGTCGCTGCGGCGCTGCGCATTCCGGAAGGTTCGAAGGTCTATATGATCCTGCGGCGCAGCTTTGCCGACGACGTGCCGATAACGGTTGGCCGAAGCTATTATCCGGTCGAGCGCTTTCCGGACATGCCGGGGCGCCGCCGTGCCGGCTCGTCGATCACCGAAATCTATCGGGAATTCGGCATCCCGGACTATGTGCGACAGGCCACCACCATTTTCGCCCGCCTGCCGATCGCCGAGGAAGCCCGGCTTCTGGCGCAATCCCCGGAACAGCCGGTCCTCGTCACCCAGAAGGTCGACGTCGACATGCAAGGCCGGCCGATCGCCTATTCCGAAGTGGTCTGGGCCGGCGAGAGAATGCAGTTCGTCATCGATAACGATGAAGCGCCCGGAGGCCGGGCAACGGGAATACCCGCAGAGAGGAAGACCAATGACTGACGTTGCGACCGGCGGGCCGGTCATCGCAGCCTATACCCATGGGCAGGCGCTCGACATTCTGGCGGCAAGCCGCCCCGAAACCATCAAGGCCTGCGCCGAGACCCTATTGACCGATCTCGGCGCCGTCTGCGTCGTCACCAACCGCACCGGGCTCGCCATGCTGCCCTTCATGGATACGGTGCGCAACACCGCCTTCCATCTCGGCGAGGTTCTGGTGGCGGAAGCGCATATCCGCGTGCCGGAGCGCGATGTTGAAGGTTACGGCGCCGTCACCGGCCGCGATCTCGAACATGCGATGGCGATGGCCGTCATCGACGCGGCCATCGCCGCCGAGCACCGGCCCGGCCCGATCCTCGAATTTCTGGATGCCGAAAGCCGCCACCTCGAAGCAACCGACCGCGAACGGCTGAAAAAGGTCGAGGCGACCCGCGTGCAGATGGAGACCTTCTGACCATGTCGCTCTCCCTGATCCCGACCGCCGACGACAGCCGCACCAATGCGGCATTCGACGCGTTGATGTGGGCGCTCAGCCGTCCCGGCCTCATTCGTTCCCTGCCCTTCGCCGGCTTCGAGACACTGGCCGAAAGCCTGCTCGACCGCGAATGCACCTTCTTCGCTGCCGATGACGCCGCGCTCGACCGGCGGCTCGCCGACACCGGCGCTCACCGCGCTCCCCTCGACAGGGCCGAATATGTCTTCGCCCCGCTCGGCTGCGCAGCCGAGGTCGAGGCGCTGTCGCCGCTGCGCAGCGGTTCGCTTGCCTATCCGGACGAAGCCGCGACGCTGTTTGCGCCCGCAGAGATCGGTTCCGGCCAGACCCTTCGCCTTACCGGCCCCGGCATCAAGGGGTCGCTGACGATTGAAATCGGCGGCATCGACCCGTCCTTCTGGGCAATGCGCGAAAAGGCGATCCGCTATCCGCTCGGCTGGGATCTCTACCTCGTCGATGCCGACCGGCTGGTCGGCCTGCCCCGTTCCACGAAAATCGAGGTGCTCAGATGGCCTATGTAGCAACCCGTGGCGGTGAACGCGCCATCGAACAGGCCGAAAACCTGTTCCGCGACGATCTCGGCCCGATCACCCGCGCCCGTATCGATGCCGTCAGACAAGGTCTGCCTTATCTGATTGATCGCGTCATGGGCGAGGCATCGCTCTATGAACCGGATCTCGCGGCACTCGCCATCGCCCAGGCCGGCGGCGAGCTTTACGAAGCGGTGCTGCTGCTGCGCGCCTATCGCACCACCCAGCCGCGCCTTGCGGTCTGCGAACCGGTCGCGCAGACGGATCTCTTCACCCTCCGCCGCATCTCGGCCGCTTTCAAGGATATTCCCGGCGGCCAGATCCTTGGGCCGACGCTCGATTATTCGCACCGCCTGCTACAGGTCGGCGTGCTGAAGGGCGAGGATTATACGCCCGATCCGGTCATCCCGAGCGCAGAACCGGCGCCGGCGACCCAGCCGTCACTCGCCGCCTGGCAGAAGGCGCAGGGCCTGATCAAGGATTACCCCTCAGAGGCAATCGCGCCCGACGATATTCCCGACCTCACCCGCCAGCCGCTGCTTTTCCCGGCCGAGCGCGCCCACAAGCTGCAAAGCCTGGCGCGCGCCGATACCGGCGGCACGCTGGCGCTCGGCTACGCCACCATGCGCGGTTACGGCGACGTCCACCCGACCGTCAACGAACTGCGCCTCGCCGAAGCGCCGGTGCGGCTGCGCCACCCGCGCGGCACCGTCTTCAGCGCCGGCCGCGTGCGTGTCAGCCAGACCGAGGTCATCACCAAGACCCATGAATTGCAGCTCGGCTTCTCGGCCACTTTCGGCTGGAACGAGGTGAAGGTGATCGCCGCCGCGACGCTCGATATCGCCTCCAGCCAGCCGAACGCGCATCCGGCCTCCAACGAGGAATTCGTGCTCTACCATACCGAGCCGGTCGAAAGCTCCGGCTTCTGCATCCACTTCAAGCTGCCCCACTATGTCACCTTCCAGTCGAGCCTCGACGCGATCCGCCGCGTCAAGGCCGATGGGGAAGCCGCGGTTTCCAGGCCGGCGGCCGAGGCGGCGCTTTTCGAACAGGAAGACGAGGAAGAGGTCGCGCTGTGACGACGCTACAGGAACTCACCAGGCCCTGGGCGGCCTTCAATTACGGCTTTCTCGATGAATCGGCCAAGCGCGAACTGCGCCGCCGCATCCTGAAGGCCATCGCGGTGCCGGGTTATCAGGTGCCCTATGCCAGCCGCGAAGTGCCGATCGCTCGCGGCTGGGGAACCGGCGGCCTGCAGGTGACGCTGACGCTTTTGAAGCCGACATCGATCGTCAAGGTCATCGACCAGGGCGCGGACGATTCGGTTAATGCCAGCAGCATCCGCAAATTCGTCGGCCGCGTCGGCGGGGCTGTCGAGACCGAGGATACGAGGCAGGCGACGATCATCCAGTCGCGCCACCGCATTCCCGAAGAGAAGATGCGCGAGGACCAGATCCTCGTGTTGCAGGTGCCGAACCCGGAGCCGCTGCGCCCCGTCCAGCCGGACATGTCGGTTGCCCGGCAAATGCACGGCGACGCCGATTACGGCCAGCTCTGGCTGATCCTCTACGAACAGCTCGTCCGCTCCGGCCGCATCATGCAGGGGTCGAGCTATCCGAGCATGGTCAACGGCCGCCACGTCATGACGCCATCGCCTATCCCGCGCTGGGACGTGCCGAAGCTTAATCAGGCCGACCATCTGACGATCCTCTCGGCCGGCCGCGAAAAGCGCATTTTCGCCGTGCCGCCCTATACCAGCGTCGAACCGCTGGTCTTCGACGACGTGCCCTACCGGGTTGAGGATCATCAGGACAAGACCTGCTACCGCAGCCATGTCACCGGCTATTTCATGAACGAGCTGCCGCAGGAAGACGGCTCGTCGCAATACGAACTCTCCGACAGCCATTTCGGCGTCAAGCACATCCAGAAATCGGATGGCGAGACGGTCGAGATCGGCGAAACCTGGTACAAAAACGGAAAGATGGGCTGATGGCGGCGCTTAATTTCGACAACACGGCCGGTCTGAAGCGCCAGCCGCCGAAACTCATGCTGGCAGAACCGATCCTGACGATGCGCGGCATCGCCAGGAATTACGGCGATGTCACGGCTCTCGCCGGCGTCGACGCCACCGTCTATCCGGGCGAAGTGCTCGGCATCGTCGGCGAATCCGGCTCCGGCAAGTCGACGCTGCTCAGAATGATGAATCTCGAGGACACGCCGGATACCGGCACCTATAATCTGGCGCTGCCGGGCCATGCGGACCGCGACCTCTTCACGCTCGACCGCTTTGAGCGGCGTATGCTGCGCGCCCACCATATCGGCATCGTCTACCAGAACCCGCATCTCGGCCTGTTGATGAACCACACGAGCAGCGGCAATGTCGCCGAACGCCTGCTGATCGCCGGAAAACGCAACTTCGCCGAACTGCGCGCCCGCGCGAAAGAATCCCTCGATGCGTCGGAATTCCCGATCGACCGCATGGATGCCCGGCCGCGCGAACTCTCCGGCGGCATGCAGCAGCGCGTCCAGCTTGCCAAGGCGATCGCGCTGGAACCGGCCGTGCTGCTCCTCGACGAGCCGACCACCGGCCTCGACGTCAGCGTCCAGGCGCTGGTGCTCGATACGCTGAAAAGATTGCAGCGTGACCGCGCGATCACCATGGTTCTCGTCTCCCACGATCTCGGCGTCATACGCACGATGGCTGACCGGGTTATGGTCATGCGCCGGGGGGAAGTGGTGGAACAGGGTCTCGCCGACCAGATTTTCCAGGATCCGCAGCACAGCTACACCCAGCAACTCGTTCACGCGAAACTCTGAAAGGGAGATGGGATCATGAACATTCAAGTGTCTCCCAAGCGCCCGCCCGTGCTGCGCATCGAAGGTCTCGCCAAACAGTTCGAGATGCATCACCTCAAGCGGACGCTCCATGCTTTCGAGAATATCGAATTCGAACTCTGCGAAGGCGAATTCATCCTTTTGAGGGGCGAAAACGGCGCGGGCAAATCCACCCTGCTGCGCACCATCTACCGCTCCTACCTGCCGCGCGCCGGCCATGCCTGGTATTACACCAAGGAAGGCGCGATCGATCTGGCATCGGCCGCCGATGTCGATATCGCCGTGCTGCGCCGCCGGGAAATCGGCTTCGTCACCCAGTTCCTCAATGCCCGCCCGCGCGTCGCGGCCGAGGAAATCGTCGCCGAACCCTTGCGTCTCGCCGGCATGGCGCATGGGCAAGCCCTGGCGGAGGCTCGCCGGTGGCTCTCAGCCTTCGGCGTCAAGCCGCAGCTCTGGCCGGCCTATCCCTCCACCTTTTCCGGCGGTGAGCAGCAGAAGGTCAATCTGGCCCGCGCCCTCATCCTGCCGCAGCGCCTGCTGCTGCTCGACGAGCCGACCGCCTCGCTCGACCGTTCGGCGCGCAAGGCCCTGGTCGACCGGCTTGCCGAACTCAAGGCGTCCGGTGTGGCGATGATCGGCGTCTTCCATCACCCGGAAGACGTCGCCCATCTCATCGATCGGGAAATTCAACTGGAAACCATCAAGATTACGGATGAGACAGACAATGTGGTTGACTAATTTCGAAATCGTCCTGAAGGACCGGGTCATCGAGCGCGGCGCGCTGCGGATCGAAAACGGCCTGATCGCCGAGATCAGCGAAAAGCAGGTCGCCAATGCGGATATCGATGGCGAAGGCCGGCTGCTCCTGCCGGGCTTCGTCGATATGCATGGCGACATGATCGAGAAGGAAATCGAGCCGCGCGCCAATGTGCGCATGCCGCTCGAACTCGGCATTTACGACCTCGACAAGAAGCTCGCGGCGAACGGTATCACCACCGCCTATGCGGCGCTGGCCTTCACACCGGCGACCTACGGCAATGTCCGCTCCGTGGAGCATACGACGGCGCTGATTTCGGCGCTCACCGACATGCGCGACAAGCTTTTGATCGACCACCGCGTCCATGCCCGTTTTGAGATCACCTATCCCTCGGCGATAGACGTCGCCGAAAGACTGATGACTTCAGGTGCGCTCGGCATGATCTCGCTGATGGACCACACGCCGGGACAGGGCCAGTATCGCGACCTCGAAATCCACACCCGCAACATGGCGAAGGCGAGAAAGATCGACTATGCCACGGCCGTTGAGATGGTGAAGGAGCGCATTGCCCAGCGCGAAGCCCATGGCGACGCCATGCATGTCGTGACCGGCCTGGCCGAACTGGCGCGGGAAAGGGGCGTGGCAATCGCCTCCCACGACGACGATACGCTCGAAAAGGTTGCGCTGATGCATGGCATCGGCGCCGCGATCAGCGAATTCCCGATCACGCTCGAAGTGGCGACGGAAGCCAAGCGGCTGGGACTGGCGACCGCCATGGGCGCGCCGAACGCGCTGCGCGGTCTCTCCTATTCCGGCAATCTCTCGGCGCGCGAGGCTTTCGAGGCCGGCGTGCTCGATATATTGGCCAGCGATTATCACCCCTCGGCCATCCTACCGGCGGTGATCGCTCTCGCGGAGTTGAGCGATGGCGGTCTGCCGGCCGCCGTGGCGCTTGCCAGCGCCAACCCGGCGGCGGCCTTGGGTCTCACCGACCGCGGCCGGATCGCCGAGGGCCTGCGCGCCGACCTCGTGATCGCCGAACGCAGCCGCATGCCACGCCTGCGCGCCACCATAAGGGGCGGCCGGAAAATCTGGTCCGACGGCGCCGTGAGGGTCGCACGCCCGGTAGCGGCATAAGAACGTTTCGAAAACACCCTGCGGGCTGGAGGTGATTTCCGGCCCGAAATGGTCTGCCATTCCAAAATATCCTGCAATCGTTCGGAAAAATCGAACATATTCTGACAATATAAGAATAAATTTCCAAAGATAAACGATTTATAAATAATTCTGTCACGGACACGGATTAATAATTCATCTCAGAAACCGAGCATCCTCCATCTCGATAGATGGCGGGAAGAAACTTTCTTTGCTTCAAGGGCGAGATTGATGCTGGAGCTATATTCCATCAAAAAGACATTCGGTCAGACGAATGCTGTCGATGACGTGACGATTACTGTTGAGGCCGGTCAGATGGTCGGCATTATCGGCCGCAGCGGAGCGGGCAAATCGACCCTGCTCAGGCTCGTCAACCGGCTGATCGAGCCGACCACCGGCCGCATCATGTTCGAGGGCCGCGACATTACCCAGCTCAGGGGCCGTGATCTGCGGCTATGGCGCGCCTCCTGCGCCATGATCTTCCAGCAGTTCAATCTGGTCGAGCGCATGGACGTTCTGACCAACGTCCTGATCGGCCGTATCGCCCACCAGGGTGTCTTCCCGACCGTCGCACGCCGCTTTACGGAAGAGGAAACCGCCATGGCGGTGCAGGCGCTGGCGCGTCTCGATCTCCTGTCGCAGGCCCTCCAGAAGGCCGGCACGCTGTCCGGCGGCCAGCAGCAGCGCGTCGCGATCGCCAAGGCGCTGGTGCAGCGCCCGCAGATCATGCTGGCCGACGAGCCGATCGCCTCGCTCGACCCCGCCAATGCGACCCGCGTCATGGAGGCGCTGCGCCGCATCAACCGCGAGGACCGGATCACCGTTCTCGTCAACCTGCATACGCTCGATACGGCGCGGGCCTATTGCGACCGGATCATCGCCATGCGCTTTGGCCGCGTGGTTTTCGAAGGTACGCCGGCGGAACTGACCCGCGAGCGCCTGAACAGCATCTACGGCGACGAGAGCGGCGAATTCGAACTCGACGAAACCGTGACATCGACGGCCATTCGCCCCCCGGCGGAAAAAGACAGCCGGCAGACGGCGATGGCCTGACGACCCTTCGGCACCGGCAATGGCGCCGGGCCGCAAGTTCATCCTTGGAGAGATCAATGAAAAACGTCCTCATGACAGTGGCCGTGACGGCTGCGTTTGCCTTTTCCGGCCTGAGCACCGCCCAGGCGCAGGAATGGAAGCAGACCTACAAGACGATCCGCTTCGGCATCACCTCCGCCGAAAACGAAAGGGACCGTATCGCCCGCTGGAAGGGCTTTACGGCCTATCTGGAAAATCAACTCGGCGTGAAGGTCGAGATTTTCACCGCCGGCAGCTATGACGGTGTCGTCCAGGCGCTTTCCTCCAACCAGATCGAGTTCGCCAATCTCGGTTCGTCGGCCTATGCCGCCGCCTATACCGAAAGCAATGGCGGCGTCGAGCCCCTTCTCGCCCAGGTCGACAAGGACGGCGCCAGCGGCTATTTCTCGGTCGTTACCGTGCGTTGCGACTCCGGTTACAAGAAGATCGAAGACCTGAAGGGCAAGGTTCTCGCCTTCGCCGATCCGGATTCCACTTCCGGCTATGCCGTGCCGTTCTTCAACCTCGTCAAGCAGGGTTACGATCCGAAGACCTACTTCTCGGCGATCCCTTTCTCGGGCTCGCATGAGACGGGCGTCATGGGCGTGTTCAACAAGCAGTTCGACGCGGCCGCGACCTATATCAACACCGAGAAGAACGGCATTCCGCAGCGCATGGAAGAAAAGGGCATGATTCCCGCCGGCCAGATCTGCCGCATCTGGCAGTCGCCGGAAATCACCAACGGTCCGCTGACCACCCGCAAGAATCTGCCGGCCGACCTCATCGCCGCCGTCAAGAACGCAATCAAGGCGCTGCCGAAGAACGACCCGGCCGTCTACAAGGAAATCACCTCCGGCAACGAATCCCAGGTCGGCTATATCGAGGTCGATCACAAGCGTTACGAATGGATCGTCGAAATGCGCGAATGGCTGCGCAAGCAGCGCCGCCAGGGCTGATGCAGCGTGGCGCCGGATTTCACCGGCGCCACTTCTTTTCCAGATAGGCCAAGGTTGTTCAAACAATGACCGTTCAAGCGATGACCGATCAATCAATAACCGTTCAATCTCTGGCGATCGGCAATTTCCACGCCGACTATGCGCGGGCACGGCGAAGCGCGCGGCGCGTGCAGATCGTCTCGACGCTGCTTTTCGTCGCGGCCGTGCTGTTTTCGGCCTATGTCGGCGGCTTTTTCGGCTTCACCGACGTCTCTTTGCCCGGCGGCGAGCGTGTTTCGATGCTTAAGATCTGGGCCGGCCTGCCGCGGCTTGGCGAATATCTGGAAAAGACCGTTCCGAAACTGCGTTTTGCGACCTTCGGCGCCGATCTCGCCGAATGGTTCTGGCGTTGGAAAACCTGGCTCAACCTGCTTTTGGAGACGATCCTGATCGCCTATGCGGCGACGGTGCTCGGCGTCTTCGGCGGTTTCGTCTTGAGCTTCTTTGCCGCCCGCAACTTAAGCCCCGGCAGGCTCGCCTCGACCGTGACCCGCCGCTATCTCGAAATCATCCGCACCGTGCCGGAACTGGTCTGGGCGCTGATCTTCGTCTTCTGTTTCGGCATCGGGCCGCTCGCCGGCGTGCTGGCGATCGGGCTTCACGCGACCGGCTCGCTCGGCAAGCTCTATTCGGAAGCCAACGAGAATATCGACATGCGGCCGATCGAAGGTGTCAGGGCGTCGGGCGGCAACTGGTTCCAGCAGATGCGTTACGGCGCGGTGCCGCAGGTCATCCCCAACATCATCAGCTATACCCTGCTGCGTTTCGAGATCAACGTCCGCTCGTCCTCGATCATCGGTTATGTCGGCGCCGGCGGCCTCGGCCAGGAAATCCGCACCGCCATGTCGCTACAGGAATATACCGACCTCTCGGCGCTGTTCGTCATCATCCTGGTGACGGTGACGATCATGGACTTCGCCAGCGAAAAGCTGCGCCACCGCATCATCGGCCTTTCGGAGAGCTGGGCATGACCGCAGAAACCATCGCGAGGCAAGCCGATAGCGTGGCGGCCGCAAGGCTGCGGCTGCCCGAAGCCTTCGACAAGCCGCTCGCAAAGCGCATCCTGCCCTTCGCCATCGTCTTGTTGCTGCTCGCGCCGGTCGTTTATGCGGCCATCGCCTTCGGCGTCACGCCGGCGCGCATTCTCCAGGGCCTGACGCGGCTCGGCAATATCATCGCCTTCATGTTCCCGCCGCATGTCTGGACCAAATGGGAAGAATGGCGCGAAATCCTCGAGGGCCTCGGCGAAACCGCCGTCATGGCCTTTCTCGGCACGCTGCTTGGCGCGGTCGCCGCCCTACCGCTCGCCCTTTTAGGCGCCAAGAACATCATGCCGCTCGGCTGGCTGCGGCTCATTTCGCGGCGCGGCTTCGATGCGCTGCGCGCCGTGGAGCAGATCATCCTGGCGCTGATCTTCATCCGCGCCTTCGGCCTCGGCCCCATGGCCGGTATCCTGGCGATTGCGGTGTCGGAAATCGGCACATTTGCAAAACTTTTCGCGGAAGCGATCGAGAATACGTCGCGCCGGCCGGTCGAGGGCGTCAAGGCCTCGGGGGGCAGCCGCTTCCAGGCGATCCGCTATGCGATCATCCCGCAATCGCTTCCGGTCATCCTGTCGATCATCCTCTATAATTTTGAATCCAACGCCCGCTCCGGCACCATCCTCGGCATCGTCGGCGCCGGCGGCATCGGCTTCCTGCTTGCAGACCGCATGCATGCCTTCCGCTGGCCGGAAGCCTGGTCGATCATCTTCCTGATCATCGCCATGGTCTATCTGATAGACGCTGCATCGGCCTGGCTGCGCAAAAGGCTGATCTGAAAACGAGGGTCGGCCGAGATGTTCGGCAGGCTTCAGCGTGAAAAAACTCGAAACTTCTTGCGGAACAATCTGGGAGGCTGAGCGATGCGGTGGCAATGCGGGGCTCTGACGCCATCTCGATGCCATCAGGACGCTCTATTATTTAGGGTACGGTATCCGGACGGCTCATATACGGGGTGATATGCAGGGCGTACAACGCTTTGGAGGCTTCACCCTTTGTGGCACCTGTTGCATGCGGCGATGTGGATCTTAGAATTTTAAACGACAAAGGGACAGGCATGCACCTGTCCCTCGCTTTTCGCACGCCGTGCAAATCTACTTCGCCGACAAGTCTTCCATGAAGAACTCATAATTGTCGGCATTGTCGACCGCCTCATTGGGATTGCCGGCGGCCCGTTTCTGGGCATTCGCCCGGCCATAAGTGTAGTCCTGAGTGCCGGCTACCACGTGGGTCAGTTCGTGCAGCAGCGTCCCGGCACGCGAATCTTCGCCGGTCAACGGGGCTTTGAAGAATGCGGCGCACAGCCCGATATAGTCCCTGCCGTGGGTTGTCAGGGCAAAAGTGCCGTTGCCGCAGCGTTGTGGTACGCATTCGACGGTGAAGGTTTCCTTGTTTTGTAGAAGATCGCGCACGCCGCCGATTGTGTTCTGCACTCTCGTCAACCGGGTCTGGTTGGCCTTGCCGAACCAGGTTTCGTAAAGCGGCGACGTCTTTTTCACAGTCATGTCATCAACTGCATTCGCGGCTTTTTTGGCGATCGGCGTAATTCTGGCAAATGCCTCGTTCGTCGCGGTGCGGTGCTCCTTTGTGCAGTTCGCGTCATATTTCAAATTGGTGGCGTGAGCTTGGCCGGCGACCGCAAGCAGCATGCCCAGAGCCAGGATCGTGCATGATTTATGGGGATGAATGGATGACATGGATAATCTCCTTGATGAGAAATGCACTGCTCGCCCGAGACGAGTCAGCCCGGAATCTCCGGTTGGCTTGATGATATGATGAGGCCGGAGGCAATTACCGGGTCGTCAGTCCTCAATGGTCATGTTCATCGTCGTGCCGCGGATCGTGACAATCCTGTCGCGGTCGAGGGTCGGATAGGATTTGAACGCCGTGTGGTGCTTGTCCCAGACTATCCATGTGTCATTCGTCGCCTTCACCATGAAGTCCCGGGCGTCGCCTGGAAATGGCGGCAAGGTGCAATCATAGGGGTTTGTCTTACCGTGCGAAGTCCAACTTCTCGAGGCAAAGACGGTCTTATCGTCCGTGCTCGCGGCCTCATCCACTTCGTTCCACGTAACATCGAATTTGGCGGCGTAACCGCCGCGATGGCGAACAGTGATCAGTCGATCCGAAAGCACCTTGCGGTCAACTTCAACATATCTGGTGGTATTTCTGATCTCTGACACCTTCGCCGACTTCAGGTCCGCCACGACATACGAAATCGGATAGCCCAGATTGTCCTTGGACAAGACAATACCCTTCTCGATAACTTCCCTGATTTTGTCGATCTCGCCTACCAGCAGGGGTGTCGAGCCCTCGCCGGCGCCAAGCACGATCGCCTGAAATGAGGAGACATTGGCGATGCTTTCATATTTGGCCTTGGTCTCGGCACTCACCTCGACACCGCCGGTCGAAACATCAAGCGCGGCTTCGGCGTCGTGTTCGCTCACATGCTCGCTTGTCCGCATCTGAACGATCATGATCCTGCCGTAGTCGACGCTGCGCACAAAGCCGGGCGGCTCGGCGTTGGCCATGTTGTTTTTTGACAGGGTTACACTGGCATCGAAGACATCGCCGGCTTCCTGCGGATCCTGCGCGACGACCGTGTAATAGATCTGGCGGAATACCCGGTAGACGATGGTCTCGCTGTCGTTCGAAGACGACTTCAGGTTGGCGGTGGCGCTGTTCTTGCCCCATTGGGCGCCAAAACCGAGCGATATGCCGATCTGTTCCTGGGTGTATGATTTATGAGAGCTTGAGAAAGCGCGCATCGGCGGGAAGTAGCCGCCAGTGTCCTTCAGCCAGGTGTTGACGGTCTTCTCGATGGCGATCGACACGGATGTGTAGTCCGGCATTTCGACCCGGAGTTCGCTTCGCTCTTCCAGGCCAGGTAATTCCACCCGCAGGGTCAGGGGTGCCCGGGCAAGGCGATAGGGCGTGGGGCGTCCTTCCGCCAGGGTCTGGTCCTGTTTGATGACAGCGCCCGGAAATATCACCCCGGCCGCGGGGTTCAACAGCGCACTCGACTCGATCTTCTGATCGAGATTGATCTCACGCTTGCTGCAAATGATAACCGAGCCGGAAGCGCGTTCGCGGTTGGGAAATTTGGGCTGGGACGTTGGCTGCAAATCCAGCGCCAGCAGTCTGTCCAAATCATAGTCGAGGCTGTTGATATAGTCTGTATTCTTGGACATGGCATCCTCCGTTGATGGCAACGGTGGGATGTTCCCTCCGCGACGTCATCTACGGCAGTGCAGCCCCGTATCAATTGAGGGCAACGCGTATCAATCTGAATCCGAATCCGCCAGGGCTGACCTGACGTGGCGGAGCGGGCTACGGCGAAACTCGCCGGGTGTCATGCCGAAGCGCTTGGCAAACTGGCGATTGAAGGTTCGTAGATCGACGAAGCCATTGCTCAGCGCCAGGGTGGCAATCGGCGTCTGGCTCGGCGCGGTCTGTAACAGTTTGCCCATGCGCTCCAGCCGCGCCATGCGGATAGCACCTGCCACGGTGAGGTCGCGATCGGCGAAACAACGGTAGAGCGTAGCGCGCGAGCAACGAACGCCATGCGCCACCGAGTCCGCGTCCAATGTCAGGTCGCTCAGATGCGCGTCGATATAGCGGGTCGCCGCTACGAACAACGCACGGCGCGCCATAGGCGCATCGGCGGGGCCGTGTTGCTGATAGACGGAACGCAACGCCCCAAGAGTAAGGTCGGTAACACTGCCGAACACCATGCCTTTTTCCATTGCCGACATCTGCTCGATATATTCGGCCAGCAATCGCAATTGAGCTATGAGGAAAGGTGCCAATCTCGACTTATGCAGCGCTTCGACAATGCACTCTTCCGCCGGCACGTCGCCATTGAAGGCGTCCACCAGCGCATTGCGCCGCAAGGTCAGGGCAATGGCCATATGGTTGGCACGCCAAGCCACACGCGAGGGTTTCGTCGGATCGTAAACGAAAAAATCATTGAGGCCGGCGCACAAGGCCGCACCGGTTGACGTCGCATGCTGGCGCTCGCCTGCTAATGTCAAGCCGATAGCGATGTCGTCATGTGCGCCCGACAGCGCACTCGATGGCGGCCGGCTGCCCGAAATGGCCTCTGAGCGGTAGCGGAACAACGTGCCTGTCGGTGTCACCGTGCCGATCGTGTCGGCCTTAAAATCCAAGCGTTGTGTATCGTTAGGCGCATCCGGCTCAAAATCATAGAACGCGATATTTGTCCAAGCGTCGTAGCGTTGGCGCTGTGCCACCTCCTCGCTGCTCAACGACAACTGGACGCTTTTGCTCGGTACTCCGGCATCCGGGGTCCACTTGCCCTCCGCCGGCGACCACAGCCAGATTTCCGGAGACCAGGCTCGCGGTTTGGAAGAGTCTGATGCGCTATCCGACATGATTTGTTGCATAGCGTCGCCCTGATACGGTCTTTAACGGCCGCCGAGCCATAGAAATCGCAAGGTCGGCATCATCAAGCATGGACATCCATTTTCCCCGGGGGCTACGCGATCGTGTTCTCTTCGGCGCTCAAGCTTCTGTAATGGCACTCAGAATCATAAACCCCACAACACATGGGAGTGGGAATTTCGCCAGCGATGGTCAACACAGGGTTAACCAAGACAATTACCGTGCTGACTGCACAGTCAGCCCCGGTTTCCTGCAATGCCTCGAACAGGATTCCGGAGGCGATCATCGTTCCAAAGCGGCCGCCAGTTACAGCGCCCTTTGTCAGACTGACGACTTACCAAGTAGCCCCTGAAACGCCCTAGAACCTGACAATGAGCCCGACTGTGCCCGCAAGGCTGTAGCTGCTCCCGAAATCGACAAGACTTGTATTGACGCCAGCTTGACCGTGGATGGCGTATTTATAGTCGCCCCACGAATAAGTCCCGCCGATCCCGAGGCCACCCCAGAGATTGTCTTGCGTGTTTACCAGTGCCACTCCCGCAAGGTCGGTCCTGCTATCGGGCAGCGCGGCGTAGTAGAGATTGGCAATGCCATAGGCATGGATACGGCTGGTCTCGCCGGCCTCATCGGTCCAGCTATTCTGGTAGTCGGCCGAAAGGCCCAGCCGAATATTGAGGTCGTTGCCATCGGCCAGCGAAACGGCGGCACCGAAGGTGTCAGTGAAGTCATCATAGGTGACGTCGGAATAGGTTAGCTGCGCCTGTGGCGTGACCGACCAGTTCTGGGTAAGTGCGATCTGCTGACCGGCCTCGACACCAAGGGCGTAACCGACGCCGCTATTGCCCGAAACCAGGCCGGTCGCTGCGGTCGAGGAAGCGAGTGCGCTGTCGTACCAGGTCAGGTTCGCCTGAGCATCGAGGTAAAAGCCGCGCGAACCATACCAGGTCAACGATCCGCCCAGGCCATAGCCGGTGCTGCTGATCGAGCCGTTTCCGAATATCGAGTTCACATCGCTGGCAATGGTGCCATATCGCGCGGAAAGCCCCCCGACAAGATTGCCGGCCTCACCCGAATAGAGCTGCTGATCGGCCCCGGCCTGCAATTGCCAGATGTCGACATCGGAGTCGGCTCCAGTTGTGGAGAACTTGGAATTCATGCTGGCGTGGCGGCCAACAATACGGCCCCATATACCGCTATTGGCGCCAGCCGCTTCGGGCAAGGCACGCGTTTCGATCACACCGGTAATCCAAGCACGATTGCCGACACGCTGCTGCAAGGTTTCGAGTTCGTTGAAACTCTGCAGCACCGTGGCATAAGCCTCGTAGATCGGAGCCCCGGCTTGATAAAGTGGCCCCGTCGGGGTAGTCCCGTTGATCAAGGCGGACCGCAGGTACCAGTCACCGTCGGCGGGCGTACTGACGCCTCCCTGATAAAGCCGGTAGGCATAGGCCCCGGCTACCACCGCCGGAGCGCCCTCGAAAGCATAGCTCCCCAGCAGCCTGAAATCGCCCGCGGACACGCCACCCACATCGACGATCCTGATGCCTTCGCTGGTCTGCGCGCCAGCGCCGCCGAGATTGATGACACGAACATTGGTGCTGCCGGACGTGTCGCCGGTCACCACCAGCAAGTCCGTGGCCGAGCTGTCTTCACCCAGAACCGTCTCGATTTCGAGCGTGCCGCCATTGCCGGCATAATTGCCAGCGACGGTAAGCGTGCCGATCGAATTGCCAGGCGCGATCGTGCCGCCGGCAAAATTCGTCGTCGTCCCCACCTGGCCTATGCCCTGCAACCGCCCGCCGATGACTTCCATCGACCCACCAAGGATGCCGTTGACCGAGAGGATGCCGTTATACACCCCGGAGACGCCCGACAGGCTCGAGCTATCGGCAGTAAGTATGGTCTGCCCGCTGCCCACCTGCCGAACGCCACCCGTCCCGTTGATTGTGCCGCCAAAGGTCACCTCGTCCGAGCGATTGAAGGTAAGGATGCCGCTATTGGCGACATTGCCCACTATGCTTCCGCTCGTGCCGCCGTCGCCCAGCTGCAAGGAGCCGGCCGTGATCGTCGTACCACCGCCATAGCTGTTGGCGCCGGTGAGCGTCAGCGTGCCCAGGCCGTCCTTGGTCAGGCTGCCCGCTCCCGTCATTACAGGGGCGATGCCGATATTATGGTTATTGGTGTCGATGATGCCGCCGCCAGCGCCAAGGGTAATCTGTTGAGCGCCATAGTTGCTGAAGAAATTCGCGTTTTCGCGAATGGCCCGAATGATGCCGCCATCCACGGTGACATTTGAGATACCTATACCGCCCCGGAAACCGCTGGTTTCCAGAACCCCGCGCACACCCGGCGTACCAAGTACATTCAGAGTACCGCTGGCTGTCACATCCGATGTGCCGAGATAGACGCCGTTATTCGCGAAAACCCGCGCGCCATCTTCGATGGTCATCACGCCGGTTCCATAATTGCCTAGGCTAAGATTGAAACTGGTCATGTCCCAGCTCGATCCCGCCCCGGTTACGGTGACACTGCCATCGCCACCGGCATTAGCGCCCACATAGCCCTGGCTGCTGGTCAGGCCGGCGCCATCTTCAATACGCAGATCGCCTTGGGCGAACAGGCCGACGGTGAACTGGTCCGTCACGGTCCAGGATGCGCCGGAAGTCAGAACTGCCTCTCCATAGGCGTTGACGCCAATGATAGCATCATAGCTCGACACCGCAGCGCCACCGGAGAGCTCAACAGCGCCGGCCTCCCAGGAACCAACGCTGATACGGCCGACAGTCGTGACACGACCGCCCTGCGCGACGTTAAGCGTTCCCGTTCCTTGCTCTCCAACGATCAGATCTTGCCGAAGAGACCAGGTGGAAGCATTGCCTGAGCCATCATCGCCTGAAACCGTCACGACGCCTGTGCCGCCCAGGCTGCTGCCGATATAGCCGGTCTCACCGCCAACGAAGCCGCCGGCAAGAATGTCGAGCGTTCCATTACCTTGCTGCCCGATAACGACATCACCAAGATTGTCCCAGCGCGAATTCTGACCCGAAACCGTGACGACTCCGACGCCGGACCCATTGAGGCCGACATAGCCCGTAGCATTGGTCAATGCGCTGCCATTGAGAATGGTCAAGCTACCAGCACTGTTCACACCGATTTCCAGATCGACGTTGCCATCGATGAGCGCAGGGTCTGACGGCGCGCTGTCGCCGCCAATGGACATTTGTGCCGATGCAGGCGAGAGCGCCGCCATCGCCAAAACGAAGGGTGCCGCCGAAATGAACAGGCATTGACGGAACGACCCAACACTTTGGAGAAAACGGCTGCCTTGCATCGTCACCGAGTTAAAAATGAAATAAGCGATGCCTGATTTTGTGAATATTATGCCTAATTATTCATTAATTCCCCTGTCTCATCGGTGCTGATTTCTTGAAGAAATTATTGCGGTTTGAGATGTTAACTTCATCCCCCCAAACCGATACTGCCACAGCGTAGCTTCCGAAGGCAGCGCCAGTGATGGGATTAGTCAGTTGGCCAGAACCCAAGTCTGCACACGAGCGTCTGAAATGCTTGCCGGTTTGACAGAAGCTGCCGGTCCGCAACTACCTCAAGTAGGGCCTTCAGCTCGAATAAACCCGAATGGCAGCTTTCGGAAACATGCAGAGTGACACCGAACGACTGAAATGACGGCGCAAGGCAGTCGATCGACCGCCCCAAGACTCTACACCTGACCGCAACGCCACTCGCTACACATATGGCGCCGGAGTCAACTTCCGGGTGAGGCGGGATGGGTCACAAGACGGCGAGGCTTATTAAGATTCCGCTTCGGCGAAACCGATAGCTTCGGGCCTACAAATGGCACTGGCTAGGGGCGACCAACGCCCGCCGCCGTCACCTGTGGCCTCAAACCATTCGTGCCCAGGTTTGGATGATTTGACGGTCGAAACTGTCCAATTTGCCCGCAAAGATCGAGGTGTCAAAAGCCGCAGCAAGTCTCTGAGATCAAGTGCGAGCACATTCTCTTTGAGATCATAAATTCTAAGTATCGCCATGCCCCCTGACGGCACGATTCGCATTGGCAGCAGCACTTCGTCAACAGGACCTACGTCGGGAAAATGCCTGAAAACAAAGCGCAGAGAACGTCAAACGTTTCCGTTTAAACAGGACGTGCTCTAAAAAGCCTGCTGGGGTCAGCGTCGGCAGGCTTCTTGCGGAGGCTGAAAGCCCGTCAGCTTAATCCTGGCTCTTATAGTGAACGGAAAGAGCGGCGCTGAGATTGCGGTTCAGGAAGTCCATGAACCTGCCCCTAAATTGCGCCGCATGTTGATGCGCGGCGTGCTCGGCCGCGTCGATATCCCGGTTTGTGATGGCATCAACCATGATCGTATGATCGGCAGCGATCTCCGCAACGCTCAGACTTGGATCGAGCGACTGATATTTGAAATGGAAGAAAAGAAGGCGGCGGCCTTCCTGCAGGATGCGACGGTATGAATCGCTGAAATAAGCGTTTCCACAGGCGCTCGCGATTGCCATATGGAATTCGAAATTTTTCTCGATCATCGGGATGCTGTCGCCGGACACCAACGTATTGGCAGCTTCGGCTTCATAGGCTTTCTGGGCGATGACGATTTTCTTGAGTTCGGCCGGGCTTCTGTTCATCGCCGCCAGGCGTGTTACGACCCGCTGCAGAAGGTCCAGCGCGTCGAGAAATTCCGGCATCTTGTCGAATTCCATCGGGGCAACCATGGTGCTTCGATTGGGAAGGATGACGACAAGTCCTTCTCCGGAAAGGCGAACCAGTGCTTCGCGGATCGGCGATCGGGACATGCCGAAGCGTTCGCTCAATCCCAGTTCATCAAGGGGCATGCCAGGAGCTACCTGCACCCGCAGAATTTCATCTCGCAACGTGTGATAAACGCGCGCGCTGCCGGTCAGTTTTGACCCGCTGGACGTGAGTACCGTAGGAGATGCAGGCATTGTAAACCCTTCAACAGTGATCTTGCGGGTGTTCACAACGCATTGCGGACCTCAAGATGTTAGAACCAAACACGTATGCATACTCTAATTTGTCATGGCTTGGCACAAAATATAGATCACCTTGGCCGCTGGTTGCGCTTGTCTCATCCCTTATCCTGAGTTTCCAAATGGCTGGGTTGCATGGCGGTTAAATCGACGGCCGAACTGACATTGCGGTTCAGGAACTGCATGAAACGTCCCTTGAATTGGGCCGCATGTTCGTGGGCGACCCGCTCAGCGCCATCGGCGTCCCGAAGCCTGATCGCCTCAATCATTTCTTCATGCCCAGCACCCAGCTTCTCGACACTGATATCCGGATCCATACGTTGAAACTCCAGGTGGAAGTGCAGGAGCCGGCGCCCGTCGTTTAGAACACGACTGTAAAAGTTGGTGAAATAGCGGTTACGTCCGGCCCGTGCGATCGCCATGTGAAACTCGTAATTGGAATCGATCATCGGGATTGAATCGCCGGTGTCGAGGCTGATGCGCGTATAGTCCACATAGCGCTTTTGCGCAGCGGTAATGACATCCAGATCGGCCTGTGTCCTGAACATCGCGGCGGAACGTGTGGTCACTCGCTGGTACAGGTCGAGCGCATCGAGAAATTCGGGTAATTTGTCGAGGTTCAGCGGAGTAACGATCGTGCTTCTGTTGGGCAGAATGTCAACGAGCCCTTCGCTGGAAAGGCGAACCAGAGCTTCGCGGATCGGCGAGCGGGACAGGCCGAAGCGTTCGCTCAATCCCACCTCATCGAGCGCGGAGCCAGGCGCCAGATCGACCCGAAGGATATCTTGCCGCAACTGGCTATAAACCCTGGAACTGCCCGTTTCCTTGGCCTGTGCCGGACTGGTGCTGAGCGGCTTTGCCATGCCTTCCTCCCTTTCGAATACCACCGCACATTCCCAAGGTGCGGCGGCTTGTCAAGCGTCTCGCTTTCCTCCTGTCACATTGCAAAGGGAAAGCGGCTGGAAAACCATGAACTTTCCAATGTTCAGGTTAGATAACCCTTGGCGTAAGGTTCGCTGTCATCGATATAATGGGTGGAGAGACCCGTAATATAAGCGCTGCCCTCGACGCTCGGAATCACCGCTTCAAGGCCGCTGTTCAAGGTAACGTGACGTTCCACCCGTCCCTTGAAGCTGGAGCCTATCAGGCTCTCATGGACAAAGACGTCGCCAATCTTCTGGTCGCCACGGGATGCGCGCAAGGCGACGCGCGCCGATGTTCCCGTGCCGCAGGGTGATCGGTCGATGATCTTGGGTGTTGCGATAACCACAGCCCGCGCCTCGCCGCCATTTTGAGCTGCGCCGCACCACATCGTATGATGGGCGCCGCGGATCTGCGGGTTGTCCGGATGGACGACATCGATAACCTCCGGGAGCAATTTGACGAGAACCTGCGCAAGCCGGCGAAGCTCTTCAGGGGCATAATCGGCGCAATCGCGGAAATTCGGTTGGCTTTCGATGATCGGATAGAAATTGCCGCCATAGGCAATGTCGAAGACGATCGGACCCAGATCGGGATGGTTGAGTTCGACGCCTTTTGCCAGGACGAAGGAAGGAACGTTGCTGAACCGCACGCCGGTGACCTTGTCGCCCTGCTTTTCATATTGCGCTTCGACCACGCCGGCGGGCGTATCCAGCCGAACGATACCGGCCGTTGCCGGGGTGACAATGCCCTGTTCGATAACGAATGTTACCAGGCCAATTGTGGCGTGGCCGCACATTGGAATGCATCCAGACGTTTCCAGATAAAGAACGCCGGTATCGCAATCGGCTCTGGTCGAAGGAACGAGCATCGCGCCTGACATCATCTCATGGCCGCGCGGCTCGCACATCAACCCGGTTCGTATCCAGTCGTGGCGGGCGATGAAGTCGACGCGGCGATCGCTCTGGGTTTCTCCGACGAGGTCTGGCTGACCTGAAATGACAAGGCGGACCGGCATGCCGGCGGTGTGGCCTTCGATACAGTCGAATGTGTAGCGGGTCATGATGTTTACTCGGCTTTCGCAGGGATTGATCGCGGTGACATTGTTGCCGACACTGGGCACATCCAGATTGTACGCATAATGTCGGTCATATGTCGACATATTAAATGTCAAACGTTAGAATGTTTTTGGTTCGCCGCAAAACGGTAGCCGAAATTGACTTGACTTCAGATTTATGTCGACATTAGATCGACCAATATGGCTTGACGACTGAGATATGACGGGAGAGTGCAATGAATGAAAAGTCCAACGGCGATCAGACGCCACTTGTTATTGTGACGGGCGGCGCCAGCGGTATTGGCGAAGCAACGTTACGAAAGTTCGTCTCGGCCGGCTGGCGAACGGTGAGCGCTGACGTCAACACCGAGCGCGGCAATGCGATTGCCGACGAGCTCTCCGCTCTGGGCGCAAAGCATGAATTCGTCCGTCTTGATGTCTCGGATGAGAATGCCGTGGATCAATTTGCAAGCGATGTTTATGCCAAGCACGGCCCCGTCGCTGCGGTTGTGAATTCCGGCGGCGTGCTTCAGAACGCGATCCGCATTACCGATATGCCGATTGCCGACTTCGACCGGATCATCGATATCAATCTGCGTGGCAGCGTTTTGATGGGCAAGGCATTCGGCCGCCGTATGTCGGAGACGGGTGGCGGCTCGATCGTCAATCTCTGCTCGCTCACCAGCTTCCAGGCAACGCCGCAACCGGCCTATGGCATGAGCAAGGCAGCGGTGAAGATGTTGACCGAGCAGATGGCCGCTGAATTCGGCCCCAGGGGTGTCCGCGTCAATGCGGTCGCACCGGGCTACACATTGACGCCGGCAATGAAACAGCGCATCGGCAGCGGCCAGCGCGATCCTGCTACCATTATCGCGAAGTCCGCTCTTCGGAAATTTGTGGAGCCGAAGGACGTCGGGGAAGCGATCTTCTTCCTGTGCTCATCGGCTGCATCGGCAATCACCGGGGCCACCTTGCCGGTGGATGCCGGTTGGCTGGTTTATTCCGTTTACAGCGCCGCCGCCGCGCAGCCCGAGTGATCCCCTTAATTCATTGAAAGCTTGCAGGAGCATCAGAAAATGCCCGTCATTCGTGTCGAAATGCTGTCCGGTCGTAGCCGGGAGCAGAAAAAGGAACTTGCGGAAGTTTTTACCCGCGAAATGTCCCGCATCTCCAAATGCGGACCAGAAGCGGTTCAGATCGTCTTCGTCGATGTCGAAAAGCAGGATTGGTCGGTTGGCGGCGTCCTGAGCGATGAGAAGAAGCACCCCTGACTGGCATAGGGGCTGGCCGTTTCCTTCGTCATTTCCGCAAATAGGCGATGACGATACCGACGGCCTGCTCCCGCTGCTTGGCGACTTCGTCCGCCTTTTCGAGTTGTTCATCGAGAACGATCGACAGCGTGTGGATGTTTGAAAAGTAGAAATATCCGAGCGCCGAGATTGAAACATAAAGATGCTTCAGATCGATATTTTCGCGGAAAACGCCGAGTTTCTGGCCTTTCCCGATGATGTAGTCGAGCTTTTCGAGAAGCGGCGTATAGAGCGACTTGATGTCCAGCGCCTGTTTGAGAAACCGGGCATTTTGAACATTTTCATGCGTCATCATTCTGACGATGTGCGGATTGTTGGCAAATGTGTCGAAGGTCGACTCGACGAGTTTCCTGATCGATTCCACAGGGTCTGGATCGTTATGGTCGATCTCGTGCTGGGAAGCGCGCAACTGTCTATAAATGTCGGAAAGGCTTGATATATATAACTCTTCCTTGCTGTTGAAATATTTGTAAATCAAGCTCTTGTTGGTTTGGGATTGCTCGGCGATCGCGTCGATGCGGGCGCCGTCGAAGCCACGTTCGGTAAATTCCGCCACGGCGGCGTCGATGATCCACTGTCTGGTTCGCTGCGGATCGCGAATTCTTTTCTTCTTGGTCACCGCGACTGTCTCATTCACGATCGGTGCCTCCTCCCGACGGGGTTGATCTCAGTTGTCCGTCTCGGCTCCCTAGCAGCTAAAGCCCGGTTTCGCCATGCGTTTTGCCGCATGGCCAAGCGGCATAGCAATGAATGGACATGTCGAATTCCGCAGTAAAAACAACATCAGTCAACCTAAGTTGCTGATACAAATCACAAATTTCGCATCTTGCCGCAATTTAAGGCGATTGACTCCAGTTTGGAAATCCAGTACGACAGTCGTTATTAAACTAAATAGTTCTATAAAGAACAAGAGGGGTTTTCGACATGGTTAGCAGGAACATCACATTTTCGACGACAAGACGGGCATTCGTTGCCGGAAGCATGGCAGCGCTTGCTGCACCGGCGCTCGGCCGCGCACAGGGACTGGAGACGGTTTCTGCGCGGATGGATTTTGCGCCATGGGGCGTTCAGGCGGCAATTCATCTTGCGCATGTCAAGGGCTGGTTCAAGGATGTCGGCCTGAATGTCGATATCCAGGATGGCCGCGGCTCCGCCAATACGCTGCAATTGGTAAATGCCGGCCAGGTGGATGTCGGGCAGGTTCAGCTTGGTCTGGTCCCGCAGGCGAGGGTCAAGGGTGCGCAGGTTCGTGCTTTCGCCGGTTTTGGCCGCGCGACCGATCTTTGCGCTGCGGTCGACCGGGATTCGTCAATCAAGACGGTCGCTGATTTCAGGGGCAAGAGCATCGTCTGCTTCGCTGCCAGCCCCTGGGCGCCCTTCATCGATTACTGGCTCGCGCAAGGTGGTCTGGATCGCACGACGGTCGAGCTGCTTCTGGTCGATCCCGCAGCCCTGTGGAGCACCTATACCACCAAGCGCGCCGATGCGATCCTGTCGACCGGGCCATCGATCCTTCCGCCAGCCGAAGCCGTACGTCCTTCCAAGGGGATTGCAGCAAGCGATGCAGGGGTGAATTTCCCGAGCTACGGCCTGGTCGCCAATGAGCAGGTCATTGCCAAACGGCACCATGTTCTAAAGGGTCTGGTTGCCTCCCAGCAGAAGGCATGGGCCTATCTTCGTGACGGACATGCGGAGGAAGGTGCGGAAGCCATGATCCAGCAGCGCCCGAATGCGAAGCTGGACAAGGCAATTCTCGTCAATCAGATCAAGCTGACGATTGAAACATTCGACACGCCGGCGACGGCCGGCAAGCCGATCGGCTGGCAGGCTGACGCGGATTGGAATGCCGCGCTCGACACCATGCGCAAATCCAAGGCGCTGACAACCGAGCTTGCCTTGACCGACATCTTCACAAACGATTTCGTTGCTTGAGGTTGACGGTATGAGCGTGCCGCAAGACAGCTACATACGGGTTTCCGGCGTGGATAAGCGATATGGCGGGCCGGAAACCGCATTGACCCTGCAGGGTATCGACCTGAACATACGTAAAGGCGAGTTCGTGAGCATTCTCGGTCCGAGCGGCTGCGGAAAGAGCACACTCTTGAAATGCGTGGCCGGGCTTGAGAATGTCACTTCGGGCCGGATCAGTGCCCGGGGTGAGGCCATCAAAGGGCCCCCGGCGGGCCTTGGAATGGTGTTCCAGCGCGACATGCTGCTGGACTGGCGCACGATCGTGGAAAACGTGCTGTTCAATGTCGAGCTTCAGCAGAAGGTCACGCCGGAGATCCGCGAACGTGCGAAAGCCCAATTGGCGAGGTTTGGTCTGGCTGGATATGAGGACAAGCGCCCCTGGGAGCTTTCCGGCGGCATGCGGCAGCGTGCTTCCATTTGTCGGGCGCTGTTGACCGATCCGGATATTTTGCTGATGGACGAGCCCTTCGGTGCTCTCGATGCGATGACGCGCGACGACCTCAATGTCGAGGTCGCCCGCATCTGGCTGGAAACCCGCAAGACGATCGTCTTCATCACTCACAGTATCAGCGAGGCGGTTTTCCTGTCCGACAAGGTCGTCATTCTAGACCGTCATCCGGGCAGGATCATCGAAGTTCTCGATATCGACCTGCCGCGCCCGCGCCCTTTGTCCTTGCGTGAGACGCCCGACTTCGGGCGCTACAGCAACCACATTCGACAGGTCTTCACCAAGCTGGGAATCGTCAAAGATGCATAAAAAAGCTTCCCGCCTTTCACGCTTTCTCCCAGGTGTTCTGACATTGGTGGCGGCTGTCGCGCTCTGGGAGGTCGCGGTTCGGGCCTTCGCCATATCGCCCATCCTTTTACCCGCGCCTTCGGCCGTATGGCAGGAGTTTCTGAGGGCACCCTCTTATTTCCTCTATAATGCCGGCATCACGCTTGGCGTAACGCTGATCGGCTTCCTGTTGTCGGTTCTGTTCGGTGTTTTGCTCGCAATCGTGATCGTCTCGTCGAAATCGCTGGAACGGCCGATCTTTTCGCTGCTCGTCGCACTCAATTCCATCCCCAAGGTGGCGCTTGCACCCCTCTTTGTCGTCTGGATGGGCATCGGACCCGAGCCCAAAATCGCCATCGCTGTGATGCTGGCGATCTTCGCCATCGTCATCGATACGGTTCTCGGCCTGCGCTCGGTCGATCCCGACATGATCAATCTTGCCCGCGTCGGTCGGGCAAGCGCTTGGCAGATCCTCGTGAAAGTGCGGTTGCCCTGCGCCCTGCCGAGTATCTTCGCCGGGCTCAAGGTCGCCATTTCGTTGGCGTTGATCGGCACGATTATCGGTGAATTCGTCGGCTCCTCCTCTGGTCTCGGCTTTGCGATCCTGACTGCCCAGGGCCAATTCGACACGCCGAGCCTTTTCGTCAGTCTGGTGCTGCTGATCGCGATGGGCTCGCTCCTCTTCAGTCTCATGGAAACAATCGAACGGCTTTCCATTCCCTGGCACGCCTCGGTTCGATCCCACTAACGCATACGCATTCACTGCTGCTTTCATTCGACGGCCGGAAAATCCGGGCGAACGGGGAAGGCATGCCCTGATGTTCCCAAGGCGCGCTTCGGCGCAGGAGGTAAAAATGAATACTGCACGCATCGGCGTGGATATTGGCGGGACATTTACGGACCTCGTCCTGTTCGGTGATGGAGGCGAGACCTTCTTCACGAAGGTTCCCTCGACCCCTGCCAAGCCTGAGCAGGCGGTTCTGACCGGTATCAGGCAGATCACCGAGACGGCCGGGCTTGACGTCGGCAAGGTTGTGGAAGTCGTCCACGGAACGACAGTCGGCTCCAACACGCTGCTTCAGAAAGTCGGCGCCAAGAGCGGCCTTATCACCACAAAGGGTTTCCGCGACGTTCTCGAAATCGGCCGCGTTCGCACGCCGACCATGTTCGATCTGAGCTGGGAAAAGGCGGTTCCGCTGATTTCGCGTCGCTATCGCCTTGAAGTGGATGAGCGCTCCACATCCGATGGTCGTGTGCTCAAGCCGCTGAACGAACGGGAAGTCATCGAAATCGGTCGCTTTTTCGAAAGCGAAGGCGTCGAATCCGTCGCGATCTGCTTCATCAACTCCTACAAGAACCCGGAGAACGAGGCGCGTGCGCTCGATGTCATGCGCAGGCACTTCCCGAACATGTGGGTCACCGCTTCCGTTTCGGTTCTGCCGGAAATCCGCGAATACGAGCGCACCTCGACCACGGCCGTCAATGCCTACGTCCTTCCGTCGCTGCGCGCCTATTTCGAGCGTCTCGAAAACGGTCTTCGCGAGATCGGTGTCTCGGCACCGCTCCTCATCAGCAACTCGAATGGTGGTTTGTCGAGCGCCAGGATGGCGCAGGAAAAGCCGGTCTTCTTCATTTCGTCGGGCCGTTCGGCAGGCGTCGTCGGTGCCGGCCGTCTCGGCGAAGCGATGGGCGAAAAAGACCTTGTGGTCTTCGACATGGGCGGCACCACAGCTTCCGCGTCGCTGATCCACAATGGCGAACTGTCGCGCGCCAATGAATATGAATTTCGTGCCGGCATTTCGACGCCGAGCCGGTTCATCAAGGCCGGTGGTTATCTGATGCGTGTTCCGACCGTCGACGTTGCCGAAGTCGGCAGCGGCGCTGGCTCCATCGCGCGCATCGACGATGGCGGCCTGCTGCATGTCGGCCCCCTCTCGGCCGGCGCCGATCCGGGGCCGGTCTGCTACGGCATCGGCGGTCAGTCACCGACTGTCACGGACGCCAACGTCGTTCTCGGCTTCCTGCCGTCTGCGCTTGCCGGCGGCAGCATGAAGCTCGACGTTGAAGGTGCGCGTGCCGCGATCAGGGGCGACCTCGCCGATCCGCTCGGCCTGTCGATCGAAGACGCTGCTTTCGGTATCCGCGAAGTCGTCAATATCAACATGGCCCGCACCATCAAGGCGGTGACCGTCGAGCGCGGCGTCGATCCGCGTGATTTCGCAATCCTCGCCTTCGGCGGCTCCGGCCCGGTGCATGCTTGTGACCTCGCCCGCACGCTCAACATTTCCCGCGTCATCTTCCCGAAGTCGCCGGGCGTATTCACGGCGACGGGCATGCTGGCCGCCAAGGTCGAGCGCTACTTTCTGCGCAGCCTCAACGGCATGCTCGACCAGCTTCCGGTCGATCAGGTCAATGCGCTGCTGAAGGAAATGCGCGCGGAGGCGATCGCATCGCTGGCCGAGGAAGGTTACTCGGAAGCTCAAGTCGAATGCGGTTTCGAAGCCGATCTGCGCTTCAAGGGGCAGGATTTCGAACTGCCGATCGCCTTGCCGGAAACCGTTACCGAAGCCGACCGGGCGAGCCTGCGCACCGCCTTCCGTGAGGTCTACAAGGGTATTTACGGCTATGCGTCGGATGATGGTGTCGAGATCGTCAACATCCGCCTCAATGCCAGCGGCAATAGCGGTAACCGTCTCAGCTTCGTTCCGAACCCGCCGGAAAAGAGCGCGAACGGCCCCGACTCTCGCAAGATCTATTTCTCGCGCACCGACGGCTGGATCGATACTCCGATCTACCAGCGCGAGACCTTCCAGGGTGGCGTGACCGGACCGCTCATCATCCAGAGCCCGGACACCACCATCGTCATCCCGCCGCGCGCAACCGCCGACCTCGATACCTTCGGTAACGTCGTCGCCACCCTCGCTTGAGTCGTTTGAGAAGGAACAGCTTCATGGCTCAGAAACACAACGATCCCATCACCTTCGCCGTCATCAAGAACGCGCTGGATACCATTGTCGACGACATGGCCTTCGCCGTCATGCGTACCGCACGCTCACCGATCGTTCGCGACGTTCTCGATTATTCCGTCACGCTCTGCGACCGTCACGGCCGCATCCTGTCGCAAGCCAAGACCGTTGCCCTCCATCTCGGTGCAGTTCCCGATGCGATGGAAGTCATCATGGCGAAATATGCCGACGATCTTTCGCCCGGCGACGTCATTGTCTTCAACGATCCCTATGAAGGCGGCATGCACCTTCCGGATATCTTCATGATCCGGCCGATCTTCCATCGCGATTCACTGCGTGGTTTCTCCGTCGTCATCGCGCACCATTGCGATGTGGGCGGTCGTGTTCCCGGTTCGAATGCCGCAGACTCGACCGAAATCTACCAGGAAGGCCTGCGCATTGCGCCGATGAAGCTCTATTCGAAGGGTGTCGTCAACGATACCCTGATGCGCATCATCGAAAAAAACGTCCGCCTTCCGGAACTGGTATTCGGTGATCTGGAGGCGCAATTCGCGACCTGCAACCTCGGTGAGCGCGAATTGCTGCGTCTGATCGAACGTTACGGCGCCGAGGAACTCGACAGCTATTTCGATGACCTCATTGACTACGGCGAGCAATTGACGCGCGCTGCGATCCGCTCCTGGCCGGATGGTGACTACCATTTCGAAGACTATATCGATGGCGATGGTTTCACGACCGAAGCGATACCGATCAAGGTCAAGCTCACCGTCAAGGGCGATCATCTCTACGTCGATTTCGCCGGGTCTTCGCCGCAGGTCAAGGGTGCCATCAATTCGACGCTCTCCTTCGTGAAGTCTTCGACTTATCTTTCGGTGCGCTGCGCGCTCGATGGCGAAGTACCGAACAATGCCGGCGTATATCGTGCCATCACGATCTCGGCGCCGGAAGGCTCGATCCTCAATCCGCTGATGCCGGCGCCGGTCGCGGCCCGCGCATTGACTGGCTATCGCGTTGTCGACACGGTTCTGGGTGCGCTGTCGCAGATCGCGCCGAAGAGGGTCATGGCGGCCGGTGAAGGCGGCAACACGGTTCTGGCCTTCGGCGGTTGGGATAAAGAAACCCGCGAACCCTTCGTCCTGGTCGACATGATCAACGGCGCATGGGGCGGTCGCTGGAACAAGGACGGCGTCGAAGGCGTCACCAATCCGTCGCAGAATATGTCGAACCTGCCGGTCGAGACGCTCGAAGTCCGTTATCCGATGATGATGGACGAATACAGCCTGCGACCGGACTCCTGCGGAGCAGGGGAATATCGCGGTGGTCTCGGCCTGATCCGGCAATATCGTCTTCTTGCCGAAGAAGCCGTGCTGCAGATTCGCGCCGACCGTTGCAACCATTCGCCCTACGGCCTGTTCGGCGGCAAACCGGCTGCACCCTGCATCAACATCCTCGATCCGGAAGGTGAGAATGTCTATCTGCCCGCCAAGGTTACCCGCACGATCGGTCGTGATGTCGTGGTTCGGCATGAGCAGGCCGGTGGCGGTGGCTACGGCGATCCGCTGAAGCGTTCGCTCGACCTGATCCGCGACGACCTCGTCAATGGCAAGATCACAGCGGCCTATGCCGGCGAACATCATGGCGTCGTCTTTGCCGCGGACGGTGTGACCATCGATGTCTCGGCAACCGAGAGCCGTCGCATCCAGGGGGTGGCGGCATGACGCAGTACGATCTTACGCGGTTCGCGATCAATCAGATCACCACACCAAAATGGTCGATGCCGGAGGCGATCGAAGGTTATGCGCGCCATGGCGTGAAAGGCATCGCGGTCTGGCGGCACTTCCTCGACGCTTATGGTGTCGAGGCAACAGCCAAACATCTTCGGGATGCGGGGATGTGGGTGGCTTCGCTGTGCACGAGCGCCTGGGTCAATGAAACGGACCCGGCAGCCTATCGGGGGAAGATCGAGGAAAACCGCCGCATCATCGATCAGGCGGCGGCCATCGGTGCGCCTTGCGTCGTCATGGTGATGGGTGGTTTGCCAATCGGTGACAAGGATCTTGCCGGCCAGCGGGCGCGTATTCACGACGCGCTTGCGGAACTTGCGCCCTATGCTCAGTCTTCCGGCGTAAAACTCGGCCTCGAGCCGCTGCATCCGATGTATTGCGGTGACCGCAGCGCAATGAATTCTATCACCGACGTCAACGGTCTGATTGACGAATTGGGAGATAGTGTGACCAGCCTTGTTGCCGATGTCTACCATTGCTGGTGGGACACGGCTTTCGAGAGGGAGTTGCGCCGGGCCGGAAAAGACCGGATCCAGACGTTCCACTATTGCGACTGGCTGGTGCCCACCAGAAATCTCAGAGACCGCGGCATGGTCGGAGATGGCGTTGTCGATATTGCCCGCATTCGCGGCTGGCTCGACGAGATCGGTTATGAAGGCCCGTTCGAGCTGGAAATCTTCTCCGAGCTCGACTGGTGGGAACGCGATCCAGATGAGACGGTCCGTATCGCCGTGGAACGATGCGGACCCTATGTCGGGCCATTGCGATAGGGCTTTTCAAGCTATCAACTTGATTGCATGTCACGGGGGCTTCGCATTGCTGCGGAGCCCTGTCAAGTTTCCGGTATCGTGCCTGTCAGCTTGGTTCCCTCCAGCAGATTGTGCTGCTCGGATAAAGACCCTGCAAGATCGGCGTTTTTGTTACGGATCGCATCGAAGATCGGTTGGTGCTGGGCGACAATCTCGGACGGATCGCTGATCAGGGCATCACTGGAATGGATGTAGACCAGGATCTGCTGTTCGATCAGTTCATATTGCAGCCGGAGCCTTTCATGGTTTGCAGCATTGACGATCGACTTGTGGAACGCGAAATCCGCCTCCGCGATAGAGGCAGCCTTGCCCGTCTCGCATTGCGACTTTAGATTCTGGAACGCTTTGGCGATCGTATCCAGGCCATTGCTGTCATCCGTGGACGCCGCCAATTGGGCGGCCAGTCGCTCGACGGCCCCGCGCAAAGTGTAAAGCTCCCAGATATCCTGGCGCGTCAATTCAATAACGGTCCATCCGGTATAGGGAACGAGATTGACGAGCCCTTCCTTGCCCAGTTGGTGAAGGGCTGTCCGCACGGTGGCGCGTGAAAGCCCCATTTCTTCGGAAAGCTGGACTTCGGTCAATCGCGAACCCGGGCGGATGGAACCGTCGATGATCTGGCCGCGCAAGGCGTCCAAGGCGCGCGCGTCGGCGGGCATTTTCTGGATCTTGGGAAGTTTTACCTGCGTCATTGAAAGCCTCTGCCTGACAAGGAATCGAAACCTATAGCCGCGCCCGATATCCAACAAGGTCAAAAAAAACGCTAAATTGATTTATGGGCTATTGTCGACAATAGCCCATAATGATAGAGATGGCGACCACAGAGGCAAACCCTGTCCGCACAAATATCCATTCACCCTCCAGCGCACAGCTGCTTTCGAGGAGCGCCTATCCGTGTCCAAAATGACGAAGATACGAAACGCCGACACCATTCTTTCGCAAGGCGACATCGCTTCACGGCAGGTCGTGCTGGAGATTGCCGATCGCACGCTTGAGCGGCTCGACAGCTATAAGCGCATTCGCAGCATCATGCGGCTGGACGGCGATATCCTGCATATCGGCACCAAGTCCTGGGATCTGTCGAAGAAGCGCCATGTCTATCTCTTCGGCGCCGGCAAGGCCTGCAATCACATGGCGATGGCCGTGGATCACGTGCTTGGAGATCGCCTGACCGGCGGAATTGCGATCGTCAAGATCCACGAGGAAACCGACCACTTCAACAAGACCGAGGTCTATGTCGGCGGTCATCCGCTTCCGAACGAGGAGGGTTTCCGTGCCTCGCGGAAGATCATCGAGATCGTCGATCAGGCCGGGCCGGACGATCTGTTCATCGTGGTGATCAGCGGCGGCAGTTCTGCCCTCATGTCGTGCCCGATTGACGGCATCACCTTGCAGGATGAGATCGATACGACTGACGTTCTGCTGAAGTCAGGCGCCGGCATTTACGAAATCAATGCCGTGCGCCGGCATATTTCCGCGCTGAATGGCGGCATGCTGGCCAAACGTATCCAGGAAGTGGGTGCCGAACTCATCGGCTTCGGTATCAGCGATGGCGTGGGCACACCGGCTACAGGCGACATTGCCGTCCCCTATGCCGCGTATAAGAGCACGCCGATCGGCCCGGATGCGACGACACTGGACGATGCGCGCGCCACCATCGTCAACTTCAACGTCGCCGACCGGCTGCCACCGCGTGTCGTCGATTACCTGATGAATGCCGGCCCGGACAAGGAAACGCCGAAGGCCTTCCCGAGCAACACGTATTTCCTGCTGAACTCGCTGCCGGACAGCTGCATCTATGCCAGGCAGGTCTGCGAGGAGATGGGCATTCCGGCCATGATCGTCTCGTCCTTTCTCGAAGGTGAAAGCAAGGATGCCGGCACGTTTTTCGCGTCGATCGCACGGGAGATCCAGACGCATGGCAATCCGATCAAGGCGCCCTGCGTCCTTCTCAGCTCGGGCGAAGTCACGACCCAGATCCTCGATAACAGCGTGATCAAGGGTCATGGTGGACCAGGTCAGGAAATGGCCGTCGGCTTTGCAATCATGGCGTCGAAAACAAAAGGCGCCTGCCTTCTGTCGATAGACAGCGAAGGCACCGACGGCACCGCCAAGGTCGCCGGCGGCATCACCGACTCCGCCAGCCTTGCCGCCGCTGCCGCCAACGGAATCAACCTCCACCAGACATTGCGCGAACACAGCTGCTTCGAGGCGCTCGATGCGATCGGATCGGCGATCTTCACCGGCAATACCGGCACCAATCTCTGCGACCTCAACATTCTCTACGTTCCAGCCTGAAGGATGGCCAGCAAGATGGAAGACAGGATCGTATCGGTCTTTGCCCAACAGATCATCGACTGCAAATGCCGCCCCGCCGTCGAAGTCGAAATCCGCACCGCAAGCGGCGCAATCGGTCGGGGTGCGGCGCCGACCGGTACATCAGTCGGCATGCATGAAGCCTTCGTCCTGAGAGACGGCGACAAGTCGAGTTATGGTGGCCTTAGCGTCCATAACGCCGTCGAAAAGGCCGAGAAAGTCATTGGTCCGGCATTGATCGGCATGAATGTCTTCGATCAGCGCGCCATCGACCAGAAGATGATTGATCTGGACGGCACACCGGACAAACGGAACCTCGGCGGCAACACCATTTATTCGGTGTCCATCGCGGCGTTCCGTGCCGCTGCCGACGCACGCCGCATTCCGCTTTACGATCATATCGCCGGCGCCGGCATCAAGACTGTTCCGGTGCCGTGCTTTAATGTCATCAACGGCGGCAAATACGAAGGCTTCATCCAGTCTTTCAACGAATTCCTGATCGTCCCCTACGGCACCGACAGCATCGACACGTCCATCGAGATGGCGGTGACCGTTTTCCAGAAGCTCGGAGAGGTGCTGACCGGACACCTCGGTCACAAGCCGCAGGTGGCAAGCTCCTACGGTTATGCGGCGCCGTCCGATGATCCTGAAGTCCTGCTTGACCTGATGCAGAAGGCGATCGACGAATGCGGTTATACCGGCCGGATTGCCTTTGCGCTCGATTGCGCTTCCAGCGAATTTTACGACGCAAAAAGCCGTACCTATCTTCTCAAAGGGGAGCGGGTCAGCAGCGATCGGTTAATTGCCTACACCAAGGCACTGACGGAAAAATACAATTTCGTCTTTATCGAGGATTTGCTCGATGAGAACGATTGGGATGGTTACGTCAAGACGAGCCAGGAACTGACCCGCACCATCATCCTTGGCGACGATTTGACGGTCACCAAGCTGGACTATCTCAAGCGGGCCCATGAAACCCGCGCGGTGGCGGGCTTCATCCTCAAGCCGAACCAGGTCGGCACGATCACCGAAGCCATGGACGCTTATCGTTTTGCCGACGATCACGGGATGATCGCCGTGCCTTCCGGTCGCTCCGGCGGTGTCGTTGACGATGTGGTGATGGATTTCTCCGTCGGTCTGCAGGTGCCGTTTCAAAAGAACGGCGCGCCGCGTTCCGGCGAGCGCATCGAGAAACTGAACTTCCTGATGCGGGCCAATGCGCGAAGCGCCGGCTGCCGCCTCTACGACATCAAACCTCTGCTCAAGTTCTAACCATAAGTCTTCGAAGGGAACAGCAATGTCTACCAAAATCGACTTCGTTTATCTGTCCGAACCCGACATGATCGCCGCCGGCGTCAACGACGCGGCCCGCTGCGTCGAGGTGTGCGAGGAAACCTTCAGCCTGCTCGGCGAAGGCGATTACCTCATGGGTGGCGCCAACCACAATAATCACGGCATGAACATCGTCTTCCCGAAGGAAACGAAGTTCCCGAACATGCCGGTTGCCGGCCCTGACCGCCGTTTTGCCGCCATGCCGGGTTATCTCGGCGGTCGTTTCGATGTCTGCGGCAACAAGTGGTACGGTTCCAACCACGCCAATACCCAGAAGGGCCTTCCGCGCTCAATCCTGACGATGATGATCAACGACAAGGAAACCGGCGCCCCGCTGGCACTGATGTCGGCCAACCTGCTCAGCGCCGCCCGCACCGGCGCCGTACCGGGCGTTGCCGCCAAGCATCTCGCCAGGAAGGATTCCAAAACCGTCTCGATCGTCGGCTGCGGCCCGATCAACAAGGCCTGCTTCACGGCGGTCATGACGCAGCTGCCGGCCGTCGAAAAGGTTGTCTGCTTCGACGTCTTCCTCGACAAGGCCAATGAACTGGCGCGCTGGGTCGAGGAAACCTACAAGGTCAAGGCCGTTGGCGTGGACGAGGCCGAGGCCGGCTTCCGTGATGCCGACGTCATCACCGTCGCGGCCTCGCGGCTGAAACCGCTGTTCTTCAAGGACGAATGGATCAAGGAGGGCGCAACCATCCTGGTCTCCGGCCCGGTCAATGCCGACGAATCCTTCCTGACCAGTTGCAAGATCGTCTATGACCACACTCCATTGCAGGAAGCCTATGTCGAAGACGCGATCGCCTCCGGCAACAAGGATGCCTATTACAGTGGTGTCATCGGCGGGCCTTTCTACCGCCTGATCGATGCAGGCAAGCTGCCAGCGCTGAAGGACTCCACCGGTCTCGGCGACGTTGTCAACGGCAGGAAGTCCGGCCGCGAAACCGCCAGGGACAGGATTGTCTTCATCGCGTGCGGCATGGCCGTTTTCGATATCAGCTGGGGTTACGAAATGCTCGAAAGCGCCAAGCAAAAAGGTATCGGGCAATCCCTCAACCTCTGGGACAAGCCGAGCCTGGCCTGATCGAAAGCCGGCCGCGGCGGGAAAAGACGCCTTGGCCGGCGATTACGATGAGATAGGCGAGATGCCGATGCGGTCGTTGAGAGCGCCGCATCGGCCTCCGCCTGTCGATCATGTTGCAAGTCTTCATCGGTAGCGTGCAATATTTTCGTCAGCCGGTAAGCGAACCCCGGATATTAAAGCAGCTCGGCCGGGCGACTGAAGATCGTCCAGTGGCGCAAGTTCCGGGTACGCCTGAAACCTTATCAACCCGAAGGATGCTCAATCTTCTCCGGGTCGCTGCCTAAATGGCCGACGTTGGCGCGACGATCGCCGTGATCATCGAACGAGACGGACATGCTCTAGAAGCGCGTGACGCGGTAGGGCGACAGGTCGATCGCCGGCTTGCGCCCCGCTACCAAATCTGCAACGATTTTTCCCGTCGTTGCGCCAAGCGTCATGCCCACTTGGCCATGGCCGAAGGCCAGAACGACATTGTTGTGATGCGGTGCGCGATCAAGAACAGGCATGGTATCCGGCATGAACGGACGTGGACCCATCCACTGCTTTCCACCGGAAATATCGAGCCCCGGCAAGACCTTCAGGGCCTTTTGCGCGATGAGATCCGCGCGCGCGAAGTTCGGGCGCGGATCGAGCCCGGCGACTTCGATCGTCCCGCCAATCCGAAGACCGCTTTCCATCGGCGTCAAGACGAAGCCGCCATTCGCGTAAAGCACAGCGTGATTGAGCTTCACGCCGGGGTTCGGAACATGGTGGTGATAGCCCTGAAGCGCGGCGATCGGGACCTTCAGCCCCAGATCTTTCGAGAGCTTGCCGCTCCATGCGCCAGCGCACACCACCACCTGGTTTACGGCGAAGCGCTCGCCGCTGGCCAGATGAATGGCGACAGCCTTGCCGCCTTGCGTTTCGATCCGATCCGCCGATCCGACACGGAGCTTGCCGCCATTGGCGACAAAGAATTCCAGCAGACGCTGTCGGATCACTCCGGGCTCGCTGAACTGAAGCCATCCTTGCAGGAGGACGCCGCAGGTGATCGGGCCGCCGAGACCCGGTTCCAGCGAGCGCAATTCTTCGGTGCCCAGAAAGCGATGTTTGAAGTCCTGACTGTCGCGCAGGTCCCAGGTAAAGCGGTCGGCTTCGTAATCGGCTTTTGAATTGAAAGCCATAATGTTTTCCGTGGGGACCAGCTTGTCGGCGATATCGACCTTGTCGAAAAGGGCGCGATAATCGTCTTCCGCACGGTGCAGCAGCGGTGCCATGCCCTTGGCGATTTCCAGTACCCGTTTGCGCCGGCCCGACCACAGGAACCGCAGCAGCCACGGCATCTGGCCTACCAGATCCTTCGGCCTGACGAAGAGCGGGCTCTGCGGGTCCAGAATCCATTTGGGAATCTTCGGCAATATACCCGGCTTGGAAATGGGGACTACCTCACCGACAGCCAGAAGTCCGCAATTGCCGTAGCTAGCACCCTCGGTATCGAGGCCGCGATCGATGACTTCGACAGAATGGCCTTCTGATTGCAGCGATATCGCCGAACATATGCCGACAATCCCGCCACCCACTATCGTAACTTCGCTCATCTTCAGTCCCTGGGTGCATTGTTTGGGGTTCACCGCCAAGATTCCGGGCGATTACAGCGGCGGGCTCAAGGCGTTGATCAAATCAGGCCGAATATTGCATATCTAATGTCGACATTCCATAGACAATATGCGAGACCTTGCATCATGCCAAGGCGGTCTTGCCCGGCACAGGTTTTCAAGGAGGGCATTCAGGCATGATTTCGGGTACGACAAAGATTTTCTACATGCTCGCCCATCCGATCGCGCATGTCCGCACCCCCGAGGTGATTAACCCCTTATTCAAAAGCCGCAACATCGATGCGATCATGGTGCCAGTGCATTTCACGCCGGAAGACTTTGCGGCCGGCTGGGCCGCCATGAAACGCACCCGCAACCTGGGCGGAATCGTCGTCAGTGTTCCCCTTAAGGAACAGGCTTTCGAATTGGCCGACGAGGCCGATTCCGTTGCTGCAGAGCTTGGTGCCGCCAATGTGATTCGCCGCAGTGAAGATGGCCGGATGATCGCCACCAACCTTGATGGACAGGGTTTTTTGCGTGGCATGCTCAACGACGGCAGCGACGCGAAAGGCAGTAAGGCACTCGTCGTCGGAGCAGGGGGGGCAGGCAAGGCAATTGCGTTCGGACTGGCGAGAAGCGGCTGCGCTTCTCTGAAAGTCAGCGATCTGGATCGCTCGCGCGCGCAAGCACTGGTCGATGATATCAGGAAGCGTTATCCGGGCCTCGATGTTGAAAGCTCGGACAACGGGCTCGACGGTATCGATCTCCTGGTAAATGCCACCCCATGCGGTCTGCATCCGAAAACGGATCCCTTGCCCGTCGATATAAAGCAGCTCAAGTCCGACATGTTGGTCGCAGACATCATCATGAAGCCCCGGGAAACACCCTTGCTTACGGCTGCGCTCAAGGCCGGTTGCGACGTCAGATATGGCGCCGGCATGCTCGATAAACAGATCGACTTGATGGTCTCGTATTTCGGATACTGACAGACGTCGCGACCGGCACGGCGGCGCACGAGATCGGTCATTCCACGACCCAATCGTCAGTCCAAGCCGGCGCTCCCGGAGAGCGCCGGCAGCGTCGTCAGATCTGCGCCCAGCCGCCATCGACACAGAGTTCGCTGCCCGTCAGATAGGACGAGTCATCGGAGGCCAGGAACAGAACGGCTTTTGCGATTTCCTCGACTGTGCCGCTGCGGTGCATCGGAATTTGCGCATGCACCTGGGCTTTCGTCTGCTCGATCATCTCTTCGCTCACTCCCGATTTACGGGCTTGATCGGTATCGATGTAGCCGGGGGCCATGGCGTTCACACGAATGCCCTTGCCGGTGAGTTCCGCAGCGAGCGACCGTGCCAGCGACCGGATGGCCGCCTTGCCGGCCGAATAGACGCTGACATAAGGCATGCCTTTCGTGGTCAGGGTCGTGGTGTTGAGGACGATCGAGCCGCCGCCGGTCATGAGGGGCAGGAGCTTCTGCACCGTGAAATAGGTCCCCTTGAAGGTGCAGGCGATCGTGAAATCGAATTCTTCCTCCGACATATACTCAAACATGTTCGGCCGCGCCGCGCCGGCATTCGCGAAGATGATGTCGACGCGGCCATGCTTTTTCTCGACAAAGTCGCGAAGCGCTTCGATATCCGACATCTTGGAAATATCGCAGCCGATAGCGGCGCTGCCATTTCCGATACTTTGAGCCGCAGCATTGAGCCTCGCTTGATCGCGGCCGGTAATGACGACCTTCGCGCCTTCGCGTGCAAACAGCTTGGCGGTCGCCAGCCCCATTCCATCGCTGCCGCCGGTTATGACCGCGATCTTTCCGTCCAATTTACCCATATTCAGCTCCAATTCGTCTTTGCATGCGCCCGACATAAACCGCACTATTGCTGGAGTGGCGGGGCCAGAAGTTATATATGAAGCATCTTTCAGGTTTTGGATTCGCTTATGGGAAACGGCTCTCCACCACTGCTAACTCCCCGGAAATCCCCGCGTCAGGGTCGATCCATCGCGACCGTGGATGCCATTTTCGAGGCAACCATTCAGGTTTTGGCGAATGATGGTCTCATCCGCCTGAACACCACGCGCGTGGCGCGTCGTGCCGGCGTTTCGGTCGGAACGTTGTACCAGTATTTCCCGAACAAGCAGGCGCTGCTCTTTGCGGCGCTGGAGCGACATCTCGCGATCCTGGCAATCGCCATAGAAAAAGCCTGCGACGAAAATCTCCACTCAACCCTTGAGAAGATAGCCGACGCCGTGGTCAAGGCGTATCTTCGTGTACAGATGGCGCAGGCCGAAATCTCTCCCACCCTCTACCGCATCGCCCTGGAATTCGACGCGCGCGAGTTGCTCGATCTGGCGGGTCGGCGGAGTGCGGAAGCGATCGAGGCGGCACTGTCGACCGCCAGCGATGGTCGCTTTGCCGATCCCGGCCTGCTCGCTCGAACCATGACGGCAGCGCTTTACGGAACGGTTCCGGCTTTCTGCCACCGCGTTCTGTCCCCCGTTGATGGTCGAGAGGCCGAAAAACAGCTCACAATCATGTTTCGCTCCTACCTTGTCGCTCAGCAGAGCGGTACGGCGGATGTTGAGCGCAAGGATGCGAATGGCGCCGGGCTGCAAGCCGGGTAGTGGGATCAACTCCGGTCCCGCTTGGGATCGAGAGCGACGTTCAGGCCGACCTTCACGCGGTCCATGGTGACAAAGCTGCGGAAACGCTTGACGTTCTTGTTCGAGAAAAACAGCCTTCTTGTCATCGCTTCGTAATCGGCCATCGTCCGGACGACGACGAGAAGAATGAAATCTACCTCACCCGTCACATAGTAGCACTGCTGGACTTCCGGAGCCTCGGCGAAGGACTTCTTCGTTGCGTCATGTGTGGTGCCGAATTCGTTGTGCATCTCCACCTCGACGAAGACCGTGATCTCGTGACGCACATGCGACGGTTCCACCACTGCCACATTGGCGATGATGGTGCCCGTCTCCTCCATCCGCTTGATACGGCGCTGCACCGCCGGGGCGGACAGGCCGATCGCCTCTGCGATAGAGCGCTGCGGTATCTTGTTGTCCTTCTGGAGAATTTCCAGAATCGCGAGGTCGAAGCGGTCGAGTTCTACCGTTTTCGCAGGGTGCCTGCCAGCCATGCATATGTCCTTTCGAGGATTCCAAGTTGCCGATCGGTCGAGAGAGTCGCCGAAATTCATGCGATGAGCGAGCGAATGTTTCATATAGGACGTCAAAATACAGCGCATTTTTCGCCGCCAATGAATTAATTATCAATGCATGGTCAATCTCGAAAGAATGTTCCGATGCTCCTCCTGAATGAACACTCCGACTATCGCAAGCCGCTTGAAGCGATCGACGCCGAAGTTCTGGGGGTAGAGGCCGCCAGGACCGTCGAGCACTTCCTGCATCACCGCGAAGGTCACAAGCCCACTCCGCTGGTTTCGCTGCCGGATCTCGCGCGGGAGATCGGCATCGCGTCGATCCTCGTGAAGGATGAGGGGCATCGCCTTGGCCTTGGCAGCTTCAAGGCACTCGGCGGCTCTTATGCCGTCATCAAGCTGGTTCTCGAAGAGGCATCGAAGTGCCTTGGCCGGGAAGTCGACGTGGCGGAACTGCAGAGCAAGGACGTGAAGGCCATCGCATCGAAGATGACAGTCGCCTGCGCAACCGACGGCAACCACGGCCGGTCCGTCGCCATGGGCGCGCAACTCGTCGGCGCGAAATGCTCGATCTTCGTCCATTCGGGGGTCAGCAAGGAGCGCATCGCGGCAATCGCGCGTTATGGAGCGACCATGATCCGGGTGAATGGCAATTACGACGACTCGGTCCATGAGGCCGCCCGCGTGGCCAAGGAGAAGAATTGGATCACGGTGTCGGACACCTCCTGGCCCGGTTATGAGCGCATCCCCGGTTTCGTCATGCAGGGCTATACGGCGTTGCTGACAGAGGCGCTTCGCCAGATGCCGGAGCGCCCGACCCATGTCTTCGTCCAGGCTGGTGTCGGTGGCATCGCAGCCACTGTCGCAGGCCATTTCTCCGTTCTGTTCGGCGATGCCCGTCCCTTCTTTGTCGTCGTCGATCCATCCCGCGCAGCCTGCATCGTCGAGACTGCCCGGGCCGGACATCCGGTGAAGGTCGATCATGGCGAAGCCACCGTAATGGCGATGCTGGAGTGCTACGAGCCCTCGCTCGTGGCGTGGCGAATTCTCTCCCGCGTCGCGGACGCCTTCATGACGGTCGAAGACGATGACGCAATCAATGCGATGAAGCTGCTTGCGAACCCGAAAGGATCCGATCCGGCAATTGTTGCCGGCGAGAGCGGCGGTGTTGGCCTTGCCGCGCTGCTGAAGGTCGCGGACGACAAAGAGCTGCGGGCAAAGATCGGCCTCGATACGCAGTCCCGCGTCTTCCTTATCAACACCGAGGGGGCAACGGATCCCGCTCTTTACCAGCAATTCGTCGGTGTGACGCCTGCGGAAATCGTCGCAAGGAATTCAAATCGGTCCGGGGAAAAGGAAAGGGTCGCCTGATGAGCAAAATCTCGATCGACTCCTTACGGCTTCTAAGCCGACTGTCGGAACTGGGTGAGATTGGCCGTGGCGGCGACGGCCGGCTGGTCCGGCTCGCGGCTTCGGATACTGAAAAACTGGGACGCGACACGTTCGTATCGTGGATCGAACAGGCCGGGTTGGAACTTGCCGTCGACCGGATCGGCAACATATTCGGCATCTGGAGGCCTGAGGGTGTTTCCGATGAAGCGCCGCTCATGCTCGGCTCCCACATCGATACCGTCATCGATGCGGGAATCTACGATGGATGCTACGGCGTGCTTTCTGGCCTCGAAGTGATCGAGACGCTTATCGAAGCGGGCTTCAAGCCATCCCGCCCGATCGTTGTCGCCGCCTTCACAAATGAAGAGGGCGTACGCTACGCACCGGACATGATGGGGTCGCTTGTCTATGCGGGCGGTCTTGATGTCGACACCGCCTTGGCAACTGTCGGGACCGACGGCACGAGGCTCGGAGACGAACTGCGGCGCATCGGCTTCGATGGGGAGCACGAACCCGGCTTCCTTCGGCCCTATGCCTATATCGAACTGCATATCGAGCAGGGCCCGGTCCTCGAGCGCGAGGGCATCCAGATCGGAGCCGTCGAAAACCTGCAAGGGATCTCCTGGCAGCGGGTAACAGTGAGTGGCGATGCGAACCACGCCGGAACGACGCCGATCTCCATGCGTCGTGATGCCGGACATGCAGCCGCACTGGTCGTCACGTTCCTGCGGGAGCGTGCGCGCAATTCAAACACTCCGACGGTCGCGACGGTCGGTTGCATGAATTTTGAGCCGAACGCTATCAATGTCATCCCCTCGCGCGTGACGTTCACCGTGGATCTCCGCGACCCCGACGAGGATCGGCTGAAAGAGGAAGAAGCCGCTCTCGATGCGTATCTTGCCCAGGTGGCGAGGGATGAAGGCGTATCCTTCAATGTGGAGCGCCTTGCCCGATTCCAACCCGTGACATTCGATGCCAATATCGTCGAGCTCATCGAAGGGGCTGCCGCGAGACGAGGCCATACGGTTCGTCGCATGACGTCCGGTGCCGGCCATGATGCGCAGATGATCGCAAGGATTGCTCCATCGGCGATGATCTTCGTGCCGAGCCTTGGCGGTATCAGCCATAACCCCAGGGAAAAGACAGCGGACGAGGATCTTGTCGCGGGAGCGAACATGCTGCTGGATGTGGTTTGTCAACTCGCAGGCGGGGATAATTGACATGGCTGTCGCGCGGATTGAGCTGTTGGCGAAGCCTCAAATCTCAGAGTCGGGATATCTCTCGGTTCAAGATTGCTGCTCACCAAAGTGAGTGGCCGTGAGGTTTCGTACAATGATTTGAGAGTTTTCAGGAGAGGTGGAAGCCTTTGAGGCGCATAACGCTGTGCAAACTCGGGTGCGCGAGTAACCCTGAAAGCCTGATTTTATTGCCGGAAAAATAATTGGCTGGGGAACCTGGATTCGAACCAAGATCGACGGAGTCAGAGTCCGCTGTTCTACCATTGAACTATTCCCCAAAAGCCAGCGCGTGGCGCGTTCGCTTTGGTGGGTCGTCATATAGATGATTTATCCCGTGGCGCAAGTCGAAAAAATCGAAAAATGCGTTTTATCCGTGTTTTGTGTTTCGCCCCAGGCTCAGAGCCTTGCGCGGGTGGAGCGGGGGGTGGAGAGCAGCAGGCTGGTCTCGCTGCCGGTGATGCCGGGCACCAGCCGGATGCGTCGGAGCACCGCATCGAAATCGCTGAGCGTGGCGGCGTTGAGTCCCACGATCAAATCCCAGCGGCCGTTGGTGCTGTGGATTTCGGATATTTCCGGAAAACCGCCAAGGGTGCGGATGACGCGGTCCGTTACATGGCCTTCAATCTCGATCATCATGATGCCACGGATAGCGGCCTCCACGGCGTCGGCGCGCAGGATGACGGTATAGCCGATGATCGTGCCGTCATTCTCCATTCTTTCGATGCGCGAGCGCACCGTCGCGCGCGAGGTTTCCGTCTCGACGGCGAGATCGGAGATGCTGCGCCGGCCATTATGCCGCAAAAGGGTGATGAGGCGTTCGTCGAGATTATCCATTCATGCCATTTCGATAAAAATATTTTACCAAAATGATAGCTCATTTCGATAATATTGCCAATATTTGATGTTCATTCTGCCATGTCTCCATGGTCTAGTGGCACGATCGGTTGGGAAAGCGAGGACGGGAATGGATATCAGGCTTGTTGGTGCGCCGTTGCAGATCGGGGCCGGGCAGTTGGGGTGTGAAATGGGGCCAAGCGCCTATCGCGTCGCAGGGCTGGCGCACGCTCTCGCAGAGCTGGGGCATCGGGTTGTCGATACCGGCAATGTGACACCTACGCCGTTGCGCGAATTCCACCATCCCAATCCCGCCGTGCACCATCTGGCTGAAACCGTGGCCTGGACCGAGGCGCTGACGGAGGCCGCCTATCTCGAAAGCGCCGGCGCCGTGCCGATCTTTCTCGGCGGTGACCATGCGATTTCCGCCGGAACGGTGGCGGGCATGGCGCGGCGTGTGGCCGAGACCGGCCGGCCGTTTTTTGTGCTCTGGCTCGATGCCCATACCGACTATCACACGCTGGAGACGACGCGCAGCGGCAATCTCCACGGCACGCCGGTCGCCTATTTCAGTGGGCGAGAGGGGTTTGCCGGTTATTTCCCGCCGCTCTCTCATGCGGTTCCGGAAGAGAATATCGGCATGATCGGCATCCGCAGTGTCGACCCCGCCGAGAGAGCCGCGCTGGAGAAGAGCGGTATCACCGTTCACGACATGCGTTCGATAGACGAGCATGGCGTCGCCGTTCTCTTGCGTGAGTTTCTGGCGCGGGTTCAGGCGGCAAACGGCCTTTTGCATGTCAGTCTCGATGTCGATTTTCTCGAACCGTCCATCGCGCCGGCCGTCGGCACCACGGTTCCGGGCGGGGCGACGTTCCGTGAGGCGCATCTCGTCATGGAAATGCTGCATGATAGTGGGCTGGTCTGCAGTCTCGATCTGGTGGAACTCAACCCGTTTCTCGATGAGCGCGGCAGAACCGCGACCCTGATGGTCGATCTCGCCGCCAGCCTGATGGGCAAGCGGGTTATGGACCGCCCGACACGGGCCGGCTGAAAGGGGCGATGCGATGACCGTGATACCGAACCTCAATATCGTCCCCTTCGTCAGCGTCGATCACATGATGAAGCTTGTGCTGCGCGTGGGCATCGACACGTTTCTGCGCGAGCTTGCGGATGCGGTGGAGGAGGATTTCCGCCGCTGGGAAAGCTTCGACAAGACGCCGCGCATCGCCTCGCATTCGAAGGAGGGCGTCATCGAACTGATGCCGACCAGCGACGGCACGCTTTACGGCTTCAAATATGTCAACGGCCATCCGAAGAACATGAAGGAAGGCCGCCAGACGGTGACGGCTTTCGGCGTGCTTTCCGATGTCGGCAATGGTTATCCGCTGCTTCTGACCGAGATGACCATTTTGACGGCGCTGCGCACCGCCGCCACCTCCGCCATCGCCGCAAAATATCTCGCCCGCAAAAATTCCCGATCCATGGCCATCATCGGCAATGGTGCCCAGAGCGAATTCCAGGCGCGCGCCTTCAAGGCTATCCTCGGCATCGACACGCTGCGACTATTCGATATCGACCGGTCCGCCAGCGAAAAATGCGCCCGTAATCTCGCCGGGCAGGGTTTTGCCATCAAGATTTGTGAAAGTGCGCAGGAGGCAGTCGAAGGGGCGGATATCATCACCACCGTCACCGCCGACAAGCAATATGCGACAATCCTGACCGACAACATGGTCGGGCCCGGCATTCACATCAACGCCGTTGGCGGCGATTGCCCCGGCAAGACGGAACTGCACCGGGACATTTTGCTGCGGTCGGATATTTTCGTCGAATATCCGCCGCAGACGCGCATCGAAGGTGAAATCCAGCAATTGCCGGCGGATTATCCCGTCACCGAGCTCTGGCAGGTCATATCGGGTGAAAAGCAGGGGCGGGCAAGCGACCGACAGATCACGCTGTTCGACAGTGTCGGCTTCGCGACGGAAGATTTTTCGGCGCTGCGTTACGTGCGCTCGAAACTGCCATCCACCGGCCTTTATACGGAGCTGGATCTGCTGGCCGATCCGGATGAGCCGCGCGATCTGTTCGGCATGCTGCTGCGTTGTGAGGCGGCTCTCGTCTAGCGCCTCTCCAGCGCTGGCTGCTTATTTCGTTTCCTTCTTTGCCATTTGGCGGTTCCTGCGGGCAACCACATGCTCCCGCCAGATGGTGAAGAGGCCGGCGGCAATGACGATCGCGGCACCGATGACCATGTTGGACGTCACCACCTCGCCATAGACGGTGACGCCGATGATGGAGACGAGCACCAGCTGGTAATAGGAAAAGGGTTGCACAGCTGCGGCGTCCGCCAGTTCGAACGCCTTTATCAGGCAATAATGGCCGCTCATGCCGGTAATGCAGAGCGCCAGCATCCATCCCCAGTCCTGCGGCTCGATGCTGACCCAATAAAACGGACCGACCAGCGTCAGGGCCGCCGCACCGGCCACGCCGGTGTAAAAGAAACTTGTCATCGCCGAATCGCTCTTGCTGCCAAGGCGGGTCAGGACGCTGTAGAGCGCCAGCATGAAAGTGGCCACGAAGGTGATCACCAGCCGGTTGTCAAAACCGTCGCCCTCCGGCTTGAGGATGACGAGAACGCCGATGAAGCCGACAAAAATGGCGCACCAGCGCCGCCAGCCCACATGTTCCCCCAGCAAAGGCATGGACAGCGCCGCAACGATCAGCGGCGCGGAGGCGAGGATGGAATGGCTGTGCGCCAGCCCGACGACGGCGAAGGAGAAGATCGAAATAACGATCTGCACGGCGAGAAGCACGCCGCGGCCGATCTGCAGCCAGGGACGGTTGGCCATGACGGCGCCCCTGATACCGCCCGCCGACCTTGCGGCCATCAAAAGAACGAAGACGGCGAAGGCCCAGTATCGCAGCATGGCGATAAAAACCGGCGGATAGGCGCTGCCCAGATGTTTCGATATGCCATCCTGCGCCGCAAAGATCGTGAAGGCGACAAGCGCATAAAGAAAGCCGGTCCTGGGTGAAGGCATGAAAAAACCGCTATCCGACTGCCGCTGGCAAAAGAGTATTCGGGGTGAATGAGGTGGGTAACAGCCATATGTTACGGCCGCACCTTGTCAGACAACCTTATTTTCCGAATAGCTGTCATGCAAGTGTGGAAGCTGCGTTTTCAAGGGCCGATTGTTGGAACGTGCTTTTGCGGTGCCTCCCCTCATCCCTGTGCTTGTCACAGGGATCCAGCCAGTCCAAGTCCTTGGACTGAAAGGAGTCTCTCCCGCCGCGCAGACGCGCGTCGGCTGGATTCCTGTGACGAGCACAGGAATGAGGGCGGTAGGGGCGCCGGCCTATTGCGTGATATGAGAGGTGCGTCGTGCTGCAGCTCGACGTGGAATTCGGATGATGTGAGCTTGCTGCCGAGGGCTTTGGGACAGGCACGGCTGTCCGCCGTCAACAATTGCGCGGCGGACAGAAGGTTCAGCAAGACGCTTAGTGTCTCGGTTGTGGCTTCAGCCGATCGTCACGGCCGCCTTCGAGGTCGCGGATTTCAGTGCGGCGTCGGCCAGTTTCAGCGCGATCAGACCGTCCTTGATGGAAGGCGACGGCGCGGCATTGTTTTCGATGCTGTCGATGAAGGCGGTGATTTCCGCGGCATAGGCCGCCGTATAACGCGTCATAAAGAAATCATGCAGCGGCGGGCGGGTGTAGCCTTCCGCATTGGCGATTTCGATAGAAACCGGGCGCTGGTTCTCGGCCGCTGCCGAGCCCAGCGAACCGTGCACCTCGATGCGCTGGTCGTAGCCATAGGTGGCGCGGCGGGAATTCGAAATGATCGCCTGCCTGCCGCTTTTCGTCGTCAGGATGATGCTGGCGCTGTCGAAATCGCCAAGCGCGCCGATCTCCGGATTGACGAGAACGGAACCGGTGGCGAATACGCTTTCCACTTCTTCGCCGAGCAGGAAGCGGGCCATGTCGAAATCATGAATGGTCATGTCGCGGAAAATACCGCCGGAAACCTTGATATATTCGGCCGGCGGCGGGCCAGGGTCGCGGCTGGTGATGGTCACCATTTCCACCTTGCCGATACGGCCATCTTCGATTGCCTTGTGAACCGCCTGGAAATGCGGGTCGAAACGGCGGTTGAAACCGAGCATCACTTTCGCACCGGTTTCCTCGACCACCTTGGCGCAGGCTTCCGCGCGGGCGACATCGAGATCGACGGGTTTTTCGCAGAAGATCGCCTTGCCGGCGCGGGCGAAACGCTCGATCAGGTCGGCATGGGTGTTGGTCGGCGTGCAGATGATGACGGCATCGATCGTCTTGTCGGCCAGTACCTCATCGATCGTGCTGACCTTGCACTGCGCCTCGCGGGCGATTGCTTCCGCGGCACCGGCCATGGCGTCGACAACGGCCACCAGCTGCGCACGGCTGTCGGTGGTGATCGCCTTGGCGTGGACCTTGCCGATCCGTCCAGCGCCGAGCAGTGCCAATTTCGTAACCATCTTTCCTCCGGTTTCTCACACCCGTCCCTCACTCCCGGAGAGACAGAATATGAATGCAAGCAATGTTTCGATATGGAATATATGTTCCATTTTGCTAGATCGACATCGGAGACGTGTCAAGCGTTTTGACGATGATCGAGACGGCCGAAATCATTGCTCGGAGAAGGTCATACGGCGCGGATGGCCGCTGGCGTAAAAAGCATCGGCGCGGTGTCAAAGCCCCTCGCGATAATCAATCAGCCGAAGCTGTCAGCGCCGCATTGTGAGGCAGGGCATATACCTCGACCGGAGTTTCGAGGCCGCGCAGCAGCCATGGGCCGAGATTTTCGAGCTTTCCCTGATATCCGGCTGTGCGCACGAATTCTTCGGAGAAAAGCACATTACGCCCGGTCTCCTTGGTCAGCGTTTCCAGTCGCGAGGCAATGTTGACGGCAGGGCCGATGACGGTGAAATCGAGTCGGGTCTTCGAGCCGATATTGCCGTACATGACATCGCCGACATGCACGCCGATACCGTAACCCAGGGGATCGTGGCCCTTGCGGCAATTGATCTCATTCAGCGCAACGAGGCTCTTCTGTGCGCTGGCGATGGCTTTCAGCAGGTTTTCGCAGGCCTGCGGGTCGCTGAGCGGGAAGATCGCCAGCAGCCCGTCGCCCATGAATTTCAGGATCTCGCCGCCAAATTCCTCGATGGGATCGCACATGGCGTCGAAATAACCGTTCAGAAGTTCGATGACATCGTCACGCGGCCAGAGGTCGGAAATATGGGTGAAATTGCGGAGGTCGCAGATCAGGATCGCCGCACCCACCGTCATGCCGCTGCCGCGCGTGGTGGCGCCGTTGAGGATTTTTTCGCCCGCATGCGGTCCCACATAGGTTTCCAGAAGGGTGCGCGTCATGCGGTTTTTCAGGCGTATCTCGCTGACGAGCGCCAGCGCCGGAAGCAGGTTTTTCAAGGTGAGGATTTCGCTGTCGGAAAAACCGCCGGGCCGGTCGCTCGAAAATGTGGCGACATGGCGTTTGCCGAAGGTGTGTTCGATCGGCCAGGCGCAATAATCCGTCAGCCCTTCGGCCCTGAGGTCCTCGTAGATCGTATAGCCGGGGTCATCGATCGCCTCGCCGTTCAGCCGGTGGCGGATTTCGGTGGCGCCCTGATGAATGTCGTTGATCGGGCTGTTCAGATATTCGGGCGTATTTTCAGACCCGTAGCCATAGGTGGCGATCTCGGCGGAGGACAGGCCGGCTTTCCACAGAATGCGTGCGCCAAGCCATTGCGGATGGCGAATGCGGAAAGCGAGCACGCCCCGCGCCACGGAAATTCCACTCGCCCGCAGCCTGCTGCAGAGCTCGACGAAGATCTCGTCGATAAAGCGTTCATCCTTGGTGCCGGTGATCAGCCAGTCGAGAATTTCCGTCTTTTCCGCTGGCCACAATTCATCCAATGCTGAAGAAACCCGTTCTTCGGTGTCGAGACTTAGTGTCATGGCAGGATTCCGGAGGTTGTTGCTGCTCTCGCACAAGCGGGGCGCATGTCGCACTCGGCCGAACATGGTCGCTCGTGAACCCCATGTGGTGCCGGATAACGAAAATGTTAAGAGAGGGGCGCGGAAAATGTTCCGGAAGGGATTGGCGGCATCAGGCCACGCGCGCCGCCCGGATGTTCGCGGGAACATCGTCCCCGGCGGCGCTGAGATTTTCGATGATCGCTAAAAAAGGATCAGATAACGGTTTCGACAGGAATATGGAGTGCTGCGGCAACGCGTCTGATGCGCAGCGGATCGCTGTCCGTGCCGTCTTCGAGCGCGCGTATCTCGCTGGTGGTCAGGCCGCAGGTCACGGCAAGCTGTTCGACCGTATATCCGGCGAGATTGCGCGCGGTGAGGACCTTTTTGGCAAAAGGAGCATCGGTTTCGTGATCGGAATCGGGTTGTGAGATTGAAATTGTCATTATTGCATCTCCCTCAGAATGGACACTTAAATGCGGGCGGCAAAGAAAAGTTGCCGGGACCGAATGCGACCGCGTTGCCGGAGAAGAAAATCAGTGTTGCAACGCAGCGAGGAACATAGCGGCTTCATCGACCTACGCAATAGTTAAATTTTGTTAAGATTCGTGATCGCTGAATTGCCGCGGCACGCCGTGCCCGGAAAAAAGCCGAAGAATCGCCGTTTTCCGGCTCTCGCGGGGGCCGGTGGTTTTTTGCTACAGCATGCCCCAGGCACGAAACCGGCCACGACCCGTCACTTCCCGCAATTCCAGCTGGTTGGCGAGCCCGATCGCGCCCTGCGGCGTGGTGCCGAGTTCCTTGACGATCATCGCTGCCGAAACCACCGGCCGGGCGACGACAAGCTCCACCAGTTCCGGCAGGCGCGAGGAGGAGCGCCGGCCTGCCAGTTTGCGCATCATGCGTTCCCGCGCATGGGTCAGCCGGTCATGTTCCTTCATGCCGGCCTGTGCCGCTTCGTAAAAGCTGTCGAGAAGGGCGGCAAGGCGCTGCGTCTGGTTGCGGGCGTGCCGGCGCTCCCTTGGGACCGCACGGAGGCCGGCGCTGAGGGCCGGCAGATGATCAGGCGTGACGGCGCCGTCGCGCAGAAAGGCGGAGGCGAGAAGCCGGCCGAGCCAGGGGCTGCGTTGCAGCACCTCGATCATGTTCCAGGCGTCGAGCAGGATGGCGGTGCGAAGAATCGCCGGCAGCTCCTCCGTTCGCGCATGCACGTCCCACCATTCTTTCAGCCGCTCATCCTCGTCCCAGTCGGGTTCGTTGATGATCGCATGGCTTTCCTCCCTGTGCATCGTCGGAAGCGCCGTGCCGGTGGTGATCGCATCGAGCGTTGCGGCGCTTCGCGCCAGAAGCGCGTCCAGTTCGGAAAAAGCGCCATCCAGCGATGTTTCCCCCTCCTCGTCGGTTTCTCCATCGCGGGCGTGATCGAGTGTCTGCCGGGGAGGCGCCGGGTCTTCGGCAAGTGCTGCCCTGCCGCGTAGCCTCGAAAGGCCCGGCGCGGTAAAGGCCCAGCCGGGGGCATTGGAAAAGATCAGCCGTCTCGAGCGGAGAATCCGGTGCGCCGCCGTCATTTCATGGGTCGGCGCGCGCACATCCATATGCGCGTCATGCAGCACCAGATCTTCCATGTGGACGAGTTCGCCATCCACCCACATGGAGGAAATCGCATCGGTGAAATCCTGTCTTTCGATGAAGCCGTGTTTCATCGGTGACCGGTCGATCCGCTCGTCCAGCCGCGCCAGCGCCTCGCCGGCACGGGCGGCGGCAATGAGGAGCTTTTCGATCTGGACGTCCGATATATCGTAAATCATTGATATTTTTTAGTTTGAGCGTGGGCGGCTTACAAGGCGGATCACAGTCGGGCGGTTTTACTTTTGAGGTTTCCACCCGAAAATCTGCTGAAAAAAAGGTGGTGGAAGGCCGGGAATCAGCAGGGCTTCAGCCACCATGGCTGGTTTTTCGGCAATATCGCGATGCGGTATAAACTTGCGCACCGCAATATGACGGGTATATACCCCCACCGAGAGCGACAAATTATCACACCTTCCGTTCGCCCTTCCATCTCCAGACGAAGATGAATTGGAGTTTACCCGTGAATATTATGGCAAATGGTCCCGCCACCGCGCCGGACCAGAAAACCCGTTTGAAATCCATTATCGGCGGATCGGCCGGCAACCTCGTCGAATGGTACGACTGGTACGTCTATTCGGCCTTCACCCTTTATTTCGCGCCGGTGTTTTTCCCTTCCGGAAACCAGACCGCCGAACTCCTGAGTGCGGCCGCCGTTTTCGCCGTCGGATTTCTGATGCGGCCCATCGGGGCCTGGTTCATGGGCACCTATGCCGACCGCAAGGGCCGCAAGGCTGGTCTCACCTTGTCCGTCACGCTGATGTGTCTCGGTTCGCTGCTAATCGCGATTACGCCCGGCCATGAGGCGATCGGCATCGCCGCGCCGGCCATTCTGGTTTTTGCAAGGCTTCTGCAGGGCATCAGCGTCGGCGGCGAATATGGTGCCAGCGCGACCTATCTCAGCGAAATGGCCGGCAAGAACCGCCGCGGTTTCTTCTCCAGTTTCCAGTATGTGACGCTTATTTCCGGTCAGCTTCTGGCGCTGGCGGTGCTTCTGGTGCTGCAGCGGGTTCTGACGCCGGAACAGCTTGGCTCCTGGGGCTGGCGCATTCCCTTCTTCATTGGCGGCCTCCTGGCGATTGCGGTGTTTTATATCCGTCGCGGCCTTGTCGAGACGCAGTCCTTCGAAAATGCCAAAGCCGGTGAGGCCGACAAACCGAAGTCCAGCGGATGGGCGCTGTTCAAGCACTATCCAAGGGAAGCGCTGATGGTGATGGCGCTCACATCAGGCGGCACGCTCGCCTTTTATGCCTATACGACCTATCTGCAGAAATTCCTCGTCAACACGTCAGGTTTCAGCAAGGAAAGCGCCACCGAAATCACCACGGCGGCGCTCTTCGTCTTCATGTTGTGCCAGCCGATTGCCGGCGCGCTGTCCGACAAGATCGGCCGCAAGCCGCTGATGGTGGGCTTCGGCATTCTCGGCACGCTGTTCACCTATGCGATCTTCAGCACGCTTTCGACGACGACCGATCCGATCATGGCTTTCGCCCTCGTTTTGGTTGGCCTGCTGATCGTCACCGGCTATACCTCCATCAATGCGGTGGTGAAGGCGGAAATGTTCCCCGCCCATATCCGCGCGCTTGGCGTGGCTCTGCCCTATGCGCTGGCGAACACCATATTCGGCGGAACGGCGGAATTCGTGGCCCTGAAGTTCAAGCAGATCGGCCACGAAAACTGGTTCTTCTGGTATGTGACGATCATGATCGCCCTGTCGCTGGTGGTCTATGTAAAGATGCGCGATACGCGCGATCACAGCCATATCCACGAGGATTGAGCGACCGCCATCCAGGTCAGCGAAAGCCCCGTCCTTCCGGCGGGGCTTTTTCTTTTGGCATTCAGGCAGCTTCGGCGGGAAGCACCACGCGGGCCTCAAAACCATCCTGCCGGCCCGGTGCCGGAGAGGAAAGCACCAGCTCTCCGCCGGCCTGCTCCACCAGGCTCTTGACGATGGCAAGGCCAAGCCCGGTACCATCGGCCGTGGTCTGGCCCCTGGTAAAACGTGTCGTCAGCTTGGGCAGTAGCGCCGCGTCGATCGCCGGACCGGAATTGACGACGCGGATCGTACCGTCCGCTTCGGCAACGACCTGCACCGGGCTTTCCGCCGGGCTGTGGATCAGCGCGTTTTCGAGCAGGTTACGGATGATGATGCCGAAGGCATCCGCGCCGATCCTGCAGGACAGACTGCCCTCACAGCGATTGGTGAAGCGGATGCGGGATGAACCGATGGCCGTTCTCATCATGTCGTCGATGACAAGCTCGAGAACGGGAATGAGATCGTTTGCCGTGTCGGTGACCCCGATTCTTGCTTCCGCGCGCGACATCTGCAGCAGTTTTTCGGCGAGATGGGCGAGATGCTGCAGGGATTTTTCGATGTTTTCCACACGCGGCGCAAGTTCCGGCGGAATGTCGGCATGCAGCCGCTGCGCCTGCGCCAGCGCGCCGGCAATCGGCGTGCGCAATTCATGGGCGCTGTTGGCGGTGAATTCCCGCTCCGCCTCGATTGCCGAGCGCAAACGTCCGAGCAGCAGATTGACCGAACGGGCGATGGGATGGAGTTCGCCCGGAAAGGGCTGCGTTGGCAGCGGCGCGAGATTGCCGCCGTCCTTTTTGCCGATGTCGTCGCGCAGGGTCTGTATCGGTCGCAGCGTCCTGCGCACCACGACAATGACGGCGAAAATGCTGGCGGGAATGAGGATGAGAACGGGAAGCAGCAGCGCGGTGCCAGCCTCTACGATCGCCTCGCGGCGATTGGCGAAGGCATCGGCGACCTGCAGGAAATAATTGCCGTCCGGCGTCGCGACCGTAAAGATGCGCTGGGTCGCGGTTTCGGAAAAACCGGGTTCGAGCGAGACCTCAAAGGGCTCCGTCGAACTGTCATGCGAATGCAGCACCACCTGTCCTTCCCGGTCGCGAACCTGATAGGTCAGATATTCCGCCCGTTCCGACGTCTGGTTGAGCTTTTGCGCGGCAGGCGCGGTGTTGTTTTCCCTGAGATCGTCCACCAGCAGCGGCAGCAGTCTTTCGGCGGTTTCCTCAACGCCGGCATCGAAAATCTCGGCGAATTCGTCCTGCATCACCATGACGCCCAGCCCGCAGGCGAGAAGCCAGGATATGGCGACAACGCTCGTCAGCGCCGTCACGAGCTTGCGGGTCATGCTGGTCGGTCTGGCCATTTCTGCCTGCTTGTAATTCTGATTACCTGATGGTGTAACCCACGCCGCGCACGGTCTCGACGCGGTCATGGCCGATTTTCTTGCGCAGCCGGCTGATATAGACCTCGACCGTGTTGCTTTCTATTTCCGCGCCGAATTCGTAAAGCGTGTCGTGCAATTGCGCTTTCGAGATGACCGCGCCGGGATGTTCGACGAGTTTTTCCAGCACGGCCCATTCCCGGGCGCTCAGCGTCTGTGCCGTTCCATCGACCGTGATATTGCGCGCCACCTGGTTGATCTCGATGCCGGGCAGACGGATGACGGGAGCAGAACGCCCTTCGTAACGGCGCGAGACCGCCAGCATGCGCGCTGAAAGCTCGTTGAGATCGAAGGGCTTGACCAGATAGTCGTCGGCCCCGGCATTCAGCCCGGCAATCCGGTCGGAGACCTGGTCATGGGCCGTCAGAATGATCACGGGCGTTGCGTCATCGCGCTGGCGCAGGCCTTGTAGCAGGGTGATGCCCTCGCCATCCGGCAGGCGCATGTCGAGCAGGATCAGGCCATAGGCCATGGTCAACGTCGCCGCCATGGCGTCGCCCAGTGTCTTGAACCAGTCGACAGCATGACCCGCCGCCGCGACATGGTCCCGCAGCGCTTCGCCCAGCACATGATCGTCTTCAACAAGCAGAACCCGCAAGACAGCTCCCTCTATCGCTTCGTCCTGCGTATCTCTTTCTCCGGATAAGCGTCAAGCACAGTGTTTCAGCTGTTCTGACGCTGGGTGCAGCCGCCGAACACATCGAGCGAGGGATCGTAGACCGATGTGGAGACGTTCATCATGCCGAGGATGCTGTGGAAATAATTGTCGTGCGAGCGCCCGCCCTCCGCCGCGGTTTTTGCCAGGCAGGCTTTATCGAGACCCATGGATTTGGCGAAGTCGTCGTCGAACCAGACGAGAAACGGCACGTGGGTCTGCTGATCGGGCGCCAGCAGATAGGGCGCGCCATGCAGGTAGACACCGTTCTCGCCAAGCGATTCGCCGTGGTCCGACGCATAGATCATGCCCGTCGCCAGCCTGTCGGAACGCGCCTTCAGCTTGTCGATCACGGTGGAGAGGAAGTGGTCGGTATAAAGCAGCGTGTTGTCGTAGGAGTTGACGATCTCCGCGTCGGAGCAGTTGCCAAGCTCGGCCGTGCGGCAATCCGGGGTGAATTTGCGGAATTCGTCGGTGTAGCGCAGATAATAGGTCGGCCCATGGCTGCCCATCTGGTGCAGCACGATGACACTGTCCTTGGTGACGTTATTGAGCCAGGCGTCGAGCTTGTCGAAGAAGATATCGTCGCGGCATTCCCCGCCGGTGCAGAAGCGGCTGTCATTGGTGGAGGGCAGATCGAAATAGGCGATGCGGTCGGCGACGTTCTTGCTGCCGGTATTGTTGTCCAGCCATGTCGCGCCCACCCCTGCATGGACGAGAACATCCATGACGTTTTCATTGGCGAGCGCCTTGTTGTGGCTATATTGCGAGCGCGGAAACTTCGAGAACATGCAGGGAATGGAAATCGCCGTCGCTGTGCCGCAGCTCGTCGTGTTCGGAAAATAGACCACGCCGCGTTTTGCGAGTTCGGGATTGGTATCACGCCCGTAGCCATTCAGGGAAAAATTTGCGGCCCGCGCGGTCTCGCCCGCCACGATGACGGTGATGCGGGGCTTGTGGACCCCGCCCAATGCGGGCAGAACCTTCGCATCCCTGCCGACCGGGCTTACCTGTATATCGACTTCCTTGCCAGCCAGCGTGAAATAATGAATGGCCGACATGATCGGCGACAAGGGATTGACGCTTTTGACGATATCCTTGTGCTGGCGCACGGCGGTGGTGAAGGTCTTGGAATTGGCGAAGCTGATGATGCCGGCAATGGAAAGACAGATCAGGATGCTGATCGTGTTCCACAACAGCTTGTCGAGGATCGGCCGGTGCCGCACACGCACGGTGACGATGAGGAGGGACGGCACCAGCCCGTAAATCGCCATATGCCAGAGAAAGCCGGGCGTTATCAGATTGCCGGCCTCCGCCTGCGTCGTTTCCATGGCGTTGCGGATCATGTCGCTGTCGATGACGATGCCGTAGCGATCCATGAACCAGGAGCCGGCCGCCGCCGCGAAGACCAGGAAGATCAAAAACGGCTTGATGAGATATTTGGCGGAAAAAATGATGATGAGCGCGCCGAAAAGGGCGGCCATAGCGGCATAAAGCGCGACGATGGCAACCGGATAGGCGGAAAGATAGGTGTGCACCTTCGACCAGAATGTCCGGTTCGTGAAAAACAGCAGATAGGCCGCCGTCAGCAGGCTGAGCGGCACGCTGCCGATTTCCGGACGATATGTTATTGTTCCCGTCGATTTCGCGGTAAAAAGAGCCACTGTCAGATCCACCAGATTTCCGATAGGCCGGCGGCAACGAAGAAGGGGCGAAAACGCCGCCGTCCAGACTGCCGCATGGGCCGGTCAATGGCGGATGCGTCATTTTGCTGACATCAACCTGAAAGCTTGTCATGAAAGTGTCACACTCCGTGGTGGCCGTTGGTGGTGGTGGCGTTTCACATCGTTTATCGGACAACGATACAGCCCTTTAATTGAGGCCCACGATGCCTGTGGCGGTGGTGCGTGTTGAAAATATGCGCGTGGCCCTGACCGGCAGCAGGCTACCTGCGGGCAGGTTCTGGAAGGTCACCGTCGCCCCGGAAAGCAGGGTCAGGCAGAGGTGACCGGCATTGCCCACATAAACGGCGCGTGTTGGGGAAGGAAGCGGGTTCGTATCATGCGGAACGACCTCAAAAGCGTGGGATGCCGGGGATTCGAGGCCGGCGGCGTGGTGTTCGTAAGTCTCAGCCATTGCTGTCTCCCGTAAATCGAAATCTGCCGCGATTATGCGCTGCGCCGGGGCCATGGGGAAAATCGGGGGACAGGAAATATCCGGACGGGATTTCGGCCTTGCTTTCGGCTTGCCGGGGAGAGCGCCATTCTTTTGCAATCTCATGCGGTTGCCTCGCACCGGGCCGTTGCCGTCGATGCCGCCCCAGCGGATACTGACGGATTTGTCGTCCACGGCTCCGGCAGGTGGGCGGGGGAGATTCAGCGGAAGGGGCGGGTGCCGCCGCTTCAATTGCGGGCGTGGAGAATAAAGGCCCTGACGGCGGGCGAGGCTTCCGTTTTCCGGTGGGCGATGGCGAGGTCCGAGGTCGTGGCGCTTGCCGCAAGCGGCACGTAGCGCACACCGGGCACCCTCAGGCAATCGAGCGAGCGCGGCACCAGCGCGACGCCGAGGCCGATCGCCACCATGCTGGCAATGGTGGTGTAATCCCGGCCTTCCGGGCTGATCGCCGGCTGGAACCCGGCTTCATTGCAGGCCTCTATCGTATTGTAATGAAAGCCGACATCCGGCGGCTGCCGCGGGGTAATGAAAGTCTCGCCAGCAAGGTTCCTGAGATCAAGCTGAAGCGCATAGGCCAGGGGATGGTTCTCCGGCAGGGCGGCCATCAGCGGTTCGCGCAGAACCACATGGGTCGTAACCCCTTCCGGAATGGGGGCCGGCGGGCGAATGAAGGCGAAATCCAGATTGCCATCGGCAATCTTGGCCAGTTGCAGCCGCATCTCCATCTCGATCAATTGCAGTTCCACATCGGGATGGGAGGCGCGGAAACTGGCGATGGAGCGGATCATCAGGCCGGAATAGGCCGCCGAGGCGACATAACCGATGGAGATGCGGCCCGTCTCGCCGCGGTCCACACGTTTGAGCGCCGCAAGCGTTGCTTCGGCATTGGCGAGAATTTTCCGGGCATCCTCATAGAGCAGCTGGCCGGGCGTCGTCAGCTTCACCGACCGGCGTGTCCGGTCGAGCAGCGGCATGCCGACAATATCCTCTAGCGCCATGATCTGCTGGCTCAAACCCGGCTGGGCAATGCCGAGGCGGGCGGCGGCGCGCTCGAAATTGCGCTCATCCACCAGCGTGGTGAAATAGCGCAGGTGCCGCAACTCGAATGTGTCCGCCCGGCCTGCCGGTTTCCTGCCCATCGTCTCGACCCCTTCCCGGTAGATTTGAATAATTCCAAGCTATTATCGATGCGAATTTTCATAATCAATAATTATGAAAAAAACCGGCTGCACTTATTGGATCACAATCCGTACCTTGCGTAATAAGATGACTTAAATTCTCCAGAAAAATAACCGCTTCATAGAGGCGGGTGATGAAGGGTCTTGGCGTGCAGGGAAAAACCAAACACATTTCCGTTCTGGCGGGCGGTTGCGCCGTCATCGCCTATGTGGCGTTTTTGGCCCCGGTTTCCGCCCTTGCGCAGGAGGCCGGCACGACGGTGCTGCAGACCATCACCGTCGACGGCGCCAAAAATCAGGATCCCAAGGCGCCGGTGAAGGGCTATGTGGCGAAAACCAGCGCCAGCGCCACCAAGACGGGGCGATCCCTGATCGAGACGCCGCAATCGGTCTCCGTCATCACCAAGGATCAGATGGATGCGCAGAATGTTCGCAATCTCAGCGAGGCGCTGAATTATGTTCCGGGCGTGGTCGCGCAGCCGTTCGGCGCCGATCCGCGTTTCGATGCGCCGCGCATTCGCGGGTTCCAGGGAAACCAGCTGCAGTTCCTGAATGGTCTGCGGCTGATGCGCACGGCCGGCGCGCCCTCCTATGAGGTTTACGGACTGGAGCGCGTGGAAGTCATTCGCGGGCCTGCTTCCGTTCTTTTCGGGCAGGGCAATCCAGGCGGCCTCATCAATCTCATCAGCAAGCGGCCGACTTTCGAGCGGTTCGGCGAAGTCGGTGCGCAGATCGGCAGCTTCGATTATTACCAGTCGATGTTCGATATTGGCGGCCCGGTGGCGGATAGCGACAGTTTCGCCTATCGCCTGACCGGTCTTGCGCGCAACGCCCATGCCCAGACGGACAATCTGCAGAACGACCGTTATTTCATCGCCCCGGCGCTCACCTGGCAGCCCGATGAAGATACGAAGCTGACGGTTCTTGCCTCCTATCAGCGCGATAACCCCAGTTCGCCCTCCGGCCTGCCGCCGGCGCTGACCTATCTCAGACCCGGCAATATGCTGGACCGCAGCTTTTATGTCGGCGATCCGTCCTTCGATACGTCGAACCGCAAATTCACCAATATCGGCTATGAATTCGAGCACCGTTTCGACGAGACCTTCACCTTCCGGCAGAATGCGCGTTATTCCAATTTCGACTGGTCCTACCGCGCGCTCGGCATGTCTTCGACCAGCGGCGGCATGATCGGCAATCTCATCCGCCGCAATGCGACGTTCCAGGACGAACTGCTGAACACCTTCAACATCGACAACAGCCTGCAGGCGGATTTCTCCACGGGGCCAATCGATCACACCCTGCTTGTCGGGCTGGACTACCGTTATTTCGACAATAACGTCAAAACCGAATTCTGGGCCGCGACGCCGCTCAATCCCGTCAACCCGGTCTATGGCGGGCCGATCAGCCTCACGTCGCGCACGCTTTATGCCGATGTGAAGACGGATATTTCCCAGATCGGTCTTTATGCGCAGGACGAGATGGCCTTCGAGAACTGGCGCGTCACCGCCGGCCTGCGGCAGGACTGGGCAAGCACCAGCGGCACGACCTTCAACGGCACCACCTACCGCTCGCTCGACAAGGACGATCACAAGCTGACCGGTCGCGTCGGCGTCAGCTATCTGTTCGATGGCGGTATTGCGCCCTATGTCAGCTACGCGACCTCCTTCGAGCCGGTGCCGCAGCCCGCTGTCGGCGATGCGCCGAAACCGACCACCGGCGAACAATGGGAAGCGGGCGTCAAATACCAGCCCGAAGGTTTCGACGGTTTCTTCTCCGCCGCGATCTACGATCTGAAACAGAAAAACGTCACGACGACGGTGGGCGGCGTGACGCAGCAGATGGACGAGGCGCATGTGAAAGGCCTCGAGCTTGAAGGCGTTGCAAGCCTTGCCGACGGGCTCGACCTGCGCGCGGCCTACACCTACATGGACAGCGAGGTCTCCGGCCGTGTGAATGACGGCAAGGAGCTGGATAGCACGCCCCGGCACGCCGCAAGCCTATGGCTGGATTATACTTTCCCGGAAGATACCGCACTTGAGGGTTTCGGTATCGGCGGCGGGGTCCGTTATGTCGGAAAACGTTATGGCGATGCCGCCAATACCTTCGAGATGAAGGGCCTCGCTTTGCTCGATCTCGGTGTGCATTACGAAAAGAACGGCTACCGCGCCTCGCTTCTGGTGCAAAACTTGACTGATAAAGAATATATTTCTAGTTGCTCCACTTTCGGATGCTATTACGGTGACGGAAGAACGGTTATGGGCAAGCTGACCTATCGTTGGTGACGCCATATCAAAGTGAAGCAGCAGGGGCATGACGCGCAAGGATCGATGGATGTCCCCCCTTTGGGGGCGGCGGGAATTTTTAGGCCTGCTCGCTGCTTCGGCTCTTGCTGGCAAGGCGCGCGCGGCGGTCACGCCACGCATTGCCGCCATCGACTGGGCGATGCTCGAAACCTCGGTGGCGCTCGGCATCATGCCGGTGGCGGCGACCGAGCTCATCCAGTTCCGGTTGGACGCGGTCGAACCGGAAATCCCTGCAACCGTCGCCGATCTCGGCCTGCGCGGTGCGCCGAATTTCGAGCTTCTGCAGCTGACCCGGCCCGATCTCATTCTGATTTCGCCCTTCTATACCCGTTATACCGGCAGGCTGGAAGCGATCGCCCCGGTCTTCTCGCTGCCCTTTTACGTGAAGGGCGAGCCGCCTTTCGCAAAGGCGCTGGCGGCGGTCTCAGCCCTTGGCGACAAGCTCGGCAGGGCAGACGAAGCGCGCAGGGTTCTGGACGAAACGGAAGCGGCGCTGCAAGCCATGCGGACCCGCCTTGCCGGTTTTTCGGCGCGGCCGACCTATGTGATCAATATCGGCGACGCCCGGCATTTTCGCGCTTTCGGTGCGGACAGCATGTTCGGGGATGTTCTTGGCCGGCTGGGGCTTGCCAATGCCTGGGTGGATCGTTCGCAATTCACCTTCGCGGCCCCGGTGCCGCTTGAAAACCTCGCCGCTTCGCCCGATGCGCGCATCGTCATCGTCTCCGATATTCCGGTCGAGGCGCGGGAAACCTTGCGCAGCAGCGCCATCTGGCGCGCGCTGCCTGCCGTGCGGGAAAACCGGGTGGTCACGCTCGGCAATATCGGCCCCTATGGTGGCATCATCGCCGGCATGCGTTTTGCGCGGCTTCTGACCGAAGCGCTCTCGGCGCAAGGAGAAGCCCTGTGACGGCGCGGCCTCTTCAGCTTTTCTTCGGGCTGCTGTTCGTTTTGGCCTGCGGGCTTTCCCTGCATGCCGGGCTGCTGCGGCTGCCTTTCGGTGCATGGCCCGGCCTGCCGTTCAATGCCGCTGCCATGTCGATGGATCAGGTGATTTTCGCCTTCAGCCTGATGCCGCGCGTGGCGGTCGCCATTCTGGCGGGGGCGATGCTCGGCCTTTCGGGTGCGCTTTTCCAGCAATTGCTGCGCAACCCGATTGCCGATCCTTCGACGCTCGGCATCTCGGCCGGCGCTCAACTGTCCATCGTCATCGCCACCCTGTTCTTTCCGTCGGTGCTGGATGGCAACCGCGCTCTGGTGGCGCTCGCCGGCGCGGCCGGTGCGGCCGGCATCGTGTTCCTTCTCGGCTGGCGACGCTCCTTCGAGCCCGTGACCATGGTGGTGTCAGGGCTGCTGGTCGGCATCACCGCCGCGTCCGTTTCCGCCGCGCTGACGCTGGCGCAGGGCGAATATCTGATGTCGCTGGTCGTCTGGAACGGCGGTTCGCTCAGCCAGCAGGACTGGTCGAATGCCTTGTTCCTCGCTTTCCAGCTTGTTGCCGGGCTCGTCCTGACCGGTCTGCTGATAAGGCCGCTGACGGTGCTTGGTCTCGGCGATGCCGGTGCGCGATCGCTCGGCGTCTCGCTGTTTTCGATCAGGCTGGCGGTCGCCGCCGTCGCGGTCATGCTGGCCGCCTTCGTTGCTTCGGCGGTCGGTCTCGTCAGCTTCATCGGCCTTGCAGCGCCGGCGCTCACCCGGGCGCTCGGCGTCAGGCGTTCGTCGTCGGTGCTCTTGGTTTCGCCGCTTCTGGGCGGCCTGCTCCTGTGGTTCTGCGACGGTCTCGTGCAGCTTCTGGCAAGCACGACGGCCGAAGTGTTTCCAACCGGCGCGGTAACGGCCCTGATCGGCGGGCCGCTGCTTCTGTGGCTGCTGCCGAAAATCCGGCCGACCGATGTGCAGCGCGGTGAAGGCGTCGAGCTCGCGACAAGACGCCGGCTTACGGCCCTGCTGCCGATACTGGCCATCATGGCGGGGCTGGTTTTTGCGGCACTCGCCATCGGCAAGGGGCCGGATGGCTGGACGGTGCTGAAGGCTGGCGATCTGCAGAGCCTGCTGCCGTTCCGCTGGCCGCGGCTGGTGGCGGCCGTGGCCGCGGGCGGTCTTCTGGCCATGGCGGGCGCGCTTCTCCAGCGGCTTACCGGCAATCCCATGGCAAGCCCGGAGGTGATCGGCGTCAGCGGCGGTGCAGGCCTCGGTTTTGCCGCCGCCATCACGATTTTTCCGGCCGCCGGTCTTTTCGAACTGTTTTGCGGCGCCGGCATCGGTTCTGCGGCCGTCATGATCCTCGTCCTGTTCTTTTCCATGCGCCGGCACCTCGCGCCGGAAAAAATCCTGCTCGCGGGCATTGCCATCAGTTCGCTCTGCTCGGCCGTTCTCTCGGCGCTGCTTGCCATCGGCGACCAGCGGGCATGGCAGATCCTCGCCTGGCTCAGCGGCTCGGGTTCGACGGCGACGCCGGCTTCGGCGATCTTTCTCGCCATTCTTTCCATCGTGCTGCTGGCGGGCGCGCTATCGATCACGCGCTGGCTGACGATCCTGCCGCTCGGGCGGGATGTGCCGCTCTCCCTCGGCCTGCCGCTCAGCGCGGCGCGCATCGCCGTCATCGTGGTGGCGGGCGTTGCCACCGGGGCCGCGTCGCTTTTGGTCGGGCCCTTGAGTTTCGTCGGCTTGATGGCGCCGCATATTGCGCTTCGCGCCGGGTTCACCACGCCGCGCGACCATCTCTTCGCCTCCTTCCTGTTCGGCGCGGTGCTGATGGCGCTTTCCGATCTCGGCGCACGGACAGTCACCTTTCCCTATGAACTGCCGCTTGGGCTTTTTGCGGCGCTTGCCGGCGCGCCCTATCTGATCTGGCTCTCAGGCAGGCGGTGATGAATTTTTTGAACGATGTACGGAGATGAGAACAATGGGTCAGGCAGCACTTGCCGTCGATTACGACGATATTCCGCTTTTTTCTCTCGCCGGCGTTACGATGGAAGTGCCGGGCAGGACATTGCTGCAGCCGCTGACGGCCAGTTTCGCGGCCGGCAAAACCATCGGCCTGATCGGCCATAATGGTTCGGGAAAATCCACGCTGCTCAAGATTCTCGCACGGATTCAGGAGCCGACGGCGGGCAGGGTCTCCTTCGAAGGTAAGACGCTCGGGGCCTGGGGCAATCGTGAATTTGCGCGAAAGCTCGCTTATCTGCCGCAATATACCCCGGCCGCCTCCGGCATGCTGGCCAAGGAACTGGTGGCGCTCGGCCGTTATCCCTGGCACGGCGCGCTTGGGCAGTTCACCAAAGCGGACCAGGAGAAGGTGGATGAAGCCATCGAACTCACCGACACCGTCGCCTTCCGCGACCGGCTTGTGGATACGCTTTCGGGCGGCGAGCGTCAGCGCGTGTGGCTTGCCATGCTGGTGGCCCAGAATGCCGAAAGCCTGCTTCTCGACGAACCCATCTCCGCACTCGACATGGCGCACCAGATCGAAGTGCTTTCGCTGGTGCAGAGACTGTCGCGCGAAAAGGGGCTCGGCGTCATCGTCGTGCTGCACGACGTCAACATGGCGGCGCGGTTCTGCGATGAGATCGTCGCGCTTCATTCCGGCCAGCTGATCGCACGGGGAACGCCGCAGGAGATCATGACGCCGGAGACGCTGCAGCGCATCTACGGCGTTCGCATGGATGTCATGACCCATGCCGCCACCGGCTTTCCCGTCGCCCTGCCGCTCTGAGGTTGTTGCAGCAAAACAACGACCGTCAACGCTGGCTGTTGACGGCGATTCCGCACGCATTTCCCGCCCTAACAATGTCTTAATGGCGTCCTACCGCCATCAGACATTGTTAACCGTTCCGCTTTCATCGCCTCCAATTAAGTTGTTTTGGATCGATTTCTGGGAACAAACGTTAACAGTGCGGAATTCAATATCCGGAGAGGGCAAGAAGGGCTGCTGCGGGTAGGAATAAAACAGGAGAAAATCAGATGAAAAAGGCTGTTGCCGTAACTTTTGCCGCATTGACGATGGGCCTCGGCGGAACCGCATCCGCGCTTGCTGCCGACCTTGCAAGATATGAGCCGGCTCCGCAGGAGCAGGACGATCGCAACGGCGTCAAGATCGGTTACCTCACCTGCGATATCGGCGGCGGCGTCGGTTACGTTCTCGGCTCGGCCAAGGAACTGGATTGCACCTTCCAGTCCACCATGGGCGCCCGTCGTACCGACCATTACACCGGCGCCATCCGCAAGATGGGTGTCGACCTCGGTTTCACCACGCAGGGCCGTCTGGTCTGGGCCGTTTTCGCCCCGACCGCCGGTTACCACCGCGGTTCGCTCGGCGGCCTCTATCAGGGCGCAACGGCTGAAGTCACCGTCGGTCTCGGCGTCGGCACCAACGTTCTCGTTGGCGGCACCTCCGGCTCCATCCAGCTTCAGACGGTCAGCGTGACGGGCCAGGTTGGTCTCAACCTTGCCGCCACCGGCACCTCCGTGACGCTGACGGCCATGAACTGATCGGCGAATTGCCCGGCTGAGGCCGGGCATTCTGTCGCATGTCAAAAAACGCCCTCTTCGTTGTCAGACGGAGAGGGCGTTGTATTATCCGGACCATGATTTCCGTGTCTCGACAAATTGCGGCCGCGACCGCTTTTTTCCTCCTGCTTGCGGCCTCTGCCCTTGCCGAAGGCGATGCGGCCCATGGCGAAAAGGTCTTCAGCCGTTGTTCCACCTGTCACAGCGTCGATGCGCCGCGCACCCGCATGGGGCCGCATCTGATGGGCGTGGTCGGCAGGCCGATGGCTTCCGTGGCCGATTATGGCCATTATTCGCAGGCGCTGAAGGATGCCGGCGCGGCTGGCCGGGTCTGGACGGAAGACGAGTTGCAGAAGTTCATCGCCAGCCCGAAGAAGGCGATCCCGGGAAATGCGATGCGCTTTTTCGGTCTGTGGAGCGAAACCGATATTGCGGACCTGATCGCCTATCTGAAAACGCATCCCCTGCCGCAATAGCTGTCAGAGCGGCGCTTCGGCGATAATCTCTTCGGCTTCTTCGAAGGTCATCGCCATGACTTTCGCGCCGATCTCGAAGCTGAAGCCGTTGCGGGCGAAGGCGGAGAATTCCTTCGCCTTGCGCTTCTCGTTCAGTTCGACACGGCGAAACGGCCCGAAGGCGCGCTTGCGCGCGAAGATGACGGCGGCGACGAGATCGTTGGTTTCCTGCAACGCGGCCGTTGCCGTTTCGCGGGCTATGCCCTTGACCTGAAGTTTCTGCGCGAGCCCGCGTTTCGACTTGCCGCTGCGCTGGCCGCTTCGCACGGTTATTTCCGCATAAGCGGTGTCATCGAGCGCCTTGATGCCATAAGCGAAGGTCACGGCAAAGTCGCCGAGCGCCTTCACCTGTTGCCGGCTGATATCCTCGAATTTTTCCCGCGCCTTGCGGGTGATGGCGTCGCGCAGCTGCTTTTCCGTCATCATGCGCTGTTCCAGCCGGTAGAGCGCGGAGTTGCGCGCCCAGGAAAGCATCCGGCTGGTGGGCTCAACGGCCGGCGTGTCGCCGTCTTCGGCCATGTCGTCGGTCAGGAAGGGGCTGGAATCGTCGTTCATTCCGCTTTTATAGCGCGGCGAAGCCGTCTTGCCAGTTCCTTCCCGGCCTGGGTCCTCCGGTTTCTGGGTCCTCCGGTTTTTCAGCACCTCAAGGCGTTTGCGCGCCGGTTGCGGCGACATAGACCGAATAAAGCGATTTCGTCGCGGTGATGAACAGCCGGTTCTTTTTCGGCCCGCCGAAGGTGAGGTTCGCGACCGTCTGCGGCACCCTGATCTTGCCGAGAAGCGTGCCTTCGGGGGAAAAGCAGTGAACGCCGTCACCGGCGCTGGTCCAGAGGTTGCCGGCCGTATCCAGGCGAAAGCCATCCGGCAGGCCATTGTCGAGATTGCAGAATTCCCGGCCATTGGCGAGCTTCACGCCATCCACCACGTCGAAGACGCGGATATGGCGCGGGCGGGAGACGTCGTGGCTATAGGAACTGTCGGCGACGTAGAGCTTCGTTTCATCCGGTGAGAAGGCAAGCCCGTTCGGCTGCACGAAGTCGTCGATGGCGATGTCGATTTTTCCGGTTGCGGGGTCGAGCCGATAGACGTTGCGCGTCTTCTGCTCCGGTTCGGCCTTGTATCCCTCATAGTCGGAAAGAATGCCGTAGGTCGGATCGGTGAACCAGACGCTGCCATCGGATTTCACCACCACGTCATTGGGTGAGTTCAATCTTTTCCCGCCGTAGCTGTCGGCAAGAACGGTGATCGAGCCGTCGACCTCGGTGCGGGTGACGCGGCGGCCGCCATGTTCGCAGGAGACAAGCCGCCCCTGCCGGTCGCGGGTATTGCCGTTGGTGAAATTGGAGGGCTGGCGGAACACCGAAATCCCGCCATCCGGCACCCAGCGCAACATGCGCTGATTGGGAATATCGCTGAACAGCAGGCAGTTGAGATCGGCGAACCACACCGGGCCTTCGGCCCAGCGGCAGCCGGAATAGAGCTCTTCCAGTTCGGCATTGCCGACGATCAGATGGCGGAAGCGGTCATCGTGGATTTCGTAAGGGGAGGTCTTGTCTATGGTCATGAGCGTGGTCCGCTTGAGGCTTGTCGTTTGGGGTCAGCGCGTGGCCTTGGGGCCGCTTGCCAGAAGAATGACTGATATGATGATGAGGCCGGTGAGGATGAGGCGGATGCCGGCGCCGAAACCATAGGTGTTCAGCATCGACACCACCAGGAACATGAAGAGCGAAGCGCCCCAGATGCCGGGGACGTTGGAATCGCCGCCCGCCACCGCCGTGCCGCCGATGACGACGACGGCGATGGACATCAGCAGATATTCCGAGCCCATGTTGAGCGCAGCACCTCCGGAAAAGCTGGCGAGCAGGTAACCGGCAATGGCCGCCAGCACCCCACAGAGCACATAGGTGACGAAACGGGCGCCATCCACGGGAATGCCGGTCATGCGGGCGGCAAAGGTGCTCTGGCCGATGGCGGAAATCCAGCGTCCGTAAAACGAGCGGTCGAGCAGCAGCCAGGCGATGACCGAGAGCAGCAGGGCGACGAGCGCCACGTTCGGGATGCCGAAAGAGCTCGATATCGCGAATGTCGCCAATGTTTCCGGCGGCTTGATGCGCAGGCCGCGGTTCGACCAGATGGCGACGGACTGCACGATAAAGCTCATGGAAAGCGTCGCGATGATGGGCGGGATGCGCAGGAGCTTGATCAGCGCATAATTGCCGATGCCGATGGCAATGCCGATCAGGATGGCGATCAGCAGTCCGGGCAGGATGAGGCTGTCCGACACATCCATGAATTTCAGGGCCAGAGTGCCCGATAGTGTCATTGTGGCGGGAACGCAGAGGTCGATATTACCGGGCCCGAGCGTGATGACGAACATCTGGCCGATGCCGACGATGACCGAAAAGGCCGCGAAGGTGAGTGCGGCATGGGACAGGCCGAAGGAGCTTGCGCCGCCGGTGAAGAGCACGGTGACGATCCAGACCGCAGCCGTTGCGGCAAAAGACCACATCCATGGTTTTTTGGTGAGCGACGAAAGCCCGTTCATTGGTTTTTCTCCCGCTTTTCGAGACGGTTGAGCAGGATGCGCAGTGCCAGCACGATGATGAGGATCGCCCCCTGTGCTCCGATCTGCCAGTCCGGCGAAATACGCATGAAGGACAGGAACGAGCCGGCAAGGGTGAGCGTCAGCGCGCCGATGACGGCACCGATGGGCGATACCCTTCCGCCGACGAATTCACCGCCGCCGAGGATGACGCCGGCAATCGACAGCAATGTGTAACGCAGGGCGATATTGGCGTCGGCCGATGTCGTCAGCCCGACAAGGGCGATACCGGACAGCACCGCGAAGAAACCGGCGAGCGCAAAGGTGGCGGCGCGAATGCCGACCACCGACCAGCCGGAGCGCTCGACCGAGCGGAAATTGCCGCCGACGCCGCGCATCAGCACACCGAAGGAAGAGCGCATGACGATATAGTGCGCGACGACCGCGATCAGGATGCTGGCGACGATGGCGATTGGCACGAGCGGTGGCTTCGCCGTCATCAGCGCCCGGATGAAGGCGGGGGCCTGGCCACCGGGCGAGGGGAGAATGAGGACGGCGAGGCCGCCCCAGACGAAGCTCATGCCGAGCGTGACGACGATGGATGGCAGGGCGCGGATATGGATGATGGCGCCCAGCAATGCATAAACCGCAATCGCACCGGCAAAAATCGCAATTCCGAGGATGGGCGTGGTTTGCAGGAAAGTGGCGGTCACACAGGCGCAGAAACTGACGAAGGTGCCCATCGACAGGTCGAGATCGTTGACCGACATGATCAGCATCTGCGCAATGGTGGCGAGCGCGATCGGCACCGCCAGATTGAACAGCAGGTTCATGCCGGTATAGCTCATGGCGCGCGGCTGCATGTAGAAGACGGCGGCGAGCAGGAAGGCGAGCGAGGCGGCGGGAATGATGAGGCGGAGCGCGTTTGCCGAGAGTTTCATGCGTGATCTTCTCCGGCAAAGGAAGCGGCCAGCACATTCTGCTCGGTAATATCGTCGCCGACGAGTTCCGCCTGGATGGCGCCGTCGCGGAACACATAGACCCGGTCGCAGAGGCGGATTTCGTCCATTTCGGTGGAGTACCAGATGAAGGTGCGGCCGTGGGAGGCTTCGGTTCTCAAGATGTCATAGACCTCCTGTTTGGTGCCGATATCGACGCCGCGCATCGGGTCGTCCATCAAAACGGTGCTGGCGGTGGTGGCGAGCGCGCGGGCGAAAAGCACCTTCTGCTGGTTGCCGCCGGAGAGGGAGAGGATCTTGTTGCCCATATCGGGCGTGCGGATTTCGATGCGCTTTTTCCATTGCGCCCCAAGCTCGGTTTCCTTGGCTCTGTCCACCATGCCTGCGGATGAAATATCCCTGAGCGAGGCGACGGACAGGTTTTTGAGGATGCTCCACAGCGGAAAGGTGCCGTTCAGGCTGCGATCGCCCGCCACGAAGGCGATATCGATCTTGCGCGCGGGCAGCCAGCTGTTGTTCTGCGCGAGATAAAGATCGAGCAGCGCTTCGGTCTGGCCATGGCCGCCGAGACCGGCAAGGCCGATGATCTCGCCGCGAAAGGCTTCGAAGGCAAGGCCTTCGCCCCGGCGCGCCGGCATGGAAAGCACTTTTTCGCCTGCCTTGCGGCTTTGACCCCGTCGCCCGTCCTGTTCCTTGACGACGCTGCCCATGGCTTCCACCAGCGATCGGGTGGTGAAGTCGGCGGCCTTCCGGTCGGCCACCACCCGGCCATCCTTCATCACCACGATACGGGTGGCGGTAGACAGGATTTCTCCGAGAATATGCGAGATCAGCAGAACCGAGCCGCCCTCACGCACGAAACGGCGAACATAATCCATCAGCTGCTCGGCGAGACCGGCATCCAGCGAAGAGGTGGGCTCATCGAGGATCACCAGTCTCGGCGCGTCCGGTATGCGGCAGAAATTGATGGCGATTTCCACCATCTGCCGCTCGGCGATGGAAAGTTCGGCGACGGTCAACTCGCAATCGATACCGTGGCCGGGAAAAATCTCGTCCAGTGTCTGCCGGATCGTCGTCAGCGCACGGCCACGCCAGTTTCGCCCACCCGTGGCGGCATGCATGATGCGGAGATTTTCGCTGATCGTCAGGTTCGGGCAGAGCGACAGTTCCTGAAACACGCAGCGAACGCCGTTCGCGCGCGCGGCGGCAATGCCGTGGCGGCTGTCGTTGCCGCCATAGGAAACGGAACCCTCGTGCGGCGTCAGCCCGCCATTGATGACGTTGACGATGGTGGATTTTCCCGCGCCGTTATGGCCGACGAGCCCGAGGCATTCCCCCGTGCGGATGACGAGATCGGCCCCGTCAAGCGCTCGTACCGCGCCGAACACGACCTTCACGCCGCGTGCCGCGACGACCTCTTCCGCCTCGATGATGTCATTCATGAGCAATTACGCCATTGATGTGAAAAAGTGATCTGAAAATCGGATATATCGGTGATTATTGCGGCGCCCGTTCCGGGAGCGCCGCAATAGTCAGGCTTAAAGCCGATCTGGCCTATTTGGCCGATGCGATGGCCTTCTGGGCGTCTTCCTGCGAATATTCCACATTCGCCACGCCGCCCTTCTGGGTCGTCTTCAGATTTTCTTCAAGGTTGGCCTGGTCGATGCGCAGGAAGGGCACGGTCAGGTCCTTCTTCACATCCTTGCCGTCGAGGATTTGCTGCGCCACCCAGAAAGCGAGCGTCGAGACGCCGGGAGCGATGGAGACGGACATGGTCTCGTAACCGCTTGCGTCCTTCTGCTGTTTCCACCATTGCAGCTCGTCTTCACGGTTGCCCATGACGATGGTGGGTGTCGGGCGCTTGGCGGCGGCGAAAGCCTGTGCCGCGCCGTAACCGTCGCCGCCCTGCGTCACGACGGCCGCGACTTCGGGAAGGCTCGGCAGGATGCCGGCGACGGCGCGTTGCGCGACATCCTGCGCCCAGTCGCCATTGACGGAACCGACTATCTTGAACTGCGGGTTCTTGGCGACGCCTGCGGCAATGCCGGCGTGGATTTCGTCATCCACCGAAACCCCGGCGAGACCGCGGATTTCAAGCAGGTTGCCGCCCTTCGGCATGGCCTTGGCGAGATAGTCGATCTGGCTTTCGCCCATCGCCTTGAAATCGACAGCGATGCGCCATGCGCAGGGCTCGGTGACAATACCATCGAAGGACACGACGGTGATGCCGGCATCGCAGGCTTCCTTCACCGCGCCGTTAAGCGCGGTGGGCGAAGCGGCGTTGATGACGATGGCGTCGTAACCCTGAAGAATGAGGTTCTGGATCTGTGCCGCCTGTTCGGTCGCCTGGTTTTCGGCCGTCGTGAAGGCGTCAGCGGCGGCGACCTGCTTGTCGGCCACGGCCTGCTTGGTGATCTTGTCCCAGCTCGTCAGCATTGCCTGACGCCAGGAATTGCCGGCATAATTGTTTGAAAGCGCAATTTTTTTGGCCGACGTGTCGGCATGAGCGGTGATCGGCAGAGCTGCGCATGCGACAGCGGCCGATGCCAGAAGCATCTTCCTGAAAGCCATTTGATTTCCTCCCTCGTGGCTTGCCCTTTTCGAGCCCGGAATTCCGGCGTGCCGCAAATCTCCTCGGCGGCAGGTGGAATTCCTTTGCACTGGAGCTCCTTTCCCCAGTAGAAGCGAGAATGACCAAGAAGATTTGGCTTGTACAGGCGGATCGCGGCAATCTTCCTGCGGGTTTCCGCAGAAAGCTTGCGGGAACCCGCAGGACGAAACGCCACCGTCGGGCGCAGAATGGATGATGCGGCACCAAACGGGTTGAATCTTCGCCGCAATGGTTGAAGGCTGGCGCTTGGGAGGGCGTCCGCACATGCTGGATACGCCGAAAAGCGCTCTTTTTCACCATTATATGGGCATTTCGCGGCTGCTTGCCGGGCAGCTGGAATTTAACGCCATCATCCAGGCGGTCGCCACCGAGATCAGCCACATCATTCCGCATGACCATATGGATGTCTGCATCAAGCAGCTGGATGACAAATATCACATCGCCTATGAGAGCGGCCTCGTCAGCGCCTGGAGCCGGCAGCCGCCCGCCCTTCTGACGGGTAGTCCGATCCGTTCTCTGCTGTCAGGCGCGGTCGAATATCTTCTGAGCGGTGACGCCTGCTCTGATCCTCGCTTCCACTTCGAGGGGTCGTTTTCGAGCCCGATCATCGAGCTTAATCTGCATAGCCGCCTGCATGTGCCGATGAAGGTGCACGGTGACATTATCGGCGCGCTCAGTTGTTCCTCCCATCAGTCGAACGCCTATACGATGGAGGATGTGACGAACGCCCGCGCGGTCGCCGATCTGCTGGCGCCTTATTTCTACGCTATCCGCGCCGCCGAACAGGCCAAACGCTCGGCCATCGAGGAAGCGCGCGCCAATGCCCGCGAGGAGGGCCTGCGTTTAGGCGCGCTGCAATTGACCGAGGCGCTGGAGGCCGAACGGCAGCGCATTGGCATGGATCTGCATGACCAGACGCTGGCGGACCTGACGCGGCTGGCGCGGCGCATCGAGCGCATGAGCCACACCCCCGACCTGTCAGGCGAGATGCTGGAGCCGGTGGTGCGCAGCCTGCAATATTGCATGCAGGATCTGCGCGAGATCATCGAGGAGGCGAAACCCTCGATCCTGCAACTGTTCGGCGTCGTTGAGGCCATCGAGACCTATGTGGACCGTTCCGTGCGCGACAGCGGCTCGGCAATCGACTGGTCGGTGACGGATGAGACGGACGGGCTGGTGGAGACGCTCGACAAGACGGTCGCCATATCGCTGTTCCGCATCGTGCAGGAGGCCGTCAATAACGCCATTCGCCATGCCCAGCCCGAAGCGATTGCCGTGAAATTGACCGCAATCGACGGCGGGCTGCGGGTGACGGTCAGCGACGACGGCAGCGGCGGTGGTGAAGGCGGGGCCTCCGGCGGCCTCGGCATCGGCAACATGAAGACGCGGGCGCGGCTGATTTCGGCCAGATTCGATATTGGCGGCAATGGCAAAGGGGCTGGAACCCGCATCACCGTGACCCTGCCGGCAAGTGCTTTCGACCGGCGGGAGGAGTTGTGACATGGACGTGCTGATCGTCGAGGACGATGCGCTGCATCGCGCCTATCTGAACGAGGCGGTAAGAGCCGCCCTCCCGGAATGCGACAAGGTGCTGGAGGCGGCAAACGGCAGAACCGGCGAGAAGCTCGCGCGGGAAAACCGGGCCGCCCACATCGTCATGGATTTGCAGATGAATGAGCGCAACGGCATCGAGGCGGCGCGCACCATCTGGAAGGAAAGACCGGATACCCGCATCCTGTTCTGGTCCAACTATTCCGACGAAGCCTATGTGCGCGGTGTCTCCCGCATCGTGCCTGAAGGCGCCGCTTATGGTTATGTGCTGAAATCGGCCTCCGATGACCGCCTGCGGCTGGCGCTGCGCAGCATCTTCATCGAGGCGCAATGCGTGATCGACCGGGAAGTGCGCGGGTTGCAGGAAAAGAGCCTCGGCAAGGCGCATGGTTTTACCGATTCCGAATATGAAATCCTCGTCGATGTCGCGCTCGGCCTTACTGACAAGGCGATTGCGCGCCGCCGTAACCTGTCGCTGCGCAGCGTGCAGAACCGGCTGCAAAGTCTCTATGAGAAACTGAACGTGCATCAGGCGGCCGGCGATGACGAGGCGGAAGGCCGGTATAATCTCAGAACCCGCGCGGTTACCGTCGCTTTCCTGCGCAAGCTGTTGAATTACAGCGCGCTGGAAAGGGCCGAGCGGGAACTGGCGGAATGGGCGGCAAGCCGCTGATCTCTAGGGCAGGAAGGCAAGCAACCGTCTTTCATCCGCCCTGAGGCCGGAGACGGGTTTTGCCCCGACCTTCAGGATGCGGCCAAGCTTTTTCTGCGCTTTTTCCTCCGTCGCTATGTCGAGGACGGCCGGGTGCACATAGCTCTTGCGGCAGATGGCGGGCGTGTTGGAAAGCTCTGCGGCCGCTGCCTGGCACATGCCCTTTATGCTCGGTTTTTCACCCGCCGCCACATGTTCCATCGCGTTGCAGAAGGCTGCGAGCGTCCCGCCCCAGGTGCGGAAGGTCTTGGCGGAAATGCCTTGCCCGCCGATGCGCGAGAGATAGGCGTTGAGGTCGCTGGAATCGACGGAATGGACCCGGTTTTCGCTATCCTGCCAGACGAAGAGTTCCTTGCCGGGCAGATCGGCGATCTCCTCAAGGATTTTCTGGAGGCGCGGGTGGCGCAATTGCCGTTTCACCTTCTGCCCGCCCTTGGCGGCAAACCGCAGCTCGATGGTTTCACCGAAGGACACATGCCGCTTGAGCAATGTCGTTGCGCCATAGGTGCCGTTGGTTTCGAGATAGGAGCGGTTGCCGACGCGCAGATAGGCGGCGTCGAGCAGCAGCGTGAGTGCCGCAAGCGTCATCTCCTGCCCGTGATCCTGCTTTTCGATATCGGCAATGGCGCGGCGGCGGATGGCGGGCAGCGCCTTGCCGAAGCTCTTGAGCTGGAAGAATTTCGTCTCGCCCCGGAGCGCGTGCCAGTCGGGGTGATAACGATATTGTTTGCGCCCGCGCGCATCGAAACCCGTGGCCTGCAGATGGCCCGATGGGTCGATGCATATCCAGACATCTTTATAGGCGGGCGGCACGCCGAGCGACTTGATGCGCTTCAGTTCGACGCTGTCGGAGAGGAGATCGCCGCCCGGCAGACGGTAACAGAAACCGCGCCCGCGCTTTTCGCGGGCAATACCCGGCTCCTGATCATTGACATAGGCAAGTCCGATTTTGGCAAGAAGGCGGGTCGGCGGTTGTGGCATTGTTTTTCCCGGCAGGTTTCACGCTGCGGCAAACGAAAAACAGGCCGCCTTCGTTCCGGCGGCCTGTCATTCCGATCATGGGTTTTCTTAAACAGCCTTGGCGATCCGCAGAATCTGCGATTCACCGCCGCCCCGCTCTTCCGTCACGGCATAAACCGCGCCATCCGGCCCGATCTTCACGTCGCGGATGCGTGCCTCGAGCGGCAGGCGGCTCTCGGTCGCGACCCTGTCACCATCGATGTGCAGGATAACGAGGCCCTGGCTCACCAGACCACCAACGATGAAGGCGCCTTTCCATTCGGGAATCTGGTCGTCGTCATAATAGGCCATGCCGGAGGGGCCGATGACCGGGTCCCAATAATAGACTGGCTGCTCCATGCCTTCCCTGGCGGTGACACCGTCGCCGACGGACCGGCCGCTATATTCGACGCCATAGGTGATGACGGGCCAGCCGTAGTTCAGGCCCGCTTTCGGCAGGTTCAGCTCATCGCCGCCCTTGGGGCCATGTTCCACGGTCCAGAGCCTGCCCTGACCATCGAGCGCTGCTGCTTGCAGGTTGCGGTGGCCGTAGCTCCAGATTTCGGGGAGAGCATTCTGCTGGCTGGCGAAGGGGTTGCCTTCAAAGGCCTTGCCTTCGGTATCGATGCGGAAAACCTTGCCGAGGCCGCTCGACAGGTCCTGCGCCTGCACGCGCGGCTTTGCGTCCGAACGTTCGCCGACGGTAACGTAAAGCTCGTTGTTCGGGCCAAAAACGAGGCGGGAGCCGAAATGTTTGTCGCCGTCATAGGTCGGCATCTGGCGGAAAATCACCGAGACGTCTTCCAGCTTCGCCGTGCCTCCCTCTTCGGTCAGTTTGGCCGAGGCCACGGAGGTGCCGTTGCCGCCATCACGCGGTTCGGAGAAGGAGAAGAATATCTTGCGCGATGTCTCGAAATCCGGCGCGAGCGCTATGTCGAGAAGGCCGCCCTGCCCATCGGAGGCGACCTCAGGCACGCCTTCTATCGCCGGGCTGGCCTTGCCATCGGCGACGATATGCATGGCACCTTCCTTGGCGGCGACGATCATGCGGCCATCGGGCAGGAATTCCATGGACCACAGATGGGGCAGACCCTCGGCGATAACGGTTTTTTCGACGTTCGGCTGGGCAGCGGCCTGCGGCGCGCGGGTCTGGCCCTCAAAAGCCGGTTTCTGATCCGGCGCATTCGGCCGTTTCGTTTCGGCAGCCGGGGCGGTCTGGGCGTGCGCTGCGCCGGAAAGCGGCACGGCAAGCAGCGCGCACAGGATCGTCGAATTCAGAAATCGGTTGTTATGGAACATGGGTCTCCCTTCCTTCGTTAAGGTCACGCAGGAAACCATTTGGGGAGGATTTCGTTTCCTTCGAGAGTTTCAAGAAAACTTGATCATTGCGTGTGCAGGTGCCACGCTCTTTTCTCATCCATGCGAATTCATAAGGAACCGCATGCATGCAATCACGTTTTCCCCTTTGTTACACGGAGGGCGCCATGCAGATCATCGACAACAAGGCGATAGACGGGAACAGACCGAAGCCGATCCTCAACGTCGCGGAATTCTGCCGGCGTTACCGGCTGGATAAGGCCGAGGAGGTCAGGCTCAGAAAGCTGTTCGGCGAGTTTGCCTCGAGGCACGAGCTTTTGATGAATGCGCAGCGCAAGCCGAGCTTCCGCTGATCATTCATCCTGATCGAGAGATTTTCCGAAGATCATGAAGACATCATAACGGGTATTTTTGCCCATTATCTGATGCGAAGGCTTGCGAATACCCGGCAGTGGCTCGGCCCGCAGCGGCCATTTCAGCACCACCCGCTTTGTTGCATGGGCAAGCGCCACCTCCATCAGCTCCACCTGATCGGGATCGGAGCCCACCAGTTCCCGCAGCACCCGCATTTCCTTTTTCACCAGCGCCGTATTATGGCGGGGCGGATGCATGGGGTCGATGACCACCACTTCGGGTGAAAGCTCTTTCAGCAACTGACGGGAATCACCATGCAACAGCGTCATGCGCGACGCCGCCTCGGCATAAGCGCCGCCTGCTTCCAAGGCGCGGCTGATACCATCGGCGAGATGGGCATGCATGGCAGGCGAACGTTCGATGAGGGTAACGTCAGCCCCGAGCGATGCGAGCAGGAAGGCATCCCGCCCCAGCCCGGCCGTGGCATCGACGATTTTCGGCGTGCGGCCTTTGGTGAAACCGGCGGCTTTCGGCAGGGCCTGTCCGCGTCCTTCGCCGGAACGGAAACGGTGGCCGACGGCGCCGCCGACAAAATCCACCACCAAACTCTCGTTTTCTTCCTTCATCTGCGACCTCAGAACGGGCAGGGCACGGTATAGGTGACGTCACGGCCATCCGGATGGCGAAAGCCCACCTCCTGCGCATGCAGCATCAGGCGCGGCGCGGCGGCGAGCGCTTCGCCCTCGGCATAAAATTCATCGCCGAGAATGGGGTGGCCCAGCGCCTTCATATGCACCCGCAATTGGTGGGTACGGCCGGTGAGGGGCGTAAGCGCCAACCTCGTCGCGGGAAGCGGCAATCGCTCCATGACGCGCCAAAGGCTTTGCGCCGGTTTGCCGTTTTCATGGTCCACGCGGTGGCGGGGTTTGTTTTCGGGATCGATGGCCAGCGGCAGGTCCACTTCGCCCTCTTCGCCCGCGACCGTTCCCCACACGACGGCCACATAGGATTTGCGCGTTTCACGCTTCTCGAACTGCGCGGCGATCATCGCATGTGCCTTGCGGTTCAGGGACATCAGCACGATGCCTGACGTATCCTTGTCCAGCCGGTTGATCATCAGCGCTTTCGGGAACTGTTGCTGCACCCGCGTCATCAGGCTGTCGGAAAGCGCCGGATCGCGCCCCGGCACGGAGAGAAGCCCGCTCGGCTTGTCCAGAACCAACAGGTCGTCATCGCGGTGCACGATGGTGAGCCAGGGGTCGAGCGGCGGATTATAGATGGGGTTGGAAAGCTCAAGTGACATATCGCTTCCTTAGCACGAATTGCGCATTCGGACAGTCGCTGGAGATGTTCTAGTCCGGAATGTGAAGACTGACGCGCCCGCTGGTCAGGTCGCTCAGAAGCCGGGTCAGCCGTTCGGCTTCTTCGGCCGGAACGGAGAGCAGCATATCCGCGCCGGTGCCGGTGAAATCTTCCCTCTCCAGCCGCAGGTTCGGCGTGGCGGAGAGCCGCGATTTCACCAGCGCCAGATCGGAGAAGGGGCAGCTCAAGGTCGCGCTGACATAGGCGATGACGGGCGAGGTTTCGCCGAGCCGAAGGCAGGCCGCCGCCGTGCCGCCATAGGCGCGCATCAGCCCGCCACTGCCGAGCAGGATGCCGCCGAACCAGCGGATGACGAGAACCGCGACATTATCCAGCGCCTGACCGTCTATCGCCTGAAGGATCGGTTTGCCGGCCGTGCCGGAAGGCTCGCCGTCATCGCTGAAACGATAGGTCTGGCCTGTTCGCCACGCCCAGCAATTATGGTTGGCGTCCGGGTCGGAATGCGCCGCGAGGAAATTTTTCGCATCTTCCTCGCCGGTCACCGGTGCGGCGAAGGCGATGAAGCGGCTTTTTTTGATATCCTGCGAAAAGGTAACGGGGCGGTCGAGCGTGAACATCCGCGTTCAATATCGCATATATTCGCGCCCGGAAATCGGTATAAGGCTCTCAACGGCAAAGATGGCTAAGGAGAGAGGGTTTTGAGCGAGGCGAGGCAGGTCGCGATTATCGGCGGCGGGCCGGCGGGGCTGATGGCGGCCGAGGTGCTCTCGGCGGCGGGCCATGCCGTGACGGTGTTCGAGGCGATGCCGACCGTGGCGCGCAAATTGCTGATGGCCGGAAAATCCGGCCTCAACATCACCCATGCCGAAGATTACGACAGTTTCCGCCACCGTTTTGGCGAGGCGGAACCGCGGCTGCGTGTGGCTCTCGATGATTTCACGCCTGATATGCTGCGCGACTGGGCGCAAGGGCTGGGACAGGAAACCTTCATCGGCACCTCGGGCCGGGTGTTTCCCACCGTCATGAAGGCCTCGCCGCTGCTGCGGGCGTGGCTCGCCCGGCTGGAGACGCAGGGTGTGACCATCAGGACGCGGCATCGCTGGACGGGCTTCTCGGGCGAGCGGCTGGTTTTCGCGACCCCGGAGGGTGAAGTCGCCGTCGAAAGAGATGCCGTTCTCCTGGCGTTCGGCGGCGCAAGCTGGCCGCGTCTGGGTTCCGATGCCGCATGGGTTCCGGCGCTTGTGGCCAGAGGCGTGGAGATTGCCCCGTTCCGCCCGGCCAATTGTGGTTTCGATGTCGATTGGAGCGATATATTCCGCCAGCGTTTCGCAGGCGAAGCGGTGAAATCCACCGTGACCATTTCTCCGGCCGGGGCCTTCCAGGGCGAGTTCGTGATAACGAAACACGGCATTGAAGGCAGCGTCATCTATGCCCATTCCGCCGCGCTGCGTGACCGGCTGGAACAGGCGGGCGGAGCAGCGCTTGCCGTTGATCTTGCGCCCGGACGCACGGTGGAACGGCTCAGCCGCGACCTTGCGAAGCTGGGCCGGAAGGAGAGTTTCGCAAACCGCATGCGCAAGGCCGCCGGTCTCTCCGCCGTCAAGGTCGGGTTGCTGCGGGAGATATTCTCCGATATTGCGGCCATGCCGGATGATTTCGTCGCAGCGAGAATAAAACACACGGAGATACCGCTTGTGCGGCCGCGGCCGATTGCCGAGGCGATTTCGGCAGCCGGCGGCGTCGCCTGGAGCGGTGTTGATGGCAACCACATGCTGAAAAACATCCCCGGTATATTCGTTGCCGGGGAAATGCTGGACTGGGAAGCCCCGACAGGCGGTTATCTCCTGACCGCCTGTTTCGCCACCGGCAAGGCGGCGGCGAAGGGCATGAACCGCTGGCTTGAGGGTTCAGCCTGAAAGCCGTTCCGCCATGCCACCGTCTTCACCATGCGCGGTCCTGACGAGGCAGCGCATGATTGCATCGGTGGTGACAGCGCCGAGCGACTTGCCGTTTTCTCCGACAACCGTGGCGCTGCCGACATCTTCCCGGACCAGCGCCCGCAGGCCCTCCTCGACCGTCATATCCGCATCGAGCTGAAGCCGCGACTGGCCGGAAAATTCCGGCTGCACGATGGCGCCGAGGCGGATGACCCTGCCGCGATTGACCTCTTCGACAAAGGCCTCGATATAGCTGTCGGCCGGCGACATGACGATTTCGGCCGCCGTGCCCTGCTGGATGATTTCACCATCACGCAGAATGGCGATCTTGTCGCCGAGCCGCAACGCCTCGTCGAGATCGTGGGTGATGAAGACCACGGTCTTCTTCAGCTCCTTCTGCAGTTCCAGCAGCACCGTCTGCATGTCGACGCGGATGAGCGGATCGAGCGCCGAATAGGCTTCGTCCATCAGCAGAATTTCGGCATTGTTGGTCAAGGCGCGCGCCAGACCCACACGCTGCTGCATGCCGCCGGAAAGCTGGTTGGGGTAATGGCTGGAGAAGCCCTCCAGCCCCACGCGCCTGATCCAGACTTCCGCCCGCTCCTCACGCTCGCGTTTGTCGATGCCCTGCACCTCAAGGCCGTAGACGACATTCTGCAGCACGTTGCGATGGGGCAGGAGGCCGAACTTCTGGAACACCATCGCCGTCTTGTGGCGGCGGAATTCCAGAAGATCCGCTTCGTTGAGGCGACAGACATCGGTACCGCCATAGAGAATTTCGCCGGCGGTCGGGTCGATAAGCCGATTGACGTGGCGGATCAGCGTCGATTTGCCCGAGCCGGAAAGGCCCATGATGACGGTGATCTGCCCGCCCGGCATGGTGATGTTGATATCCCGCAGGCCGAGCACATGGCCATGTTTGGCGTTGAGCTCAGCCTTGGACATGCCGGCCTTGACGGCTTCGACGTGATCGGCCGCCTTGGAGCCGAAAATCTTGTAGAGACTGCGGATTTCGATCGATTGACTAGCCATGCGCCACTTCCCGGTGTTTTTGCAGGCGAAGGCCATAGGCCTGGCTGATGCGGTCGAAGATGATGGCGATGCCGACAATGGCAAGCCCGTTGAACACGCCGAGCGTGAAATACTGGTTGGCGATGGCCTTCAGCACCGGCTGTCCAAGGCCCTGCACGCCGATCATGGAGGCGATGACGACCATGGCGAGCGCCATCATGATGGTCTGGTTGATGCCGGCCATGATGGTGGGGAGTGCCAGCGGCAGCTGCACCTTGAAAAGCTTCTGGCGCTTGGATGAGCCGAAAGCATCGGCCGCCTCCAGCACGTCGCGGTCAACCATGCGGATGCCGAGATTGGTGAGCCGGATCATCGGTGGAATGGCGTAGATGACGACGGCGATGACACCGGGCACGCGGCCGATGCCGAGCAGCATGACGACGGGAATGAGATAGACGAAACTCGGCATCGTCTGCATCACGTCGAGAATGGGGTTGACCACGTTCTGCAGGCGGTTGGAGCGCGCCATGGCGATGCCGATGGGCAGGCCGATGACGATGGACAGCACGGCGCAGACGAAGATCATCGAAATCGTCTTCATCGTGTCTTCCCACATGCCGAACCAGCCGATGGCGAAGAGAATGCCGCAACAGAGGGCTACAATGGTGGCGCTGCGGCTGGCGAACCAGGCGAGCGCGCCGACAATAAGAATAACGACCGGCCAGGGTGCGCCGATCAAAAGCCTTTCCGCCCAGATGAGAAAGCCCTGCAGGGGCGTGAACAGCCCCTCTATCGCGCCGCCATAGGTTCGGGTGAATGCCCGGAATCCCTCGTCGATGACTTTTTTCAAGCCGCGCAGAGCATCGTCATTCATGGTCGGAAATTTGAAAAGCCATTCCATATCCTGTTCTCCATGACGAACCGGAGGCGGGGATCGATATCCTCCGCGCTCCGGGAGTAAAATCGCCAGAGCGCCGCGCATCCTTCCGGACGAAAAAGCGGAACGCTCCGTTGAACTGGCGCATCGTCACCGGAAAGCCGGAAGGCATTCAGGAGCCGATGCGGGCACGGCGTCGCCGCTGGCGGACGCCGTTTGCCGGGCAGATATGCGATGACCGGCCTTTAAAGGGCGGCCTTGACCTTTTCAGCGACCTCTGGAGATACCCAGCCCGTCCACAGCGCTTCGTTTTCCTTCAGGAAGTGCTTGGCGCCATCTTCACCGGTCGCCTGGTTGTCCGTCATCCAGGCTATCAGCTTGTTGACGGTGTCGTTGGTCCAGGCGCGCTTGTTCAGATAGTCCATGGCCGGGCCGGCACGGTCGGCAAAGGTCTTGCTCACCAGCGTCTGCACGTCATCCACCTGCCATGCGTTCGGCTTTGGGTCCGCGCAGTCGGCGACGGATGTGCAGCGCTTCCATTCCGCCGCGTCATAATCCGCGCCGAAACCGAGCTTCACCATCTCATATTTGCCGAGCAGCGAGGTGGGAGCCCAATAATAGCCGACCCAAGGCTGCTTGGCTTCGTAAGCCTTGGCGATGGAGCCATCGAGGCCCGCGGCAGAGCCGGTGTCGACAAGGGTGAAGCCGGCTTTTTCACCGCCGAAGGCCTTGAACAATTGCGCGGTGACGACGGTGCCGCCCCAGCCCTGCGGGCCGTTGAACACGGCGCCCTTGGATTTGTCTTCCGGCGAAGGGAAAAGTTCGGGATGTTTGAAGAGGTCCGGAATGGTCTTGAGATCGGGATTGGCGTCGGCGACATATTTCGGGATCCACCAGCCCTGCACAGCCCCGTCGGAGAGGATTTTTGCGGCCGCGACCACTTTGCCGCCTTCCAGCCCCTGCTTGACGATTTCCGGTTGCAGGCTCACCCAGGCTTCCGGGGCGATATCCGGCTGGCCCTTTTCGGCCATGGAGGTCAAGGTCGGCACGGTGTCGCCGGTGACGATTTCGGCGGAGCAACCATAGCCCTTTTCGAGAATGAGCTTGTCCAGATTGGCGGCGACTTCGGCGGATTGCCAGTTCATGCTGGCGATCGTCACGTTTCCACAGTCGGCGGCATAGGCGGCACCGCCTGAAAAGGCGAAGCCGGCGGAAAGAATTGTGGCACCCAAAAGTATTTTCATTGTTGTTCCCTCTGGTCGCGGTGTGGCGAAGACCCGGGTGCTGGCGGCACCGCGACCGCCAGCACCCGTATTGAGGCTTAATAATTCCTTTGTGGCCGTTCCGTTTGCGGCAGATTCTGGCGTATTGAGGATGGCAATTATCAATCAATTACCCGATCCGGCGGATGGGATTTCCAAATTTGTGATGCCGGGATACTGAATGCGCGTGACCGATCCGGCAAGGCATCCGAATATTTCCCGAGAATGGAACTTTTTCGAAATTTGAAAAAGGCCGGGAACAATAAACGGAAGTTTTTGTTTTCTTGGACTTTTATCCTGTTCTGTATTACGGGAGATTTTCTCTCGATTTTTGTGGTGATGTTGAATGACCAATCTTCGTGCTGCCCCGGTATGGCCGATCGGTGGCGGTGAAACGGGTGAGCTTGTGCGCCGCTTCGACTGGTCGAAGACATCGCTCGGTCCTATTTGCGACTGGCCGCAAAATCTGAGGCAGAAAGCCAATTCCGTCGTCAATTCCCCCATTCCGCAGGTGCTGATGTGGGGCAAGGATCATGTGATGATCTATAATGACGGCTATTCGGAAATCGCCGGCAATTATCACCCGCGGGCGCTGGGCGGAACGGTGCCCGGCATCTGGCCGGAAATATGGGACTGGAACAGCCGCATTCTCGAAGCCGGTTTTCGCGGTGAGGTCATGGCCTATCGCGATCAGCCGATGACGCTGATGCGACATGGCCTGCCCGAAGAGGTGATCTTCGATCTGTTCTACACGCCGATCTATAACGAGGGCGGCACGGTGGACGGTGTTTTATGCACCGTGCTTGAAAATACCGACAAGGTGAAGGCCGTGGAGGCGCTGGAGCAGAGCCGCAAGGAGCTTACCCGGCTTACCAATGCCCTGCCGATTCTGGTCGGATATGTCGACCGCGATTACGTTTATAAATTCGCCAATGATGGCTATCTGGAATGGTTCGGCCGCCGCGCGGAGGAAGTGATCGGCCGCAGTGTTCCCGAAATCGTCGGCGAGGCATTTTTCGAGGCCCGCAGGGCCTATCTCGACCGCGCACTCAGCGGTGAGAAAATCGTTTCGGATACCATGGTCAGCAGGCCTGACGGCACCACGCGCGCCGCCGAAATCCGTTATGTTCCGCGTTACATTGCCGACGGCTCCATCGACGGCATCTATGTGCTGATCATCGATATCGAGGAGCGCAAGCGCTCGGAGCGGGAAATCCTCATCAGCAACAATCGTTTCCGCGCCGCGGTGGATGCCGTGCACGGCGTGCTGTGGACCAATAGCGCCGACGGCAGGATGATGGGCGAACAGCCGGCCTGGGCCGCGCTGACGGGACAGACTCCGGAAGAATATCGGGGTTTTGGCTGGGCGGATGCCGTTCATCCCGAGGACAGGCAGGGATCTGTCGACAGCTGGAACAAGGCGGTTGCGGAAAAGTCGACCTATATCTGGGAACATCGGGTGCGTCGTCATGACGGCGTCTACCGCACTTTTTCGATCCGTGGCGTACCGATTTTCGACAAGTCGGGTGCTATTGCCGAATGGGTTGGCGTTCACACCGATATCACCGAACAGCGGCGGGCCGAAAACACCCTCAAGGAACATGCGAGCAATCTCGAGCGCGAGATCCGCCACCGCATCCGGGCGGAGGAGCAGCTTCGGCAATTGAACGAGAGCCTCGAAGCCCGTGTCGAGGCGGAAATGGCCGAGCGCCGCCAGACCGAAAAGGCGCTGCAGCAGGCGCAGAAAATGGAATCCATCGGCCAGCTTACCGGCGGCGTGGCGCATGATTTCAACAATCTGCTGCAGGTGATCGCCGGCAATCTGCAATTGCTGTCGAAGGATGTGATCGGCAATGAACGTGCGGAGCGGCGGCTGGAGAACGCGCTTGCGGGCGTTCACCGCGGCGCAAAGCTGGCCAGCCAACTGCTTGCCTTCGGTCGCCGGCAGGCGCTTGAGCCGCGCGTCATCAACATCGCCCGTTTCGTGACCGGCATGGACGATCTGCTGCGCCGTTCGCTCGGCGAGGCAATCGAGGTGGAGGTCATTACATCGGGCGGCCTCTGGAACACCTATGCCGACCCTAATCAGGTGGAGAACGCGCTCCTCAATCTGGCCATCAATGCGCGCGACGCCATGGAAGGACACGGCAAGCTGACCATCGAAGTGGGCAATGCGGTTCTCGACCGCGATTATGCCCGCAAGCACTCGGAGGTCTCGGCGGGGCAATATGTGATGCTCGCCGTCACCGATACCGGCTCCGGCATGTCGCCGGAGATTCTCGAAAAGGTTTTCGAGCCGTTCTTTTCGACGAAGCCGGAGGGCAAGGGCACCGGCCTCGGCCTGTCGATGGTCTATGGTTTCGCAAAACAGTCCAGCGGCCACGTCAACATCTATAGCGAGCTGGGGCAGGGCACGACGGTGAAGATGTATCTGCCCCGCTCCGCCGCCGATGAGGACAGGGAAGTGGTGATGCCGACCGGCCCCGTGGAGGGCGGAACGGAAACCATTCTTGTGGTGGAGGATGACGAGGAAGTGCGCAACACCGTCGTCGAGACCTTGAGCGACCTCGGTTACCGCGTGCTCACCGCCCGTGATGCGCAGGCTGGGCTGACGGTGGTGGAAAGCGGCATTCCGATCGATGTCATCTTCACTGACGTGGTGATGCCGGGGCCTTTGAAAAGCCGGGAAATGGCGCGCCGAGCGCAGGAACGGCTGCCTAATCTCGCCGTTCTCTTCACCTCGGGTTATACGGAAAACTCCATCGTGCATGGCGGCAAGCTGGATGCCGGGGTGGAACTGCTTTCCAAACCCTATACGCGTGAAGCGCTGGCGCGGCGCATCCGCCATGTGATCGCCAACCGCAAACAGGTCTCGCTGTCGCGCGCGCGGCCGGCATCTGCGCCGGGTTCTTCGAAATCTTCCGAACCGGTCAGGGCGGTCGAAAATCAAAACCGGTCCATACGTGTCCTTCTGGTCGAGGATGACGAGTTGATCCGGATGAATTCGACGGAGATGTTGTCGGAGAGCGGCTTTGCGGTCGTCGAGGCCGGCAATGCGGCGCAGGCGCTGAAGGTTATCGAGGCAGGCCAGATCGACGTTCTCGTCACCGATATCGGCCTGCCCGACATGAAGGGCGGCGAGCTGGCGGTGGAGGCCCTGCGCCGCAAGCCGGGGCTTGCCATTGTTTTTGCGACGGGCGACAGCCATCTGCCGGAGGGCGCACCGGAAAGCGCGGTGCTGCTGACCAAGCCCTATGACGAACAGCAGATCATCTCGGCCGTTGAACAGGCTCATACGGGCAGGTCTGTGGCGGCCGAATAGGCCGCCCTGTCGCCGGTTCAGTAACCGCGGGCCATATCGACCGTTTCCGGCAGCTTGCCCGTTTCCCGCCATGTGCGGACATTGCCGGCAACGATCCGGGCGGAACTTTCCCGGCTTGTCGGCGCGGAAATATGCGGCAGGACGGTGACGCCGGGATGCTGCCAGAATGGCGAAGCCGCAGGTAGCGGTTCCTGTTCGAAGACATCGAGAACGGCATGCGAAAGCCTGCCGGAATCGAGTGCTGCGATCAGGTCGTCGGCGACGATGACCGCGCCGCGGGCGAAATTGATGAGTGCGGCCCCCTGCTTCATCGTGGCGAGACGGCCGGCATTCAGAAGACCGCGTGTCGCATCGGTGAGCGGCACGAGGCAGACGAGGATGTCGCTCTTTTCCAGCAATGCCCGCAGCCCGTCGTCACCGGTCAGCGTTTCCACGCCCCCGATTGCCTTGGCCGAGCGGCTCCAGCCGGCGACGTTGAACCCGGCATGGGTGAGGCGTTCCGCTGCGGCCGTGCCGAGCGCCCCAAGGCCGAGAAGACCGATGGTCATCTCGCCGGGATGGCGGTAGTCCAGCTCTTGCCACAGCGCCTTTTCTTGGTTGGCGCGATAGGCGGGCATGTCCCTCTGCAGATAATAGGTCCATGCCAGCACCGCCTCCGCCATCACGCGGGAAAGCTCGGGATCCTTCAATCGAACGATGGGCGGAGCTTTCTCACCCAGTTCCAGCACCAGCCGCTCGACGCCGGCCCACAGGCTGTGGATCCACGTCAGGCCCGGCAATGCGGCAATATCGGCAGGATCGGGATTGGCGACGATGGCGAAATCCACTGCCTGTTTCTGGTCGGCGGACAATTCAGAAAAGGAGAGGATTTCCTCCCGCGGCATGGCGGCGCGCAGCGCCTCTTTCCAGACGGCTTCCGCTTCCGCATTCATCCGTGAAACAAAGGCGATGGGTGATGGCATGGGACTGATCCTGCTTGCGATTTTAGCTTCGCGCCATCAATGCGCAATTTCGGCGGGCAATACCATGGGTGGAATGGGGGAATTTGTGATTCTTCCGTCATGCCGGTCCCCGGAACAAGTCCGAGGATGATCCGGCATCCAGCCGTCGCGCGTCTGCGCGGCGCCAAGACTTCTTTTCCGCCCAAGGACTTGGGCTGGCTGGACCCCGGCTCGGGGGCCGGGGTGACGGAGTGTGGATGCAACCGGCCTGTTAAATCTCCACCATTACGCATCTTCCTTCACCGGCGGCTTCGCATCGCCGTAATAGGCCGAGAAGCTCTCATGATAGTGCTCCGAACCGCCCGGGCCGGCATAGCGCTGCAGTTCCGTCATGTCGGTCTTGTTGAGCACGATGCCGAGCGTCTTGTTGGCGATCTGCGGTTCGTTGGCCATCAGGTTCTGCACCATCTGGATCGGCGTCTTGCCCCATTCGGTGACGAAGACGAAGCCGTCCACCTGCGGCGCAAAGGCCTTGGCATCGATGACGGGAACCACGGGCGCGAGGTCGACGATGATGTAATCGCAGGCTTCGCGGGCGGAATCGATGAATTTGCGCATGCCGGAGGACGAGAGGAGTTCGCTCGAATGGGCGAACTGATTGCTGGTGGAAACCGGCAGGATACCCATCTTCGTGCGCGTATCGACCTTCACCGCCTGCGTCCACGGAACTTCATCAAGCACCACTTCGACGAGGCCGGCGGATTGCCGTGTCGTCAGCATGCGGCTGAGGCCGGGATTGCGGATATCCGCATCCACCACCAGCGTGCGTTTGCCGGTCGAGGCGATCAGCCCGGCGAGATTGAGCGCCACGACCGATTTGCCTTCGTTCGGCAGGCAGGAAATCACACCGATGACCCGGCACTGGCGTTCCTGAATGACGACATCCGCCGTCAGTTTCACGTTGCGCAGCGTTTCCGCAAAGCTGGAGCGCGGGCTGTCGACGGCAAGGCGCAGCATTTTCTGGAACGAGACCTGTCCGCTTTCGTCAAGCGTGGCGTTCTCGCCGCCGGGGGTGGCGGCGCTGTTGCCCGCCTTGGCGTTTTCGACGCCCCTTTCACCGATGAAGGGCAGGTAACCGAGAAACCGCATGCGCAGATTGTCGCGCACATCGTTGCCGGTGTGGAAGAAGCGATCCCGGAATTCAAGAAGTGCGGCAATACCCCCACCCAGCATCAGGCCGAGAACGACCGAAAGCGCCATGGTCATGGTCTTTTTCGGGCTGGAAGGCGATGTCGGCAGGCCCGCTTCGGAGATGATACGCGCCTTGGCGATGGGCAGCGACTGCTTCTGTGAAGCCTCCTCGAAGCGACCGAGATAGGACTGGTAGAGGGTGCGCAGCGCCGTTGCCCGCTGCTCGAGTTCGCGCAGCTGGACCATGGTGATGTTGGCCTCGGAATTGCGGCCTGCCACACGGTCGATATTGTCGCGCAGCGACTGCACGCGGGAATTGGTGACGTCGTATTCGTTTTTCAGACTGCCGGTCAGCTGCTGCAGTTCCTGATAGATCTGCCGCGAAACCTCTTTCTTTTCGGCGTCCAGCGCCACCGCCTGCGGGTGGTCGGCGCCAAATTGCTGGACGATGCCCTGCTGCCGGTCGGAAATGGTGATGTAGCGCTTGCGCAGATCCTGAATGACCGAGTTGTCGGTGTCGCGCGCCGAAACGACGGCGTTGTCGACAGCCGCCTCAGGGCCCCGGTCGATGATCGATTTATACTGGTTGTAACGGGCAGACGCCGTCGCGGCATCGGCCTGCGCGGCGATCAGCTGGCCGTTCAGGTCGGCAAGCTGGCCTTCGGACATCAGCTCGCCGCGCGAGGAAACGATGTTGTTGTCCGACTTGAATTTCTGCACCGCCAGTTCAGCCGCCTGGGCGCGCTGGTTGAGGTCGGTCATGCGCTCCTGCAACCATACCGAGGCGCGCTCGCTGGCATCGAAATTGGCGTTCAGCTGTTCGGTGAGATAGGCCTGCGCATAGGTCTTGGCGATCTGCGCGGCAAGCTGGCGGTCGGTCGAACGGGTGGAGATGGCGATGACCGAGCTGCGGCCGACACGTTCCACCGTCAGCGACTGCTGCAGCACGGCTGCGGCCTTTTCACGGCGTCCGGCGCGGATTGCGGCTTCTGAGACCGGCGGATCGCCCGGCAGGACGAGGTTGAGGATACCGCGCACGGAGGTCTTGACGAGTTCCACCGGCGACATCGGCGGATTGACGATGGTGTCGTTCTCATCGAGCTTGGCCTTGTCGACCACGGTCAGCGCCATTTCCTTGGATTTCAGGATTTCCACGGCGCTGGCGATGCGGTTGTCGACGATCTGCGCGGCGGGCACCGGCGATTCCTCTTCCGCGTAGCGGGAAAGGCTTTCATCCAGAAGCACCTGCGTCATCGCGGTGTAAACGGGGGTCGCAAGCACCAGATAAAGGCCGGCCAGCACCACGGCGGCGATGACCGCGGCGGCAATGACATTGGCGCGGCGCACCACGGCGGCCCACAGGCGGTCGAGGTCGATGAACGTGTCGGAATCCTTGCCGGACTCCGGAAAACCGATATTGGATTTAAAGGTCTTGTGGTGCATGGACCTACCTTGTGAACTAAAAATGGTACGCGGGAAGCCGAACAATGCTCGCCTTCCCGCCTCCCGTTATTGGTGCGCCGGCCGCCTCCCCCGGCGGCGCGATGAAAGTCAGGCCGCCTGAACGCGGCTTTCGTGGTTTGCCACCAGCTCCTTCACGGAAGCGAGAACCTGCGCCTCCATGTCGGCGCGCAGCAGCGAAAAGGCGACGTTGGCGGCGATGAAACCCTGCTTGCTGCCGCAGTCGAAGGTGCGACCGGTGTATTTCTGCGCATGGAAAGACTGCTTTTCGGCAAGCCGCTTCATGCCGTCGGTCAGCTGGATTTCATTGCCCGCGCCGCGTTCCTGCCTGGCGAGAATATCGAAGATTTCCGGCTGCAGGATGTAACGGCCGTTCAGGTAATAATTCGAAGGCGCCTTGGATGGTTCCGGCTTTTCGACCATTTCGGTGACGGCAAAGCCGTGATTGACCTTCTGGCCGACACCAACGACGCCATAGGACGACACTTCTTCCGGCAGGCATTCCTCGACACCGAGAATATTGCCGCCAACCTCGTCGTAAAGTTCCATCAGGCCGGCAATGCAGCCGCGCGCGCCATAGGACACCATGTCAGGCAGAAGCAGGGCGAAAGGTTCCTTGCCCACCAGTTCGCGTGCGCACCAGACGGCGTGGCCGAGACCGAGCGGCACCTGCTGGCGTGTGTAGCTCACCGTGCCGGCAACCGGCAGCATCTTTTCCAACTGAAGCACCTGCACGGTCTTGCCGGAGCGGGTGAGCGTATTGATGAGTTCAGGCGCGCTGTCGAAATAGTCCTCGATGGCGGTCTTGTTGCGGCTCGTGACGAAAATAATGTGTTCGATGCCGGCCTGCATGGCCTCGTCAACGGCATATTGCACGACCGGTCGGTCGACGATCGTCAGCATTTCCTTTGGCATCGCCTTGGTGGCGGGCAAAAACCGCGTGCCGTTGCCGGCTACCGGAATGACGGCTTTTCTGACAGTTTTGTTCAGGTCCATCGCGTTCTCCTTCATCAAGGTTTGATCTGTCCCCAGTCCCCGCGCAGATTTCGTCCACGCGTCGATTTCACGAAATCTGTCTTTTCACCCCTGTATTCGCCGCGGGCGCAAACATCGCGTCCCGCAGCCTCCTCAGCCGCACTGCAATGGGCATTCTTAAGTGTCCCAGCACGGCAGGATCCCTTATCGTGGTCTTCAAGGCGCCGAGTACCGAACGGCGCTTGATGTTTTCCACCAATGTCAAAAAATTATGCGCCAGCCGCAGGCTGCGGCTTCTCGCCTGCTGCGCATCCATGGCGGCGGGCAGCAAAGTGTAATGGCTCAGGAATTCCTGATCCGCCCGCATCATCGCCTCGACGTGATGAAGTTCGAGCACACGCGAAATCGAGCCCTCGCGGATATTGTAGATATAACCCGGCTTCGGTTCGATGACGCAGAGGCCGCCGGCGGCAAGTGCCGAGGCGAGCAGGATGTAATCCTCGCCGATGCGGATATCCTCGCGGAAGCGCAATCCCTCATCGTTCAGGAAATCGCGCCGGAACATCGGTTTCATGTAGCCGAAATTGAAGGTGGAGCGGAACAGGATGTTGGAGGAAATGAAGTCCTCAAGGGTGAGAACCGCTCGTTCCTCCAGAAATTCTTGTGGAAACATCGTCTCCATCGGCCTGCCGTCGGTATAGACGACATCGAGATTATCGACGGCAATCGCCGCACTGGCGGCTTCCGCCCGGCACATCATGCAGGCGGAGCGCTCCGGGCGAATGACATCGTCGGAATCGAGCACGGCGATCCAGCGCCCGGTCGCGGCTTCGATGCCGGCATTGCGCGCACCGCCCGGACCGCGGTTTTCGGCAAGAGCAAGCAGGCGTACACGCGGATCGATGGCGGCAATCGCCTCCACGAAGGGGACGGTGTCATCGGCGGAACGGTCGTCGACGACGATCACCTCCAGCGTCACACCCCGCTGGTCGAGCGCACTTTGGATGGCCGCTTCAATGGTGTCGGCGGCATTATAGGCGGCGATGACGAAGCTGATATCGGGCGGTGAGGTGAGATTCTCCATCAGGTCGCCTCCACCGCACCATATTGGCGGATTTCACGCACGCCAAAGGCGCCGCTCATCGAGCCCATATGCAGCGCGCCACGCAGCGCATAACGATTGCGGCGCACGGCGTTGAAGCCATTGAGTGCGGCAAAAACGCCGCAATAAAGCACCTTCGAGCCGGCCTTGATGACCTGAACCACGCGGCGAGCACCGGGCTTCTTTTCCGCCAGCACGCGGCCATGGGTCTGGCCGGAACGGAAGCGGCGCTTGGCAAGCCACATGAAGCTTGCCCGATTTTCAGGCACCGGTTCGGAAAGCATGGCATCTTCCGCAAAGACGATACGGCCGCCTGCGGCGTGAAGATGCGAGAAGAAATGCGTATCTTCGCCGCCGCTCTGGCCGAGCGCCAGCGCAAAACGCCGGCCCTTCACCGAGGGCGCTTCCATCCTGAGCAGCGTATTGCAGGTATAGCCGGTGATGATTTCGCCATTCACCCAGACGGGGACTGTCGAGTGGAAATCACCGCGTTTCATCCAGCCCGGTGCATTATCCCGGTAAACTGCCGTCACCGGGCCGAGAACGGTTTCCGCACCCGTCTCGTCGGCTTTTTCCAGAAGCGCGGCCAGCCAGTGCGGCGGGGCGGTTTCGTCATCGTCGATGAAGGCCAGATAATCCGCTTTGCATTCCGACAGGCAGGCATTGCGGGCAATCGAAATATTCGACTTCGGGCAATGGACATAGGTGATGTCGAAGGGGGCGGTTTCGCGCAGGCGGTCCACACTGGCCTTGGCGCTCGGCTCCTCGTCATTATCGGCGACGATCAGGCGAACTTTCACACCTTCCGGCACGTCCAGCTCGAAGAGTGACAGAAGTGTGGCAACCAGCGCCGGGCGTCTGTAGGTGCAGATGCCGATATCGACGGTTTTCGAATCATGCGGGCGGGTGACGGTGTTGTCGGTCATGAGACAGCCTTTCTTCCCCGGAATTTCAGGAGTTCCAGCCAGAAGCCGGTGGACCAGGCCAGATGCATCACCATTGCCGAAAAGGCGGCGAGCGGGCCGTATGGGTTTTTCTGACCTATTGCCATCCACAAGCCATAACCCACACATGCGGCGATCCAGAGGCCAAGCGGAATAAGTGCGGCCCAGTGCACAAGCGACAGCAAGGCGAAGATGAAGACCGGCAACACGGCGAGCGGAATCATCTGGCGGATTTTCGGGATCGAGCGATGTTTCAAAAGGTTCTTCGCGCGGCCGCGGCCATAAGCGAGATATTGCCGGAAGAGCGGCATGACGCTGGCGCGCGGATAATAGGTCATGCGGGTCTTGTCGGTCATCCAGATGCGGAAACCGGATTTGCGCAGCCGGAAGTCCAGCTCGGCATCCTCATTGTGGCTGAAGCTCTCGTCATAACCGCCGACCGCATCGAAAGCGGCGATCCGCATCAATGCGTGGTGGCCATGGTCGATCCAGTGACCCTTTGAACCTTCGCGGTGCTTGGAGCCGCCATTGCCGAGCTTGGAATTCTGGGCGATGGCCGTCGCCTTTTGAAACAGGCCGTGGCCGACCGTATCCATGGCGACGACGACGGAATCCGCGCCGGTGCGCTCGGCATCCTCGACCAGCCGCTGGCAATAATCATCGGGATAATCGCCATGGGCGTCGATGCGGATGAGATAATCGTAATCCTCGCCGAAGGTGGCGACGGCAAGGTTGATGCCAGCGCTCTGAATGCGCTTCGGATTGGCAAGAAGCGTGACGCGCTCGTCCTTCGCCGCAAAGGCGGAAACGATATCGCGGGTTCCATCCGTACTGCCGCCATCGGCAACGACGATGCGGAAAAGACGCCCATCCATTGCGCCGGTGAATTTGACAAGCAGTCCTTCGATCGTCTTTGCCTCATTGAGGCAGGGAATGACGATCAGCGTTCTGATGCCGGAATTGCTACGACCTTCCATGATTTGCCCCCTACGCGCTACACGGGTGAAAACTGCGCTTCGCGGGCATGGCCGGAGGCGGATTTGGCAAGCGAGGACAAGTGCTGGACCAGCTGACGGCAATCGTCGCGGTCAGTCAGCCATTGTTTCCTGTCTGTTGCCGAGAGGGTGTTGAAGGCATCCGCATAGGTTTGCGGGTTCATCTGGCTAAACAGGGCGACGAGATCCTCCGGACGGGCATTCGGGAGGACGAAGCCGATATCGCGCCTTTCGATGAAGCGGGCGGTTTCCGTGCCGGCAAGCGCAATTGGCAGGGTGCCATAAAGGCAGCCTTCGTAGAGCCGGTTGGGCAGCAGCCAGCTGGAATTCTGACCTTCCTCGAAAAAATCGATCGCCCAGGTGAACTGCACCTCGTTATAGATAGCGGCAAGGTCCTCGGGGTTCTTATATGGCCCATGGAAATGCACATGCGGGGCGGCGGCTACGAAGCCGTCGAAATCGGTAAATTCCGAATAGGCCGGCCGGCCGCGCAGGATGATTTCGACCTTGCCTTCCATGCGCTTTGCAAAATCGGCGAGGATTTCGAGCGACTTGCGGCAGCGAAGCGCACCGAACCAGCCGATCTTCCATGGCTCACCGGGGGCGGGTGCGCGCGGTTGCGGCGTGGCGGCAACGGTGGCGTCGAGTGCCAGCACCTTGTTTTCCTGCAGCAGGACTGGAAGGTCGAGGCCGGATACGGGCTTGAAATAATGCTCCACGAAAGCGGGGGAACTCGTCACCAGCAGCTTGGCGTCGCGGGCGAAATAACGCTGCGCGGCATTCAGCAGCTGTCCGGGCCTGCCCGTGTTGAGAAGCAGGCGGTGAATGTCGAGACATTCGTAAACCAGCGCCGGCTGCCCGGCATAGATCGACATGGCGCGCTTTGCCAGCGCCAGCATCTCCAGGTTTCTGGCAAGAATGACATCGGGTGCGGAGATGCCGCTCAAGAGCTTGCCCAGCGAGAGGCTCGCTTTCGCCACCGCCGCCATACGCTGCAGAAACTGCCCGTCGGCGGTTTCCCCGAGCACGACGGGTACGACGCCTTCGATCTCTGCCAGCCGGTTCTGTCCGCGCCGGAAACCCGCCAGCGTGACGCGCGCGCCACCCGCAAGCAGGGTCAGCACCCGCCGGCGAATGGCGGGGTCCGACAGATCATGCGCGAGATAAAGAACATGGGTCATGCAGGGTTCCGGTTGTTTTCACGCGTCAAAGACGCAGCAGATTCCGTTTGGTTCAAAAAAAAGCGGATCGATTCAGAAATGCTGTCAGTTAAGCGCGCAGGCGATGGATTCCGGGAACTGGCATTTGTCGCCGAGCGCCGTGAAGGCAAACCGGTCGACGATCATCTGCGTTGCGCCGGAATAGGAAAAGGCGCCCATCCAGTCCTTCAGCGTATCGGTGCCCCACAGGCTGAAGAAAATCTTCTGGGCACTCTGCGGGATTTTCGACTCATCCGTCACTTCATGGACGAGCTTGCCGTTGACGTAATAACGCAGGCGCTGCGGCTCCCAGACGAAGGCGTAATCGTTGAAGCCGGCATCCGCGCCGCCTTCCACCGGCACCAGCTTCTCATTGCCGCCCTTGGCGGAAATATACTGGTTGAGCTGCACCTTGCCGGTATTTTTGCCCAGCACTTCGAAGTCGATTTCATCGTGCGGTTTCTTGTCGGTCGGGCCGATATAGGTGAAGAAGGCGGAGTTCAGGCCAGAGCCGGTGGCGGCCTTCATGCGCGCTTCATAGGTGCCGTAGCGATAACGCCCCTTGGTCTGGATTTCACCGCAGGCGAATTTGCGGTCGCCGGCCTTGGCTTCTTCGAAACCGAGTGTCAGCTGGCCATTTTCCACCGTCGCCAGTTTCTTCGACCAGGTGCAATTCTGATGCGCGCCATTGTTCCAGCCGTCGGAAACGTACCAGAAGCTTCTGTCCATGGAATCGAAGTTCTCGATGAAGGATGCGCCATTGCCTTCCTGCGCCTGGCCCGGAGTGGCAAAAGGGGCGGCCAGAAGGGCCGCGGCGAGAAGAATGCGTGTCTGAACGCGGGTGACAAATGTTGTCATTGGTTCACCTCTGTCGTTGCGAATAAAGCGTTTCGGATGTCGGCGGGCCGATCATGGCGGCCCGTTTTGCAGCAAAATCGGCCTTCGCCTTGCCTTTGCCGCTGCGGCTTCCGGTCAGCACGGCATAAACGGCCGGCAGGTATTTGCGGGTCTGGGCATTGCTGACCACCAGAATGACGAAGGCGGAAAGCGTCGCGCTGATATAGAAAGCCGGGTAAAAATCCGGCCCGCCCTTGTTCCACACCATCCACATGATCACGAGCAGCGGATAATGGGCGCAGAAAATCCAGAAGCTCAGGCTGCCGGTTTCGGCAAGCCGCTGGCCAAGCCTGCTGCGGATCAACAGCGCGGAAGATGCCCAGAAACCGAGCGCGCCGAAGACGGCAAGCAGGTTGCGTGACATGTTGAGCCAGAAGGTGAATTCCGGACCGGTGAAATAAAGCCCGGTCGCCAACATGGCCGAGGCCGCAAAGGTCAGCGCCATGATCGGCACGGCGTAGGGATCGAGAGCCTTGACGTCGACGCGGTGGAGCGCAAGCGCAATGCCGAGCGAGAAGCTGAAAAGAATGGATTTCTTCTGGACGATGAAAATCGTCAGATCAGGCATGGCGGTGATGAAGAGCAGGATGGCGAGCGTCGGCAGGGCGAAACGGCGCATCAGAAAGGCGAGCACCGGCGACAGCAGGATGCAGACGAAGAGATCGCGCAGGAAATACAGCGGCACATTCACCGGCAGCTCTTCAAGCGCCGTTCCATGGCTGATGATTTCACGCGGGCTGGCGTTCCAGAGGTCAGGAAAATAACCGACGCCGACATCGAAAAGCTGGATCAGCAGCACGGCGGCAAACAGCGCGCCATTCCACAGCAGGAAGGGCAGCAGCACGGTTTTCGACTTGGAACGGATCGTCGCCGGATAATCGAAACCGCTCATGCCGCGACGAAACAGCAGGTAACCGGAAATGGCGCTGAGACAGGGCACACCGATGCGAAAGAGCGCATCGCCCAGAAAAACCCGCAGCCAGTCAAAGAAGCCATAAAGGCCAAGAAACGGGCTGGTTTCGGCATCGTGCGGCACATGGACGAACACGATCCCTGATATCAGCAATATGCGCATCAAGTTGATACGGGAGGATAGGTTCTGATCGACAGTCACATCAGTCACCCCTATTGGGCGGCGTCTCCCCACGCCGCGTTGCAACCAGAGCGAACTTAAGCCCGCACTGGAAAGTCTGGTTTCGACTTTGGGATAAAATGTGGCGACGCGGGAAAAACACAAGCTTAGATTTTGCGGGTGAATGTCTGGCGTTCGCTACATTTCCGCGCCCATGAAAAATCAAGATGTTGAAATTAATGTATTTTTTCTAAATTTGCGCGTCGTTAAAAATCGCAGAAGCGTGTGAATTTGTCATTTGTCGTGATGCTGCATCGCAAAAAAGATAGGTGACGCGACCTTGCCGCGGTGAAGGAAAACACCGTGGCAAGGCCGCTTAACGGCGGAAATGAGGCGCATTTTCCGCGAGATTTCTAACCTTGGGTTGCAGTATCCCGCATACGCCGCGATTTGACCATGCCGAAGATTTTCGCAAGCAAGGCGCGTTCGGTCAGCAGGATCAGCACCGCATAGATGACGCCACCCACGGCAGCACCGATGAGAACCTGAAGGGTGGCATTGGGAATGCGCTCGGCCAGAACGTGAAGCAGGTAGCGCACCGCAACGGCCATAACCAGCGCCGCGATCATCGGCCTGCTGCTGACATAGAGGCCGCGGAAAAACGGTGTGTCGCTTGCCTTGAACACGGCCCAGGAATAGGCGACCAGCGTTACCGCATTGACGATGCAGAGCCACACCATCGCGTCGATCAGGGTGCCATAAAGTGCTGCGAGCCAGACTGCGACCGTGGTGACGATGGCGCGGATCGTCGCGGACCAGAACAATACGCGGCCGTAACCCGCACCTTTTAGATAAGGGATGAAGGTGCTGCACGGTGTCAGAATGGCCTTCGATAGCGCCAGCAGCCCGAGAACCGGCCAGGCATAGGCCCAGTTCTGCCCGAAAATGACAAGCATGGCCGGTTCGGCCACGGCCCAGAGGCCGAACATCATCGGTGCAAGCAGCACGGTCAGCACCTGCGTGCTGAACATCAGCGCGTCGCGACGGCGCTGCGGATCGTCCATCATGCGGCTGAAGGCGGGAAACAGGACACCCATGACGGCGGACAGAACCACCTGGTTGGGAATGCTGGCAAAACGGTTGGAGGCGGAATAGGCGCCGGCATCCGCCAGACCGAGATGCCGGGCAATGACCACCATCGGCGACTGGAAGGTAACGAAATTGGCGATTTCCGAACCCATCAACCCGGAGCTGAAGCCGAGGAGCGGCACCAGCCGGCGCGGTTTCATGACGAAGCGTGGGCAATAACGCGAAACCGCGTAAAGCCCGACAAGCCGGATGAGGGCGGCGGCAAAAAGCTGGATGATGAGCGCCCAGACGCCGAAGCCCATAAAGGCGAGCGCCACCGCGACGATGGCCGCAATGCTTTCCGACGCCATGCTCCAGAGGGCGTCCTTGCTGAAATTCATGCGCCGGGCGAGCAGCGAATAGGCGACATCGCCGGCAAGCTGCAGCGGAATGAGGAAGGCCATGATGCGCAGCAGGTAGGCGCTTTCCACCGCGCCCAGCAGCCCGCCGAAAAATTCCGCGAAGATGTAGAGAACGGCGGCCATGGTGCAGGAGATCGCGAGATTGGCCCAGAAGACGGTATGGATCGTATCCATATCCTCTTCCTTCTCGACGATCAGCGCAGAGGTGAGCCCCGCGCCGGCGATCATCGTCAGAAACTGTACAACCGTTAGTCCTACTGCCACCACCCCGAATTCCTCCGGGGAAAGCAGTCTTGCGAGAATCGGGACCGTGACAAATTTAAGCCCGAATGTCCCTGTTTTTGATAAAACGCTCCAGCCGACATTCGTGGTGATGGTCTTTACATTTGGCGCTGGGGGCATACAAGCATCCTGTTTCTGGAGGCCGGCGGGAGGAAGCCGGTTGGGAGTTGCCGATACCATCGGGGCCGCTTTTAGGATCGGGCCCGACACTTCTTGATCAACGCAAGGGGCGAAACAATGGCAAGATTTACTGTCGTCATTCCCTACTACCAAAAGCAGCACGGTGTCCTGGGACGTGCACTCGCATCGGTTTTTGCGCAGACTTACCAGGATTTCGATCTTGTCATCGTCGATGACGAATCGCCATACCCGATCGATCAGGAACTTGCGGAACTTTCGCAGGTTGAGAAAGACCGGATTATCGTCATTAAACAGGCCAATGCCGGCCCGGGCGGTGCCCGCAACACCGGTCTCGACCATGTGCCCGACGGCAGCGACTATGTCGCCTTTCTCGATTCCGACGATATCTGGACACCCGATCATCTCCAGAATGCGGCCTTCGCGCTAGAGACTTACGGCGGCGAGTGCTATTGGGCCTCCATGCAGGCAAGTGACGAATTTTATTATCATTTCGCCATTTCCGAGCTGGAGAAGAATGAGGGTGCGGCACGGCTTTCCGAGAAACCTCTGGTGATCGAGCTGCCGGATCTGGCCAGTGTGATGCTGCGCAACTGGAGCTTCCTGCATCTCTCCTGCATGGTGATCGGCCGTCCTCTTTTTGAAAAGATCCGCTTCGACCCGGCGCTTCGTCTGGCGGCGGAAGACGTGCTGTTTTTCTGTGATTCCATCCTTGCGTCGAAGCGCACGCTTCTGTGTGACGACGCCGGCGCGATGCGTGGAATGGGCGTCAATATCTTCCACAGCATCGACAATACCTCGCCGGAGTTCCTGCGCCAGCAGTTCAATACCTGGGTGGCGCTCGATACGCTGGAGGGGCGTTTTTCACGCCGGCCGGACGATGTCGCCTCCATCGCTTCCTATAAAAACACGGCGCGCAAACAGGCGCTGTGGAGCCAGGCGGGCAATCTGAAACGGCGCAAGGCACCCGAATTCGGGCTGCTCCTGAAATGGGCGATGCGCGATCCCGCACTGCTGCGCGCCGCTTTCGAACTCGGCGCAGGAAAAATCGTCCGCTCCAGATGAGCGAATTCTCGCCCGCAAGAATTTATATGTTTTTTTCACCCAGGAGTGACCTCATGAAACCTTACCACTGGGAATCTCATCACGGAAATTTCGGTGACGATCTCAACCTGTGGCTGTGGGATTTTCTGCTTCCGGGCCTGCGCGATGTGCATGACGACGTCATGCTGGTCGGCGTCGGCACAGTGTTGAACGACGTTCTTTTGCCCGCAAAGCAGCGCAAGCTGGTGATTGGCAGCGGTTATGGTTATGGCGCGGTGCCGGATACCAGCACCGAGTTCTGGGATATTCGCTGCGTGCGCGGCGAAAAAACCGCCGCCAAGCTCGGGCTCGCCCCCGAAAAGGGTATTGTCGATCCGGCTGTGATGGTCACGGAGATGCCTGACTTCAAGGGCCTGCCTAAGCTCTACAAGAAGACCTTCGTTCCGCATTGGGAATCGGCGGAATTCGGCATGTGGGAAACGGTGTGCGAACCGGCGGGGCTGACCTATCTCGACCCGCGCGGCGAGGCGAAAGCGGTCATCCGCGCCATCGCCCAGTCGGAATTCATCGTTGCCGAATCCATGCATGGCGCGATCCTTGCCGATGCCTTCCGCGTGCCGTGGGTCGCGGTCAGCACCTCGCCCTCGATCAACAGCTTTAAATGGAGCGACTGGGCCGGCAGCGTGGGTGTCGACTATCAGCCGCGTTATGTGCCGGTTTCGACACGCGCCGAGGCGGCAAAAAAAGGCTCGCGCTTCTGGGGCATGAGCTTCCCGCCGCCGCCCGGCCCCGTCATTGCCGAGACCGGTTCCGTTCCGGCGCATGAGGGCCCGACGCATGAGGGTGACGTGCTGGTGCGGCCGCAGGAAACGCAGTCCCGGTCATTGCGCAAACTGGCCAAGCAGGTGCTGGCCGCGCCTTCCACACTGGCGCTCTGGCAGGCAAGCCGCGCGGAGCCGCGTCTCAGCCCGGATGGTCGGCTGGAAGAGCGCAAGGAGCGCTTCGCCGCCGTTCTGGAAACGGTGAAGCGGGATTATCTCTGAGCGTGAGAAGTGGATGCGGCAGGGAGTTTTCTGCCGCCTTCTCTTGAGGATGGCCATCCTCTAAGGTTTCTATCGTCATGCTCGGGCCTGTCCCACTGGTGTCCGGTTTAAATTTCTGGACAAGGTTTGCGACATTGATTCTACTTGTTTTTAGCTGTTTTTCCGCGATTTGGACATGAATTGGGAATGGCGTCGTCAGGTGAATAGCGAAGGGCGCCAAACACTCTAACGTCATCCTCGGGCTTGTCCCGAGGATCTACAACCGATTGATTTTATTCAACGTGATTAGATCCTCGGCACAGGGCCGAGGATGACGTCGAGGGGATGCGCATCCTTCGCAACCGGCTTCAGGGGCATTGCCGCCGGTATGAAAATTCAAATCGGACAGTAGTGGGCCTGCCCCGAGGATGACGGCGAGGAATTGGCTGAAGTCGTCTTTTCTCTTACGAAACCGGCGTACCGTCCAGCAGATAACGCACATCCCGCACCGGCGGCGCTTTACGGAATCGGGCGGTCTTGTCGCTCCAGATGCCGCGCGTGATGGCGGGCAGGGCGGGGAGCCGTGCGAGGGCATGGCTCAGCGCGCCGCCCATGCCCTTCTGCTTTTTCGTATCGAGAAAATGGCGAAGCTCGAATTTGGCGCGGATGTGTTTTTCATGTTCGCGCAGGATCGTCGTTTCCTCTGCCGAGAGCCGGCAGCCGGCGAGAATGGCCTTGTCCGCCTCGTATAAACGGCGAAGATCTTCGGTGCGGTGGCGGCCGCTCAGCGAATTGCCGCGCACGATCGCGCCGTATCCGCAATGGCGGATGACCTTGTAACGCGCGCCGGCGGCCAGCGCCCGCACGTAAAGCTCGTAATCTTCGCCGAGCCGCAGGCCGTCATCGTAACGCAGCGCATGTTTATCCAGAAAAGCGCGGCGTATGACCGGCTTCAGAAACCCGGTTTCCCCGCGTTCGACGCCGGGCCTGGAAATATTACCCTCCACGAATTCCGTAAGCGACAGAAACCGTGCCTGCGGTTCGAAGCGGGCCGGCTGCATGGAGGAGGCGCCGGGAACCGATTGCTGGATGAAGGCGATGTTGTCGGCCACCAGATCCCAGTCGTCATCGGCCAGCATGGCGGCGAAACGGCCCCTGAAAAAGAAGTCGTCCGCATCGAGAATGGCGATGAGCGGCGCCGATGAAATCGAGATGGCGTGGTTGCGCGCAGCCGAAGGGCCTCGATTGACCTCGAATCGCACGACCCGCAGACGGCCCGTGCCGTCATCCGCCGCATGCGCCACATCGCTCGTCGTGTCGGTGGAACCATCGTCGATCACCACGACTTCGCCGACCTCCGGCTCCACAAGGGCGGAACGTATGGCGATATCGATCGTCTCGGATGCATTTTTCGCAGCGATGATGACGCAAATGGGCTGTGAACCGCTCACCATGGATTGTCCTTCTGCTTTGACCAACCGTCAGGATTTGGCCAGCAGAAAGTGTCACGGGTGTGGATGCAAGCGATTTTTTTGCGACGCAATAAATGAAGCTGCGTGAAAGCTTACATATCGGTCAGTTTGGCGCCATGTGGCGGCGGGCTTTTTACGGCGTCCGTCTGGATTGCCTCGGCGCCACGGTCCCGCGCGAAGGTTTCGCGCATACGCCGCTTTTCGCGGGCGACCAGAACGAGAATCCCAATAAAATAACCGACTTGCAGAATGACCGCGCAGATGAGGGTCTGGATGAATGCCGTATAGAACGAGCCGTGGATGAAATATGTGGCAACCGCAAAGGTAAGCAATGCACCGATCATGCTGAAAAAAACACGAGGTGCATACATGGTGCTCTCCTCCCGAGAACGATTTCTCCATTTTTGACTGCGCTGCGGCATTTTTCTTCTTTGCAAGAAATATACGATGAGACCGGTGCTGTTTCAACACACATATACTTCTTCTAACGGTTGCGGCATGAAATTTCGGTAATCTTGATTGGTAAATTCCTCGGTAATCGATGACTTCCCCCAATAGGGGCTGCCTTACCAGACGATTTCATGCTTTTGAGAGGCGTAAAATCATTCTCTTGCAGCCATTGCCGGCTGTCTTACGCCCTCTGCAGACTTCGTTAACCATCTCGCCTTTAAAAAGTCGGTATTGATTCCTCAGCAAGAGCAGGGTGCCCGCGTGACAACGAGTTCAGAAGTAATCGCCTTTCCGGCAAAGAACCGTATTGCCGACGTCAAAAGATGTGCAACGATGCTTGACCGGCTGCATGGTGTGGAGGCGAATGATTTCTGGCGCAGGGAGTGCCGCGAGCTGGCCGCCTATCTGACAGAGCTTGGTTATGAGGACGCCGCCATGCGGCGTGAAGTCATGGAATTTCAAAACGCCGTGCAGGCGGAATTATGGGCGGGTGACGCCACGCCCGAGGCGCGCCGCGACAGCCATTGAAGGCTTAAGGGTTTCCATTAAAAAAGCCGGCGGGTGTCTAACCTGCCGGCTTTTTTGTTCATGCCTGTTTTATCAGGAAGCGCTGGCGCCGCGTGTGCGGGCGACGCCGTCAAGTGCCGGCTTGTATTTCGGGTCGAGCCGGGCCGCATGCCCATAGGACTTGGCGGCCTTGGCCATCTCGCCGCGACGCTCATAAACAAGCGCCTGGTTGGCCCAGGATTCCGCCACATTGCCGTCAAGCGAAATGGCGTGGTTGAAATCGGCAAAGGCGTTTTCATCGTCATTCAGCGCGACATAAGAAAGGCCGCGGCCGTTATAGGGCTCGGGCGAGGTCGACGACAGCGAGATTGCCTTGGAGAAGTCCTCGATGGCCTGGGCATGCTGGTTGCGCAGCTGGTAGATCAGGCCGCGATTGTGCCAGGCGCGTCCATCGGTGGTTTCAAGTTCGATGGCGCGGGAGAAATCGTTGAAGGCTTCGTTCACACGGCCGGACTGGCGGTAAAGATTGCCACGACCGATCAGCGCTACATCATAGCTCGGATTGATCTGCAGAGCGGCGTTGTAATCCTGCAGGGCCTGCTGCTGCTGCCCGGAGTTGCGGTAGACCAGCGCGCGGTTGGCGTAGGCCTGGTAAAAGCGCGGGTTGAGCTGCAGCGCCTTGTTGAAATCCTCGATGGCACGGCGCGAATCGCCGGCGCGGCCGTAAGCCGAGCCACGGACGTTATAGCCTTCGGGATCCTGCGGATTGGCGTTGATGACCGAGGTGAGCGAGGCGATGTTTTCCTGCGAGCCCTGGGCACGGTCGATCCTGAACACATCTTCCGTCTGGTTGGATGTCGCGCAGCCGGAAAGACCGGCAAGCACGGTGCAGATGACCAGAGAAGCGCGGAACCCTCTGTTGTTTTTTAATAGCACCCGGCGCTTGGAGGCATCGGCGTTTTTCACAACACAGGCGTCGACAGCGATCATTCGGTGTGGGTTCCCTCGCAGGCCGGTCTCACGGTCGTTCTCAAGAACATTCTCCGGCCACAAACACAAAGAGCGGCGGCGAATTGATCGCCCCCGCCCAACAAGCATTCAAAAACGTCCAAAAGACGGCCTATTAACGGCCTGCGCGGGGGCCTGCAACCAGACCTTCGCGCTGTGCACGCTTGCGTGCCAGCTTGCGAACGCGGCGAACGGCTTCAGCCTTTTCGCGAGCGCGCTTCTGGGAGGGCTTTTCGTAATAATCGCGCATTTTCATTTCACGGAAAATGCCTTCGCGCTGCATCTTTTTCTTCAGGGCGCGGAGCGCCTGATCAACGTTATTGTCGCGGACTAGTACCTGCACGTGAATCCCGTTCCTTTAGTTTGGTTATCTTGCTGCGCGAATAAAGGCATTCGCACGCAAACAAAAAATGGTCCGTCCGGCTGTCGAGCTGGGCGATTGGTGACGTGCAATAACAGATCATTTGCAGCAAGTCCAGCCGCTAGCGCATAATCAGCCTGCAAAATGCAGCGTGTCCCCCATTCTTCCCGCAATGTCGAAACAAAATCATTGCGACGTCGCAAAATGGATATTGCCTCCCATCCCGATTTGCCATGTGTATGATACGGGCCGGGCGTATGTTTACGGCCTCTGGCCGGTTCTTGAGGAGCAGATTGCGAATGCGCAAATATTCCGTTTTTGCCGTGGCGCGTGAGGCGCTCAGGGGTCATAAAGGGTGGGATGCGCAATGGGCCTCACCCGAGCCGCGCAAGGATTATGATGTCATCATCATCGGCGGCGGCGGCCACGGGCTGGGCGCTGCCTATTATCTGGCCAAGGAACACGGCATCACCAATGTCGCGGTTCTGGAAAAAGGCTGGCTCGGGGGCGGCAATACCGGCCGCAACACCACCATCATCCGCTCCAACTATCTCTATGAAGAGAGCATGGATATTTACGAGCATTCCCTGAAGCTGTGGGAAGGCTTGAGCCAGGATCTCAATTATAACGTCATGTATTCGGCGCGCGGCGTGATGATGCTGTCGCACAATATCCATGACCGGCAATCCTTCAGCCGCCATATCAATGCCAATCGTCTCTATGGCATCGACAATGAGTGGCTGACGCCGGAGCAGGCGAAGGCCTATTGCCCGCCACTCGATATATCGGGCAATGCGCGCTATCCCATTAATGGCGCGGCCCTTCAGCGCCGCGGCGGCACGGCGCGCCACGATGCGGTGGCCTGGGGTTATGCGCGCGCGGCCTCAGATCGGGGCGTGCACATCATCCAGAACTGCGAAGTCACCGGCATTCGCCGCGGACCTGATGGCGCGGTGACGGGTGTGGAGACCAATCGCGGTTTCATTGGTGCCAAGAAAATCGGCGTTTCCGCCGCCGGCCACTCCTCCGTCATCATGAAAATGGCTGACGTGCGCGTTCCCCTGCATTCCAATCCGTTGCAGGCGCTGGTGTCGGAACCGCTGAAGCCGATCTTCCCCTGCGTCGTCATGTCCAACACGGTACATGCCTATATTTCCCAATCCGACAAGGGCGAGCTAGTTATCGGTGCGGGTACGGACCAGTATAATTCCTATTCCCAGACCGGTGGTCTACAGATCATCACCCACACGCTGGACGCCATCTGCGAGCTTTTCCCAATCTTCCGCCGCGTGAAGATGATGCGCCAGTGGGGCGGCATCACCGACAACACGCCTGATCGTTCCGCCATTCAGAGCGTGACGCCGGTGCAAAACCTCTTCGTCAATTGCGGCTGGGGCACGGGCGGCTTCAAGGCAACGCCGGGTTCGGCCAATCTTTTCGCGCATCTCATCGCCCGTGGCGAACCGCATCGTCTGGCGGCGGGGCTGACGCTCGACCGGTTCCGCACCGGCCGTCTTATCGACGAGGCTGCCGCTGCCGCGGTGGCGCATTGATGCTGGCGGCGGCCATGCTTGCTATCACCATATCAGGTGCGGCCGCGGCCGTGCCCGTCGGCAGCGTCATTCCCGAGGCCAGGGATTTTCGCAGCCAGAAGATTGCGAAAATGCAGGGCGAGAAAGACTGGCCCTTCATGGCGGAAAAAGGCCTGCTTCTCTGCGCGCCCAGCCTTACGACGAAGATGGTTTATTTCGTCGGCGAGAAGGAGGATGGCGAGCAGGATTACCCCTTCGCGATCGACACCGACATGATGGCGGTTGCCATCGTCAATATGGGGCGGGCCTCGGCGCTGCGTCCTTTCGATAATTTCGAGCAGCTTTTAAAGCGGCTTTCCCCCTTCGTAGCCATGGGGAAGCGGCTGTGTGACCAACCCGCCGGAACAGCACTTCCGGAAAATTCTCTCTAGGTGGAGCGACGATGCTTCTGATCCATTGCCCCTATTGCGGGGAAGACCGTTCCGAACTGGAATTCCGCTGGGCGGGCGAAGCCCATATCGCCCGGCCGGAAAACATCGCCGATATCTCCGACGAGGCCTTCGCGGAATATTTCTTCATTCGCGACAATGACAAGGGCCTCGTTTTCGAGCGTTGGCGGCATATTCACGGCTGCGGCCGTTTCTTCAACGCTGCCCGCGATTCCGTCAGCGACAAATTCCTGATGACCTACAAGGCCGGCGAACCGAAGCCGGATACTGAGGCGGTCCTTTCCGCAGAAAAGGGAGCCGGGCAATGAGCGGCGACTATCGTATCAAGGGTGCCGGCCGCCTCACGCCGGCCAGAACCGCGCGTTTTACCTTCGACGACAAGATCTATCCGGCGCTGGAGGGCGACACCGTCGCGTCAGCGCTTCTGGCCAATGGCGTGCATCTGATTGGCCGCTCGTTCAAATATCATCGCCCGCGTGGTTTCCTGTCCGCCGGGCCGGAAGAGCCCAACGCGCTGATCGACGTGTCGCGAGACAGCCTGCGCAAGCAGCCCAATGTGCGCGCCACGGTGCAGGAAGTGTTCGACGGCGCCATCATTGCCTCGCAGAATCGTTTTCCGTCGCTGTCCTTCGATCTCAGCGCCATTAACGACCTCCTGTCGCCGATGTTCGCGGCCGGCTTTTATTATAAGACCTTCATGTGGCCGAAGGCCGCCTGGCACAAGATTTACGAACCGCTGATCCGCCGCGCCGCCGGTCTCGGCAAGGCGCCGAGCGAGCCGGATGCGGATCATTATTCCGGCCGTTATGCCCATTGCGACGTGCTGGTGGCCGGTGCCGGCGTTGCCGGCCTGACGGCCGCGCTGTCGGCGGCGAAAACCGGGGCAAGCGTCATTCTGGTGGATGAAAATGCCGAAGTCGGCGGCGTGCTGCGCTTCGATACCGGTGCAATCATCGATGGTCTGCCCGGTTACGAGTGGGCGCAGAAGGTTCTCGCCGAGCTGCAATCCATGCCGAATGTGCGGGTTCTGACGCGCACGACGGCCTTCGGTTATTACAACCACAATTTCGTCGCGCTGGCGGAGCGCGTTACCGATCATCTCGCCACGCCGGCCAGACACCAGCCGCGCGAGCGGCTGTGGCAGGTGCGCGCGAAAAAGGTCGTGCTGGCGGCGGGCGCAATCGAGCGCCACATGGTCTTCGCTAACAACGACCGGCCGGGCATCATGCTGGCTGCGGCGGCCCGCACGTATCTCAACCAGTACGGCGTTGCGGTGGGCCATAATGTCGGTGTCTACACCGCCCATGATTCGGCCTATGAGACGGCCTTCGACCTCAAGAAGGCCGGCGTGAAGATCGCCGCCATCGTCGATTGCCGCGAAAACCCGGATCAGCGCCTGCTGGACGAAGCGCGGGTGCTCGGCATCGAAGTGCTGGCGGGCCACAGCGTTTACAACACCGCCGGCCGCCTGCGCGTTTCTTCCATGACGGTTGGCCGCAATGGCGGCTCCAACAAGCGCAAGATCGCCATCGATGCGCTGGTCGTTTCGGCCGGCTGGACGCCATCCGTGCATCTCTTCTCGCAATCGCGCGGCAAGCTGAAGTTTGACGCGGCTAACCAGCGTTTCCTGCCTGATATCCATGTGCAGAACTGCGTTTCCATCGGCGCCTGCAACGGCACGGATGATCTTGCCGCGATCATTGCCGAAGCGGCCGCTGCCGGCGGCGGTTCGGTGGAATTCTCCGGCGAAAATGCCCGGGCCTGGACGGGCGGCATGATCGGTGAGGCCGAAGGCGCGGGTGAGGGCACCGGGGTCAAGGCCTTCATCGATTTCCAGCACGATGTCTGCGCCAAGGATATCCGCCTTGCCGTGCGTGAAGGCATGCATTCCGTCGAGCATATCAAGCGCTTCACCACCAATGGCATGGCGTCGGATCAGGGCAAGATGTCGAACATGCATGGTCTTGCCATCGCATCGGAAGCGCTCGGCCGGGATTTGCCCAAGGTCGGTCTCACCACCTTCCGCCAGCCCTATACGCCGGTCACCTTCGGCACGCTCATCAACCATTCGCGCGGCGCGCTGTTCGACCCGGCCCGCAAGACGCCGATGCACGAGGAAGAACTGGCAGCCGGTGCGGTGTTCGAGGATGTCGGCAACTGGAAGCGCGCCTGGTTCTTCCCCCGCGCTGGCGAGGACATGCATGAGGCGATCAACCGTGAATGCAAGACGGTTCGGACAAGCGTCGGCGTGTTCGATGCCTCGACCCTCGGCAAGATCGAAGTGGTCGGCCCGGATGCGGCGAAGTTCCTGAACCTCATCTACACCAACGCCTGGGACACGCTGAAGCCCGGCCGCTGCCGTTATGGCATCATGACCCGCGAAGACGGTTTCGTTTACGATGACGGCGTTGTCGGGCGTCTGGCCGAAGACCGTTTCCATGTGACGACGACCACGGGCGGCGCGCCGCGTGTTCTCCAGCATATGGAAGATTATCTCCAGACCGAATTCCCCGATCTCAATGTCTGGCTCACATCGGCGACCGAACAATGGGCTGTCATTGCTGTGCAGGGCCCGAAGGCACGCGAGGTGATCGCGCCTTTCGTCGAGGGCATCGATCTTTCGCCGGAAGCCTTTCCGCATATGGCGGTGGCCGAGGGCAAGTTCTGCGGCGTGCCGACGCGACTTTTCCGCGTCTCTTTCACCGGCGAACTCGGTTTCGAAATCAATGTGCCTGCCGATTATGGCGCTGCCGTCTGGTCCGCGATCCGCGATAGGGCGGAAGCCGTGGGCGGTTGCCTTTACGGCACGGAGACCATGCACATTCTCCGTGCGGAAAAGGGCTATATTATCGTCGGTCAGGATACGGACGGCACGGTGACGCCTGACGATGCTGGGCTCGCCTGGGCCGTTTCCAAGACGAAGACGGATTTCGTCGGCATTCGTGGCCTGAAACGCATCGATCTGACGCGCAGCGGCCGCAAGCAGCTCGTCGGTCTGAAAACGAAGGACAGGCTGACCGTGCCCGACGAAGGCGGCCAGATCGTCGCCGACCCGAACCAGCCGAAGCCCATGACCATGCTCGGCCATGTGACCTCAGCCTATTGGTCGGAAAATCTCGGCCATTCCATCGCCTTTGCGCTGGTGGCGGATGGCAGGGCGCGCATGGGCGAAACGCTCTACATTCCGCTTGCCGATAAAACCATTGCCGTCGAAGTGACCGACATGGTCTTCCTCGACAAGGAAGGAGCCCGTCTCAATGGCTGACATGCTGCACGCAAAACGCAAATCCGTGCTTGAGGATTTCCACGGCGGCTCGCCCTTCGTTTCGCTGAAACCCGCCGCTTCCGCCTCGCGGCTGTCGCTGCGGGCGCGGGAAAGCGCCGTACCGGCGCTCTCGGAAGCGCTGGGCCTTGCTTTGCCCACCAGCCCGAAAGGCTCCGTCACATCGGGTCTGCGCTCGGCCCTGTGGCTTGGTCCGGACGAATGGCTGGTGATCGATCAGGGCGAAAGCGACCTGGTGGCGGCGCTTGCCGGCGTCTCCGGGCTGTTTTCCGCAACCGATGTTTCCCACCGCAACACGGCGGTCATCGTTTCCGGCCCGGGCGCGGAGGCTGCACTCAATGCCGGCTGCCCGCAGGATCTGTCTCCGGCGCGGTTCCCGGTGGGTGCCTGCTCGCGCACGGTTTTCGGCAAAGCGGAAGTGGTGCTGTTGCGCACGGCGGATGATACGTTCCGGGTGGAATGCTGGCGCTCCTTTGCCGAATATGTCGGTGGGCTATTGCAGGAAGCGGCGGCCGACGTGGCGGTTTAGCGCCTCCACCCCCGCCATTCGACCCATCGCCCATGGAAATCGGCACGGCCGATCTCCTGTTTCTCGCCGGTGGGCCAGATTTGCAGGGTAATGGCGGCACCACCCGGTGTCGCATCCGCCTCCATCTGCAGGCGGGCAAGCGGGGCATCCAGCGTGGCGCGGGCGCCGGCCTCGGCGATCAATGCCTCGCCCGCTTGTTTCAGGGCATCCGGCAGATATTGCCAGGCGATGGAGTGATAAACGACATGGGCCGCGCCGGGATATTGCGTGGAAAGGCGGCATTTCAGCCAGTCGATCGCATCGGCTTTTTCCACCCGCAGGCCGTTCTCCACCGCGATCCGTAACGCAGCAGCGGTGCGCTCCAGCCTGTCGGTCTGGTCGGCCCAGATATAGGACATCAGCCGCAGGCGATCCTCGGTCGAAGAGGGGTCGAGCGGGTTGAGATCGCATCCGGCGCGTTCGATGACCTCGATCCGCCCATCCGGCGGTGCGCTGCCGCGCCATTCCGGCGACTGGAAGACATCGGATTGTTCGCCCCATGCAAAATCACCGAGGCGATACCGGTATCGGTCGAATTGCAGGTTGAGCCCGGCGCTCGCTCCCACCTCGGACAGCACGAGCGGCTTGCCGGTGCGCTCTGCTATCGAAAGAAAGCCCGGTAACAGCACGGCTGAACGGCGGACCTCGTTGGTCTGCGGCGGTGATTTCAGCCTTTCGAGGATGAAGACCTGATGGAACCGCAGGGCGCTGGCACAGGCCTGCCACAGCGCTTCCTCGTCATCGGGCGCGATATCGACAAGCGGCGCGATTTTTTCCTTGATGGCCAGCGCATGCAGGGCACCCGCGAGCCGCAGGGGAACGGAATCACCGGAGGGGCCGACATCGCCGGGCCAGGACAAGATTGTCTCGCCGACTTCCGTCTGGCGGTCGAGCCTTGCGGCCACAGCGCGACAAAGCCGTGCGGTAAAGGGAGAGCCGAGGCTGTCGCAGGCCTTTGCCTGCACGAGAAACGCATTCCTTACGGCTTCGTCATGCATGCGATCTCTCCCTTGCCATATCTCAGGCGTCTTCCGGCCTGTCTTCCGGGTTGAACTGGCTGATGGTGATCCAGCGCGCGGTGAGCGCCGGCTTTTTCTCGTTTTCGATTTCCACCGCCACGTCATAGGTCGTCATCAGCATCGCCGCGCCGCGAAAACGCGCTTCCGCCAGCGTAAAACGGCCGCGCACCCGCGCACCGCTTTTTACCGGCGTGACGAAACGGACGGCATCGAAACCGTAATTGATGCCCATGGTCTGCTCACGAATGCGCGGCAGGGCGTCGTAATTCAGCGCCGAAAGCAGCGAGAGCGTCAGGAAGCCATGGGCGATGGTGCCACCGAAGGGGCTTTCCGCCTTGGCGCGCTCCGGGTCCGTGTGGATGAACTGTTCATCCAGTGTCGCTTTCGCGAAGGCGTTAATCATCGTCTGGTCAACGGTGATCCAGTCGGAAACACCCATTTCCGTGCCGACGCGGTCCTTCATCTCCGCCAGCGCAATTTCTTTTGTCATGGTACCTCGTCCGCATTATTTCCAGCGACTTATACGGCTCGTGACGCGAAGGGATCAACCGCGCAGATAAAACACCACGGAACGGGCGGGCAGGAAGGCGGGATTGCCGAAATCCGTGCCGATGGCGCTCCAGCCATCGCCGGGCAGGGTGAAGGGAACGATCCCGCGGCCGCGATTGATGAGAATGGCAAGCTCGGCGTCTTTGCCGGTCTCCTGGTCCGGGGTGGAAAGCAGCATGGCGAAGGCCTGTCCATCCGGCCTTTCCCAGTCCGCAACCGTCATCGGTTCTCCGCCCGGGGCAAGCCATGTCACGTCGCCTTTGCCGGAAAAGAATCCTGTCTGCGAAAACAAGCTGAAACGTTTGCGCAGTGCGGCGAGAAATGCGGTGTGGTCAATCAGTTCCGGGACAAGCGATGACCAGTCGATCCAGTTGATTTCATTGTCCTGGCAATAGGCATTGTTGTTGCCCTGCTGGCTACGGCCGCCCTCGTCGCCAGCCGTCAGCATCAGGGTGCCGCGGCTGACGAAGAGCGTGGAAAGCAGCGCTTTTACATCCGCAAGGCGGGCGGCGACAATTGTGGGGTCGTTGGTCAAGCCTTCAAAACCATTGTTCCAGGAATGGTTGTCATTATGGCCATCGCGATTGTTCTCGCCGTTCTTTTCATTGTGCTTGCGTTCATGGCTGACGAGATCGAACAGGGTGAAACCATCATGGGCGGCAAGGAAATTGACGCTGCGGCTTTTTAGGCGGCCATGCCGGGAAAAGATCGGCGAGGAGCCGGACAGCGCATTGGCCAGCGCCCCGGTCGTGCCGGCATCGCCACGCCAGAAACGGCGCAGGTCATCGCGGGCGCGGTCGTTCCACTCCAGGAAGCTTTCGGGGAAATTGCCGAGCTGATAACCGCCGGGGCCGATATCCCAGGGTTCGGCAATCAATACCCGGTCGTAAAGTACCGGGTCCGAATGCATGGCGGCAAGCGTTTCGCTCGCCATGTCGAAACCCGCAGCCGTTCTCCCGAGCACGGGCGCGAGATCGAAACGGAAGCCATCCACGCCGGCATGGAGAACGAAATGCCGCAGCGAATCGATGATGAGCTGGCGAATATAGGGGTGGTCGCAGGCGACCGTATTGCCGGTGCCTGTGTCATTGACCAGCACACCCGGCTTTCCCGGCGGGTGGCGGAAGGCGGTGAGATTATCGAGCCCGCGCAGCGACAGGATCGAGCCTTCGATATCGCTTTCACCCGTATGGTTGAAGACCAGATCGAGAATGACGCCGATGCCTTGTGCATGCAGCGCTGCAACCGTGTCGCGCAGTTCCCGCACCCCGCCGGGGCAGAGGCGCGGATCGAGCGCCATGAAACCGACCGGATTGTAACCCCAGGCATTGGAAAGCCCGAGCGGCGGCAGGTGGCGTTCGTCGATCCAGGCGGTGATGGGCATTAATTCCACCGCATCGACGCCGATTTTTTTCAGATGCGCGAGAATGGCGGGATGAGCAAGTGCGGCGACGGTGCCCCTGATATCTTCAGGCACGTCAGGATGCCGTTCAGTGAAGGATTTGACGGCGAGCTCGTAAATCAGCCCGCCTTCGGCAAAAAGCGGCGCCTGGCGTTTGACCGGCTCATGCTCGCAAAGGATTGCCTTCGGCATGATCGCGCCAGTCTCCGCACCAAAGGCATAAAGCGAGGGATCATGCCGGAAGGGGCGGTCGATTTCGGTGGCATAGGGGTCGAGCAGCAACTTTGCGGGATCGAACCAGAGGCCGTGTTCGGGGGCGTAAATGCCGTGGGCGCGAAAGCCGTATCGCGTGCCGGGGCCGGCCTCGGCGTGCGTCAGCCGATGAACATCGTCTTCGCCGCGGACCATCGGCAGGCGCGCCGTCTCTTTCTCGCCGGTGTCATCGAAGAGGCAGAGATCGATGTGGGAGGCATGCCGGGAATAGACCGTGAACTCCATTCCGTTTTCCGTTCGGGTTGCGCCTTTGGGGAAAACGGGTGGTGTCTGCATGGTCTGTCTCCGATAGACTATTGTTTCTTCTCAAAGGCATCGCAGGCTTGGAGCATGCTGCTCCGGTCACCCCAAACTTCGAAAAGGGCTGAAACCTCTCCTCCGTCATCCTCGGGCTTGACCCGAGGACCCACAACCCGGCCGCACCATGGATCCTCGGGTCAAGCCCGAGGATGACGCCAGGTTTGGCGGGGGTTGCGTCACACCGACAAGCTGCCCTGCAAACGCAGATACCTTGCTAGCGCCGATGCCTTGCAAGCGCATTGTATGCGCGTCACGTCTCTCCAGACGAAACCAACGCGCGACAACCTCACGTAATAACGCTCGGTTCGCTGCGGCCGGTATGGGCCTTGATGCCGGCGATCGTATCGGCAACGGCAATCAGGTCGGCGAGTGCCGTCTGCGTTTCGATGCCGTGACGGGCTGCATCCGGCTCGTAACGCTCGACATAAAGGCGAAGCGTGGCGCCCGCCGTGCCGGTGCCGGAAAGGCGCAGCACGATGCGCGAGCCGCCCTCGAACAGGATGCGGATACCCTGGTTCTTGCTGACCGACTGATCGACCGGGTCGTTATAGGCAAAATCATCCGCCGCCGCGACCTTCAGATTGCCGTAGCTGGTGCCCGGCAGCGTCGCGAGCTTTTCGCGCAGGGCGGCGACCAGCGTGTTGGCGGCGTCCGAATCCACTTCTTCATAGTCGTGGCGGGAATAATAGTTGCGGCCATATTCGGCCCAGTGCTTGGTGACGATGTCCTTCACGCTTTCCTTGCGCGCCGCGACGATGTTCAGCCAATAAAGCACGGCCCACAGGCCATCCTTTTCACGCACATGGTTCGAGCCGGTGCCGAAGCTTTCTTCGCCGCAGATGGTAACCTTGCCGGCATCCATGAGATTGCCGAAGAATTTCCAGCCGGTCGGCGTCTCGTACATGCCAAGGCCGAGCTTTTCGGCGACACGATCCGCTGCCGCACTTGTCGGCATGGAGCGGGCGATGCCGGAAATGCCGGCGGCATAACCGGGCGCCAGTCTGGCATTGGCGGCGATGATCGCGAGGCTGTCGGAAGGCGTGACGAACATGCCCTTGCCGACCACCATGTTGCGGTCGCCATCGCCATCGGAAGCCGCGCCGAAATCGGGGCCTTCAGGGCTCATGACGTCGTCATAAAGCTCCTTGGCATGAACCAGGTTCGGATCGGGATGGTGGCCGCCGAAATCCGGCAGCGGTGTTGCGTTGCGGACAGAACCCTTGGGAGCGCCGAGGCGCTTTTCGAGAATCTCGACGGCATAGGGGCCAGTGACCGCGCTCATGGAATCGATGACGACCTTGAAGCCGCCGGCGATGAGGGCACGAATGGCGTCGAAATCGAACAACTCTTCCATCAGGGCGGCATAATCGGCAACCGGGTCGATCACCTCGACCGTCAGCTCGTCCACCTTGAAGCTGCCGATCTTGTCGAGATCGATATCGGCGGCATCGGAAATTTTATAGCTGTCGATGACCTTCGAGCGGGCATAGATCGCATCGGTGATCTTTTCCGGCGCGGGGCCGCCATTGCCGATATTGTATTTGATGCCGAAATCTTCGTTCGGGCCGCCGGGATTGTGGCTGGCGGAAAGCACGATGCCGCCGAAGGCCTTGTATTTGCGGATGACGTTGGAGGCGGCAGGCGTGGAAAGAATGCCGCCCTGGCCGACCAGCACCTTGCCGAAACCGGCAGCGGCGGCCATCTTGATCGCCTTCTGGATGACTTCGCGGTTGTAATAACGGCCGTCGCCGCCGATCACCAGCGTCTGGCCCTCAAAGCCCTCAAGCGCGTCGAAGATCGACTGGATGAAGTTCTCGGCGTAATTTTCCTGGGCGAAAACCGGCACCTTCTTGCGCAGGCCGGATGTGCCCGGCTTCTGGTCCTGATAGGGCTTGGTCTGAACGGTCTTGATCATTGTTTCAATGGCCTTTCGAAATAAGCTGGCTGTAAAGCGCGGCGTAAAGACCGGCGCTCTTTTCCCAGGAAACATCGGATTTCATTCCGAGTTTCTGCATTTGTGTCCATAGTTTCGGGTCGTGGTAATAACGGACGGTCCGGCGGATCGCCTGTTTCAGACCATCAAGCGTGACGGGCGAAAATTGCACGCCGGTTGCCGATTTACTGGCGATGGCAGCGTGGTTGGCGTCGATCACGGTGTCGGCAAGGCCGCCGGTGCGGGCAACCACCGGAATGCAGCCATAGCGCAGCGCATAAAGCTGGGTGAGGCCACAGGGTTCGAAGCGCGAGGGAATGATGATCGCGTCGCAACCCGCCTGCATCAGATGCGACAGCGGTTCGTTGTAACCGATGGCGACACCGACACGGCCATGGTGGCGGGATGCCGCCGCCAGAAGCGCGCCTTCCAGCGCCACATCGCCGGCTCCCAGCACCACCAGACGGCCGCCGAGGGAAACGATCTCGTCCACGGCTTCGGCCATGAGGTCGATGCCCTTTTGCCAGGTGAGGCGGGAGATGACGCAGAATAGCGGGCTGTCATCGTCATCGATGCGGAAATGCTCGGCGACCGCCTTCTTGTTCAGGGCGCGGTTCTTGAGATTGGCGGCGGAATAATTGTCGTGGATCAGGTGATCGGTGGCCGGGTTCCAGACGTCCGCATCGATGCCGTTGACGATGCCGTGCAGCACATGGGCGCGGCTGCCGATGACGCCGTGCAGGCCCATGCCGAATTGCGGCGTGAGGATTTCCTCGGCATAGGACGGGCTGACGGTGCTGAGCGCCCATGCCGTCTGCAGGCCACCCTTGAGGAAACTCACATCGTTATAATATTCGACGCCCTCCATGCCGAAGGCATGGGCGGGAAGGCCAAGCTTGCTGAAGATATTGGCGCCGAACTGGCCCTGAAAAGCGATGTTGTGAATGGTGAGAAGGCTCGGAATCTCCGGCGTTTCGGCATAACGCATATAGACCGGCGCGAGCGCAGCCTGCCAGTCATGCGCATGCACCATGTCCGGCCGCCAGCCGGGAAGGGCACCGGCGGCAATGCGGGCGGCCGCCAGCGACAATGCCGCAAAGCGCTTCCAGTTGTCAGGATAATCCTTGCCGGTCTGGTCGAGATAGGGGCCGCCGGAGCGCTCGTAATAGGCGGGCGCATCCAGAATGAGGAGGTCGAGCCCCTCATGCCTCACTTCGAGAACATCAGCTTTTTCGCCGAGCAGATCGGTGAATTCGAAACATTTGACGGGGTCCGTCACGGCGGCTTTCACCGCCGGATATCCGGGTATCAATGTGCGCGTCGTGACGCCATGGGCTTCGAGCGCGATGGGGAGCGCGCCGGCAACGTCGGCGAGCCCTCCGGTCTTGATCAGGGGATAGATTTCGGATGAAACCGAAAGGACATTCATGGGCTCTACAGGTCCAGCTTGTCGATCATCGATTGGGTGATAAGGCAAATGCCGTTTTCAGTGCGGCGGAAACGTTTGGCATCCAGTTCTGGGTCTTCTCCTACAATCAGTCCTTCCGGAATGACCACGCCATGGTCGATGACGACATTGCTGAGCTGGGCATGACGCCCGATCTTCACACTCGGCAGTACTACGGCATTCTCAAGGCGGGAGTATGAATTGGCGCGCACGCCTGTGAACAAGAGGCTGCGATTGAGCGACGCGCCGGAAATGATGCAGTCGCCGGAGACGACCGAAGACACGGCCGAACCGCGACGGTTCTCGTCATCATGCACGAATTTCGCCGGCGGGGTGATTTCCGCATAGGTCCAGATTGGCCAGGACTTGTCGTAAATGTCGAGGTCAGGCACCACATCCGTGAGGTCGATATTGGCCTGCCAATAGGCATCGATGGTGCCGACGTCGCGCCAGTAAGGGCCATGCTCGAAATCCGAACGCACGCAGGAATCAGCGAAGCGGTGGGCAACGGCCTTACCGTGCTCAACGATATAGGGAATGATGTCCTTGCCGAAATCGCGGCTGGAGGTCGGGTCGGCGGCGTCGCGGCGCAGCGCTTCCATCAGGAACTTCGTGTGGAAGACATAAATGCCCATGGAGGCGAGCGCAAAACCTTCGTTGCCGGGAATGCCGGGCGGATCGGCCGGCTTTTCGATGAAATCGATGATCTCGTCTTTTTCGTTCACATGCATCACACCGAAGCCGGTCGCTTCCATGCGCGGCACTTCCAGGCAACCGATCGTCACGTCGGCGCCGGAATCGACATGCTGCTGCAGCATGTATTCGTAATCCATCTTATAAATATGATCGCCGGCCAGAATGACCATATATTCCGGCGCATAGGGCTCGATGATGTCGATATTCTGGTAGACGGCGTCGGCGGTACCTTCATACCATTGCGTTTCGGAAACGCGCTGGGAGGCCGGCAGAATGTCGAAACTCTCGTTACGTTCAGGGCGGAAGAAATCCCAACCGCGCTGCAGGTGGCGGATGAGGGAGTGCGCCTTGTATTGCGTGGCGACGCCGATGCGGCGAATCCCGGAATTGAGCGCGTTGGAAAGCGCGAAATCGATGATGCGCGCCTTACCGCCGAAATAGACGGCGGGTTTTGCCCGGCGGTCCGTCAGCTCCTTCAGGCGGCTTCCTCTGCCGCCCGCGAGGACATAGGCCATTGCATCACGCGCCAAAGGCTGAACTCTTTTTTCCGACATGGTGTCCTCCCTTTCTGTCTGTCAGTTTTCCGGCTCGAGCATGATCGTTGCGAGCGGCGGCAGGACGAGCATCGTGCCGATTTCTCCTCCGGCATCGACCGCCTGAACGCGTCCGCCATTTCCCTTGCCGCTGCCGCCGTAAATTTCGGCATCGGTGTTGAGAATCTCCCGCCACCGCCCGGCAATGGGAAGCGGCACATAATAATTTTCCCTGTAAACCGGGGTGAGATTGCAGATGACGGCCACGGGCTTTTCACCCGGCGCCATGCGCAGCCAGGCGAAGACCGAATTGTCGTGGTCATCCACCACCAGCCAGCGGAAACCCTCCGGCTCGCAATCGCGGGCATGCAGGGCGGCTTTGGATCGATAGGTGAGGTTGAGATCGCGCACGAGGCGGCGCATGCCCTCATGCATCGGATATTGGCGCAGGTTCCAGTCGAGAGCGCCCTTTTCGCTCCATTCGCTCCATTGCGCGAATTCCTGGCCCATGAACAGCAGCTTCTTGCCGGGATAACCCCACATGAAGGCGTAGTAGGAACGCAGATTGGCGAATTTCTGCCAGTCGTCGCCGGCCATCTTGGCGATCAGCGATCCCTTGCCGTGCACCACCTCATCATGGGAGAGCGGCAGCACGAAATTTTCGCTGAAGGCGTAAAGCAGGCCGAAGGTCAGCTCCTGATGGTGGAACTTCCTATGCACAGGCTCGCGCGAGAAATAACTCAGCGTGTCGTGCATGAAACCCATGTTCCATTTGAAACCGAAACCGAGGCCGCCTTCGTGGACCGGTTGCGATACTTTCGGCCAGGAGGTGGATTCCTCGGCAATCGTCATGACGCCCGGATGGGTGCCGTAGACGAGGGAATTCATCTTCTGCAGGAAACGAACGGATTCGAGATTTTCCCGCCCGCCATATTCGTTGGGGATCCACTCACCTTCCTTGCGGGAATAGTCGAGATAGAGCATCGAGGCGACCGCATCCACGCGCAGGCCGTCGAGATGGAATTTCTCGGCCCAATAGAGCGCATTGTTGATGAGATAGGACATCACCTCGATGCGGCCGAAATTGTAGATGGCCGTGTTCCAGTCGGGGTGGAAACCCTGGCGCGGATCGGCATGTTCGTAAAGCGCAGTGCCATCGAACCAGCGCAGCCCGTGCTCGTCAGTGGGGAAATGCGCGGGAACCCAGTCAAGCAGAACGCCGATGCCGACCTTGTGGGCGCCGTTGACGAAACGGGCAAAACCCTCCGGATCGCCGAAACGGGCGGATGGCGCATAAAGCCCCGTCGTCTGGTAACCCCAGGAGGGATCATAGGGATGTTCGGTGACCGGCAGGAATTCGATATGGGTGAAGCCCATATCCGTACAATAGGGAATGAGCTGGGCGGCGAGTTCATCCCAGCTGAGGAAGGTGCCGTCCTCGCGGCGCTGCCAGGAACCGGCATGCACCTCGTAAATGCTGATCGGCTGGCGGCGCTGGTCCACCTGCGCCCAATGTTCGCGGTGGGCCTGATCTTCCCATTTCTGCGTCAGTTCCGGCGCGGTGACGGAAGCGTTCTTCGGCCGCAACTCGGCACGGCGGGCATAGGGATCGGCCTTCAGCGGCAGAATCTCGCCGTTCGCACCGAGGATTTCGAATTTATAAGCGCAGCCGGCATAGACGTCAGGCGCGAAGATTTCCCAGATGCCGGTATCCTTGCGGAACCGCATGACATGCCGGCGGCCATCCCAATTGTTGAAATCGCCGACGACCGAGACGCGCCGGGCGTTGGGCGCCCAGACGGCGAAGTGGAAACCTTCGACGCCCTCGAGCTTCAGCGGATGCGCGCCCATCCTGTCGAAGAGCCGCAGATGCGATCCTTCTCGGACGAAATAATCGTCCATGGGACCGAGAACCGGGCCGAAACTGTAAGGGTCGGTCACCGCCCATTCCGCATCATCGCGAGCCGCGCGGTAACGCACCGGCTGGCGCTTTGAAAGATCGATCCGGCCTTCGAAAAAGCCGTCCGGATCGAGCCGCTTCAACTCGCCCACGAAATTTCCGTCCAGCGTCAGGACGGAAACCTCTTCGGCGCCGGGAATGAAACAGCGGGCGGAAAACCCTTCCGGCGTTTCGTGAACGCCGAGAAGGGCAAAGGGATTGGAATGCAAACCGCTCTTGATCGCCTCGATTTCAGCCTTCGTGATGTCGCCAGTCTTTTTCTCTTCGGCCGAATTGAGCGGTTTTTTCATCAGGCTCTCCAGATATCGGTGGCATATTGGCGGATCGTCCTGTCGGACGAGAACCAGCCCATACGCGCCGTGTTGCGCACTGTCTTGGCATACCAGCTATCCGGATCGCTCCAGATCGTGTCCACTTCGCGCTGCGCATTGGCATAGGCGTCGAAGTCGGCGGCGACCATGAACCAGTCGCTGTTGTAAATACCGTCGATCAGCCCGGCGAAACGGGAGCGGTCATCCGGCGAGAAGACGCCGGAAGCGATGGAAGACAGCGCCTGCGACAGCTCGGCCGATCCTTCGATGATCGCGCGGGGATTATGGCCTTCGGCACGCGCCTTGGCCACTTCATCCGCCGTCATGCCGAAGATGACGATGTTGTCAGCGCCGACATGTTCGAGCATTTCCACATTGGCGCCATCGAGCGTGCCGATGGTCAGCGCGCCGTTGAGCGCGAATTTCATGTTGCCGGTGCCGGAAGCTTCCATCCCGGCCGTCGAAATCTGTTCCGAAAGATCGGCGGCGGGAACCATGATTTCCGCAAGCGAAACGTTGTAGTTCGGAATAAACACCACCTTCAGAAGCCCGCGCACGGCCGGGTCGTTGTTGATGACCCGGGCAATATCGTTGGCAAGCTTGATGATCAGCTTCGCGTTGTGATAACTCGGCGCCGCCTTGCCTGCGAAGAACTTAACGCGCGGTACCCAATCCAGTTCCGGATGGGAACGGATCTGGTCGTAAAGCGCCACCGTTTCCACGAGGTTCAGAAGCTGGCGCTTATATTCGTGGATACGCTTGATCTGGATGTCGAACATGGCCGAGGGATCGACGCGGATACCCATGCGCTGCGCCACGGTGTTCGCCAACCGCACCTTGTTCAGACGCTTCACCTCGGCGAATTTTTCGCGGAAACCGGCATCGTCGGCAAAACGGTCGAGTGCTGTCAGTTTTTCCGCATCATCGAGGAAATCGTCGCCGATTGCTTCGCGCAGCAGGCTGGTGAGACCCGGATTGCACTGCATCAGCCAGCGGCGCGGTGTGATGCCATTGGTCTTGTTGTTGATGCGCTCGGGATAGAGGCTGTGCAGGTCGGCAAAGACCGTTTCCTTCATCAGATCCGTATGAAGGGCGGAAACGCCGTTGATGGAATGCGAGCCGATGAAGGCGAGATTGCCCATGCGCACGCGCCGCTCGCCGCCTTCATCGATCAGCGAGATCGAGCGGATCTGCTGATCCGCCATCTTCTTTTCCTTGCGGGCATAAACCAGCGTATTGGCGTTGATGGCGTAAACGATCTGCATATGTCTTGGCAGAAGACGTTCCAGCAGCGGCACCGGCCAGCTTTCCAGCGCCTCCGGCAGCAGCGTGTGGTTGGTATAGGAGAAGGTGCCCTGCGTGATCTTCCACGCTTCCTCGAATTCCAGGCCGTGTACATCGCAGAGAAGACGCATCATTTCGGCGATGGAAATGGCGGGATGCGTATCGTTGAGCTGGATCGAGACCTTCTCGGGCAGCGAGGTGAAGTCAGGATATTGCTGCAGATGGCGGCGCAGAATGTCCTGCAGCGAGGCGGAGGAGAAGAAGAACTCCTGTCTGAGGCGCAGTTCCTGACCGGCGGGTGTGGCGTCCGCAGGGTAGAGAACGCGTGTCAGGCTTTCCGCCTTGTTGCTCTCGCGCAGGGCGCCGATATGGTCGCCGGCGTTGAAGGCGGCCAGAAGAATGGGGTCGATCGGCTGTGCCGACCAGAGGCGGAGCGTGTTGACGCGGGTGCCGCGCCAGCCGACCACCGGCGTGTCGTAAGCCATGGCGATGACGCGTTCGGCCGGTTTCCAGACGAAACGCTGCGGATCTTCATAACCGCCGATGGTCTCCACCGATCCGCCGAAGCCGATTTCATAGGAGCTTTCGCGGCGCTCGAATTCCCAGGGGTTGCCGTGCGCCAGCCAGGTCTCCGGCAGTTCCACCTGCCATCCATCCGCCATCTGCTGGCGGAAGAGGCCGTGTACGTAACGGATGCCGTAACCATAGGCGGGAATATCGACGGTCGCCATGGATTCCATGAAGCAGGCGGCGAGACGGCCAAGGCCGCCATTGCCAAGCGCGGCATCCGGCTCCAGCCCGGCGATGACGTCAAGGTCGACGCCGAGCGAAGACAGCGCGTCGCGGATTTCGTGCATCAGGCCGATATTGGAGATGGCGTCGCGCATCAGGCGGCCGATCAGGAATTCCAGCGACAGGTAATAAACGCGCTTGGAATTGTTGGCATAGGCCTTGCGGGTGGATTCCATCCACTTGTCGATGATGCGGTCGCGCACGACGAGGATGGTTGCGGTCAGCCAGTCGTGCGGTTTTGCAACCTTGACGTCCTTGCCGATGCGGTAGGTGAGGCGTTCGATGATTTCCGACGCCATGATTTCCGGGTTGGAACTGCGCGGGGCGGGGCGGGGAAGATCGGCGGCGTTGAGATTATTGATCATTGGTCGGTCAGCACCTTGGTGGGAGGAGAGGGTCTGAGAGGTCGATCCGTGTTGCCTTTGCTGATGCCAGTTTATGCATCGATATGGAGGTGTGGCAACAGCAATTTTTCCGGAAAGTTGAAGAGCGTAGGTTTATGAAAAATAAGACTTTTTCTTCTGCGTTCCAAGGATCGCCGAAGGCATTGCCGGCCCGTTATGCGCCGTTCCCGAACGGGTTTGCATGGTCGTTGCGATGGCGGGCATCGTTCAAGAAAGGGAAAGGGCTTGCAACACTTTTAAATGGTTCACCGGTCCTGAAATCTGTTTCGCTCTAATATTCTGTTTTCCACATCGAACCGAAGATCGCGCATATTTCGATCCGACGCCATGGATCACACACTAGCCTTCGCGGCTGCGAAAATTCAATGAAAATAAATGGGGCGTTGCCGCGACTGCACCGGTCGCGGTCTGTGGCGGTGTGAAAACCGGAAAATACGGTGGTGAAAGCGGATATTTACGGCAGGAAAAAAGGTTGCGTCGTCATTTCCCCGGCGCGGATCGTCACGCTGGTATTCGGCGGAACGGCGCACCAGGGAGCGCAATCGAAGGAAAAGGGTTCCGAACTCAATGCAATGCCGTCTTCCAGACCGCGCCAGTAGAGCGTCGGCGGCTTGTCATCGCTCGACCAGCGGAAGGCGTGCACGCAATCGCCATCCATCAGCACGGCGCTGAACCGCAGCGCGGAGGAGACGCCAGCTGCGATCATCTTTTCCTGACAGAGGCGAAGGGCGGTGGAAATGGCGCGTACCGGATCGGTATCGAGGCCAAGGCCGGCGGCGATGAGGAAGATCGCCTCGCTGTCGCCGGTGCCGCGCCGGGATGCATAGATATCGTCGGGAATAAGGGAATCGATATCGCGCCGGATCTGCTCATAACCGCCGATCTGGCCGTTATGCATGAACAGATACTGGCCATGGGAGAAGGGGTGGCAATTGGCGCGGGAAACCTCGCCTGACGTGGCGGAGCGGACATGGGCCATGAACATGCCCGAGCGGAGCTGATGGCAAAGTGCCGCCAGATTGGCGTCGGACCAAGCCGGCCTTGTGTCGCGAAAAACGCCGGGCGTTCCCCGTTCGCCATACCAGCCAAGGCCGCAACCATCGCCATTGACAACGGTTTTTGCTTCCCTTGCGGCCATGGACTGGCTGACCAGCGATGCTTCCGGCTCGATCAGCAGGCTGTCGAGCCAGACCGGTTTACCGGAATAGGCAAAGAGGCGGCACATTCATGCGGCTCTGTCGAATGCCTTGTTTCCGAGCGCGAAGCCGACGGCGGCCTTCGCGTGAATGGCGGTCGAATCGTAACCCGGCAACGGCAGGGCGTCGGGGTCGATCAGCAGGGAAATTTCGGTGCAGCCGAGAATGACGGAATCGACGCTGAGTGCGCGGGCCTTCTCGATGACCGCGAGATAACGCTCGCGCGAGCAGGACTTGATTTCGCCCTGGCAGAGTTCACCGAAGATGATGTCGTGGATCGCTGCCCGGTCTTCCGCATCGGGCACGACCACCTCGACACCGTGGCGACGCATGCGGTCGGTATAGAAGCCATGTTCCATCGTGTAGCGGGTGGCGAGCAGCAGCGGCTTGCGGCGTCCATCCGCCTTCAGGGCTGCGGCGGTTTCCTCGATGATGTCGATTAGCGCGACGCCCGACATTTTCGCCACTTGGTCAGCGACGAGATGCATGGTGTTGGTGCAGATCAGCACGCAATCGGCACCCGCATTGGCAAGGCGCGCACCGGCAGCACCCAGAAGCGCACCGGCTTCATCCCAGCGATCGGCCTTCTGCAGGGCGACGACTTCGGAAAAATCGAGCGAATGCATGACGATATCGGCCGAGACCAGCCCGCCGCGGCTGTCGCGCACGGCCTCGTTGATCATGCGGTAATAGGTGGCGGTGGATTCCCAGCTCATGCCGCCGATCAGGCCGATGCGTTTCATAAGAGTTCCCTTATCAAGTTTGATTGAAGACAAGAATGCCATCACGGGCGCGAAAACGGCATGCGTTTTTTAGAGGATTGCGCAGCAATAATGCAAAGATAACGCGCCTTATTGGGGAATATCGCAAATTTCTTGCGCCATCACGTTAACCGGTGCATTCTTGAGGGATGATTGACGACCGTGACCGCCGAATCCTTGCGATTCTCCAGGAAAATGCCGAAACGCCGCTCACTGACATCGCGGAGGAGGTTTCGCTGTCTTTGTCCGCCTGTTCGCGCCGCATCACGCGGCTGCGGGCGGAAGGTTATGTGACGGGCACGATGGCGTTGCTTGACCGGCGGAAGATCAACCTGCCGACCACGGTTTTCCTGCTGGTGAGAACCGGCCTGCATGCGGAGGACTGGCTGGACCAGTTCCATGCCGCCGTCAGCACGATACCGGAAATCGTCGAGGTTCATCGGCTGACCGGCAATTTCGATTATATTCTGAAACTCGTGCTGCCGAATGTCGAATATTACGACACGATCTACAAACAGATCCTGCGCCGCGTACAACTCTACGACATGTCGGCCTATATCTCCATGGAGACGGTGAAGCTGTCGTCCTCGCTGCCGACGACGCATATCTGAGGGCTTATCGAACCTTGATCAGCGTGCTGCCTGGAAACGAACGCCGAAGCGGAAGCTTCGCGTCTCGCCCGGTTGCAGGGTAATCGCATCCGCAAGTTCCTGATGGTTGAAGGCATTGGTGGGCGTTTCCACCGGTTCGAGCGCGATGGAGTGCCGCCTGTCGCGGGCCAGCGTGTCGCCGGTGAAGACATGCATGTGGCCACGCTCCTGCCAGACCGTGAGGCTCGAACCGTCATGACGGTTCTCCAGCCTCGTCTCGTAAAGCCCGTTTTCGGATGCGACCAGATCGGTGAAGCAGACATCGAGCACATGGCCCGATAGCGGCGCGTAGAGAAAGCGGGTGTCGTCCCGTTTGACCATCCCGCCCTGTGGGTCCCGAAGGGGGATCAGGTCTTCGTCTGTTTCAATCGCCGTTCGCGAGGGCAGAGCGAGAAGAAGATCGTCGATGGAGGTTATGCCGGGCAGGTGAAAATAGGGATGCCAGCCGGCGGCGAAAGGCAAGGAGCGGTCGCCGCAATTGATGCCGCGTATTTCGAGAGTAAGCTCATGTCCGGAGAAGCGATATTCCACCTCGATGGCGAGACGGTAAGGATAGCCGCTGAAATCCGCAGGCGATATTTCGGTGCGGAAGATGAGGATATGAGCGCCGTCTTCTTCGAAAGATTGCGCGAGGGCGAAGGGCAGGGCTCTGGCAAATCCGTGGAAGACGAGGGTTTCATGGGCAAGCACGGGTTCGATGCGGTGCATCTCCCCGCCAAAACTGAACCGGCCATCCGGGATGCGGTTGGTGAAGGGCGCGAGAATGCCGTTTCTGACGCCGTTTTGCGATTGCAGTTCGGCAGGCGTCGAATATCCGTCGACAAGATTTTCGCCTTCGCCGCCATCGGCGGAGAGCGGCCGCCAGCTTAGAAGCGTCGCGCCCTCATAAGCGATTTCGGCAGTAAAACCGTTTCCGGAAACGGTCAGACCGGCAATCCCCGTGCCTGTCGTGGAGGTAGTCATCGGGAAATTGTCCTTTGCATGCCTGCGTCTGCGGTCATCGGGGGCAATTGCCGTGCCGATTCGCCCGATCATCTGCGCTGAAGGACAATTTCGCAATGGCCCGTGGGAACTGTATCAACAGGCTCCTGCCATTCCATGTCTGCCGGGCGATCAGTCTGGAAAGGTACGTTTTGCGCCGCTGAAAAACTCCATCAGCGCGGCCTGATCCTCTCCGCCCAGCCCTGCCGCCGTCAGCATGCGGTGCACTTCGGCGCAAACCGCCGTCAGCGGCATGGCCGTGTTGGTGCGCCGGGCGAGATCCTGCGCACCGTTGAGGTCTTTCACCATATTGTCGATGCGGCCGGTGCGGCGGTAATCCTTCGCCACGTAACGCGGCATGTATTCCTGCAGGATGGCGCTGTCGGCGCGGCCACCCTTCAGCGCCTGCGGGATTTTGGCGGCATCGACGCCGGCATCCAGTGCAAGCTGCGTTGCTTCCGCCACGGCAAGGAAGTTCAGCCCGCACAGAACCTGGTTGATGAGTTTTGTTGTCTGCCCCGCGCCGCAGGGTCCCATATGTGTGTAGTTGCTGGCGACATGCTGCAGCACGCGGTGCGCATCGGCCACATCCTTTTCGCTGCCGCCGGCCATCAGCGTCAATTGCCCGATGAGCGCCTTGGGCGCACCGCCCGAAAGCGGGCTGTCCACCCAGCGCAGGCCCTTTTCGGCAGCATCGGCCGCCAGTTCCTTGGTCGCTTCCGGATCGATGGAGGACATGTCGATGATGAGCGTGCCGGGCTTCGCGCCGGCCGCGACACCATCCTTGCCGAAGACGGCGATGCGGACGATTTTCGGCGAATTGAGGCTGAGGATGACCACGTCGGAAACCGAAGCCGCCTCTGCGGCCGTACCGGCGCTCCGCGCGCCGAGGCTGGTCAGCGCCGCCACCTTTTCCGCATCCAGATCGAAAACCGTCAGATGATTGCCGGTTTCGATGAGCCGTGTGCCGATCGCCCCGCCCATGGCGCCGGCGCCGATCAGGGCGACTTTGTTCTTCTCGGTCATGGTGTTCACGGCCTCCTCCCAAAGTGTCGTGGTGTCGTCGGTTCAAAACCGGATGGCGGCCGCAGCCGGCCATCCGGTTTCGGCATTTTTAAAGCGAAGCGGTGATACCGCCGTCGACGTAGAGAATATGCCCGTTCACGAAGGACGAAGCATCGGACGACAGGAAAATGCAGGCGCCGACAAGCTCTTCGACCTTGCCCCAGCGACCGGCGGGCGTGCGCTTTTCAAGCCATGCCGAGAAGGTCTCGTCCGCCACCAGAGCCGCGTTGAGCGGCGTATCGAAATAGCCGGGTGCGATGGCGTTGCATTGCAGGCCATATTTGGCCCAGTCCGTCGCCATGCCTTTCGTCAGATTGCCGACGGCGCCCTTGGTGGCGGTGTAGGGTGCGATGCCGGGGCGGGCAAGGGCGGTCTGGACGCTGGCGATGTTGATGATCTTGCCGCGGCCGCGGCTGATCATATGGCGTGCGGCAGCCTGTCCGGCGTGGAATACCGAGGCTATGTTGGTCTGCAGCAGGCGCTCGAAGGCATCCGCCGGAAAATCCTCGAGCGGCGTGCGGTGTTGCATGCCGGCATTGTTGACCAGAATATCGATGGGGCCGACTTCCGCCTCGAAACCGTCGATAGCCTTGCGCACCGCCTCATGATCGGTGGCATCGAAGGCAAGCGTTTTCGCACCCTTGATGCCGGCGGCGGCGGCTTTCAGCTTGGCTTCGTCGCGCCCGTTCAGCACCACTTCCGCTCCTGCTTCCGCCAGCCCTTGCGCCAGCGCGAAGCCGATGCCCTGGGACGAACCCGTGATCAGGGCGCGGCGGCCGGAAAGATCGAACAAATTAAGGCCCACTGTTTCCTCCAGTCTCTCGACATTGCATTCATACGGGTTTATGTTATCGATAACATTCATCCCTTTCAGACGTGGATGTCAAGGCTTAAACGCCCGGTTTCGGTACGGATCGGGCGGGTGGGGAGGCCGCACGGCGTGCAAATGCATGGCAGGCGGCGGTGAGAGGGATGCGGATTATTTTGTCGCGCCGTTGAGGTGCGATGTCGAACGGGAGATATTTATGAGAGCGATTGTTGCCCATGGGGCAAAGGATGTGCGCATCGAGGAGCGGCCCGAGGAAGCGCCGGGGCCGGGAGAAGTGCGGCTTCGTCTGGTCCGGGGCGGAATTTGCGGCAGCGATCTGCATTATTACAACCATGGCGGCTTCGGTGCGGTGCGGCTTCGCGAGCCGATGGTGCTCGGCCATGAGGTTTCCGCCGTCATCGAAGAGCTGGGCGAAGGTGTGGAAGGGCTGAAGGTCGGCGGTCTGGTTGCCATTTCGCCGTCGCGCCCTTGCCGAACCTGCCGCTTCTGCCAGGAAGGCCTGCACAACCAGTGCCTGAACATGCGCTTTTATGGCAGCGCCATGCCTTTCCCGCATATTCAGGGCGCTTTCCGTGAGGTTCTGGTGGCCGATGCCCTGCAATGCGTGCCGGCCGACGGCCTGAGCGCTGGCGAGGCGGCCATGGCGGAGCCACTGGCGGTAACGCTGCATGCCACGCGCCGCGCCGGCGATTTGCTGGGAAAACGCGTGCTCGTCACGGGCTGCGGCCCGATCGGCATCCTCTCCATTCTGGCTGCCCGCCGTGCCGGTGCAGCCGAAATCGTCGCGACCGATCTTTCCGATTTCACGCTCGCCAAGGCGCGTGAGGCGGGGGCGGATCGCGTCATCAACAGCAAGGATGAGCCTGACGCGCTTGCCGCCTATGGCGCGAACAAGGGAACCTTCGACGTTCTCTATGAGTGCTCTGGCGCCGCCGTGGCGCTTGCCGGCGGCATTTCGGCGCTTCGTCCGCGCGGCATCATCGTCCAGCTCGGTCTCGGCGGCGACATGAGCCTGCCGATGATGGCGATCACCGCCAAGGAACTGGATCTGCGCGGCTCTTTCCGCTTCCACGAGGAATTCGCCACCGGCGTCGAATTGATGCGCAAGGGGCTGATCGACGTCAAGCCGTTCATCACCCAGACCGTCGATCTCGATGACGCCATCTCGGCCTTCGAATTCGCCTCGGACCGCAGCCGTGCCATGAAGGTCCAGATCGCTTTTTCGTAAGCGTTTTTGCCGCATGCGAATGTGCCGACGTTTCGATCGGCGGCGGGTCATTCCGCCGCCGATTTTTTTATGGGTGGATTTTTGCCCGTGGCGACGTGCGGTGATGTTATCGATATCATCAACGGCTTCGGGTACGTCATTCCGGCCTCGAGCCGGAATCCAGCCGTCGCGCGTCTGCGCGGCGAGAGAGTCCTTTCAGCCCAAGGACTTGGGCTGGCTGGATTCCGGCTCAAGGCCGGAATGACGAAGGAGGGTGACGGACCCGCAAACGCCAGGGCTGTCATAAAGCCCCAACACCACTGCTGCATTTTTACCTGGGCTGCACCCACGACGGTCTTTACCGGCGTCGTCTCTGCCCATTTGCACATTTTGACGCAGGTCAAAAAGGTGATTTGCCGCCTGCCGTTTTTTGCGTTATCGAAATTTCAGAAATTACTGAAAATTCAGGAAGTGAAGAAATGCCAACCAGCCTGTCCCCGCTCGTTCAGTCCTTCGTGCTGCATTTCGGTGAGATGGGCAGCCGCTGGGGCATCAACCGCACCGTCGGCCAAGTCTATGCTTTGCTTTACATATCGCCGCAGCCGCTCTGCGCGGACGAGATTGTCGAGGCGCTCGGCATTTCCCGTTCCAACGTCTCGATGAGCCTGAAGGAACTGCAGGCGTGGAACCTTGCAATTCTCAAGCATTTTCCCGGCGACCGGCGGGATTTTTTCACCACGCCCGACGATGTCTGGCAAATTCTCCGCACCCTTGCCGAAGAGCGCAAGAAGCGCGAGATCGATCCCACGCTCAGCGTGCTGCGTGAAATTCTGATGGAGACGCCGGAAAACGAAGATGAGCGGCATGCGCAACGGCGCATTGACGAGATGAAGACGCTGATCGAGCAGCTTACCGGCTGGTATGACGATGTGAAGCGGCTGGAGACCGAAAGGCTGGCCTCGCTTCTGGCACTCGGTTCCAAGGTCACGAAACTTCTGGAGGCGAAGGACAAGATCGTTTCCTTTGCCAGACCCCGTGGCACGAAGAAGGACGGGTGAGGAGATCGGCCGTGAGCATATCCGTGGAAATCCGCCAATCGGCCGATGGTGACGGCGCAGTCTGTCCCGGGCCAATTACGATCCCGCCCGATGCGACGCGGCGGCGCTTCTTCAGCAATGCCAACCGCAAAACCTCCCGCGGCAGGGTTGCCGGGCGGGTGAAAATGACACATGCGCCGGCGCTGGGGAGATCCGTGGCCCTGCTCCATGTCCTGGCGGCTTTGCTGTGGCTGCCGCAGGCGGGTTTGCTTGCCTTTTCCGTCGGAAGAATTGCCGCTGGCGCGCCGATGATGGCAATCGTGCCGGCCGCCGCCGCCGTTCTCGTCCTTGGCCTCATCAAGGCTTTCCTGGAAAAGATGGCGGCGCGGCTGTCGTTTCGCGCTGCCCGCACGGCGTTGTCGCAGCGGCGGCTGGAAGCGCTGCAGGCCGTGGCGAAGGTTTCCCCACTCGATCTGTCGCGCACCGCCTCCGGTGAGGCGGCAGGCGTCATCGCCGAGTCGGCGGAAGCGCTGGTGCCCTATCTTTCCCGTTTCCAGCCGGCGCGCATGAAGGCCACCATCGTGCCGCTGGTTTTCGTGCTGGCGGTCCTGCCCTTTACCTGGATTGCGGCGCTGGTGCTGCTGCTCTCCATGCCCACCATCCCGCTTTTCATGGCGCTCATCGGCTGGCAGGCCAAGGCCGCCAGTGAAAAGCAGCTTGCCGAGACGGGCAATATGAATGCCTTCCTGCTCGATCGCCTGCGCGGGTTGGAAACGATCCGCACGCTTGAAGCCGTCGATCTGACGGCGGAACGCCTGAGCGCCGATGCGCAGAACCTGAAGAAACGGACGATGGCGGTGCTCAGGATCGCCTTTCTCTCCTCAGCGGTGCTGGAGCTTTTCGCGGCGCTCGGCGTTGCCATGACCGCCGTTTATATCGGTTTTCATCTGCTCGGCTTTCTGGATTTCGGGGCCTGGGGTCACAAACTGACGCTTGCCGAAGGCCTCTTCATCCTGCTTCTGGCACCGGCCTTTTTCGAGCCGCTGCGGGAACTTTCCGCCGTCTGGCACGACCGCGCGGCCGGCGAAGCGGCGATTGATGCGCTCGGAAAATTGACGGAGGGCGGTGCGGCCATAGCAGGCGAGGGCGTGGATGTGGCGTCTTTCTCATGCCCGACGCCCGGCCTTCTGGAGATAAACAACCTCTCCTTCGCTTACCCGAACGCCCCGCCGGTCATCCAAAATCTCAACCTGACGGTTCAGCAGGGCGAGCGCGTTGCGATTCTTGGGCCTTCCGGTTGTGGCAAATCCACTATACTCTCCTTGATTGCCGGGTTGGCCGAGGCTGGAGAGGGCACGATCGGGATCGGCGGCGTAACGCTCGATAATGCGACGGCGGATGGACTGCGCAGGACGCTCGGCTGGGTCAGCCAGAAGCCGTTCTTTTTTGCCGGTTCGCTGAAGGCGAATGTTCGGTTTGGCCGTTCGGTCGTTAGCGACGGCATGGTGGAAGAGACGCTGCGCCGCACCGGGCTCGATGGCTTGACGCATGCGCGCCGGAATCTGCAGATCGGCGATGGCGGATATGGAGTCTCGGGCGGGGAGGCGGTGCGGCTTGCCATTGCGCGTGCTTTCGCAGACCCCGCGACGCAGCTTGTTCTGGCCGATGAGCCGACAGCCCATCTCGACCGGGAAACGGCGGCCCTCGTCACGGAAAACCTGCTGCAACTGGCAAATGGCAGGACATTGATCGTCGCGACCCATGATCCGGTGCTTGCGGCGCGCATGGACAGGATCGTGGATATGACGGCGATCCATTCGAGGGGGCAGCCATGATTACGCGTTTTGCGATATTGAGACCCATTATCGGCCTTTTCTGGTCGGCCCGGCGCGGCATGCTGCTGGCGGGTGCGGCTCTTGCAGTGACGACGGTGCTGGCGGGCATTGGCCTTCTCGGCGTTTCCGGCTGGTTCATCACCGCAACGGCGATCGCCGGTCTTCTGCCGGCGACGGCCTATGCCTTCGATGTCTTTGCGCCTTCGTCCGCCATTCGTCTTCTGGCGCTGGCGCGCACCGCCGCCCGTTACGGCGAACGCATGACGACGCATGAGGCAACACTTTCCGTGCTCGCCGCACTTCGCGAAAGGCTGTTTCGCGGCTTTGCCGCCCCGCAGGCTGCGAAATCCCTGGAGGCAAGGCCTGCCCGCCTGCTAAACCGGCTGACGGCGGATATCGACGCGCTGGATTCGCTTTATCTGCGCGTGCTGGTTCCCGCCGCCGTCGCGATCCTTGCCGCACTCGCGACAGGTTTCGGACTTGCTTTTCTCCACCCTCTGGCCGGCATTCTGGCGGCGGTTTTCCTCATCGCGGCGGGGCTTGGAATTTCGCTGCGCGCCGCCTTGCAGGCGGAAACATTCTCGCGCCGCCGGGCAGTCGGGCTCGAGGCCCTTCGTGCCCGCACGGCCGATCTCGTAAGCGGACAGACGGAGCTCTTAACCACCGGCCGCCTTTCCGCGCAGGTCGCGGCGGTGAAACGGGCAGATGACTACCTCTCCGCCTGCGACGGCACCCTGAACCGTATCGAGACCAATGCCGGTTTTTCCTTCGGGGTTTCAGCGGCCGTTCTTTTGAGCGCAGCCCTTCTCGGCATGGCCTGGCTTGCGGAGAAGGGGGCGGTGAGCGCGCCGGCTGCGGCGCTCGGGCTGCTGGTCTGTTTTGCCGCGCTGGAGCCGTTCGCGGCGCTGCGCCGTGGGGCGATGGAACTTGGGCGCACGCTGTTTTCCGCACGGCGCATAGCGCCGCGTCTTGCGGCAGCGGTGGAAACTCACTGTCCCGCTACGCCGGTCAGCGGCATGGCGGCAGAGCTCAAAAACGTGCGTCTGGAGCGGGAAGGGAACGACAATCCGGTCCTGACGAATATCAATCTCGCAATCGCCTCCGGAGAACGGGTTGCGATCATCGGCCAGAGCGGCGCGGGCAAGACGAGCCTCATCCAGCTTCTGGCGGGTGAATTGCGGCCGGCGGCCGGCACAGTCAGCGCCCTGCCGTCCACTCTCATGACGCAGCGAAGCCAGCTCTTCCGCGACAGTATCGCAGACAATCTGCGGCTGGCGAAACCCGCCGCAACCCGCGCCGAGTTATGGGATGCGCTCGAGGCGGCAGGCCTTGCCGAACACGTCAGATCCTTGGGCGCCGGGCTGGAGACGAGGCTTGGCGAGGCGGGCCAGGGGCTTTCCGGCGGCCAGTCTCGCCGGCTGGCGCTCGCCCGTTTCCTGCTGGCCGACCAGCCGCTCTGGCTTCTCGACGAGGTGACGGAAGGGCTGGATGGCGAGACCGCCCGTGATGTGCTCGCCCGGCTGTTTGCGAGGGCAGAGGAAAAGACTGTCGTGATGATCACCCATAATCGCCGCGAGGCGGAATTTGCCGATCGCATCATCGTGCTGAAAGAGGGGTGTCAATTTGATGAATGTCAAAGCGGCACCCCGGAATACGGCGTAGTGCTTGAGACATTGCGCCCGGACTGAGATTTTTTTGAGAGCCGGCGTCGTCTTTGAAATGGAAGGCCGGCCTTCCGGAAAAGGTGGATAGGACTATGGAACTCGACATAGTGGCGCTGTCGCGCCTGCAATTTGCAGTGACGGCTTTATATCACTTTCTGTTCGTTCCCCTGACGATCGGACTATCGGTGGTGATCGCCATCATGGAAACGGTTTATGTCATGACCGGCCGCACGGTCTGGCGGCAGATGACCAAATTCTGGGGCACATTGTTCGGCATCAATTTCGTGCTCGGCGTTTCCACCGGCATCGTCATGGAATTCCAGTTCGGCATGAACTGGAGTTATTACAGCCATTATGTCGGCGATATCTTCGGTGCGCCGCTGGCGATCGAGGGCATGATGGCCTTCTTCCTGGAAGCCACCTTCGTCGGGTTGTTTTTCTTTGGCTGGGACAAGCTGTCGAAACTCGGCCATCTCGTCGCGACATGGTGCGTGGCGCTCGGCTCGAATTTTTCGGCGCTGTGGATCTTGATCGCCAATGGCTGGATGCAGAACCCCACGGGCTCCGCCTTCAACCCCCAGACCATGCGCATGGAAGTGACTGATTTCTTCGAGGTTCTGTTCAACCCGGTGGCGCAGGCGAAGTTCGTGCACACGGTTTCCGCGGGTTATGTGACGGCCTCCATCTTCGTGCTCGGCGTTTCGGCCTGGTATGTGCTGAAGGGCCGCCATGTCGATCTCGCCAAGCGGTCGATGACGGTTGCCGCTTCCTTTGGTCTGGCGTCCGCGCTGTCGGTCGTCGTGCTGGGTGACGAAAGCGGTTATCTTTCCACCGAACACCAGAAAATGAAGCTCGCCTCCATCGAGGCCATGTGGGAAACCGAGCCGGCCCCGGCACCGTTCACGGCCATCGGTTTTCCAGACCAGGAAGCACGCGAAACGCATTTTGCCGTGAAGATCCCGTGGGTGATGGGCCTCATCGGCACCCGTTCGCTGGACACGCAAATCCCGGGTATCAACGATCTGGTCGAACAGGCCAAGACCCGCATCCGCGACGGCATCAAGGCCTATGACGCGCTGATGCAGATACGCGCCACCGGTAAAGGTGCGCAGCTGCCCGAAGAGGTGCGCGGCACCTTTGCGGAACTCGGCCATGAGCTTGGTTATGCCCTGCTGCTGAAACGATATGTCGACGATCCGCGCCAGGCGAATGAAGAGCAGATTGCAAAAGCGGCGGCGGATACTATCCCCCATGTGCCGACGCTGTTCTGGTCGTTCCGTATCATGGTCGGTCTCGGCATCTTCTTTATCCTGCTGACGGCGACGTTCTTTTATCTCTCGGCCCGCCGCCGGCTGGATCGCTATCCGTTGCTGCTGAAAGTGGCGGTCTTTGCCATTCCGCTGCCATGGATCGCGGCCGAAATGGGCTGGGTGGTGGCCGAATTCGGCCGTCAGCCATGGATCATCGAGGGCGTGCTGCCAACGGCCGCTGCCGTCTCCAGCCTCAGCGCCTCCACCGTCCTCATCACGCTCCTGTGTTTCATCGCCATCTATACGGTGCTGTTCATCGTTGAAATGGGGCTGATGCTGAAGGCGATCCGTAAGGGGCCAGAGCCGGACCATGAGCCGGAAGCGCCGCTCGTTCCTGAAAAACTCGTCGCTGCGGAGTAAACGATCATGATATTGCACCTACTCATCGACTACGAAATCCTTCGCGTCATCTGGTGGCTGCTGCTCGGCGTATTGCTTATCGGCTTTGCCGTGACGGGTGGCTTCGATCTCGGCACGGGCGCGCTGCTGCCCTTCGTGGCGAAAACGGATATCGAGCGACGTGTCGTCATCAATTCCATCGGCCCGGTCTGGGAAGGCAACCAGGTCTGGCTGATCCTCGGTGCCGGCGCGATCTTCGCTGCCTGGCCACCGCTTTATGCGGTTTCGTTCTCAGGATTTTACCTGGCAATGGCCGCCATCATGTTCGCGTTGATCCTGCGGCCGGTCGGTTTCAAATATCGCTCCAAGCGCGAGAGTACGGCATGGCGCAGCGGCTGGGACTGGGCCCTGTTCATTGGCGGCTTCGTGCCGGCGCTGATCTTTGGTGTGGCCATCGGCAATGTGCTGCAGGGTGTTCCTTTCCACTTTAACGACGACCTCAGGATTTTCTACGATGGCACGACGCTGTTCGAGCTTCTGAACCCCTACGCCCTTCTCTGCGGCCTCGTTTCCGTCGCCATGCTGGTAATGCATGGTGCGGCCTGGCTGGTGCTGAAGACCGAGGGTCCTGTGGCTGCCCGTGCGCGCAGTTTCGGCAGTGTCGCGGCTCTTTTCACAACCGTTCTCTTCGCGCTCGGCGGTGTCTTTCTGTGGCTCGGGGTTGATGGTTATCGCTTCACCTCGGAAGTCGTGACTGATGGTCCCTCCAACCCGCTGTCCAAGACCGTCGAGGTTGCGGGTGGTGTCTGGTTTGCCAATTATGCGGCACATCCGTGGATGATGCTGGCGCCCGCGCTCGGCCTTGTCTTCCCGCTCGTCGCCTTCATCCTGTTCAGGGCCCGCAGGGAAGTCCTGGCGCTGCTGTCCAGCTCGCTTGCGATTTTCGGCATCATCGCCACCGTCGGGCTTACGATGTTTCCCTTCATCCTGCCGTCCTCGGTCGATCCTAAGTCGAGCCTGACGGTGTGGGACGCCTCGTCCAGCCATATGACGCTGTTCAACATGCTGGTCGTCACGCTCATCTTCGTTCCGATGATCGTTGCCTACACCTCGTGGGTCTATCGGGTGCTGTGGGGCAAGGTGGATGAAAAGGCGATCCGCGACGACAGCGGCCACGCTTATTGATCAAAAAAGAAGGAGATCGAACATGTGGTATTTCGCCTGGCTGCTCGGCCTGCCTCTCGCTGCCATCTTCGCCGTCATGAACGCCATGTGGTATGAGTTGATGGAAGAAAACGCGAAAAAGGCCGAAGCGAAGCTGGAAAAATAGGGCTTTGGCGGAAGCCTCTCCTCCGTCATGCCGGACGAGATCCGGCATCCAGCTACGGCGCGAACGCGCCGTGAGAAGAGTCTTTTTTGCGATCAGAGACTTGATCGCGCTCGACCCCGGATCTGGTCCGGAGTGACGGAGTGCGGATGATGCAACTCTGTTAAATATAAAAGGGCGACATCCGGTTGGGATGCCGCCCTTTTTGGTAAACCAGCCACGCCTGCGACGCGTGGCGTCAGTGGATCGCGATACCGCGCTTGTCCGCTTCTTCCTTGATGATGTCTTCGACGATGGCTTTCTTGAGGTTCGGATTTCCCAGAAGGTAGTCGTCGGCGATCTCGAAGATCGACTTCGGATTCTCGGTCCTGTGCAGGGTGTCGAGATCCCGGCCGATCTGCTCCCGAAGGCTGGAATAGTCGTCCATCGCGGCGCTCCCGTTTATCGGTTCAGTCCAGAAGGTCGGCTGGAACCTTGCCGCCGTTTTCGGAGAGTTTCTTGATGACCGCCTTGTGCAGCCAGATGTTCATGGTCGCCGAATCCGAGGTGTCGCCGGTATAGCCGAGTTCTCCGGCCAGTTCCTTTCTGGCGGTGAGGCTGCTGTCGAGATTGAGGGCTTTCAGAAGGTCGACGATCGAATGTTTCCAGTCGAGTTTCTGTCCGTTCTGCTTGACCGCCGCATCCAGGATGGAAGCGACGTCGACAGTGCCGGCGGGGGCCGGAGCCGCTGCTGTCGGAGCGGGTGCCGCCGGGGCGGCCGGGCTTGCTGTGGCCGCCGGCGTGCCGGCCGGAGCCGAAGTTTGCGGTGCGGCCTCGGCCTTGCCGAAAATCGCGTTCTTGATCTTGTCGAAAAAGCTCATTGTGTCCTCCCCTTAGCGGCGAAATGCCCGCCCGACGGCGATGAGAATGCAGGCGCCGATGAAACCGGCGATGAGATAGCCAATCCAGCCTCCGAGCGAAACGCCCACGAGCCCCAGAAGGAAATTGGCGACGATGGCGCCGACAATGCCGAGGATAATGTTCATGAAAACACCCATATTGCTTTTCATGAACTGTTCGGCGAGCCACCCGGCTACGCCGCCGATGATGATTGCTGCAATCCAGCCAACTTGTGCGTCTTCCATAATAAGCCTTTCCTTTGTGAGAGAGGTCCTAAGGCATATGGACAGGCTTTTGCGCGCACTGATCCCCCCGCCTTGAATAGACCCCAGGCGGAGCAATAACGGCGATATGGCCGATTGGTTCCGTGCGGCGACCTGTGCGCCGCATATTCTTTAGCTCTGGCTTTGAAAGTCGAGGCCGATATCGAGAACCGGCGCGCTGTGGGTCAGCCAGCCGACGGAGATGAGATCGATGCCGGTTGCGGCGATGGCTGCGGCCGTCTGCGGATTGATGCGGCCGGACGCTTCGGTAATGGCACGGCCCCCAACGATCCCTACCGCTTCGCGTAACTGTTCCGGCGTCATATTATCGAGAAGAACCGCATCGACACCTTCGTCCATGACCTCGCGCAATTGCGCAAGCGTATCGACCTCCACCTCGATCTTGACGAGGTGCCCCACGCCCTGCCTTGCGCGGCGGATGGCGTCGCGCACGCCGCCGGCCACGGCGATATGGTTGTCCTTGATGAGAACGGCATCATAAAGGGCAAAACGGTGGTTCATGCCGCCGCCGGCGCGCACGGCATATTTTTCCAGCGCTCTCAGCCCCGGCGTCGTCTTGCGGGTGCAGGCGACCGAGGCTCTGGTGCCGGCAATGGCGGCAACGATTTTTGCGGTGACGGAAGCGATGCCCGAGAGGTGGCCGAGGAAATTCAGCGCCGTGCGTTCGCCGGTCAGGAGCCCGCGTGACGGCCCTTCGATGGTTGCGATGATATCGCCGGGGGCCACGGCCGCCCCATCCGGAATGTGCCGGGTCATCCGAATTGTCGGGTCCACGAGCTGGAAGGCGAGTTCCGCCGCGTCGAGCCCGGCGATGACACCCGGCTCCCGCGCCGCCATGACGACGACCGAGCGATGATCGGCGGGGATGACGGCGGCGGAGGTTATGTCGCCCGCCAGGCCCAGATCCTCCAGAAGGGCGTTACGTACAAGTGGCTCGATGATGAGGCGTGGCAGGGGAGATAGGGTCATGTCAGGCGCTCCGCGCGAAACCGGCTGTTGAAAGGCTGGAGCAAGAAAGCTCATGGGCGAGGGTGACGACGTTGCTCAGGCTCAGCTGGCGTCTCGTCGCCTTCGCATCCTTTTGCGGAAAATCGTCACGGAAATGCGCGCCGCGCGATTCCATCCGCAGGGCCGCGAAGACGGCGATGGAGAGTGCGACGACGGCCGGGTCGGATGCCGGGCCGTTCCGCTCGGCAAGCGGCAGCAAGTCCCTGACAGCTTCGGCAAGCCCCGCGGCATGTCTGATGATGCCGAGATGACGGGAAACGATGGGCCTGACAGCGGCGGGATCGGCGGGCGAAAAATCAGCCGTGATGTCGGGCGAGACGGCTGCTGTCGGTCTTGGCGCAGGCGCGGGCCGGCCGGCAATATCCTGAGCCGCTCTTATGCCCATGGCCGCCGCCTCCAGCAGGGAATTGCTGGCAAGCCGGTTCGCGCCATGAAGGCCCGTGCAGGCGGTTTCACCCGCAACCCAGAGGCCCGGCACCGAGCTTCGGCCCTTATCATCAGTGGCGACGCCGCCCATGTGGTAATGCACCGCCGGGCGGACCGGAACAAGCTCGCGGGCGGGGTCTATGCCCGCCTCGCGGCAAAGCAGGTCGATTGACGGAAAACGGGTAGAGAACCCGGAGCCTAGCGCCTGCCGGGCATCGAGAAAGACCTTGCCGCCGCGCAGGATTTCGCGATCGATGGCGCGGGCGACAATATCGCGCGACGCCAGTTCCGCGCCCGGCACCGCGGCCATGAACCTTTCGCCGTTTTCATTGAGAAGCAGCGCGCCTTCACCCCGCACCGCCTCGCTGACGAGCGCCAGCGGCCGGCGGGGGGAGGAAAGCGCCGTCGGGTGAAACTGCACGAATTCCATGTCGGCGAGGATGGCGCCGGCGCGGGCGGCGAGCATGATGCCCTGCCCGAAATTGCCGGAGGGATTGGTCGTGGCGTCGTAAAGCCCGCCGAGGCCGCCGGTGGCGAGAACGACCCGGCCTGCCGGCAGGAGGAAGCCGCCGTCCGGGCCCTCGCAGGCGAGACCGGCGATCACGCCATCTTCCGTCAACAGCCGGCGTACTTCCGTGCCCTCCAGAACCGTAATCGAAGGCGTGCGGCGAACGGCAGCAGCAAGAGCCCTGACGATCGCGGCACCCGATCCGTCTCCTTCGGCATGGAGAATGCGCCGCCGGCTGTGGGCGGCCTCCAGCCCGAAGATATAGTTGCCCCTGGCGTCTCGGTCGAAGCGAACGCCCGCCTGCTCCAGCGCACCGATAACGGTGGGGGCCGAGGAGACGATAACGACCGCCAGATCTTCATCGCAAAGGCCATCGCCTGCGGCGAGCGTATCGGCGAGATGCAGGGCTGCGCGATCATCCGGTGCAAGGCTGGCCGCGATGCCGCCCTGCGCCCAGGCGCTGGAGGTTTCGCCGCCGAGCGCGCCGCGCGTTACAAGCAGCACGGGCTGCGGGGCCAGAGTCAGCGCCGCCATCAGCCCGGCAATGCCGCTGCCGACGATGACCGTGCAGTCCTGCGGCGGCGAAAGGCGCCCGCTCATATCTGCAGCATCCTCTCCACAGCGCGGCGGGCGGCATCGGCGATGGCCGGATCGACCGTCACCTCATGGCGGTTTTCCTCAAGTGCGGCGCGGATATTGCCAAGCGTGATGCGCTTCATGTGTGGGCAGAGATTGCAGGGGCGGATGAATTCGACATCGGGATGATGCACGGCGACATTGTCGCTCATCGAACATTCCGTCAGAAGCACCACGCGGGCGGGGCGCTCGCGGCCGACATAGTCGGACATGACGGCGGTGGATCCGGAAAAATCCGCAGCCTCGACGACATCGGGCGGGCATTCGGGATGCGCCAGCACGGTGACGCCCGGATGGCTTTCCCTAAGTTCTCGAATATCGTCGGCGGTGAAAAGCTCATGCACCTCGCAATGGCCGCGCCAGGCGATCAGCTCGACATTGGTTTCCTTCGCGACGTTCTTCGCAAGATATTCATCCGGCAGCATGAGCACGCGCGGCACGCCAAGCGATTCCACCACCTGGCGGGCATTGCCTGACGTGCAGCAGATGTCGGATGCCGCTTTCACCGCCGCAGACGTGTTCACATAGGTGACAACAGGGACGCCGGGATAAGCCTTGCGCAGAAGTGCGATGTCCTCCGGCGTAATGGAATCGGCGAGCGAACAGCCCGCACCCATATCCGGAATGAGCACGGTTTTTTCCGGATTGAGCAACTTCGCCGTCTCGGCCATGAAATGCACGCCGGCGAGAACGATCACATCCGCCTCCACCTCCATTGCCTTGCGGGCAAGCGCGAGGCTGTCGCCGACAATATCGGCGACGCCGTGGAAGATTTCCGGCGTCTGGTAATTATGGGCGAGGATGACGGCGTTGCGCTTGCGCTTCAACTCGAGGATCGCCTCCACATCGTCCTGAAAGCCCATCCATTCCGCCCTGGGAATGACGCGGCTGACGCGGTCGTAGAGGCTTGCGGCGGAAATCTGCTCGTTCACGATACTCTCCCATTTATACTCTATTTGAGTATATCTAGGGCAAAGACATATTCTCATTGTGAGCATATGTCAATTGCGGGAGAGGGGCAGTTTCGTTCCGGAAAGGGCGCGTTCATCGAGAACGGTCTGGCGGAAGCGGAAAAGCTTTGCCGGGCGTCCGCCGGTTTCGGTCGCCACGTCGCCGGTTTCTTCCACCAGCTGCTGCTGTTCGATCAGCCGGCGGAAATTCTGCTTGTGCAGCGTCAGTCCCGCCAGCGCCTCGATGGCGCGCTGCAGCTGCAGGAGCGTGAAGGCATCGGCCATCAGTTCGAACACCACGGGGCGATATTTGATCTTGGCCCGCAGGCGGGCGATGCCGGTGGCGAGAATGCGGCGGTGATCGGCAAACATCGGCCTGCCGAAATTGATCCGCGGTTCGCCCTGCGCTTCCTCGACCAGCCCGGCTTCATACAGCAACTCGTAACGCTGCAGGGTCAGTTCCTCGTTCCAGCCGCCGCCATCGAGGCCGAAGGTGAAATCGGCCCGCAAATGACGCTGGCTTTTGGAGGCGGGATCGGAATCCGCCCAGGCGCGCAGCCTGTCGATGATGCTGTCCAGAACCTCAGGGCGTCCCTGGCGATGATCCTCCCAGGGGAAATATTCGTACCAGCCGTGCCAGAGGGGGCGCTTGCCGCCTGATGCTTCCTGTTCGCGAACCAGCCCGAGATAACCGATGGAGATGGTTCTGCCGCCTAAAATGTCGTTGTTGCGGTCGCGATCGGCGAAGGTATAGAGCTGTTCGAGATAACCGACGGGGTGATGGGTCTGTTCGTGAATCCATTCCCGCAAGCCGCTCTGGAGCGTTCTGTGCCCGAATTCGAACGGTCCCGACGGAAGTGCGGCGCCTTGCCGAACGGTCATGACCCGAGGCTCATCCGTGGTGATGGCGGTGACGACGGCGATGAGTTCGGCATGGGCAAGCCCGATGGTCACGGCGGCTCCTCTGGTCGTTGGCTCTAGGGATCAACCTTCTTTGGCACAGGAAGATTGGTTCGCCAACATGGCGGCCGAAAAGGGCTGTCGATAATCTGCCGTTCACAAAACCGCTTCTCATCAGACAAAAGGATGAATTCTTGTGGTTAGCCGTCTATCGTCTGGTATGTTACAGACCCGCACAAGCATTTCAGACTGTAGAAGGCCGATGTTGGAAAACATATCTCTGGAAGAGACACTTGTGGGTTACTACACTTGGAACGTCGGGCAAAATCTGGTCTATCTGGATGCCGTGGCCGCCCAATTGCGCGAGTTTTCGCCGGAAAAAGCCGCCTGCGGCATTCCGGTCGAAGATTTCATCGCCCAGATTGAAAGCGGCTCGCGGGCGCGCGTCGCCAAGGCGGTTTATAATTCGCTGACAAATGGCGTGTTCTATGATCAGGAATACCGCATCCAGCTCAAATGCGGCGCTTTTCGCTGGCTGCGGACAACGGGAAGAGTGATCCTGGATGGCGACCGGATCCCGATCATGGCCATGGGTACGGTGCGGGATGTCAGCGCGGGTAAGGTTTTATTGATGTGATAGCCGGCGGCGCCTCTTCGCAAGGCGGCGGCCGATCGATTTCGTATCGTTCATTGTTTTGATGTTGCGGTGACATGGCCCGGCAGATCGCAATTTTGCTGTTTCAGATCGTCCTGGCCGTTGGCCTTGGCATATCAGGCATCCGCATCGCGTCGCTCGTTAATGGCGAGGCGACCTCCGCCCCGACAGGCCTCGCCGCCAATACCGAACTGCTGTGGACGACCGCGCCCGTGCGGGTGGATCCTCGCAGCCAGACTTACGAGCGTATTCCGATACCGCCCGATCTTTATCCGCTGAAAATGCACGCCGACCAGCGCCTGCGGGTGATTTCCAGCAGCCGCTTCACCTTCAAGGGCGAGGAATTCCATCTCTCCGGCGTGGAGGAGATCGAACGCAACCGCGTCTGCACCGGCCCCGACGGCCGCCGTTACGCCTGCGGCCTCAACGCCTTCAAGGCGCTGCAGAACCTTCTGCGGGGGCGATATCTTGAATGTCGCGAGATGGGGGAGGAGGGCCGCGTGCCGCGGTCCGTGGAGTGCCGGATCAACGGGCAGGATGTGCGGGCTTTGCTGCAATAACGCATTGCTTCTGGGGTCGTTGCGCAACATGACAAACCGGTTGGTCTGATTGGAGATATTTTTGTCTGGGAAGGTTTGGTGGAGCTAAGCGGGTTCTCCTGAAGGCGATAATTCGACGGAAAAAGCATCTTTAATTCCAAAAAGTTATTGAATTTGTGTGTCTTTCGGGACTAGGGTTTGGGACTTTCTTTGGGACTAAATGGGTCTTTTCCATGCCTTCACCCTCTACATTGGATAAGCGATACCTAGAACTGCATGGCAGCAAGTGGCGTGTCGTGGTGAATGTGCCTAAAGCGCTTCACAGCCAGCTGGGCTCTAAGCTCCGGCACCAGCTTGAGACTGACAGCCTGCGAGAAGCCAACCGGAAGAAGTGGGACATTGTGGCCCGCCTCAAGCAGCAGATACAGGACGCCCTCTACCCTGAGGCCCCCCAGCCCGCAAAGCAGCGCCATGTTGCTCCTGACCGACAAACAATCATCATGGAGGCTGAGGGGCTCCGTGAGTGGCTGCGGGATGCAAAAGACCCAGAAGAGCGTCAGCAAACCCTTGACTCTGTGGGTCTCCGCGCTGAGCAAATTCTCGGGAAGGCTACAGACTATGACCCTGAGCACCATGTGTATACGTATGACCCTGACAGGGTAGCGAAGGCTCAGGAATTCGTAGGGATAGCCCGTGGGGAACTGACACCGCTTGATGCCTTCCATGAGAAATATCTTGACCAAGCTGGGGTCAAAAAGCGTACTCGCGATGATGACGTTAGGGCGCTGGCATTGCTGACGAGCTGGTGCCACCAATCCAAAACGCCGCCCTATATTCAGAGCATTACCAAGAAGGTTGCCGTTGGCTTTTGTGACGCGCTGCCGAGCCTCAAGCCCGGCCATTCGCCAGTCACTTTGAACAAGACGATAAGCCGCCTCAGCACCTACTGGGCATGGCTTGAGAGTCGGCATGAGGCTGAGGACAATGTGTGGCTTGGCAGGCGCTTGCGGGAGCCACAACAGACCGATGAGACCAAAGAGCGGCCCTTCACTGATGACGAAATTAAAGCTCTGCTGCTGGGCCCAGCGCCACAGGAGATGCAGGATGTCATGCGTATGGGTGCCTTAACGGGTGCCCGGCTGGATGTCTTGGTGTGCCTGAAGGTGAAGGATTGTGTTGATGGGGTCTTTGTCTTCAAGCCTCAAAAGCGGGAGCCAGGCAAGAGGCTCTGCCCCATACACCCAGACCTTATGGAAATCGTGCAGCGACGGTCTGAGGGTAAGGAGCCCGAAGACGATCTATTCCCCGAATGGCCCGGCCCTCAGGATGAGGAGTCCCTGCGGGAGCGCTCCTTCAAGACATCCAATCACTTCACGGAGTACCGCCGCAGTGTTGGCGTTGATGATGTTATCCCCGGCCACCGCAGGAGCCGAGTGAATTTCCACAGCTTCCGCCGCTGGTTCATCACAAAGGCAGAGCAAGCAGACCAGCCAGAAAGCCTCATTGCGGCTGTAGTCGGGCACAAGCGAAACGGGATGACACTGGGCACCTATTCAGCAGGCCCGCTCATTGCTCAGGCTCGGCGCGTGGTAGAGGCCGTGAAGCTGCCCACCCTAGAACAAAGCAAAGTGGAGGAGCTGGATGCCACCAAGGACGCTGCATAAGGTTGGGGAATTTTGGCTGGAGCGTAAAGGGGGGTGCAGCGGATTATCTCCAGGGAGCGTTAGGGAAACAAGCATCCTCACAAAGAGCCGGTGGGAAGGGAAGAACGAACCAGCGGGGAACGTACAGATGGCTTATCGGGAGCGGAAGCCTCACTTCCAGTTCCCACGGCTCTTTCCAGATATGGCAGGTGGAAGCCTTGAGATTCGGCTCTTGGTAGCGCAGCGCCTAGCCCAGCTAAAGGAGGCAGGCGTGGGTCCTAGGCCTGAAGACCTCATAAGGATTGGCATTCGCCCCGCTAAATCTGGAGGTTTTTGGGTGCGGGCAGAATTCACGGATTGGCTCTCAGATCAGCGCCTAGCTGATTACGATGAGAAGACCATTGAGGTGCCACTCACGGCTGAAATCAGCACAATCATTATGCAACCCGTCGCCTATGGGAAGAAGTGGGATGGTGAGAGCGCATCTTGGCGCTTGCTTGAGCAGGGTTTGCAAGCAAGCCCCGAGGACTTTCAGCGTTCACGCAGGCAGCTACTCCTCAGGCAGTATGAGGACCACATTAGGAAAGGGGACCGGCTTGGGCCTCAGCTGGTAGCACACCTTAACGAGCTCAAACGCGAGGAAGCTGTTTTTAGAGCCGGGGAGGAGGCAATTGAAGCCCGGTGGGCAGAGCTTTCTGCGGACTTTCAGAGGGCAGCTCAGCAGAAACGGGCTGTCAAAGAGCTGGGCATGCTGATGCCTCCTATGCCTGAAGGCTGGGACCAGATGATTGAAGAGTGCGACGAGACACAGTTACTAACCCAGCGCATGGCAGAAAGGCTGCGAAAGGTAGGACGCCACGACACCCTGAAGCCACACCGTTTCGTTTGGGATGGCATTGACAGGCATTGGCTTGTTGGAGGGCTTTTTGGGATTATCTTCAATCATGAGGGTGGTCTGTTTGAGTCTGACGTGTTCCCCTCATACGCCACCCCCATACGAGCCCGCATCGCGCCAGAGAAAGCGCTAGCGGAGTGGCAGGCCGCAGAAGACTACCGGCAGGAATGGCGTGAAGTCGAGATGATGGAGGACAGGGTGCCCATGCAGGAGCTGACAACGGAAACGCTCCACGAAGTTTTGGGAGGCTTTAAGCGGAAGCCTCTGAACTTTACGGGCGTTCCCCTAGAGTAGCGCTTCTCGACTACAATATGGGTCACATATCTCAGAGGTATTCACGTAGGGGCGGCTCTGAGCTTTTCCCCCGGTGCCTCCGGCTTATTTCGTGGGGCTAATATTGAAGCAATAAATGCTCTATACTTGGTCAAGGAAGTGATTCTTGGAGAAGCCGCGTGGTCAAACTCAAGGTAGCGTACTCGGGCAAGCTTAGCGTTAAGCAATATAGCGATGTGGAGCTACGGAATGTCACACTTAGTACTCAAGACCCCCTAAGTCTTGGTAAGGTCTCAGACAGCCCGCCGCGTCATGACGAAAACCTGGAGTTTGTGTCCCAGTACACATCCCCCGAGACACTGATGTGTGCTTTTGGTCACCGCCACAAGCGCGGCTTTTTGTTAAAAGACGGTTCGGGCAATCACCACCTTATTGGCAAGGACTGTGCCGCTGAGCACTACGGACTTGAGTGGGACCGTTTCGTGAAGTCAGTAGCCACACAGGTCGACAGGCAGCAATCACTTACCTGGCTGCATGAGGTCTCAGGACGCATCCTTGATGCCGGGCCTGAGATGGAAGCGCTTGCGGCATCCCCATCGGTCACAGCATTTGACGCCTTAAGGCTCAAAGTCAAGGAGATGCCCACGTCCATCTATGAGGCGTTCTTTTTCTCGGCAAAACAATTAGACACTTGGATGCGATCAACGTTCTTAGAGCGTGACTACGGCGAGGAGCGGCGGCGGAAAGAGAAATGCTATGAGAGGTGGCAGGCGAGTCTCAAGGATAAGGATTCAACGACAGCTCAGCGCCAACACCTAAAAAGTGAATGGCGGCGTGCGGAGCGAGATGTGATCTACAACAGGTGCTTGAAGCCCATCCTTCGCTGTCCCGCTCCGACATTGTTCGTTGGTGGCAAGATGGCTGTGCGCCTAGAGGCAATACGCCGAGACCTTATGGCGCAAGCTGCTAATCTACAAAACGCTCAACGCTACCACCCCGACCAAGTTGCTAAGTCGCTCGCAGAGACCGCAAGGAAGTTTGACGCGATTCTTGCCGAAGTCCATTCCGCAGCGGCGCTCTTCTCGTCAGGCACACTAGACAACCTTGCGCACCTTTTCAGCGGAGAAGAGTACAAGGCGATAAAAGTCGAGCGAATATCTAACGGGCTACGTTTTGAAGCGCCCCAACGCGAGCCATTTGTGCTTGAGAAGCCCGCCGACCTTCAGCCTATTGAATTCAGTTTGTATAGCCTGATACGTCCGTAAGAGTTGGCGGCTAATCCATCGAATAGAAAGCCTTAGGCGGAGACCCGATGCACTCCTCAAGCTGCTCTTTTGTGTCGTCGGGATAACCATTGAAGCCGTAGTATTGTCGGAAGCTCCCGGAAGCACTGAGAGCCGCAAGCCCCATTTTGCCGCAGCCTGTGTAACAGTCGTCAAAGGCGTTCTCGACCTCGCCCAAGTCCTGAACCCAGAAGTTCAAGCCCGAGTTGATACTCTCCGCATCCGCCTTCAGACGAAACGCCCTGTCCAAGATTTGAGGGTTTACATTCCGCCACCCCTCAGGATCATCTGGAAAGTCTGGGAAGGGTGGCAGGTAGCAATGCAGTCGCCCAACATTGCCCCTAGACGACATGTAGTTCTTGGTATCCTGCATGTGCGAAAGGCAGGCTCGTGCGTAGCCCTCCAGTTGGACCGCAAGGCGGAACGCGAGGAATGCCCCGTGGCTTCGGCCAGTCTTCATAAACTGGAAAAGCGAGATGCCGCCCTCCACAATTGCTGTCCCTACGCCAGCTCCAAGCATCACCTTCAAAATATCCGACCAGTCCATACCTACCACTCACCACCAGCTTTGCTTATAGGCCGTCACCCCCGTGCAGCATAGACCACATCTCCTCCCCGACTACACTAGGGGTCAGACATGTGAAAGGTAATACGTGACAGCGGCGGCGAGCGTTTCCCCCCCGGTGGCCCTAAGGGGTCCCTCAAAGAGGCGGAGCATCCCACCCCCTGTCCCGTTTCGGCAACGTGGGCTGCGCTGGCGGAGACGCATAGGTTTGCTCGGTGGCTGTCAGCAGGTCTTCATACCGCTTGATGATCGCCTCTGTATGTGGGCGCAACATGGACGCCGTAGACCTCCACTCGTGCAGCTTCCTCAACACCTGCTCCCAGTCTGCCCAGCTGCTGCCGTTCTCGATGGTGGGCTTGTAGCTCTCAGCCATGTGGTAGAGTTGCCTAGACTGCTCTAGCATCGTGGTCAGCGTATTGGAGCAGCTGGCGTGCAGCTCGGGTTGATCCGGGTAGAGGGCTTGAAGCCGCAGCATAATGCCCGGCATCGCCATTGCCACCATGTTGCCAGCCTGAGCAGCCTCTACGGCCACCTCAGAGACAAGGCGATAGGCTTCTATCTTTCGGTCGCTGGCCTTGTTGGCCCGCTCTCTCTGGATGCCCAACGCTGCTAGGATGATTGATAGGAAGTCCATCGGGCACTCCTCAAGCCTTGGGCTACTTCAGCTCACCGATAACGTCTTCTGCCTCGCATTTTGCATAAGCCTTGGCGTCCTCCGCAAAGCTAATTGCCTCGTTCGCTGCCTCAACGGCCTCGTTGGCGAAGGTGCGGAGCTTGCTGATATATTCCTCTATCTCGTTCTGATACCGAGAGATTTCCCAATCCGAGCAAGTATGTGTGCGGGAAAACTTGTAGCCTGAGAGACAAAAGGGTGCCGATGGACGATGATAGCTACCGGGCGTATCGGGCAGCGTAACGTCTCCGCTTGGTGTAGAGCAGAACGCCAAGGCCGATGATGGCAATGCTGAGAAAAGTAGAAACCCAATGAGCCGCCCCACGATAACCCCTCCGTGTTTCCGTGTGGACACCATACTCAAGGTTGATATCGCTGGGAAGTCCAGCAGGCCGGTGCCATAATCAAATAAGCTTAGAGGGGGCGTTGCTTACAATGACCGGTGACAACAAATTTGGTTTGGATGCAGACGACACGTTTGGAAACCTAAATAAACTTAATCGAATAATTAACGACCTAGATGACAGAGCGTTGGTTCTGTCACTGGCCGCGTTTGCAGAAGAGTCCCTTGGCGAGCTTCTCAAAGCATTCTTGCTTCAGGGCGATTCGGCGCAAAAACTATTAAGTGGGTTCAACGCTCCATTGGGCACGTTCTCTGCGCGGGTTAAGATGTGCCATGCTCTGGGTCTTATCACCCAGCACCAATTTGAGGACCTTGAGCGCCTACGGAAGATTCGGAATGAGTTTGCGCACAGCTGGGACCGGATCGCATTCACTGACCAAAGGATAAAGGATCATATTCGAGCGCTACACTTCCACTCACTGGATGATGTTTTCCCCGAAGAGCCGCGCCTCAAGATAAAGAAAACAATTGGGCTTCTGCTGGTTGAGCTGCAAGTCACAGCGCGAGGCATTGTCAAGCTGGGTAAGCGGGCGTCCGTAATTGGACAGCACGTCATCGCTGGTGTGGCTGGGACGTTTGATGAGCAGCGTGCTGAATGCCGTCAGCGTATAACCGAAATTCGTTCTGAGCTGCCCGCTGCTTCAGGTGACCGCAGGCGTTACCTTTTAGCTGCAAAGCACCGGTGGCAAGGGAAGCTTGAAATAGTACGGCTCAACGCACCGACAGGCCGAAGGGCCGAAGCAGCCGCTTTGCAGGCAGAACTGGACGCGTGGAATACAGGGCCCGACTACTAAGGCGGTCTAGCCCCCAAGGCTTTGTAACAATCACAACCAACGTTGACATTAGATATAGCCTCCGTTTAGACTCCTCCCATCACAGGAGGCGCTGCCATGAAGCGATACGTTGTCTACACGCGGGTAAGTACGGCTGACCAAGGCAAGAGTGGTCTGGGCCTTGAGGCACAAGAGCGGGACATTGAGCTCTTTTTAAAGACCTACCACGGTCCCGACACCCCATATGAGTGCCTTGCCGCCTTCCGTGATGTCCAGTCCGGTGGGGATGACGACAGGCCCGAGCTCGCAAAAGCCTTGGCGCTTGCCCGTAAAGAGAAAGCTGAGGTGTTGGTGGCGAAGCTGGACCGCCTTAGTCGTGACGTTGCATTCATCGCCCAGACCATGAAGCAGGCCACTATCCGGGTAGCCTCCATGCCTCACGCCGATAACTTCCAGCTTCACATTTACGCTGCCCTTGCTGAGCAGGAGCGGGAATTCATCTCCAAACGCACCAAGGCGGCACTTAAGGTTGCCAGTGATCGTGGCGTTAAGCTGGGTGGCATGAGAGACAAGACGATGCAGCGGAATGCCGCCATTCAGGCCAAAGCCAACAAGGAGGCCGAAAAGCTCATCAAGCTGATTGGCCCAATGCGAAAGGGCGGCAAGTCTCTAGGCGCTATCGCTGAGGCGCTGAATGGGATGAGCGTGCCTACATCAAGGGGAGGCTCTTGGACCGCCATGCAGGTGAGTCGCGTGCTGGACCGGGCGGCGGCTTGAGACGATACCCTTAGTACCGGATAACGATTCCCTCCGTACAGGAAAGAAGCCTTTCAATTTGACGCTCAGTGCTCGGCCCTCAAGCCGGGCATTTTGCGTTTTTCCGCCGCGCCTGTTTCAACGAGTTAAGTGAAGGTAATGATATCTTCGCCTACTCGGCTTGGAGCGTAGTTCCAGCGTCGTGCCGCCGTGATGATATACTTTTTTGCAGAGCCGGGCTTCATGCCAAGCTCGCGGTCTACTGCGCTGTAGCGTAGCGCTTTTGTGTTTTCACTCGATGGACGGCCACCCATCCAAGCTTCGATTAGTCCGAGGCAGTCCGTTTCTGCTTCAATAAGTTTCTCGGCATCACTGGCCTCTTCAAGCGCCACGCTGACTGTGGGAGCCGGCTCAACGACTGGGCCCAAAGTCTTCAGGGCTCTTCTAATCTTATTTGTTGCCGGACCAAGAGCCGCCACGAGGTTGTTATCTGTGCGGTCAGCATCGTAGAGACCCGGCGTTATCCCTAGGAGGTCAGTCGGAAGGTGCAGCTCCTCCGCCTTACGGGGGACCACAATGAAAGAACGCTCACGCCCTAAGCGGCCAATAAACATGCCGAGCTCAAACACCACGTTGTCCCTTACGGTCCTCATGCTTTGGTCCCGCATAGTCGTGATGTCGCTTGGGGTTAAAACGAAAAGCCCGAAATCCACCTCATCAAGGAGGTCAACCAATGCATCCAGCGTGTACTTGGATAAGTCAAAGATGCCCTGACTCCACACAGTTACCTCCGCATCGTGCTCAAGCGCCTCCTGTGCTGCATAGGCAATATCTAGGCTTTCGGTTGCTGAGCCGATGAAAAGTCTGGGACGCGCCAATTACATTTCCCTCAAGTGTGATTCCGTAGTCGCTAAAATACTACTCAGCAATTTCCTGTATGCAAACCAATGTTGCGGCGGGCTGGCACTGCTGAGGGAGCCATGCGCAAATCTCCTCGAAACTCCCGCCCAGATGTGCTATTAGGAGCCCGTGACTAACGATAAGCCGTCCGTTTCGGACATTCATACAGGTGCCCCGGCAAGCTCCCGTGAGGTTGAGCAGCCGAAGAAAAGTCAAGTTGTCGCCACTCGTCGCAGGAAGCCTCAGGCCCCGCTTGGTGGTCTGCCGCCAGAACAGCGCTCAGGCGCAAGCGAGAAGCTGAGCATACGGGAAACCATTCTGGAAGCGCGGCTAGGGGCGCTACCTCCTCGTGCCCCACTCTCAGCCGCCGCCATTGAGCACCTCGCCGCACTTGGTGGGCGAACGCTAGAAGGCCCTGCCGCTAGTGCCCTTCAGCTCTCAGCCGCCCGAAAGCTTCTTGCGAGGCAACAGTACGCGGCTAAACGTGATGGCAAGTGCCCGGCTATCGTCAAGGAGCGGAATACAAGCTGGCCAAATGAGCCCAAGAAGCGGTGCTGCGGTGCGGTCGCAACACGAATGGGGCTGTGCAGACGGCACTACAATAAGAAGTTTCTCCACATCCGCACTAACCAAGCGGGGGGCCTATGGGGGAACACGCGGCATTTTGCAGAATGGCAGCTTCCGGGGAACATGTCGGATAAGCAGCATGAGTGCCTTATGGCCTTGCCGCTTGCTACGGCCTATGAGGACTGTATTGCAGCCATGAACTCCGCCGATCCGGCCAACATTTTGACGCCGATCTACGAGAAACCGGCCTCAAGGAAATCAAAGAGTTGCGAATAACCATCCTTTAGGTAGGAGAAGCTCGAAAACTCTCTTCGTTCGTCATCAGGGGGCTGCTCGAAGCATTCCCTTAGTGATGGCCAAGAGGCTTCCATTGGCTTCTCATCTTCAAGACAACTGCCCGCTATTAGGAGCATTTCGCTCCGCGCTGCACGTTGGTCTCATGTCTTTGACCACATCGGTTGAGCGCTACGCGGTCACTGACTTTTCGCTTTCTCTCCATCAATTCCACCCACCATCAAGGAGCACCCCTAATGCCCCATCCCATCCGCTATTCCCATAAGGCCCCCACCTGCCATGGCTAGGGCACCAGTCCAGCAGATACCCCTCAACGCTCAGCTCCGGCCCGTAGCCACCACAGTGGATACCTATGTGCGTCCTGCCCAGTCACCTCTGCGGCAGCTCAGTGAAGCACTAGGCACGGCCAACAAGGGCATCCAGACCCTCATTGAAACCCGCGATAAGAAGGCTGAGGATGAGCAGGAACTTAAGGGGCGTGCAGCATTCTACACCGATCATGCCGGAGAGCTTGCACAGGCCATCACAGACGGCACCCTCCCAGCCCACTACTCGCCCTTCTATTTGCGTGGCTACAAGAACGCTCAAGGTGCAGCAGCAGGCCAGAACCTCAGAACCAAGTGGCAAGATGCATGGGACAACTGGGGTGGAAAGGGCAGTGAGGATCCTGAAGCCTTCAACGTGTTTTTCCAGACGTTCGTAAAGGACAACGTAGGGACAGAGGACCCAGATGTGTTGCGTGGGGTCTTGCCAGCAGTGGAGGCCCTCCAAGCCAACGCCACAACGCAATACACCCAGTATCGGCATGATCAAACCGTGCGGGGTAGCCTTACGAGCAACGGGGCCGTCATCTCGGGCACCGTACAGGAAGGGCTTGAGGATGGCCTAGTGCAGGAGAAGGGGGCCGACTATCCCGCCATCTTCAACAGGGTCAACAAGGTGGTGGCCGACAGCTTGGCTAAGGGTGACCCCTCAGGCAAAGCGGTGGACACCTTCATTGATGTGATGTCTGCCAAGATACTGGAGACCCAAGACCCCAAGCTGCTCGACTGGTTTAACCAGAAGGTGCCGGGGCAGAGCTACACATACGGCCAGACACCTCATGGTCTGGAGGTCAAGAACGCCACAGTCAATAGCCTTGAGACGGAAGCCCGGCAGCAGGCCAATGCGCTTTCCACCAAGCAGAAGGCCGAGCAGGAACGCCTCAAGGATGCAGCGCAAACCGGCATCATCAATAGCATCATTGACACCCCGGATGCCCCGCTCAGTGAGGAACTCCTGAAGCAGGCCGAAAAGAACGGGGACCCAACGATACGCGTAAAGGCGCGGCAGTGGCGCGAGGACCTAACCAAGGGTGTCAGCAACCCCAAGGATGTAGCCCGCTTCTATGATGACGTTGTGTCGGGCCGTGTGCCACCCAAGAGGGCACTACGTGAGGCGTTGGCTAACGGCGTATTCGGGACGGCGGAAGACATGCGTGCGGCCAGCACCTTTGTGCAGAGCTTTGAGGATGGCGAAGACCGTATAGGCAAGGCGATGGGTGGGCAGGTCTCCAAGCAAATCCTTGATGCCATCCGTCAGCGCACCTTGGCCAAGAATGAGCTCGATACGAACCCGCTGCTTGGCATCTCGGATGAAGGCTTTGAAGCACAGGCTGACTTCCGCCAACTGTTGACCCGCTGGATTATCAGCAACCCCGATGCCACTCAGCTCGAAATCGATGAGCAGGCGAGTAAGATTGGCAAGAGCATCACCGACCGTTTTGTATATCCAGAGCTTGGAGACACAGAGCCAGCAGCCTACAACCGTGACCCCGCCCTCCCATTCGATAACCCATACAGCACACCAGCCCCAGCCGAGCAGGAAGGTGGGGACCCTGAGGTGCGGGCGTGGGAAAAGGCGCAGGGTGTCACCCCGGAGTACCGAGCACGGATTGAAGAGCAAGCCAAACAGAAAGGGATGGGCTATGATGAGTATATCCGCTCTCGTGTATTGCAGCCCAAAGCCACGCCACAGGCCAACCCCACGGCCCCCAAGCCAATCTCATACAGCCCCGATGAGGAAGACCTAGGAGGCGGCGACAGGGCGGCACAGGGCATCACCCAAGAGCAGGCATCGGCTTATATCGATCAAGCTTTCTCTCAGGCCGAGCAGGCTGGCATGGGGGAGGATGACCAGACGCTGCTGCTCCTAGACCTCATCGGCAAGGGCGAGAGTGACGGCAACTACAACGCGGTATACGGTAACCCCGGCAACACAAGGGACCTTAGCAGCTATTCCCTTGATGACATCATTGGGCACCAGCAGGAGGCACGGCGTAGGGGCATTCCCAGCACGGCCATAGGCAGGTACGGCTTCCTGTATAAGACGCTGAGGGGCCTCAAAGCGGAGATGGGTCTATCCGGTTCAGAGCCATTCACCCCTGAGCTTCAGGACAAGATGGGCCGTATGCTACTCAATCGGCGTGGGCTTCAAGCCTACCGTGCTGGCCGTATCTCCAAGGGAACCTTTGCGCTTGCCCTCAGCCAGGAATTCGCTAGCCTCCCCGACCCAACCACTGGACGTAGCTTTTACCACGGAGACAAGCTCAACCGTAGCCGTGTGCCGCGCTCTGCGGTCTACCGGGCATTGGGCTTTGCCGCTCAGCCAGCCACCTATAGCCCCAACCCGGCAGCACATGGTCTGGCCCGCTTGGTTCGCCCCGACCCTACCTTTCCGCAGGGCACAGGCGGCAACCTCAACTTTGTCCATAAAGGGCAGGAGACCATAAGCCCCACACTGCGCACTACCCTTACGGCAGCATCGCAGCAGCTTGGCAGGGACCTCACTATCAGCTCAGGCTACCGCAGTGGAAACCATCCGGTTGAACGCCGCAAGCGTAGTGGCGGTGGGGAACACACACGGGGCAACGCGGCGGATATCAGCATGGCAGGCATGAACGATAGCCAGCGGGCTGACTTGGTACGTGCCCTCATGGCTCAGGGTGTTACCCGCTTCATCACCTACACAGGCTCCCCGGACATGCTGCACGTCGATCTTAAGAAGCAGAGGGGCAGTAACGGCCTGCCGTACTTCATGCATGACAAGAGCGCTCGTAACATCCAGCGGGCACCAGCGTGGCTTAGAGCCATAGCTGAGGAAAGCACCTCCATCTAAGGACACCCATTTGACCGAAGAAGAATTTAACCGGCTATTCCCCAGCGGAGAGCAGGAACAACCAACCGTGCCCAATGCCCAGCAACCTGCCCAGACACAGGAGCAGGGCCTTGAGTTTGACCCTCAAGCTACAGCGGAGCTGCTGGGGTCTCTCGTTGAGCAGCAAGCACCTAGCCTCACCCCCGAGCAAATACAGCAAGCCCGCTCCTCTGGCGTGCTAGGCGCAATCAGTGATGCCCTATCACCCCCGGATGTTGTTGATGCCTTCACATCGGGTGGCATGCGGGCAGTCTTTGAGACAAAGGACTTCCTGTTTGGCGACACGCCACCCGAAGAGCAATCCTCTGTACGCCGTGGCATAGAGCTCCAGAATGACCAGCTTAAAGAGGAAGCGCCAATCATCAATGGTCTCTCCTCAGGCATCGGCCAATTCGCCGTAGCCATGATTGGCATCGGGAAGCTCGGCAAGGTGGCTCAGGCCATCCCCAAAGTTGGCGAGGCGCTCACCATGGTGGAAGGCGTAAAGGGTGGCGCTGTTGCCCTTGAGTCTGGCAAGGCGGCACTCGCCGGGGCTATCGCATTCGATCCGCATGAAGCCCGCCTCAGCAACCTGCTTCAGGACACCCCTCTGGCCAACCCCGTTACGGCATGGCTTGCAGCCGACCCTAACGATAGCGCTGCATGGGGCCGTGTGAAAAGCGCCATGGAAAGCATCGGGCTGGATGCGGCTATCATCGGCTCCCTCAAACTGGGTGGAACCGTATGGAAGAAGCTTAAGGCCGGTGACACAGCGGGGGCATCAAGGACCATCACGGACTTTGAGAGGAAGCGTGCCGCCGAGCCTGAGGCTGGCATAGAGGTGGATGAGGTCGAGCCCATCCCGGCACAATCGGCCACAGGGACTCAGCCAGTTGCAACAGCAACCGATGAGGTGAATGGTGGGGCTGTTCCCGTTAAGGCTGCTGAGGGCCAGCCTGAAGCCCAGCAGGTGGCAGTAACCCCAGAGCCGAGCTTGGAGCCGCAACCCGTCAAGCTGTCCACTGAGTTCTCCGCTGAGGACTTGGCAGGAAATCCCGCAAGGCCCGGCTTTCAGGACATCGCCCGGCCCGGTTTATTGGACGATGTGGATGTGTACCTTGAAAATGCGGAGAAGGATTGGGATGCTATCCGCACCTATGGCGATACGGGAAAGGCGTTAGCATCCGGCAAGCAGTTCCGCGACATGGGCTCTTTGTGGTCTCGGTTCCGCACGGACACGGATGTGCAGCAGTACATGGAGCTGGCTGTTGCCCACAAGGCCGAGAAGCTTGAGGCGGATGGCTTTAAGGTACGGCTCACAGACCGCGAATTGCAGAAGCAGGTTGAGGGGTTCGCGGAACTTGCCGGAGAAGACCCAGCCCAGCTCTATGGTTTGCTGCAAAGCGCAGGTGAGGCTGCCCGAACACTGACGGCCAAAATGCAGGTGGCCGGCTCTCTGGCTGGCAAGGCTTTCACGGATGCTTCCCTTTTGGCTCTCAGGCGGCGCATAGGTGACTTCTCCGAGTTCGGCAGCTTGGCTGAGATGGAGGCCGAGATTGCCCGGCGCTTCCAATTGGCCACAGAGTTCCTGAAGATCACCGACGATATCAGGGCGCAAGGCGGGCGTACCGTTCGGGCTAACCGGGGCAAGCCCTTTGACCCCAGTTTGTTTGAAGGTCTCTCCAAGGAACGGTTCTATGACCTGTTGGCAGAGAGCGGTGGCAGTCCTACCCAGCTCAAACGGTTAGCTGACCCCGGCCTGTACCGCAAGCTTATGGATACGGTGAATTATATGCGTATCTCCTCACTCGTTTCCGGCCCCAAGACCCAGCTCATCAACGTCCTCAGCAACGGCTATATGGTTGCCGCACGGCCCATGGAGCGTATCATTGGGTCTATTCCGGGCGCTGTCACCGGCAATCAGGCAAGCCGTATGCTCCTGAAGGAAAACCTACGGCAATACACCTACATGACATCCAGCTTTACGGATGGCTTTGGGCAGGCCGTCAAGGCGTTCACCCGTAATGACGGCTTGCTGTCCCCTCACGCCAGCGCAGAGCTTCGCGGGGAGGTCAGCACAGGCTGGCAGGTTCCCGGCACGCAGGCTTTCGGAAAGGGATACTTCCGCCCCTTTGATAGCTTTGGCAACATTCTTCACAATGCCCTTTCGATACCCCTCAGTGCTGCCGGTATGCCTACCCGCACGTTGGGCACCGTAGACGAAATGGTTAGGCAGACCGTGTACCGCAGCAAGGTAGCCGCACGGGCACATATGGAGGGCGTAGAGCAGGCCATAGAGCAAGGCTTGTCGGGGAAGGCATACAAGGAATACATCAAGCGCCACGTTGAGAAACGGCTTGATGATGCCTTTGATGCTGAGGGCCGTGGTCTGGATGCCGAAGCACTGCGTGAGGCCAACATTGCCACCTTCCAGCAGGAGCTCTTGCCGGGCACACTGGGCAAGGCCGTACAGGGAATTGTCAGCAACGAGAGCTCACAGTTTACCCGGCTGGTGCTGCCGTTCGTAAAGACACCTTCCAATGTGATTCGATACGCCTGGAAACTCACGCCGGGGCTTAACATGCTTCAGCAGGAGTACCGCCAGATGTTCTCCGGTGCGATGGGGCATGAGGCCAAGGCACAGGCCGTAGGACAGATGGCTATGGGCACGCTCTTCATGGGCGCGGCAGGAGCTTTGGCGTCGAGTGGCATGATAACAGGTGGTGGCCCTTCCAACCCACGCCTCAAGCAGCAGCTTCTAGCCACTGGATGGCAACCCTACAGCATCGTTGCCGCGAATGAGGATGGGACCAAAACCTACACCCCATTCAACCGCTATGACCCCATAGCCCTGCCATTCGGTATCATTGCGGATATCCAAGATGCCCTGCATGTGGCCCAGCAGTCGGGGGACGAGGAGCTTGAGGATACCATCCAGACGGCAATGGTAGGGCTGGGCATCTCGCTGGCCAAGCAGTTTACCTCAAGGTCCTATCTGCTCAGTCTCAACCAAGCATTGGAAGCCCTCAGTGACCCCGAACGTGCGGGCAAGGTGTTTGTTGGTGGGGTGGCACAGAGCATGGTGCCCTTCAGCGCGGCAACACGCCAGCTCAGTCAGGATAGCTATATGCGCGAGGCACGCACGGTTACCGACAAGATGTTGCAAGCGGTCCCCGGAATGAGCGAAACGCTACCCCCTAAGTTTAACTGGCTGGGTCAGCCTATCCTCAATCGACAGGGCCTATGGTCTGACGATAATGGCACTTTGGTTGACATTGAGACCGTGAGGCTCGGGCTTGAGGGTTCTAGCGTTATGGGACCCCCGAGCTACACCACGGGCTTCAAGGGCAGTGAGGTAGACCTACGGGACATTACCCTCACCACTGGAGAGAATGCCTACATCAAGCTACAGGAGCTCTCCGGCAAGCCCGGCCCAAATGCCAAGCCACTGCGGGATGTCATTGCCAAGGTTATGGCCTCTCCCGCCTATCAGCGTGCCCCGGATGGCAGCATAGAGACACCCCTCACACGGCCATGGATGCTAGCCCGCGTGGTCAGCAAGTACCGCACGGCAGCAGCCAAGCGTATCCAACAGGATGCGAATGTCCGTGAGGGTCTCCTGAAGGCCCAGCGCAAAGTCAAAGACCATTTCGCCCACCTCAAAGCCGAACCGACCGAAGAGCAGAAGGCTGGCCTTCAGGCCGTGCTTGAGGCGTTCGGCGCTGGCGACTGATTCACATAGGAACTATCAACATGACGACACAGGAAACCGTACAGGACGCCACGGACACCAAGCCGGGCGTGCTGCGGGACATGCGTATCTACTGCACGGCAAACGGCAATAACTCCATGTTCGGCGTCTTTGCCTCCACCTTCAGGCTTACGGACAGCGAGGGCACTACAATCCTCACCAACGTGGATGAGGAGGCCACTCTCCACAGCGGCAGCACCGATGTTGGGCACCATGCCGCCCTCTTGGAGGCGCTGCCAAGGATTAGCCCAGTGGTCATGAGTGGCATTGACACGTGGCTCACTGAAGAGAGTCCCGGCAGTGCTCGGCTTGTGGATGAGATAGGCGCACCCCGCACCCTTACCATCATCACCAGCAAAGGCGATGGCATCTTTAAGGCATACACGCACACGGCGGAAGAGCTTCTTGCTACCGGCTTCAAGCAGAAGAGCGGGCAGCTTTGGAGCAACGCCGCATGGATAGCCCGCGTGCTGGCCGATGCGGAAGACCTCAGGCTCACAGTGCGGTGCAGACCGGCAGAGAGCGTACAAGAAGTGGCCACCCTTGAGCTAACACGGAATGAAGGTAAGCGACGGTGGAGCAGAGCGCAGAAGCAACTGAGGGCCAAGTACCAGTAGGCATGTATGATGAGGCTGAGCACGGTGACACTCTCGCCGTGTTCGGCACTGAGGAGGGCGCAGAGGGCGGTGAGGGTGCCCGCCATTTCCACTATCAGCCGTGGCTTTCTGTTGCGGCTGGTGGCCCGCTCTGGGCGTTGGCCGAAGAGGTCTTTGCATCTATCCCCGCACCCAGCGTTACGCCCGGTAGGAGTCTGCGTAAGGATGCCACCGAACGGCGGCGGCTTGCGGTTTTTAGCCTCTTGGCCAACCTCACGGTGCTGGCATTGAGTCCGCTCCACTATGAAGGTCTTGTACTGGGTCTAGCCCGCGATGTCACCGACAGGTACAGCCGTGCGGCCTTCTCCGTGAAGGTGCTCCATCAAGCCACCCTGTCACTTGAGCTGCTCGGTATTGTAAGCGTTGAGCATGGTGTTGCCCATAAAACCCGCACCCGGCTTTCCGTATCGGATGGCTTCAAGCATCGACTCTCTGAGCTGGGCGTATCCCTTTCCGAGATAGTTACGTCATCTGCCCATCCGGGTGAAACAATCCAGCTCAAGCGTAGGCGTCCAGACGGCAAGAGCAGCGAGCTGTGCCAGTACAGTGACGACAGCCGAACGTGTGCTTTTCGCCACCGTATGGAGGAGCTGAACGCCTCTCTTTCGGGTGCTGATATTCGGCTGGACGGCCAGCCCATAGAGCCATTCCGCATGGTCCGTATCTTTCTGGACGATCCGACCGCCCCACCTTGGACACGGCATGGGCGGCTCTATCGTGGCCCCGTGCTCAATCTCAAAAAGGAGGAGCGCTACCGGGTGACAATTGCAGGGGAAGCCATTTGTGATTTGGATTGGCGGTCTAGCTTCATCAGCATTTGCTACGGGATAACGGGAGCTGCCATACCCGAAAGCGACCCATACGCCATTCCGGGGCTAGAATCTGCGGGCCGAGACACAGTGAAGCAAATCATGAGCGCTTTGCTTTCCCGCAAGCCGCCAAAGGTAGGCAGAAAGCTCGCACCCTTTCGCCTTCCTGTTGGCGTCGGTCCTTATCTGCCCGATGGCTGGAACGGGAAGCGGTTCCTTGAAGCGGCCAGAGCCTATCATGCTCCAATCGCCCACCTTTTTGATACGGCGGATGTTTGGGCATTGGCATCTTACCTGGAAAGCGAGATGATGCTTGATGTCTTGGAGGAGCTTCGGGCAACAGGCATCATCTGCATTCCGTTTCATGATGGTGTTCTGTGCAGGGTGAGCCATAAGGCCAGAGTTGCCGCCGCCATGGAGGCCGTCAGCTTGCGGCACATTGGCCAGACCATCCGGGTGAGCGAGAAGGTCATTTTGAGACCACAGAGGCCAAGTGCCCGCTAATGCCCCTCTTGGGTTTCCCTTGTGGTTTTTAAGCTAGTTGTTTCTGCTCATCTCTGGAGAGCTTGAAGCCGGTAACTTAAAAGCCCAGCTTTATGCCCTACCTTCATGCCAACCCTATGGTCTGCTGTCCAAGGCTCCTACTTGATGCCACCATATAGCAAAACACACAGCAGGCCATACGCCACCCATCACCGACAAGACCAGCATGCCCAGCTAGAAGGAAGGCATAGAGGTAGGGCATGCGGTACACCCCGATGAAGGGGATTAACAATGAGAAGGAGCAGAGCGTAGGGATACCCTCATGCCTTACCCGTTGAGGATAGCATATGCCTGTCAGGTGGGTCTATCCTTTGGCAGCGAGCCTCACGCCCGGCTGGCCGTGGTTGAGAAACTCAATGCCCTCAGCCTCCAGCACGCGCATCACGGATTGTATCTTGTCGAGGCCACTCGTCAGGACCTCAGCGCCCCGCTTCTCCATTGCCACGATGGTGTTCTTATTGAGCCCTGCCTTTGCGGCCAGCGTTACTTGGTCCATCCCGGCCAACGCACGGGCGGCTTTAAGTTGATTCCCTGTAGTAAGCACTGTGTCCCCTCAAAACTATCTAACTAGGATTTTTCACATTCCGCACTTGACGGCAAGCGCGAACCATAAGATTACTCCAATAGGATTAAATCCTAGTTAAGAGGACAAAATGGTTATCCAAGCAGCCCGAAAGTTACCTGCGCCATCCTTAAATCCTAATGGACTGCCGGAAAAATACGCCATGATCTGCGATGGGGATTGCATGTTTCCACTTTACGAGCATGGCCAGAAGCTCGTCTTCTCCAAGTCGGCACCCTTGAACCCCGGCCAGCCGGTGCTCCTTTTCAGGAAGCCTGAGGCCACTCCTCCCGGCGAAAACCCGATGCTATTCAAGCAGCTCGTCTCGGGCCCATCCAAGGCGTATTGGGAGGCAGGACGCCCACCCATGCGGGGGAACGTGCGGCCTGTGGTCACGGTGAGGATGCTCAATCCGCCCCGCACACTGTTCTTTCCAGCGGATGACCTTCTTGGCGTCCATACCTGCACAGGGGTCTTGCCCACGCAGACGCTGGAGGGCTGACCAATATGCCCCGAACCATCACATCCAGCTTCAAGACCACGGAAACGCTCTTCACCCTTAGCCCACTCGCGGCACGAAAGGGCCTGCCTGTGGGCTGGCTCTTGCGTATGCCTATCGGTCTTCAGCATGTTTCCGTTGAGCTGCATACTTTGCGGCCCGGCTTGCTGGGTGCCTATCGCATCAGGATGTCACAGAGCCTGCCGGTAGACGATTGGGAGGCCGCTGCGGTTGATGCATTGGGGGACCTTGCGGCCTTTGCTGTGATTGAGCTGAGTGACATAATGGAGGGTCAGGCCGGGCTCCTGGCATCGGCGTTCCATATGGTCTGGACAGGAGGAGAGCTTAACACGCTGCTGCCAGAGCTGAGGCGGCTCTACATCACCACGGAAGACCAAGCGGCTTTGCGTTGGGTTATGCCTAAGGGTATGGCCTGAGGTTTACTGCCATAATGGGACTAAACCTTGGGACTTTCTTTGGGACTTAGTTTTGGAAGGTATCCCGTAGCGCGTTGATATGTAATGTAAATTAGCGCTGGGTAAAATGATGGTGGAGCTAAGCGGGATCGAACCGCTGACCTCTTGCATGCCATGCAAGCGCTCTCCCAGCTGAGCTATAGCCCCATAAGGGTTCCGGCATTTCTTCCGGTTCCGGGAACCGAAGCGGTTGTTGTTCCGTTCGGTGGCGGCTTACTACTGCGGCTTTCCGACGAGTGCAAGCATAAAAAACGGCCCGGCGTCATTTTTTTGACGTCGGGCCGAATTATCAAGTAAAATCAAGCTTCTTCGTCGTCGCCCGATACGCCGATGATGCCGGACATGTCGTCGTCGTCATCTTCGTCGTCGGTTTCGAGGAAGGTGTCGTCATCGTCGTCGATTTCGACGTCGTCGTCATCGCCGAGATCCGGGATATCGTCGCCGCTGTTGTCGCCGTCGGCATCTTCGAGCGAGACGAGTTCGACTTCCGTGTTTTCGGTATCGACTTCCGCCACTTCCTCTTCTTCAGCCTGCTCCATCTTGGCCTGAGCCGTGCTTTCCTCGAAGAAAGAGAGCGGCCAGGATTTGCCGGTGTAGGGAGAGACGACCGGATCGCGGTTCAGATCGTAGAACTTCTTGCCGGTATCGGGGTCTGTGCGCTTGGTACCAAGTTCCGCTTTTGCCACTGTCTAAGCCTCAAATTGTCGAATGAGTTTCGGTGTGTACGCCGTAAAACCGGCATAGACGGTAAAATTTATAGCCGGTCCCCTTAATCGTTGCGCTCTTTCGTGTCAAAGACAAACTTCGGGTGCCGCCTCCCTCGGCGCAAGCCCTATGCGTGAATGCTGATATAAAAGGGGAGGCGTTGCACACTCTATTATATTGATGACGGATGCACAGACGGAACACTTCATGACCTTCACGATCGCCATAGACGGGCCGGCTGCGGCAGGCAAAGGAACTCTTTCGCGCAAGATCGCGGAGACCTATGGTTTTCATCATCTCGATACCGGGCTGACCTACAGGGCGACAGCCAAGGCGCTTCTCGATGCCGGCCTGCCGCTCGATGATGAGACGGTGGCGGAAAAAATGGCGCTGGAACTTGATCTTGCCGGGCTCGACCGCTCCGTTCTTTCCCGGCACGAAATTGGCGAGGCGGCGTCGAAAATCGCTGTCATGACGCGGGTGAGGCGCGCGCTCGTCAAGGCGCAGCAGCTTTTTGCCGCAAGGGAGCCCGGCACGGTGCTGGATGGGCGCGATATCGGAACGGTGGTGTGCCCTGAGGCGCCGGTGAAGCTTTACGTCACGGCCTCTGCCGACGTGCGGGCGCGGCGCCGTTACGATGAAATTCTGGCCAATGGCGGTAATGGCGATTATGATACGATTTTCGCCGAGGTGAAGAAACGCGACGAGCGCGACATGGGCCGCGCCGATAGCCCGTTGAGGCCTGCGGAAGACGCGCACTTGCTAGATACGTCGGAAATGAGTATAGAGGCGGCGTTTCAGGCCGCGCGCACGATTATCGACGCCGCCCTGGAGAAACAGGTTTCTCGCGGAACCGCTTGAATTCGGTCCGCGTTAGAGCATCGGACCGAAAAGTGTCATGCGGTTTTCGGAAAATCCGATGCTGAAATAAAAAGCTGGAGCGGCGTTCCGCCGATTCAGTCCGGAATTGCCTGAAGACATGTCCTTGCGCCGGAAAGCCTTTTGAAAAGGCGGGCATGGGTTCGGGTATCAACAACACTAGCCCACCGGCGCTTTGTATTCGCCTTCGCGCGGATGCATTCAGGAGATTTCATGTCAGTATCTACCCCCACGCGCGACGATTTCGCAGCGCTTCTCGAAGAATCCTTTGCCGCTAACGATCTTGCCGAAGGCTATGTTGCCAAGGGTATCGTCACGGCAATCGAGAAGGACGTCGCCATCGTTGACGTCGGCCTGAAGGTCGAAGGTCGCGTTCCGCTCAAGGAATTCGGCGCGAAGTCCAAGGACGGCACGCTGAAGGTCGGCGACGAAGTCGAAGTTTACGTCGAGCGCATCGAAAACGCTCTCGGCGAAGCCGTTCTGTCGCGCGAGAAGGCTCGCCGCGAAGAAAGCTGGGTCAAGCTCGAAGCCAAGTTCGAAGCTGGCGAGCGCGTCGAAGGCGTCATCTTCAACCAGGTCAAGGGTGGTTTCACCGTCGATCTGGACGGCGCTGTTGCCTTCCTTCCGCGTTCGCAGGTCGACATCCGTCCGATCCGCGACGTTACCCCGCTGATGCACAACCCGCAGCCCTTCGAAATCCTCAAGATGGACAAGCGTCGCGGCAACATCGTTGTTTCGCGCCGTACGGTTCTCGAAGAGTCGCGTGCCGAGCAGCGTTCTGAAATCGTTCAGAACCTCGAAGAAGGCCAGGTTGTTGACGGCGTCGTCAAGAACATCACCGATTACGGTGCGTTCGTTGACCTCGGCGGCATCGACGGCCTGCTGCACGTCACCGACATGGCATGGCGCCGCGTCAACCATCCTTCGGAAATCCTCAACATTGGCCAGCAGGTCAAGGTTCAGATCATCCGCATCAACCAGGAAACCCACCGTATCTCGCTCGGCATGAAGCAGCTCGAGTCCGATCCGTGGGATGGCATCTCCGCCAAGTACCCGGTTGGCAAGAAGATCTCCGGTACGGTCACGAACATCACCGACTACGGTGCATTCGTCGAGCTGGAGCCGGGCATCGAAGGCCTGATCCACATTTCCGAAATGTCCTGGACCAAGAAGAACGTACATCCCGGCAAGATCCTGTCCACGAGCCAGGAAGTCGACGTTGTCGTTCTCGAAGTCGATCCGTCCAAGCGCCGTATCTCGCTCGGCCTCAAGCAGACGCTGGAAAACCCGTGGCAGGCATTTGCCTACAGCCATCCGGCCGGCACTGAAGTTGAGGGCGAAGTCAAGAACAAGACCGAATTCGGTCTGTTCATCGGCCTCGAAGGCGATGTCGACGGCATGGTTCACCTGTCGGATCTCGACTGGAACCGTCCGGGCGAACAGGTCATCGAAGAATACAACAAGGGTGACGTCGTTAAGGCTGTCGTTCTCGACGTTGACGTTGAGAAGGAACGCATCTCGCTCGGCATCAAGCAGCTCGGCAAGGATGCTGTCGGCGAAGCCGCAACCTCCGGCGACCTGCGCAAGAACGCAGTTGTTTCCGCTGAAGTCACCGCGGTTAACGATGGCGGCATCGAAGTGAAGCTCGTCAACCACGAAGACCTCACCTCGTTCATCCGTCGCGCCGATCTTTCCCGTGACCGCGACGAGCAGCGCCCCGAGCGCTTCTCGGTTGGCCAGGTTGTCGACGCCCGCGTCGTCAACTTCTCGAAGAAGGACCGCAAGGTCATGCTTTCGATCAAGGCTCTGGAAATCGCTGAAGAGAAGGAAGCCGTCGCACAGTTCGGTTCGTCCGACTCGGGCGCTTCGCTCGGCGACATCCTCGGCGCGGCTCTGAAGAACCGCGGCGAATAATCGCTCCGATCTTATGACATGAAGAACCCGCCGGAATTTCCGGCGGGTTTTTTGTTGCTTCCAGGTCGCGCCGGTGAACGGGCAGCGGCGCGTTGCTCAGAGCATGCCGCTCATCTTGAGATAATAGTTTTCCGCGCTGTCATCGGAAACCGTCGCTGGCGGGTTCTCCTGCGTGTCGGTCCCGTCATTGGCGGCGACGCGCTCTTCTTTTTCGTCCTCACCATTGGAATTTTCACCGCCGGCCTCGGCTTCGCCTTCGGCCTCATCCCCGGAAAACGGACCGCCTCCGCGCGGCGGCGATTCCGATTCATAGTCCTCATCCGCCGGAGGATAGGCGACGAGCGGCAGCGGCGTGCCGTCTTTTACCAGGGCCGCGGCGATCAATGATTGCGATGCCGATTGCTCCAGCATCGCCATTCTCACTTCCGGGTCCAGTGTGGCCCGGGGCAGCGGTTGGGCTTCGGGGCGGTGGGCCGCCGTCTCCGTTTCGTCACCTGAGGGGCGGGCAGCGGCTGTTGCGAGGGCCGATTTTTCGACGGGTTGATCATCGGACGGTTGCTGCGCAGCACCCTGTGGCGCGGGCGGAAGCTGCTGTGTGCTGGTTGCCTTGACCGGAAGTTTGCCGGCCGTGGCGGCAAGCAGCAGGCTGTTCACGGTTTCGGCGTCGTCTGCGAACAAACCGGATGGCGGCATAGGGCCCGTGCGGATTTCTTTCTGCTCCGTCTTCATCGTCTCCCGATGCGGAAGGGCAGGGCGGGCTTCACCGGTTTCGGCGCGAGGCGGATTTGCCGGGCGGGTCTCGGCCGATATTTCCTTTGTCCCGCTGCCGGTTTGTGGCGGAAGCGGACGTACCGTGTTTTCGGCCTTTCCATCCGGTTTTGCGGTGCTGGTCTGCGTATCGTCTGTGTCGGCAGCCGGAGTGGAAAGCGTGGGCCGGGGGTCCGGCTGCGCCGTCAGTGCCGCCACCGTGGCTTTCACAGCTGCGCTACTGAGGGCGAGCGGGCCGATGAGCAGAGGCAGGAGCCGGCTGACGGTCGCGGAATTTGCCGCCTGCGCTGTCGCGGCCAGAGACGGACGGGCTTCCGCATTCTGGCTCGGCACATTCTGCTGTTTCGGCGGGGCGGCCGATTGCGCGGGAGATGGGTTGGAGGAATTGTTCTGCTGATAGGAGGAGACTACCGCCTTGGCTGCAAGATCCGCTCCCTTGTAACGGGAAAGCTCGATCAGCAGCGCGAGGCGGGCGGCATCCGGCCCGGTCGGCTGTTTCAGAATTTCGGCGAGCATCGAAAGGGTCAGGCCCTGCAGGGCTTTGCCGACCTGCTGCTCCAACGCCAGACGCTGTGGTGCCGGCAGGGTGCGGAGCGCCTCTGTCAGCCGCGTCACATAGGTCTCTATGGCTTCGCCGTCCCGCCGGGGCAGGTTCATCAGCTTGCCGAGCGCTTCCGCGAGAACGGCGGTGCTGCGGGAGAGCTGAAATTCGCTGGTGAGGGAGGCGATTGCCGCGCGGGCAAAAAGGCTGCTGTTTTCAGGGGCGGGAGTGTTCGGTTGCGGCGGTGCAATCTGTTTCACCTGCTCGCGCGGCGTCAACGGGACCGTGGTTCCATAGGCGGCATCGGTTGCCGCAATTTTCGGTACAGGCGGTAACATGCTGCGCTCCGTTTCTATCGGTGACCGCCGCTGGCTGCGAAAGGGCCAATCCCCATTGGCTCTGTGATCCGCATCTGGCTTGAATGTTGAAAAATCGCCGCGCCGGTGATGTACAGGTGTCATCTCGCCCGCTCATGCGGGAGCGCCGTATACGCCTCTGGCCGCAATACCGGTTGCAGCGCATACAGAATCATCAAGCTCAATCTTGGCTTGCAGATATTAAGATTTGGCTAACCAACGCATCGCGCGTGCTCTCAGGGCGAGATGCCGATGAACATGCGATAAAGGCCGTTGTCGTCGGAATTGACCGAGGAAATATGGTCGGGATCGCTGGGTGCCGTCTCAAAAGCTTCCGGCGGCATGGCATCGAGCCAGCTTGCCTTGGGAAGGCTTCGCGCCGGTTGAATTTCCACGGGGGCGATGGGGTTGTCTTCCTCAGCGGGTGCGATGAAGGCCGCGTCATCCGGAACGAGCGGCGGGGCGGCCATGGATAGCAGCGCCTGCGCCGCATTGGGTTCGGTGTCGTAAACGGCGCTGCCGGATAGGCCGGAAATATCGGTCATGTCTGAACTCACATCATGTTTCGCTCAAGTGACGATCGGAAGCGGCAATCATGCCGCCTTTTTCTTCAGCAGTTCATAAAGGCCATTGTCGTCGATCGAGATCGGCAGAATGGCATTGCGGGTCTCTTCGACAAGGGCCTGTGCATCGAGCAATTTTTCGGCGTCGTCTTCCGCATCGGCCGGATTGGTGGCTGCGTCTGTCTCCGCAGGTTCATTTTCGTTTTCCGCCGGGGCGGCTTGCTCGGCAGGCACGGCCGCCAGCACGGAGATCAGGGCCGTTTCCGATGATATGTCGGCCGGCACCTGCGGGTCGGCGCCTTCCGTTTTTTCCTCGCCGGAAGCATCGATATGCTCCTTCACGACGTCCTGGAGTTCCTGCACGTCTTCAAGCTTGCCCTGCGCATCGCGCGCCTGGATATCCTGTTCCCGCTCGGCCTTCACTTCTGCATCGTTGATTTCGCCAATGCGATCTTTGCCGCGTTCGGCCTGCAGCTCTTCCTTGGTTTTGGGATCGGCGACATCTTCGAGACGCTGAATGACCTTCAGGGTTTCGCGCGTCATGAAGCGGGTGCCCTGCGCCTGTTCGTCCAAGGCCTGCTTCACGGCGCGCGCCTCATCGCCATAGGGGTTGGCGATGGCGGAGATCATCTGACGGGCGGAGACGCCGAGTTGTTTGAGCCCGGTCGATTCTTCCAGATCGCCGACGCTTTTCGGCAGGGTCGCGCGCACGGTCATGATGGCTTTCGACATTTGCTCGCCGAAATCCTCCTCTGTGCCTGTGAGGCCCGCGCCCTTCGCGATGCGGGCGGCAAGGGCGGCCATCGGATCGGTTTTGGTGTTGATGCCATTGTTCAGCACGTCCACGACCTCAGCCTCCGAAACACCGAAGGATTTCAGGGAAATCTTCGTGGCTTTCCCCTGCGCATCGGTTTTTTCGAAGCTGTCGGTCAGGGTCAGCGCATCCTGAAGTCTTCGCGCGAAGGAAAAGCTCGATTCGTCCTTTTCCTGTGTGATGCCCAGCGCGGAGGAGAAACGGGAGACAAGCGAGGCGAAGGCATCGGCATCCGGCTTCATGACGCCGAAGAGATAGGCGCTTATCTTCTCGTTGGCGGCGCGATGGCTTTCGTCCGGCTGCGGGTTCGTCTTGACCGCATCGTCCTTTTTGGTGCCGTTCGCCTTTTCCTGCTCTTCGCGCTGGCGTTCCTCGATGGTTTCGACCATCGAGCGCATGAGGTCGCTGACTGCAATGCCCGCCGTCTGCTGTAACGGAGTGATCATCCTTCAAAGTCCCCGGCCGCCCAAAGTTGCGGCCGAGAATAGGCAATTTCGGTAAATCAGTGCTTAAACCAGATGCGGGCTCGCTCAGCTATGGGCGAAAATATCGGTTTCTTCCCAGCCGAGGAGATCGAGCTTCGCGCGGGTCGGCAGAAAGGCGAAACAGGCGTCGGCATGGTCGAGGCGGCCGTCACGCACGAGACGACCTGTCAGCTTGTCGCGTAGCGCGTGCAGGTGCAGCACGTCGGAAGCGGCATATTCGAGCTGCGCCGGCGACAGGGTCTCGGCCGCCCAGTCGGAAGATTGCTGGGCCTTGGAAATATCGACTTCCAGCATTTCCTTGAGGTTATCCTTCAGCCCGTGGCGGTCCGTATAGGTGCGGGTCAGACGCGAGGCGATCTTGGTGCAGAAGACCGGCGTGGTCGTCACGCCGAAGGTGTGGAACAGAACGGCGATATCGAAACGGCCATAGTGGAAAATCTTCTGGTGTGCGGGGTCGGCAAGCATCCGCACGAGGTTCGGCGCTTGCCTCTGGCCGGCCGCGATACGAATGACGTCCGCCGTGCCGTCGCCCGGCGACAGCTGAACGACACAGAGGCGGTCGCGGCGCGGCACCAGTCCCAGCGTTTCCGTATCGATTGCGATGGCGCCGGTGTAACGCGCGGCATCTTCGGCGGAAATATCGCCTTCGTGGTAACGGATGGGTGCTGCCATGTCCTGCTCCAGAAATTCCGGTTTCTTGCTCCGGCTATAACGGAAAGAGCGGCGGGACGATACCGTTTTATCGGGTGGCTCCACGCTCCTCTGCGCCGGCTCTTGGCACTTGCCTTTGCGAAAGTCTCCGGGTTAGGGTCAGGAAATCCTTTTCTGACAAATCGCATGAATTCCCGATGACAAAGAAAATCTATCTCGCCGGACCGGAAGTCTTCCTCCCGAACGCGCGCGAAATGCTCGACCTCAAGGCCTCGCTGGCGCGGGAAGCCGGTTTCACACCGCTTTCGCCGGGCGATCTGCAGATTCCGCCGGCCGACACCAGGGTCGGTCATGGCTGCAACATCAATGAAGTCGATGAGCGGATGATGCTGGAAGCGGATGCGATCATTGCCAACCTCACGCCGTTCCGGGGCATCGCGGCCGATACGGGAACCAGCTATGAGCTGGGCTTCATGTGCGCACTGGGCAAACCGGTTTTTGCCTATACCAATGTCGCGGCCAATCACTTCACCCGCATCAAGGCGCATTACGACGGCGTCGCCACACTGGATGAAACGGGCCGTTATCGCGGGCCGGACGGGCTGTCGATCGAGAATTTCGATATGGTCGACAATCTCATGCTGCATGGCGGGATTTTGCGGCGCGGCGGCGTCATTATCGTTGGCGACGCTCCCGAAGAGGCTTTGTATACGGATCTCGACGCCTACAAGCGCTGTCTCGCTGCAGCGGCCGAAAAATTACTGACACCGATTGACCCTGAAAAAACGACTTTAGTGGAGGCATCATCATGAGCGGAACCATCCTCATCACCGGAGCGACATCCGGTTTCGGGCAGGCGACAGTGCGGCGCTTCGCCAAGGAGGGCTGGAAGGTCATCGGCACGGGCCGGCGGGCGGAACGGCTGGAAGCACTGGCGGCCGAACTCGGTTCCGTCTTTCATGGTCTCGCCTTCGACATCACCGACGAGGACGCGACCGAAAAGGCGCTGGCGGCTTTGCCTGATGATTTCAGGGAGATCGACATTCTCGTCAACAATGCCGGTCTCGCGCTGGGTACCGCGCCCGCACCGCAGGTGGCGCTGAAGGACTGGCAGACCATGGTGGACACCAACATTACCGGTCTCCTCAACATCACCCACCATCTTTTGCCGACACTGATCGAACGCAAGGGGATCGTCGTCAATCTCGCATCCGTTGCCGCGCACTACCCCTATACGGGCGGCAATGTGTATGGCGGCACCAAGGCCTTCCTGCGCCAGTTCTCGCTCGGCCTGCGTTCCGACCTGCACGGCAAGGGCGTGCGGGTGACGTCCATTGAGCCCGGCATGTGCGAAACGGAATTCACGCTGGTGCGCACCGGCGGCAATCAGGAAGCCTCGGACAATCTCTACAAGGGCGTCAATCCGATCACGGCCGACGATATCGCCAATACGATCTATTGGGTCGCCTCGCAGCCCAAACATATCAACATCAACAGCCTCGAACTCATGCCGGTCAACCAGTCCTTCGCCGGTTTCCAGGTCTATCGGGAAAGCTGATTTTCCGCGTTTTTGGGGAGTGCTGAAAAACCGGGCAGGAATTTTCGAGCTATGCAGAAATGCAATGCTGCATTGCGAGACTTGCTCTGTTAAAAATCACGGATACCGCTATATTCAAATCATCGAAGCGACGCACTCCTCCTCCCAGCGTCGCTCGATGTGGATCGGTGGTACTCCTCCTCCCAATCACCGATCAAGTTTGAAGCCTGCCGCACCTCCTCCCGCGGCAGGCTTTTTCCTTTTCCGGGCGTCTTTTCCTTGAATATTTCTGGCCGTCGACTTCCGGCGCACCGGCTCGGGGCCGGAGGCAGTTCGCAGTCTCCCCTTGGATTTCCGGGGGATTTTGAATTTCTGCGTCAAGGCGACGAGTGTTGAAATCAGGCGTGCGCCGATCACATTTTCGTTATGTCTAGATAAATTTGCACAGTTTTGTGGTGACGTGCCCTGCCGGGCCATTGCTTAGCCCCCGCCCTGTGTTTAAGCATGGGCAAAAGAACGCTTGGGAGGTTGCCGGCACGCTTGTGTCTGTGGCCCGAAAGCGGCGGGGAGAGAATGGCAGACTTTCAAGAGGCGCTGAAGCGGTTTCAGCCGATCGCGGTTTCATCGATCGCTGAAGACGAGCTCAGGTTGCGACTACGCGGCCTGCAGGCGCGGATGATCCAGCAAAACATCAAGGCGGTCTGGCTCGATGCATCATCGTCGCTGACCTATTATACCGGCCTGTCGCTTGGCCTTTCCGAGCGCATCCACGGCGCCCTGGTGCCGGCGGAAGGCGTGCCGGTCTATGTCAGCCCGACCTTCGAGGAACCGAAGCTTCAGACGCTCATCCGCATTGCGGGTGAGGTCGCCGTCTGGGAAGAGGATGAAAGTCCGTTCGATCTGATGGCGAGGCGCATCGAGGCGCTGGCCTGTCCCGGCGATCTTGTCGCCATCGATCCCGCCACCCCCTTTGTCTTCGCATCCGCCCTCATGCAGCGCCTTGAAGGCCGCATCATTTCCGCCCAGCCGATGATCGTCGCCCAGCGGCAGGTCAAATCCGCAGCCGAGATCGCCATCATCCAGACGGCGATGGATGCGAGTTACGGCGTGCAGAAGGCCGTGTTCGAAGGGCTGCGTCCCGGCGTTTCCACCACGGAAGTCGCCGATTTCGTCAACGCCGCCCATATTGCCCTTGGCCTGAAGCCGCTTTTCGTGGCGGTGCAGTTCGGCGAGGCGACGGCCTATCCGCATGGCGTGCCCTATGCGCAGACGCTGAACGACGGCGATATGGTGCTGGTCGATCTCGGTGGCATTCTTCACGGTTATCGTTCCGATATCACCCGCACCTATGTCTTCGGCAAACCGACGGAACGGCAGCGTTTCCTCTGGAACGCCGAGCGCGACGCGCAGGCGGCGGCCTTTGCCGCAGCCAAAGTCGGTGCTGCCTGCTCGGATGTGGACAGGGCCGCGCGCGACAGCCTGAAAGCGGCCGGTTTCGGCCCGGATTATCAGCTTCCCGGCCTGCCGCACCGCACCGGCCACGGGCTTGGGCTGGATATTCACGAAGAACCCTATATCGTTGCAGGAAATGCCACGGCGCTTGAGCCGGGCATGTGTTTTTCCATCGAGCCGATGCTGTGCGTTTATGGCGAATGCGGCGTCCGTCTCGAGGATATAGCCTATATGACGGAGGCGGGGCCGCGCTGGTTCTGCCCACCGGAGAAGAACCTCGACCGGCTGTTTCAGCCGGTCGCCGGGTAATTGGTCGGGAGGCAAAAGACCGAACGACGACATGGGGCTCCCGCGTCGTCGCTGACCAGAAGAGGTAGGCCCCCGGACGGGGCCGCAGGAACTCAGAAAAAGAGGGAAAGGACCACCAGATGAAAACGCTGACCCGCAGTTTGCTTATCGCCTCTGCGATTGCGATCACTTCCGCCATGCCCGCCATGGCGAAGACTTTCGTTTATTGCTCCGAGGCATCGCCGGAAGGCTTCGATCCGTCGCCTTATACCGCTGGCGGCACCTTCGACGCTTCCGCGCATCCGGTCTACAACCGCCTGACCGAGTTCAAGAAGGGCACGACCGAAGTTGAGCCCGGCCTTGCCGAAAAATGGGAAGTTTCGGGCGACGGCCTGGAATATACCTTCCACCTGCGCAAGGGCGTGAAGTGGCACTCCAACGACAAGTTCACGCCGAGCCGCGAATTCAACGCCGATGACGTGATCTTCAGCTACGACCGTCAGCGCGATGCGAAGAACCCGTGGAACCAGTATATCGCAGGCATCACCTACGAATATTTCAACTCCATGGAAATGCCGTCGCTGATCAAGGAAATCGTCAAGGTCGACGATTACACCGTCAAGTTCGTGCTGACGCGTCCGGAAGCGCCGTTCCTCGCCAATATCGCCATGCCTTTCGCCTCCATCGTGTCGAAGGAATATGCCGATACGCTGGAAAAGGCCGGCACCAAGGAGGACTTCAACAACCTGCCGATCGGCACGGGCCCGTTCAAGTTCGTCGCCTATCAGAAGGACGCGGTCATCCGCTACCAGAAGAATGCCGACTACTGGGGTGAAGCACCGAAGATCGACGACCTGATCTTCGCGATCACGCCGGATGCCGCCGTTCGTCTGCAGAAGCTGAAGGCCGGCGAATGCCACCTGATGCCTTATCCGGCACCGGCCGACCTTGCCGCCATCCGCGCCGATTCCAACCTCAAGCTCGATGAACAGTCGGGTCTGAACGTCGCCTACTTCGCCTACAACACGACCGTTGCGCCTTTCGACAAGCCGGAAGTCCGCAAGGCGTTGAACATGGCGATGAACAAGCAGGCGATCATCGACGCCGTGTTCCAGGGCGCCGGCCAGGTTGCCAAGAACCCGATCCCGCCGACCATGTGGTCCTATAACGACAGCATCAAGGACGATGCCTACGATCCGGAAGCGGCCAAGAAGGCTCTCGAAGCCGCTGGCGTCAAGGATCTGTCGATGAAGATCTGGGCGATGCCGGTTCAGCGTCCTTACATGCCGAACGCGCGCCGCACCGCCGAACTCATCCAGGCGGATTTCGCCAAGGTTGGCGTCAAGGCCGAGATCGTCTCCTATGAATGGGGTGAATACCTCAAGAAGTCGACCGAAGTGAACCGCGACGGCGCCGTCATCCTCGGCTGGACCGGTGACAACGGTGACCCTGATAACTTCATGGGCGTTCTGCTCTCCTGCGCTTCGGCAGGCGAAGGCGGCACGAACCGTGCACAGTGGTGCAACAAGGAGTTCTCCGAGCTGATTTCCAAGGCAAAGCAGGCGACTGACGTTGCCGAGCGCACCAAGCTTTACGAGCAGGCGCAGGTGATCTTCAAGGAACAGGCTCCGTGGGCGACGCTTGCGCACTCCACCCAGTTCGTTCCGATGTCCGCCAAGGTTTCCGGCTTCACCATGAGCCCGCTTGGCGACTTCACCTTCGAAAACGTCGACATCGCGGAATAATCCCAAACAACGGACGCGCGGAAGGACCCTGTTCTTCCGCGCGTCTTTTCAGGAAAAAACCATGATCCGGTTCATTCTCGGCAAACTTCTCTATCTCGTTCCGACATTTCTCGGGATCACCTTTGTCGCCTTCTCCTTCGTGCGCGTCCTGCCGGGAGATCCCGTGCTGCTGATGGCGGGCGAACGCGGCATTTCACCCGAGCGGCATGCGCAGCTTGCCGAACAGCTCGGCTTCAGCCAGCCCATCTGGCAGCAATATCTGCATTTCCTCGGACGGCTGCTTCAGGGCGATCTCGGCAATTCGCTGGTCACCAAAAAACCCGTTCTTACCGAGTTCCTGTCGCTTTTTCCCGCGACGGTCGAGCTTGGCCTTGTCGCCATCATCATCGCAACATTGATCGGCGTGCCGGTCGGCGTCATCGCCGCCATTCGTCGCGGTTCCTGGTTCGACCAGATTTCCATGACGACAGCACTCGTCGGTTTCTCCATGCCGATCTTCTGGTGGGGCCTGCTGCTGATCATCATGTTCTCCGGCATCCTGCAATGGACGCCGGTGTCGGGCCGCATCTCGCTGATGTATTTCTTCCCCTCCGTTACCGGTTTCATGCTGATCGACAGCCTGATTTCGGGCCAAAAGGGTGCCTTCGTGTCGGCCTTTTCGCATCTCATCCTGCCGTCGGTCGTGCTTGCCACCATTCCGCTGGCCGTGATTGCCCGCCAGACACGTTCGGCCATGCTGGAAGTCATGGGTGAGGACTATGTGCGGACCGCGCGCGCCAAGGGCATGTCGTCCGCCCGCGTCGTCGGCATTCATGCGCTGCGTAACGCCATGATCCCGGTCATCACCACCATCGGCCTGCAGATCGGCGTGCTGATGGCTGGCGCCATCCTGACCGAAACCATCTTTTCCTGGCCGGGTATCGGCAAGTGGATGATCGATTCCATCTCGCGCCGCGACTATCCGGTCGTGCAGAGCGGCCTGCTTCTGATTGCGGGTCTGGTGATGATCGTCAACCTGCTCGTCGATCTGACCTATGGCCTCATCAATCCGAGGATCCGTCACAAATGACCGATGTGACCACCACTCCCGGCGTCCGCCTTTCGGACGCCGCCATCCGCCGCCGGATGCTTGCCGATTTCTGGTTCTATTTCCGCCAGAACCGCGGCGCCGTCATCGGGCTTGCCGTCTTCATCCTGCTTGTGCTGGTGGCGATCTTCGCGCCCATTCTGGCCCCGCATGATCCGACACAACAATATCGCGATGCGCTGCTCGTTCCGCCGGTCTGGCAGGAAGGCGGCCGCGCCGGCTTCTTCTTCGGCACCGATGCGGTGGGCCGCGACATGCTGTCCCGCCTGATCTACGGCGCGCAATATTCGCTGTTCATCGGCGTTGTCGTCGTTTCCATCGCGCTTGTCGGCGGCATCGTCATCGGTCTCGTCGCCGGCTTCTTCGGCGGCTGGGTGGACACCGTCATCATGCGTGTGATGGATGTCATTCTGGCGTTTCCGTCGCTGCTTCTGGCGCTGGTGCTGGTTGCGGTCCTCGGGCCGGGTCTCACCAATGCCATGATCGCGATTGCCATCGTCTACCAGCCGCATTTCGCGCGTCTGACACGCGCTGCCGTGATGAGCGAACTCAGGCGTGAATACGTCACCGCGGCCCGTGTGGCGGGGGCCGGCAATTTCCGGCTGATGTTCAAGACCATCCTGCCGAACTGCCTTGCGCCGCTGATCGTTCAGGCAACCTTGTCCTTCTCGTCTGCGGTTCTCGATGCTGCGGCGCTCGGCTTCCTCGGCATGGGCGCACAGCCGCCCGCCTCCGAATGGGGCACGATGCTGGCGGAAGCCCGCGAGTTCATCCTGCGCGCCTGGTGGGTTGTCACTCTTCCCGGCCTGACGATCCTGATCTCGGTGCTCGCCATCAACCTGATGGGTGACGGCCTGCGCGATGCGCTCGATCCCAAACTGAAGCGGAGCTGAGCAATGAGCCTGCTGAAAATCAAGAACCTCACCGTCAAATTCGCCACCGCCACCGGCGCCTTCACGGCTGTCGACGGTATCGATGTTTCCGTCGACAAGCATGAGGTGCTGGCCATCGTCGGTGAGTCCGGTTCCGGCAAGTCGGTATCGATGCTCGCGGTCATGGGGCTTCTGCCCGATACGGCGACGATCACCGCCGATGAGATGACCTTCGACGGCAAGAACCTTTTGAACATGTCGTCGCAGGAGCGCCGCAGGGTGATCGGCCGGGAGATCACCATGATCTTCCAGGAACCCGTCGCCTCGCTCAATCCGTCCTTCACGGTCGGTTTCCAGATCGAGGAAGTTCTGCGCCTCAATCTCGGCATGAGCGGCGCGGCCGCGCGTGCCCGCGCCCTTGAACTGTTCCGGGCTGTCGGCATTCCTGATCCCGAAACCAAGCTCAAGGCATACCCGCACCAGATGTCGGGCGGCCAGTGCCAGCGCGTGATGATCGCCATCGCGATTGCCTCCAAGCCGCGCCTTTTGATCGCCGACGAGCCGACGACCGCGCTCGACGTGACGATCCAGAAGCAGATCCTCGACCTGCTGATGAAACTGCAGGAAGAATACGGTATGGCGCTGATCCTCATCACCCATGACATGGGCGTGGTGGCGGAAACCGCAGACCGCGTCGTGGTGCAATATAAGGGCCGCAAGATGGAAGAGGCGGATGTCTTAAGCCTCTTCGAAGCCCCGCAGCATCCCTATACCAAGGCACTGCTTTCGGCCCTGCCGGAAAATGCCACCGGCGATCGTCTGCCCACGGTCTCCGATTTCTTCGGCAAGGAGGGCGTTCGATGAGTATTGTTGTCGAAGGCAAGGGTATTACCCGCCATTATCACGTTCCCGGCGGCCTGTTCGGCGGCGCGAAAACGGTTCAGGCCCTGAGGGGCATCGATTTTGCCGTCGAGCGCGGCAAGACGCTTGCCATCGTCGGCGAGTCCGGTTCGGGCAAGTCGACGCTTGCCCGCATCATCGCGCTGATCGACCCGGCATCCGGTGGTGAGCTCAAGATCGAAGGCAATCCGGTCGATATCGCCAGGCGCCGCCCCGACACACAGATGCGCTCCAAGGTGCAGATGGTGTTCCAGAACCCCTATGGCAGCCTCAACCCGCGCCAGAAGGTGGGCGACGTGCTGATGGAACCGCTCGTCATTAACACCAAAATGCCGACTGCGGAGCGACGCGAGCGCGCCGAAGCGATGCTGGTCAAGGTCGGCCTCGGCCCGGAACATTTCAACCGTTATCCGCACATGTTCTCGGGCGGCCAGCGCCAGCGCATCGCCATCGCGCGCGCGTTGATGCTGAACCCCGCGCTGCTGGTGTTGGATGAGCCGGTCTCGGCACTCGATCTTTCGGTGCAGGCGCAGGTCTTGAACCTGCTGCGTGATCTGCAGGAAGAATTCGAGCTGACCTATGTTTTCGTCAGCCACGATCTTTCCGTGGTGCGCTACATCGCCGACGACGTGCTGGTCATCTCCAAGGGTGAGGCTGTCGAGCAGGGCTCGCGCGAGGAACTCTTCGCCGATCCGAAGCACCCCTACACGCGCCAGCTTTTCGCCGCGACACCGATCACGGATGTCGATGCGATCCGCGCCCGTGTGGAGCGCCGCAAGGCGGCCCGGCTGGCAGCGACAGCCTGAGCAGCGAGCACTCGTATTGCAGGTCTGGGATTTCCGATCTTAGGCTGCCGACGAGCGTATCCTCAAACGCGACGTCATCCTCGGGCCTGTCCCGAGGATCCACTCACGTATCGTAAATTGATACCTCCTAGATGCTCTGGGCAGGCCCGAGCATGACGGTGGAGAGTTTTTCGACCTGCGCGCTTTTCAGGGCGTCAGAAATTTGCCGATGGCGCCGAGCGCGCCATGTTCCCGGACGTCATGATAGGCGGATTTTAGACTGGAAACGAAGGTGTCGTTCCTAGGCAGGTCGTTGCCAAATGTGCGCTCGAAAGTCAGAAAACGGTCGACAACCGCATCCGGCGCCATTGCCAGTTGATCCGGCGCATCCCACTCCCTGAAAGCGGGATCGAGAATGGTGATCGGCTGCCCCTTTTCATTCTTGTCCGCGCAGGACCTGATCCATAGCGCGACGGCGAAAATGACCGTCCGGTTTTCAGCCTTCTCCGCAAGCAATTCGCGCAACGGGGCGAGAATGCGCAACGGTACTTTCTGCGACGCATCGGAGGCGATCTGCATGGTCTTGTGCTGCAACGAGGGATTGGCGAAACGCTCCCGCAGGCCGGCCGCAAATTCCGCACCATCGACGCTGGGGTCCAGCGTCCGGCCGACTTCGCGCCAATAGGCGTCGATGAAATCGCGCACGGCCTTTTCACCCCAGGCATCGGCAACGGTGGCAAGGCCGGCAATCTGGCCGATGGCGGCGATGGCGCTGTGGGAACCGTTCAGCATTCTGAGCTTCATATGTTCATACGGCTCGACATTGCCGACAAATTCTACCCCGGATTTCTCCAGCGCCGGTCTTCCATGCGGGAAACGGTCCTCGATGACGAAGCGGAAATAGGGCTCCGCCACCACCGGCCAGGCATCGCCGAGGCCGAGCGCGGCCGAGATCGCATCCCGGTCCGCGTCAGTGGTGGCGGGAACGATACGGTCCACCATCGAGCAGGGGAAGGCAATATTGGTTTCGATGAATGAAGCCAGTTCCGGGTCGGCCAATTCCGCAAACTCCAGCAGCAGCTTGCGCAGCACATGGCCGTTGGCGGGCAGGTTGTCGCAGGACAGGAGTGTCAGAGGGTGAGAACCCTCTTTGCGCCTGCGTCGCGTGGCCGCAAGAATGAAGCCAAAGATGGAACGCGGCCGGTCCGGGTTTTCGAGGTCATGGATGATATCAGGGTGTTCGCGCAGGAGGCTGCGGGAGGCGAGGTTGGTCAGATAACCCTTCTCCGTCACGGTGAGGGTGACGATCAGAACGTGCGGATCGGCCAGTCGCTCCACCAGCCGTTCAGGGGTCTGCGGTGCGACGATGGTTTCCAGAATCGAACCGATGATGCGCAGGCGCTCGCTCTCACCGTCCCGCAGGCAAAAGGTGTAGAGATTGTCCTGCGGTTCGATGGCGTCGCGCGTATCCGGGCTGCGCAGCGATGCGGCCACGATGCCCCATCGGGTCTCGCCGCGATTGAGGCAATCATCGATGAAAACCGCCTGATGTGCCCGGTGAAAGGCGCCGACGCCAAGGTGAACGATGCCCGGCGTGATCTTCTCACGGTCATAGGCGGGTATTGTGACTGTTTGCGGCAGGCGGGGCAGGGTTGCAGTGGAAAGCCGGTCTGTCATCGATGCGAAATCCCCATGCGGAACGGGACGGCCGTGGCTCGCACCGCTGGAATTGCGACGCTCAGGTTTTCGCGCATGTCAGTTCCTCCCCTTATCTTCTGAATGGATCAGGCCCCGGCCTCTTTGAGCAGCCGGATCTGGCGCAGCGTGTTCTGACGGCTGCGCTCCAGATGCCGCCACAGGGCGTCAATGATCTGGGCCTTGCTGCCAGCGGCGATGGCATCGGTGATATTCTGGTGCTCCTCGACCGAGCGGGCGTAGTCACCGAGGATCGAGACGAAAACCGTGTGGGTCTGGTCGAGAATGCGCCCGTGCGAGCCGGAAATGACGGGAATGCGCGCGGCCGAAACGAGGCTCGCATGGAAGCTGCGATCGTAAAAAAGCGCCTTCGATAATTCATCCAGCGTCGAGCCTTTGGCGAATTCGCGATGTTTCGCAAGGCTTTCCAGAAGCTCCGCGTGCAGCGCCCCATCCAGTTGCCCGGCATCGAAGGCCACGTCCACCGCGCCTTTTTCGAGCAGCATTCTGGCGGCGTAAAGTTCTTCCACATCCTCCACGGTGAAATCGCGCACCACCATGCCGCGCCTGGAGGAATTGACCACCAGCCCATCGGCCTCGAGTTTCAGGCAGGCTTCCTTGACCGGCGTGGGGCTGATGCCGAGATCGGCGGCAAGCTCATTGGGCAGCAGGCGTTCGCCGCCGCGCAATCTGCCGCTGACGATGCGCGCGCGCAGTTCCTGATGCGCCTGTTCGGCGAGGGTGACTTTGACCAGCGAGTTCATGGCCGCATCATTGCCCAGCTTTGAGACATGGGCAATGACCAAATATTAAAAATAAAAAATTTTTTATTTTACAAAGTCTGTTTTTCCGGTAGCTCTATCTGCCATCGGAAGCCGGTTGCCGGAGGAGGGCAGTCCGGCAATCCCCTGACCGTTCAAGTCCCGCAGTCGTTGGGTGCGGGACAATGACGCGCCTCCATCCGCCAATCGGCGAAGCGCCGGCCAGAAAGGGACTTCCGCCTTTCCTCCCCGCAAGCCGTTCAAGCATCGAGGAATGACCGATCATGAAAATTACCGCTGTCGAACCTTTCATCCTGCATCTGCCGCTGACCTCGGAGTCGATTTCCGACTCCACCCACAACATCACCCATTGGGGTGTCGTGGGGGCAAAGATCACCACGAGCGATGGCCTTGAGGGCTATGGCTTTACCGGCACCCATGCGCATCTGCCGTCCGACAGGCTGATCACCTCCTGCATCAGCGATTGTTATGCGCCCTTGCTGCTGGGAGAGGATGCATCCGAGCATTCAAGGCTCTGGACGAAACTCGCCCGTTACCCCTCGCTGCAATGGGTCGGCCGGGCAGGTATCACGCATCTGGCGCTGGCCGCGATCGATGTGGCGCTCTGGGATTTGAAGGCGAAAAAGGCGGGTGTTCCGCTCTGGCATTATCTTGGCGGTGCGCGCACGACGGCGGTGGAAGCCTATAATACCGACATCGGCTGGCTTTCCTTCAAGCTGGAGGATTTGCTCGCGGGCAGCGCAAGGGCGGTGGAGGAAGATGGCTTCACCCGCCTGAAGATCAAGGTCGGACATGACGACCCGAATATCGATATTGCCCGGCTTGCCGCTGTTCGCAAGCGCGTCGGTTCGTCCATCCGCATCGCCATTGACGGCAATGGCAAGTGGGATTTGCCCACATGCCAGCGCTTCTGCGCGGCTGCGAAGGATCTGGATATCTACTGGTTCGAGGAACCGCTGTGGTACGATGACGTCACCAGCCATGCGCGGCTGGCGCGTAACACGTCGATTCCGATCGCGCTCGGGGAGCAACTCTACACGGTGGATGCGTTCCGCTCATTCATCGATGCCGGCGCGGTCGCCTATGTCCAGCCCGACGTGACGCGGCTTGGCGGCATCACCGAATATATCCAGGTCGCCGATCTGGCGCTCGCCCATCGCCTGCCCGTGGTGCCGCATGCCGGCGAAATGAGCCAGGTGCATGTGCATCTAAGCTACTGGCACCCGGCTTCGACCATTCTCGAATATATTCCGTGGATCAAGGATCATTTCGGAGAGCCGATCCATGTGCGGGACGGCGTTTACAAACGCCCGGAACACCCCGGCGCCAGCACCACGCCTTTGACTGAAAGCTTCGCCCGTTATGGCAAGACGGTAAAATGAGCAGCGGTATACAGCCCGGATTTTAAGGGAGGGAAAGCCCGTCCTCCGTCATGCCGGATCAAGTCCGGGGTGACGGAGTGTGGATGATGCAGTTTTTCCAAATTTAGCGCCAGCCGAGCGCCGGGGCGACCTGCTTGAGGATCGTCTCGATCACATGGGCGTTGTAATCGACGCCCAGCTGGTTCGGTACTGTCAGGAGCAGCGTGTCGGCCTCGGCGATGGCTTCATCGGCTTTCAGCTGTTCGATCAGTTTTTCCGGCTCGGCGGCATAGCTGCGCCCGAAGATCGCGCGTGTCTTGTCGTCGATATAGCCGATCTTGTCATCGCCTTCGTTGCCGTAACCGAAATAGGAGCGGTCGCGGTCGTTGACGAGGGCGAAGATGCTGCGGCTGACCGATACACGCGGCTCGCGGGCATGTCCGGCTTCCTTCCAAGCTTCCCGGAAGGTGCGAATCTGCTGCGCCTGCTGGATATGGAAAGGCTCGCCCGTCTCATCCGTCTTCAGGGTGGAGCTTTGCAGGTTCATGCCAAGCTTTGCCGCCCAGACCGCCGTTGCATTGGAGCTCGAACCCCACCAGATGCGCTCGCGCAGCCCTTCGGAATGCGGCTCCAGCCGCAAAAGGCCGGGCGGGTTCGGGAACATCGGTCTCGGGTTCGGCTCAGCGAAACCTTCGCCCTTCAAAAGCTCGAGGAAGACCTCGGTATGCTGGCGTGCCATGTCTTCTTCGCTCTGACCCTCGGCCGGGCGGTAACCGAAATAACGCCAGCCATCGATCACCTGTTCCGGCGAGCCGCGGCTGATGCCGAGCTGCAGGCGTCCACCGGCGATGAGGTCGGCCGAGCCGGCGTCCTCCGCCATGTAAAAAGGGTTTTCATAACGCATGTCGATGACGCCGGTGCCGATCTCGATGTTTTTCGTGCGCGCGCCGACGGCGGCCAGAAGCGGAAAGGGCGAGGCAAGCTGGCGGGCGAAATGGTGCACGCGGAAATAGGCGCCATCGGCACCGAGCTCTTCCGCGGCGACGGCGAGGTCTATCGATTGCAGCAGCGTGTCCGCAGCCGAGCGGGTTTGTGACTGGGGCGAGGGCGTCCAGTGGCCGAAGGACAGAAATCCGATCTTTTTCATGATGACCTTCCAGATGTCGGAGGATGCCGGTCTTTACAGGCCGGCTTCGTTGTTGTCAGTCATATAGGCTGGGACGCGCATCCTCCAACCGGCCACGCGTAGACACGGTGTCGCCGAAATGTGAACGATGGCCGTTTCACACAATTGTTCGGCGGTCCAGGATGAAGAGGTTCTCATGCGCGCGCGCCGTGTTGAGGATGAAATCCATCAGCGAGCGCACCCGCGGCACATTGGCGAGGTCGTGGTGGCTGGTGAGCCAGTAGCCGCGCCGCAGTTCCACCTCTCCTGCGAGCACCATCTGCAGGTCCGGGAAACGCGCGGCGATGAAATTCGGCAGGATGCACAGGCCCCGGCCGCTCAGCGTGGCCGTCAGCTGCGCAAAAATGCTCGATGACTGAAAACCCGGACGCAGGCCGGGCAGCACGTCGCGCATATAGTCGAGACCCGGCGAGAAGATCAGATCCTGCACGTAACCGATGAAGAAATGATCGAGCAGGTCCTCGCGTTTGGTGATTTTGGGCCGCCCGGCGAGGTAGGACCGCGACGCATAGATATGCAGCGTGTAATCGATGATCTGTTCGTTGATGTAAGGACCGGCTTTCGGCGGGTCGAGCGTTACCGCCACATCCGCCTCCTTTCGGGACAGCGCCATGATCTGCTGGATCGTCACCATTTCCAGCATGATGTGGGGATGGGTTATGGCGAAGTCCTTCAGCCTTTCCACGAAGAAAAAATTGGAAAAACCTTCCGGTGCGCTCAAGCGCACGACGCCGCGCAGAAGGCTGCCGCTTTCGGATATATCCGATTGCAGCCGTTCAGCCTCCGCCTCGATGCGTTCGACGGTATCGACCAGCCGCCGTCCGACGGTCGTGAGTTCATATCCGCGCGGGTTTCGCTCGAACAGCTTGGTTTTAAGCGAAAATTCCAGCCGGTCGATATGGCGGGAGACCGTGGCGTGGCTGGTGCGCAGGCTGCGGGCTGCCGATGAGAGCTGTCCGGTGCGGGCCACGGCCAGGAAATATTGCAGGTCGTCCCAGGTGAAAGGGGTGGCCATATTTGTCTCCCATCAAGAGTTCTGTTCAAAAATGAACAGTTCCTGTTCGCAATTTGATGATGACAAGCTCTTGTGTCAACGGCCGAATTCGAGAAGTCTAGGCTCAGGATGCATCGCTTTGAGGAGGGCGGTGCGGCCATTCGGGTGCAACGGTTTCGTTCACCGCTGCACAGACAATCTGAGGCTCGCAATCATCTCTGGGAGGAGAAGTCATGCGCAAGAGTATCGTTTTATCCACGGCCATGGCACTGGCCGCCGGCACCGCCGCTTATGCCGCCGAGATTTCGGACGGCAAGGTCAAGATCGGTATCCTGAACGACCAGTCGGGCGTCTACGCCAATTTCGGCGGCAAATACTCCTATGAAGCCGCGAAGATGGCGGTCGAGGATTTCGGCGGCAAGGTGCTGGGTGCGCCGGTGGAAGTGGTGACCGCCGACCACCAGAACAAGGCGGATGTCGCCTCCAATATCGCCCGCCAATGGTACGATACCGAACAGGTCGATTCGATCATGGAACTGACCTCGTCGTCGGTCGGTCTTGCCGTGCAGGCGCTCTCCAAAGACAAAAAGAAGATCACCGTCAACACCGGTGCGGCAACCACCGAACTGACCGGCAAGCAGTGCAGCCCCTATGGTTTCCACTGGGCCTATGACACCTATTCGCTGGCGGTCGGCACCGGCGGCGCGCTCGTCAAGCAGGGCGGCGACAGCTGGTTCTTCCTGACCGCCGACTATGCCTTCGGTTATTCGCTGGAAGAAAACACCTCCAATTTCGTCAAGGCCAATGGCGGCAAGGTGCTGGGTTCCGTGCGCCATCCGCTCGCCACGACGGATTATTCCTCCTTCCTGCTGCAGGCGCAGTCCTCGGGCGCGAAGGTCATCGGTCTCGCCAATGCCGGTCTCGATACCTCCAACGCCATCAAGCAGGCGGCCGAATTCGGCATCGTCGCCGGCGGCCAGCGGCTGGCAGCCCTTCTCTTCACGCTTGCCGAAGTCCATGGCCTTGGTCTCGAAGCGGCTCAAGGGTTGACGTTGACGGAAGGTTTTTACTGGGATCGCGACGATGAATCGCGCAAATTCGGTGAGCGCTTCAAGGAACGCACCGGCGCCATGCCGAACATGGTGCATGCCGGCACCTATTCCGCCGTGCTGCACTATCTGAAGGCCATCGAAAAGGCCGGCACCGACGATGCCGATGCCGTTGCAAAGGCCATGAAGGAAATGCCGGTCAACGACGTCTTCGCCAAGGATGGCCATGTCGCTGCCAACGGCCGCATGATCCACGACATGTATCTGATGGAAGTGAAGAAGCCGGATGAGAGCAAGCAGCCGTGGGATTATTACAAGGTGCTCGCCACCATTCCCGGTAAGGAAGCCTTCATGGACCCCGCAAAAAGCGGTTGCCCGCTGGTAACGCAATAAAAGACTGACGCAATAAAGGGGAAAGTTTCATGACGATCGCTCCCGCCCCCGCCGGGCAGGCCGAATCACGCGTCGTTCTTTCGGCGCGCGGTCTCTCCAAGACCTTCGGCGCATTCGCGGCCGTGAAAAACGTCGATCTCGACGTGCATCATGCCCGCGTGCATGCGCTGATCGGTCCGAACGGCGCCGGCAAGACCACGGTCTTCAATCTGTTGACCAAGTTTCTCCAGCCGACGGGCGGGGCGATCACCTTCATGGGAACGGATATAACAAGGACGCCACCGGACAAGGTGGCGCGTCTCGGCCTCGTCAGGTCTTTCCAGATATCGGCGGTGTTTCCGCATCTGACGGTTCTGGAAAACGTGCGGGTGGCGTTGCAGCGGCCGAACGGCCTTGCAACGCAGTTCTGGCTGCCGCTCTCCTCGCTCGACAGGCTGAATGCCCGCGCCGAGGAGCTGATCGCAACGGTTGGCCTGGTCAGGGAAAAACATGCGCTTGCGGCCGATCTGTCTTACGGCCGCAAGCGGGTTCTCGAAATCGCCACCACGCTGGCGCTCGACCCCAAGGTGCTGCTGCTGGACGAGCCGATGGCCGGCATGGGTGGGGAAGATGTCTCCCATGTCGCCGAGCTCATCCGCGAGGTGGCAAAGACACGCGCGGTGCTGATGGTCGAACACAATCTGAAAGTCGTGGCCGATATCTGCCACCATGTCACGGTGCTGCAGCGCGGTGAAATTCTGGCGGAGGGCGATTATGCCGCCGTTTCCGCCGATCCGCGGGTGCGAACGGCCTATATGGGCACGGAGGAGGCTTGATATGGCGGCGATGCTCGAAGTCTCCAACCTGAAATCCTGGTATGGCGAAAGCCAGGCGTTGCATGGCGTCGACCTGACGGTCGGCGAAGGCGAAACCATCACCATTCTCGGCCGTAACGGCGTGGGCAAGACTACGACGCTGCGCACCATCATGGGCATCATCCGCAACCGCAAGGGCGTCATCAAACTCGGCGGCAAGGATCTGATGCCGGTGCCGCTGCATCGCACGGCGAAATACGGCCTCGGCTTCGTGCCGGAAGAGCGCGGCATCTTCGCGACGCTGAGCGTCGAGGAAAACCTGAAGCTGCCGCCCGTCGTCGCATCCGGCGGCATGACGCTCGATGAAATCTACGAACTGTTTCCCAATCTTCACGAACGCCGCGCCAGCCCCGGCACCAAGCTTTCCGGCGGCGAGCAGCAGATGCTGGCCATGGCGCGCATCCTGCGCACCGGCGTGAAGGTGCTCTTGCTTGACGAACCGACGGAGGGACTTGCCCCGGTCATCGTGCAACGCATCGGCGAGGTGCTGCAGAAGCTGAAGAGCCGTGGCATGACCGTGGTTCTGGTCGAGCAGAATTTCCGTTTCGCCAGCCGTATCGCCGACCGTTTCTACCTGATGGATCACGGCCAGATGGTCAGCGATTTTCCGGTCAGCGAGCTTTCCGGCCGCATGGGCGAGCTCAACAAGGTGCTGGGGGTTTAACTATGACGATGATCTTCGGCGTTCCCATTCAGGCGCTTCTCGGGCAATTGCTGGTCGGCCTCATCAACGGGTCTTTTTATGCGCTGCTGTCGCTCGGTCTCGCCGTCATTTTCGGCCTGCTGCGCGTCATCAATTTTGCCCATGGCGCGCAATATATGCTCGGCGCTTTTGTCGCCTTCCTCGGCCTGCAATATTTCGGCATCAATTTCTGGGTGGCGCTCATCGTCACGCCGCTCGTCGTCGCTTTGTTCGGCGCGATCGTTGAACGCTTCCTGCTGTCGCGGCTTTATGATCTCGATCCGCTTTACGGGCTGCTTTTCACCTTCGGCCTGGCGCTGGTGGTGGAAGGCACGTTCCGCTGGCTTTATGGTGCGGCGGGCCAGCCCTATTCGGTGCCGCGCGCGCTTGCCGGCGGCACCAATCTCGGTTTCATGTTCCTGCCGAATTACCGCGCTTTCGTTGTCGTCATTTCGCTCATCGTCTGCATCGCCACCTGGGCGCTGATCGAAAAGACGCGTCTCGGCTCCTATCTGCGCGCCGCGACGGAAAATCCGACGCTGGTGCAGGCTTTCGGCATCAACGTGCCGGTGTTGCTGACGCTGACCTACGCACTGGGCGCCGGCCTTGCCGGGTTCACCGGTGTGCTGGCCGCACCCATCTACCAGGTCTCGCCGCTGATGGGCACGAACCTCATCATCGTCGTCTTTGCCGTGGTGGTCGTCGGCGGCATGGGCTCGATCATGGGCGCCATCGTCACGGGTTACATGCTGGGCGTCGCCGAAGGCCTGACCAAGGTGTTCTACCCGGAAGCCTCCAACATCGTCATCTTCGTCATCATGGCCTTTGTGCTGCTCATCCGCCCCGCCGGACTTTTCGGAAAGGACGCCTGATATGTCCAAAGCCACCCATAGCTCCACCGCCGGTACGCTGCCGCAGACGGAAGTGTCTGCGACGGCCGGAACCATCAAGACGGTGCTCATTCTCTTGGGGCTCGCCGTCCTCATCGCCGCACCGATGTTCGTTTACCCGATCTTTCTGATGAAGCTCCTGTGCTTCGCGCTGTTTGCCTGCGCCTTCAACCTGTTGATCGGTTATACGGGTCTGCTGTCCTTCGGCCATGCGGCGTTTTTCGGCGGTGCGGCCTATTTCACCGCCTATTCGGTGAAGGAATGGGGCGTGACGCCGGAGATCGGCCTTGTGATCGGCATGGCAGGGGCGGCCCTTCTCGGCTTGGTCATCGGCTTTTTCGCCATCCGCCGCCAAGGCATCTATTTCGCCATGATCACGCTGGCGCTGTCGCAGATGTTTTATTTCTTCTGCCTTCAGGCGCCGTTTACCCATGGCGAGGACGGCCTGCAGGGCGTGCCGCGTGGCCACCTCTTCGGCCTTCTCGATCTCAATGCGCCGCTCAATATCTATTATACGGTGCTGGCCGCCTTCGTCATCGCGCTGCTGGTCATCTGGCGTTTCGTCAACTCGCCCTTCGGCATGATCCTGAAATCCATCCGCGAAAACGAGCAGCGCGCCATTTCGCTGGGCTACAGCGTGCAGCGCTACAAGCTCGGCGCCTTCGTCATGTCGGCGGCGCTTGCCGGGCTTGCGGGCGGTCTGAAGGCGCTGGTCTTCCAGTTCGCCACGCTCACCGACGTGACGTGGCAGATGTCCGGCGAAGTGATCCTGATGACGCTGCTCGGCGGCATCGGCACCATGATCGGGCCGATTTTTGGCGCAGGCCTCGTCGTTACCCTGCAGAACTATCTCGCGACATCGGATTTCCCGGTCACCATCATCACCGGCCTCGTCTTCATGGCCTGCGTTCTGGTGTTCCGGCGCGGTCTTATCGGCGAATTTTATGCTTCCCGGCTGGGGCGGAAACTCGGCTTTCAGCACCGCAGCTAGACATTTTTGAAAACACAGACAAGGCCTCCTCCGCGTCCGGGACGGTGCGGCAAGGGTGGCGCATGGAGAACAGCATGGGCGAATATGACTATATCGTCATCGGAGCGGGGAGTGCCGGATGCGTTCTCGCCAACCGCCTTTCGAAAGATCCGAACAACCGCGTGCTGCTTCTGGAAGCGGGCGGCAACGACAATTACCACTGGATCCATATTCCGGTCGGCTATCTCTATTGCATCAATAATCCGCGCACCGACTGGTGTTTCAAGACGGCGGAAGAGCCGGGGCTTAACGGCCGCGCGCTGATCTATCCGCGCGGCAAGGTTCTGGGCGGCTGCTCCTCCATCAATGGCATGATCTACATCCGCGGTCAGGCCCGTGATTACGATATGTGGCGGCAACTCGGCTGTGAAGGCTGGGGGTGGAACGATATCCTGCCCTATTTCCTGAAGTCGGAGGATTTTTATCGCGGTAAAAGCGACCTGCATTCCGCCGGCGGCGAATGGCGCGTGGAAAAGGCGCGGGTGCGCTGGGACGTGCTGGATGCCTTCCAGAAGGCAGCGGGCGAAGCCGGCATTCCCGCGACCGATGATTTCAACCGGGGCGACAATGAGGGTGCGGGTTATTTCGACGTCAACCAGCGCTCGGGCTGGCGCTGGAACACGGCAAAGGCGTTTCTGAAACCGGCACTCGGGCGTAAGAACCTGACGGTTCTCACCAAGGCGCATGTCAAGCGTCTCATCATCGAAGAGGGCCGCGTTACGGGTGTCGAGTTCCACCATGACGGCGTCCTGAAAAAGATGCGGGCGCGGCGCGAAACGGTGCTGTCCGCAGGCGCGATCGGCTCGCCGCATGTTCTGGAGCTTTCCGGCGTTGGCCGTGGCGACGTGCTTCAGGCCGCCGGCATCGACACCGTGGCTGAGGTTCAGGGCGTGGGTGAGAACCTGCAGGACCATCTGCAATTGCGCATGGTCTACAAGGTCTCCGGCGTCCTGACGCTGAATGAACGGGCCTCGACCCTGTTCGGCAAGGCGAGGATCGGCCTCGAATATGCGCTGACGCGCTCCGGGCCGATGTCGATGGCGCCGAGCCAACTCGGCGTCTTCACCCGTTCCTCGCCGGAAAAGGAAACCGCCGATCTGGAATATCATGTCCAGCCGGTTTCGCTCGACAAGTTCGGTGATCCGGTTCACACTTTTCCCGCCATTACCGCAAGTGTCTGCAATCTGCGGCCGGAAAGCCGGGGCTCAGTGCATGTGAAAGGACCGGATTTCGCCATGCAGCCGGAAATCCGCCCGAACTATTTGTCCACCGAAGGCGACCGGCAGGTGGCCATCGATGCGATGCGGCTGACGCGGCGCATCGTCGCCCAGCCGGCGTTTTCCCGCTTCAATCCGCAGGAATACCGGCCCGGCCCATCCTTCGAAAATGACAATGATCTCGCCAAGGCGGCGGGCGATATCGGCACCACCATCTTCCATCCCGTCGGCACATTGCGCATGGGGTCGGATGTGGAGAGCGTTGTCGATAACAGGCTGAAATTCCGCAGGCTCGCCGGGCTGCGCGTCGCCGACGCTTCGGTGATGCCGCGCATCACTTCCGGAAATACCAATTCCCCGACGATCATGATCGCCGAAAAGGCTGCCGACATGATCCTTGTGGATAATCGCTGAAAGGAGCGCACCGATGAAGACCGTCGCTTTTCTCGGGCTGGGACATATGGGCCTGCCGATGGCCGCCAATCTCGTCAAGGCGGGTTATACCGTCAGGGGATATGATCTCGCCGACGCCTGCCGTGCGGCGGCGAAAGAGGCCGGCATTCCAGTGGCAATGGATTCTGCCGAAGCAACGGACGCGGCGGATGTGATCATCACCATGCTGCCGAAGGGCGAACATGTCGTTGCGGTCTATGGCGATCTGGTTCGAAAGGTATCTGCCGGAACGCTTCTCATCGATTGCTCGACGGTGGATATGGAAAGCGCGCTGAAAGCGCATGAACTGGCCGCTTCCGCCGGTTGCCCCTCGGTCGATGCGCCCGTTTCCGGCGGAACCGGCGGGGCTGCCGCCGGCACCCTGACCTTCATGTGCGGCGGCGAGCCTGAGGCCTTTTCGGCGGCAAAGCCGGTGCTGGAGGCGATGGGCAAGAAGATCGTGCATTGCGGCAAGGGCGGTAACGGCCAGGCGGCGAAGATCTGCAACAACATGATCCTCGGCATTTCCATGATCGCCGTTTCCGAAGCTTTCGTGCTGGGCGAAAAACTCGGGCTCTCGCATCAGGCGCTGTTCGATGTCGCCTCCACCTCTTCCGGGCAATGCTGGTCGCTCACCACCTATTGCCCGGTGCCGGGGCCGGTGCCGACATCGCCCGCCAACAAGGATTATCAGCCCGGCTTTGCGGCGGCCTTGATGCTGAAGGATCTGACGCTTTCGCAGGAGGCGGCGAATGGAGCCGGAGCCTCCACTCCCCTCGGTGCCGCGGCAGCGTCGCTTTATGAGAATTTCGTCGACGAGGGGAGCGGCGGGCGCGATTTCTCCGCCATCGTGGAAATGCTGCGCGGGGGCAAAGCATGACGGACGCCGCGCCATCCGACATCTTATGGGTGCCGCCTGAGAAGAGGCGGGAGCGCTCGGCGCTTTTCTCCTTCGCGACGAAAACGGCAAAGCTGCACGGGCAGGCCGCCGATGATTATGCCGGGCTGCTGCGCTGGTCCATCAACGCGCCGGATGAGTTTTACGATGCGCTGTGGGATGAACTCGGGATCATTGGCACACGCGGCGACACGGCGTTCAAACCGGGCGCGACGATCCGGGATGCCGAGTTCTATCCGGACGCAAGGCTCAATTATGCCGAAAACCTGCTGCGCGATGCCGACGAGCGAGTGGCCATCATCGCCCATCGCGACGATGGCACGAGGCGCGAGATTACCCGCAGACAGCTTTACGACGAAGTATCCCGCATGGTGCAGGCGCTTGCTCATGCTGGCGTGAAGGAGGGCGACCGCGTCGGGGCCATCGTCACCCATGATATCGAGGCGATCGTCAGTTATCTGGCTGTCAGCGCCATCGGGGCGATCTGGTCGTCCTGCTCGCCGGATTTCGGCCCTGCCGGCGCCTCCGACCGCCTGTCGCAGATCGACCCGAAAATCCTCCTCGCGGTGCCGGAATATGGTTATGCCGGCAAGCGCATCGATGTCGCTCCGACCATCCGCGCCGTCGTGGAAAGTGCGGCTCCCGAAAAAATCGTGCTGATCGGTGATGCCGTTCCCGAAAGCCTCGCCGATCTCGGCTGCGTGACGCTTGCGGATTTCGTCGCGCCCTATGCGGCGGGTGAGATTGCTTTCAACCGTCTTCCCGTCAAGGCGCCGCTGGCGATCCTTTATTCCTCGGGCACGACAGGCAAGCCGAAATGCATCACCCATTCCGGCGGCGGCCTGCTTCTTCAGCATATGAAGGAACAAAAGCTGCAATGCGATATTGAGGAGGGGGAGCGCTTCTTCTATTTCACCACCTGCGGCTGGATGATGTGGAACTGGCAGGTCTCCGGCCTGGCGCTCGGCGCGACGCTCGTCACCTATGACGGCAATCCCGGTTATCCCAACCCTGCGCGGCTGATCGATCTCATCGATGCTGAACGGATCGCGACCTTCGGCACCTCGGCGAAGTTCATCGACGCGTGCCTCAAAGCTGGGCTGAAGCCGCGTGAAAGCCACGATCTTTCATCGCTGAGGACAATTCTCTCCACCGGCTCGCCGCTCATCCCGCAATCCTTCGATTACATCTATCGCGACTGGAAGGCCGATGTGCATCTTGCCTCGATTTCCGGCGGCACGGATATCTGCGCCTGTTTCCTCGGCGGCAACCCGCTGCAGCCGGTGCATCGCGGCGAATTGCAGGGCGCGATGCTCGGCATGGATATCGACACGCTGGATGATGAGGGCCGTTCGGTTCGCGGCGTTGCCGGCGAACTCGTCTGCCGCAATGCGCATCTCTCCATGCCGGTAAAGTTCTGGGGCGATGCAGATGGTTCCCGGTATCAGGCCGCATATTTCGACCGGTTTCCGGGCATATGGGCCCATGGCGATTTTGCCGAACTGCGCCCCTCCGGCGGATATGTCATTCATGGACGTTCGGATACGACGCTCAATCCCGGCGGGGTTCGCATCGGCACGGCGGAAATCTACCGGCAGGTGGAAACCGTGCCTGAAGTCGAGGAGGCCATTGCCGTGGGACAGGATATAGACGGCGACCAGCGGGTCATCCTCTTCCTGCGCATGAAGGGCGGCGCGGTCTTGACGGAAGAGCTGGAAAAGACCATCCGCAGCCGCATCCGCTCAGGCGCCACACCGCGGCATGTGCCGGCAAAGATTATTGCCGTCAGCGCAATTCCCCGCACCCGTTCGGGCAAGATTTCCGAAATCGCGGTGCGCGACACCATCCATGGCCGGCCGGTGAAGAATGCCGATGCGCTCGCCAATCCCGAAGCGCTCGAACTTTTCCGCAACCTGCCACAGCTGAAGGACTAGGCCGATGGAGGATCAACCGAAAACCGTGCTGGTCACGGGCTCCACCAGCGGCATCGGGCTCGCCATCGCCAAGCGGTTCGCCGAAGCCGGGTTTCTGGTTGCCGTCCACGGCGTGGAGACGGCGGAAGAAGGTGCGCAGGCCCTTGAAGCGGTTGCGAAAGTGGCGCGCCACCGGCCGGTCTATTTTTCCGCCAATCTCGCCCATTACGACGAGAGCGCGCACCTCCCGGAAAAAGTCATCGCCGAGTTTGGCCGCATCGATGTGCTGGTCAACAATGCCGGCATCCAGAAGGTCGCGCCGATCGACGAGTTCGATTTCGCCGATTTCTCCCGCATCGTCGCCATCTCGCTCGACAGCGCCTTTCACACCATCCATGCGGCCCTGCCGGGCATGAAGGAACGGGGCTGGGGCCGCATCGTCAATATCGCCTCCGCCCACGGCCTGCGCGCTTCGCCCTTCAAGGGGCCTTATGTCGCGACCAAACATGCGGTGGTGGGCCTGACGAAAAGCGTGGCGCTGGAAGTGGCCGAACTCGGCATTACCTGCAACGCCATCTGCCCCGGTTACGTCTGGACGCCGCTTGTCGCCGCCCAGGTTGCCGATCAGGCGCGCGTGCATGGCATGAGCGAGGAGGATGTGGTGAAAAAGGTGATGCTGGCGCCCCAGCCGACCAGACGGTTTGTGCAACCGGAAGAAGTGGCGGAAATGGCGCTTTATCTCTCCGGCGATATGGCGCGCTCCATCACCGGCACGACCATCTCCATCGATGGCGGCTGGACCGCGAAATAATCTTGGCGCACCCACCTCCAGCGAACCATCTCGCTGGCATCCGGCATTGTTAGGCGATTTCAATCCTGTATAGTTTTCGTGGACGGCGGGGGTCAGCGCCGTGTTCACGGAAAAACGGTGTGATGAACACAGGGTCTTTTGAAGCGCCGCTGGCGCGCTCGCGCTTCGATACGCGCCATGTGCCGAAACGCGATGCCATGGCGCTGTGGCGTGATTCGATCAACGTGCTTTTCGATGCCCGCCTGCGGCGCTCGCAGGATGACGGTTTCTTCGCCAGCGTGGACGCCGCTTTCATCGGCAATGTCGCGCTTGGCCGCACCCAGTCCTCGGCGCAGGATTTCGACCGTTCGCGCCACAAGCTTGCCCGCGACGGCATGGACGGTTTTCTCCTGCAATTTTACGCCAGCGGACAAAGCATGTCGCGGCGCGGATCGGGCGAGACCGCAGGCCCCGGCGACCTCTATCTCATAGACATGGCGCAACCGCTGGCCACCGCCACGACCGACCACGATCATCTCAGTCTCGTCGTGCCGCGCCGGCTGCTGGAAGGCAGGCTTCTCGGTTCCGGCAACCATCATGAGCGCGTGCTGCCGGCCGGTCTGCCGCTGGTATCGCTGCTGCGCGAAACGATGACGAGCATCTATCGCCATTTCGACATCATGAATGCCGGCGAGGGTGCTGCCACGGTCTCGCCGCTTCTGGAACTCGCCGCCGCCGCCATCAACAATCATGTCGGGCACGACAATGCGCAGGGTGTGCAGCGGGCGCTCAGGGCATCCATCCGGCGTTACATCGACAATCATCTTCTCGATCCGGCCCTCTCGGTGGAGAAGGTCATGGGTGAGTTCGGCGTATCCCGGCGCACCGTCTACCGGCTCTTCGAGCCGCTGGGCGGATTTTCGGCCTGTATTACCCAGCGACGTCTTGAACGCGCGATGGATTTTCTGCGGGCGCCGCAATCGGCGCATATGACGATTGCCGAGGTGGCGGCGTCCTATGGTTTCACCAATCCGGAAAATTTCAGCCGCGTCTTCAAGAGGACCTTCGGCCTTTCGCCGCGCCAGATGCGGCATTTCGCGTCCGAAAGCCGTAACGTCACGTCGGATATTCTGAAGCCGGATAGCGCCGAATGGACACGCTGGATCGTGCAGCTCGGCCGCTGATCACGCCTGGTCGGGCGTCGACCTGACACTTTATGACGGTTTCTTGGCACAATTCGACTATTCGCTGCGGTTGCGCTGCAACGGGGATGCGCCTGTCCTCCAGACGTGCCAAACAGGAGACGTTATTTTTATCGATATATTGCCTGACAATCATGATGCTGAAAATTCCTGCTTTTCTCGACCTGTGGCGCGGATGGCGTCATGCGGTGAAAAAATACCTTTCCTTTTCCGGTGCCGGATTTCATGCGGCGGCATCGCCCCTGTCTTCGGCGAATTCCGACAACCTCCCGGACGACCCATGGGAAACGGATGGAGCACGCCCGCCGGTCTCCTGGCTGGGTCTCGGGCAAAGCTTTAGCGCGGTGGATGTGGCAGGCTGCGACGGCTCAGAGAGGTCTCGGTTACCGGCCGAGTGCGGCTAAAGTCGTTCTCCGACAATCTGGAACAAAACCCTGACCCCGGGGATTAGATCAACAGGGTCACAGGGAGTGAAAGACATGGCCAGAGAAAATGCCAGCTATCTCGACGGTCGGGATGCTCACAAAAGCGAAACGGCAACGCGTGCGCGGCAGGGATCGCGCGGACGTCCGGTCCTTGTCATTCTGATCGTCAGCGTGCTTCTTGCATTGGTGGTTTGGGCCGTTGTCGAATATTCGGTTTTCGAACCCGACGAAAACCTGCCGCAGAACCCGCAGACCGAGACTGCGCCCGTGCCGCAGCAGCCGTCCGGATCCGGAAGCTTCGACAACAATCCGGCGAATGGCCGCGCCCAACCGCCGGCATCGACGGAAACCAATCCCGCGCCGCAGGATTCCACCGGAGCGCCACAAAACCCGTGACCACCATGACGTGAATTTTTTTCGCGATCATGATGATTTCCATGGAACCAGATCGCGCCCGATTTCATTTCACGCAAAGTGACAGGAATCGGGGGTTTCATTCATGGCAGTCACCGTCACTGCAGTTGTTCTCACACTGATCGGTCTTGCGCTGTTCGGTTTCGGCTCTCAGCTCGTCATGCTGGGCGGGAGCTTTTATTACGTGCTTTCCGGACTGGCCTTTCTTTTAACGGCCATTCTGCTGTTCAAGCGCAATCGCGCAGCCCTTCACGTCTATGCCGTCTTCATTGTCGCGACGCTCGCCTGGGCCGTCTGGGAAGTCGGCTTCGACTGGTGGCAGCTTGGCCCGCGCGGCGGCATCATCATTCTCATCGGCCTCTGGCTTCTGGTTCCATGGGTCAGAAAGCCGCTCGGTTTTGCGAGCCCGACCGGGCTTAGCTACGGCCCGAATGCCTGGCCGCTTGCGCTCTCCGTCCTCGCCTCGATCGTCGTGGCCGGATATTCCATGGCGCAGGATCCGCACGAAATGGCAGGTTCGCTGCCCCAGGAAACGGCCTCCGCCACGCCCGCCTATGGCGGCAATGTGCCTGACGGTGACTGGCATCAATATGGCCGCACGCCCTATGGCCAGCGTTATTCGCCGCTGACCCAGGTCAATGTCGAAAACGTCTCGCAGCTCAAGGAAGCCTGGCGTTACCAGACGGGGGATGTGAAGCTGCCCGATGATGTGGGTGAAACCACCTATCAGGTGACGCCGCTCAAGGTCGGCAACACGCTTTATATCTGCACGCCGCATAATTGGGCGATTGCCATCGATGCCGCCACCGGCAAGGAAAAGTGGAAATACGACCCGAATGTCGGTCTCAATCCGGACCGCCAGCACCAGACATGCCGCGGTGTTTCCTATTATGCCGAACCGAATGCCGCGCCGGGCACGGCCTGTGCCGAACGTGTCTATTTGCCGACCTCGGATGCGCGGCTGATCGCGCTTGACGCCGCCACCGGCCAGGTCTGCACGTCCTTTGCCGATCAGGGTGTGCTGCATCTTGAGCAGGGCATGAAATACAATCCCGCCGGCTATTATTATTCGACCTCGCCCCCCGTCATCGTGGCGGGCAAGATCATCATCGGCGGCGCGGTGAACGACAATTATTCCACGCAGGAACAGTCCGGCGTCATTCGCGCTTTCGATGTGAACAGCGGCGCGCTCGTCTGGAACTGGGATTCCGGCAATCCGGCGAAAACCGAACCGATTGCGGCGGGTGAAACCTATACCACCAATTCGCCGAACAGCTGGTCGGTCTTCAGTTACGATGAAGGCCTCGGCCTCGTTTATATCCCGCTCGGCAATCAGGTGCCCGATCAGCTCGGCATGGGCCGCAGCGAGAATGTGGAGAAATATTCCTCCTCGATTGTCGCGCTCGATATCAATACCGGCAAGGATCGCTGGGTGCGCCAGACGGTTCATCACGATCTCTGGGACATGGATGTGCCGGCGCAGCCGGTGCTGCTCGATATCACCAAGGACGGCCAGACCGTGCCGGCGCTGGTCGGTCCCACCAAGCAGGGCGATATCTACGTTCTCGACCGGCGCACCGGCGAGCCGCTTCTGCCGATCACCGAAGAGCCCGCGCCGGGCGGTGCCATCCCGGAGGACTTCACCTCCCCGACGCAGCCGACGACGGCCCTGTCCTTCAAGCCGGAGCCATTGCAGGAAAAGGACATGTGGGGCGTCTCCATGTTCGACCAGCTCGCCTGCCGCATCCGCTTCCATCAGCTGAACTATAAGGGCCGTTACACGCCGCCTTCGCTCAACGGCTCGATCATCTATCCCGGCAATTTCGGCACCTTCAACTGGGGCAGCGTGGCGGTCGATCCCGAACGTCAGGTCATGTTCGGCATGCCGACCTATCTCGCCTTCACCTCGCAGCTCGTGCCGCGTGCCGACATTCCGCCGAAGGGTCAGGACGAAAAGGGTAGCGAGCAGGGCCTGAACCGCAATGACGGCGCGCCCTATGGCGTGTTCATGGGTCCCTTCCTCGGTCCGTTGCAGATTCCCTGCCAGGCGCCGCCATGGGGTTATGTCGCGGGTGCAGACCTGCGCACCGGTGATATCGCCTACAAGCACAAGAACGGCACGGTCTATGACATGACGCCGCTGCCCTTGCCCTTCAAGGTCGGCGTGCCGGGCATTGGCGGGCCGATGATCACCAAGGGCGGCGTGGCCTTCCTCGGTGCTGCTGTCGACAACTTTCTGCGGGCCTATGACCTCACCACCGGCAAGCAGCTTTGGGAAGCGCGCCTGCCGGCCGGCGGCCAGGCAACGCCAATGACCTATGCGCTGGATGGCGGCAAGCAATATGTGGTGATGGTTGCGGGTGGTCACGGCTCCGTCGGAACCAAGCCGGGCGATTATGTGATCGCCTATACCCTGCCGTAATTTCCGCGGGTTTCAAGACACAAAAAAAACCGGAATGGGCGACCATTCCGGTTTTTGTCGAGGAGGGTGTTACGCCGCCTTTTTTTCGGCGGCAGCGTTAACCGAAGTCTTGGCGAGCGCGGTCAGCGCATCGTCGGTCTTCGCCTCTTCCTTGAGCGTGGCGTCCAGCAGCGAAACCGCCTTGGTGTGGCCCAGCTTTTCCGCCCAGGCCTTCAGCGTGCCGTAGCGGGCGATCTCATAGTGTTCGACCGCCTGTGCCGACGAAACGAGACCGGCATCGAGGGCGGGGGTGCCTTTGAAGTCCTCCATGATTTCCTCGCCCTCGGCGATGATGCCCTGAATGGCTTCGCAGGTCTTGCCCTGCGCCCGCTTGCCAATGATCTCGAACACTTCCTGCAGGCGTTCGACGTGGCCCTGCGTTTCTTCCTTGTGCTTTTCAAAAGCCTGTTTCAGCTTCGGGTCGGTCGCTGCCCGCGCCATTTTCGGCAGGGCTTTCAGGATCTGCCTCTCGGCGTAATAGATATCCTTCAGCGTATCGTAAAACAGGTCGTCGAGTTTCTTCTCGGCCATTGGTCCTTCTCCCATGTGTGAAATTGCATGATGTGCGCCCATGCGCACGGGAGACAAACCCTTTGCTCCGCCCATGGTTCCGGCTCGGTTGCGCGCAACGTTTATATTGCCGCGCGGAACCAACACGCCTCTCCAAACTTAGTGTGAAGAAATTTCGGGAGGAGACGCGACAGTGCCCCAGAGCCTTGCAGAAGAATTTTCCATGAATATTTCCATCCCCTTCGAGGTGCTCCTGGTGCGGGTGTTCGGCGCGGTCATCCTGTGCGGGCTGATCGGTCTGGAGCGGGAGTTTCACAAGAACACGGCCGGCCTGCGCACCAACATGCTGATCGGCCTTGCCGCCGTCACCTTCTGCGTCATCACCATTCACATGATGGAGACGATGGCGGAAGGCCATGAGGCCGCACGGCTCGATCCCATCCGGCTGGTGGAGGCCGTGACGGCGGGCATCGCCTTTCTCGCGGCGGGTGTGGTCGTTTATACCAGAGGCGATGTCAAAGGCCTGACGACGGGCGCCAGCATGTGGCTTTCGGCGGCAATCGGCCTCTCGGTCGGTCTTGGCATGTGGCCGCTTGCCCTTCTTGCTGCGGGAATGGGCATTGTCGTCTTGTGGACGCTCCGCCGCATACAGGTGGCGGCGGGCATCAAGGAGGAATGAACGGCATCAGCCGAAGCGGAAAAGATCGGCATCGGGGTCCTTGCCGCCATTGACGGCGGCGGCCACGATTTCAGCGGCGATCTGGCTGAAGGTGATGCCGTTGCCGCCGAAACCCATCACGGCATAGACGTTGTTCATTCCGGGCACCGCGCCAATCAGCGGCAGGCCGGTGGTGGTCGTGCCGAAGGCCGCCGCCCAGCGATATTCCGGCTTTCCCATATCGATGCCGAGAAGCTTCTCGATCTTGCGGCGGATCGTCTCCGCCTTGGCGGCGAGCTTGCGCTCCGACTGGTAGGCGGTGGGGTTTTCCTCGTCCTCGCCTCCGGCAATCATCCGCCCCTCGCGGTCGGTGCGCAGGTAGAGATAGGGATCGGAGGCCTCCCAGACGATATGGTTCTCCAGCCAGTCGGGCAGGTCGAGCCCCTTTCTGCTCGCCAGCGCCCAGGTGGAAATGATCTGGTGCTTCGGGCTCTCCAGCATTTTCAGGAATTCATAGCCGGTGCAGAAAACGACATTGCGCGCTGAAAGGATTTTGCCGCCGGCGGTCGCAAGGACAACCTCGTCGCCGAGGTTCCTGAGATCGGTGATCTCAAGCTGCGAGACGATTTCGGCGCCGGCGCCCGCCGTGTGGCGCAGCAGGCCGGCGGTCAGCTGTGCGGGATTGGCAGAGGCCGAAATATCGCTGAGGATGGCTGCGGTCCGGTGCATGCCGTATTGCTCTCTCAGTTCTGCAGCGGTGAGAAAGCGGGCCTCGATGCCCGCTTCCTCACGGGCTGCCGCCTCGGCCTTCAACGCGCGCGATCCCATTTCGTCTCCCGCCAGATAAAGGGCCTGTTTGCGCCTCATGCTGCAGGAGATGCCGAGCGAAGAAACGATTTCCTCTAGCCGCAGGACGGCGCGGGCGGAACGCTGCCATGCCCTGTCGGCCGCATCCCTGCCGATCATCTTTCTGAGCTGCGTCAGCGGCGTGTCGATTTCATGCTGGATCATCGCGGTGCTGGCGACGCTGCTGCCCATCACCGGCTCGCGCCGGTCGACGATCAGCATGGATTGACCCGGCCGGTGCAGGGCATGGGACACCAGCGCGCCGCTGATACCGGCGCCGACCACGATCGTGTCGTAATGGTCGGCCTCCGGCGTCTGCCTGCTGCGGACGCCGATGCGGGGCGTGTCCGCCCACACGGGTTTTGAATCTCTGAGGTCGCGTTCTTTCGTCAGTTCCGATGTCGGCATGAAATCATCCTGAAAGGTCTCACGGCTCGGTATAGCCGGCGACATTGATGGTGAGCGTTGCGCTGCGGGGATCGTTGCGGAAGAAAAGCGTGCCGGTGTCGCGAGACTCCGAGGCGACGTAATCGAATGTCACATCGGCGCTCTCCAGCGTCGCGCCGTTTTGCTGCAGGTCGCCGCGCACCTGCACCTGCGCCGCCGTCGTCATGGAAAGGTTGCGGATATCGAACCGCACGCGATATTGCCCGGCCTGCGCCTCCACGCCGGTAACGGCGATTTCGAAGCGGGCATCCTCCGGCCTGTAGCGATAAATGTCATAACCTATCCAGCCGAGCATGGCGGCGACAAGAAGCGTGCAGATGACGCCCGTCAGCCATTCCACCCAGTGGGGCTCGGAGCTTTCCGTATGTTTGCGGCCCTTGGATATCGTCATCTTGTCCTCACAGGATCAGCCGGGCGGAGGCCGCGCCGATCGAGGCGGGAACGCCGAGAATGACGGCGGCGTTCATGATCTGCGACAGCGAGGTGTGGTCAAGGCGCTCGAAGGTCCAGAGCGTATAGATGCTGATGGCGATGGCGATGACATAGCCGGGCAGGGTGAAGCGGATGAAGGATTGCCACCACTTCTGCCCCTCGTGCAGCTGGTGCGAGCCCTTGAAGTGAAGCGCGTAGACAAAGCCATGCATGATGGCGATCGACAGCAGGCAAAGCGCCAGAATGTGATAGGGCGTCACCTTATAGGCGATCAGGATCATTTCTTCCGTCGGCGCGACATTGAGGCTGAGGAAAAGCGCACCGACAACCATCATGAACAGTTCGTGCAGATAACCCGTCTCGCCGGAATATTCGCCTTCCTCTTCATCCTCCGCGTCGGAATGCTGACCGAGCTGGCTGCGTCCGAGCAGCGCGCCGATGCTGGCTGGAACGGATTGCAGGGCAATCTTGGCGACGATGTTGGAGGCGGTGATCTGATCGTTCAGAATACCGAACAGCAGGAGCACGGCCGCGCTGACGGCGATGCCCAGCCCATAGGCCGTCATCGCGTCGCGCAGCGCCTGGCTCCAGGAGTGAATATTCTCGAAGCCGATGCGGCGGGCGAGAAGCAAGAGCAGCGGCAGGTTGAGGATGCAGAGCAGCAGAAGCCGCCAGGAATTGACGTAAAGGCCGAGAAACCACATTTCCATGGTCATCAGCATGGGCAGGGCAAACAGCAATGCGCCCGCCGTGCCGCGCGCGAGGCCGATCAGAAATTGCCCGACCTCGTCATCATCCGCATCTCTTCGATCGATCGCCGTCACCATGCCGCCCCCCTGTCCAAAGCGATAACGCAATGGCGTTTTTCCGGTTCCGTGGGTTTATTTCGCGGGATCGATGAGAGCGATTCCGAATTCCGGGCGGTAGCTGCGCCGCAATTCCGCAGGTGTTTCGCGGATGACGACTTCCAGCGTCGGTCGCACCACTCCTTTTAGAAAATGGCCGCCCTTCGTGGAGCCATCGGCAAAGCCCAGAACCACATGCAGGTGCGGATTGGGCGTATCATTCTCGTCAAGGGTGATATCGCCGAGCAGACTCAGAACCTCGCTCTGGTCGGTGATCGGTATTTCCTTGTAGTCCCGCGTCGAAAGATCGAAAAAGGCGAGTGTTGCCGTGGCAAAGGCCCCGATCGCGGTAACCGAGGCGGCGTTGATGTTTTCGGCCTTGGCAAAGCGTCCGATGGCCTCGAAGGCTTCTTCCTCGGGATCAATGACGAGGATGAAGGTGCGCTCCGCGCCGCTGGTGGCCAGCAATCTGTTTTTCATGTCTTTCACCCAAATACATGGGCCGCCGGGCAACCCGGCGCCACGGAAACATGGTGCGTGTCTTAAGCGGCGCGACGTTCGTGGCGGCCTTCCTCGACCTCTTCCACGATCTTGGCGACGAAGGCGTCGAGATCGTCAGGGCTGCGGGAGGTGATGATCCCCTTATCGGTCACGACCTTTTCATCCTTCCAGTTGGCGCCGGCATTCTTGAGGTCGGTCTTGATCGACCAATAGGAGGTGGCGTCGCGGCCACGCAGGGCATCCGCTTCGACAAGCAGCCATGGGGCGTGGCAGATGGCGGCCACCACCTTGCCGGATTTGACGAAATCACGCACCACCCGCATCGCATCCTCATCATGACGCAGGATATCCGGGTTGATCTGGCCGCCGGGAAGAACCAGCGCGTCAAAATCTTCCGTTTTTACGGCCTTGGCGGGAAGGTCGACGGCGATGCTGTCGCCCCAGTTCTTCTTGTCCCAGCTCTTGATCTCGCCCTCCTTGATGGAGGCGACCTTCACGTCTGCACCCCTGGCCTTCAACTGGTCATAGGGCACGCGCAATTCGGAGCGCTCATAGCCGTCCGTTGCGAGAATGAGGATTTTTGCGGCGTTGATGGCAGTCATGTCTGTCTCCTTCTGGGTTCATTTGCCCTTGTCGGAATTCATGTCGGAATTCATGGAGGGCAGGAAAAATTCCACGTCCTTGAGCCGTTCCGCGTCGAGATTTTCGATATGCGTTTGCCAGAACCGTTCGGCTTCCGCCGGTTCGTGCTGCCATTGGCGCACGAAGGTCTTGTTGTCGTCGATCATCACCTGACGCGTGCCGCCGAGACGCAGATATTCTTCCGCAAGTTTGCGTGTTTCGGTCTTTTCCATGTCGCGGCTCCTTGTGCGTGGAAAGCGGGAACGGAGGGGTGCCGGATGGGTAAGAAGCTCGGCTGCCATTTCGTTGGCCACCGGGAGAAAACGGAAAAATCCCGATGTTCTTCAGCGCCATCGCGTCCGTTTGACACGGCGGCCCCTCCTGCTGGAACAACGTGGGCTTTCCGGGATGGTTCCGCATTTTTTCCAGCGGCGTCATTGCCGAGACCGAATGCATCGCGCGCAATTTTTTACCGGAACAAACGGGCATGTCCCGCTGTTTTATCCCCGATGCAGGGGAGGCAGCATGGCAGCCAGACAGAGCGACGGCGAATACCGCGGTAACAACGAAAACAAGGGTTTCTGGTCGATTGATTTCGGCAATTCACCTGTTATCGGCACGGCCATTCATGACGGTCATCGCATTCGACCGGACGTATCCGGGCTCATCGCCCTTTCCCCGGAACAGCGGCTGAGGGAGGAAGACCCTTTCACCGGTGAGATGATCGCGGGACTGACGAACCGTATCGTTGTTCACCATTCGCGTTTCGAAATCGATCTCAACCGTGCGGCCGATCAGGCGATTTATCTGAAGCCGGAACAATCCTGGGGGCTTGAGGTCTGGAAAGAGGAGCCGGCCCCGGAAGCCATCCGGCAATCGCTCGATTTTCACGCCGATTATTATGCGATGCTCGAGACCGTGCTCTCCGCAATCGAAAGACGGCACGGCGCCTTCGTGGTGCTGGATGTGCACAGCTATAATCATCGCCGGCAGGGCGCCGCCGCGCCGCCGACGGCACAGGCGGAGGCGCCCGATATCAATATCGGCACCTTTTCCATGGATCGCAGCCGCTGGGGCGATATCGTCAGCGCGGTCGGGCATCATTTCGCGTCAGCGACCATCGGCGGACGCCGCCTCGATGTTCGCGAGAACGTGGCGTTTCAGGGCAAGGGCGAGCAGACCCGTTTCATCCACGAGCGGTTCGCCGAAAATGGCTGCGCCATCGCAGTCGAGTTCAAGAAATTCTTCATGGATGAGTGGACGGGAAAGCCGGATGCGCGTGTGGTGGCGGATATTCGCCAAGCGATAACAGCACTCCAGCCGGTGCTCGAAGAGTGCCTGAGGTCGCGGCGATGAACCTCTCTTCCGCCCGCAGCGCACCGTCTCCCATCGCCGATCTGGCCGATGACGTCGTGTCCTGCCTCGAGGCGGGCAAGGCCATCCGCCGCGATCTCGGCAAAGACGGCCGTCTGCATATCGACCGGCCGCTGCCATTCCTCTGCCTGCATCTGACGGGCGGCACGAAAAATCTCGCCGCCCGCGATATCGCCGCCGCTCATGCCTCCTATCTGATCGCGTCCACCATTCAGGAGGCGGCGCCGCTGATCGAGGCCGTTGGCACGGTCATGCGGCAGCGTTTCGGCGCCTTTATCGTCCTCGATATCGGCGAGCTGGAGCATGACATTCTTCTGGCCGACGATTCGCCTTTCCTGCCGCATTATGAGGTCTCCGTCTCGGCGACGGCTGAGCCCGAAACGCAGAATGCCCGCCGGGTATTCATCAAGGCGGTCTGTGATGCCGAAGTGCGCTTTCGCACGCCGCGCATCACCCGGCCGGAGCCGGATGCCGATCCGGTTCTGCGCTTCAAGAAAGCCGGACTCGATTTTCCCTGCATCAGCGTGCGTTTTGCACCGATCTACCGCCAGCCGGAATCCGGCGCGGATTATCCGGGCCTGCGGGTGACGATGATCGCCGATCTTTTCGATGCCGGCCTGCAGGCTTTTTCATCCTTCGCTTCGGGCAAGGACGCGCTCAAGGTCACCAGCCATCGGGCGCTGGGGCGCAAGGCCTTCGTCGATGCGGTCAGGCGTGCCGACCGGTCCGTCGACGATATTGTTTCATCCTTCGATTTTCTGCTTTCCGTCACGCCCATCAATGCCCGCCGGGCCTTCGAGGAGTTTCGCGATGGCGGCTTTCAGTTCGCGCCGCGCCTGCTTTACCGGCCGCTTGGCGTCGATGTCGAGGAGCAGAAACGCAAGCTTTATTCCGTCGTTTTCGATCATCTGGAAGACCCGGTGCTTTATAATCTCTACCGGGAGAAACAGCAGGAGATCGATCTGCAGCTGACGATGCTAGCCAATCTGCACCATCGCACCTTCACCGATTTTTCACGCGCCCTTTATGGCGCTGTCGAACCGGCCCTCCTTCAGCTGGCGCTGCGCGTGCTTGCGGATTGCCCGCGCGGGCAAGAGAGCGGCGAAATCGCCATGGTCGATTGTTACGCGGTCGCCAAGAAGTCACGGGAGATGGTCGAGACCTATCTTGCGGAAGCCCCGGAATTCAAGGCCCGCGTCGAAATCCGTGACGACCTGCCGCCGGGCCTGATGGTGACGGGCGAGAAGCTTTTGATTTCCCGCCACACCGTCATGGAACAGCGCCGTGTCGAGGCGCTGCTGTCGCATGAGATCGGCGTGCATCTTCTCACCTATTTCAACGGCTCGTTTCAGGGGCTGCGTCTCTTCCGCACCGGCCTTTCCGGTTATGAGGGCGTGCAGGAGGGGCTCGCGGTGCTGGCGGAACATCTGGCCGGCGGCATGACGCGCGAGCGTCTGCGGCTGATCGCCGGCCGCGTTGTCGGCTGCGCCGCCATGCTGGATGGGGCAAGCTTCGTGGAGACCTTCCGCACCATGACGCGCGATCACGGTTTCGATGAAGCCGCCGCCTTCAACATGGTGCTGCGCATCTATCGCGGTGGGGGTCTTTCCAAGGATGCGATCTATCTGCGCGGGTTGGCCGAGGTGCTGGACCATCTGCGCAGGGGCGGGGCGCTCGATCCGTTCTGGATGGGCAAGATCGCCGCCGCGCATTTTCCTGTCATGCAGGAGCTTGCCCTGCGCGGCCTGCTTCGCCCGCCGGGTGTGAGACCCGCATTCCTGCTGCCCGCCAAGGCCAATGAGCGGCTGGAAAAAATACGGGCGGGATTATCCATTGCCGAACTGGCGACATTATAGGAGGGGCTTCATGCGTATCGCATTTTTCGTCAATTCCATCGAAACCGAGGGACCGAACTACGCCACCGGCCTGCTGGCCATGGCCGCACTCAATCGCGGCCATGAGGTGGTCTATCTGACGCCAGGCGATTTCACCTTGCGCTCGGATGACAGCCTGACCATCCATGCCACCGTGCTGCCGAAGACGAAATACAAGAAATCGGAAGGTTTCCACGCCGCACTTCAGGACAAGGCGCTGGAGCGACGCACCATGGATGTCGAGGAAATAGACGCGCTGATGCTGCGCAACGACCCCTCGCTCGACCAGACGACGCGGCCATGGGCGGTGCATGCCGGCATCCTGTTTGGCCGGCTCGCCGAACAGCGCGGTGTCGTGGTGCTGAACGATCCGGAAGGTCTGGCGCTGGCGCAGAACAAGCTCTATTTCCAGAGCTTTCCCGAAATCGTCCGCCCAACCACGATCATTTCGCGCAATGTCGAGGAAATCCGCGCCTTTGCCGATGCACATCCCAAGGGCGTCATCGTCAAGCCGTTGCAGGGCTCCGGCGGCAAGAACGTCTTCAAGATCGGCTCCAGCAAGGAGACCAATCTCAACCAGATTTTCGAGGCGGTGAGCCTCGAAGGCTATCTGATCGCACAGGCCTATCTGCCGGCCGCCAAGGATGGCGACATCCGCTTCTTCATGATGAATGGCCGGCCGCTGATGCGTGAAGGCAAATATGCCGCCCTTCGCCGCGTGCCGGCCAAGGGCGATCTGCGCTCCAATATCCATGCCCATGGCACGGCGGAGGCGGTGACGGTGACCGATGAAATCGTGGCGCTTGCCGAAATGGTGCGGCCGAAGCTGGTGGAAGACGGCATGTTCCTCGTCGGGCTCGATATTGTCGGTGACAAGATACTGGAAGTGAACGTGTTTTCACCGGGCGGTCTTTCCAATATCCGCGATCTCACCGAAATGGATTTCAGCGATACGATCATCGAGGCCGTGGAAACCAAGATCGCCATGCAGAGCGCTTCCGGCGGCACCATCTCCAACCGCCTGCTGGCGACGTTGTGAGGTTATTCCCGTAATTCGGCCGGGTGCATTTCGCGATACCAGGCGACGAGGGCCTTGATGCCCTCCTCGACCGGGGTTTGCGGCACGTAGCCGGTCAGGGCTTTCAGAAGATCGGGCGAGGCGAAGGTGCGGGGAACATCGCCCTGCTGCATCGGCAGCATGTTGCGGATCGCGGGTTTCCCGACCGCCTTTTCGACCGTCTCGACGAAATGCATCAGTTCCACCGGCTGGCCGCCGCCGATATTGACGACACGGAAGGGCGCGTGGTGCGAAAGCGTGTCGGTAACGCCTTCCTGCGTGACGCGGTTTTCCTCCGAAGGGATGATCTGGCTCAGCCGGACGATGCCTTCCACGAGGTCGTCGATATAGGTGAAATCGCGGCTCATATTGCCTTGCCCGTAAATATCGATCGGCCGGCCGTTGGAAACGGCGTCGACGAATTTGATCGGTGCCATGTCCGGCCGCCCCCATGGGCCGTAGACGGTGAAAAAGCGAAAGGCGGTGGTGGGCAGCTTGTGCAGATGCGCATAGCTGTGCGCCATCAGCTCCATCGACTTTTTGGTGGCGGCATAGAGCGTCATCGGCTCGTCGGCCTTGTCGCTTTCCGCGAAGGGAATTTTTTCATTGGCGCCGTAGATGGAGGAGGTCGAGGCCAGCATCAGGTGCTTGACATCAAGGCTTCTGGCAAGCTCCAGCATGTTGAACGAGCCGATGAGATTGGAATCGATATAGGCGCGCGGATTTTCAAGGCTGTAACGAACGCCCGCCTGTGCGGCGAGGTGGATGATGATCTCAGGTTCGGCGGCCTCAGCGGCCCGCTTCAGCGCATCCGTATCTTCCAGCATGCCGATTTCGGCCCGGAAGCCGTTGGAGCGGGAAAGAATGGCGTGGCGTTTTTCCTTGAGGCTGACATCGTAATATTTCGTCATGCCGTCAAAACCGGTCACGAAATGGCCGGCATCCAGCAGCCGCTTCGCAACGTAAAAGCCGATGAAGCCTGCTGTGCCCGTAACCAGATAACGCATGATATATCCCGAATCCGTTGGTGCGTTTGCGGTTTAACCGAAGCGCAGAAAACCTCTTGATGAAATTGCGAAGCGAAACCCCTAAGCGCCGTTACCGGTGCTGCCTTCGTGCGGGCGCCCGACCGCGGCATAGATGAAGCCATGCGCGGCGACCTCATCCGTGCGATAGATATTACGCAGGTCCACCAGGACCGGATGTTTCATGATCGCCTTCAGGCGCGGCAGGTCGAGCGCGCGGAACTGGTTCCATTCCGTCACGATCACGACGGCGTCGGCGCCTTCCGCTGCCTCGTAGGGGCCTGAAGCATAGTCGATGTCTTCCATCAGATGGCGGGCATTCGCCATGCCTTCCGGATCGTAACCGACCACTTTCGCACCGCCGTCCTGCAGGGTCTGGATGATGGCGATTGCCGGGCTGTCGCGCATGTCGTCGGTGTTCGGCTTGAAGGTGAGGCCAAGCACGGCGATCTTCTTGCCGCGCACATCGCCACCCACGGCGTTGATGACCTTGCGACCCATGGCGCGCTTGCGGTTGTCGTTTATGGCGATTGTGGTCTCGATCAGCCGCACCGGCGCATCATAATCCTGCGCGGTCTTGGCAAGCGCCAGCGTGTCCTTCGGGAAACAGGAGCCGCCATAACCGGGGCCGGCATGCAGGAATTTCGAGCCGATGCGGCCGTCGAGACCGATGCCGCGCGACACGTCCTGCACATTGGCGCCGACCTTCTCGCAGAGGTCGGCCATCTCGTTGATGAAGGTGATCTTCATCGCCAGAAAGGCATTGGCGGCATATTTGATCAGTTCTGAAGCACGTCTGGTGGTGAAGAGCAGCGGCGACTGGTTGAGGTAAAGCGGGCGGTAAACCTCCGTCATGACAGGGCGGGCGCGCTCATCCGAAAGGCCGACGACGATGCGGTCCGGCCGCTTGAAATCCTCGATGGCGGCCCCTTCGCGCAGGAATTCCGGATTGGAGACCACGGCAAAATCGGCGGAAGGATTTTCCTCGCGGATAATGCGCTCCACCTCGTCGCCCGTGCCGACGGGAACGGTGGATTTGGTGACGATGACCGTGAAGCCATCGAGCGCATGGGCGATCTCTTTCGCCGCCGCATAGACATAACCGAGATCCGCATGGCCATCGCCGCGCCGCGAGGGCGTGCCGACCGCGATGAAGACGACATCGGCATTGGCAACGGCTGCGGAAAGATCGGTCGTGAAGCTCAGCCGGCCGGCCTTGGCATTGTTGGCAACGATGGTTTCGAGCCCCGGCTCGAAGATCGGAATATGGCCGCTTTTCAAAGCTTCGATCTTCTCCGGCATCTTGTCGACGCAAACCACGTCATGGCCGAAATCGGCAAAACACGCGCCGGACACGAGGCCGACATAACCCGAACCGATCATCACAATCCGCATTCTTTTTCCTTTCGGTTAGCGAGGCCATGTTAACGCGGCAGCACCGGCCGGGGAAATCAGCGGGTGAAAAATCGCATGATGATGTTTAGCCGCCTTCATGCCCGTCGCCAAGCGCCACGATCAACACCGGCTAACCTCTTTCCATGACGGTGATGTGATGGCCATGGCGGGACAAATTTGCCGCACCTTGCGGCCATTTGCACCGGCGGCGTCCAATCCGGCAATTTTGCCGTTTTTGCGGCTTGCACTCATAGGTAGCCGGGTCTAGCCATAGGGGTGAGGATCAAATCTGCCAGACTGTCTGCCCTTTTAATGGGTGCTCGGGTCGCGTCACGCGGCCGGGGGATGCTTTGCATTGCGGTCGATGTTCGGGGAAGTCAAATGCAAAAGGGTTTTCTGCTCGGTCTGTTCGCTTATGCGACCTTTTCCATGGGCGATGCCACGATCAAATCGCTTGGGTCACAGATCAGCGTTTTCGAGATCGGCTTTTTCAGCATTCTTTTCTCCGGCATCTTCATCTTCTTCAGCAAACCGCGCGAGGAAAGGTGGCGCGAATTCTGGCGCATGAGCCGGCCCTTTGCGGTGCATGGGCGCGCCATTTCCGGTCTCTTCGCCGGTATTTTCGGCATCTATGCCTTCACCACCATTCCGCTGGCGGAAGCCTATGCGCTGATCTTCCTGTCGCCGCTCTTCGTAACAGTTCTGTCCGCCGTGGTCCTGAAGGAGAGTATCGGCCCATGGCGCTGGGCGGCGGTTCTCGCCGGCATCGTCGGCGTCATTCTCGTCGTGCGGCCGGGCTTCAAGACACTGGAACTCGGGCATATCGCCGCCATCGGCGTAGCCTTCCTGGCGGCCATGACCATCGTGCTCTTACGCTCGCTTGCGGGCAAGGAAAAGCGCACCTCCATCATGGGTGTGCTGTTGATTTATGGCCTGACTTTCAACGGCATCGCTTCCATTCCCGATTTTGTCATGCCCAACCTGCATCAGCTTCTCGCCTTCGCCTTCATAGGCCTCTGCACGGCGACGGGACAGATCACCCTTCTGGTCGCAACCCGCATCGCGCCGGCAAGCCAGATCGCGCCCTCGCATTACTCGCAAATCCTCTGGGCAGTGGCGATCGGCATGACCTTCTTCCACGAGTACCCCGATGCCATCGCGGTGCTGGGTCTCGCCGTCATCGCCGCTTCGGGACTTCTGACGATGATCCGCGAAAAAGTCAGGCTCGGAACGGTGCGCTGGAACCCGTTTTTCCGCAATCGACTTTGAACTCGCGCTTGATCGGAAACAGTGCGTCAACCGAAGCGCGGCTTGCCGCCCGGCGGGCAACCGGCTCATAAGGCGTTCATCGACAGATGAACGGAGAGCACAATGCTCGTTGATGGAAAATGGACCGCCGAATGGCATCCGGTGCAGGCGACCGACAAGAAGGGCGGCTTCGTTCGCCAAACCTCCGGCTTCCGCAACTGGGTGACGCCTGACGGTTCGGCAGGGCCGACGGGCGAGGGCGGTTTTGCGGCCGAGGCCGGTCGCTATCATCTCTATGTCGCGCTGATCTGCCCCTGGGCATCGCGCACGTTGATCGGCCGGAAGCTGAAGCGGCTTGAAGACGTGATTTCCGTTTCCGTGGTAGAGCCAGCGCTTTCCGACGAGGGTTGGAAATTCGGCGATTATCCGGGTGCTGATCGCGACGGGCTGAACGGCTTTACCCATATGCATGAGGTCTATACCAGCGCCGATCCGCATTATACCGGCCGCGCCACCGTGCCGGTTCTGTGGGACAGGAAGACAAAAACCATCGTCAATAACGAATCTGCCGATATTCTGCGCATGCTGAATTCCGGTTTCGGTGACCTCGCCGATAATGCCATCGACCTTTATCCGGAGGCGCTGCGGGGCGAGATCGACGCGCTCAACGATCACATCTATCCCCGCCTCAATAACGGCGTCTACAGAACCGGTTTTGCCACCACACAAGTTGCGTATGAGGAAGCCTTCGCCGAGGTCTTCGCCACGCTCGATGAGCTTGAGACGCAGCTGGCGGCCGGCGGGCCTTTCCTGTTCGGCGATCGTCTGACTGAAACGGATGTCCGGCTTTTCGTCACGCTGGTACGTTTCGATGCTGCCTATTATGGCCTGTTCAAATGCAATCTCCGCCGCATCGCCGATTATCCCGCGCTGCAGGCCTATATGATGCGGGTGCTGACTGTTCCAGGCGTGCGGGACACGGTCAATATCGATCACATCAAGCGCGGCTATTATTCGATCAAGGCGCTCAACCCGACCCGGATCGTACCCGTTGGTCCCGACCTTCCGGGACTGGATGACGTCTCCATCCGATCTGCAAACTGAGCCGGTGACGGCCTAGACCGGCTTGCCGACCTGCTCGAGCAGCCAGGCCTGAAAGGCGCGGGCAAGCGCGTTGTCCTGACGTCCTTCCGGCAGGGCGACATAATAGCTCTTGTCGGTTTGCAGGGGGATGTCGAAGACAATTTCGAGGCGGCCGGACGCCAGTTCCGCCTCGATTAGATATCTTGGCAGAAGAGCAAAACCGATGCCGCTCGCGGCGGCTTCGATGATCATCGAAAACTGGTCGAAACGGCTGCCCTGATAGGCATTTTCGGCCGCCACCCCGTTCATTTCCAGCCATTCCGTCCAGAGTTTCGGCCGCGTCGTGACATGCAGCAACGGTTGTCCGGCCAGATCCTGCGCCCGATTCACGTCGGCGCGGCGGCGCAGGGCGGGGCTCGCGACCGGCACGATTACCTCGTTGCATAAGAACGTGCAGGTGCCGTGTGCCCAGATTGGCTGGCCATAATGAATGGCGAGATCGAAGCCTTCCTCGTCAAAATCGAAGGGATGCGAGCGCGAGCCGATCGTGATCGTCATATCGGGGTTGGCATCGATGAAGCGGTGAAGCCGCGGCATCAGCCAGCGGCTGCCAAAGGTTGGCAGTGTCGCGACCGAGAGCGATGCATGGGAGGTCCCGGCAGAAACCGCACGCACCATCAGCTGTTCGGATTGCTGCAACAGGCGTCGCACATCGGGCAGAAATTTGCGCCCTGCCTCCGAAAGCACGACCCGCCGGCGGATGCGCTCGAACAGCTGCATTCCGGTCTGCGCTTCCAGCTCGCCGATCTGCCGGCTCACCGCGCTCTGCGTGAGGTTGAGTTCTTCGGCCGCGCGCGTAAAATTGCCATGCCGTGCCGCGCATTCGAACGCCTGCAGGGTAACGATATCAGGAACCAGTCTTCTGCGCGGATCCATTCCATTCTCGCATCAACTTACCCGCTTTCCTCATTGGAAAAGGGTCGTTATGGCCATATATGATTACGGGAAAGAATGGAACGGTGTTTTCCGGCACTGCCGGGCCCAGTTTCAGATAACGAATGAAAAATTCGGGGAAAGCATAGAGTGACGGGAGTTGAAAGCGCCGTATCCAAACGGCCTTTCCTCCCCTTTCAGCCAAAAGGACGATGGACATGGATGCGATGACGAAGCTTGACGTGAAACAGGAAGCCGCGGCTCTACTCGAAAAGATGGGTGTTGCCCGCGATCTTTATACCGGCGGCGACATGGCGTCCTTCAGCCCTGTCACGGGTGAGCAGATCGCGAGCCTCAAGACCGTTTCGGTCGACGGTGTCGCGGCCGTGGTCGACAAGGCTGACGCCGCCTTTAAGGTCTGGCGCAACGTGCCGGCGCCCCGCCGTGGCGAGCTGATCCGCCTGCTCGGCGAAGAACTGCGCGCCTTCAAGACCGATCTCGGCCGTCTCGTTTCGCTGGAAGCGGGCAAGATCCCGTCCGAGGGTCTCGGTGAAGTGCAGGAGATGATCGATATCTGCGATTTCGCCGTCGGTCTGTCCCGCCAGCTTTACGGTCTCACCATCGCCACTGAACGTCCCGGCCACCGCATGATGGAAACCTGGCATCCGCTTGGCGTCGTCGGCGTCATCTCGGCCTTCAATTTCCCCGTCGCCGTCTGGTCGTGGAATGCCGCACTTGCCCTCGTCTGCGGTAATTCGGTGGTCTGGAAGCCTTCGGAAAAGACCCCGCTGACGGCCCTTGCCGTTCAGGGCATCTTCGAGCGCGCCGCCGCCCGCTTTGGCGATGCGCCGGAAGGTCTGTCCCAGCTGCTGATCGGTGATCGCGCCGTGGGTGAAGCAATGGTGGACAACGCCAAGGTGCCGCTCGTCTCCGCCACCGGTTCCACCCGCATGGGCCGCGATGTCGGCCCGCGTCTGGCCAAGCGCTTCGCCCGCGCCATTCTGGAACTCGGCGGCAACAATGCCGGCATCGTCTGCCCGTCTGCCGATCTCGACATGGCGCTGCGCGCCATCGCCTTCGGTGCCATGGGTACCGCCGGCCAGCGCTGCACCACGCTTCGCCGCCTTTTCGTGCATGACAGCGTTTATGACGAACTCGTGCCGCGCCTGAAAAAGGCTTACGCCTCCGTGTCCGTCGGCAATCCGCTGGAAAGCTCCGCACTCGTCGGCCCGCTGGTCGACAAGGCGGCCTTTGACGGCATGCAAAAGGCGCTCGAGGCTGCCAAGGCGGCCGGTGGCGTGGTGAATGGCGGCGGCCGCGTGGATACCGGCGCGGCAGACGCCTATTACGTGAAGCCGGCACTGGTCGAAATGCCGAAGCAGGTTGGCCCCGTTCTGGAAGAAACCTTCGCGCCGATCCTCTATGTCATGAAATACAGCGATCTCGATCAGGCGATCGACGCCCATAACGCCGTTGCCGCTGGTCTTTCCTCATCGATCTTCACCCGAGACATGCAGGAATCGGAACGTTTCCTGTCGTCGGAAGGCTCGGATTGCGGCATCGCCAACGTCAATATCGGCACATCGGGTGCTGAAATCGGCGGCGCCTTCGGCGGTGAGAAGGAAACCGGTGGTGGCCGTGAATCCGGTTCGGATTCCTGGAAGGCCTATATGCGCCGGGCGACCAACACCATCAACTATTCCAAGGCGCTGCCGTTGGCGCAGGGCGTTTCCTTCGATATCGAATAAGCCAATCACACGATGATTGATGCATATGCCGGCGCCTTGTGCGCCGGCGTTTTCGTTTGGGGCCCAAAATAAGCCGCTGCCAATATTTGCGGAAAAGCCTTCCGGTTGCGGAATTTTATTCCTGCGATATCAGTCATATTGAATTATTGTCTCTCTATCGTTTTTATTGAAAACCCTAGCATTGCTCCATATCGCAGACCGGCCAGTGGGGCTGGTGATAGGAGATGAAATGCCAGCCATGACCCGACGCGCCCTTTCCGCCGGTCTTCTCGCCGCCGCCGCCTTTTCAACGCTGGCCTTCGCCGCGCAGGCTGCGGAAGAGCTGAAGATCGGTTATCAGAAAACCGGCCTGCCTGTTGTCGCAAGGCAGCAGGGCGTCATCGAAAAGGCGCTCGAGGCGAAGGGTGTGAAGGTATCCTGGGTGGAGTTCACGGCGGGCCCGCCGCTGGTGGAGGCCCTGAATGTCGGCTCCATCAATGTCGGCTGGACGGGTGACGCGCCGCCGATTTTCGGACAGGCGGCGGGTTCGGCCATTGTTTATGTCGCGGCCCTTCCTTCGAACGGCAAGGGCGAGGCGATCTTCACCAAGCCTGAAAGCGGCATCAAGTCGGTTGCCGATCTCAAGGGCAAGAAGGTCGGCGTCGGCAAGGGCACCAGTGCCCATAATCTACTGGTCGCGGCTCTGGAGAAAAACGGCCTGAAATTCAGCGATATCGAGGTGACCTATCTGAGCCCCGCCGATGCCGCGGCAGCTTTCGCCAGCGACAAGATCGATGCCTGGGCCGTCTGGGACCCGTTCTACGCGATTGCCGAAACCCGCTACAAGCCGGTGACCCTTGCCCGCACCAGCGACGTTCTGGATGTCAGCACCTATTTCCTCGCTAATCGCGACTATGCCAAATCCCATGCTGATACCATCAACACCACCATCGATGCGCTTGGCGAGGCGGCGAAATGGTCTGCCGCCAACCGCGACAAGGTGGCCGCAGCGCTGCATGAGGTGACGGGTGTTCCGCTGGAAGCGCAGACGCTCGCCGCCAACCGCTCGGAATTCGGTATCGTAAAGATCGACGACAAGATCGTCGCCAGCCAGCAGGAAACCGCCGACCGCTTCTATCGTCTCGGCCTCATCCCGAAACAGATCAGCATCAAGGATGCCGTCTGGTCGGGTGCGACCAACTGAGCCGGACCGGAGGGGATGCCATGAGCACTGGAAAGCGTATCGAGATAGGTGGCGCCGCCACCGGCTGGCTGCTTCCCTTCCTCATCCTTGCCGGATGGGAAGTGGCGGCGCGTGTTGGCCTGATTTCCGCCAATGTGCTGCCGGCCCCCTCCGCTGTCGCGGAAGCCTTCTGGCGGCTTCTGCTCTCGGGTGAGCTCATCGCCAATATCGGTGTCAGTTCCGCCCGTGCGCTCGCCGGTTTCGCCATCGGCGGCTCCATCGGCTTCATCTTCGGTCTGGCCAATGGCCTGTCGAGATTTTCCCGCAGCTTCACGGATACGACGCTGCAGATGATCCGCAATATTCCACATCTGGCGCTCATTCCGCTCGTCATCCTGTGGTTCGGCATTGATGAGGAGGCGAAGCTCTTTCTCGTCGCGCTCGGCGTGTTCTTTCCGATCTACATCAACACGCTGCTCGGCATTCAGGGGGTCGATCCGCAACTGGTGGAGATGGGCCGCACCTATGGCATGTCGCCCTTCACGCTGTTTCGCCGGGTGATACTGCCCGGCGCGTTGCCGGCCATCTTCACCGGCCTGCGTTATGCGCTCGGCATCATGTGGCTGACCTTGATCGTGGCGGAAACCATCTCCTCGTCCTCCGGCCTCGGTTACATGGCCATGCAGGCGCGCGAGTTCCTGCTGATCGATGTCGTTGTGCTGTCGATCCTCATCTATGCGCTTCTCGGCAAGCTCGCCGACAGTTTCGCCCGCTTCCTCGAAAGCATCTTCCTGCAATGGCATCCAGCCTTCAAGAAAGTCTGAGGTAATCCATGTCGACCGGTAATGTGACGACGCTGAGACGCCCCGAAGCCCTTCCGTCCGGAATCGAGACGAAGATCGAACACCGCTCCAAACCAGCTGAAGGCAAGGTCGCCTTCAGCTTCCGCAACGTCACGAAAAGCTTTGGCGACAAGCCGGTCCTGCGTGGCATCGATCTCGATGTGCGGGAAGGCGAGTTTCTGGCTGTTATCGGCAAGAGCGGCTGTGGCAAGAGCACGCTTTTGCGCATTCTGGCCGGCCTCGACACGCCGACGACTGGAACCGTCTCGAAAGACCCTTCGGACCGTACTCGCATGATGTTTCAGGAGCCGCGCCTTCTGCCGTGGGAGCGGATCGCAAACAATGTTTCCGTCGGCCTGACCGGCATCGCCAAGGGCGAAGCGGCAAGGGAACAGGCGCTCGGTATTCTCGATGAGGTCGGTCTCAAGGACCGGGCGGGTGAGTGGCCCTATGTGCTCTCCGGCGGCCAGAAGCAGCGCGTGGCGCTGGCGCGCGCGCTTGTCGCCCATCCGCAAATCCTGGCACTGGACGAGCCGCTCGGCGCGCTCGATGCGCTGACCCGCATCGAAATGCAGCTTCTGCTGGAGCGTATCTGGCGCAAGCAGAAATTCACCGCCGTGCTCGTCACCCATGATGTGTCGGAGGCCGTGGCACTTGCCGATCGCATCGTTGTCATCGATGAGGGGCGCATCGCGCTCGATCTCGATGTGAAGCTGCCGCGCCCGCGCCGTCATGGCACGCCGGAATTCGCGAGGCTGGAAGAACAGGTTCTGAACCAGCTCTTCGGCCGTGGCGAGATTACCGGACAATAGGTGGTGCGGCAGGGCTAAGACCCTGCCGCACCATGTCTTAGCCAATGCTCATCAGGCTGGCATTGCCGCCGGCGGCCGTGGTGTTGACGCTGACGGAAACCTCTTCCACCAGCCAGTCCAGAGTATAGGGCTGGCTTTCGCCGGAAAGCGCGTCCGTCGTGGCGGCCTGAACGAGAACCAGCGGGCCGGGCAGGGCGGCGATCTTCCTGTTGATCGCAATCACGCGCTCCGGGTCGCCCTCGACCAGCGCGCCGGCGAAGGGCGCCGATTTTTCCCAGTCATCGGCCCAGACGATACGCGAGGTGACGGTTGCCGGCAGACCGTAGATTGCCTTTTCCAATCCCGAAGCATTGTCGATGACAACCGCGTTTCCGGTGGAGAGTGCGGCCGCAAGCTGGCGGTAAAGCCCCTGTTCGGTCGCCGGCACCAGCAGGACCTTGCCGCGCGGATGCAGCGCATAGACATTGCGCTCGCCGACCGGCCCGGCCAGCTCGGTCTCGAAGCCGAGACCGGAAAGTGCTGCCGCCTGGCGTGCGGCTTCGGCCGCGACGGTCTGACCATTTTCATCCAGCCAGCGGGCGAGATCGACCGCAGCCTGATCCTGCTGGCTGGCGATGCGGTCGATCTTCGGCGCTTTCTCCGCCATGCGGCCGAGATAGAGCGGGCCACCGGCCTTGGGACCGGTGCCGGAAAGGCCACGCCCGCCAAAGGGCTGCACGCCGACCACGGCGCCGATGATGTTGCGATTCACATAAAGATTGCCGGCCGCAACGCGGGAGAGCACATGCTGGATCGTATCGTCGAGACGCGTATGCAGTCCGAAGGTCAGGCCGTAGCCGGTGGCGTTGATCTCATCGATCAGCCGGTCGAGATTATCGCGCTTGAAGCGGATGACATGCAGCACCGGCCCGAAGACCTCGCGCTTCAGATCGGCGAGCGATTTCATCTCGATGATGGTTGGCGGCACGAAGGTGCCCTTGCCGGTTTCTCCCGCAAGCGTGATCTGCTCGATGCGGTGACCGAGCGAACGCATGCCGTCAATGTGCTTTTCGATGATGCCCTTGGCCTCGGCGGTGATGACGGGGCCGACATCGACCGAAAGTCGATCCGTGCGGCCGATGCGCAATTCATGCAGCGCGCCTTTCAGCATGGTCAGCGTGCGGTCCGCCACATCTTCCTGCAGGCAAAGGATGCGCAGTGCCGAGCAGCGCTGGCCGGCGCTGTCGAAGGCAGACGCGATGACATCGGCGACCACCTGTTCGGCAAGCGCGGAGGAATCGACGATCATGGCGTTCTGACCACCGGTCTCGGCAATCAGCGGCACCGGCTGGCCATTGGCGAGAACCCGGCCGGCAAGCTGGCTCTGAATGAGCCGCGCCACATCAGTGGAACCGGTGAACATCACGCCCGCCGTCAGTGGTGAACCAACGAGTGCCGCGCCCGTCTTGCCGTCGCCCGGCAGAAGCTGCACGGCGTCTGCCGGAACGCCTGCCTCATGCAGCAGGCGGACACCCTGTGCGGCGATCAGCGGGGTCTCTTCGGCTGGCTTTGCCAGAACCGGGTTGCCGGCAACCAGTGCTGCCGTCACCTGACCGATGAAGATGGCAAGCGGGAAGTTCCATGGGCTGATGCAGACGACCGGGCCAAGCGGCGTTTCGCCGGCCTTGAAATTCCTGCGGGCTTCCGCCGCGTAATAACGCAGGAAGTCGATGGCCTCGCGCACCTCGGCAATGGCGTTGGGCATGGATTTTCCCGCCTCGCGCATGATGAGCCCGAGAAGTGCCGGCATTTCGGCCTGCATTGCATCGGCTGCCCGCTCCAGGCAGGCGGCGCGCTCTTCCACCGGAGTGGAGGGCCAGCTTGAAGCCGCTGCCCGCTGCATGGCCGCTTCGACATCGGCCTGCGTCGGCTCGGTCACATGACCGACGATATCGCTGTGGTCGCCGGGGTTGAGGACCGGACGCGTCTGGCCGCCCGCCTGTGGCGCGGCAGCCTTCCATTCCGTTGCTGCACCTGCCTTCAGGGTCTTGTCGAGGGCAGAAAGTGTCGTCTCGCTGGAAAGGTCGAGGCCGGCGGAATTTTTCCGCTCTGGGCCGAAGAGACCTGCGGGTGCAGCGATGCGATCGTGGCGTGCGCCGGGAACGGCATAGGCCTTGACCGCTGCGACCGGGTCTTCCAGCAGGGAATCCACCGGCACGGCCGGATCGGCAATACGGTTGACGAAGGAGGAATTCGCACCGTTTTCCAGCAGGCGGCGGACGAGATAGGCCAGCAGCGTCTCATGGGTACCAACAGGGGCGTAGAAGCGGCAGGGGCGGTCGAGCTTCTTTTTGCCGACGACCTCGCTGTAAAGCGGCTCGCCCATGCCGTGCAGGCACTGGAACTCGTAGTCGCCGAGTTTGAAATCCGGTCCCGCGAGATGATAGATCGTCGCCATGGACTGCGCATTGTGGGTCGCAAATTGCGGGAAGACCAGATCGCGCGCGTCGAGCAGCTTGCGGGCGCAGGCGATGTAGGAGACATCCGTGTGCACCTTGCGGGTGAAGACCGGGAAGTCTTCCAGCCCATCCACCTGCGCGCGCTTGATTTCCGCATCCCAATAGGCGCCCTTGACGAGGCGTACCATGATGCGGCGTCCCGAACGGCGGGCGAGATCGATGATGTAATCGAGAACGAAGGGGCAGCGGCGGCCATAGGCCTGCACCACAAAACCGAGGCCGTTCCAGCCGGCAAGGTCCTTGTCGAGCGCCAGTTCTTCGAGAAGATCGAGCGACAATTCCAGCCGGTCAGCTTCTTCCGCATCGATATTGAGGCCGATATCGTATTTTTTGCTGAGCAGCATCAGCGATTTGACGCGCGGCAGAAGCTCCGCCATCACCCGCTCGGCCTGAGCACGGGCGTAACGCGGATGTAGCGCCGAAAGCTTGATGGAAATGCCCGGCCCGCCATAAATGCCGCGTCCCGCCGAGGCCTTGCCGATGGCGTGGATGGCGTTTTCATAATCCTTGTAATAACGTTCCGCATCCTTGGCGGTGGTCGCGGCTTCGCCCAGCATGTCGTAGGAATATTGGAAGCCCTGCTCCTCAAGCGGCTTGGAGCGTTTGATCGCTTCGCCGATGGTCTCGCCGGTCACGAATTGCTCGCCCATCATGCGCATCGCCATGTCGACGCCACGACGGATGACGGGTTCGCCGGCCCGGGCGATCAGCTTGGTCAGCGCTGCCGAAAGGCCGCTGTCATTGACCGTCGAGGTCAGCTTGCCGGTGATGACAAGGCCCCAGGTGGCGGCGTTGACGAACAGCGAGCGCCCGCCGCCAATATGGGACTTCCAGTCACCGCGCGCGATCTTGTCGCGGATCAGCGCATCGCGGGTGGCGGTGTCGGGAATGCGCAGCAGCGCTTCGGCAAGGCACATCAACGCCACGCCCTCATGGCTGGAGAGCGAATATTCCTGCACCAGCCCTTCAACGCCGGTGCCCTTGGTCTTGGCGCGCAGCGCCTCGATCAGCCTGCGTGCCGTGGCGCGAATGGCTTTCGCCTCTTCCGCCGTCACCGTTGCCGCCTCAATGAGCGGCGCCAGGCATTCTTCCTCCGGGCGGCGATAGGCGGCGGTGATCGCCTTGCGCAGCAGGCTCTGTTCGCGCACCGGCGGCGCAAAATTCTGGAAGATACCGTTCGCCACTACACCGGCGTTGCTTGCACCATCGGCCATTCTGAAAATCCTGAAAACGCTGTTGAAGACAGACCTTCGGCGGTCGCGTGTCCTCCGCCCGCCGCTTCTCATCCTGGCACAGACAATATCATCACCGCAGAAATTGCTATGGCCCTATTTTCAGGATAAAACAGGCAATATGAACTTTTATTTTTGAGATATGGCGTTAAATCACATGGCAAATAGTCATAAAGAGGACGATCTGGACCACTTCGATCTCAAGATCCTCGAAGCGCTCAGCGAAGACGGGCGCATGTCCGTTCTGCAATTGTCAAAAAGGGTCGGCCTTTCCAAGACGCCCTGCCAGACGCGGCTGAAGCGGCTGGTGGATGAGGGCTATATTCTCGGCTTCCGCGCCGTGCTCAACCCGCAAAAGCTCGGCGTCGACCATATCGCCTTCGCCGAGGTCAAGCTTTCCGATACGCGGGAAAAGGCGCTGGAGGAATTCAACACGGCGGTGCGCAAGATCAAGGAGGTGGAGGAATGCCACATGATCGCCGGCGCCTTCGATTATCTCCTGAAGGTGCGCACCAGCGATATCCGCAAGTACCGAAGGGTGCTCGGGGAGAAAATTTCGAGCCTGCCATCCGTCGCCAACACCTCGACCTTCGTGGTCATGCAATCGGTCAAGGAAACCGGTATCTGAAAAGCGAACATGAAAAAACGGGCAGATTTGGGTCTGCCCGTTTGTTGCTGTCCGAGTTCCGTTCTTTCAGCGCGCCGTGGCGGCGGCTGTCACCGCGCTCATCTGCGCGTCGGGACCGAATTCGTTTTCATTTTCGATGCCGAGCAGTTCCTGCAGGCGCAGCCTTGCGCGGCTCACACGGCTCTTGATCGTGCCGACCGGGCAGCCGCAAATCTCGGCAGCTTCCTCATAAGCAAAACCAGAGGCGCCGATTAGCAGGATGGCTTCGCGCTGGTCATCCGGCAGTTTAGCGAGTGCGGCGCGGAAATCCTGAAGGTCGACTGAACCATGCTGTTCCGGCGGCACCGACAGACGCGACGTGTACACACCGTCGGTATCCTGCACCTCACGGCCGGATTTGCGGATCTGGCTGTAGAACTCGTTGCGCAGGATCGTCACCAGCCATGCCCGCATATTGGTGCCCGGCTGATAGCTATCCTGTTTGGCCCATGCCTTCATGATCGTGTCCTGCACGAGGTCGTCGGCACGGTCCCTCGAGCGGATGAGCGAAATCGCAAACGCGCGCAGGTTCGGCAGCGCCGCCAGCATTTCCCGCTTGAAATTGTATTCTGTCTGCTCCGGCTCTTTCGCCATCATTCCTCCGAAGCCTTGATTTTGGCTTTGCTTTCGGCTTCATCGAGTTTTTCGAGAAGATCGAGGAATTTGTCAGGGATGCCTTCATCCTGAACGGCATCATAAAGCTCCCTGAGCTTACGGGAAATCACCGCCCGCCCGGAGTGCGGAACCTGGGGGGCGGCCGAATTGTCCGGCTGATCTTGGTCCGATTGAAATATGCTCATAACGTCCGGTATTCCTTTTTCGTCGTGGCAAAGAATGCGCGGTGAAAAAAATAGTTCCGGCGGTCCGGAACTTTTTTTGCAATGCGCACGTTGCTATCGTGGGTTTGCGTTGCAGACCGCATGAAAGGGGAGAATTCCATGTCAGTTTCTACACGCATCGCACCGCACCTGCCATATCTGCGCAGGTTCGCGCGTGCCGTTTGCGGCTCACAATCGACGGGCGATGCCTATGTTGCGGCAACACTCGAAGCTCTGATCGCCGATGTCAGCATCTTTCCGCAGACAAGCAGCGATCGCGTTTCGCTTTATCAATTGTTCGTATCGATCTTTAGTTCCGTCACGATCAATATTAAGACCGATGAAAACCTGTCCGGATGGGAAAAACGCGCCTCGGCCAACCTCTCCGCCGTGCCGGCGCTGGCCCGTCAGGCTTTCCTGCTCACCACGGTCGAAGAATTCACGCCTTCGGAAACCGCAGAGGTTCTGAAAGTCTCCGAGGATCAGGTCGGCAAGCTGATCGACGAGGCGGCGTCTGAAATCGCAAGGCAGGTGGCGACCGATATCATGATCATCGAGGACGAACCTCTGATCGCCATGGATATCGAACAGATGGTCACCGATCTTGGCCACCGTGTCACGGGCATCGCCCGCACCCACACGGAAGCGCTCGATCTCTTCCATCGCACCCAGCCGAAGATGATCCTTGCCGATATCCAGCTCGCCGATGGCAGCTCCGGTCTCGACGCGATGAAGGATATCCTGCAGATGACCACCCTCCCGGTGATCTTTATCACGGCCTTCCCCGAGCGTCTTTTGACAGGCGAGCGGCCAGAGCCGACCTTCCTTGTGACGAAGCCGTTCAATCCGGACATGGTGAAAGCGCTTATCAGCCAAGCCCTGTTTTTCAACGAAAGCTCACGCGTCGCGGCGTGAATTTTGCCGAAACCGTGGAATGACCGGGAACCAGTGTGGTGCCCGGGCGTTGGCGGTTACGGTCGTGGGGCTTTCCCGCGGCTTTCTGCAAGGAGATGAATTTGCATCGGCTGGCATGGCATAACGCGGAGAGGGACGAAAGTGAACTTCACGATTCGCTTGTCCTTGCCTTGCTCGATTCGGGTGAGACAGTCATGCTGCAGGACTGGAACCGCGACTATATATTCGTGGCCAATCTGCCGGATGTCTGGAAACTTCCGGCCGATTCCCGGCCGACCGATGAAAATCTGTTCGGTAACGATCTGTCCGCCCGGCTTGCAGACCTCAAGAAGGACATGAACGCTGCGGGCAGCCGCGGCATGCTGGAAGTCAATGCCGGCAATGATCGCGTTTTCCAGTTTCAGGTTCATTCCACCTTCAACCAGTCGAACCAGATGGTGATGAAAACCACCATTCGCGAAGTGACGGCGGAAAGGCGGCGCGAGCAGCTTTTGCGCTCGCTGCTGCGCGAGGTCAGCCACCGCTCCAAAAACCTTCTGGCGATCATCCAGAGCCTTGCGGGTCAAACGGCCCGTTTCAGCCTGACCAAGGATGATTTTCTGCGCAAGTTCCGCGGCCGGCTGCATGCCCTTGCCCAAAGCCAGGATCTCATCACGGATTCGGACTGGCGGGGCGCGCGAATATTCGAACTGCTGCGCCAGCAATTCGATCTTTATGTGCCGGAATATCCGAACCTCATCCATATGGAAGGCGAAAACCTGCTGCTCAATCCGAATGGTGCGCTTTATATCGGGCTCGCCTTCCATGAGCTGGTCGTCAACACCGTCAGCCACAGCGGCAATCTTGCCTATCACCCGCCCATATCCCTGCAATGTCGCCAGGAGGGTGATTTTTATATCGTTGAATGGAATGAGCCGATGATGCCGTCGAAAGAGCCGGCGGAGGCCCGGCGCGGCAGCTTCGGCAGCGTGGTGCTGGAAAAGGTGGTTCCGTCCGCATTGGGGGGAAGCGCTGAATATGTGTTGACGCCGGAGCGGATCGTCTATCGGCTGAAATTCCCTTCCGGCAACGGCGCGGACACCTGAAATCCCGCTATAATCCGCAGCCCCGGGTTCGCTTTCATTGCGTGTCGACAAAAACAAAAAGCACGGCTCATGAAAGAGCCGTGCTATTTTTATGACAGGTTTTCAGGGGCGAAACCTGTTTATTTTCAGCCAAGCTTCAGGCGGGGACGGGGGAATTGCTTGGCCTGCAGTAAAAACACGCCTGACGGGATTCGGTTCCCGAAAAATGCATTTTTTTGACGTTGAGCAAAATACCGGTCATTTTTGCCGCCTGCACGGCGGGTTCGGTCCGCAAGTCTCGGCCTCAATGCGTGCCTGTCTGTTCCGATCGTTTGGGCGTGAAATAACGCATCGGCGCTTCCAGCGACCACTCGAAACCGGATTCGCGATATTCCGTCAGTACCTGTCCACCGAAGGCGCCTTCCGCATGCCTTTTGATGACGGTGGTGCCGAAGCCCTTGCGGCTCGGCTCTCTGGCCGGCGGTCCGCCCGTTTCGGTCCAGACAAGATGGATCATCTGCCGCCCGTCTTTTTCAAGCGACTGCCAGTGCACGGTGATTTTTCCCGATGGAACCGACAACGAGCCATATTTAATGGAATTCGTCGTCAGCTCATGAATCACCAGACCGAAATTCTGCGCCGCTTCCGGGGAGAGCATGAAATCATCCCCGACCAGCACGATGCGCTGTGCCACGGTGCCGAAAACATCGAGGTGGGTCTCGATCAGCTTGCGGATCGGCAAACCCTGCCATTGAACCTCCGCCAAGGCCCGGATCGACATTCCAAGGCCGCGCAGGCGGTGATCGACCTCCTTTTGAAATTCCGGAATGCTTTTATTTTCGCGCCCCAATTGCCGTATCATCGCCTGAACCAGCGTCAGAATGTTCTTGGAACGGTGAACCAGTTCGTGCAGCAGCAATTGCAGCCGCTCTTCCGACTGGCTTCTGTCGAAGGACGCGTTTGAGAGCGCTATGGCGACCTGGTTCGCCTCCTTTATCTTTGTATCGACGGGTGCGACGATCTCGCCTTCGCCGATGCGCTCGGCCATCAAAGTCAGGTCACGAATGGAACTGCGCAATTGCCGGCCGACCAGATAGGCGCCGCCAATGGCAATCAGCACCAGCATCAGGCTGCCGATCATCATCTGCCGCCAGGTGTCGATCAGCGCCGCCTGGCTTGCGGCGAGGGGGCCCCACATCACCGTCTTCCATTGCCAGCCCGGCAATTGAGCGTAGGCGTAGAGATTACCCTTGCCGTCAAAAAAATTGCCGCTGAAGGCCTGCATTTCCGAAAGGACATCGGGAGTGACAAATGGCTTGCCCACTTCCGCCTCATCGGGCGCGCTTGAGGCGACAACGCGGTTGGTGCCGTCAATGATGGCGACCGCCCAGTTGCGCGGCAGGTTTTCCGTGGGGATGAGCCGGCTCAAATCGCTGGTATTCTGCGTCAGGATCAGGGCGTCTCCGGCGGGGTTCAGGTCCGGGCCGAGCGGCATGGTGACGTTGAACACCCATTCCTTGCTGGTCGAGCCGAAAAACATGTCCGAGACGGTGATGCGGCGGGAGTCGATCGCCCTGGCCAGATTGGCTTCCGCCGGCACCTTGCCGAGCGGCTGGCCATAGGGCACGCGCGTATTGAGACGCTGCTGGCCATCCTTGGTGGCGAGAATGGCGTAGAGGCCTTCCCGCTGCAGACTGTCGGCGACACGTCCCTGAAACGCGGCGAGGTTGCCGCTCTCGAGTTCCGGAAATTGCGACAGGAGATTGAGGGAGGTGGCGATTTCCTGCAGGCGGCGGTCGATGTTGCGGGAGACCACCCGCACATCCTCGATGGTTTCCCGCTGCAGGTCGTCGCGTTTTTCCGCCTCGAGGCGCAGCATCAGATAGCCGCCGAAAAGAATGAGCGGCAGGGTGATGACGGTAGCCATCACCACCAGATAGGTACCGATGGAGGCGGTCGGGAAAAAATTCGCGCTGCGCCGACGCAAAGCCGATATCATGTCTTTCAGTCTGTTGCCGGGTCGAGGCATACAAAAAACTCCGGCAGTTATGGCATTGTTACGACACGGATAATACCGCGCTGTCCCCCTTTAGCAATGCCTGATTTTTACCTTCGGTTGTTGCGGCAGGCGACAATTGCAAACGGCGTGATTGAAAAAATCGGAACTATTTCAACGACCAACCCGTTTGCCAGACGAACCGGCCGAGGAGCGGACATGAAATTCATCACCGCCGGCCAGTTGAGAACGATGAAAGGAAGGTACGAAATGGCAAAGAAACTTACAATCCTCGTCACCGCCGCCCTGATGGGCACGACGGCTTTCGCGCCGCTGGCCATCGCTCAGGGCACCACCCAGCCTGCGCCGGCAAATCCGAGCGCGCAGACGGAGCCGGCAACCCCGATGACGCCTGCAGCTCCGGCGACCAATGACAGCGCGGCCACAACGACGGGTGGCGCCTATCTGACCGAACAGGGCGAAACGCAGGTCAGCGCCAACGATTATATCGGCAAGGCGGTCTATACCGCAGCCGATGAAAGCATCGGTAACGTCACCAACCTGATCATGGAAGAAGATGGTGGTCTGGTTGCGGCCGTGATCGGCGTCGGTGGCTTCCTGGGTATCGGCGCAAAGAACGTTGCCGTTCCGATGGACAAGGTAACGATGACGCGCAACGCGCAGGACGGCACCATTCGCCTGACAACGACGGAAACGGCGGAAACGCTGAAGGCCGCCCCCGAATTCAAGACGCTGGAACAGAAGGCCAGCGAAAAGAATGCGGCAACGCCGGCGGCTCCCGACAGCACGACGACATCAGCCACCAAGCCCTAATTCCCATACCTGGGAGGCAGGAGCGGGACCGGCTTCAATCAGCTGTCCCGTGAGAGGCACCGGCCAACAGGCCGGTGTCTTTTTATGTTTGTTCGCCGGCTGTTCAATCCCCGGCATTACGGGAGGAATGCCACGCCCAGGCGGATTTGATGATGTCCGACAGGGAATAACGCGGTTCCCAGCCGAGAACCTCCTTCGCCTTGTCGTTATTGGCAACGAGCGTCGTGGAATCGCCGTCGCGGCGTTCGGTATATTCAACGGGGAAGGGGCGGCCTGAAACGTCCGAAATCGCCGCCAGCAGTTCCTTCACCGTGGTGCCGGTGCCGGTGCCGAGGTTGAGTTCGACGGTTTCCCCGCCGGCCAGCAGATAATCCACGGCCCGCACATGCGCATCGGCGAGATCGAGAATGTGGATATAGTCACGCACGCAGGTGCCGTCGCGCGTGTCGTAATCCGTGCCGAACACCTTGAAGCCCTGACGCCGGCCGAGTGCGGCCTCGATGGCGAGCGGGATCGCGTGGGTTTCCGGCTTGTGCCATTCGCCGATGCGGCCTTCGAAATCCGCGCCGGCGGCATTGAAGTAGCGCAGCATCACCGAGCGCAGCCCCTTATAGGTGCTGTAGTCCTTCAGCGCCTGTTCCACCACCCATTTGGTGCGGCCATAGGGGTTGATCGGCGCCTGCCGGTGCGTTTCGTCGATCGGCACCTGTTCCGGCAATCCGTAAGTGGCGCAGGTGGACGAGAAAACGAAGGCCGTGACGCCGGCATCGATGGCGGCGGAGAGCAGGTTGAGCGAGCCGATGACGTTATTGTCGTAGAAAGCGACGGGCTGCTTGACCGATTCGCCGACTTCGATCAGCGCGGCGAAATGGAGAACGGCTTCCGGCCGGTGCTTGGCGAAGACCTCGTCCAGCCGCGCCCGGTCGCGAATATCGCCCTGTTCGAAGGGGCCCCAGCGGACGAATTCCTCATGCCCGTTGGACAGATTGTCGAAAACAACAGGTTCATATCCTCGCTCAGACAGGAGAAGGCAGGTGTGCGAACCGATATAGCCGGCACCGCCGACGACAAGGACTTTCTTCTTCATCAATTGCCTTTCAGAAAATTACGGACGCGCGGAGACTGCCCGAGACTGTATGTCACTTTGTTCAAATAAGGGCGGCGTGGCGGGTAACGCCATCAACCAGTCTATCCTTCGCGGGTAACATAAAAAAAACCGCGCATCCATCGTCTGGACGCGCGGTTCGCCTTGTCGTGTCGCCAAGAAATTACTTGGACTTTTTCGTATTGACCCTTGTGGCCAGAAAACCGGCCGCGACAGCCACGGCGAGCGTTGCATAAGGCCGGGCCTGGATCGCCAGTGTCAGCAGCGATTGCAGGGCCAGAGGCGCCGCAGCTAGCGGCGCCGCCGTCAGAGGGGCGACAGCGGGCCTTACGGCATAGGCTCTCGGACGTTTGACGATCGCCAGCGCCACCAGCATGATGACACCGAGCAGGAATGCCGTGCCGGCGACGACGAGCGCCGCAGGTCCGGCGCCCACATGTCGGGCAAGATAGATCGACCCCGCCACCACGGCGGCGACAAAGGCGATCAGGAAGAATATCCCGGTCAGAACATACAGGATTATGGTCGCGCGCAGCCGTCGTGTAACGACGCGCCCTTCGCGCTGGGTCTCTCCCAGATAGACCAGCAATGCCTCAAGCATGAGCGCTGCCTTATCGACGTGTCAGAAGGGCGAGCACGAAGCCGACGCCGACGGCAATGCCGAGGGATTGGAGCGGGTTCTTCTGGACGTGATCGGTCAGATTGTCGTTCAGTGTGGAGATTTCATTGCGGACGCTGTCGGCCATTTCGCCAGAGGCGGTAAGGGCATCGTCGGCAACGCGCGCGGCCTGCGCCTTCAGCTCGTGCGAAGCGCCGACGCCGAGCGCCTTCACGCTCTTGGCAAGATTTGCCAGGTCTTCGCGAAGCTGGGCGAGTTGTGCCGCCACATCGGCCGCATCACCGTTTTCGAGGGATTGCTGGATCTTGTCGTTCACGCTGCTACGCACGCTTGCCATAGGTGAAGTCCTTCCTGAACATCGTTGATGGGAATGGCGACATGTTACAGACTGCCGCCGCTCACAAGCCTTCGTTACGGCGGCCGAAACACCCGCCTGTCCGTCATTCAAACGCGTCCATGCCGGCTTGGTTCCGCAAGGGGAGGTGTTTTCTTCACCGGCATTTCGGCTCGGGGGCGATTTTCCGGGAATTCGGTGCCGGACATTTGTTTTCCTGTCACAAGCATCATATAAGGCCCATCATCGAGACGTACCTTGACTTCAATCAATATGTGAAACGACATGCTCCAGACGCCCTATTACCTCATCGACAAGACAAAACTTCTTCGCAACATGGAGAAGATTGCCTATGTGCGGGAAAAATCCGGCGCCAAGGCGCTGCTGGCGCTGAAGTGCTTCGCCACATGGTCGGTGTTCGATTTCATGTCGCAATATATGGACGGCACCACCTCGTCCTCGCTTTATGAGGTGCGTCTCGGCCGCGAGAAATTCGGCGGCGAGACCCATGCCTATTCCGTTGCCTATGCCGATTATGAAATCGACGAGGTGATTGCGAATGCCGACAAGATCATCTTCAATTCCATCGGCCAGCTCGAACGTTTTGCCGACAAGGCCTCCGGTATTACCCGTGGTCTGCGCCTCAACCCGCAGGTCAGTTCCTCGAGCTTCGATCTTGCCGATCCTGCACGTCCGTTCAGCCGGCTGGGCGAATGGGATGTCGCCAAGGTCGACAAGGTCATGGACCGTATTTCCGGCTTCATGATCCACAATAATTGCGAAAACAGCGATTTTTCCCTGTTCGACCGGATGTTGACGCAGATCGAGGAAAAATTCGGATCGCTGCTGTCGCGTGCGGAATGGGTGAGCCTCGGCGGCGGCATCCACTTCACGGGCGAGAATTATCCGCTCGACCAGTTCTGCGACCGTCTCCGGGCGTTCTCGGAAAAATACGGCGTGCAGGTCTATCTGGAGCCGGGCGAAGCCTCGATCACCAAGAGCACGACGCTGGAAGTGACGGTTCTCGACACGTTGTTCAACGGAAAGAACCTCGCCATCGTCGACAGCTCCATCGAAGCGCATATGCTCGATCTGCTGATCTACCGCGAAACCGCCAAGGTGTCGCCGAATGAGGGCGAGCATCCTTATATGGTCTGCGGCAAGTCCTGCCTCGCGGGCGATATTTTCGGCGATTTCCGCTTTGACACGGCACTGAAAGTTGGCGACCGCATCTCCTTCCAGGACGCGGCCGGCTACACCATGGTCAAGAAGAACTGGTTCAACGGCGTGAAGATGCCGACGATCGCCATCAAGGAACTGGACGGCAGCGTGCGCGCCGTTCGTGAATTCGACTTTGCCGATTTCGAGCAAAGCCTGTCTTAAACCCTGTTTTTAACATGAAACGAAGCTCATCCCTGCGGGGAAAAGGAGGCATCACCTGAAATGAAGAAGAACGTTCTGATCATCGGCGCCGGTGGCGTAGCACAGGTCGTGGCGCATAAATGCGCCCAGAACAGCGATGTATTGGGAGACATTCATATTGCGTCACGGACTTTGGAAAAGTGCCGCAAGATTGTCGAGTCCGTACGCGAAAAGAAGAGCCTCAAGACAGATGTGAAACTTGAGGCCCATGCGCTTGACGCGATGGATATCGAGGCGACGAAAGCCTTGATCAAAAAAACCGGCGTGGAAATCGTCATCAATGTCGGTTCGGCTTTCGTCAACATGTCCGTTCTTCGTGCCTGCATGGACACGGGTGTTGCCTATATGGATACGGCGATCCACGAGGATCCGACCAAGATCTGCGAAGCGCCGCCGTGGTACGGAAACTACGAGTGGAAGCGCGCGGAAGAGTGCAAGGAAAAGGGCATTACCGCCATTCTCGGCGTCGGTTTCGATCCGGGTGTGGTGAACGCCTATGCGCGTCTCGCCAAGGACGATTATTTCGACAAGGTCACCTCGGTCGATATCGTCGACATCAACGCCGGCAGCCATGGCCGCTGGTTCTCGACCAACTTCGACCCGGAAATCAACTTCCGCGAATTCACCGGCGTCGTTTATTCCTGGCAGAAGGGTGAGTGGCAGACGAACCAGATGTTCGAAGTCGGCCAGGAATTCGACTTGCCGGTCGTCGGCAAGCAGAAGGCTTATATGACGGGTCACGACGAAGTGCATTCGCTGTCCAAGAACATGGACGGCGCCGATGTGCGTTTCTGGATGGGCTTCGGCGATCACTATATCAACGTCTTCACCGTGTTGAAGAATCTCGGCCTCCTGTCCGAAAAGCCGGTCAGGACGGCTGAAGGTCTCGAAGTCGTGCCGCTCAAGGTCGTCAAGGCCGTGCTGCCCGATCCGTCTTCGCTGGCGCCCGACTACGTCGGCAAGACCTGCATCGGCGATATCGTCAAGGGTATCAAGGACGGCAAGGAACGCGAAGTCTTCATCTACAACGTGGCCGACCATAAGGAAGCTTACGAAGAAGTCGGCTCGCAGGGCATTTCCTACACCGCCGGCGTTCCGCCGGTCGCCGCAGCCATGCTGATCGCCACCGGCGAATGGGATGTGAAGCAGATGGCCAATGTGGAAGAGCTGCCGCCGAAGCCGTTCCTGAACATCCTGAACAAGATCGGTCTTCCGAACCGCATCAAGGACGAAAACGGCGATCGCGCGCTGGAGTTCTGATTGCAGGCGTTTTGAATGACGTCCTTCTTATTGATCGAGACAAAAAAGCCCCGCGAAAGCGGGGCTTTTATTATGGCGGCCTAACCCTTGGTGAGCTGCCCTATGAACAGATGCAGTGCTTTATGCATTGCCTCCGAAGGGGGCTCTGCAACATGCCATTCCGGAAAATGCCCATCGATTGCCATCCGGGCAAGGCCATAGACCAGTGCGCGGGAGCCGAGCACGAGCTGGTCGAGGTCGAGGCCCTCCGCCAGCTGGCCGTTTTCACGCGCCTGCGCCAGCAGGCTGATCATTAGGCGCCGGATTGTGTCATTCTGCTCGCGTAGACTATCGGACGAATTGAAGTCGATAAGCGTTCGCGAGCTGATGACCTCGAAATGCGTGGGATTGGCCAGCGCCCAGCGTAGATAACCGTGCCCGATGGCTTCAAAGGCAACGAGGGGATCGTCACTGCCGGCCTGCGCTCTCGCGTTTTCGACGGATTCGGTCAGCCGGTTCATCGCCTGCTCCGCAACAGCGGTCATCAGGGCCGTTTTTGAACGGAAATGCCTGAACGGCGCTCCCGGCGAGACGCCGGCACGCTTGGCCGCCTCACGGACGGAGACATTTTCAGCACCCCGTTCCTCGATGATTGCGATTGTTGCCGCGACAAGTTCATCAACTAGGTTGCCGTGGTGGTAGGGCCTGTCGCGTCCCGTTTTCTTGTCCTGAGCTTTTTCCATAGGCCTTGGGTTAGCACCAAATCCAGATGTAATCACTGATTATTTTATTGCGTCGAAATGAAGTTATATGTAAGCATCGATTACATTGAAGTATGGAGATTTCAATGTTGCACTCTGTTCTAAAAATCAGTCTCGCATTTGCATTTTTCCCGATCGCCGCCGCCCATGCGCAGGACAGCCCGAAGCTGGAAATCGTCTGGCCGCAAGCGGGTGATGTCATCGAATTGGGCAATGATCCCGAGCGGGCCATCGGCGTTGTCGTGAAAAGCAGCTTCAAGCTGCTTCCCGCCGGGCAGTGTGGAGGAGACGGTCAATGCGGCCATGTGCATATGAAAATCGACCCTTCGGGCGATACATGCAACATTCCCGGCCGCGCCTATAACAGCATGAACAGTGACTTTGGCGGTGATCTCATCAAGGCACGGTTCGGACATTGCCCAAACCCGACCGGCCGGCACGTCATCGGCATTCTGCTGGCAGATGACCACCATCGGCCTGTTCTGGTCGACGGCAAGCCGGTCACGGCTCTTGTCGAGGTGACAACCAAAGACTAATCGCAAGAGCGCCAGCAGCGGTCGTGTTGCGATGGCGCAATAAAAAAGGTCCCGTGCAAACGGGACCTTTATCTCGATAAACCTGAGAGCCGGGGCGTCCTCAGCCCTTCGTCGGCTTCGGCCCACGCTTTTCGAAGGGCTTGTCCTTCTTGCCCTCGTATTTCGGCTTGTCGCCGAAGGGCTTTTTCTTCTTCCAGGGCTTGTCGTCGCCCTTGCGGTCATCGCGGGGGCCGCTCGCATTGTCCGTCTTGCTGAATTTCCGCTGCGCCTTGGCCGGGCGCGTGTCTTCGCGGAACCCGCCGGTCATTTCCGGCTTGCCTTCCAGCGCCTTCAGGCGAATGCCCTTTTCGAGCGTCATGTCCTTGCCGATGGCCGAGGTGAAACGGTCGACGGCATCGGCTGCCAGTTCCACGAAGGTTTCCGTCTGCTGCATGCGGATCGCGCCGATATCCTGGCGGGTGATCTTGCCGAAACGGCAGAGCATGGGGATAAGCCAGCGCGGTTCGGCGCTCTGCTTGCGGCCGACGGACAGCGAAAACCAGGCGCTGTCGGCGAAATCGGAGCGTTCGCGGCGCGGCGCATTGTTTTCGACCGTCTCGAAACTGTCGCGGCGCGGCTTGCGGCTGTTGTCGAGCGAGACTTCGGTGATATCTTCCGGCGCGGAACGTCCGGCATGGTAGAGGCGCACGAAGGCGGCGGCGACCTTTTCGGCGCCATGCTGTTCAAGCAGTTTGGTGACGAAATCGCGTTCGTCCTCGGCCACGGCCTCGGTGAGCGACGGATCGGCCAGAAGCCGGGCGCCGTCGCGCTCAACGATCTCTTCGGCGGAAGGCGGGTGAACCCATGCCGGGCTGACCTTGGCGCCTTCCAGCAGGCGTTCGGCCTTGCGGCGCTGGTTGACCGGCACGACGATGGCGCTGACGCCCTTCTGCCCGGCGCGGCCGGTACGGCCGGAGCGGTGCAGAAGCGTTTCGGAATTGGTCGGCAGGTCGGCATGGATGACGAGTTCGAGACCCGGCAGGTCGATACCGCGGGCGGCGACGTCGGTCGCCACGCAGACGCGGGCACGGCCGTCGCGCATGGCCTGCAGCGCATGGGTGCGCTCGTTCTGGGTGAGTTCGCCGGAGAGAGCAACGACGGCGAAGCCGCGATTGTTCAGGCGTGCTGTCAGATGGTTCACCGCCGCACGGGTGGAGCAGAAAACGATGGCGTTGCGGGCTTCGTAAAAACGCAGCGCATTGATGATGGCGTTTTCACGGTCGGCCGGCGTCACCAGCATGGCGCGATATTCGATATCCACATGCTGCTTCTGTTCGGAAGCGGTGGCGATGCGCACGGCGTTCTTCTGGTAGCTTTCGGCCAGCTTGGCGATGCTGCGCGGCACGGTGGCGGAGAACATCAGCGTGCGGCGATCCTCTGGCGATTCCTCCAGAATGAATTCCAGATCTTCGCGGAAGCCGAGGTCGAGCATCTCGTCGGCTTCGTCAAGCACAACAGCGCGGATCGACGACAGATCGAGCGCGTTGCGCTTGATGTGGTCGCAGAGACGGCCGGGCGTGCCGACGACAATATGAGCGCCGCGCTCCAGCGCTCGGCGCTCATTGCGGATATCCATGCCGCCGACGCAGGAAGCAATGGAAACGCCGGCAAACTCATAAAGCCATTCCAGCTCGCGCTTGACCTGCATGGCCAGTTCGCGTGTGGGAGCAATGGCAAGGGCCAGAGGTGCGGAGGCCTGACCGAAACGGGTGTTTTCACGCAGCAGCGTGGTCGCAAGCGCAATGCCGAAGGCGACCGTCTTGCCGGAGCCGGTCTGCGCGGAAACCAGCGCGTCCTTGTCGGCAAGCTCCGGCGCAAGCATGGCCTGCTGCACGGGGGTCAAGTCTTTGTAGCCGCGTTTTTCCAACGCCTGCGCGATCGCCGGGGCGATACCCTGGGTGTCTGTCATCTACCGTCTTTCGGATATGAAGCTGCCCGCATCCGCCCGAAACCAATAGATCCTAAAGTCTCCGGGGCAGCCGATACGGGCCATTTCGGCCATCTGGCCGGTTGCATTGCCGCGCTCATACTGCGAATGGGCCGGTTTGTACAGTGCACTGCGGTACGCTCTTTTACGGGTGCTTTATCCGCCCGCCGTTTTCATCGCGCCATTGTTCTCGCCCGGCGCTGCGAAAAAGGCGTACCGCATGGTTCATAAACGGCATTGCGTGCCCCCCTCCTTTTCGCTAAGAGACCCGCAACTTGAGGCTCTTTGTCAGGAAGGGCCGACTGGGTTTGTTCTTGTCCGTCCGCTCTTTGAACGAGCCGGCGGGAAAATGGGATGGTACTGGTCAAGGCTATGGCTCGCATTGTCATGAAATTCGGCGGCACGTCCGTCGCGAACCTCGAACGCATTCACAATGTCGCGCGGCATGTGAAACGCGAAGTGGATGCCGGCCATGAAGTGGCCGTGGTCGTTTCCGCCATGTCCGGCAAAACCAATGAGCTGGTGGACTGGGTGCAGAACGCCGCGAAAGTGGCCGGTGCCAACGCCGCCTCGTTTTTCGACGCGCGCGAATATGACGCGGTTGTCGCATCCGGCGAACAGGTGACCTCGGGTCTTCTGGCGATCACGCTGCAATCCATGGGCATCAATGCGCGCTCCTGGCAGGGCTGGCAGATTCCGATCCGCACCGACAATGCGCATGGCGCCGCCCGCATTCTCGAAATCGACGGTTCGGATATCGTCCACCGCATGGGCGAAGGACAGGTTGCCGTGGTTGCCGGTTTCCAGGGCATCGGCCCGGATAATCGCATCGCGACGCTCGGTCGCGGCGGTTCGGATACGTCGGCCGTTGCCATCGCCGCCGCCGTCAAGGCGGATCGTTGCGACATTTATACGGATGTCGACGGTGTCTATACGACCGATCCGCGCATCGAGCCGAAGGCTCGCCGCATGAAGAAGATCGCCTTCGAGGAAATGCTCGAAATGGCCTCTCTCGGCGCGAAGGTTCTGCAGGTTCGCTCGGTCGAGCTTGCCATGGTACACAAGGTGCGTACCTTCGTTCGCTCCAGTTTCGAGGATCCCGATGCGCCGGGCATGGGCGACCTCATCAACCCGCCCGGTACTTTGATTTGTGACGAGGATGAAATCGTGGAACAGGAAGTCGTAACCGGCATCGCCTATGCCAAGGATGAAGCACAGATCTCGCTGCGTCGCGTGGCCGACCGTCCGGGCGTTTCCGCCGCGATCTTCGGACCGCTCGCCGAAGCTCATATCAACGTCGACATGATCGTGCAGAACATCTCCGAAGACGGTTCGCGCACCGATATGACCTTTACGGTTCCTTCGGGCGACGTTGCCAAGGCGCTCAAGGTTCTCGACGACAACAAGGCCCAGATCGGCTTCGACGTTGCCCAGAACGAGACGGGTCTTGCCAAGGTTTCGGTCATCGGTATCGGCATGCGTAGCCACGCCGGCGTTGCCGCCAGCGCCTTCAAGGCCCTTGCCGAGAAGAACATCAACATCAAGGCGATCACCACGTCAGAGATCAAGATTTCGATCCTGATCGACGGCGCCTATGCCGAACTTGCGGTTCGCACTTTGCATTCCGCTTACGGCCTCGATAAGAGCTAAGCCGAGACATCGGTTCCCGATGCTCCGATTCTTCGGAGTTGCGTTCTTCCGATGTGGCGTTTCATGAAAGCGTGTCCCTTGCGGGACGCGCTTCTCGCGCTATAAATTTTTAAATGACGTTTTGATTCTCGAATATTATGACATTCGGATCGGAAGCGTCGGGGAGCAAACGCGATGAGAGACCTTTCCGCAGGTCCGCGCGTCCTGCTCAAGCGGCTGCGCGAAATGATGGCGGAGCACCTTGAACCGCAGGAGCGTCTGGACCAGATTGTCCGTCAGATTGCCAGCAACATGGTGGCGGAGGTTTGCTCTGTATACGTGCTGCGTTCCGACAGCGTGCTGGAACTTTACGCGACCGAAGGCCTGAACAAGGATGCCGTGCATCTTGCCCAGCTGAAAATGGGGCAAGGTCTTGTCGGCACCATCGCCGCTTCGGCCCAGCCGCTCAATCTTTCCGATGCGCAGGCGCATCCCGCATTCCGCTATCTTCCTGAAACCGGTGAGGAAATTTATCATTCCTTCCTCGGCGTGCCGATTTTGCGTTCCGGTCGCACTCTTGGCGTTCTTGTGGTCCAGAACAAGGCCAGCCGAACATACCGGGAGGATGAAGTGGAAGCGCTTGAGACAACCGCGATGCTCATTGCCGAAATAGTGGCGAGCGGCGAGTTGAAGAAGATCACGCGCCCCGGCGTGGAGCTTGATCTGACGCGCGCCGTTTCCATCGATGGCGACGGTTATGGCGAAGGCATCGGCCTTGGCCATGTCGTGCTGCATGATCCGCGAATCGTCGTCACCAATCTTCTGAACGAGGATGCGGATACGGAAATCCGCCGTCTTGCCGACGCCATCGGGTCGCTGCGCCTGTCGATCGATGACATGTTGCAGCGCCGCGATGTCCCGACCGAGGGTGAGCACCGCGAGGTTCTGGAAACCTACCGCATGTTCGCCCACGATCAGGGCTGGGTGCGGCGCATGGAAGAGGCGATCCGCAACGGCCTGACGGCGGAAGCGGCGGTCGAGAAGGTGCAGAGCGACACCAAGGCGCGCATGATGCGCCTGACCGATCCTTATCTGCGCGAACGCATGCATGATTTCGACGATCTCGCCAACCGGCTGCTGCGCCAGCTGATCGGTTTTGGCGGTCGTGGCCCGGAGCAGGATTTTCCGCTCGACGCCATCGTGCTTGCCCGCGCCATGGGTGCTGCCGAACTGCTTGATTACCCGCGTGAAAAACTGCGAGGTCTGGTGCTCGAAGACGGCGCGGTGACGAGCCATGTCGTCATCGTGGCGCGTGCCATGGGCATTCCGATTATTGGCCAGGCGGCCGGCATCGTCGCGCTGGCGGAAAACAACGACCCCATCATCATCGATGGCGATGACGGTCAGGTGCATCTGCGGCCGATGTCGGATCTGCAACGCGCTTATGAAGAAAAGGTGCGGCTGCGTGCCCGGCGGCAGGAGCAGTTCCGCGCGCTGCGCAATGTCGAGCCGATTACCAAGGATGGCCAGAAGGTCAATCTGAAGATGAATGCCGGCCTGCTGGTCGACCTGCCGCAGCTGGAGGAATCCGGCGCCGATGGTATCGGCCTGTTCCGCACCGAGCTGCAATTCATGATCGCCTCCAACATGCCGAAGGGCGAGGAGCAGGAGGCTTTCTACCGCTCCGTTCTGCGCCAGGCCAAGGGCAAGACCGTTACCTTCCGCACGCTGGATATCGGCGGCGACAAGGTCGTTTCTTATATGCGCGGCCAGGAAGAGGAAAACCCGGCGCTGGGTTGGCGGGCGATCCGCCTGTCGCTCGACCGGCCGGGCCTGATGCGCACGCAGATGCGCGCGCTTTTGCGCGCCGCCTCCGGTGCTGAACTGCGCATGATGTTGCCGATGGTGACGGAAGTGTCCGAAATCCGCGCCGCACGCGACCTGTTGCAGAAAGAAGTGCAGCATCTTTCGAAGTTCAGCCATGCGCTGCCGAAAAAGCTGCAGTTCGGCGCGATGCTGGAAGTGCCATCCTTGATGTGGCAGCTCGATGAGCTGATGCAGGAGGTGGATTTCGTCTCCGTCGGCTCGAACGACCTGTTCCAGTTCTCGATGGCGGTCGATCGCGGCAATGCACGGGTGTCGGATCGTTTCGATAATCTCGGCAAGCCGTTCCTGCGCATTCTGCGCGATATCGTGCGCGCCGGCGAAAGGCACCATACTTCCGTCACGCTGTGCGGCGAAATGGCGAGCAAGCCGCTTTCGGCCATGGCTTTGATTGGTCTCGGCTTCCGTTCTGTTTCCATGTCGCCGACGGCAATCGGTCCGGTCAAGGCGATGCTGCTCGGGCTCGATGCCACCAAGCTTGCCGAAGAGCTGAACGCGGCGCTGGACGATCACAATTCGCTGGAAAGCGCGCGCGAGGTGTTGTTACGCTTTGCCGCGACGCATTCCATTCCCATTTAGAGCATTTCCAGGAAAAGTGGACCCCGGTTTTCCGCCCGGAAATGCGTTAAAGCTAAAGACCTGTTTCATTATTGGAGTGACTGGTGGCGAAGCTTCCCGTCGAAAAAATGCGCGAGTTGGAAAGACGTTTCGGCGAGATCGAAGCGCGCATGTCGGCCGGCCCGGCAGCGGATGTCTATGTGAAGCTCGCTTCGGAATATTCCGAACTCGAGCCCGTGGTGAAGAAGATCCGCGACTACGAAAAGGCGGTTTCCGAGGCCGCCGATCTGGAAGCGCTGCTTGCCGATAAAACCACCGACAAGGACATGCGCGATCTGGCGGAAATGGAGCTGCCGGACATCGAGAGCCGTATCGAAGAGCTTGAGAAGGACATGCAGGTCCTCTTGCTTCCCAAGGATGCGGCGGATGAAAAAAGCGCGATCCTTGAAATCCGCGCCGGCACCGGCGGTTCCGAGGCGGCGCTGTTCGCCGGCGATCTGTTCCGCATGTATGAGCGTTTCGCTTCGACCAAGGGCTGGAAGGTGGAAGTGCTTTCCGCCAGCGAAGGCGAAGCGGGCGGTTACAAGGAAATCATCGCCACGATCACCGGGCGAGGGGTGTTCTCCAAGCTGAAATTCGAATCCGGCGTTCACCGGGTGCAGCGCGTGCCGGAGACGGAAGCGAGCGGTCGCATCCACACGTCAGCCGCCACCGTCGCAGTGCTTCCGGAAGCGGAAGATATCGACGTCGAAATCCGCCCGGAAGACATCCGCATCGATACGATGCGCGCCTCGGGTGCCGGTGGCCAGCACGTCAACACCACCGACTCCGCCGTTCGCATCACCCATCTTCCGACGGGCCTGATCGTCACCAGTTCGGAAAAATCGCAGCATCAGAACCGCGCCAAGGCCATGCAGGTCCTGCGTTCGCGTCTTTATGACATCGAGCGGCAGAAGGTGGAGAGCGAACGCTCGGCCGACCGCAAGAGCCAGGTCGGTTCCGGCGATCGTTCCGAGCGTATCCGCACCTATAATTTTCCGCAGGGCCGCGTCACCGATCACCGCATCAATCTCACGCTTTACAAGCTGGATCGCATGATCGAAGGCGAGATCGACGAGCTTGTGGATGCGCTGATCGCCGATTATCAGGCCGGCCAGCTGGCGCAGCTCGGCGAGCAGCTTTGAGCGCGGCGGCCGAAGCAAGTGTCGCGAGCGTGCTTGCCGCCGCCCGCAAAAGGCTGCAGGCAGCCGGGATCGATGATCCGCTTCTCGATGCGCGGCTGCTGATTGCGGAAGTCGTCGATTTTTCATTGACCGATTTCGTGATGAAGTCCGAGCGGCCGGTCACCTCGGAAGAAAACGCTCGTATTGTCGCCATGATCGAACGTCGCGCCAGCGGTGAACCCGTTCATCGCATTCTCGGTCACCGGGAGTTTCATGGTCTCGATCTTCTTTTGTCGAAGGAGACGCTCGAACCCCGGCCGGACACGGAAGTTCTCGTCGATACGCTGTTGCCGGCGTTAAAAGAGACGGTTTCCCGAAAGGGTAGCGCCCGCATTCTGGATTTGGGCACGGGAACGGGTGCGATCTGTCTGGCGCTTCTAAAGGAATGTGCGCAGGCATCCGGCATCGGCAGTGATATTTCCGCGGACGCACTGGAAACGGCGGCCAGAAATGCCGCTCGAAATGGTCTCGATTCACGCTTCGAAACCATTCGCAGTGACTGGTTCGAAAAAATCTCTGGCCGCTTTGACATAATTGTGTCGAATCCGCCCTATATAAGGACTGATATCGTCGCAACGCTCGACCAAGAGGTTCGTAACCACGATCCGATGGCCGCGCTGGACGGAGGTCAGGACGGCCTTGCACCGTACCGCCTCATCGCTGCCGACGCAGGCCGCTTTCTTGTGGAAAACGGGATTGTCGGTGTGGAGATCGGTTTCGATCAAAGGCTTGATGTTTCCGCTATATTTGCTTCCCACGGCTTCTCTCTTCTGGATGCCGCGAAGGATTATGGCGGTAACGACAGAGTTTTGACCTTCCGGAGATAGTTGTTCGCGATATGTCTGCGGATTTTTTGCAAGGATATTTTGCACAGCAAAAGAAAAGGCTTGGATTTCCGCGGGAAGCGGGATAGTTTGCGGCCACATGCCGGGTGGCTGAGGACGAACTGAGATTCGTCAGGGTATGGGTCAGTCCCGAAGCGGGTTCTTTTGAGAGCCCTGAAAGGCTGGGCGTTTCCGGCATGTGAATCAGTAAACTTTGTTCGCAGGCGGCTCGGTGCAGCATTTGCGCAGCCGGTCGTCATACGCGAGGTCTTGCCCTGGGGTTATCTTCGGCAAGACGCGTGATGGAGCAATTTCAGGAAAAATTTCCAGCGGTTTTCCGCCCGGAATTGCATGAAAACAACCAGATTGTCAGCAAAACAGAATTCAGGTGAGCAATTGATGAGGCCAGGACAGCAAAACAAGCGCGGCCGGGGGCGTGGAAACAACAACAATAACAATGGTGGCGGTAACAATAACAACTTCAACCGCAAGGGCGGCAATCCGCTCACCAGAACTTATGACAGTTCCGGCCCCGATGTTAAAATCCGTGGCACAGCCCAGCATATAGCGGAAAAATACGCGGCTCTGGCGCGCGACGCGCAGAGTTCCGGCGACCGCGTGATCGCTGAGAACTACCTGCAGCACGCTGAACATTATAACCGCATCATCGCTTCGGCCCAGGCCCAGATGCAGGAACGTTTCCAGCGCGACGACCGTGGCGAGTACAATGCCGCCGATGGCGACGAAATGGATATGAATGACGGCGACGATAACGTCGTTGCACCGCAGCAGCAGGCCGAACAGGTCGAGCGCGCGCAGCAGCCGGAACGCCAGGAACGCACTGAGCGGAACGAGCAGCGCCAGGAACGCCGTGAGCGTCCCGACCGCCGCGAGCGGCAGGAACGCCAGCCGCGCCAGCCGCAGGTGGCCGCCGAACAGCAGCCGCCGGCCTATGACGCCAGCCAGGCGCCGCAGCCCGTCATCGAAGGCACGCCGATGGAAGTGGCCGTCGAGGAAGAGCAGCAGCAGGCGGAAGCTCCGGCCGAACGCGCACCCAAGGCGCGCCGGGCAACCGGTCCGCGCCAGCGCCGTCCGCGCCGCACCGCCGCCGCGGAAGGTGCCGAAGGCGAAGATGCGCCAGCCGGTGAAGAGGCCCCAGCTGCCACGCTTGAGAATGCGGCTGAATAAGCAGCGTCTGCAAATCAGCCCCGCTATTGAAAAACTCCGGTTCGCCGGAGTTTTTTGTTTTTCGGCGATGGATGTGAAACAGACCGGGCGTCCCGGGCGTGATCGAAGGGCGGAATTGATGCCTGTCATGTCAGGCGAAAATTTCCCGAACAGCGGAATTCCGCCCCTTTAAACCCATGAAAATGCCTCCCATATTCGTGCAGGAAGGACGGAAGCCGCATTCGCCGGCAACCGGCCATCAAGAGGCGGCGATCGTGAAATCCTTAAAACACGGCTGTCGTAGCGGGGCTTGCCTTTGAGGGAGCCTCAACCCTAACACCCGGATCCGTGCCGAAAGCGGGCGGGCCGGTCTATGGAGGTTCGACTATGAATATTGAAAAATACTCCGAACGCGTTCGCGGTTTTCTGCAATCGGCGCAAACCTTTGCGCTTGCCGAAAACCATCAGCAGTTTTCGCCCGAACATGTTCTGAAAGTTCTGCTCGATGACGAACAGGGCATGGCCGCGTCGCTCATCGAGCGTGCCGGCGGCGACGCCAAGGAAGCGCGTCTCGCCAATGACGCAGCCCTTGCAAAATTGCCCAAGGTTTCCGGCGGCAATGGCGGCCTTTCGCTGACGGCGCCGCTCGCCAAGGTTTTTTCCACCGCTGAAGACCTTGCCAAGAAGGCTGGCGACAGTTTCGTCACCGTCGAGCGTCTTCTGCAGGCGCTTGCGATTGAAAGTTCCGCCACCACCTCGGCTTCCCTGAAGAAGGCGGGTGCAACGGCGCAGGCGCTCAACCAGGTCATCAACGATATCCGCAAGGGCCGCACGGCTGACAGCGCCAATGCCGAACAGGGTTTTGACGCGCTGAAGAAGTTTGCGCGCGATCTGACGGAAGAGGCCCGTGAAGGCAAGCTTGACCCTGTCATCGGCCGTGACGACGAAATCCGCCGCACCATTCAGGTCCTGTCGCGCCGCACCAAGAACAATCCCGTGCTGATCGGTGAACCCGGCGTCGGTAAAACGGCGATTGCCGAAGGGCTTGCGCTGCGCATCGTCAATGGCGATGTGCCTGAAAGCCTGAAGGACAAGAAGCTGATGGCGCTCGACATGGGCGCGCTGATCGCCGGCGCGAAATATCGCGGTGAGTTCGAAGAGCGCCTGAAGGCCGTGCTTAATGAAGTGCAGGCCGAAAATGGCGGCATCATCCTGTTCATCGACGAAATGCACACGCTGGTCGGTGCCGGCAAGGCCGATGGCGCAATGGATGCGTCCAATCTGCTCAAGCCCGCGCTTGCCCGCGGTGAGCTGCACTGCGTTGGCGCCACCACGCTCGATGAATATCGCAAGCATGTGGAGAAGGATCCGGCCCTTGCCCGCCGTTTCCAGCCCGTGCTGGTGGATGAACCGACCGTCGAGGATACCATCTCGATCCTGCGCGGCCTGAAGGAAAAATACGAACAGCACCACAAGGTCCGCATCTCGGATTCGGCCCTGGTTGCGGCTGCGACGCTTTCCAACCGCTACATCACCGACCGCTTCCTGCCGGACAAGGCAATCGACCTGATGGACGAGGCCGCTTCGCGTCTTCGCATGCAGGTGGATTCCAAGCCGGAAGAACTGGACGAACTGGATCGCCGCATCATTCAGCTGAAGATCGAGCGCGAAGCCCTGAAGCAGGAAACGGACCAGTCTTCCGTCGACCGCCTCAAGAAGCTCGAGGACGAACTGGCCGACACCGAAGAAAAGGCAGATGCGCTGACGGCCCGCTGGCAGGCGGAAAAGCAGAAGCTCGGCCATGCCGCCGACCTGAAGAAGCGGCTGGACGAAGCCCGTAACGAACTGGCGATTGCCCAGCGCAATGGTCAGTTCCAGCGCGCCGGCGAGCTGACCTATGGCATCATTCCCGGCCTCGAAAAGGAACTGGCTGCGGCGGAAGCCCGTGACAGCAGCGGTGCCGGCTCGATGGTGCAGGAAGTGGTGACGGCGGATAATATCGCCCATGTCGTATCGCGCTGGACGGGTATTCCGGTCGACAAGATGCTGGAAGGCCAGCGGGAAAAGCTGCTGCGCATGGAAGACGAGCTTGCCAAGTCCGTTGTCGGGCAGGGTGAGGCCGTTCAGGCCGTGTCGAAGGCGGTTCGCCGCTCGCGCGCCGGCCTGCAGGATCCGAACCGCCCGATCGGCTCGTTCATCTTCCTTGGCCCGACGGGCGTGGGCAAGACCGAGCTGACCAAGTCGCTCGCCCGCTTCCTGTTCGACGACGAAACCGCGATGGTTCGGCTCGACATGTCGGAATATATGGAGAAACACTCCGTTGCCCGGCTGATCGGCGCGCCTCCCGGCTATGTCGGCTACGAGGAGGGCGGTGCGCTTACGGAAGCGGTTCGCCGCCGGCCCTATCAGGTCGTGCTGTTCGACGAGATCGAAAAGGCGCATCCGGATGTGTTCAACGTCCTGCTGCAGGTGCTGGATGATGGCCGCCTCACGGATGGCCAGGGCCGCACCGTCGATTTCAAGAACACCATCATCATCATGACCTCGAACCTCGGTTCGGAATTCATGACGCAGATGGGCGACAATGATGATGTGGATTCGGTTCGTGATCTGGTGATGGAACGGGTCCGGTCGCATTTCCGGCCGGAATTCCTCAACCGTATCGACGATATCATCCTGTTCCACCGCCTGCGGCGGGACGAAATGGGGGCCATCGTCGAGATCCAGCTGAAGCGCCTCGTCTCGCTTCTGGCCGATCGCAAGATCACGCTGGAGCTGGATGAGGATGCCCGCAACTGGCTTGCCAACAAGGGTTACGATCCGGCTTACGGCGCGCGTCCGCTGAAGCGGGTGATCCAGAAATCGGTTCAGGACCGGCTCGCCGAAATGATTCTCGGCGGTGAAATCCCCGATGGATCGCGGGTCAAGGTAACCTCGGGCACCGACCGGTTGCTCTTCAAGGTCAAGCCCGCCAAGGGCGAGGCCGAAGCTGAAACGGCCGATGCAGCATAAAATGAAAGGGCTCCGGAAACGGAGCCCTTTTCACATGGCGGGGATTGTCGTTCGGGTCTTCCCGCAGATCAGCGGCTCGCCACCTGATTGGGCTTTTCGTCGATATTCAGCAGATTGTCGATGCGTTTTCTCTCATCGGAGAAACGCGCCAGCGCCTCGCCGGAAAGCGACTTTCCGCCCGGCAGGCGTACCTTCATCGCATCCACCTTGGTGCCGTTGACGATCAGCTCGTAATGCAGATGCGCGCCGGTTGAAAGACCTGTCGATCCCACATAACCGATGACCTGACCCTGCCTTACCTTGGAACCTTCGGTGACGCCCTTGGCGATGGCGCTCTGGTGGTTATAGGAGGAGACATAGCCGTTGGCATGGCGGATCAGCGTCTGGTTGCCGTAACCGGAGGCCCATCCGGCCTTTTCGACAGTGCCGTTGCCCGTCGCGATGATCGGCGTGCCGCGGGCGGCGGCCCAGTCGGTGCCGGTATGCATTCGGCTGAACTTCAACACCGGATGGCGGCGCATGCCGAAACCTGAGGTCATGCGACCGTTCGGAACGGGGTTGCGCAACAGGAACTGCCGGATACTTTTGCCATTCTCGTCGAAATAATCGATGCTGTTGTCGTCCGGGTTCTGGAAGCGGTAAAAACGCGTCTCGTTGTCGCCGAATTTGGCATTGACGTAGAGCAGTTCCGACTTGTCCGTCGCCTTGCCATCCGCGTCTTCCACGGAGAAAAAGGCTTCCAGCGTATCTGCCGGTTTGAGCTGCGCCTGAAAATCGACGCTGCTGGCCAGAAGCTTGATGAGCTGGGAAACCATGCTCTGGTTCATGCCATAGGCCAAAGCCGCACGGTAGACCCCGTCATAAACGCTTGGCAGATCGCGACCGGCGGCAGGGGCCGGGGTGCTGTCGAAGGCGGTCGCCACGGCATCGAGCTTCGGCGGTTCGCTGGCCTTGATGAAACGCTTGCTGTCATCAATGGCCATGGTGACCATGTGACGGCCCTTGCGATAA